>NZ_JAAUOE010000057.1 GCF_017114915.1 Pseudomonas frederiksbergensis
ACCGGCCGCGCCGTCAGCTGATGCTCATTGATCAGGCTTGAGGCATTTTACGGAAGCCTACCGCCAGGCGGTTCCAGCTGTTGATGGTGGAAATCGCCACGGTCAGGTCGACCATTTCCTTGGGGCTGAATTCGGCGCTGAGCAGTGCGTAGTCTTCGTCCGGGGCGTGGGTCAGGCTCAGTTGGGTCAGGGACTCAGTCCAGGCCAGCGCGGCGCGCTCACGATCGGTGAAGAACGGTGCCTCGCGCCAGGCCGTCACGGCGAACAGCCGGCGTGGCGTTTCCCCGTCCTTGATGGCATCGGCAGTGTGCATGTCGATGCAGAAGGCACAGCCGTTAATCTGCGATGCGCGCAGCTTGACCAGTTCGATCAGCGACTTTTCCAGCGGCAGTTTCGAGACGGCAGCTTCCAGGGCCATCATGGCTTTGAGGCCGTCCGGGGAGGCAGTGTAGAAATCGATACGAGGTTGCATGGTGAACTCCAATCACAGGTGGGGTTGGAGCTACGTTAATGCCGACCTGATGTGGAACAAATAGCCAATTGTTGGGAAGTTGAGGATGCCAATGGACAAGTCGAAAAATAAGAATCATGGGTAATTGCCATCACCTCATTAGTAGCACTAGAATGCGACTAATTCTTGATTACGCGGCCAGGATGCCCTAAATGAGTGCAGCCCATGTCACCCTCATCGCGAGTGCCGTTGCCCTACGCCGCTTCGTCTTCCTCTGAAACGGCATGTAAAAAGCCACTGACACGCCGGCAAACCCTGATTCGTCTGGGCTTGTTGCTGATGGTTGGCCCCATTGGCATGACGTTGCAACATGTGCCGTTCGAGCACGGGAACACTCAAGACCGCACCTCAGTCGGCGAACAGCACGGCCGCCCATCGCCGGTTGAAGGTCAACCCGATTGCGTTCGAGCGCCTAGGCCCGACTGCGCAACCACTGCAAGAACCCCTTCTTCGCCACCACTTTAGGTGGTTCCTGAATCAGCGTCTGAGCCGTGTGCATACGGTAATCCAGCAAGGCTTTCATCGCCTCGCTGATGTCGTGGCGAGCATCCAGGCACGGCTTGAGGTATTCCTTCTCGATGCGGTAAAGCGTGCAAAAAGTCTTGGCCATAAAGTCGGCGAGTGCCGATTCATCGGACAGAATCCCGGCCTCGCCGATCACCTCACCCGGCCCCATGCGGGCGGCCTCGATTTTTTTACCACCGCGACTCAGCGTCACTGACACCACACCGGACTCGATGATGAACAGGTGATCGCTGACCTCCCCCGCCGGCAGGATCATTTCACCGGCGCGGAAGGTTTGCAGCTTCATGTTCTGGCTAAAGGTTTCTTTCTCTTCCTGACGCAGGGTCGAGAAGATGTTCGAGCTGTCCAGCAGCGCCCGCGGCCGAGACAAGGTGGCGGGCGCGATAGGCTCGACGCTCGACAACAGGCTGACACCGGACGCCTGCAAATGCCGGAACGCCAGGTCGAACAGCTGATTACGCACCATGCGTTTCTGATCCATGGAGACCACGAAGCCGCTGATTTCATATTCCACACCGGTGCTGTCGGAGCTTTTCAACGCCACGCTCGGTGCCGGTTTGTTCAATAGAAAGCGGCACCCCTGCATGGCCCGCTCCAGGGCATCGATCACCTTTTGCGGACGAGCATGGGGGCTCACTTGCAGGCTGATCGAGACGCCGAAAATGTCATTGGGGCGGCTGAAGTTGACGATCTTGGCCTTGGCCGCCAGGGAGTTGGGAATCACCGCCATGCTGCCTTGCGCGGTTTGCAGGCGCGTGGCGCGCCAGTCGATGTCGGTGACACGGCCTTCGGTGCCGTCGATGGAGATCCAGTCATCCAGTTGATAGGGTTTGGTGGTGTTCAGGACGATCCCGGAGAACACATCGCTGAGGGTGCTTTGCAAGGCCAGGCCGACGATGATCGCCAAGGCACCGGATGTTGCCAGCACGCCCTTGACCGGCAACTCGAGCACGTACGCCAGGGCAGCGATGACCGCGATCAGGAAAATCACCGCGCCGAGCAGGTCCTGCAACAAGCGCCCGGTGTGCCCGACCCGTTGCATCATCACCGCGCCAAGCAACACCGTCAGGGTGCGCGCCGCGTACAGCCACCAGCCAATCTGCAAACCGGTTGCCGCCAGGTGCATCGGCACGTTGTCGGCCCAGGGCGCCGGTTCCATGGGGTTCAAGCCTTCGGTGAACAGCAGCACGCTGAACAGCGAGAAAATCACCAACCGCACCGCCAGTTTCCAGTTGCTGCCGCTGGCGGTGATCAAACGCCACAACCCCAGATCGATCAGGATCAGGAACAGCGCGCTAAGCAATGGGTGATCGGTGAGCAGTGACAGCATCAAGTAACTCCAGCAAAGGCCCAATGGTGTGAAGATCTCACAGATTGTAGGAGCTGGCGAAGCCTCCAATCTGCAAAACACCATAAAACCAATGTGGGAGATTCCAGGTTGCAGGGCAACCCACTACTGCGTTGAATTCAACCGCTCATCCGTCCGAACCGGCCGGACTGGAAGTCGGCGAAAGCCTGGTGAATCTCCTGCTCGGTGTTCATCACAAACGGGCCATGGCCGACGATGGGTTCGTCGATCGGCTCGCCGCTGAGCAACAGCACTACAGCGTCATTGTTGGCTTGCAGGCTGAGCTGATCACCGTTTCGTTCGAACAACGCCAACTGTCCTTCACGCACCCGTTCCTTCTGGTTGACCTGCACCGTGCCGCGCAGCACGACCAGTGCAGTGTTGCGTCCTTCATGCAGATCCAGGGTCAACAACTTGCCGGCGTTCAAGCGCACATCCCACACGTCAATCGGCGTGAAGGTCCGCGCCGGGCCTTTGTGGCCGTCGAACTCACCGGCGATCAAGCGCAGGCTGCCGGCGTTGTTTTTCAGCGGGACGCTCGGGATGTCGCCGTCGAGAATCGTCTGGTAACCGGGCTCGGCCATCTTGTCCCTGGCCGGCAGGTTGACCCACAGCTGCACCATCTCCAGGGTGCCACCGGTTTTGGCGAAACCTTCGGAATGGAATTCTTCATGAATAATCCCCGAGGCCGCGGTCATCCATTGCACGTCGCCCGGACCGATCTTGCCGCCGCTGCCGGTGGAGTCGCGGTGCTCCAACTCACCCTTGTAAACGATTGTCACGGTTTCGAAACCGCGGTGCGGGTGCTGACCAACGCCACGACGTTCGCTGGTCGGGGTGAACTCGGCCGGGCCGGCGTGATCCAGCAGCAGAAACGGGCTGATGTGTTTGCCCAGATTGTCGTAGGAAAACAGCGTGCGAACCGGAAAACCGTCGCCGACCCAATGAGGTCGCGGGCTGGTGTAGATACCGATGATGTTCTTCATCTTTGCCTCCGAATCTGTTGTATGACGCGATGGACAAAGCTTAAAACCGCGACCTTTGGTGCACTAGACTGCAAAAATCAGCCTTAGCGTTCTATTTGGAGAACGATAGCGCCTCGGCGTGCGCCTGCTGCACCCGTAGTGATATTGCTTAAGAGCAACAGATCTTTTGATTTTCTCAGTCTTGGCTCAAATGCTTGTCCAACGACAACATAGCCTGCTGTAACTGGTCGACGGCTTCGTCGAGCAGCGCCGGATTCCCTTCATCGATAACACGCTCCAGTTGCTCGCAACACTCGATCAAACGTTGCGCCCGAACCATGCGCGCACCGCCCTTGATGCGGTGCGCCAGGTCTTGCAGGCCAGGGCGATTGCCACTGGCGTGCGCCTGGAGCAGATCATCCCGGTCCGCCCGATTGGTCACCGTCAGTTCGCAAACCAGGCGATCCAGGAGTGTGCGGTCCGCACCGAGGTATTGCTCCAGCCCACTCAGGTCCATCTCGGCAATGGGTTGCTCTTCGATGATCTCTGGCACTGCACTGGCAAACCAGGAGGCCAGCCATTTTTCCAAATCCCCCAGCAAGATAGGTTTGAACAGGCGATCGTCCATGCCTGCCTCCAGGCATCGGGCTTTCTCCTCGGGCTGCGCATTGGCGGTAAACCCCAGAATCAGCGTCGGCGGTAATCCCTGGGCGCGCTCTTCATCGCGTATTGCACCCGCCAGTTCATAACCACTGAGCCTGGGCATATTGCAGTCGGTAACGACCAGATCGAACTCATGTTCGCGCCACAGCTCAAGCCCGCGCCCACCCTCTTCGGCCTCCAGAACACGATGCCCCAAATGACTCAGTTGCTGTGAAAGCAACAATCGATTGGCCGGGTGATCGTCGACCACCAGAATCGTCAATGGCCGCGCCGGCGCCTGCAACCCGCTGTCCATCTGCTCACAGGAAGACAACGGCGGCAATGCGATCAGCTCAAGGTTGATGTCGACTTGCGTGCCTTGTCCGAGAACGCTGTCGAGTTGCAACCGGCCGCCCATCATTTCGCACAAGGTGCGGCTGATCACCAGGCCCAATCCGGTACCTGCGCGAGCTGACTGCATGTTATTGCTGGCCTGGACGAACGGGCTGAACAATCGTTGCTGGTCGATGCCGCTGATACCGATGCCGGTGTCTTTAATGCGCACTTTGACCGCCAGATGCCCAGATGGAACGGGCGTCACCCGTAGCGTCAGGCTCACCTCACCCGCCTGGGTGAACTTGATGGCGTTGCTCAGCAGATTGGACAGCACCTGCTTGAAACGGGTGGGGTCGATCGACACATCGCAGTCGCTGTGTTCATCCAGATTGATTCGCCACGCCAACGCTTTCTGCCGTGCAAGCCCCTCGAAAACCCGACACACCGATTCCACCAGCGTTCGCAGATTGGCCCGTTCAGGGGTCAGGGATAAATGCCCGGATTCGATACGGGCGATGTCCAGAATGTCGCCGATCAGCGCCAGCAATTGTTGTGCGGCACTGAACGCCACTTCAATGGCAACACGGTCGGTGACGCCCTCGTCTGCACGTTTGAGGGCCAGTTCGAGCATGCCGATCAGCGCGTTCATCGGGGTGCGGATCTCATGACTCATGGTCGCCAGAAAGGTGGTTTTGGCGCGGTTGGCATCGTCCGCTTCGTCCTTGGCGTCCTGCAATTGCTGCAACCATTGTTGGCGCTGGCGAATCTGCCGGCGCTGCCAGGCGATCCAGCCCAAGGCGAGCAACAGCAAGGCACCCGCCACGGCAAACGCCTGAAGAATGCCCTGGCGATGACGCTGCCAATAGCTGTCCTCCAGCACCACGTCATGGCTCCAGCGGGCTACCAGATCGTCCAGTTCCTGAGGCGAAATACTCAGCAAGGCCTTGTTCAGAATCGAGTGCAGCTCCAGCGCGCCGCGTGCAGTGGCCAGGGCGATGCGGGCAGGTTGATCGCCCACGGTGCTGCTGATGCGCAGTCGTTCGTGATACTGCCGGGCGATCAGGTAGCGGGCGACGATCAACGAACTGAGCGTCGCATCGACCTGCCCTTTGATCACCTGTTCCATGCCCTCGGCCGGGCTTTGCACCTCGACCAGACGCACCTGCGGCGCCTGGGCCTGGATGAACCCGAACAACGGATGACCGCGATAAATCGCCAGGCGCTTGCCGGCCAGATCGTCCAGCGTCCTGGGACTGCCCGCCGTCGTTGCACTGACCAGCACAAAGGGGTTACTGAGGTAGGCGCGGGTAAACCGCAACGTCTCTTCACGCTCGGCACCGAGGGTGATCACCGGCAAGAGGTCGATCTCGCCATCCTGGAGCTGTGCGATTTGCCGGTCCAGTGATTGACCGCGTTGCATCTGAAAGGTCAAACCGCTGCGCTGGCTGATCAACTTCAGCAACTGTGCCGTCAAGCCGCTGAGCCGGCCTTGGGCATCGTAGAACGTCAGCGGGGGAAAATTGTCGATCGCGCCGACAGTGACCGTCGGATGCCGCTCCAGCCAGCGTTGTTCACTGGCACTCAGACGCACCTGTTGTTGACCCGCCGTACTGGGCCTGCCGGCACTCCAGCGCAACTCGATGGCCGCGCGCTGGTCCATGGGGATCGCCGCCAGCGCTTTGTCGACGATGCCTTTGAGGTGCGAATTGTCCGCCGCCAAAGCGAAACCGAACGGGTTGGCATCCAGACCGGAAGGCCCCGCCAGATGAACGTTATTGAGGTAGTTGTTGTTGATCAGGTAATTGGCGCTGATGAAGTCGCCCAAAAACACGTCGGCCTGCCTGAACGCCACCGCCCCGACCGCGTCGAGTACCGAGGCGTAGCGGTGCAAGGTCGCATCGGGGTAGAAGGTCTCGACGGTCCTGGCCTGCAGATAGTCTTCGACCATGGCGATACGTTTGCCGGCAAGGTTGGCGGGCATTCGCTCGTCCACGCGGGTGACCAGCATTGGCTGATCCTCGGCATAGGCGCGGGATCGGGTCAGCGCGGGGTCGGCCGCCTCGAAGTCGTTCGATGTGCCGAGCAGATCCAGCTCATGACCTTTGAGGGCCGCCATGGCGGCTTCACGGGTGGCATAACGCAGCACGTCGATCTTCACGTGCAGCAGTTGCCCCAGCAGCCCGGCGTAATCGGCCGTGATGCCCTCCAGCTCATCGCGGTGACGCGTCACCTCGAAGGGCGGGTAGTCCGGCCCCGTCACCCCCAGGCGCAAGACCCGTTTATCCCGTAGCCATTGCCAGTCTTTTTCCTCCAGCTTGACCTGATAGCCCTCTGCTGTGGAACGCCCCAGTAGATGCAACGGTTGCGGCTCGTCGGCCAGCGCCGGAGGAACCTGTGTTGTAAGGCACAGCATCAACGCCAACAGGAAGATGCGCACGGTCGGGTTCATTCAGATCAGATGATTGCGCTGGGCGAAATCCCGCAGGAACACCTTCGACTGCACTCCGAGTTTTAGGACCAAGCGGGTTGTGTAGGTGCTGGTGGTCTTCACACTCAGATTCATATACGCGGCGATTGCCTTGTTGGTCATGCCCTGGGCCAAACACCGCAGGACGGCCAATTCGCGGGTGGAAAGGTTGTCGATCATCGCTTTTTCGCTGCGTTGCCCAGGGTCCTGCGGCCCCGAGGACAGCTGCTTGAAAAAGGTGTAACCGCCCTTGACTGCATGCACGGCTTTTTGCAGTTGACTCAAGTCGTTGGTCTTGGCGACATACGCCATTGCACCAGCGCGCATGCAACGCTCTTGAAATATCGACGGATCCAAGGCGGTGAAAGCCACTACCCGACATGACCAATCACTGGCGGTGATCCGCTCGATCAAACTTATCCCCTCGCCATCAGACAGGCTCAGATCCACTATCGCCAGATCGATTTCATTCTGACGAAGTATCGACAACGCCTCGCCAACACTGGACGCCTTGTAAATGATCTTGAAACCTTCCCGCTCAAGTACAAGGCTGACTGCGGCGAGTACCACCGGATGATCGTCCACAACCAGCGCTTTCTTCATGACGATTCCTTGCGCAAAAAATCAACGCTTGCCCCCGGATAACGGCGGAGCAGGCGCAACGGCTGCGCGAAAACTTTTGCATAGGTAAAAGGAAGAAACTACCTGTCAGAAATGATAGTTCCGACAAATGGTAGCTCCGACGAGCGGTAGCCCAGCATCAGCGAATCGCTCGTGATCCAGGGAGTATTCAGCTTCACATCCATGCGGATCGATCAGCGCCATCAGCCGTTGAATGGACGCAAGATCCGGCAACTGCGCGTGGCCGTCGTAGATCAATGCATGATGAACCTGGCCGTTATCGAGGAAGAACCCAGGCAGGTCCAACGCCCCATCCGCCAGCGAGGCATCAATGACCACCAGGTCGAACGGCTCGCAACCGTACTCGACCAAGGTCAGCATCTGCACAAGGTTGTGCACCGGTGCCACCCGGTAATAACCGAGCTGATTGAACAAGCGCTCGGTTTTCAGCCGGTGAAAATGCTGTTCGTCGGCAATCAGGATGCGCAGGGCTTTATTCGGCAAAACAGGTCCCTTGGGAGTGACAGATTCGTGGGGGAGCAAGGCTACGGAAGACCCGTCGTACTTTCTGTAGGATTTTTCCTAAAGATACGTGTTTAAAGATCAAAAGATCGCCGCCTTTGTAGGAGCTGGCAGCATTACTGCCAACCAAACCTACGAATGTAGAAGCCTTTCACCGCCTGGGTCAGCGCCATGTACGCCAGCAGAATCACCGGCAGGAACACGAAATACAGCGACGGCAGCGCCTGCAGTTTGAAGTAATGCGCCAGCGGCCCCATGGGCAGGAAAATCCCCACGGCCATGATGACGCCGGTCATCACCAGCAGCGGCATGGCGGCGCGGCTTTGCAGGAACGGGACCTTCGGCGTGCGGATCATGTGCACGATCAGCGTCTGGGTCAGCAACCCGACCACGAACCAGCCGGACTGGAACAGGGTCTGGTGGTCCGGGGTGTTGGCATCGAACACGTACCACATCAAGGCAAAGGTGCTGATGTCGAAGATCGAGCTGATCGGGCCGAAAAACAGCATGAAACGCCCGACATCCGCCGGCTGCCAGCGCTGGGGTTTGCTGAGCATTTCTTCATCGACGTTATCGAATGGAATGGCGATCTGCGAAATGTCGTAGAGCAGGTTCTGCACCAGCAGGTGCATCGGCAGCATCGGCAGAAACGGGATGAACGCACTGGCCACCAGCACCGAGAACACGTTGCCGAAGTTCGAGCTGGCGGTCATTTTGATGTACTTGAGCATGTTGGCGAAGGTCCGCCGCCCTTCCAGTACGCCCTCCTCCAGCACCATCAGGCTCTTTTCCAGCAGGATGATGTCCGCTGCTTCCTTGGCGATGTCCACCGCGCTGTCCACCGAAATACCGATGTCGGCGGTGCGCAGGGCCGGCGCATCGTTGATGCCGTCGCCCATGAAACCGACCACGTGGCCGTTGCCTTTGAGCAGACGGACGATGCGCTCCTTGTGCGACGGCGTGAGTTTGGCGAAGACGTTGGTGGTCTCCACCGCCACCGCCAGTTCGGCGTCGCTCATGCGTTCGACGTCATTGCCCATCAGCAGGCCTTGCTGCTCCAGCCCGACTTCACGGCAGATTTTCGCGGTCACCCGTTCGTTGTCGCCGGTCAGCACTTTCACTGCCACACCGTGCGCGGCCAGGGCATTGAGTGCCGGCGCGGTGCTTTCCTTCGGTGGATCGAGGAAAGCCACGTAGCCGATCAGCGTCAGTGCCTGTTCATCGGCCAGGCTGTAAGTGTCGCGGCCCTCGATCATCGGCCGTGCCGCCACTGCCACCACCCGCAGGCCCTCGTCATTGAACGTGGCGGTGACCTGGCGAATCCGCGCCAGCAATTCATCGCTCAGGGCTTCGTCGGCATCGCCATGGCGTACCCGGGTGCACACCGCCAGCACTTCTTCCACCGCGCCTTTGCAGATCAGCAAGTGCGGCTGATCACGCTCGGCCACCACCACCGACATGCGCCGGCGGGTGAAGTCGAATGGAATCTCGTCGACCTTGCGAAACGCCGTGCCGGCTTTCAGCTCACGGTGGATTTCCACGTGCTCCAGCACCGCCACGTCCAGCAGGTTTTTCAGGCCGGTCTGGTAGTAGCTGTTGAGGTAAGCCATTTCCAGCACGTCATCGCAATCGTTGCCCCAGACATCGACGTTGCGCGCGAGGAAGATTTTGTCCTGGGTCAGGGTGCCGGTCTTGTCGGTGCACAGCACGTCCATGGCGCCGAAGTTCTGGATCGCGTCGAGGCGTTTGACGATGACTTTTTTGCGCGACAGGAACACCGCGCCCTTGGCCAGGGTCGAGGTGACAATCATCGGCAGCATTTCCGGGGTCAGGCCCACGGCGATCGACAGCGCGAACAGCAACGCTTCGGTCCAGTCACCCTTGGTGAAACCGTTGATGAACAGCACCAGCGGCGCCATGACGAACATGAAGCGGATCAGCAGCCAGCTGACTTTGTTGACCCCGGTCTGGAATGAGGTCGGCGCGCGATCGGTGGCGCCGACCCGCTGCGCCAACGCGCCGAAATAGGTGTTGTTGCCAGTGGTGAGAATCAGCGCCATGGCCGTGCCGGACACCACGTTGGTGCCCATGAACAGGATGTTGTCGAGGTCCAGCGGGTTGTGGGTGTGGTTGTCCTGCTGACGAGGGAATTTTTCCACCGGCATCGATTCACCGGTCATCGCCGCCTGGCTGACGAACAGGTCCTTGGCGTTGAGCACCCGGCAATCGGCAGGAATCATGTCACCGGCCGAGAGCACGATCAGGTCACCCGGCACCAGTTGCTTGATCGGCAATTCGAGGCGTTGCGCACCGTTGTTCGCCACCTCCCGACGCATCACCGTGGCGGTGTTGCTGACCATCGCCTTGAGGGCGTCGGCGGCCTGGTTGGACTTGGTTTCCTGCCAGAAACGCAGCAAGGTCGAGAGCACCACCATCGAGAAAATCACGATGGCGGCTTTCAGGTCTTCGGTCAGCCAGGAGATCACCACCAGTAAAGTCAGCAGCAGGTTGAACGGATTTTTGTAGCAGTGCCACAGGTGCCTCCACCACGGCAGCGGTTGCTCGTGCTCGACTTCATTGAGGCCGTACTGACCGCGCAGCGCATCGGCTTCAAGTTCACTGAGACCATCGGGGTGGCTGCCGAGGTTGTTCAGCAGTTGGCCGGTGTCGCTGTTGGCAGCGGCGACCAGGGTTTGCGCAAGCGTCGGCGGGACTTCACGGTTGACCGTGGTATCGGTGAAATTTTCCAGCAGCGCCAAACGGCGGAAGTGCCGGGCGATGTGACGGTTACGCAGGAATCCGGCGAAGAATTCTTTGAGCAAGACAAGGTTCATGGCAGTGCCCCCCAGGGTCAGCCGGGAAACCGTCGAGCAGGCGTGTCGAGGCGCTGCGATGACGACACGGGGTCGAACATCACACGCTGTTGAGCGTCGATGAGAGGGACGTCGGGAGTCGCGCCGAAACCGGCCACGATCGGGATGCCGCTACTCGCTTTTCGGCGAGATAACGGCACAAAGGGCTGCGCGTTATCTTGCCGAGAAAATGCCGGTTACCGAGACCGGCCGACAACTGTCACTCGAACAAGTACCCACTGTGGGTCTCCGCTAATTGATGAAAACGCGCGAAGCTTACGCGGCGGTTTCTGCAGAGTAAACGCTGCAAAGGGGGGTGACAGGGGGAATCGCGGGGTTCTTCAGCAAGGGTTCAGCTTTCAAGAAATGATCGTTCCCACGCTCTGCGTGGGAACGATCAAAACCAAAGATCTCAGCTGGCAGTGGCCAACAACAAATCCCTGACCGCACGCCCATGCCCACAGGACTTGCCATGGTCATACAGAGAGCCAGCAATTTCATCGGCGCGGATCGGCAGGATCGACAGCAAGGTGTCGCTCAAGCCGTGGCTGGCCTGGCAGAAGCCCTGCATGTAGATGCCGGCCTGGCAACGCTCGTCGGTGATCAGTTTGTAATTTCGATCGACCTCGTAGTCGCCCAGGTACTGTTCCAGCGGCGCCAGCAGTTGGCGGTGCATCTGACGCTCGTAACCGGTGGCCAGCACCACCGCGTCGTAATGGCGAACCGTGACTTCACCGGTGGCGTTGTTGCGCACCGCCAGTTCGATGCCGCGTTCGGTGGCAGTGGCTTTTTCGACGGTGGTCAGGGTACGGAACCCATGGCGCGCAATGCCCGAGACTTTCTGCCGGTAGAAGATGCCGTAGATGCGTTCGATCAGGTCGATGTCCACCACCGAATAGTTGGTGTTGTGGTACTCGCTGACCAGACGCTCGCGTTCACTGCTGGCCTGCTGGAACACCAGGTCGGTGAACTCCGGCGAGAACACTTCATTGACGAAGGGGCTGTCATCGGCCGGTTTCAGGGCCGAGCCGCGCAGGATCATGTCCACCCGCACCGACGGGAAGCTGTCGTTCAGATCGATGAAGGCTTCCGCCGCACTCTGCCCGCCGCCGATGATCGCAATGTTCATCGGTTGGTTGTTCACGCACGGCTGCCTGGCCATGCGCTCCAGGTACTGGGAGTGATGGAATACCCGGCCATCATCCTTGAGCGCCTTGAACGCTTCGGGAGTGCGCGGAGTACCGCCAGCGCTGACCACCACCGAACGGGTGGTGCGTACATGTTGATGTCCCTGGCTGTCCCGCGAGATCACCCGCAGCGCCTCGACCTGCTGGTGGTGCAGCACCGGCTCGATGGTCAGTACTTCCTCGCCGTAGCGGCTCTGCCCGGTGAACTGCCCGGCGACCCAGCGCAGGTAGTCGTTGTATTCCATGCGGCACGGATAAAAGGTGCCGAGGTTGATGAAGTCCACCAGACGACCATGATGCTTGAGGTAATTGACGAAGGAATACGGGCTGGTCGGATTGCGCAGCGTCACCAGATCCTTGAGAAAGGAAATCTGCAATTCGCTCTGGGTCACCAGGGTGTTGCCGTGCCAGCGGTAATCCGCCTGCTTGTCGAGAAACAGCACATCCAGCTCGCCCTGGCTCGGCCCGCGCTCTTGCAGGGCAATGGCCAGGGCCAGGTTCGAAGGGCCGAAGCCGACGCCGATCAGGTCGTGAATGATGGGCGATGCAATTGCCTGTGTCATTTCCAGTGTCCTCTGGATAAACCCCGCAGCGGCGGGGATAAAGCCTGGGTGACCTGACCGGCCTTTGGCGGCAGCAGATCGTCTGTTGAATAGGAACGAGGACAATGAAAAAAAATTTAATGAGGTTTGATCGGGGTTTGGGCTCCATATCTTCCCGATTTGATGGTGTACATATCCGTTTCTGCGGTAACGGCGGCTGGCGGTTCCGCTCTTACAGCGGGTCACTTTCGAAAAGCGCGAAAGTAACCAAAGCGCTTTTGCCCCTTTCGTTCGGTGCCTCGCTTAGGCTCGGCATGCCCTCGCTCCGGTCCTGCTCCGTGGGCCCGCCGCGATCGGCCATCCATGGCCGTACGCGGCTAACCCGGCATCCTTGCCGGGTTGCCCACTGCGCAGAACCTCCACTCGGCCTCTCGAGGGGGCGGTGAGTCAAAATCAAAAGCAAGGCGGCCTACCGGCCGGCCTGTAGGAGCTAGTCGAGTGAAGCGAGGCTGCGATCTTTTGATCTTGCATTTGCTTTGCTTTGCTTTGGCTTTTGATCTTGATCTGCATGCCCCTTTCCCAGAGGCCGAACGCAGGCGTTGCGCAGGGGGCACCGCGGCAGGGATGCCGCGGTAGCCGCCCCCGGCCATGGATGGCCGATGGCGGCGGGCCCCCGGAGCAATGCCGGAGTGAGGGCATGCCGAGCCTAAGCGAGGCACCGAATGGTGGGGCAAGACCTTTTGGTTACTTTTGGGGCGTTTGCCAAAAGTGACTCGCTGTAAGAGCGAAACCGCCAGCCGCCGTTACCGCAGAAATGGATATGTACCCGTAGGTACCCATGCCGATCAAGCGGCATCCCACTGGCGCATGCGCACCCGGCAATGCTTCATGGCATTGACGATGTGCTTTTCCACCAGCGCCCGGGAAATCCCCAGGCGTTCGGCGATTTGCGGGTGCGACAAGCCTTCGATCTTGCGCAACAGGAAGCTCTCGCGACACAGCCGTGGCAACTCCGCCAGCGCGCGCTGAAGCATGTCCAGGCGCTGACCGTGGTCGAGGTTATTGTGAGGCGATGGGGTGAAGTAGCGTTCTTCGCTGTCGAGCACGTCCAGGGATTCGACCTGACGCAAGGCATTGCGCCGATGGTCGTCGATCACCAGGTTGAGCGCGGTGCGATAAAGAAACGCCCGGGGTTGTTCGATCGGCGTGTCGCTGGAACGCTCCAGTACCCGCAGATACGCGTCATGCACCACATCCTCGGCCACCTGACGGTTGCCTAGCTTGGCGTTCAGGAAACACACCAGCTCGCGATAGTAGTTTTCCAACATGACTCCCCGTCCTTGAGCCAGATCTGCACCATAGAAGAGATGGCGGCACGATGATGGCAGCGCGCAAGAGGCGTAATTTATAGTAATTCTCATATAGATTTAAAGTACTGGATCCATTTGCCTGAGAAATAATCTCGTTTGTCGATCTGAAACACGACTTAAATTCCTCTCCGGGGTGCTCGTTTACAGGACAGCTTCCCGTGTCTGTCGGTCCACCGACAGCGTTCAGCGGCGCCGGTCATTGCCGCGCTCGCCGAGCGACGGGCCGATTTCACCGGCTGGAACCCCGCATGAAACGTCCCCGCCCCACCCGACGCGCCCTGTTTGTCGCTCTGTGCCTGATCCCCGCCGTAGCCCTGGCCGCCTGGCAAGTGATCCCGCCGGGGCGTGAAAAACTCGCCACCACCCTCGTGACCCGCGCCGATATCGAAACCAGCGTGACTGCCCTCGGCACTCTGCAACCACGACGTTACGTCGACGTCGGCGCCCAGGCGTCCGGGCAGATCCAGAAGATTCATGTCGAGGCCGGCGATCAGGTCAAGGAAGGCCAATTGCTGGTGGAGATCGATCCCTCGACCCAGAAAGCCAAACTCGACGCCGGACGCTTTTCCATCGACAACCTCAAGGCCCAGTTGCAAGAGCAGCGTGCCCAGCACGACCTGGCGCGAGAAAAGTACCAGCGCCAGCAAAACCTCAAGGCCGGCGGCGCGACCCGCGAAGAAGACGTGCAGACCGCCCGCGCCGAAGTGCGGGCGACCCAGGCGCGCCTCGACAGGTTCCAGGCGCAGATTCGTCAAGCCCAGGCCAGCTTGCGCAGCGATGAAGCGGAGCTCGGTTACACACGGATCTACGCGCCGATGTCCGGCACGGTGGTCGCGGTCGGTGCCCGGGAAGGCCAGACGCTCAACGCCCAACAACAGACGCCGCTGATCTTGCGCATTGCCCGGTTGTCACCGATGACCGTGTGGGCCGAGGTGTCCGAGGCCGATATCGGCCAGGTCAAACCCGGCATGAGCGCCTGGTTCACCACCCTCAGCGGTGGCAACCGGCGCTGGAGCAGCACCGTGCGGCAGATTTTGCCGGTGCCGCCGCGCCCGCTCGAACAGGCCCAGGGCGGCAGCCCCACCAGCGGTCGCAGCGGCAGCGAACGGGTGGTGCTCTACACCGTGCTGCTGGATGTCGACAACGCCGACAACGCCTTGATGACCGACATGACCGCCCAGGTGTTTTTCGTCGCCCGGCAAGCGCAGAACGTGCTGACGGTGCCCACCTCGGCCCTGCAAAACGGCACCGCGGCGGATCGCCAAGTGGCGCACGTGGTGGCGGCCAACGGCGAGGTTCAGCGCCGCGAGGTTCGCACCGGGATCAGCGACCGGCTGCGCACGCAGATTCTCGACGGGCTGGCCGAAGGCGATCACGTACTCAGCACTCCGCTCACCGGCAGCGGAGGCTGAATGCAAACGCCCCTGATTGACCTGCGACAGATCCGCAAAGCCTACGGCGGTGGCGACAGCCCCCGGGTGGAAGTGCTGCGCGGCATCGACCTGTCGATCCACGTCGGCGAATTCGTCGCCATCGTCGGCGCTTCCGGTTCCGGCAAATCGACCCTGATGAACATCCTCGGCTGCCTCGACCGCCCTACCAGCGGCGACTACCTGTTCGCCGGGGAAAACGTCGCCGGCCTGGGCAGTGACGAACTGGCGTGGCTACGGCGCGAGGCCTTCGGCTTCGTGTTTCAGGGTTACCACCTGATCCCGTCCGGATCGGCCCAGGAAAACGTCGAGATGCCGGCCATTTATGCCGGCACCCCGGCGCACGAACGCCATGCCCGCGCGGCGGCCCTGCTTGAACGCCTCGGCCTGGGCACGCGCACCGGCAACCGTCCGCATCAGCTTTCCGGTGGCCAGCAGCAACGGGTATCGATCGCCCGGGCGTTGATGAACGGCGGTCACATCATCCTCGCCGACGAACCCACCGGCGCCCTCGACAGCCACAGCGGCGCCGAGGTCATGAGCCTGCTCGACGAACTGGCCAGCCAGGGGCATGTGGTGATCCTCATTACCCACGACCGCGAAGTGGCCAAACGCGCCAACCGGGTCATCGAAATCCGCGACGGCCTGATCATCAGCGACACCGCCGCCAACCCCTCGGCCGAACCGCGCACGCCCCGTCCCGGCGCGCTGCAAGCCGTGGACCTGCGCCAGCGCCTGAGTGCCGGCAGCGAAGCCAATGGCGCCTGGAAAGGCGAACGGGTGGACGCGGTTCAGGCGGCCTGGCGGGTGATGTGGATCAACCGCTTCCGCACCGCCCTGACCCTGCTGGGGATTGTGATTGGCGTGGCGTCGGTGGTGGTGATGCTCGCCGTGGGCGAAGGCAGCAAGCGGCAGGTGATGGCGCAAATGGGCGCCTTCGGCTCCAACATCATTTACCTCAGCGGCGCGGCGCCCAATCCGCGTACGCCGCCCGGGATCATTACCCTCGACGACGTCGCCGCGCTCGCCAACCTGCCCCAGGTGCAGCGGATCATGCCGGTCAACGGCTCGACGGCGGGCGTGCGTTTCGGCAACGCCGATCACACCAGCTATGTGGGTGGCAACGACACCAATTTCCCAAGCATCTTCAATTGGCCGGTGGTTCAAGGCAGCTATTTCACCCAGGCCGACGAAGACAGCGCCGCCGCGGTCGCGGTGATCGGGCACAAGGTCAGGGAAAAGCTGTTCAAAGACCTCATCGACCCGATCGGCCAGTACATCCTGATTGAAAACGTACCGTTCCAGGTGCTCGGCGTGCTGGCGGAAAAAGGCTCCAGTTCTGGTGATTCCGATAGCGACAACCGTATCGCCGTGCCCTATTCCGCCGCCAGCGTGCGCCTGTTTGGCAGCCGCAATCCCGAGTATGTGGTGATCGCCGCCAAGGATGCGCGCAAGGTCAAGGAGGCCGAGCAGGCGATCGAACAAACGATGCTGCGCGAGCACAAGGGCAAGCGCGATTTCGAGCTGACCAACAACGCCGCCATGATCCAGGCCGAGGCCCGCACCCAGGGCACGCTGTCATTGATGCTCGGCTCGATTGCGGCGATTTCGTTGCTGGTGGGCGGCATCGGGGTGATGAACATCATGCTGATGACCGTGCGTGAACGCACCCGGGAAATCGGTATTCGCATGGCCACCGGCGCCCGCCAGCGCGACATCCTGCGCCAGTTTCTCACCGAGGCGGTGATGCTCTCGGTGGTCGGCGGTCTCGCCGGGATCGGCCTGGCGCTGCTGGTCGGCGGTGTGCTGCTGCTCGGCAATGTCGCCGTCGCGTTCCAGCTGTTCGCCATACTCGGCGCCTTCGGCTGCGCCCTGGTCACCGGTGTCATCTTCGGCTTCATGCCTGCCCGCAAGGCTGCCCGGCTCGATCCGGTCACGGCCCTTACCAGTGAATGATCGACCTATGAAAGTGCCCCTGACCCTTCTGGCCGCCAGCCTGTTGCTGGCCGCCTGCAGCAACCCCGCGCCGCGCCCCGACAGCGGCCTGCAACCGCCCGCCACCTGGCAATCGCCAAACACCGCCGCCGCGGCACACAGCAACCGGCAATGGTGGACGCAGTTCGGCAGCCCACAACTCAATCAACTGATCGAACAGGCACGCGTGGGCAGCCACGACCTGGCCGCCGCCGTCGCCCGGGTGCAGCAGGCCGAGGCCAGCGCCACCCTTGCCGGCGCCCCGCTGCTGCCCGAACTCAAGGCCGGCCTCAACGCCAATCGCCAACGCTTGCTGCACGGCAAGGGCTACAGCCAACTGGACGTCAACCCCACTAATCGCTCGCTGGACTATTACGATGCCGCACTGAGCGCCAGCTATGAAATCGACTTCTGGGGCGGCAAACGGGCCGCCCGGGACAGTGCCCTGCTCGGTTTGCAGGCCAGCGAGTTCGACCGGGCCACCGTGGAGCTGACCTTGCAGAGCGGCGTGGCCAACCGCTACACCCAGGCCCTGTCGTTGCGTGAACAACAACGGATCGCCGAGTTGAACCTGGCCAATGCCCAAAGCGTGCTCCGACTGGTGCAGACCCGCTACGACGCCGGCAGCGCCACCGCGCTGGAACTGGCTCAGCAAAAAAGCCTGGTGGCCGAACAGCAACGCAAACTGCCACTGGTGCAGCAGCAGGCCCGGGAAGCGCGGATCACCCTCGCCGCCCTGCTCGGCCAACCGGTGCAGGCACTGACGCTGACCGAGCAGCCGTTCGATCAATTGCATTGGCCAGACATCGCCAGCGGCGTGCCCAGTGAGCTGTTGAGTCGCCGCCCCGACATCGCTAGCGCCGAGGCAAAACTCGCCGCCGCCCAAGCCGACGTGACCGTCGCCCGCGCGGCGATGCTGCCCACCCTGACACTCACCGCCAGCCTGGGCACTGGTGCCGACCTGGCCTCGGATCTGTTGCGCACGACTTTTTACAACCTGTCCTCGGGGCTGGTGGCGCCGATCTTCAACAATGGTCGCCTCAGCGCCACTCGCGACAAAGCCACGGCGCGCCAACAGGAACTGCTGGAAACCTATCGCGGGGCAATCATCAACGGCTTTGCCGATGTAGAAAAAGCCCTCAACGGCATTCGCGGGCTGGACGAACAACGTCTGTGGCAAGCAGAGGAACTGAGCCAGGCGCAGACCGCTTTCGACATCGCCCAAAGCCGCTACCGGGCCGGCGCCGAAGACTTGCTCACAGTGCTGCAAACCCAGCGCACGCTGTATGCCGCCCAGGATATGAATGTGCAGCTGAGATTGTCGCGGTTGCAGGCCAGCATTGCGCTGTACAAGGCGTTGGGTGGGGGGTGGCAAGTCTTGTAGAACAGTGTCGTTCTTGAGGCCGCCTTCGCGAGCAAGCCCGCTCCCACATTAGTTTTGTGTACGACGACTATCCAATGTGGGAGCGGGCTTGCTCGCGAAGAACGATAACGCGGTCTATCTGATTAAACCGGCCATCCCTTGACCTTCAAATGCCGCGCATACCACGGCCGGCGCGGCACTTTGCGCAACAGCTCGCTCATGTTGTCTTCATCGCCAAAGGTGATGCGCAATGCCAGCTTCATGGTTTCGGGGTCCATTTCCACCGAGCGCCCCGTTTGCAGGCCCGGGGTCGTGCTGCAACCGTGGGTGTCCGGGCCGAGCCACGGATCGCCCACTTCCACCCAGCGCCCCGGCGCAAACCATGGCACGCCGTTGACCTCCAGGCGACTCAGCTCGCCCGGGTGAAAACGCTCGTGGGCGCGGAACCAGTCTTCGATGCGATCGTCGATCCAGCCATGGAAGCGCCAGAACACCGGGTTGACGTGGGACGAAAACGGATCGCCAAGAAAGTCGTTTTCCGGGGCATACCAGCGCGCCGCAAAGTCGGCCTGATCCCGGGCCATCGGCACCGGTATGTCGTTGGACGGATCGCGCGCCACCGAAGCCCAGCGCATGTGCAGCCAATCGTGCAAACCCAGCTCGACCTCCGAGCCGAACTGGCCGAGGGTCAGTTTCGACAGATAGCGTGGATCCCGGTACTGCGACTCCCAGACCTGGAAGTTGCTGTGATAGGTCTCGGCGGCTTTGATGTCGCTGACCCATTTGGTGTATTCATCGTCGCCTTCAGTCAGCCAGGTTGGTGGCAAGGCATTGCCATCGTGATTGTCGAAATAGCGCGCGAAGCCCTGGCGATCGCGCTCAAGCTCCGGCTGCGGCAAGGGGAACGCCGGCCATGAAGGCAAATCCTGCATGGACCGGGCGGTGCCGAGCATGTGCCGGTGCATGAAGAAAAAGTCGATGCCCGAACCGTTGCGGTCCTTGCGTGGGCCGCGGGCATCACGCTCGTTGTCCCGTGGGCCGGGCTGCCAGCCGATACCGCGCAACGCCTCGCGTTTTTTCTCCGAGAGCTTGTGCCATTTGTCCCGTGTGGCGTGCCAGAGCTGATGGAACAACCGATGTTCGGGGGACACCAGCCACGCCAGAAAGGCCGGATCGAGGTCGGTTCGCTCCCGCGCTTCGGGAAACCGGCGCTTGATGGCGATAAAGCGGTTGTCGAGTTCGGGTAACCCCAGTGGGCGATTCAGGCTCAGCACCTGACCGCTGAACGTGCCGCTGCCGGCGTTGCCGAAAGCCGCCCAGACTTCATCGAGCTTTGCCTTGAACTCATACACCGGTGCCACCAGCGGGGCGTCGGTGCGCAGCAACCGCCAGTACAGTTCGGCGCCATTGGCCGGCGCCAGATCGCCGAGGATCTGATAACGCGGCAGGCCTTCCCCGCGCAGATTAATGCCCGTGTCCAGATAACCGCGCAGCCCTCGTCCGCGATGAGCGATGTCGAGAAACAGCTCCAGCCCATCCTGCGGCAAGCCCTCAAGCCCGGCCTCGCTGCCGACGAAACGAATGTCCCAGACCCCGCGCAAGCTGTCCGCCAGTTGCTGGCCGGCGGTAGTGGCCAGATCGACTGTGGCCTCGCCCGGCGTGATCGGCTCCTTCTCCCCGGTCAACTCACGATGTGCATAAAAAGCGGCAGGCACCGCAGCGCTCGTGAGCGCCAGGCCCGCCATGAACCAGCGTCGAGAAATCGTCATTGCCCTACCTGTGTCAGCCATGAAGCAGGCTTTATCCAAGCTAGAACGTTTGTTGCGGGGGGAAATTTAAACGCATCAGACACACCCTTTTGGTAAGGGAGATTGCCTGTGGCGAGGGGGCTTGCCCCCGTTGGGTTGCGAAGCAACCCCAAATCCGCTCCCCGCGGTTCCGCAGTCAGAATGCGTTTGCCGGTTTTACGACTGCTTCGCAGCCGAACGGGGGCAAGCCCCCTCGCCACAAGGTATTGCGCAGCTCCTAAGGGTATTGCACAAACCCCTAATTTTTTTTATCGGTCACTCGTTCCTCCCAGATNATTGCGCAGCTCCTAAGGGTATTGCACAAACCCCTAATTTTTTTTATCGGTCACTCGTTCCTCCCAGATAGCAAAGGCCCCTGCGCCTGCACCGGGGCGGCGAACCTGACTGAGATGGCGATGACAAAAACACGTTCGAAAAAAGCGCTGTACCTCGGCCTGCCACTGGCCCTGGCCATCAGCGCCGGCGCAGGCTGGCTGGTCTGGGATCATTGGTTCAAGGACAACCCCGGATACCCAGTCAAGGTCATGAAACAGGCCACCGAACTGCAGGAGCGGATCCTTTCCTTCGACAGCCACATCACCGTCCCCCTGAACTTCGGCGCCCATGGCAATGAGGCCGACAAGGACGGTTCCGGGCAGTTCGACCTGATCAAGGCCAATCGCGGTCGGCTGTCCGGCGCGGCCCTGACGGTGTTCGGCTGGCCGGAAATGTGGAACGGCCCGAATGCGCCCCACAGGCCCACCGACGGTTTCGTCGAAGAAGCGCGCAACCAGCAGGAAGTGCGCTACAAAATCATCTCCGGGCTGGTTCGCGACTTTCCCAATCAGGTCGGCATCGCCTACACCCCCGACGACTTCCGACGCCTGCACGGCGAAGGCAAGTTTGCGATTTTCATCAGCATGCTCAACGCCTACCCGCTGGGCAATGACCTGAGCAAACTGGACCTGTGGGCCGCGCGCGGCATGCGCATGTTCGGCTTCAGCTACATCGGCAACAACAGTTGGGCCGATTCGTCACGACCGCTGCCGTTTTTCAACGACTCCCCCGATGCCCTCGATGGGCTGTCGGATATCGGCAAACAAGCGGTGCAGCGGCTCAACGATCTGGGCGTGATCATTGATGTGTCGCAGATGTCGACCAAGGGCCTGGAGCAAGTGGCGCACCTGAGCCGCACACCGATGGTGGCCTCGCACTCGGCGCCACGGGCCTCGGTGGACATCCCGCGCAACCTCAGCGACAAAGAGCTGCAACTGATCAAGAACAGCGGCGGCGTGGTGCAAGTGGTCGGTTTCTCGCAATACCTCAAACCGCTGACCCAAGGCACCCAGGACAAACTCAACGCCCTGCGCGCGCGTTTCGACCTGCCGCCGTTGCCCAACCTGGCGATGGCGTTGATGCCGGGCGACCCGATCATCACCGCATGGTCGGAACAAAAGCTCGGTCAATACGCCAGTGGCCTGTACGCCATTCTTGAGGAAGAACCCAAGGCCACGCTCAAGGATCTGGGCGACGCCATCGATTACACCGTGCGCAAGGTCGGCATCGACCACGTCGGCATCGCCTCGGACTTCAACGACGGCGGCGGCATCAAGGGGTGGGAAAATGTCGGGGAAATCCGCAACGTCACCGCCGAACTGATCCAGCGCGGTTATTCCGAAGCCGACATCGCCAAGCTCTGGGGCGGTAACTTCCTGCGGGTCTGGGAGCAGGTGCAAAAAGCCGCGAAACCCACACTGTTTTCTCACCAGGGGCCGGTCAAACCATGAGTGATCGCCGTACCTTTCTGAAACAGGCCGGGATCCTCGCCGCCGGCCTGCCGCTGGGTGCCAGCCTCGCCTCCCCGGCCGCCGCCGCGCCGCTGCAAGCCCTGCCCCGGGACAAATGGGCACATCTGCGTCAATGGTTCGACCAGGACCCGAACGTCATCCACTTCGCCAATTTTCTGGTGACCTCCCACCCGAAACCGGTGCGTGAGGCCATCGACCGTCACCGGGCCGAGCTCGATAAAAATCCCGGGCTGGCCATGGACTGGGACTTGGGCGTGACCGAGCAGCGCGAAGAAAACGTGCGGCTCTGGGCCGGCCGGTATTTGCAGGTCAAACCGACCCAAATCGCCCTCACCGGCAGCACCACCGAAGGCCTGGCGATGATTTATGGCGGTGTGCAAGTGCGCCCCGATCAGGAAATCCTCACCACGGTTCACGAGCACTACTCCACGAACAACATCCTGCGGTTTCGCCACCAGCGCGACGGCACCCCAGTGCGCAAGATTCAATTGTTCGAGCAGCCACAAACGATCTCGGCGGACCAGGTGCTGGATACCCTCAACCGCAACATCCGCCCCGAAACTCGCGTGCTGGGCATGACCTGGGTGCACTCGGGCAGTGGCGTGAAGCTGCCGATCGGCGACATTGCCGGCCTGGTCGATGAACACAACCGCCAGCGCGACGACCAGGACCGGATCGTTTACGTGGTCGATGGCGTGCACGGCTTCGGCGTCGAAGACTTGAGTTTCCCGGCGATGAACTGCGACTTCTTCATTGCCGGCACCCACAAATGGATGTTCGGCCCTCGCGGCACCGGCATCGTTTGCAGCCGCAGCGAAGAGCTCAAGTACGTCAGCCCGAGCGTGCCAACGTTCTCCGAAGCCACGACCTTCTCCACCATCATGTCCCCGGGCGGCTTTCATGCCTTCGAACATCGCTGGGCCGTGGACGAAGCATTCAAGTTGCACCTGGAGCTGGGCAAGGCCGACGTCCAGGCGCGCATCCATCAGCTCAACAGCTACCTCAAACAGCGCTTGCTGGAGCAGCCGGGCGTCGAGCTGGTCACCCCGGTCGATCCGAGGTTTTCGGCCGGGTTCAGCTTCTTTCGGGTCAAGGCTCAGGACAGCGATGCCGTGGCCGCCCACCTGATGCAACACCGGATTGTCTGCGATGCGGTCAGTCGCGACGTCGGCCCGGTGATCCGCACCGCGCCCGGCCTGCTCAACACCGAAGCCGAGGTGGACCGCTTCATTGATGTGCTTGGCAAAAAGCTTCGCGCGTGAACCTGCGCTGCGAGGCACCGTTTCCTTTAACCGAGACAACTTATGAAAACGCCCCACACGTTCTCCGCCCTGGCGCTGACCGCCTTGCTCGCCGGCCTGCTGCCCGGCACGGCCCAGGCCGCGACCCCGCCAGCCCCCGGCAAAGTGTTCAAGGACTGCAAGGACTGTCCGGAAATGGTCGTGCTGCCCGCCGGCCGCTACACCATGGGCACGCCAGCGGATGAAGTCGGTCACCAGCCCGATGAAGGTCCGCTGCATGAAGTGACTTTCACTCGCCCCTTCGCCATCAGTCGCTTCCAGGTGCTGGCGGGCGAATGGGACGCGTACGTGCGCGCCACCGGCAACACCCCCGCCGACTTCGACGATCGACCGGGCCGTCGTTGCACGGCCGGCAAACCGAGTTTCAAACAGACCGCACGCCACCCGGCGGTGTGCATGAATGCCGCCGAAGCCCAGGGTTACATTGCCTGGCTGTCGAAGAAAACCGGTCATGCCTATCGCCTGCCCAGCGAGTCGATCCGCGAATACGCCGCCCGCGCCGGCAGCACCGGGTCTTTCCCGTTTGCGTTCGATGAAGGCGCCGACTACCAGATCTCGAAAAACGCCAACACCTACGGCGCCGCCGACGGCTACAACTTCACCTCCCCGGCCGGCACCTTCCCGGCCAATGCCTTTGGCGTGTTCGACATGCACGGCAACGTGTACGAGTGGGTCGCCGACTGCTACCGCGAAGACTACGTCGGCGTGCCCACCGACGGCAGCCCGTGGCTGGAACAGAACTGCAAACGCCAGGTGATGCGCGGCAACGACTGGGGCGAGGCGCCGGTGTTTTCCCGCTCCGGCAATCGCAACAGCAGCCTGCCCACCAGCAGCGGCGACTGGCTGGGCTTTCGCGTGGTGCGCGAGCTCTGAATCCTTTGTGGCGAGGGGGCTTGAACTGCTTTTCGTAGGAGCCAGCTTGCCGGCGAAGGCGTGGTCATGGCCGCTGCAAGACTCGAGGCCGCCTTCGCTGGCAAGCCAGCTCCT
>NZ_JAAUOE010000058.1 GCF_017114915.1 Pseudomonas frederiksbergensis
AAAAGGCCCCATAGCCGCAGCCGGCCATGGACGCAAGCGCAGCGCCTTGCAGGGTAAAGCCCTGTTGCAGGTCGGCGCCAAAGATCACCGCGATCCCGGCAATGGCCAGTGCGGCGCCCACGATCGCGTTCGCGGTAATGGCATCCTTGAGGAAAATGCGCCCCAGGATGATCGAGGAAATCGAGGCACTGGCCATCAGCACCACCACTACACCTGCCGCGGCGTAATGCCGATAGGCCGACGTTTCGAAGTGAAACAGCACGAAGATGCCAAGGAAGGCGCAGATTGCCGCCTGAGTCCATTTGGCCGTAGACGCCGGGCGCTTGAGGAAAAGCAATAGGATCGAAAGTAGCATGCAACCCAGCAGGGTCTTGATGACGGCCACACTGCTGGCAGTGAAGCCATTATTCATGAGTACTTTGCTAAGCACACCAATCGTTGCGTTCAGTGCCGCGGCGGAAAGCGCAAACATGATGCCTTTGCTGAAACTGGATTGCATTGATGACGGTCCCTGTCGCTGTTTTGTCGTTAGATAGAATGCCGGCCCACATCGACGGCGCAAAGTTCGAGGATACAAAGATCCCGCCAAACCCGGCATTGATTGTGGCATAAACCGGATCGCCCAGCAGAATCGAAGGAGTGTCGCAGATGAAGCAGTAGCCTGCGACCGAGATCAATCACAAGTCAATGCGGCTGGGACAACTCAAAAGCCTGCTCAAGGGGCACCAAAGCGGGCGAACGCAGCATCGATAAATCGTCGGAGTTTGGCTGTTCTCTGACGATTGGCCGTGTAGAGCAAATGCATTTGTCGGCTCGGTGCTTCGTAATCAGCTAACAGTCGAACCAACTCGCCGCTGCGCAACGCGGGCTCAAGAAAGTCTTCGGGGCCAAGGACAATTCCGAACCCGTCCAGCGCTGCCGACAGCAATGCTTTGCTCTCGTTGACCTGCAATCGACTGACGACTTGTACCCGTTCAACTGCAGAGCCCTTGCAGAATACCCATTCGCGGTCGGCCGGCCGAGACCAATAGGCATACCCCAGACACTCATGATTCTTCAGATCATCCGGTATTTGCGGCACTCCGCGGTCGGTCAGATAGCTCGGTGCCGCACAGGCTACCAAGCGATAAGGCGCCAACGGCCTGGCAGTCAAACTGGACGCGGTCAATGGGCCAATTCTGAACGTCACTTCATAACCCTCCTCCACCAGATCGACGAAGCGATCGGTCAAATGCAGATCGATTTCGACTTCCGGGTGTTGACGCAAAAACTCCGTCACAAAGGGCATGAGGCTATAGGAGCCGAACGTTACGGGAGCGCTGATTTTCAGTTTGCCGCGCGGGGTGTCGTTCATGATCTGCGCCAGGGAGTCGGCAGCCTGAGCCTCGTTCAAAATGTGCTTACAGCGTTCGTAGTAAGCGCTGCCCAACTCAGTCAGGCTCTGGCGTCGGGTGGTACGGTTCAGTAGCCGCGCACCTAGCCGCTGCTCCAGCGCGGCAACATGCTTGGCCACCATCTGCGGCGACAGGCCCAATCGCTCGGCAGCGCTGGCATAGGAGCCCGATTCCGCCGCCATCACAAACGCTCCCATACTCGTCAGGCGATCCATCATTCAACACTCCTGGTAACGAGACTAAGTAGCCGATGATTATTTATCTGCCATTGGTTGGCAATCATCATGGTTTCTTCTTATTAACCAGCGGAGCAAGGACATGCGTATCGGCATTATTGGGGCAGGCTTCATCGCACGCGCAGTGGCGCAATTGGTCATCGCGGCGGGACACGAAGCAATGCTCAGCAATTCACGTGGGCCACAGACCATGAGCAGCGTGCTCAGTGGCATTCCTGGCAGTCAAGTCGGCACTGTCGAGGACGCAGCACAATTTGGCGAAGTTGTACTCGTGGCCATTCCTCTTGAGCATTACCGAAGCGTGCCGGCCAAGTGGCTAGAGGGCAAAACCGTGCTGGATGCCAATAATTACTACCCGGAACGCGACGGTCAAATTGCCGCTCTCGACCGATTCGAAACCACCACCAGCCGCCTGCTCGCCGAGCATCTGCCCCACTCCAGCGTGGTCAAGGTGTTCAATGCAATCCTCGCCCAGGACCTGGTGCAAGACTCGCGCCCGAAAACAGCGCCCGACCGACGCGCACTGCCGATCGCGGCGGATGATGCGGCGGCGAAAGCGCTGGTGATCAAGCTGCTGGACGAGATTGGATTCGACGCGGTAGATGCGGGCAGTCTTGATGAAAGCTGGCGATTCGAACGGGCTAAACCCGCCTACTGCATACCACTGGATAAAGAGGGGCTGAAGGTTGCCTTGGCTGCGGCCCATCGGCAGGTCGAATTGCCCGAGGGATCGTGGCGCCGCTGAATAGTCCACAACCTACGAGCGCTTTGGCAGAAACTCAACCTCGCACCAGGTAGGCTCCGAACGGCACCCGATGTTGCAGTTTTTTGCATTTGCCAGGTGCGGGCTGATGCCCCGGCGGGCGATCGGGAAACCAGATTCGACATTTACCCGGAGGCGGCCAATGGCCGCGGGGAATCTCAACTTCGTCGTATTCGGGTTCTGGCTTGACGGAAGCCACTTGCAATTCCTCTTCCGGACGTAGCCTGCCACCTGTCGACCCGTCCGTGGCCCTCTGCGCCGCTTCCTGGCGCTCAGTGTCCGGAATGGCTTGCTCAGCAGCAATTTCTGCTTCACGGCGCCTTTTAACCTCCTCTTCCAGCCCCTCCTGCACTGCAACCAGATCCGCTTCGGCATTGGGTGGGTTATTCGACGCCTGGGCCTTCTGCGCCGCCTGGATCAATTGGAAGTTGCGATTGCGCAACGCGATGTTGGGACCAACCCGCATGTTGGAGCGCGCCGCCAGCGCTTGAGCCTGCTGGTACTGTCCCTGCTGAAGACGCAACACGCCAAGGTAATGCAACGTTGCGGGATTGTTCGGCTGGATATGCAGCGCACGCTCCAGTGTGGCTGCAGCTTGGTCCAACTGACCATCTGCATACTGCCGCGAGGCGGATTCAATCAGGGCGGTTGATGCATTGTTACTATGCGGGGAGGCTTTTCGCTCGGCAGCAACCGAGCAATGCGACGTGACTGCGTAGAACGCCAGGATCAGACCCGGCAGAAAACTCTTGGTTGGCATCA
Source organism: Pseudomonas frederiksbergensis (assembly GCF_017114915.1). Taxonomy (GTDB): domain Bacteria; phylum Pseudomonadota; class Gammaproteobacteria; order Pseudomonadales; family Pseudomonadaceae; genus Aquipseudomonas; species Aquipseudomonas frederiksbergensis_I. Next base: position 3,156 of record NZ_JAAUOE010000058.1, read on the forward strand.
GGGACGGACTCGGTTGGTCTCGGACGGCACTGTCTTTAAACAGGCCTCCAGCGCTGCTCGGCTGGAATGATTTCACTGCGCTGCGTTCACAGATCGTTCACGGATGAAGGGGCTTCTATCGACCGGGTCTGCAACTTGAAGTTCCCACGCGAACTGACCTGACCAACAGCCGAATCAGCACTGTCGACCCTTCAGTGAGTCCCTTCCCGCACCCACCGTCTGACCTCAGCCTGTATGGCATAAGCCGGCGCCTCCACCGCATTGAAATCTTGTGTGTACCGCTGGGCAAATCCTTCTACCCCCCATTCCTGATACTGCTGCACATGCTTTAGTTCGTGAGCCCAGAGCGCGATGTCCTGTTCCGCGGTTTGCGCATCCCGGAAGAGGATGATGTCGATCAGCGTCACGGCACCGACATCGGGGTTTTGCAGCATGGCAGTAGCGGTGCTGAATTGGCCGTTGTCGCTCACTTTGTAGCGTGCGGCATCGAGGACGCCGGGGTCGTACCAGCGCAGCAGTTGCTCCCGGATGTGCAGTGGAACGGGTTGGACGCCGGCATTGGCTGCTTCCGCACGGGCTTGGGTCAGCCACAGCGCCAGGGCAGGTGCCGCGACCTGGTAGATGCCATCAGGCAGGGGGCCTCGCATCTGTCCCAGGTCTGGCAGGCAGATGCAACCGTTCAGGCATACTTGCTTCTCGCCAGCCGGGCAGGCGTTGTTCTGGGCTGGCACTGCAAGAGTCAGACAAAGAACAAACAACGCCACCAGACGCGTGGTGATGAGCGGCATCGGGCCCTCCGGGGACGCAGCAGCGCGAACAGCGGGTCATCATTGATCGACGACCCGCATAACTCTAGCGTATCCCTATCGGTCTGTTCCCGATGATCGCTTTGGGTCATGATTTCAGTCAGTCGTGACAATCGGCCAAAAGCGGACCTCAACGATCAATACTAGAAATAGCTGTCGCGCAGATCTTGCCCCCCTTGCCAACCAGGTAGCGTGCGGATACCGTCAGCTTCATGAATCGGCTACGCATTGCCTCGACCACCACGACCACGACTGCCCGAGGCGGGTCGTGAGAGGTGCCGTGAGCCAGTAACGCACGAACTTCAAAGGCCCGCCAGTGATGGACAGGGCCTTTTCTTTTGCCCTTGTGTCGCTGGTCCAAACGCAAGGAAAAGCACTATGCATGCACTGTTGATTCTCGATATGCAGGTTGGATTGTTTCATGGCCCGGATAAACCATGGGCGGGCGAGGCGCTGCTGAACACGTTGAATAGCCTGTTGAATAAGGCCCGCAGGGCCGGCGCGCCAATTTTTCTTGCTCGCCACGTCGGTCCACCCGGCTCGCCTATCGAACCTGGAAGCCCGTTGACGCAACTGGTGCAAGAACTGTCGCTACACGGAGACGAAGTGATTTTCAAAAAAAGCCGACCCAACGCGTTCGCCATGACTGACCTGGCCGATCGGCTAAAAGCTTGTGGATCTCAAGGCGTGGTTATTGCCGGAATGAAGACCCAGTATTGTGTCGACAGCACCTGCCGCGCCGCACGAGACCTTGGATTCGATGCAGTGCTGATCGCCGATGGTCATACCTGCACCGACACCCCTGAGTTGAAGGCTGAAAGTATCGTCGCTCATCACAATGCAACCCTGGCGGGCCCATTCTGTCGTGTCGTTCACGCTGAGGACTGGCGTTTCTAACGAGACCTACTGCTGAGCTGTCCAAACGGCCAGTTCATAGCCGTCTGGATCAATGAAGTGGAACCTGCTTCCACCAGGGAACGAAAATATTTCGCGTGTGATAACAGCGCCCAAAGCTTTGAGCCGCTGTTGCGTCTCATCGAGATCATCCGCGTACAAAATGATCAACGGGCCACCAGATCGAACCGGCTCTCCCGTAGTGAAGCCGCCGGTAAGGCGGCCATCACTAAACTCCGTATAGGTTGGGCCGTAGTCGATGAATGTCCAGCCGAACGCACCACCGTAGAAAGCTTTGCTGCGGGCAATGTCGTCGACATTAAATTCAATATTGTCGATCTGCCGGTCTTTACCATGCACGCTCATGGATGCCTCCTTGGCTGATTTCAAAGAAATAATGATAACGCATTGGCAATTCATGCGGCGTTGGAGCAAAAGTCCGAATGAGTCGACCGGGCCAGGAGTAGACATCGAGATAGAAAACCTCGAAGGGGCCGAACGCTGAGGCCATTGGTTATTTAAACAGCGGCTCCCTAGAACTTTTCCCTATTTATCGGTCTATGTGGACAGGCACATCGCGCTCGGTAAGCGCGAACCCATAGGCTTCCCGCAGCCAGATGGCTACACATCAACATGTCAATTCAGAGGTTGTCTTCGCTCATGAAATTCCATGACCTACGGATGGTGCTCTTCGGCTTGTTCGCGTTCGCGGCAGTGGGTTCGGCATCAGCAACACAGATGAAGACCTCAACCCCTGTTTTCGCAACTGAAGTGGCGGCCGTTCAGGCTCCGGTCCAGGCTGCCGGCAACCCTTGGCCGACCTTGGCCAGTATGGCCGGCAAGCAGCCAGGGCCGTTACTTGCCCATGATGACCGATACTGGCATGACGGTCGTTGGCATGATCGTAGAGACGATTGGCGCCGAGACGACTGGCGCAGAGATCAGTGGCGTAGAGAGCAGTGGCGTAGAGAGCAAGCCCGCCGAGAAGCCGAACGCCATCGTTATTGGGAGCGTCACCAGGATCGGGCCATGCGGCACCGCTACGAGGACGATCACCGCTACTATCGTCGCTAGTGCGACGCCATGGGATCAATCTGCCTGTAACACGGGCGATGCTCGCCCACCAGGTCGTAGAAATCAGGCTGAAAACGTCGACGAGGTGCGCATCCACAGTCGCAAGCGGGTCGGTCTTTCGAATAGCTGCTTTCGATAGCTGCCCGTCGCGACTGACAAAAATCGGCCAAGTGCGGACACCGATTCCGTCCATTAGCGCGAACCGACGAACTACTCCGTAACAACCGCAGCACCTAACGACTTTCGTAGATAGGTTGCCGATGCAGGACACAAATGCCTGGCTTGACTCAGAGCCTCGCGGAGCTGACTCAATCCGTTCGCCTCGATTTTAAACATCTGCATTATCAGTGCCTTCTATAGCTCCCAAAGCACTCAACCCTAGCAGACTTAGCCGTTTTGGCCTTGTCGCCGGTCGACGCGGCATTGGTCCCTTTGGGGTCGATTTCTGCCGGTCATGACAGGCAGAAATCGGCCACATTAAGTAATTCACCCAAGGCCTCGGTCAGGTAAGCTCACCTCCAGCCACCATGGAGGGTATTGATGCATTCACTGACCAACGAGCAAGTACTGGCGATCGCCAAAGGAAACGTCATCAACCAGCAATTGCTGACGCTCCTGCCGACACTGGAAGTCCCTCACTGCATGCTGACAGCGGGATGTCTGTTCCAGACCTTCTGGAATCACCAAGCAGGACAACCTGCCGAATGGGGAATCAAGGATTACGACATCGCTTATTTCGATGAGGATCTTTCATGGGAAGCCGAAGATCGAGTGATCACACGGGTTCGTCATGCCTGTTCCCATCTCGACGTCAACCTAGAGGTACGCAATCAGGCCCGCGTTCACTTGTGGTACGAATCCAAATTCGGCGCTGCCTATCCTCAATTGAAAAAGGTAACCGATGGCATAGATCGCTATCTGATCAACTCGACCTGCCTGGGAGTTGATGTCTACACAGGGGAGCTGTACAGCACACACGGCCTGGACGATCTTCAGAACAACCTGCTCAGACTAAACGAACTGAACCCTCTGCCTAGCTTGTTTAGCCAAAAAGCGGCTAGCTATCGGGAGCGCTGGCCATGGTTGACATTAGTCAGCTAAACGTCCGCTGCGGGTCGCGAGTTGCCCTTCACTACCGGCGGCTCTCGTTGCGAAGTGGTCATCGAACCTCGCGGCATCCATTTTTTTCCTCCTGCTGACTCTTTCAATCCCACCTTCAAGGACCGAACCTGTGACCGCATCCCCCGCCAAACTCCTCTTCCTGCCCGGAGCCTCAGGTAACACCCGGTTTTGGCATCCTGTTGCCGAGCGCTTGGCCCACCCGGCGCAACAGGTCCATATCGGCTGGCCCGGCTTTGGAGACACTCCGCCCTTGCCTGGCGTGACCGGCATGGATGATCTGGTGACTCGCGTGCTGGCCGAGATCGACCGGCCCACAGCGCTGGTGGCACAGTCCATGGGCGGCATAGTCGCTGTGCTTGCAGCGCTTGAACGCCCTGAGCTGATCACGCACCTGACGCTGACCGTCACCTCTGGCGGGGTGGATATGTCTGCTCTGGGCGCGCATGACTGGCGCCCGGATTTTGCGGCCACCAACCCGACACTGCCGAGTTGGTTTCTCGACGACCGCACCGATCTCACGCTCCGGTTGGTCGAGTTGCGCATGCCAGTCCTGCTCCTCTGGGGAGATTCTGATCCGATTAGCCCCGTTCGTGTCGGCCAGCGCCTTGCTCAACTGTTACCCCGTGCTGAGCTACACGTTTTCCCTGGCGCCGATCACAGCCTGGGCTTTACTCACGCAGCCGAAGTGGCGAGGTTGATCGAGAGACATCTGACCTGCCGGTGAGCGGAGCACTGGTTGCCACCGCGTCGGATTGATTGTGCGGCCCTGTGTGTTTCAAGACCTCTCGGATAGCGGACAGACAACCGGGTAGAAAACGGCCAAGAGCGGACCGTTGTTCCACTGCACAATTATCCAAGCAGTTCTACCAGCAAGGAGAGCGACCTTATGAAACCCGTCAGAATTCGTACCCTGCAAAGTACTGATGCTGAGGCGTTGCTGACATTCGAACTGGACAATCGTGAATGGTTCGAGCGCCACATTGACGCGCGCGGTTCTGCCTTTTACTCGGTGCAGGGCGTCACCGACCACATTGCAGCTTATTTAGCTGATTTTGCCGCCGGAACCTGGCACCCATTCGTCATCGAAGATGAGGGCGGAAAAATAGTGGGTCGAGCGAACCTGAAAAGCATCGACATGTCCGAGCGATCGGCAGAAGTCGGCTATCGGATTGCTCAAAGCGCTTGCGGACGGGGACTGGCAACGCTGGCGGTGAGGCATCTGATCCAGGAGGCGCAGTTGCATTGGAACCTTAAACAACTGGTTGCCAACGTATACGCTGCGAATATCGCCTCGGCAAAAGTACTCAAACGGTGTGGTTTCCTGGTCGAACATATCTCTCGGCAAGAAGGGACAGAGCACGATTATCGGTTTGGCCTTTCGATTTAGATGAGTGAGTGATTGGCCAATACGAATCCGTCCAGGTTTTGCCCTTCTAGTTTGGCTCATGCGAAGGTCCGCTCCACCAGCACTTGTCCTATCCTTGCATCCAACCCATAACTGCGGACATCCAAATGCCCACCCCCGAATCCACCCTCCTCCAGAGCTGGCACCACAACGCCCAATCCTGGATCGAGGCCATCCGCACCGGCACCATCGAAAGCCGCCTCAAGGTCACCGACCAGGCAATCCTGCTGGCGGTACTAGGTCGCCGACCGGAGCGTGTGCTCGATCTGGGCTGCGGTGAAGGCTGGCTGTTGCGTGCGCTGGCTGAACGGGCCATCAAGGCGGTCGGTGTGGATGGCGATGCGACGCTGGTCGAGGCAGCGCGGGCGGCGGGCTCTTCGCCGGTGCATTTGGCGAGCTACGAAACGTTGGTGGAGGCGAAGGTGGACATCGGCAACAACTACGACCTGATCTGCGCCAACTTCGCCCTGTTGCACCAGGACATCATCCCCCTGCTCGCTGCCATGAATGCCCTGCTCGCCCCTGGCGGCGCGCTGGTGATCCAGACGCTGCATCCGTGGACCGCGGCGGCGGGCGACTATCAGGATGGTTGGCGGGAGGAGACCTTCGCCGGGTTCGAGGGGCAGTGGCAACCCATGCCATGGTATTTGCGAACGTTGTCCAGTTGGTTCAATGCGCTGGACATGGCCGGTTTTCGGCTGGCCGGGCTGCAGGAGCCACAGCACCCGCAAAGTCCCGTGCCGCAGTCGTTGCTGTTGGTGGCCGAGCAACGGGGATGATCGGCGCAATACGTTCAGTCGCAGAGTACATCGGCAAGACACAACGCCTCTTCGCTCAACGAGTTGCAGAAGGCGTCGACGAAGATCGATGAGGGTCGATAATCAGGCCGGATCAACATGACGCGATAGGGAATGGACACGTTGATCGGCCGAATGGCCAATCCTCTGCCTGACTCCTCCACTGCGGTCAACGGGTTGATAATCGCCACCCCCAACTGTTGCCTGACCATGGCACAGACCGATGCAGCGTTGGTGGTTTCAATGACGGTATGTCTGTCGACTCCGGCCTGACGAAAATGCTCATCGAGCGTTTGACGATAGATGTCCAGACCCGACAGGTTGATGAAGTCGACACCGCGAAAGTCTTCCATTACAAGCAGCGGCCTGGACAGCAAAGGGTGCCCCTCTGGCAGGACGCAGACCATGTCGGAACGAAAGAGCAATGTCCCCTGGGTACCTCGAGGTACATGCTCGCCCTCGGTCAATCCGAGGTCATAACGCTGAGCGCTGAGTGACTCTTCCAGCAAGGGTGATTCCTGTGCGGCAATGCTCAAGCCTATGCCACCATGCTGTTGCTGAAAGTGCTTGCAGACCCTGGGCAGCAGCGTCTGGGAAAACAGCGGAAGGCAGGTGACGCTCAGTTGGCCATGTTCGAAACGACGGATTGACTGTGCAACGCTGTTGATGCGTTCCAACCCAATATAGGAACGTTCAACCTCTTCGAGCAGCATCATGCCCTGAGCCGTCGGTATCAGCCTCCCTCCTTCTCGATCAAACAGCCGAAGGCCAGAGATGCTTTCAAGCCGCGCCAGTTCTCGGCTGACCGTGGGTTGCGATGTAAAGAGCACGCGGGCCGCTGCGGTGACACTCCCCGCTTGCATGATGGCGCGGAAGACTTCGATATGCCGTATGGAAATGTCCACGCCAGGCCTCCGTCAATTGATCAAAACTCATATCAAAACTGAATCGACTCACAAAGAATAGATATTTTATTGAATGCCAAGTGATCGACATGATGGCTTCTCTCCTTACTTCAGAGTGAATACCGCCATGCCCAACCATTCCGTTTTCCAGCAATTAGCCGAAACTGCGAGACAGCACGGTACCCCGCTCTGGTGTTATAACGCCCAGACCATCAGAGCACGCATCGACCAACTGCAAGGCTTCGATGTCATTCGATACGCACAAAAAGCCTGTTCCAACCTGCATATTCTCCGGTTGATCCGCGAACAGGGCGTGCTGATCGATGCCGTATCACAGGGTGAAATCGAGCGGGCGCTGCTCGCTGGATACAGCCCTGCCGGTGACCCGGCTGGTATTGTTCTGACCTGTGATCTGCTCGATGAAGCGACATTGCGACGCGTCGTCGAACTGAACCTTGAGGTCAATACCGGTTCGATTGACATGCTCCGCCAACTGGGCCAACAGTCTCCCGGCCATCGCGTCTGGCTGCGGATCAATCCAGGGTTCGGCCACGGTCACAGCCGCAAGACCAATACCGGTGGTGAAAACAGCAAACATGGAATCTGGCATGACCAGGTTCAAGAAGCGCTCGGCGTGATTCGGCAATTCGGGCTGAAACTGGTGGGATTGCACATGCATATTGGTTCAGGTGTGGATTACGCGCACCTTGAGCAAGTGGGTTGTGCAATGGTCTCAGCCGTGAAGGCACTCGACCACGATATCGAAGCATTCTCCATAGGCGGGGGGCTTTCCACACCTTATCGCGCGGGGGATGATCCGGTGGATATCCAGCGTTATGCGAACGCATGGCGCCAGGCCAGGCAGGACATCGAGGCTTTTCTCGCCCACCCGGTAAGGATGGAGATCGAGCCCGGTCGATTCCTGGTGGCCGAGTCAGGCTATCTGGTTACCGAAGTCCGCGCGGTAAAAAAAGTCGGTAGCCAAAACTTCATTCTGGTAAACGCCGGCTTCAATGACCTGATGCGGCCAGCCCTCTACGGCGCCTATCACCACATGACCTTGCTGGACTCCCAGGGCGTCCCGGTCAGTCGTCCGCAGCACCTCTGTGTCGTGGGAGGTCCCCTGTGCGAATCCGGCGATATCTTTACGCAGGATGAACAGGGCGTCACACCCCGTTCGCTACCTGAGGCGCAGGTTGGCGACTTGCTGATCATGCACGATACCGGCGCGTACGGCGCCTCTATGTCATCCAATTACAACAGCCGCACACTGTTGCCAGAAGTGTTGATCGAACAAGGGCAAGCCAGATTGATTCGACGCCCGCAGCCGTTGTCGGACTTGCTGGCCCTGGAGTTGGGGCTTTAAAGGCCAATCGGCGATCGAAACAATCGGTTGATGAAAATCTCTTGAAGGAACTGGGTGCGTGAAAACCACCTTACCTGTCTTCGGCGAATGCATCCTTGATAAATGCCTCAAGCTCTTTCTCTTCAAGCAACTCAATAGAAAAATGCCCAAAGCGTTTCGGTAACCAAATGATGCGTGTGCCGCTTGGCGATTGGAGATTATCGCGAGACAGTGGTTTTCCGTTCTCATCTTCCGGCTGGACTCCCGCGTCGATCAATTCATCGTAGGCTGCCTCAATATCCGGTGTGGAATAGCAGTGACGGTAGATTGTGCCTTCGCCGTTGGAGTCCATCAGAGCCTTGAGATTCCCGGTAAAGGGTTGCACCAGCATAAGGCGCTCAGCTCCAAACATGACGATCGCATAGCGCACATGCAAACCGTCGCGCTGCCAATCAAGTGTCTTTGAAATCCTGGCTTTAAAGACTCGGGCGTAATAGCTGCACGCTTCCTCAAGATCTTCGACGAGAACATCCACGTGGCTGAACTTTAATTTCAATGGCCTCACCTATTTCAAACATGCTGTAAGTCCGGGCACTCTGCTTCACTACTCTCTGCGGTGGCTACTGATACCTGGTAGGAGCGTGGCTTGCCCGCGAAGAACGATGACGCGTAATACCTGAAAACCGTGGTGCATTCTTCGCGGGCAAGCCTCGCTCCTACAGGATTTTCGTTCGGGATGTGGACATCGCGCCCGAAGGTACAACACCCCCATGGGCAAACCCGATCAGAGCGCTCTATGATTGAACCCCATGACGACCTCTCTTCCGATCCGCCAACCCTGCCCGCCCGGTGCCTGCATCTGCGAGCGTGAACAGCTGTTGGAAACTCCCGGCACGGACCTGCGCATCCTGAGCCTGACCCAGTCGGAGGAAAAGCGCCTGATCGAACGCCTGGAAAACCTCCAGAGCCTGGCCGACCTGGAGCGTCTGCAACGCCGGATGTACGAGCAGTTGGGGCTGCGCGTGGAGATCGTCCCGGGCTTCAATGAAGTGCGCACCATGCGCGGCATCAACATCACCCTCGGCGAGTTGCCGGGGTTGTGCCGTAAAACCCGTCAGTCGATTCCGGCAGCCATTCGTCGCGGGCTGGAGAAGCACCCGCAAGTGGCCTACGAACTGCTCAATGCCAACGACCTGTTGCGTGATGCCTGATGGCTTGCACCGTTATCTCGATACGTTCGTTCGAATGCCTTGAAACAGGATCAGCGGTCGTACGCGCAACGTGCCCCGCTGCTATGCCTTCTAATGGGAGCAAGGGTTTCAGGCCAGCCAGGAGGGCGCTGAAAACACAGGCGTGACCGTGGCCCCGGCGCCAGCCAGGTGCGCGACGATAAAAGGTGCCAATCCGTAGCAGGAGGTGGCAGATGTTATTCATGGTCCGTTGGTCCATCAGCCCGCAACAACGTAACAGCGCGATCGAACGTTTTCTCAAGACCGGTGGCGCCCCACCCGCAGGCGTCAGCATGCTGGGGCGCTGGCATGCCGTCGGCGGCGCCAGCGGTGTGGGCATTGCCGAGGCCAGTGATCCAGTGGCGATACAGAAATGGGTGCTGGAATGGAGCGATGTCATGAGCATGGAAGTCCACGCCGCATTGACCGATGAACAGGTAGCGCCGCTGCTCGCTGCCGCAGTCGGTAAGCAATAGCTGTCGATGTGGTGAGGGGGCTTGCCCCCGTTGGGCTGCGCAGCAGCCCCAAAATCTCTGATGTACCAAAGATCTTGTGAGTGCTACGCACTCAAACGGGGGCAAGCCCCCTCGCCACTTTCCGTCCGATTCACTATTTTTTCATCCCGAGCCGTCGTCGCATCTCGGCGGTAATCGTCTGCCGGGTTTTCTTCAGGTCGGCCCAGGGTTCATCGCCCACCTCGGCCAGGCGTTCATGCACGGTGTGTACATTCCATTGATTGGCGCCCTTGAGCTCGGCCACCTCTTCGCGAAAGATCGGCACCGACACCGGCAACCCTTCGCGGGTGCGCACGGCGTAGGCGCAGACCGTGGTGGCCCCCAGACCGTTGCGCAGGTAATCGATGAAGATGCGCCCAACCCGGTTTTTCGGCCCCGATACCGCGGAAAACCGATCCGGCAGCAGCTTGGCCATGTGGCTGACAATCGCATGGCTGAAGTCCTTGACCTCATCCCAGCCGTGTTTGCGGGTTAGCGGAACCACCAGGTGAATCCCCTTGCCGCCGCTGGTCTTGAGAAACGCCTTGAGCCCCAGTTCATCGAGCACCGTGAGGGTCAGCCGGGTGGCTTCGATCATGCTCTTCCAGGGCAGTGCCGGGTCCGGATCGAGGTCGAGGACGAAGCGGTCGGGCTTGTCCAGATCGACCGACGTGGCGTTCCAGGTGTGCAGCTCCACCGTGCTCATCTGCACCGCGCCGATCAGCGCCTTGGCATTGTTGATGATCATGATCGGTTGACCCGTCAGATCCTTGTCCAGGGTGATGATCCCGGGAATGGCCAGATTCTCGGCGTTCTTCTGAAAGAACAGTTCACCGGCGATGCCGTCCGGCGCGCGCACCAGCGCCACCGGCCGATCCTTGAGTTGCGGCAGGATCCACTCGGCGACGCTGGCGTAATACTCCGCCAGTTGCATCTTGGTGGTGCCGCTGCTGGCGTCGATCACCCGGTCCGGGTGGGTGATGCGCACTTTGCCCTGCCCCAGGCTGACTTGTGACGGTGCTGCCGGGGTGGTTTTCCTTTTAGTGGCTGAGGTTTTCACGGTTGTCGGACGCTCCTCGGTGATGTCTGCGGCAGGCTTGTCCTCGCGCAGCCCATGGAACACGGCCTGGCGCACCGAGCCATCCTTGGTCATCTCGGCAAAGGCCACTTCCGCCAGCAGCACGGGTTTGAGCCAATGCACGCCTCTGGCTTCAAAACCGGTAGGTGGATTGACCACCGACGGCCTTCTCGTCTGCAGCGGTTTCAGTTGTTTGTAAAGGCGCTTGAGGGTCGCCTCGTTGAACCCGGTGCCCACCTTGCCGGCGTAGCGCAATTCACCGCTGTCGCGGTCGTGCAGCCCCAGCAACAAGGCCCCAAAAGCACTGCGCGCGCCTTTGGGGTCGGTGAAACCGACCACGGCGAATTCCTGTCGACGCTTGCACTTGAGCTTGATCCAGTCACGGGTGCGCCGGGACAGGTAAGGCGAGCCCAGGCGTTTGCCGATCAGCCCTTCCATCTGCATTTTGCAGGCGCTGTCGAGTAACGCCTCCGGGGATTCGCTGAACGTGTCGGAGAACCGCAACAACGGGTTTTCATTGGATTTGAGTATGGTCGCCAGCGCCGCCCTGCGCTCTTCGACGGGCACCTCGCGCAGGTCCACACCATTGAGGTAGGGCAAATCGAACAGGTAGTAAACGATGCTGGCGCTGCGGCCGGAATCGAAGGCGTTTTGCAGCGCCTGAAAGTCCGGAACGCCCTGCTCGTTCGCCACCACCATTTCGCCGTCGAGCCAGGCCGATTCCAGGCCCAGCGCCGCCAACGCCTCGGCTTGCCCGGGCAATTTGTGGGTCCAGTCGTGACCGTTGCGGGTGAACAGTTTGACCTCGCCGTGGTCGATGCGCGCCATGACCCGGTAGCCGTCGAACTTGATTTCATAGCTCCACTCGCCGCTCGGCGCGGATTCGACCAGTGTCGCCAGTTCCGGCTTGAGCTGCTCCGGTAGCCTGGCTTTGCGGGCGCCCATCAGCTGAGGCGACTCTTCCTTGCGCGCCTTGGCCGGGGCTTTTTTGATCGACTTGGGCTTTTCAGCACCGTACTTTTTTTCCACGATAGTGCGGTCGCTGAGCACGCTGTCGGGCTCGGCAACGGCCGGCTCCGGGGTCGCCGAGAAATCGCGCATGCGGTTGTAATCATCCAGGTGCTTGTTCATGGCTTACCGGCTGCTTGCTGCAGGACGCTGAATCGGCACGTCTCTATATCAGCAGAGCGACAGGCCCGGAAAAAAATTCCATCACCATTGGAATTGCCCGGACAGACGGGGCAGTGTTGCGACACTTGCCCGCGGCGCGAGTGAATATACTCAGGGGTGGGGGATTCATGCCTCGGAGAGCGATCATGCGAACGGTTCACGTCATCGAAGCCGGGAAAACGCCCGCGCCGGTCAATGTTGTTGGAGAGACCATTACCATTCTTGCCGGCGGCGATCTGACCAAACCCTTTGAAGTGCATATCCAGCAAGGTGTGCAAGGTGGCGGGCCTCCTCTTCACTTTCACCCCTGGGACGAAGCGTTCTATGTCATCGACGGGCAGATTGAAGTGACCGTCGAGGGGCAAGCCACCACGCTCTCGACCGGGGGCTACGTGCATATCCCCGCCGGGTCGATCCATGCTTACAAGAACATCACCCCCACCGCGAAAATCATCGGCGTGGTTTCCGATCCGCGCGGCGGCCAGTTCTTTGCAGCGCTGGACCGGCTCAAAGTCCCCGAGGACCTGCCCCGGATACTGGAGATAGCCGAAGGCTTCGGCGTTACGTTTCTGGTACCGAAACCACCGACCGCGGATTAACGGATGGACACAACTCTCGCAGGAGTTGTTTGATTTTCAGCGGTTTCGAAAATGCTCAATACGTACCCCGGACATTTTCCGGGGTATTTTTTTGCGTGGCGTCTAAGATTCAAAGGTGGTGAACCTTATTCCCGAAAACCCGGTCGATACCTGCAACCGACCCGGTTTGCCGACGCCCTCAATCAGAGGGTGATAACTGGCTTGCTTCACTTTCTGGAGAACACCTGCGTGATATCCGCCGTACACATTGCCAGGCTCAAAGCATGGGGCGCCCATGGTTTTACCGCCACGGGCGTGGTCACTGCCTTCCTCGCGACCCTCGCCCTGCTGGAGAACCAGCCCACCCATTGCCTGCTGTGGCTAGGCGTGGCGCTGATCGTCGACGGGCTGGACGGCGCACTCGCGCGCAAGGTCAATGTGCAATCGGTGCTGCCGAGTTTCGACGGCTCGATCCTCGACCTGGTGATCGACTACCTGACCTATGTATTTATCCCGGCGCTGTTCATCTATCGCTACATCCCGTTGCCGGACTACACCCTGCTGCTGACCGTGTCGCTGATTCTGGTGTCGTCGCTGTTTTGCTTCTGCAACGTCAACATGAAGAGCAAGGACAACTACTTCCAGGGCTTCCCCGCCGCATGGAACGTTGTCGCGCTGTGCCTGTACATCATCGACCCGGCGCCGTGGATCACCTTTCTCACGGTCATCGGCCTGGCACTGTTGACCGTGACCCGCATGAAGTTCCTGCACCCGTTCCGTGTACGTCGATTCATGCCGATCAACATTGCCGTGACGGCCATCTGGCTGCTGTGCAGCTTGTCGCTGGTGGTCAACCATCCCGTCATCAACCCGATGGTGATGGGCCTGTGGCTGCTGATGTCGGCGTACTTCCTGGGGATCTGCATCTGGCGTACGACGCTGGAGTGGTTCGACGGCTCGCGGCTCAAATAGGCACTGCAATCATGCCCATCCATATCGTGCGACTCGGCTCGCCCCGCACCGCGAATGAAGGCCTGCGCGTGGGCACGGTACGCCGCCCGCCCCGTGGCGTACCGAAGGCTGAATTTGCCAGTCGCGATTTTTATGATGTGTGGCAACCGCTGCTGTCCCCCAGCCCCGAATTGGTGGCCGAAGCCAAAGCGGCTGAAGATGCCAAAGCCTGGGAGGCCTTCAAGCGCAAGTTCAAGGCCGAAATGAACCATCCCGCGCCCAGTCAATTGCTGGACCTGCTGGCCGCCCTCTCCCATCAAACGTCGCTGGCCGTGGGGTGTTATTGCGAAGACGAAGCCCACTGCCACCGTTCCGTATTGCGGGAGTTACTGGAGGCTCGGGGCGCGAAGGTTATCTAGATAAAAAAACACCCACATTTGCCAGGCACCTTCGATCACCCCGCCCCGCTGATACCCTTGCGGACGAGAAGTTGATCATGGTCAATACTTAGAGGATTGAACGGCTATCGAATGACCATGCGTCGGGCGCACAGTCGCTCTCCCAACGCTGCCCCAGGGGGATCGCCGTCCGCTCGTTTACCCACGGGAGGTTTGTCATGTCTGGTCCATCTCGTTTCATGCTGGTCGTCTCACCGCTGATGGAACACAGCCCCGCCTTCGACCGGGCCGCGGCGCTGGCCAAGGCCGAGGGTGCGGCCCTGCATATCGTGGCCTTCGACTACCTGGAAGGCCTGGCGACCGCCAGTCTGGTCAACGAAAAGGCCCTGGAACAGATGCGTCTGGGGTACGTCGAGCGTCACCGTCAGTGGCTTGAGGAACAGGCCCACCCCTTGCGCAAGATCGGCGTGCACGTCACCACCGAAGTGGTCTGGGTCGAACACCCGCTGGAAGAAATCCTGATTCACCTCAAAGAGCAGCCGATGGACGTGCTGATCAAGGCGCTGGAGCCCCAATCGCGGCTGTCGCGGTTGGTGTTTACCCCTCTCGACGTGCATTTGCTGCGTGAGTGCCCGGTGCCATTGCATTTTGTCAGCCATGCCACTCGTGCGTTGCCGCGCAAGATCGTCGCGGCGGTCGACCCGTTCCATCGTGATGACCAATACAAAAGTTTCAACGACCGGATCCTTCACGAGGCATCGAAACTGGCCAGCGCCTGCAATGCCGAACTCGATGTGGTGTACGCCTATGACCTTTCGTCCATCAGCGCGGACGAGTTCAACTTCGATAACGGCTCGGCGCTTTTCGCTTCGGGCAAGGCCAAGACCCTGTTCGATTTCCAGGAGGATGCCTTCAATGATCTGGCCGCGCGCAACGGCATCGCACCGGAACAACGGCACATGCTCATGGGCAACCCGACCAAGGTGCTGACCCGCTATGCCGAGACCTATGACGTGGATGTGATTGTCATGGGCCGGATCGGTCATCGCGGCATGGGCCGGTTGATCGGCAGCACGGTGGAGCATGTGCTGTACAAAATGCCGTGCAGTGTGTGGGTGGTGTACACCGAGCGGCTGGATGAGTGATTTGCCGGCTAAAAACCAGATATTGTACATACCCCTGTAAGGGCGGGTCTTTGTGGTGAGGGGGCTTGCCCCCGTTGGGTCGCGAAGCGGCCCCAAAAGCTTTGCGGCTGCTTCGCAGCCGAACGGGGGCAAGCCCCCTCGCCACAAAGGCCCGCTCCCACAAGAGTTTGCGTTGTTGAACTCAACGCCGGGTAATCACCACCTCCAGGTATTCACTGGGTACCACCAGCGAACGCTCCCCCGCTCGGTTCAGGCGATTGAGCAGCTCAGTCAGGTCGTTTTCCAGGGCCGTGGCCCCTTCGGGTGGCAGGGCTACAAAGGCCTTGTGAACCGGGCCGTACCAGGTGCGGAAGGTGTCGATGAAATGGGCGGCCGAACGGTAACGGAAGTTGAACAGCCGCCGAGTCACCTGCAGCACAAAGTCGCGCTGATCGAACTGCGAGTGCAACCAGGCTTCGGTGCCCCAGTTCGAAGGCGGTTGTGCGCCCGGCGGTGGCGGCATATGGCGGCCCAGGGTCTTGAACATCTGGCCGACGAAGCCTTCAGGCGTCCAGTTGGCAAGGCCGATCCGGCCTCCCGGGCGACACACCCGCGCCAGCTCCGCGGCGGCCTTGGGCTGATCCGGCGTAAACATCACGCCGAAGGTCGAGAGCACGGCATCGAAACTGGCGTCCTCGAACGGCAGAGCCTCGGCATCGGCCACCTGAAAGGCCACGTTCAGGTGTTCTGCCCGCGCCCGGTCTTCACCGCGTTCGAGCAGTCTGGCCACGTAGTCGGTGGACGTGACCTTACAGCCCCGGCGCGCGGCGGCGAGCGTTGCATTACCGTTGCCGGCGGCGACATCCAGCACGCGCTCATCGCAGAGCAGGTCGCAGGCTTCGGCGAGTTGCTCGCCGACAATCTGTAAGGTGGTGCCGATCACGGCATAGTCGCCACTGGCCCACGCCGTCATCTGACGGTTCTTCAGGGCAGTGAGGTCAATAGGTGTGCTCATGAAGTCGGCTCCATAGCAGGTTGGAACGCGTCCCGGCTTACTCCGCCGTGGTGGGATCGATGATGTTCATGACACGGGAAACGCTGTTGATCGGAAAGCCACCCTTTTGGGCGTGCTCCCTGATGAGTTCTTCATTCGGCGCGATGTACTCGCAGTAAATCTTGTCGCCGGTGATGTAACTCTGCAGCCAGAGAACGTCCGGCCCCATCTCGCGCAACACATCGCAGGACTTTTTCGAGATCGCTTTGAGCTCCTGTTGCGGCAGTGCACCGGCGCCCGGCAGCTCGCGTTCGATAATGTATCTAGGCATGGCAACCTCCCTTCATGATCGTGATGACAGGGTCGGCAGTGACCCCGTCCACAAACTATCGCTCCCGTATACGTTGTCGTCCTGCCCGGTCGTCCGGAGAACGCACGAAACAAGGCGTTCTCCGATACATGGTCGCCATCTGTAACGCGGCATTAACAAGTTGGCCTGCCTCTGCGAAACGGGCTAAGCGGCAGGCGCTTTCGCCTCCTCCAGCAATTGCCGGATCATCTGCTCCTGAGCCTCGTATCGACCCTCGCCAAAGTGGCTGTAACGCACCTGCCCCTTGGCATCGATCAGGTAGTGAGCCGGCCAGAACTGGTTGTCGAACGCGCGCCAGATCGCATAGTTGTTGTCGATCGCCACCGGGTAGGTGATGCCGAGTTTTTTCACCTGATCGCGGACGTTGTCGATGATGCGTTCGTAACCGTATTCCGGGGTGTGCACGCCGATCACCACCAGGCCGTCCTTTTCATATTTCTTCGCCCAGTCCTTCACGTAGGGCAAGGTGTGCTGGCAGTTGATGCAGTCGTAGGTCCAGAAGTCCACCAGCACCACTTTGCCGCGCAGGGACTCGTTGCTCAGCGCGGGCGAGTTGAGCCATTGGACCGCGCCGGAGAGTGACGGCATCGGGCCTTTGGCCGAGTCCATCATCGGGTCGGCCTTGACCTTGCTGACCAGGTAATCGACCACTTTCGGCACGGTTTCCAGCACCTGCTGTTCAACGGTCGTGACGCCTTCGGATGAAGTGCTGGCGAGTAGCCTGTTATCGGCACCGGTGGCGATGACCGTCGCCGCGACCAACACCGCAGCACCCGCGCCGCGCCGCAGCCAACCGGTGACTGGAATCGACGGTTTCAAACGATTGACCAGGCCGCGACCGGCGAAGATCAAGGTACCCAGGGACAACGCGCTGCCCAGGCCGTACGCCACCAGCAACAGACTGGTCTGAGCATTGGCGCCTTGCAGCATGGCGCCGGTGAGAATCACCCCGAGAATCGGCCCGGCACACGGTGCCCAGAGCAGCCCAGTGGCGACGCCGATCATCACCGAGCCCAGCGGGCCAGACATTTTGCGGGTGTTGGGGTCGAGGCGATTGCCCAGCAGCACGAACGGCCGCGCCAGCCAGTCGCCGATGCGGGCGGAGATCAGCGACAGCGCAAACAGCACCATCACGATCAACGCCACATGGCGGCCGGTGTTGTTGGCTTGTATCACCCAGTCGCTGCTGACCACGGCCAGGCTGGAGATCAGGGCGAAGGTCAGGGCCATGCCGACGAGGGTGAGCAGGATCGAGGAGCGCGTGCGTTTCACACCGGCAAACAGAAACGGCACGACCGGGAGGATGCAGGGGCTGAGGACGGTCAAAATGCCGCCCAGGAATGCGATGAGAAACATGGGATCACCTTGAGTTCATGGGAACAATGCCTGGCTTCAAGCCATCTGATTTTCCAACTGCTGGCCCTGCGGCGTGCGGCTGGAGCCGTTCTCCGCAACCAGCTGCCCCTGCGGCGTGCGGCTGGAGCCATCCTCAGCCAGCAGCGGTGTCAGTTGGAAGCAGGTGCTGCTGCCACAGCTACTCTGTTCAACAGCAGCGTTGGCATGAGCGGCGGCGCCGGCTACGGAAAAGACGATGGCGGTCAAAAAGCGGGTGACGTTGTTCATGGGGTTATTTCCTGTTCAAAAATGGGATGGGTAATGGGAGTCGAAGGAATCAGTTGTTTTCGCCGCAGCCGTCAGCGAATTTGCTGTAGTCCAGGGCCTGGGTTTTGCCCTGGGAATCCAGATAGATCATCCGGGCGTTCACAATTCCGCAGGAAGGCGTGGTGTCCTGTGTCATCGACAACACTTTCTGGATATCCAGGTGCGTGCCGTAGGTGTAGGTTTGCGGGGTGACGTCGGCTTCGGCCCGGGCCGACAAGGTGCAGATGTTCAGGGCGGCAAACAGGCAGGCGGCGTAAACGGCTTTGGTATTCATGGTGTTGTCCTCGGGCTTCAATAGATCAATCGTTGATTGGGCCGAGGCGGTTGGGTTTGCCTCGATGGAAGCCATTAGAAGCCCGCGAGGTATCCCGTCTGTGTCTGGAACAGGCGCGGGTAAATTGCTATGTATCAGCACCGGCCCGGGATACACAGCGATACAAAACCCCTGAAACCGGCTGTTTTTGCGTCCTCGTGTATCCGTCGACAGGCCAGATACACTGCAATACAAACGGCGGCGGGCGAACGGGCCAAGGCTCGGTAGACTGCGCGACAACACCCACTCAAGAGGCTTGGCCCCATGGAACATGTCGATCACATTCTCATCGTGGACGATGACCGTGAGATCCGGGAACTGGTAGGCAATTACCTGAAGAAGAACGGCCTGCGCACCACCGTGGTGGCGGATGGACGGCAGATGCGCGCGTTTCTGGAGACCACGCCGGTGGACCTGATCGTGCTCGACATCATGATGCCGGGCGACGATGGCCTGGTGCTCTGCCGCGAGTTGCGCGCGGGTAAACACAAAGCCACGCCGGTGCTGATGCTCACCGCCCGCAACGATGAAACCGACCGCATCATCGGCCTGGAAATGGGCGCCGACGATTACCTGGTCAAACCCTTCGCCGCCCGTGAGTTGCTCGCCCGGATCAACGCCGTGCTGCGGCGCACGCGGATGCTGCCGCCCAACCTGGTGATCACCGAAAGCGGTCGCCTGCTGGGGTTCGGTCGCTGGCGCCTGGACACCTCGGCCCGGCATCTGCTGGACCAGGACGGCACCATGGTCGCCCTCAGCGGGGCGGAATATCGTTTGCTGCGGGTGTTCCTCGATCATCCTCAGCGGATACTCAATCGTGACCAGTTGCTCAACCTGACCCAGGGCCGCGACGCCGATCTGTTCGACCGCTCCATCGATTTGCTGGTCAGCCGCTTGCGTCAGCGTCTGCTCGACGATGCCCGGGAACCGGCCTATATCAAGACCGTGCGCAGCGAAGGCTATGTGTTTTCCCTGCCGGTGGAAGTGCTTGGTGCGCCGTCATGAGTCTGGCGCTGCACTGGCCCCGCACGCTGGCCTCGCGGCTGTCGCTGATTTTCCTGATCGGCTTGATCCTCGCCCAGGCGCTGTCCTTTGGCGCGCAGTACTACGAGCGTTATGAAAGTGCCAAAAACACCATGTTGGGCAACCTGGAAACCGACGTCTCGACCTCCCTCGCCATCCTCGACCGCTTGCCGGCCGACGAGCGCGCGAATTGGTTGCAGCGTCTGGAACGCGCCAACTATGGCTATCTGCTGAATGAAGGCTCGCCGGGCACCCCCATGCCGCGCGGCGATGTGCCGATTGCCGTGACCTCGATTCAGGACGCCATCGGTAATGATTACCCGCTGACCTTCACCGACATCCCCGGCCCGAAGAAACACTTCCAGGCGCATCTGAAACTGAAGGACGGCAGCCCCGTCACCATTGATGTGCGGCCTTCGATGGTGCCGTTGTCACCATGGTTGCCGGCGGTATTGCTGGGGCAACTGGCGCTGATGAT
Source organism: Pseudomonas frederiksbergensis (assembly GCF_017114915.1). GTDB lineage: Bacteria > Pseudomonadota > Gammaproteobacteria > Pseudomonadales > Pseudomonadaceae > Aquipseudomonas > Aquipseudomonas frederiksbergensis_I. Next base: position 23,366 of record NZ_JAAUOE010000058.1, read on the forward strand.
CCTCTGCACCTGGCTGGCGGTCAGAATCGCCATCCGCCCCCTCACCCGCCTCGCCCAAGCGGTGGAAACCCTCGATCCCAACACCCACGCCGTGCACCTGGATGAGAAAGGCCCGACCGAAGTCGCCTACGCCGCCAGGGCGTTCAATACGATGCAGGCGCGCATTGCGGCGTATCTCAAGGAACGCATGCAACTGTTGGCGGCGATTTCCCACGACCTGCAAACCCCGATCACACGCATGAAACTGCGCGCCGAATTCATGGACGACTCCAGCGAGAAAGACAAACTGTGGAACGACCTCGGCGAGATGGAACACCTGGTGCGTGAAGGCGTGGCCTACGCCCGCAGCATCCATGGCGCCACCGAGGAAAGTCGCCGCACCGATCTGGATTCATTCCTCGACAGCCTGGTGTTCGACTATCAGGACATGGGCAAAGACGTGCAGCTGGGCGGTAAAAGCGCTGCGGTGATCGACACCCGCCCCCATGCCTTGCGGCGAGTGCTGGTGAACCTGGTGGACAACGCCCTGAAATTCGCCGGCGCAGCAGAGTTGTGGGTGGAAGCAAAGGCTGACGGCAGCTTGTCGGTGAAGGTCATGGACCGCGGGCCGGGGATTGCCGAAGAGCAATTGGCTCAAGTGATGCAGCCGTTCTACCGCGTGGAGAATTCGCGCAACCGCAGCACCGGCGGGACCGGGTTGGGGTTGGCGATTGCCCAGCAGCTGGCGCTGGCGATTGGCGGGTCGCTGACCTTGAGCAATCGCGAGGGCGGCGGGTTGTGTGCGGAGCTCAAATTGCCGAAGCCCCAATAAACACCACCAATCCAATGTGGGTGTGGTGTTGATCGTTCCCACGCTCCGCGTGGGAATGC
>NZ_JAAUOE010000059.1 GCF_017114915.1 Pseudomonas frederiksbergensis
CGGGCTGCATTCCCACGCGGAGCGTGGGAACGATCCCTAAACGATCCTTAGCGCTGAGTATCGCGATACTGACTCGGTGACAGACCGGTCAACGCACGAAACTGCCGGCTGAACGCACTGTGGTCGGTATAACCGCAGCGCAGGGCGATCTCGGTGATGGGCAACTCGGTGTGCAGTAACAACCGCGAACCTTCTTCCAGGCGCGCCTTGTTGATCATCTGCCGTGGGGTGAGCTGGAACACCCGTTTGCAGTGACGCTCCAGTTGCGCCACGGAATAACCGGCGATGGCGGTCAGTTCGGCGAGGGGCACGGGGCGGGCGAAGTGGCTGCGGATGTGCGCGTCCACGGCGGCGAGTTTCTGGTACGCGGGGTGATTGGACTGTGGCGATTGCAGGTCGCGGGAGATTCCGGCCAGGCCCACGATGTGGCCCTGTTCATCCTTCAAGGCAAGTTTGTGGGTCAGGCACCAGATCGGCTGGTTGCCGTAATACAGGTGCAGTTCCAGTTGGTCGGCCAATTCGCGGCCGCTGGACAGCACCCGCCGATCCTGTTCGGTGTACAGCGGGCCGAAGCGTTCCGGGAAGACCATTTCGGCGGTGAGCCCCAGCAGCTCTTCACGATGTTTGAAACCGCAACGCCGGGCCAGGGTCTGGTTGACGAAGGCATAGCGGGCTTCGCGGTCCTTAATGAAAAACACCACGTCCGCTAGGGTATCGAGCAGCGGCGCAATCGGCTGCAGGCTGTTCAGCAGCGTGGGCAGGTCGCAGGGTTTGAAGGTGCTGAGCGAGGGATACATGGCGCTGGGGTCTGAGGGCGACCCCGGGATCATAGAGGCTCGACAGCGCGGCTGAAACCCCCGAGGGGGTTTCAGGCTGGCGGGGTGTCGTCCAGGCACATCAAGGTCTCGATTCGTGCCGGGCTGAAGGGCGGGCGGGGTGCCGAGGGTTGCCAGCCAAACAGGTGCTGCACCGCGCCACCACACACCCGGCCCTGACAGGCGCCCATGCCGCAGCGACTGGCCAGCTTGGCTTCGCGCCAGTCGGTGTGCCCGGTCAATGCGGCGTAGGGCACGTCTTCGCAGCGGCAGACCAGGGTGTCGGGGCGGGCCAGGGATTTGAGTTGTGGGTCGAGGGCGAAGGCCTGATTCAGTGCCTTGGCGAAACCCTGCCAGCGCGCCCGACGTGGCCACAACTGGCGTGCCGCTTCAAGGTCACCGACCGCCGCGTGGCCCGCAATAGCCCCTTCGACCAACGCCAGTTCACTGCCACCAAACCCGGTGCATTCACCCGCCGCATAATGATCGACGCGGCTGGCCTGCCAGGCATCCACGGCCAACGCCTGACCCTCGATGGCGTAACCCAGCGCCTGGCCCAATTGAATGTTCGGGATCAAGCCGAAACCACAGGCCAACCGATCACAGGCCAGTTCGATGATTTTGCCCTGCTGTTGCAGGCGCACGCCTTCCAGCCGGTCAGTGCCAAGAGCGGCCAATACATGAGTCGCGGTGCGGTAATGACGGTCGAACAGGCTGAACGATTGCAGCCATTTGGCCGGCCAGCGGGGCAGTTGCGCGGCGAAGCCGGCGACGGCGGTGCGCGAGGCTTGCTCGGCGATGCGTTGTATTTGCGCGCCATGCTTTTTCGCGGTGGCGGCACTCGCCAGCAACAGCGGGCCGCTGCCGGTGATCACCACGCGTTCACCCTGCACCGGCAGGCCCGCCTTGATCAGCGCCTGCAAGCCACCGGCGCCAGTCACGCCAGGCAACGTCCAGCCGGGGAAGGGCAGCAACAACTCGCGGGCACCGGTGCACAGAATCAGCTTGTCATAACTGATCAGCCAACCGGCATCGTCATTTTCGACCAACAGCTGTTTCGGACCGGGACTGGCGATCACCCGGGTGCCGGGGTGACGGCGGAGGTTGCTGCAAGCCTGCAAACGCTCACGCAGGCGACGGGCCTGATCGGGCACGTTGGCTTGCGGACCGTCACGCCAGATTTGCCCGCCCGGCAGCGGATTGTCGTCGAGCATGACGATGCGTGCGCCGCTGGGTGCGGCGGCCAGGGCGGAGACCATGCCGGCGGGACCGGCTCCAATGATCAGCAGATCGGCGTATTCGTTCATGGGCATGTCTGCACCTGCATACCGTCGCGGCACAGAGTCTGGCAGGCCAGGCGTCGCCGGCCGTCGATGGTCACCCGGCATTCCTGGCAAATGCCCATGCCGCACAGCGGCGCGCGGCGCTGGCCACTGACCGAGGTGCGCGTGCAGCCGTCGCTGCCCAGCGCCAGGGCAGCGGCGACGCTGGTGCCTTCGGCCACGTTCAAGGCGCGGCCGTCCAGCAGTAATTCAGGCATAGGCAGGTTCTCCGAGAAAACGCTGGGGCAGATAGGGTTGCGCGGCCAGTGGCGGGGTTTCGTTGAACAGCTGCGCCACCAGCAAGTCGGCCGTGCCGGGGGCCGTGGTGACGCCCAAGCCTTCGTGCCCGACCGCCAGCCACAAGCCCTGCTGCTGCGGGTGCTGGCCCACCAGCGGCAGGCCGTCGGGGCTGGCGGCGCGAAAACCGGTCCAGGCGCGGATGCCATTGAGCCGGGCCAGGCCTGGCATGTATTCGGCGGCGCGCTTGAGCATTTTCGCCAGCATCCAGCCTTCGACTTGCGGATCGGTGGTGCCGAATTGCCGCGAGGCACCGATGAACAATTGCCCGGTGGGGCGCGGCTGAATATTGCAGGCGGTGGATGGCCCGGTGGCGTTGTGGGCACTGGTGACGTAGCCCAGTTCCACGAGGGTGTGGGTGACGGTGCGGGGGTAGCGGTCGGTAATCAGCAGGTGGCCTTTTTTCGGCTCGATGGGCAATTCCGGGCACAGGTCGCTGGCCTGAATGCCGTTGGCCAACACCACCGCTTCGGCGCTCAACCAACGGCCGTCATCGAGGCAGACGCGGTTGCCATCAATGGCGCTGACCCGCGCTCGACGCTGATGGATGTTCGGCGTGTCGAGCATCCAGCGGGCGGTCGCCGGCGCATACAGAATGCCGTCGCCATTGATCAGCAAGCCGCCTTCCAGACCCTCGCGCAGTTCCGGTTCACGCTGGCGCAAGGCGCTGGCGCTGACCAGTTCGCACGCTACGCCCTGGGCTTTCAGGTTCAGGTATTTGCTATGGGCGACCGCCATTTCCTCGGCGTTGGCCGCCAGCCACAGCGTGCCGTTGTTGCGGTAAGCGCAGTCGTCGGGCAGGTCCGGTGCCAGCTCGCGCCAGCGTTGCAGGGAATATTGACTCAGGGCCAGTTCGGCCGGGTTGTCGTCGAGCACCAGCAGGTGGCCCATGCCCGCTGCCGTCGCACCGTGCAGGCCGGCGTCCAGCACCAGCACCTGCAAGCCACGCCGGGCCAACGCCTGGGCGCAGGCAGCGCCGATGATACCGGCGCCGATCACGATCACATCGGCCACCAGGCCCTCGTTCATGGACGAATGCCCCAGGCGAAAGGGTCGTCCTGTTCGATGATCAAACTGGCTTCGGCGCTGATAAAGGCACGGCCACGAATGGTCGGCACAATGCGCTCGCCTTGCCATTCATAAGAGCCTTCGAACTCGCTGCCGATGACACTGGCCTGACGCCAGATCTGCCCCTGTTGCAACTTGTCGTCGGCCGCCAGGCACGCCAGTTTGGCACTGGTGCCGGTGCCGCACGGTGAGCGGTCATAGGCCTTGCCGGGGCAGAGCACGAAGTTGCGGCTGTCGGCGTGATCGTCATCGCTGAATAGCTCGACATGGTCGATCAGCCCGCCATCTTCGCCACGAATGCCCTGGGCCTCCAGCGCTTGTTGCACCGCGTAGGTATAAGCGGTCAGCGCGTCGAGGTTGTCGCCGGCGACCCGCAGTCCATGCTCGGCGATCAAGAAAAACCAGTTGCCGCCCCAGGCGATATCGCCGACTACCTGACCGATGCCCGGCACCTGCAACGCCAGCGCCTTGCGGTAACGGTAGGCCGGCACATTGCGTACGCTCACCGAATGGTCTTCGTGCAGGGTCGCCTGCACCGTCCCCACCGGCGTTTCGATGCGGTGCACGCCAGGACCGATCTTGCCCAGGTGCGCCAGCGACGCCACCAGGCCGATGGTGCCGTGGCCGCACATGCCCAGGTAACCGCTGTTGTTGAAAAAAATCACCCCGGCACAGGCGCTCGGGTCCACCGGTGTGCAGAGCAGGGCACCCACCAGTACGTCGCTGCCTCGTGGTTCCAGCACGCAGGCGGCGCGCCATTGATCGTGATGGTCGGCCAGCCGCTTGCGCCGTTCAGCCATGCTGCCGGTGCCCAGATCAGGAAAGCCGGCGGTCACCAGACGGGTCGGTTCGCCGCCGGTGTGGGAGTCGATCACGGTGATGCGTTTCATGGGAGGGCCACGTCCGTTCAGATGAGTGAACGCAAGAGTGGCCTGTGCGGCGGGGTGCCGGCTTGATGGATTTATCCTGTGCCGATGACGAAATCGGCATAGCATCCTGAACCGTCAGTGGGCGTGGGGCAGGTGCTCGAACAGGGTTTTGCAGACCCCGGCAATGTGTTCGTCCAACAGCTTCACCGCCAGCTCCACATCGCCGGCACGACAGGCTGCGAGGATTTCGCGATGCTCGTGATCGGCCCGTTCCTTGCCGGCCGACAGGCTCATTTGCATGCGCAGGTAGCGCTCCAGCTTGTCGTTGACCGAACGAATCAGGCTGACCAGAAACGGCCGTTGTGCCGGTTCGTAAAGGCAGGCGTGCAGCTCCCAATTGAGCTCGGCCCAGCGGCCCACGTCGTCCTCGCCGATGAATTCCTGACAGATGCGCTCGGCACGGGCGAAGGTTTCTTCAGTCATGTTGGGTATGGCCAGGCGCAGTATTTTGTCTTCCAGCAACATGCGCACCTCGAACATCTGCGCCAGCTCGGCATCGGAAACCCGCGTGACCATCGCCCCGCGATTGCGCTGGAACATCACCAGCCCTTCGGCTTCCAGCCGCTTGAGCGCCTCGCGCACCGGAATCTTGCTGACGTTGAACTGGCGGGCAATGTCGTCCTGGCGAATCGGTTCATCTTCGGCAAAATGCCCGGCGACGATGGCGTCGCGCAGATGACGGGTGATGATTTCCGAGGTCGAAGGCGTATTGCCAAGGTCGGGAGCGTTGAGTTTGGGTAGGTTCACGGCGGCGGTCGTTTGGAAGTGAGATAGCGATAGGGTATACGAAATCCTTTCGCTGATCTTCCCCGAGGGTGCGGCTGTGCGGCAATCCGACTTGCTCGCGAAGACGGTGGCACAGTCCAACATTGATGTCGTCTGACACACCGCTTTCGCGGGCAAGCCCGCTCCCACAGGGATTGCGCTGAATCGGGCTCTTTATTCGTCGGCGTTTTTCTTGCGTCGATGGCCTGTGATCATCGACAGCGGCAGGTTTTCACGCAAACGGATGCTTTCCACCAGTGCCGCGACGATATGCACGCCAACCAGCGTGAGCAGCGCATTGGCCATGAACTCGTGGACATCACGCAGCCAGTCTTCGCCGAAGAAGTAGTCCACTTCCTCCATCAGGAAACCGCTGATGCCCAGGCCGGTCATCAACAGCAGCATGAGAACCATCACCAGTGCACCGATGGGTGAGTGGCCCATGCGGTGGTAGCCCTGGCCGGAAAACAGCGCCCGGCCATGGTGAGCAATGCGCGTCGGGGTTGGCCAGAAGTCTGACCAACGCGCCGCCGGCGGGCCAATGAACCCCCACACCACGCGCACCAGCACCACTGCCACGGCGTAATAGCCGAGCCAGCGATGCCAGGCGTCTCCCTCCTCATTGAGGAAGTAGTCGCTGATAAAGACAACCACCAGGGACCAGTGGCAAACGCGTACGAGAGGGTCCCAGAGGCGCAGGGTTTCAGCTTTCATCTTTGTCTTATTCGATCTCTTCTTTCACGACTTTGCCGGTGACCGGATCAAAGTAGATCTCGACTTTGCGCTTGTCCTTGTCCCAACCGTAGATTTCGTAGCAATTGCCGGCAGTGACCTTGAACTTCTTGATGTTATAGCCCTTGGCCTTGAGATCTTCCTGAAACTTGGCCTGGTCTTGCCATTGGGCTTTGTCGGCCTTGGTGCATTCAGTACCGGCGAAAGCCAGGGGAGAAGCGGCCATAAGGGTGAGCAACAGAAGTTTGCGCATGGGTTTTCCTCGAAATATTGTTGTTGTCTGACAACGCGAGAGATTCTCAATCACTCATCGCGCGCTGAAGATTAAATGAGCTTTGAATCATTGTCACGATGTTGCGCACTGCAAACAAACGCCCCGGGATGCAGGGCGTTTGATTTCAGGTTTTCACTCAGAACCGGTAGTTGGTACTCAACTCCAGAGTGCGTGGCGCTCCGGGGGTGATCAGGTCCACCGAGCCATGGGCCGAGGCGTAATAGTCCTTGTCGAAGACGTTGCGCAAACGCAGCGCCATGTCCCACTTCGGCAGGTTATAGAGCAACGCCGCGTCCACGGTGGTGTAGGCGGGCATGACCACCTGGTTGTCCAGGGCGGTGTAGCGGTCATCGACATAGTTCGCCCCCATGCCCACGCGCCAGGTGTTGGTCAGCGAGCGCACCAGCCAGAGGTTGGCGCTGTGACGCGGGGTCAGGGTCGGTGTCTGGCCTTCGTTGGCGACGCCGTTGGTCCGGTTGTTGGACTTGGTGATTTCGGCATCCAGATAGGCATAGCCGGCATAGACCTGCCACTTGTCGCTCAACTGCCCGCTGGCGGTCAGTTCCAGGCCGTCGGTGCGCTGCTCGCCCGACAGGACCAGTTGGGTCGGGTTCGCCGGATCGGTGTTTTTCATGTTGGTGCGTTCCAGGCGGAACAGCGCTGCCGTCAACGCCAGGCGATTGTCGAGCAGGTCCCACTTGCCGCCGATCTCGACGTTGGTGGTTTCTTCCGGCTCAAGGTCCTGGTTGGTGGTGCTCAGGGCGAAGACTTCGGAAGAGGGTTGGTAAGAGCGACTCACCGAAATGTAGTAGGACTGAACCTGATCAGGCTGGTAGACCAGGCCAGCGCGCGGGCTCCAGGTATGGTCGGTTCGGGACAGGGTGGCGCGGGTCAGGTCATCCGAATATTCCTGGTCGAACACGTCATAGCGCACACCCAGCAACGCTTTCCATTGCGGGGTCAGTTCAATCAGATCCTGGACGTAGAAACCGGCCGTGTCCTGGGTAGTGGTGCCTTTGGCGGTTTGCCGGTTGGCCTGGAACGGCACGTCGACCAGAGCATCGCGGTACACCGGGACTCGCGCAACGTTGGACTGGCTGAAGACGGATTGATCCTTGACCTGGCGCCCCAGTTCCACGCCATAGAGCAGGTTGTGGTTCATCCCGGCGAGCGTGGCCTGTTGCTTGAGTTCGGTCTGGTTGAACCAGCCGTCTTCCTTGCGCTGCACGTTGCCGCGGTTGAGTTTCACCAGCAGTTCGCCGTTGGGTGCGGTGACGAAGCGTGTTGGGCTGGAGTCGGCGAGGGTGTTGTTGCGATCCAGGTCGTAGTGGTAGTAGCGGCTGGTGTTGCTCAGGGTGAAGTCGTCGTTGAGGCGGTAGTCGACGCCGGCGGTGAACGAGAACACTTCGCTGCGGGTGTAATCGTCATCCGGGTCGGCGGAGCCGAAGCGCTTGTCCCGATCGACATCGACCGGGCGGTTGCCCAGCGCGGGGATGCCGAAGTCGATCAGGCGTTTATCGTAGAGGTACGTAGCGCCCAGATTCAGTTCAAGATTGTCGGAGAGCTTGAAGTAGGCCGAAGGTGCAATCGCCTTGCGGTCGATATTGCCGTCATCGCGGAAGGTGTCGCTGTTCTCCAGCGCACCGGTCACCCGGAAGGCCTTGTCGTTTTGCTGCTGATCGGCCCAGCCAGCGTCGAACTGCGTGCGCTTTTTACCCTCGCTGTCGAAGCTGACACCCACTTCCTGCTTGGGAGTGAAGTTGGGTTTCTTGCTGATGCTGTTGATCAGACCACCGGATGAACCGCGGCCATAGAGCACCGCTGCCGGCCCCTTGATCACTTCCACGCGCTCAACGTTGGACAGATCGCGAAAGTACAGCGCATCGTCACGGACGCCGTCGACGTACATGTCGCCGATGGCACTGAAGCCGCGAATGGTGACCTGGTCGCGCTGACCATCGCCATTGGAAAGGCCGATGCCGGGAACGTTTTTCAGCACGTCTTCCATCGACTGCGCGCCTTGATCCTTGATCACGCTCTGAGGGATCACGTTCACCGTTTGCGGGATATCGCGCAGCGGGGCATCGATCTTCAGCGCGCTGCGGCTGTCGGTCGGCTTGTAGTTCTGCTCGCTGTAATCGCTGGTCACAGCAGTGGCAGGCAGGGTGACTGGCGATTGGGTTTCTGCCTGCAAATCAGGTACTGCCAACAGCCCCAGCAGTGAGAGAGAGGCGGGGTAAATGCGCGGTAAAGCCACCATGAGCTCCTTTTATTAGTAGTAGCGCTAATGATAACGATTCCCTTTTGTAAGTAAATAAATATCATTCATGTACAGAGCCGACACATTGGCTGGGACCCTTTACGGTACATGCGGAAAAACATATATTCGAAAAAACGCATATGAACTGAAGAAACCCAATGTCTGCCCCTCTGACGCCGACCACTGTTTTCAAATGCCTGGCTGACGACAACCGGGTCCGCATGATGCTGCTCATCGCCCGTGAGGGAGAGCTATGTGTCTGCGAGCTGACCTGCGCGTTGAACGAGAGCCAGCCCAAAGTCTCCAGGCACCTGGCGCAGTTGCGTACCTGTGGATTGCTGGCGGACCGTCGGCAAGGCCAATGGGTCTACTACCGGTTGCACCCGAGTCTTCCTGACTGGGTGCATCAGGTGCTGACCGTGGCGCTTGAAGCCAACACGCACTGGCTGAGCCCCGATGCCCAACGCCTTGATCAGATGGGCGACCGTCCCGAACGGGCAGCTGCCTGCTGTCCGGTTCGATAACCCCCAAAGCAACCGCTACAGAGCACCTCAACATGACTATCAAAGTAGGCATCAACGGTTTTGGCCGCATCGGTCGTCTCGCCATGCGCGCCGCCTGGCGCTGGCCGGAGTTTGAGTTCGTTCAGATCAACGACCCGGCAGGCGACGCGGCGACGCATGCGCACTTGCTCAACTTCGATTCGGTGCATGGTCGCTGGAATGATCAGGCGAGCGCTGAAGGTGACTGTATTGTCATCGACGACAAGCGCATCAAGGTCACTGCCAACAAGGCGATTGCCGATACCGATTGGTCGGGCTGCGATCTGGTGATTGAAGCCAGTGGCAAGATGAAGACCGTCGCGGTACTCCAGGCTTACCTTGATCAGGGGGTCAAACGCGTAGTGGTCAGCGCTCCGGTGAAAGAAGAGGGGGCGCTGAACATCGTCATGGGCGTCAACCATCACCTGTTCAATCCAGCGGAACATCGCATCGTTACCGCCGCATCGTGCACCACCAATTGCCTCGCGCCAGTGGTGAAGGTGATCCACGAAAAGCTGGGCATTCGCCACGGCTCGATCACCACCATCCACGACCTGACCAACACCCAAAGCATCCTCGATCAGCCGCACAAGGATCTGCGCCGGGCACGGGCTTCGGGCATGAGCCTGATCCCGACCAGCACCGGTTCCGCCACCGCCATTGCCGAAATTTTCCCGGAACTGCGCGGGCGTCTGAATGGCCACGCCGTGCGCGTACCGTTGGCCAACGCTTCACTGACGGACTGTGTTTTTGAAGTCGAGCGCGTCACCACCGTCGAAGAAGTGAACCGGTTCCTCAAGGACGCCTCCGAGAACGAACTCAAAGACATCCTCGGTTTCGAGGAGCGTCCACTGGTATCCATCGACTACCGCACCGACCCGCGCTCATCGATCATCGATGCGCTGTCGACCCTGGTCATCAACGGTACCCAGGTCAAACTCTATGCCTGGTACGACAACGAATGGGCTTACGCGAACCGCACGGTCGAACTGGCTAGAATGGTCGGCCTGGCCGTTTAAGGAGCGGTGATGAAAACGTTGTCAGCCCTCGCGCCGGAAGTGCGACAGTACCTGCTCGTGACGGGCAATTACTGGGCCTTCACCCTCACCGACGGTGCCTTGCGCATGTTGGTGGTCCTGCACTTTCATGCGTTGGGCTACAGCCCGCTGCAAATCGCGGCGTTGTTTCTGTTCTACGAACTCTTTGGTGTGATCACCAACCTGGTAGGTGGTTATCTCGGCGCCCGACTGGGTCTGAACCGGACCATGAACCTGGGGTTGGGCATGCAGGTGGTGGCGCTGTTGATGCTGACAGTTCCCGTAACCTGGCTGACGATCCCCTGGGTGATGGGGGCTCAGGCGCTGTCGGGGATCGCCAAAGACCTGAACAAGATGAGCGCAAAAAGCTCCATCAAGCTGTTAGTGCCCGATGGGCAGCAGGGCAAGCTCTATCAATGGATAGCCATTCTCACGGGCTCGAAGAATGCACTTAAAGGCGTCGGTTTCTTTCTCGGCGGGGCATTGCTCGCCCTGATCGGGTTCAAAGGCGCGTTACTGGCCATGGCGGGTGTCCTGGCGCTGATCTGGATCAGCAGTTTGATCCTGTTGAAGAAGGATTTGGGCAAGGCTAAAGCCAAGCCCAGGTTTCGCGACATCCTCTCCAAAAGCCGGGCCATCAACATTCTGTCGGCGGCCCGCCTGTTCCTGTTCGGCGCTCGCGATGTCTGGTTTGTCGTGGCTTTGCCCGTCTACCTGAGCAGCGTCTTTGGCTGGGACTTCTGGAAGGTCGGGGGATTCCTGGCAGCCTGGGTGATCGGCTACGGCATCGTGCAATCGTTCGCGCCGCGGATCACCGGCAAGCAACGAGGACATGTCCCTGATGGCCGCGCTGCGTTGCTTTGGGCGCTTGCGCTGGCGGGCCTGCCGGCGGCAATTGCTCTGGGGTTGAACACCGGGTTGCCGCAACAGTGGGTGCTGTTGGGCGGATTGATGGTCTTCGGTGTGCTGTTCGCGGTGAATTCCTCGCTGCACAGCTACCTGATCGTGTCCTATGCCAAGGAAGACGGCGTGTCGCTGGATGTGGGCTTTTACTACATGTCCAACGCCATGGGGCGGCTGATCGGCACCGTGCTCTCTGGCTGGATTTATCAGGTCTTCGGTCTGACAGCGTGTTTATGGGTGTCCAGCGCATTTGTTATTTTCGCGGCACTGATTTCTGTGGCGTTACCCAGGCATGCCAAAGCGATTCAACTGCCCTGAAAGCCGCTGTTTCATGGGTTTTACACCAAGTAAGAAAGTTTAATTTCTAGTGTGCTTATTATGTTGGTGCCATTTTTCAGGTGTCAAATAGTTAAAGTTTCTTATATGGATCGAAAAGTAATTAGTCTTGGCACAATTTATTCGTGCGCATTTATTAAAACTTCAGCCATAAATAACCAGCCAGACCGGGCTGCGAGGAAAGCTACAAGAACCTGACAACTAAAAGATTCGGCACAATAAAAATCAAATCCTCCTTATAAGTCGGTGATCATCATGATTAAATTCATGACCTACTTTTTTATAGGAGCTGTTCTTGCAGGATGCAACGGTATGGTAAAACCCGACGGGGCCTGCCAATGATTCATACTTTTCAGTCTTCTCGGGCTTCCCTTTGCCTTATCTATACATGGCCTCGTCCGTGCAATGGAACGAAGACTATGCCGTCACCACTCGCCACACCCCCCTCATCCACAACGTGAAATACAGCTGCAGCACCGGCTGTGACCTTGTCTTCATCCAGCACAAGGCCAGCACAAACTCCCCAAAATTTGGGAAGTTTGAATTCACAGCCGGAGAGGATATTTGAATTAGCGATGGTGAGTACGTATCGCCATCGCTAACACTCAATGCTTAGCAAGCATAGTTTGCTCTGTGATTGCGACAAAATCTTTTGCAAACAATCTTGCGCCAACCATGGATATGTGATTTCCGTCGAAATAAATTGCGTGGTTGTCTATGGTTTTTTCACAAGTCTCAAAGCATATTTTTTTGTAGCTTTCAATTAGGTGTACTGAGTCTGATCGGGCTATTTTGTCTAGGTAGCTGATAGCGTATTCATTCTGGGTTTTAAATTGCTCGGTGGTTATGTAAGGCGGAGGCATAATGCCTTCGAGCATTTTTGCCCTGGCCATCGTTTGTGGAACGCCCGAAGTGTAGTAGGGCAACGGATAATTTATTATTATATTCTTTCCGTTCGCCTTTAGTAGTTCTATGGCTTTGGAGAAGCCTGATTCAAAATCTCCCCAACTATCGTGATAGCTAGGAGAGCCATAAAATGCAGTTATTATCACGTGTTTTATATCGTGATCCGCAATAAGCGAATCAAATATCCTCTGGTTGTAGGCGGCGCAGTCTGGGCGTGATGTTGTGTTATAGCCAAGTGATGGCGGGCATCCTGATGCAGTTAGTTCTCGCAAGGATTTACCGCGTTGTTTATATAGCTCACCTATCGCGGCTGCTAATTCAACCCCGTGACTATCGCTCCAGACGACCGTATCTGGCTTTGTGTTTTCGCCGAGTATGCATGAGTTATTATATTCGATGACTATTCCGACGGTGGTATTTGTATGGCATTTCAACCGGTGTGGGCTATAATCGGTCGCAGATTTTTCAGCAAGAATTGCCTGTTCACTGAGACGTGCTGGGAAGCCCTGATTAAAAACAATCACCATTCCCACTAAGGCGATTGCAGTCATAGATGCACCTGCGTATGCGAAAGCTTTTGTTGTTGGGGCCTTGACGAATCGCCCTCGAGTTTTTTTCTCAATCAGAAGCCAAGAAAAGTACGATACAATCAAGGCTGTAGCGACCATGGATATGCGCTGATATGTACTCAGGTTGAAGTCAAAGTATAGGTTGAAGAATACATATATTGGCCAGTGCCACATGTACAGGGAGTAAGAGATTTTTCCGAAGAATACAGCGGGCGGTGATTCGAGTATTGTTTTTGCTACAGTTATATGTACCGATCCTGAATAGATGATCAGGGCTGCACCAATTGTCGGTAGTAGGGCGGTGGCTCCAGGGAACGGTACGGATTTGTCAAATGTGAAAACTGCTGCGGCAATTAGTAGCAAACCATTTAACGAGAGAATGTTGGCTAAGAACTTTGATTTTGTAGCTGGGATAAAGTTTAGTGCTAAAAAAGATCCGATCAGTAGTTCCCATGCTCTAAAAGGAAGCATGTAAAATGCAGTTAATTGGCTGTGGTATGTAGTAATACAGGCCGCTAACAGAGATGCAAGAAAAATTGGAAGCAGTATTGTTTTTTGGCTTTTCTTTGACGAAAACCCTAGTTTGTAAATGGCTATCATTAGTAGAGGGAAGAAAATATAAAATTGTTCTTCTACTGCCAGTGACCACGTATGGAGCAGGGGGAGGGTTTGAGCTGAAGCTGAAAAATAATCTTGGATTATCCAGAAATAAATGTTTGACGAGAATAGTATGGAAGAGACTACGCTTTGTGATAGGGATTTGTACTCCTTTTGTGTGAGCAGAAACCAACCTGCGATCAATGTGAATGTAAGTACTGCAAGTAGTACTGGTAGCAGGCGGTCTATTCTTTTTTTATAGAATACGGTGATGCTGAATTTGTTCTCTTTGATTTCGCTTGAGATTATTTTTGTAATTAAGTATCCGGATATGACAAGAAATACATCAACCCCAACGAAGCCGCCGCTGAATAGGCTGTACCCTGCATGAAATAGTATTACTGGTAATATTGCTATGCTTCTAAGTCCATCAATGTCTGCTCTATACTTCATTTCTTGATTTGTCCTTTTTTAGCAGGTGATGGCACTCAATGCCTAATGACTTAAGGGAATTGGTATTTTGCGGTGATTTTTTATAACTCAACGTCGGATTCTCACCTTTGTCCAACCGTTACCTATTCTGAATACCCCTGTGTCGCCTCGCAGGGTATATAGGCTTGCTCTGTAAAGGGCGGACACACGAGAACAGCCATACGTTCTGATCTTCGTATATGCCCAAGCCCAGTCTCTCGGCTCGTTAACAACGGAAGCGTTCATCTCAGGCCCGAAAGTAGAGTCTAAAGCCCGATGGTAACAGGCAAAAAGAGCCCCGTAATCGACAAAAAATAACTAAGATCCCGCACATTGGCTGTACGCAGCGAGATCTCAACGGCTCTCAACAACCAACAACTGCTGTTGGCGCTACCAGGCGCCTGGCCAGTCGCGGGCAAGCTTCAATTGACCTTGTGATGAGTGCCGGCATAGGTAGACTGTCCTGACTCTCACCAACATGGATGGATGTCTGTGCTCAAGCTTTCTGTTTTCAAGGCTCTGATCGCCTCTTCGATCTTTTTCGTGGTGGGCTGCAATGCCGATCAACTGAGCAGGCCGAAAGTCCTGATCATTGGTGACTCAATTTCGCTCGGGTACACGCCGTATGTGCGGAAAGCCCTGGACTCGAAAGCCGTGGTGGTTCACAGCGCTGGCAACTCGCAGGATTCGAACAATGGCGTCAGGAATCTTCGGCGATGGATCGGCTCAGGGAAATGGGACGTTATCAGCTTCAATTTCGGGCTGTGGGACATCTGCTACCGTCAACCTGGGTCAATCACCAAGGATCACAAGGATAAGATGAACGGTTCGATCGCCGTTCCGCTGGATCAGTACGAAAGAAATCTCGACTTGATTGCATCTCAACTGAAGGCAACGGGTGCGAATGTTATTTTTCAGAGCATCACCGTTGTTCCACAGCAAGATCCCTGCCGCAACAGTGTCGATGTGGAAAAGTATAACCAAACAGCGGCTAAGGTAATGAGACGCCTCGGTATTCCGGTCAATGACCTGCAGGTTGTCTCGGCCAGCCTGCCAGACGGCATGCGTGAATCTAATACTGATGTTCACTATACGAAGCCTGGTTATGCAGAACTCGCCAAGTCTGTAGCCAAGAGCATTGAAGACGCCCTGTAACAAGACGAATCCTTATCGATCCCAGCCAAGTGCGGGTTTTTTTGCCTGAAGAAAGTGATGACTGAAGCCGAAAAAGACTGCGGCATCCGCGCCCGCACCTTATGGGGTGAAGCTCGCGGCGAATCCCTGGCTGGCCAAATCGCTGTGGCCTGGACCATCCGCAACCGTGTGAATGACGGCAAGGCCAGGTCGTGGTGGGGCGAGGGGTATGCCGGTGTGTACCAAAAGCCCTACCAGTTCAGCTGCTGGAACAGGAACGATCCGAATTTCGCCTGCCTGAGTGGCGCAAAGCCGATTCCGTTTCGCGAGTTTGCCCAGGCGCAGATCGCCGCTGACCAAGTGAAGGCGGGCAAGGTGTCAGATCCGACCGGTGGTGCCACCCATTACTACGCGACACCATGCCAAAACCACCATAAAAATCACGAAAGGTGCGAATAGCACCAAGCCGCCGACGGCGACTGCCCAACCCCAGGCAGAACCGCTTTCTGCCTTGAAACGACCGCCAGTTAGTAAGCCAAGCACGTAAAACGCCAATCCGATGAGCCAACATGTTGATCAAGAGATGAAATCCATTTTCTGATCCTGGCGTCCCTGGATGCTGTAGCGCTACAGGTCCAATGTCTTCGCCATGATGATCGTGCGCTCCGATTCGTGAAACTCGTCACGGATTTTTTTAAAGCCAAGTGAAGCATAAAAGCCTTCTGCGGTGATTGAAGAGGGGACACATAGTAGGTTCAGGCCTGCACTTATGGCGATCGATTGAATCCTCTCCATCAAGTGTCTTCCGATTCCTTTTCCTTGATAGGTCAGGTCGACAAACACGCTTCGGACAACGTCCTGATCAAGACTTGCAGTTGCAACGATATGACCGTCGACTATTGCTACGAGTACCGGCGGAAGAAGGGCTGGGCGGTGCCAGGAAAATGCTGGAGAAAGACTGCTCGAGCGGTTTCCGTGCGACGCGATTTTCACCATGCATAACGTGCCGGGTTATCCCGTCCGGCATTTGGGTTTTTACAGCGGACCGTTCATGCGTCTACCGACACGGTGAACATCAAAATCATCGGCGACGGTGGCAATGGCGCGGTGCCGCACAAAGCCGTCGACCCGGTGGTGGTCTTTGCCTCGATCGTGATGGCCATGCAAAGCATCGTCTCGCGCAACGTTAACAGCACCTGATCGTGTCCTACGCCAAGGAAAACAGCGTGTTGCTGGACGTGGGGTTCTACTACATGTCCAATGGGCCGCCTGATCGGTACCGTGCTCTCTGGCTGGATTTATCAGGCTTTCGGGCAGGGCGTGTTTATGGATATCCAGCGTATTTGTTATTTTCGCGGCATTGATTTCCGTGGCGTTACCGAGGCATGCCGAAGTGCGTTAAATGCCCTGAGAGCGGCTGTTTTACTCGCTTTACTTAAACTATGAAAGTTTGATTGCTAGTGTATTTTTCATGCGTGTGTCATTTTTCAGGCGTCAATTAGTTGAAGTTTGTTATATGTATCGAAAGGCAATTGGTCTTAGCACAATTTATTTGTACGCATTTGTTACAGTTTCAGCCATAAATAAACGCACCTGACCCGCTGCGAGGAAAACTGCACAAACCTGACAACTAAAAGTTTCTCCACAAGTTTCGCCACAATAAAAATCTAACCTCCTTCTAAGTCGGTGATCATCATGATTAAATTCATGGCCTACTTTTTAATAGGAGCTGGTATTGCAGGATGCAACGGTATGGTAAAACCCGACTTGTCGGGACCTGCCAATGATTCATATTTCTCAGTCTTTTCAGGCTTTCCTTTGCCCTATCTGTACACGGCCTCGGCCGTGCAATGGAACGAGGACTACGCCGTCACCACCCGCCACACCCCACTCATTCGCAACGTGAAATACAGCTGCAGCACCGGTTGCGACCTCGTCTTCATCAAGCACAAGGCCGACGGCCATTATCCGTCATGGCGCGCACCGCGCGTGGGTGAGCACATCACTGCCGTGGGGACGAGTCCGTATATGACAACGGTCACCGGGCAAGGCAAGGTATATCCGGCGCCTTTCATCAACAGTGATGAAGGCAGCGGCGAACGTTATGCCATCCATGATGCCCCGATGATCAAGGGGATGTCGGGTGGGCCCGTCATCGCCAATGACGGCAGCATTGTCGGCATTAATGTCGGTTTTCACTCCACCCTGTTCAACAATGTGAGTTTTCACCCCGGGCTAAAGGGCGCTGAGAGGATCAGTGTCTTTATTCCGTACTCGATCATTCAGCGTGAATGGGGGCTGATGCAGGCACAGCTTAACGGACCGCACGGCACGAAATATGCCCAGAAGTAGCGTTGGCTCATCACCGAATCCGGACTCCCGGATTCGGTGCGAGGCCGCACGCCTATAACTCGCTTATTGAATCCAGGCGTATATTGATAGTGCCGATCCCGTTAGTTGAGGCGATAGCAAATCGTCGGTGGTATGACAGGCGAGAGCGTTGGGGGGAGCTAGATATCCCGGAACGTTTGGAGGTGTTACATGAGCCAATATCAACGACTCTTTCTGATAGCCGGTACAGCCATGCGTCACACCCCGGCGTTGCAGCGAGCGGTTGCCATTGCCGAAGCCACTGGCGCAGCGCTGCACATCACGGTGTTTATCGAAGACTCCCACCTTCTGGGTTTGAAGAGCGCCGGTGCGCGGTTTCGTGAGGCTTGTCAGCAAGAGAACGAAAAGTGGCTCAAGGATGAGGCCGATCTGATTCGCGGGCGCGGGGTCACGGTGAGCACCGAAGTGCTTATAACGCGCACTGCGTTGCAAGAGATCCTTCGGCATGTGGCAGAAATGCAGCCGGATCTGGTGATCAAGGACGTGCAGCACGAATCGGCGCTCAAACGCGTTTTCATCACGCCTCTGGATTGGCACTTGTTGCGCGAGTGTCCGGTGGCGGTGCATCTGGTCAGCGAAGTCAGGTGTCCACTTCCGCGGGTGATAGTGGCGGCAGTCGATCCGTCGCAACCCGAGACTCAGATCACGGGCATCAACGACCGCATCATCCAGGCGGCGAACGGATTGGCGATGCAATGCAACGCGGAGCTGCATCTGCTGCATGCCTACGATCTATCGATGACACACATATCTGACGCAGGCGCCGGGGCCGTGACAATGCCAGGCTTCGGCAGCGACGTGCGCAAGTCTCTGCATAAGGCCTTCATCGCGTTGGCCGACCACTATGGCGTGCCCACTGAACGACAACATTTCGTTGCAGGGCCGCCTGGCAAAGCGCTGGCCGACTTTGCCGCGCATCACCGGGCCGATGTGATCGTCATGGGAAATGCCCATCGCAAGGGACTGGGCAAATGGGTGGGCAGTACGACGGAGCATGTGCTGTATCAAGTGCCCTGCAACATTTTCGCTGTTACAGGGCTGGCGGATCAGTGAATGGATCCGTTGTTCAATGACTCGGAAAGTGCGCCTCGGCGGCTGGGGCGGGATTTTTTGAGGGCGCGTGCCGAGATATCCCGGTAGGTATCGGCATCGGTTGCGGCCAGGAGCTTGCCACCGTCCTTCAGGGTGGCCATGAAGGTCACTTCCGTGTTGTTGCCCGCGAGCAGATAGCCAGCGATGGCACCGACTGGCCCCAGCAACATCGCGCCTGCAATGCCCAGGCCGATGGCGCTCTTTATATTCTTGTTGGATTCCGTGCTCTGGACCGTTAGATCTTTGAATTCCGAGACGGAGAAACTTTTCCCCAGTCGCGGTTTAAGCGCTGTTTTGAGTGTGATGGTTCCCGAGTAATACTCCCCATCGCCCTGCGGAAAATCACCAGCGAGTACGATGATCCTTGCCATGTGGAGTGTTCTCTTGGGCGATCATTTTTGGGTAGCACATTGCACGCGCCGAAACTCCAAACGTCAACGCTCCGACGATGAGTGGCAGCGATGGGCCCGGCAAGACACAAGTATCAGTCTTCCGGGTCAATTTCTTCTTCAGGTGTCCATCTGGCGATCAGGTCAGCCATCAGTTGGGCAATCGCGTCGGTGTTGCCTTCCAGCACTTTAAGGTGATCGGTTATCCGTCCTGACACGTCAGCCGAACCGCTCTTGGCAATCCAGATACCAATCTCATCAATCGCGCAGCCGAGGGCCGTGATGTTCTGGTTGAAGCGTTCGAGCAGGGCGGGGGTGGGATCGTCTGGCATGGTTGCTCCTCCGGTCATGAACGCAAAGCGTAGCAGGTGGACGGCGCCGTAGAGGTCGTCATAGCCCGGTCATGGACGTTTTATAACGTTTGCTTCAAGCGTGCAGAGAATGCGTTTTAATTCTTAGTTGATCCGACAGGCTTAATCGCCGTCAGGTTTTAAATACTCGGAATCAACAACAGACCTTTCAGCCGAGAGGGGTCAACGGGGGATTAATGGATTTCTGGACCACCACACAGGTATCGATTCTAGGGCTGGTTGAAGGACTCACAGAGTTTTTGCCCATTTCCAGTACCGGTCACCAGATTATTGCCGCGGACTTGCTCGACTTCGGCGGCGAGCGAGCCATGGCGTTCAATATCATTATTCAATTGGGGGCTATTCTGGCGGTCGTCTGGGAGTTCCGTCGCAAGATTCTGGAGATCACCACCGGCTTGCCGACCCAGCGTAACGCGCAACGTTTCACGCTGAATCTGTTGATCGGTTTCTTGCCGGCGGTTGTCCTGGGTGTGATGTTCGCCGACAAGATCCATGAGTATCTGTTCAACCCGATCACCGTGGCCGTGGCGCTGGTGATAGGTGGAATCATTATGTTGTGGGCCGAACAACGCGAACATGTAGTGGTGATCGATCACGTGGACGAGATGCGTTGGACCGATGCCTTGAAAGTCGGTTGCGCACAGTGCCTGGCGATGATCCCCGGTACTTCACGTTCGGGTTCGACGATTATCGGCGGGTTGCTGTTTGGCCTGTCACGCAAGACGGCCACTGAGTTTTCGTTCTTCCTGGCGATGCCGACAATGGTGGGTGCCGCGGTGTACTCGGGCTATAAGTATCGCGACCTGTTCCAGGCCGCAGACTTGCCGGTCTTTGCCCTGGGGTTTGTCGCTGCATTCCTCTTTGCGATGATTGCCGTGCGCGGGTTGCTCAAGTTCATCGCCAACCATAGCTATGCCGTGTTTGCCTGGTACCGGATCGGGTTCGGTTTACTGATTCTGGCGACGTGGTTTTTGGGTTGGGTCGACTGGAATCACCTCTCGGAAGCGGCGTAGGTTTTCCTGCATCCATAAAAAACGCCGCTTGTTGTTGAGCGGCGTTTTTGTGTGAGCAGCTTAAAGAATCTAAAGCTTGTTGACCCGCGCCAGCGGCAGGCTGATTTGCTGTTCACGCTGCAGGAAATTCAGCATCAGCAGCACCCGTTCCTCGCCGTCCATGGCCAGGAACACCGCTTCGAGATCGCAGAACGGACCTTCAGTGATGCGCACCGCATCTCCGTGTTTCAACAGCGTGGTCACGATCGCCTGGCTGTCCCGTTCCTGGAGTTCGTCGATCAATGCATCGCGGATAGGCAGTGGCTGACCGCCGAACCCGACGACGCGCGAAACACCGCGGGTCGAGCGCAGCGGACCCCAACTGTCCTGCAGGCTCAGGTGAATAAACAGATAGCCTGGAAACAGCGATTCGCTGATCACTCGACGCTGCCCGCGCAAAACGCGCTCACGCCTGTAGGTAGAGCGAAAACAGTCATAGCCCTGACGCTGCAAATGTTCCTCGGCGCGCTCATCCTGTTTGGGCTTGCACTGGAGCAGGTACCAGGCTTTGGGGGCGTGTTCTGCTATGGCGTTCATTCGAATGCCTCCTGTGCATCGATCTGCTCCAGCAGCTCGGCGGTTTTGCGCTGCATGAGCGAGCTGTCGCCGCGACTTTCCACGGTCAGGCACGTCACGCAATCCTCGCCCGAGAGGCGCAAGCTGAAGCGCCAGTCGGCAAAGACCAGGTTCAGCCCGTCGTTCTCGTTGATGTCCAGAGCATCGACGGCGTAGCGCTGCTTGATGCTCGCCAGCAACGCCGGGCCATCCTTGACTTGACGGCGGATCTCTCCGGAGGAGGGGAAGGCGCCGATGCGCTCCACCAGCAGCACCGGCGGTTTCTGCACGCGGGGGAAAATCAGCTCCGACGCATAGGCACGCACGATGAGGTACGCGAGGTTGTTTTTAAGGTCAGCGCCATACGGGCGGCGACTGTCATCTGCCTTGAAACCGCTCAATGTCTTCATAGAGGCTTCGTCCATAGGGAAATAAAGACCATAAAATCAATTCGATAACGCACACGTTCGTCAGGGTTCAGCGCCGTCACCAGGTGTTCTGATGCAGGTGCTCGAAACAGAAGTTGGTGGCTTCGATGTAACCTTCGGCGCCGCCGCAATCGAAGCGTTGTCCCTTGAACTGGTAAGCCAGCACGCAGCCATTTTGGGCCTGCTTCATCAAGGCGTCGGTGATCTGGATTTCACCACCCTTGCCAGGCTCGGTGTCAGCGATCAGATCGAAGATATCGGGCGTCAGAATGTACCGGCCGATAATGGCCAGGTTGGATGGGGCGTCTTCCGGACGGGGCTTTTCGACCATGCTGTTGACCCGGTAAATCCCCTCGCGAATCAGCTCGCCGGCAATCACGCCGTACTTCTGAGTCTGCTCACGGGGCACTTCCTGAATCGCCACGATCGAGCAGCGGAACAGCTGATAGAGCTTGATCATTTGCGCCAGTACGCCATCGCCCTCAAGGTTCAGGCACAGGTCGTCGGCCAATACCACGGCGAATGGCTCATCACCGATCAACGAACGACCGCTGAGAATCGCATGACCCAGGCCCTTCATCTCTACCTGGCGGGTATAGGAAAAAGTGCAGGTATCGATCAACTCTCGAGTGCCTTCCAGGTACCGCTCTTTATCGGTGCCACGAATCTGGTGTTCCAGCTCGAAGCTGACATCGAAATGATCCTCCAGCGCTCGCTTGCCCCGGCCGGTGACGATGGCCATATGTTGCAGGCCGGCGTCGCGCGCTTCCTCGACGGCGTACTGGATCAGCGGCTTATTGACGATCGGCAGCATCTCCTTCGGCATGGCTTTAGTGGCGGGCAAAAAGCGGGTCCCATAGCCGGCAGCGGGGAATAGGCATTTGCGAATCATGGAAACGTCCTTGAAAGTAGACAGATGGAGTGGCTAATGGCAGTAGGAAAGGTTCGACTCATGTTGTCGGAACCGACAACGCTGGAGAGTGCGGGCTCTAAACGGTCCGATCACTCGAGAAAAAAGTTCGCAACGCTCAGTAGGCAGCGCCAGGCGCGTACAGCGGGAAAGGTCGGGCGTTCGGTTGGCCAGCGAGCAAGCCCGCTTATTTCACGGCATGCGCCTGATACAACGTAAACAAAGTTATTGCTCAACGCGCCCCTTACCCAACTACTAAATGTCCGCATACTGGCAATTTACTAGCGGAACGGCTATACATTAGCCATTCGCTATTTCAGCGTAATTTAGATTGAACGGTCGCGGGAAAACGGTAACTGTTAGAAAATGTCTGGATAAACTCGACTACTGTTATTTTCAGTTTGCCGGGGCAAAATGTTATTTTTTGTCTGGAGAAAAAGTTGGGGGCTGTTCAATCGTCATGGTAATAAATACGTACTGATTGTTTGAAAGTTTCAACTGCAGCTACCGGGTATCAATACCCGGGCTCATCATTCGTAGTTTAAAGCTCTTATGTTCGGCAAGTGCTATGTCACCGCCAATGTTGACAAGACGGGGAATGTTATCTTGCTTAAAAGGGTTTTGATTGTCTGCGTCGGCAATATTTGCCGCAGTCCCACCGCGGAGCATCTGCTGCGCGGGGCACTTGTTCATTCCGATATCGAGGTCAGCTCGGCTGGCCTCGCTGCCTTGACGGGCAAGCCCTTCGAGCCGACGGCACACGCGGTACTCACGGAGCACGGTCATCTGCCCCACGAGCACCAGGCCGTTCAGCTCACGTCTCAAGCCGTTAGTGAGGCGGACTTGATTCTGGTGATGGAGAGGCGACATGTCAGCGGGGTACTCAACATTGCCCCTGAAGCGCGAGGCAAAGTGTTGCTGCTGGGCAAGTGGCAAGACGATCGCGAAATCAGCGACCCCTACCGTCAAGGCAAACCTGCTTTTGTGCACGCTTATGCGTTGATCGAAGAAGCCGTACTCGCATGGGCACAGCGCCTGGCGCGCTGATGGCCAACTCCTTTTTGAATCGTAATACAGGCAAAGAATCCGACTTATGCAGCAAGCACCGGTAGTCAACGTGCGGGACGACGACAATGACGAGATTGATCTTCTCGGCTTGTTTGGGACACTGATCGACCATAAATGGCTGATTGCCGCGGTTACCGGTGCCTTTATGGCGGCTGGTGTAGCGTATGCTGTGTTGGCGACGCCTGTATACCAGGCGAATGCATTGTTGCAGGTCGAAGCGAAGAAGAACGATTTGTTGGGCTTCTCCGATGTCGGCAGCATGTTGGGAAAAGAGTCGCCTTCGGCGACCGAGATTGAGTTGATCAAGTCTCGTGCGGTAATTGGCAAGACGGTCGATAACCTGAAACTTGATAT
The DNA here is from genome assembly GCF_017114915.1 of Pseudomonas frederiksbergensis. GTDB lineage: Bacteria > Pseudomonadota > Gammaproteobacteria > Pseudomonadales > Pseudomonadaceae > Aquipseudomonas > Aquipseudomonas frederiksbergensis_I. The sequence continues at coordinate 23,568 of NZ_JAAUOE010000059.1, forward strand.
CGTCATACGACCGATGTACTTCCCGGTTGTCGGTGAGTTCCTGGCGCGTCGATTCAAGAATAGTAATCCCGGTGAAATAGCCGACCCCTTGTTGGGGTTGAACAGTTACGCTTGGGGAGGGGAGTCGCTGAGGATATTCAAA
>NZ_JAAUOE010000006.1 GCF_017114915.1 Pseudomonas frederiksbergensis
CGCGCAACGACTGGTGGCCGAGCAGAATCAGGTGTTTGTCCTGGTCGTACAAGACGTCGATCAGGTTGATGAAACGTTGTTGGGCCGCGATTGAACAGTCGGCGAGGCCGGGCAGTTTGTCGATGATCCAGCGGTCGAACCGTCGGCACAGTTCCAGATAGTCCATGACCGCGGTGGGGCGTTCGCACAGGTCGCTGAAGGTGAAGCCGATGGTTCGCCCTTCGCAGTATCGGGCTTGAAGGTGCCGTGTCCCGACGGGCAGTGCAATGGCCGCAGCGTCGTGTTCGGGCAGGTGCAACGCCTGACGCTGTGCCTGCGTGGCTGGCCAGACGTACTGACCCTGGGTGAACAACTGCTGCGCATGGCTTTGCGCCTGGCTGCGATAATCATGGGGGCCGCCGACTTCCATCACCTGCATGCGCGTGTTGATCAGGTCGATCACCGGTTTGAAACGTGCGTGGTAGAGGGGATTGGGCAGTAAACCTTCCGGCGGGTAGTTGGAGGTCACCAGCAGCACAATCCCCCGGCGGAACAGCGCCTTGAACAGCCGCGTGATGAGCATCGCGTCACCGATGTCATGCACATGGAATTCGTCGAAACACAGCACCCGGCAGTCATGCAGCAGTTCGTCGAGGGTAGTTGCCAGTGGGTCAGGCTGATCGCGATGGCTGAACATGCCCTGGTGCAGATGCGCAAAAAACTCATGGAAGTGCAGGCGCTGTTTTTCCGCGACGGGGATGGCCTGGAAAAAACCGTCGAGCAACCAGCTCTTGCCGCGCCCGACGGCACCGTAAAGGTAAAGACCGGGGCGTGTGGGCGCCGATCCGCCCAGCAGCGCCGACGCGTGCTGCGCCATGCAGTCGATCACGCGCTGCTGGCTGTGGCTGAGGGTATAGCCCTGGGCATGGGACTTGTGGTGGAAATAGTCGTGGATCACCCGATCCTGCGCGCTGCCACTGGCCGGGGCCGAGAATGCCTTGCCGAAGAAACGGCGTAGCGCGGGCCAGCGTGGTTTGAGTCGCGCACGGTTGGGAGGTCGAATGGCCACTGTGATGTCACCCCGTAATCTTCAGGCCCGACTCCCCGAGCCGCGGCGGCGTAGTGTAACCAAAGGGCGAATTTTCCTTCCACCGGTGTCGAGGAAGCGGTTGTGGTGGGGGCGCTTTTGTGGCGAGGGAGCAAGGTCCCTCGCCACAGACAAGCCCCCTCACCACAGGCGATCTTTTGATCTTCGAGGTTAGCGCTCGATACTGCGATTCCACCGGTCATTCCACGCCGGGCGCTGTTCGTTGACCTGATCCCAGTCGATGGCAATCGCGGTTTGCAGGTACTGTTTCATCGCCTCGACCTGGCCACGGGTCTTGTCGGTGGTCGGTGTATTCGGGTTGGACGGAATCTGATCGCCATCTTCAAGCGCGGCGGCTTGCGCTTCGGGCGTCAGCAGGAAGGCGGCGAGTTTCTGCGCCAGTTCCGGTTGGGTGTTGTTGGCGATGGCGCATTCGGCCACGTTGAGCACCACCGAGCCTTCCTTGGGCTGTGCATATTCCACCGGCATGCCCTTGAGTTTCAGCGCGGTGACCTGGGTCGGGGTCAACGGGAACAGCGCCGCTTCGTCGGTCTGGAGCATTTCGGAAATCTTTGCCGAACTCGGAATGTACTCCAGCACATTGCGCCCGACGGTGTTCGGCCAGGCCTTGAACCCCGGTTCGACGTCGGTTTCGCTGCCGCCCTGGATCCGGTTGAACATCAGGAAACCATGCAGGCCGAAGGTCGACGAGGCCACCGACTGGAACACCAGTCTGTCCTTGAAGCGCGGGTCGGCCATGTCCATCCAGGAGGTCGGCGCGTTCCAGCCTTTTTCCTTGAACAGCCGCGTGTTGTACGCCAATCCGGTAACGCCGAGGCTGACCGCTACAGCCTGATCCTTGATGCGGCCCTTGGCCGGAATCTGCGCCAGGGTCGGGCTGTCTTCGAGTTTGTCGCACAAACCCATGGCGATGGCGCGGTACATGATGCCGTCGTCGAGGAACATCACGTGCAGCTGCGGGTTGCCTTTGCTGGCCTGGACCTTGGCCAGAATATCGGCGGAGGTTCCCGGCACGATCACCACCTTGACGTTATTGGCCTTCTCGAAAGCCGGCAGCACCTTGTCGGCGTAGAGCCGCTCCATGGTTCCGCCGTTCATGCCCAGGTACAGCGTCGGTTCGGCGTGGGCCTGGGTGACCGTGAGCAGAGCGCTCAGGCATGAAAATCCGAGCAGTGCAGTGCGTTTGAAGTTATTCATTGGCGCGACCTTCCTCTATCAAGCTACGGAGATGGAATGAAACCGGGTGATGGAAAATGCATCCAGCGGCGTCTTTGACGCGCCGCTACAGATGATCTCGGTGAGCGCCTGACCCACCGCAGGCCCGATCTGGAAGCCCGCGCCGGCAAAGCCGAACGCGTGCAACAGACCGGGTTGGGTGCTGCTATGGCCGATCACCGGTTGGCGATCGGGCAGATACCCTTCGGTGCCGCTCCAGGTGCGAATCGCCTGGGCGCCCTCAAGAAACGGATAGAGCTCGACGGCCTGACGCAGGATCTCGATCACCGCGTGCTGGCCGGGCCGGGCGCGGGCACCGTCGAGGGCAAAGCCCTGGCCGCCACCCAACACACAATTGCCGCGCGCGACCTGACGGGCATAGATGCCGCCGCCCTCGACGCCAGTACTGGCATTCATCACCAGCGGCAACGGTTCGGTGACCAGCATGGCCGGGTGCCCGGCGTGCATGGGCACCGCTTCGCCGAATTGCGCAGCGAGGCTGCCGGCCCAGGCGCCGGCGCAGTTGAGCAGCCAGGGCGCGTACAGTTCGAGACCGTTTTGGGTGCTGATGCGAAAGCGCTGACCGTCATGCTCCACCACAGTCACTGCACACTGTTCATGGATTTGTGCGCCATGCCGACGCGCCGCTTGGGCAAACGCCGGAGACACCAGACGCGGGTTGGCGTGGCCGTCGTCCGGGCACAACGAGGCACCGACCGCGACGTCTCCGACCCACGGAAAACGTGCGCGCAACTCACTACGGTCCAACAGCTGCAAGTCGAGGCCGAACCCCTGGCTGCTGGCGGCATAGTCCTGCAAGGCGTGCAGGTCGTTGGGGCTGCGGGCGAGTTTCAGGTGACCGCTGCGCTGGTATTCGCCGTCGATGCCGATCAATTGCGGCAGCTGTCCCCAGATATCGTGGGCCCGTTGCGACAGCGGCAATTGCGACAGCGGCCGGCCCTGACGGCGCACGCCGCCATAATTCACGCCACTGGAATGCGAACCGCAAAAATCCCGTTCCAGCAGCGCCACGCGACGGCCGGCCTTGCTCAGAAACAGGGCGGCGGAAGCGCCGACAATGCCGCCGCCAATGATGATTGCCTCGACTTCGATCATGGCTCGACCTCCAGACCGAACGGCAAGGGTTTGATCGGTGCCTGAGCCCGCAACCGACCGATGTCGGATACGCAGCGCTGGCTTTCGCAGGCAACGATTTCCGCGGCGGCGGCCCCGCACATCCGGCCCTGACAGCGACCCATGCCGACCCGACAATGGGCCTTGACCCGGTTGATCTCCCAATGACCTTCGCGCACCACCTGGCGGATTTCGCCGGCGCGTACTTCTTCGCAGCGACAGATCATCAGGTCATCTACGGCGTCGGCGGCCCAGTTTTCGGGAAAGGCAAAGGCGCGCTCCAGGCCCTGGCGGAATCTGCCGACGTTATTCAGCGACTGTTCCAGTTGAGTGGCTCGTTGCGATGGGATCAGGTAGCCGATGTCTTCGAGCAGCGCCAAGGCTGCCCGTTCACCGGCCATTTCCGCTGCGTCGGCGCCCATGATGCCGGCGCCGTCACCGGCCAGGTACACCTCGGCGACACTGCTGCGTCCGGCGCTGTCGCGTTGGGGCAGCCAGGCGCGGTTGAGCGGGTTCCAGGTGAATTCGCAGCCCAGCAGGTCGGCGAGTTGGGTTTCGCTGCGCAGGCCATGGGCGAAGGCCACGGCGTCGCATTCCAGCTGATGTTCGCCTCTGGCGTTGGACCAATTGAGCGATTGCACACGGTGGTTGCCAGCGATGCTTTTCAAGGTTGCGCCCTGATGCACCGGGATGCCGTGGGCGGTCAGCCAGGTGCGGTAATAAATGCCTTTGGCCAGCGTGGCGGGTTGTGACAGCAGGCCGGGCAAGGCGCGGGCCTGAGCGCTGAACGGCGAGCTGTCGAGCACCGCGATCACGTTCGCACCAGCCTTGGCGTATTGATAGGCCACCAGGTACAGCAACGGCCCGCTGCCGGCGAACACCACGCGTTCACCAATGGCGCAGCCCTGAAACTTCAAGGCGATCTGCGCCGCGCCGAGGCTGTACACCCCCGGCAACGTCCAGCCCGGCACCGGCAGAATCCGGTCGGTGGCCCCCGTGGCGACGATTACCCGGGAGAACGCCACACGTAGGGCGCGGCCCTTGTGCAAGGTGTCGAGCGCGTTCGCTTCGGCGTTCCACACCAGCGTGTTGGGGCGGTAGTCGAGTTGTTCGCACAAATTGTCGAGAGTCTGATGCAGCGCGTTGGCCTTGGGGGCTTCGAAGCCATATAGCTTGACCGCCGAACGCTTGAAGTTCTCCGGCTGGCGCCGATAAATCTGTCCGCCACCGCGTGCGGCTTCATCCAGCAGAACCGGGCGCACGCCGTGGGCCACCAGTGTCTGAGCAGCACGAATGCCCGCCGGTCCAGCGCCGATGATGATCACAGATTTCATAGTCACAGATCCCCTGTAGGAGCTGGCTTGCCAGCGAAGGCGGCCTCAAGCCCTGCAGCGCCAATGAAGAAGCCTTCGCCGGCAAGCCGGCTCCTACAGGAGACCGGGTTTCTGCTGCTGGAAAATGTGTTCATAGGGATCGCCCCGGTTCACGGCTGATGTGCTGTCCGGCCTCAAGCAGGGTCGAACAGGCCCGCACCCGGCGACCATCGCCCAGGCGTACCCAGCAGTCCTGGCAGGCGCCCATCAGGCAGAAGCCGGCGCGGGGTTCGGCGCTGAAGTCGCTGCCGCGCAGGTGTTCGCTGCAGGTCAGTACGGCGGTCAGCAGGGTGTCGCCGAGCAAGCCACGGGCAGGCACGCCGTCGAGGGTAAAGTCCAGGGCCGGGCGGTCGCCTTCGGCCAGTCGTTTCAGCAGCGCCATGGCGTCCTCATTGTTTACCCACCAGCACCCGATCCAGGCCATAGACCCGATCGAGCAGAATCATCGTCAGCGCGGTCAGCGCAATCACCAGGGCCGACACCGCCGCCATCATCGGATCGATGGATTCGGTGGCGTACACGTACATGCGCACCGGCAACGTCTGAGTAGCCGGCGAGGTGACAAAGATCGACAACGTGACCTCATCGAAGCTGTTGATGAACGCCAGCAGCCAGCCACCGGCGACCCCCGGCAGAATCATCGGCAAGGTGATTTGCCGGAACAGCGTGAAGCGCCCGGCGCCCAACGATTGCGCCGCGTGTTCGGCGCTGCGGTCCAGGCCGATGGCCGACGCCAATACCAGGCGCAGCACATACGGCGTGATCACCAGCACATGCGCGAAGATCAGCCAGGCGAAGCTGCCATTCACGCCCATCAGCGCGAACAGCCGCAGCAACGCCACCCCCAGCACCAGGTGCGGAATGATGATGGGCGACAGGAACAGGCCGTTGAAAAAGTCCCGTCCGGGGAACTCGAAACGGGTGATCGCCAGCGCCGCCGGCACCGCAATCAGCGTCGCCAGACTGGCCGCGCTGAACGCCAGGATCAGGCTGTTGTAGAACGCATCGACAAAGTCCGCGCGTTCGAACACGGCGCGAAACCAGCGCAGGGAAAACTCGGTGGTCGGCAGGCTCAGGGTGTTTTCCGGGGTGAAGGCGACGAGGCACACCACCACCAGCGGCGCGAGCATGAACAGCACCACCAGGGCATGGAACAGCAAGGCGAAAGGACCGTTTCTGGACATGACGAATTATCCCAATGACTTCTTGTAGCGGCCTTCGATCATCCGGTTCCACGACAGCATGATCAGCAGGTTGAGCAACAGCAGGGCCACGGCGATGGTGGCGCCCATGGGCCAGTTGAGTTCCGACAGGTATTGGTCGTAGATCAGCGTGGCGACCATCTTCAGCCGGCGTCCGCCGAGCAATCCGGGGATGGCGAATGAGCTGGCCGCCAGGCCGAACACGATCAAGGTGCCGGAAAGCACGCCGGGCATGATTTGCGGCAACACCACTTTGCGCATCACCGTGAGGTGGCTCGCACCCAGCGACAGCGCGGCTTGCTCGGCGGCCGGGTCGAGTTTTTGCAGCGAGGTCCAGACCGGAATGATCATGAACGGCAGCATCACGTGAACCAGCGCGATCACCACCGCGAACGGCGTGTAGAGCAGCTTCATCGGCGAGCCACCGAAGGCTTGCAAGGTCTGGTTGATCAGCCCGTCGGCGCCCAGCAACAGACTCCAGCCGAACGCCCGCACCACCACTGAAATCAGCAGCGGCGTGAGGATCAGAATCAGGAAAATCGAACGCCACGGCGCGCCCATGCGACTGAGGATGTAGGCCTCGGGCACGCCGATCAGCACGCAGAGCAGGGTGGTCAGGGCGCTGATCCAAAACGTCCTCAGAAAGATCTCGTAGAAGTACGGATCGCCCAGCAGGCTGCTGTAATGATCGAGGGTGTAGGCGTCGCTGTTGATCCCCGAGCTGTAGTCGAAGACGTTGAACGACAAGATCAGCGTCAGCAGCAGCGGGATCACCAGCAGGCCGAAGTACAACGCCAGGGCCGGTGCGGATAACCAATAGCCCTGACGTCCTTGGCGGATGACGGCAAGCGTACTCATGCCGACACCTCGTCGACACTCAGCACCCGCAGCAATGTTGCATCCCAATCGAGGCCGACCGCCGTGTCTTCGATCAAGGGGGCCGAACCGTCATTGCGGCGCACCACGCTGAGTTCGCCCAACGATGTCGATACGCCGTACAGCCATTGGCTGCCAAGGAAAAAGCGGCTGACGATCTTGCCTTGCAGACGGCCCAGGCCTTTATCCAGCAAGTCGATCTTTTCCGGACGCAGGCTCAGGGTCAGTTCGCCGTTGCCACGGTTGCAGACCTGCACGACGCCAGCGCTGTCCCGTTCGCCGGGCAGCAAGTTGGCCTTGCCGACGAAGCCGGAAATGAACTCGGTGCGCGGGTGTTCGTAGAGGGTGTAGGGCGCGTCGATCTGGGTAATGCGCCCGGCCTGCATCACCACCACCCGGTCGCTGATCGACAGGGCTTCGGATTGGTCGTGGGTGACCATCAGCGTGGTGATGCCGACCTCACGCTGGATGCGGCGGATTTCGAACTGCATCTCTTCACGCAGATTGGCGTCGAGGTTGGACAGCGGTTCGTCGAGCAGCAACACCGGCGGCTCGATGACCAACGCTCGGGCCAGCGCGACACGCTGGCGCTGACCGCCGGAAAGCTCCCGAGGGTAACGCTCGGCGTGCTGGTGCAGACGTACCAGTTTCAGCACCCGGTCGACCCGTTGCTGCAATTCGCCGTTGGGCACTTTGCGCATGCGCAGGCCGAAGGCGACGTTGTCTTGCACGCTCATGTGCGGGAACAGCGCATAACTCTGGAACACCACCCCCAGACCACGGCTGGCGGGTTTGGCGTGGGTGATGTCACGACCGTCCAGCACAATGCGCCCGCTGCTGACTTCGACGAAGCCGGCGATCATTTGCAAGGTGGTGGTTTTGCCGCAGCCGGAGGGGCCGAGCAAGGAGACGAACTCGCCTTTTTCCACCGACAGGTTGGTGGCGACGACCGCGTCGATCTCGCCGTAACGTTTGCCGAGGTTTTCAAGTTGCACAAAGGCCATGACTGCGCTCCACCTGAGATTGTTATGCGTCGCCAAAGGCGCGCTTTTTTGTATGGGCAGATACGAAAAGATGTTGCCGGGGTGCGTTGGCGCTCGACTGTTGTCGGCTGCCGCTGTTGTTCGAATCGCCCCTGTATGGACGCAGAGTAGGACGAAGAATAGGATGGGCTCAATGGCCTATTTCACTGAAGCGATGACTATTTTCAGTTTCATTCGGTGAGTAAATTTATTGTCGAGAAATATCATGTCTGATTCCACTCAATGGAATGAAAACAAGAATGAAGTCGGTGTCGGTGCGGTCTCAAGATTGTTTGCCGTGCTGCGCAGCCTGGGTGACACCGTCGAAGGCGGGGAGCGGGTGACGCAACTGGCGCAGCGCATCGGTTTGTCGCAACCGACCACCCACCGCTTGCTGCGCAGCCTGATGGACGAGGGCATGGTCGAGCAGGACGCCCGCAGCAAACGCTATCGCCTGAGCCTGGAATTTTTTGCCTTGGCGGCCCGCGCCGGCAACACCGGCAACTTGCGCGAACTGGCGCGGCCGGCGTTGCTGCGGTTGTCGGCATCGTTGGGGGATTCGTTGTTTTTACTGGCGCGCAGCGGCTTCGACGCGATTTGTCTGGATCGCAGTGAAGGACCGTTTCCGATTCGCACCTTTACCGGTGACATCGGTGGGCGGGTGGCGCTCGGCGTGGGCCAGGGCAGCCTGGCGATTCTGGCGTTTCTACCGCAAGAGGAACGCGACACGGTGATTCATTACAACTTGCCGCGACTCAAGGACTTTCACCTGTATGACGAGGTGTTCCTGCGCTCGGAAGTCGAGAATGTGCGATCCCTCGGTTACGCCGGGCGCAACACCGGCGTGTTGCCGGGCATGGCCGGGGTGGCGGTGCCGATTCTCGACCGCGAAGGCCGGGCGGTGGCGGCGCTGAGTGTGGCCACGGTCAGTGATCGCCTGGGGCCGGATCGCCTGCCGACGGTGGTGGAAATGCTCAAGCGTGAAGCGGCGTTGATCGGGCCGCGGATCAATCCGTTCGATCCGCTGTTGCGCAGGCCTTCGCAGGTGTTCGGGCAGGGTTGACCATAATCTCCAAATGATCACGGCCCCATCGATTGGTGTTGTCCTTGTCAGGGTATTTCTCATTTTTGTAGGGCATTTCTGAGGGATTTGTAAGCCATGTAATGGCATCGAACTTCGTGGCTCAACCCATACCGCAAGCTCGGGCAATCAGCTCGGCCCCTCACCAGGCTGCGCAGAGCCACCCGTGCTGAACGTAAACATTGAGCCTGAAGAGATTTTGAGATGCGAGAGTGCGAAATTACCCTTGAACCGGCAGCGAGCCGTTTGCCGCTTCCGACCGATGCTCAAGACGTGTGGCAGCGATTCGGTCGTGGGCCAACGGATCAGCCAGCATTTCTCCTGATTCATCACGCCATCGAAGCACACGCTGCGGTCAGACCCCAGGGCATCGCCGCCCATTGTCTGGGAGAAACCATCAGCTACGGCGAATTGAACCGGCAGGCCAATCGCCTGGCCACGCTGTTGCGTCAGCAGGGCGTCGCCCCGGGCGATCACGTGGCCTTGTTTGTGGAACGCTCGATCCCGATGTTGGTGGGAATGTTGGCAGCATTGAAAGTGGGGGCTGCCTATATTCCCCAGCATGTAGGGATCACCCCCAGCGCACAATTGCGCCACATCATGGACGTGGCTTCGACGCGGGTGGTGCTGACGCTGTCGAGCCTCAAGTCGCAAATTCCCCTGACCTCACAGCAGCACTGCATTTGCCTCGATGAGTTCATGAAGGTTGCGTCAACACCCGCTGATGACCTGAATGTGGCCTGTTCGCCGTCATCGACCCCGGACCGATTGTGTTTCGTTCTGTTTACCTCCGGCACCACCGGCCTGCCCAATGGGGTTCGGGTGACCCAACGTAATGTGTGCAATATTTTGCTGACAGCCCCTGGCAATCTCGGCATGCGGCCTGGGCTCAAGGTCGGACAGATACTTAACATTGCCTTTGACATGGCGGCTTGGGAAATACTCGGTTGTCTGGCTCACGGCGCGACCTTGATGATCCGTGGAAAGGACATCGGCCAGACTGCCGAACAATGCGATGTGCTGATCGCCACGCCCTCGATTCTCGGCACCCTCGATCCATTGCGTTGCCGGCAAGTCAAGGTCGTGGCCCTTGCAGGGGAGCCGTGCCCGCGCGCCCTGGCTGATCGCTGGTCGTCGTTCTGCACTTTTTACAATGCCTGCGGCCCGACCGAAACCACCATTGTCAACACCATGCAGCATTACCGGGGCGAAGGGCCGTTGACGATCGGCAAACCCACTCCCAACAACACGGTGTATGTGCTGGACGAGGCGGGCCGGCTTTGTAAGGTGGGTGAGCAAGGCGAGATGTGGGCCGGTGGCGACTGTGTGACGGCGGGTTATTTGGGTAACCCTGCGTTGACGGCTGAACGCTATCGACCTGACCCGTTTCTGGGGCAGGGCCGGATGATGTTCCGCACACGCGATCTGGGGCGCTGGACAGTGAACGGCGAACTTGAACACCTGGGACGCGTCGATGATCAGGTCAAGGTCAGAGGGTTTCGGGTGGAGCTCGATTCTGTTTCTGCGGCTCTGGAGTCATCCGATAGTTGCGAGCGGGCGGTCACCTTGAAACTCGACAGTCGCCATCTGGCGGCCTTCGTCTATCCCGTGACCACGGACATCGATGATGCCAGACGGCGTTGTGAAGAGCGGCTTGCCTACTATTGCGTCCCTTCGCTGATTCTCGCCGTGGAGCAGATTCCGCTGACCTCACGCGGCAAGGTCGACAAACGCTTGCTGCTGGAGTGGGCGATGGCGCATCAGGCCGACCTTGGCGCGGCGACCCGGTCAGTGGTGAACGCATGAAGGGGGGGAATCCGGATATCGCGCTACCCGCCAAACATGCGCTATGGCGACGATTGGGAACGTTGCCGATATTTTCTCATTACAACCGCCTGGTGGCGTTGGTGCTTGCACTCAATATCGCGGCGCTGGCGCATGGGTTGACCGCCGGGCAGTGGTGGACATCTTCGGGGGTTGTCCTTGAGGCGCTGTCGGCGTTGGTGGTGGCGAATCTGTCGATGGCGATTTTGATTCGCCAGCAATACCTCATCAATCTGCTGTTCTGGCTGGCAACCAGGGCACCCACTGGTTGGCCGCTTGCGATTCGCCGCTCACTGGCCAAGGTTTACCACTTCGGCGGCCTGCACAGCGGCGGGGCGCTGGCGGCGATTGGCTGGTTCGCGGTGTTGAGTGGCTCCCTGGTCTGGCATTGGATCAAGGGCCTGGGTGGGGTTTCTCTGGCGCTGCTCGGGGTGAGCGCCGGGTTGCTGGGGATCTTGCTGCTGGTGGCAATCATGGCTCACCCACGGATTCGCGCACGTTTTCACAACGGCTTCGAGCGAATGCACCGCTTTGGTGGATGGACCGCGCTCGCGCTGTTCTGGGTATGGACCGTTCTGTTTGCCCGGGACCAGAACCCGCAGGTCCCCGTGAACGAGGTGCTGTCGACGTCGGTGCCATTCTGGGTGCTGATTGTGCTGACGTTCAGTATTGCCTTGCCATGGTTTCGTCTGCGCAAAGTGCCGGTGCAACTGATCAGGCCTTCTTCTCATGCGGTGATCGCGCATTTCGGCCATACCACGCCGTTTGCCGGCTCCTCCAACGCCATCAGCCTCAACCCGCTGATGGAGTGGCACTCCTTTGCCAATATTCCCGCACCGGGTGAAGCGGGTTTTCGCCTGATCATTTCCCGCGCAGGTGACTGGACCGGCGAGTTCATCGAGCAAATGCCGACGCATGTCTGGGTCAAAGGCATTACCACCGCCGGCGTGGCGCATATCGAAACCCTGTTCAAATCGGTGGTGTACATCGCCACGGGCAGCGGCATCGGGCCGGTGTTGCCCCATTTGCTGGCCAGGCAGGTGCCGATACGGCTGGTCTGGTCGACCCGCAGTCCCCGAATCACCTACGGTGACGCGTTGGTGGAAGAGATCCTGCGGGCCAATCCCGATGCCCTGATCTGGGACACCGACGTACTCGGCAAGCCAGACCTCGTGCAATTGGCCTATAACGCGGTTCGAACGTTCGGTGCCGAGGCGGTGATCTGCATTTCGAACCAGACGCTCACTCAGCGAGTGGTCGAGGAAATGGAGGGGCGGGGCATTCCGGCATATGGCGCCATCTGGGATTCCTGATGCTCGCCAGGCGCTGTTTCATTCAAACATTTCACCCGTATTCAATGAGGTCACCATGCACACACTGATCGAACGTCATGATCGAGTCGTATTGATTCGTCTTAATCGCCCGCAGGCCAGGAATGCGTTGAGCTCGGCCCTGATGCGCGAACTGCTGGATACGTTGCAGCGGCTGGACCGTGACCCCGGGGTCGGCTGTTTCGTGATCACCGGAACGGCAGATTTTTTTGCGGCGGGCGCGGACATCAAGGAGATGTACGAAAAATCTTATCTGGACATGGTCCATGAGGATTATTTTGCCGAGTGGGAGGCCTTTGCCGCGTTGCGTACGCCCAAGCTGGCCGCTGTTGCGGGTTATGCATACGGTGGTGGCTGTGAGCTGGCCATGATGTGCGATCTGATCTTTGCCGCGGATACGGCACGTTTTGGCCAACCGGAAATCAGATTGGGGGTGATGCCTGGAATGGGCGGGACCCAACGTCTTACACGCCTGATAGGCAAGTCGAAGGCCATGGACATGATTTTGACCGGACGTTCGATGTCGGCCGAAGAGGCTGAGCGGGCAGGGTTGGTGTCGCGCGTAATCGCTGCCTGCGATCTGCTGGAACACTCCTTGGCCGCGGCGCAGATCATGGCCGGTTTCGCCAAAACCGCCACACTTGCTGCGCGTGAAGCAGTTGACCGGGCACTGGAGTCGGGATTGCGCGATGGCCTTCTGTACGAGCGAAGGGTGTTTCATGGTTTGTTTGCCACGGGAGGGCAAAAGGAAGGTATGCAGGCCTTTTTGGAGAAGCGTGAGCCGTGTTTCAACCCGGTTTGAGCAGCCTTGAGGATTCGTTGCTCGCGGTGCTTTGAAAGAAACTACAGTTCAGGGGGATTAATCCTACGTGACGTTCGTCTCATAGCTCTTTTCCCCTATGGCCCATGGCCCTGGAGACTTTCATGGTTGATCGCTCATCTGCAACTGGGCCGTCTCGGCCACCCCTGAGTACCGCGAGCCGGACGCTGCGCCTGACCGGCATTGCCTTGGTGGTTGCCGGGTTGGCCGGGGCTTTTGCCTACGTCAACGGCACACTCGACCCACAGCGTCTGACGCCGAACGTGTTGATCAATGTGCTGGAGAAAAATAACGGCGTGCATCCGGGGTTCCGTCGTAACCACGCCAAAGGGGTTTGCGTGATCGGGCATTTCGAGAGCAGCGGCCAGGCGCGCGAGTATTCCAGTGCCCAAGTGTTCAGCCAGGCGCGGACTCCGGTGGTCGGGCGCTTTGCGCTGCCTGCCGGCAACCCTTATGCGCCAGACAACAGCGTGTCGATCCGCAGCCTGGCGTTGCGTTTCACCCAGGCCAACGGTCAGCAGTGGCGCACCGGGATGAACAGCATGCCGGTGTTCCCGGTGGGCACGCCCGAGGCGTTCTATCAGCTGCAACAAGCGCAGTCGCCGGATCCGGCGACCGGTAAACCGAATCCCGCGGCTGTTCCGGCGTTCTTCGGTTCTCACCCGGAAGCAGCACCGTTTCTGGCCTGGATCAAAACCGCCAAGCCGTCGGCCAGTTATGCGACGGAAACCTATAACAGTGTCAACGCGTTTTACCTGGTGAACGCAGCCGGGCAACGGCAGGCGGTGCGTTGGAGCATGGCGCCGGTCGCTCAGGACGCAGCGGGTGCGACGGCCCCGGAGGGCGCTGACTTCCTGGAGAAAGATCTGGCTCAGCGCTTGTCCGCCGGATCGTTGCGTTGGCAGTTGAACATCACCCTGGCGAACCCCGGGGACCCGGTCAATGACGCCAGCAAGGCGTGGCCCAATGACCGAAAAGTGCTGAACGCCGGCATGCTGGTGCTCGAAAGCACTCAGCCGCAACTCAATGGCGAATGCCGTGATATCAACTATGACCCACTGGTATTGCCCAGCGGTATCGAAGGCTCCGACGACCCGCTGCTCGCCGCTCGCTCAGCAGGTTACGCCCGTTCCTACCTGCGCCGCACCAGCGAAGTCAGTCAATTGCCCGCTGCCAGACAGGAGGCTCGTCAATGAGCGCTCAACCGAACCATTTCGCGCCGTTGGCGCGACTGCTGCACTGGCTGATGGCGTTGATGATTATCGCCATGCTGTTTATCGGCGCGGGCATGGTGGCCTCGGTGTCGGAGCGTCATGAGTGGCTGATCCATCTGCACAAACCCTTGGGTATCGCGATTTTGCTGTTGGTGATCGTGCGTCTGGCCGTGCGTTTTTCGACCCGGCAACCGCCGCTGCCGGCGGACCTGCCGGGTTGGCAAGTGCTCGCGGCGAAGGCCTCGCATGTCTTGCTGTACGCCTTGATGCTGATTTTGCCGCTGCTGGGCTGGGCGATGATTTCGGCGGCTGGCGATCCGGTGATGCTTAGTCGTTCGCTGCTGTTGCCATCGATCCTGCCGGCGAATGCGCAGGTGTTTGCGTTTCTGCGCAAGGCCCATGGGTATCTGGCGTATCTGCTGTTCCTGACCGTGCTGCTGCACTTGGCGGCGGCGTTGTTTCACGGTTGGGTGCGCCGCGATGAGGTGCTCGACAGCATGTTGCGGGGCAGGGATCGGGGCTAAAAACCTGCGGCAACGCCTACAAGGATTCGTGCGGTTCACACAGTCGGCGTAGGCGCTGGCGCAGGTTGCGATATTTTGATCAGCGCAGGATGTCGACCATATCGGCAATGGTCGTCAGCACATCCTTGCCCAATTGCTTGGAGCGCTTGCCGGACCAGCCGGTGAGTGCATTCGGCGCGTCATCGTGATCTTTGAAGGGCATTTCCAGGGTCTGGGACAGGCAGTCGAATTTCTGACCGACACTGTTGCAGGCCAGGGTCATGTTGGCTTTACCCGGCTCGTCGCGGGTGTAGCCGTATTTGGTCTGGAAATCTTTGGTCAGGTGCTTCAGATGGCTGCGCAAGTGCTCTTCGAGTTTTGCGATCCGCGGCGTATAGCCCGGATTGCCTTCGCAACCGGCGGTGAACACGTGGGGGATTTCTTCATCGCCATGGATGTCGAGGAACAGGTCGACGCCATACTTTTCCATTTGCTGTTGAACAAACAGCACTTCCGGGCTGAGCTCCTGGCTGGCGTTCTGCCAGGCGCGATTCAGGTCCTGCCCCATGGCGTTGGTGCGCAAATGACCGTGGAAGGCGCCGTCCGGGTTCATGTTTGGCACCAGGTACAGGTCGGCGCTGGCCAGGAGTTTTTTCAGCACCGGGTCGTCGTGTTTTTCCAGGCGCTCGATCACGCCCTCCATGAACCATTCGGCCATGTGTTCGCCGGGGTGTTGCTGAGCGATGATCCAGACCTTGCGCTGACCTTCTGCACCCGTCCCTTTGCGCAATAACTGGATGTCGCGACCTTCAATGCTCTTGCCGGTGGCCAGCAGTTCGGTACCGGTTTTGGTCAGTGCCTGTTCGATCAGCCAGTCGTGCCGCCCTCGGCTGTAGGGTTCGAAGTAGGCGAACCAGGCATGAGTGGCAGTGGCTTCGAGGCTGAAACGCAGGCAGTCGCCTTCGAAGATGGTCGGCACCCGGAACCAGTTGACGTGGTCATAGGACGCCACCGCCTGATAGCCATCCCAAGCTTTGTTGTACGAGGATTTACTGGCGTTGTTCAGACGAAACCAATGCTCTTGACCGACGTGCAGACCGCTGACCTTGAAGTGGAACCACTGGAAATGCGGGCTGCGGGTGTCTGGCCTGATGGCCAGCAGCGCTTGCAGAGGATTGCTGATGTCCAGCACTTCAATATTGCCGCTGTCGAAGTTTGCGCTGATATCGAAAGAAGATTTAGCCACGGCCATCATCGGTTCCTGGATATGATTTTTATGGCTGTTACTTTACACGCAAGGGGGGGATGAACCGGGGGAAATTACGGGGGTGAAAAAGGGGGGGCGTCCTCCTTGACGCCGATGCAGCTTAGAGACTGCGCGAGTGATTCTCAAGTGCTATTTTGCGCTAGTTTGGCCCAATGCTGCCGGGCTTCTCTTGCCAACAGATGTTCTTTTGATATCATCCGCGCCAATCGAATTTTGCAGCACCCACAGACTTCATTAGCCTGAAGCCAAAGCCAGAATAACTGGCAAAAAAAGACCCGGCAAAAAGCCGGGTCAAAAACCGTGATTAGCCTGATGAGGAGATAGTCCAGGAGACCGACCTAAGGTCTCTTGGTCTATCGACTGATCTCGCGATCAGATGACGCAATAATAATCATTATCATTTGCAAGTCAAATGATTTTATCTGCGCGCTTGGAAAATTTTTCCTGTCTTCCTCCAGTGCGCTCCTTCCTCAATCGTTCTGATTGCCCTCCAGAGACCGGTCGACCATCGCCTTGGCCATGTCGATCATGTGCACCGTCGAAAACGCCAGATCCCGGCTTGTGCCCTGCAGCTGGTTGGCTGACTCATGCGCGGTGGCGGCGGCACACCGCAGCAGATCCGAAGCATGGACCAGCGCCTCTTCGCAGCTGATGCTACGGTTCACATCGAAGAAACGTTCTTCGCTGGTCACTTCTGACACAGCTGGTTTCAAGTAATAGTCCAGCGCTCGCTGCGCGGCGGCAGAGCCTTTTGGCGAGGTGAGGGTAGTGTCGAATTGCATATCGGGCAGGGTATTGCTGGGGATGGTCATGACGATGGCAAACTCCGTGAGAGATTCAAGTCCGTGAGCCCAGCTTAGTACGTACTGTATTTGTGTCATGGATTTAAATACTACAATTTGTGTTTTGTTGGTCGGAGTACCCCACGTATCGTGCCGCACATGGATAAATGGATTGAATTGGTCAAGGCCAAAATGAGTGAACTCAAAGTCACTCAAGAAATACTCGCCGAGCGCATCGGAATGTCCCAAGGCGGCGTCGGCCACTGGCTGAATAAACGTCGCCAGCCCGGCATCGCGGAGATGAATCGTGTCTTGCAGGCGCTGGGGATGGACTATCTCGAAGTGGCGATGGTGATCAGGGAGCCGCAGGTCTCACAGGATGAGGGGATTTCTCTGACGCAAAAGTACAACCCGTACTTTCGCTACCCGGTCAGTGACTGGCGCAAAACCGGGGAAGTGCGCGACGGGGAGCTATCGCCTTACGGGGCTTCATCGGCTGCCGGCAAGCCACGCTTCGAGCTGTCCGATTACCACGCTCAGGGCGCGGCATTCTGGCTGGTGGTGGTCGGCGATGCGATGACGGCGCCTTCGGGGGTGAGCATTGCCGAGGACATGCTGATTCTGGTCGACCCGGCCATCGTGCCGGAGCCTGGCAAACTGGTGATCGCCCAATGGCCCGGCAGCGCCGAGGCGGTCTTTCGCAAACTGATCGAAGAGGGCGGGCAGCGTTATCTGGTCCCGCTCAATCCGACCTATCCGAAAGCCCTTTACACCGAAGAATGCCGAATCATCGGCGTGGTGGTTCAGGCAACTGCCAAATTCTAATCAGATCGGTCCTCGCACTGCGTAGGACCGATCTTTATTTCAGGCCTGTTCCAACTCCACCAAGGCACTGCCTTCGCTGACCATTTCGCCTTCCTGGCAATACAACCCCTTGATCACCCCGGCGTGGGGCGCGCGAATGCTGTGCTCCATCTTCATTGCTTCCAGTACCACCAGCTGCGCCCCGGCTTCGACCGTTTGCCCGGCCTCCACCAACACCCGCACAATGCTGCCGTTCATGGGGGCGGTGAGCCCGCCCTGATGGCTGTGACTGGCTTCGACGGCGCTGATCGGGTCATACGATGCGATGCGGCGCAACTCGCCGTCCCATTGCAGATACAGCGTATCGCCACGACGGATGGCCCGGTGCTGGCGGCGCAAACCGTTGTGTTCGGTCAGCAGGTATTCACCCTTGAGCCGCGCGGTATGAGCGTCGGCATCCCCCAGGGTCAGCGCCCGGTCCTGCCCTTCGCAAGTCAAGTGCAGGGTGATTTCTGTCGGCAACCCGGCACGCAAACCATTGTTAATGGCCCAAGGCGAACTCGGGTCATCGGCGCGCAAAACAGGCGGCTGACTTTGCGCAAACGCCTGGGCGGCCGCTTGCCAGAATTCATCATTGAGCGGCGATGGTTCTGGCAGCAGTTGCTCCTGATAACGCGGAATGAACCCGGTATCCAGTTCGGCCGCGGCAAACGCCGGGTGGCCGATAATCCGGTGCAGGAAGTTGATGTTGGTCTTCAGTCCACCAATGGCAAACTCATCGAGCATGCTCAGCAACCGCAGCCGCGCCTGTTCACGGTCTTCGCCCCAGGCGATCAGCTTGCCGAGCATCGGGTCGTAGAACGGCGATATCTCGTCGCCTTCTTCGACGCCACTGTCCACGCGACGTCCCGGCCCATTGGCGGATTCGCGGTACAACGCCAGCCGCCCGGTAGCCGGCAGAAAATCATGCCCCGGGTCTTCGGCATACAGCCGCACTTCGATCGCATGGCCGATCAGCGGCACCTGATCTTGAGTGATTGGCAGCGCTTCACCGCGAGCTACGCGAATCTGCCAGGCCACCAGATCAAGGCCGGTGATCGCTTCGGTAACCGGGTGTTCGACTTGCAGGCGCGTGTTCATCTCCATGAAGAAGAACTCACCGCGCGCATCCAGCAAAAACTCCACAGTGCCGGCACCGACGTAGCCGATAGCCTGAGCCGAACGCACGGCGGCTTCGCCCATGGCCCGACGCAACTCCGGGGTCAGGCCTGGAGCGGGCGCTTCTTCGACGACTTTCTGATGCCGACGTTGAATCGAGCAATCACGTTCATTGAGGTACAGACAGTGGCCATGCTGGTCGGCGAACACCTGGATTTCCACGTGACGCGGCTTGAGCAGGTACTTCTCCACCAGCATCCGCGAATCACCGAACGATGATTGCGCTTCACGCTGCGCCGAGGCCAGGGCTTCGGCCAGTTGGCTGACGTCCTCGACCACTTTCATGCCTTTGCCGCCACCACCGGCGGTGGCCTTGAGCAGCACCGGATAACCGATGCGCTCGCAGGCATCGCGGAAAGTGTCGAGGTCCTGGGCTTCGCCGTGATAGCCGGGCACCAGTGGCACACCGGCGGTTTCCATCAGGGCTTTGGCTGCGGATTTGCTGCCCATCGCGTCGATGGCCGAGGCGGGCGGGCCGAGGAAGATCAGACCGGCCGCTTCGATAGCGCGGGCGAACCCGGCGTTTTCCGAAAGAAAACCATAACCGGGATGAATCGCCTGAGCACCGCTGGCCTTCGCCGCAGCGATCAACTTGTCGATCTGCAGATAACTGTCGGCGGCTTTGCTGCCGCCCAGGTCGACGCGGATATCCGCTTCACGGCTGTGCCGGGCGTCACGGTCGGTGGCGCTGTGCACGGCCACGGTGGTCAGGCCCAGCGCCTTGGCGGTGCGCATCACCCGGCAAGCGATTTCGCCACGGTTGGCCACCAGCAGGGTGGTGAGAACAGGTGCGCTCATCAACGCGGCTCCTTGAGGGTGATTTCAGCTTGCCAGGTGGGCGAGCGTTTTTGCAGGAAGGCGCGCAGGCCTTCCTGGCCTTCGGGGCTGACGCGGATGCGGGCGATGGCGTTCTCGGTGTAGCGGCGCAGCGCCGGGGTCAGCGCGCCGTGGCCGACTTCGCGCAGCAAATCTTTGCTGGCGCGCATGGCCGCCGGACTGTTGAGCAGCAAGTTGTCGATCCACTGATCGACTTTGTG
This sequence comes from Pseudomonas frederiksbergensis, assembly GCF_017114915.1. GTDB lineage: Bacteria > Pseudomonadota > Gammaproteobacteria > Pseudomonadales > Pseudomonadaceae > Aquipseudomonas > Aquipseudomonas frederiksbergensis_I. Next base: position 19,791 of record NZ_JAAUOE010000006.1, read on the forward strand.
CTCCAGCTCTGCCATCGGGTAGCTCTCCGACAATAGGCCGATTTCCCGAGCCCGTTGCCCGCCGAAACGTTCGGCGGTCAAGGCGTAGCGCCGTGCCGCGCGCTCGCCGATGGCTTGCACCACGAACGGGCTGATGACCGCCGGCGCCAGGCCAATGCGTACCTCCGACAGACAGAACTGCGCGTCGTCGGCGCCGATGGCCATGTCGCAGCAACTGATCAGGCCCAGCGCGCCGCCATAGGCCGCGCCTTGCACCACCGCCACGGTCGGTATTTTCAGTTTGGCGAGGTTGTACATCAATTCCGCCAGTTCCCGGGCGTCATCAAGGTTGGTGTGGTAATCGAGTTCGGCCGATTGCTGCATCCAGGCCAGATCGGCACCGGCGCTGAAATGTTTGCCGCGCCCACGGATCACCAGGAAACGCAGGCTGGCATCACCCGACACTTTGTCCAGCGCGAGGATCAGTTCGCGGATCATTTCGGCGTTGAAGGCGTTGTTCTTTTCTTCTCGGCTGAGCCACAGGGTGGCGAAGCCACGCGGGTCGGTCAGCAGCTCGAGGGTGTTGAAGTCGCTCATGGTTTTCTCCAGATCACATCCGGAACACGCCGAAGCGGCTCGGTTCGATGGGTGCGTTCAGCGACGCCGACAAGGCCAGGGCCAACACGTCGCGGGTCTGCGCCGGGTCGATGACGCCGTCGTCCCACAACCGGGCGCTGGAGTAATAGGGGTGACCCTGTTCTTCGTACTGATCGAGAATCGGTTGCTTGATCTCGGCTTCCTGCTCGGCGCTGAAACGATGCCCGCTGCGCTCGGTTTGCTCGCGCTTGACCTGCACCAGCACGCCCGCCGCTTGTTCGGCGCCCATCACGCCGATCCGCGCGTTCGGCCACATCCACAGGAAGCGTGGATCGTAAGCCCGCCCACACATGCCGTAATTCCCTGCGCCGAAGCTGCCGCCGATGATCACCGTGAATTTCGGCACCTTGGCGCAGGCCACGGCCGTCACCAGTTTCGCGCCGTGCTTGGCGATGCCGCCGGCCTCGTATTTCTGGCCGACCATGAAGCCGGTGATGTTTTGCAGGAACAGCAATGGAATGCCGCGCTGGCAAGCCAGTTCGATGAAGTGCGCGCCTTTCTGTGCGGCTTCGGCGAAGAGGATGCCGTTGTTGGCGAGGATCGCGATCGGGTAACCGTGCAGGTGGGCGAAACCGCACACCAATGTCGTCCCGAACAGCGCCTTGAACTCATCGAACACCGAGCCGTCCACCAGGCGCGCAATCACTTCGCGCACGTCGAACGGTTGCTTGGCGTCGGCCGAGACCACGCCGTACAACTCGTCGCTGCTGTACAGCGGTGCGATCGGCGTACGTTGTTGCAGTTCGCCCAGTTTGCGCCAGTTGAGGTTGGCCACGCTGCGCCGGGCCAATGCGAGGGCGTGTTCATCGCTCTCGGCGTAATGGTCGGCGACCCCGGAAATCTTGCAGTGCACATCGGCCCCGCCGAGGTCTTCGGCGCTGACCACTTCACCGGTCGCGGCTTTCACCAGCGGTGGGCCGGCGAGGAAAATCGTTGCTTGCTGACGGACCATGATCGCTTCGTCGGCCATCGCTGGCACGTAAGCGCCCCCGGCGGTGCAAGAGCCCATGACCACCGCAATTTGCGGGATGCCCATGGCGCTCATGTTGGCCTGGTTGAAGAAGATCCGTCCGAAGTGTTCGCGGTCCGGGAACACTTCATCCTGACGCGGCAAGTTGGCGCCACCGGAGTCCACCAGATAGATGCAGGGCAGGCGATTCTGTTGGGCGATGGTCTGCGCACGCAGGTGTTTTTTCACCGTCAGCGGGTAATACGAGCCGCCTTTCACGGTGGCATCGTTGGCGACGATCATGCATTCGACGCCTTCCACCCGGCCGATCCCGGCAATCACGCCCGCGGCGGGAACGTCTTCGCCATAGACCGCGTAGGCCGCCAGTTGGCTGATCTCAAGAAACGGCGAGCCCGGATCGAGCAGGCGATTGATCCGCTCACGGGGCAGCAACTTACCCCGCGAGGTGTGGCGTTCTTGCGCCTTCGGGCCGCCACCTTGTTGCACTTGCGCGAGCAGGGTGTGCAGGGCGTCGACCTGTTTGAGCATCGCCGCGCTGTTGGCCACGAACTCCGCCGAACGGGGGTTGAGCTGGGTATGCAAAATCATGGCTTACTCCGTAAGCAGCTGTTAGCGGCAAGCTTCAAGCGGCAAGTAAAAGCGGTTCTCTTGCAGCTTGAAGCTTGTGGCTCCTCGTAGCTGACGAAATTCATTTCGTCTCGTTGAACAGTTCGCGACCGATGAGCATGCGACGGATCTCACTGGTACCGGCGCCGATTTCATACAGCTTGGCGTCACGCAGCAGACGACCGGCCGGGAATTCGTTGATGTAGCCGTTGCCGCCGAGAATCTGGATCGCGTCGAGGGCCATTTGCGTGGCGCGTTCGGCGCTGTAGAGGATCACCCCGGCGGCGTCCTTGCGGGTGGTTTCGCCGCGTTCGCACGCCTGGGCCACCGCATACAGGTAGGCGCGGCTGGCGTTGAGCTGGGTGTACATGTCGGCGACTTTGCCCTGGATCAGCTGGAATTCGCCGATGCTCTGGCCGAACTGTTTGCGGTCGTGGATGTACGGCACGATCAGGTCCATGCAGGCCTGCATGATCCCGGTCGGACCACCGGAAAGCACCACGCGTTCGTAGTCGAGGCCGCTCATCAGCACTTTCACGCCGCCATTGAGCACGCCGAGGATGTTTTCTTCCGGCACTTCAACGTCATCGAAAAACAGCTCGCAGGTGTTCGAGCCGCGCATGCCGAGCTTGTCGAATTTGTTACTGCGGCTGAAGCCTTTCCAGTCCCGTTCGACGATGAAGGCGGTGATGCCGTGGGGGCCTTTTTCCAGATCGGTCTTGGCGTAGATCACGTAGGTATTGGCGTCGGGGCCGTTGGTGATCCAGGTTTTGCTGCCGTTGAGTACGTAGTGGTCGCCGCGTTTGTCGGCGCGAAGCTTCATCGACACCACGTCGGAGCCGGCGTTCGGCTCGCTCATGGCCAGTGCACCGATGTGCTCGCCGCTGATCAGTTTCGGCAGGTATTTGCTTTTCTGTTCGTGAGTGCCGTTGCGGTTGATCTGGTTGACGCAGAGGTTGGAGTGGGCGCCGTAGGACAGGGCGACCGAGGCCGAACCGCGGCTGATTTCTTCCATGGCGACCACGTGCGCCAGGTAACCCAGGCCCGCGCCGCCGTACTCTTCCGGCACGGTGATGCCCAGCAGACCCATGTCGCCGAATTTTCGCCACAGGTCGGCGGGGAACAGGTTGTCGATGTCGATCTGAGCAGCGCGCGGAGCGATCTCTTTGGCGACGAAGGACTGAACCTGATCGCGCAGCATGTCGATGGTTTCACCGAGGGCAAAGTTCAGGGATGGGTAGCTCATGGGGCACCTTTTGGCTTTTTTGTAGGGTGGGGAGGGCAGTGATTCGGCTCTCACCTTTACGTTAACGTAAGCCTGTGACGAATGGCTGTCAATCACCCTTTACGTTAACGTCAACTTGAGCGAGAGTAGAGCCAGTTCTGAAAGACCAGCGTCGCCTTCTGTGGCTTGCCACACACGCCACGCTCCTACAATAAAGACAATAGGGGTCGTCATGGATCAACCCAGTGCAAGCCCGCAGCGCAGCTATACCCGTGGTTCCCAGGACAAAGCCTTGCTGGCGATGACCATCGGCCAGGCGTTTGACAACACCGTCGGGCAATATCCGGATGGGGAGGCGCTGGTCGTTCGCCATCAACAGTTGCGTTACACCTGGCAGCAGCTGTCGGATGCTGTTGATCTGCATGCCAGAGCATTCCTGGCGTTGGGTTTGCAAACCGGTGACCGGCTCGGCATCTGGGCGCCGAATTGTGCCCAGTGGTGCATCAGCCAGTTCGCCAGCGCGAAAATCGGCGTGATCCTGGTCAATATCAACCCGGCTTATCGCAGTTCCGAACTCGAATACGTGTTGAAGCAATCCGGCTGCCAATGGCTGGTCTGCGCCGGGGCCTTCAAGACCTCCGACTACCACGGCATGCTGCAAGGGCTGGTGCCGGAATTGGCGGAGCAATCCATCGGCCGCTTGCAAAGCGAGCGCCTGCCGGATTTGCGTGGGGTGATCAGCCTGGATGCGCAGCCGCCGTCGGGTTTCCTGCCGTGGTCGCAACTGGCCGATCTGGCGGCCAGCGTGTCGGTCGAACAATTGCACGAACGCCAGGACAGCCTGCATTTCGATCAGGCGGTGAACATCCAGTACACCTCCGGCACCACCGGCTTCCCCAAGGGCGCGACCCTCAGCCACTACAACATTCTCAACAACGGTTACATGGTCGGCGAAAGCCTTGGGCTGACCGCCCGTGATCGGCTGGTGATTCCGGTGCCGCTGTATCACTGCTTCGGCATGGTCATGGGCAATCTTGGTTGCGTCACCCATGGCTGCACCATGATTTACCCCAACGATGCTTTCGATCCGCTGCTGACCCTTATCACCGTCGCCGAAGAAAAAGCCACTGCGCTCTACGGTGTACCGACCATGTTCATCGCCATGCTCGATCAGCCCAAGCGCACCGAATTTGATTTGTCGAGCCTGCGCACCGGGATCATGGCCGGGGCGACGTGCCCAATCGAGGTGATGCGTCGGGTTATCAGCGAAATGCACATGAGTGAAGTGCAGATTGCCTACGGCATGACGGAAACCAGCCCTGTGTCTTTGCAGACCGGTCCGTCAGACGACTTGGAATTGCGTGTCACCACGGTCGGCCGCACCCAGCCGCAACTGGAAAGCAAGATCATCGACGAGGCGGGCAATCCGGTGCCACGCGGCACCATTGGCGAACTGTGTACTCGGGGTTACAGCGTGATGCTCGGCTACTGGAACAACCCGCAAGGCACCGCCGAGGCTATCGACCAGGCAGGCTGGATGCACACCGGCGATCTGGCGAGCATGAACGACGAAGGCTACGTGTGCATCGCCGGGCGCAACAAGGACATGATCATCCGCGGCGGTGAGAATATTTACCCAAGGGAGCTGGAAGAGTTCTTCTTCACCCACCCGGCAGTTGCCGATGTGCAGGTGATCGGCATCCCTTGTCCCCGGTACGGCGAAGAGATCGTCGCCTGGATCAAGTTTCACCCCGGCCACAGCGCCACCGAACAGGAACTGCAAGCCTGGTGCAAGGAACGCATCGCGCACTTCAAGACGCCGCGTTATTTCAAGTTCGTCGAGGAGTTTCCAATGACCGTTACCGGTAAGATCCAGAAATTCCGAATGCGCGAGATCAGCATCGAGGAGCTCAAAACGATGCCGTAGGATTTGGGGAAACGCAGAAAGCACAAAGGGGAGCCGAAGCTCCCCTTTAATTTTGTCGTACGTGCTCTTTTTTTATTATTGAGGGGCGGTCTGTTGTTGTTTTTGGCAACCGTGGCCCTTTACCGCTGTTTTTGTCGATCCCCATCCGGGATCAAGAGCAAACGTATTTTTTTGAGCGCTGATCTACTTTTTCGCCAAGCGATCCAACCAGTTCGGGAGCTACCTGAAGGTAGTTTTATTGTTCTCTGCCCGGTTGCGGGTTGCTCCGAAAAGCACCCTGAAAAGCACACCTTCTCCAAAAAAATCTGTTAGCTGCGTCTCTGCCGTGTTGTTCTTGTTATGTCAGAGTCGTTACGTCTTATTTTTATTGGTTTGCAGTTTTTATTTTTGTTATGCCATAGAGATAGCAGAAGCCGTGCCAACTTTTAAAAGTTCTTTAAAATCAATGATTTGTATTTTTTTGAGCTTTTTGACCCAGCCCAAACCTGACAATTTGTTTCCGTGTTACTCGTTTCCGCCCACGCACCGGAACACACGGTAACACCTGGACACATCCACTCTGTCACTGTGCGCTGCGGGCCTTGGCCACGCGAGAACCGGTTGGGCGTCCCAGCACCGCGCAAATCTGCTGACCGGCGCGAATCAAGGCGTCCAGGTCGATGCCGGTCTCGATGCCCAAGCCATTGAGCAGGTAAACCACGTCTTCGGTCGCGACATTACCGCTGGCGCCCTTGGCGTACGGGCAGCCGCCAAGGCCGGCGATGGAGCTGTCGAACACCGCAATGCCTTCCAGCAGGCTGGCGTAAATATTGGCCATGGCCTGGCCATAGGTGTCATGGAAGTGCCCGGCCAGTTTTTCACGTGGCACGTCGGCCGACACCACTTCGAACATCTTGCGGGTCGCGCCGGCGGTGCCGGTGCCGATGGTGTCTCCCAGCGAAACCTCGTAGCAGCCCATGGCATAGAGCTCGCGAGCGACTCGGGCGACTTGCTCGGGTTTGACGTCACCCTCGTAAGGGCAGCCCAGCACGCAGGATACGTAACCGCGCACGCTGACGCCGTGTTGTCTGGCGGCATCCATGATCGGCACGAAACGCTCCAGGCTTTCGCTGATCGAGCAATTGATGTTGCGCTGGGAAAACGCTTCGGACGCTGCGGCGAACACCGCCACCTCCTTGACCCCGGCGGCGATGGCATCTTCGAAGCCCCGCAGGTTGGGAGCGAGGGCGCCATAGGTCACGCCCGGCTTGCGCTGGATCTGCGCGAAGACCTCGGCGGAGCCGGCCATTTGCGGCACCCATTTGGGCGAAACGAAACTGCCGACTTCTATATAGCCGAGGCCAGCGGCGGTCAGCGCGTCAACCAGTTGCACCTTGTCAGCAACGCTGATGGGCTGGGCTTCGTTCTGCAAACCGTCGCGGGGGCCGACTTCGACCAGGCGTACGTGGGTGGGGAGGGACATGGGAATCGACCTGTTGAGATTGTATGAATGTTCACAGAGCCCTGTAGGAGCTGAGCTTGCTCGCGAAAGCGTCAGGTCAGTCGACATCCATGTTGAAGGACATACCGCTTTCGCGAGCAAGCTCAGCTCCTACACGAGCTGCTGGCTCTTGATGGTTTGCTCCAGCGCCTGAGTGCAGCGCTCTTCGGCCGTGTCGAGTTCCAGTTTCATCTGTTCGATGTCCAGCAGTTGCTGTTCGAGTTGTTCCCGACGCTCGGCGATTTTCGCCAGCATGCTGTGCAATTGCTTGGTATTCCCGCTGGAGGGGTCATAGAGCTCGATCAGCTCGCGGCATTCGGCCAGAGAAAAACCAATGCGCTTGCCCCGCAGGATCAGCTTCAGGCTGACCTTGTCACGGGGCGAATAAATGCGTTCCTGGCCACGGCGCTCGGGGCTGAGCAAGCCTTGCTCTTCATAAAAGCGAATGGCCCGTGTGGTGATGTCGAGCTCGCGGGCGAGGTCGGAAATGCTATAGGTCTGGCTGCTCATGGAAGCGCTCGAAAAAGGTCATGGCGCTAAGCTAATGGCAGGTTGACGTTTACGTCAAGGGGCGAAAAGATCGCAGCCTGCGACAGCGCCCACAGGCGTGTAGGGGCTGCCACAGGCTGCGATCTTTTGATCTTTCCTCAAACCACCTGTTTATCCAGTTTCCTCTCATGCGCCGTCACCTGCTGGCACAACTCGATCATCTGCTCGCGCATCCAGCGGTTGGCCGGGTCCTGGTCGGTGCTTTCGTGCCAGTAGAGGTGGGTTTCCACCGGTGGAACATCGTTGACCGGCAAGTTCACCGAATACAAATCATGGCGACGGGCGAAACGTTCCGGCACGGTCATGACCATGTCGGTCTGCTGCAACACTTGGGATGCCATCAGGTAATGCTGGGAGCGCAGGGCGATCTTGCGCTGGATGCCCATTTTGCCCAGGGCCAGGTCGACGTAGCCCAGCCCGCTGCGGCGGCTGGAAATATGGATGTGGGTCAGCGACAGATAATCGTCGAGGGTGAATTTCTCTTTGGTCGCCAGCGGATGGCCCTTGCGCATGGCGCACACATAACGGTCTTCCATCAACTTGACGTGACGCACCTGCGGGTCGGTGTTGAGCGGCGCATCCACCGCGAAATCGAGACGTCCGGCCGCCAGTTCCTTGGTGGTCTCGCGGCGTTTGGACAGAAAGCTTTCGATGATCACTGTCGGCGCCAGGCGGCGCAGGCGTTGGAACAATGGCGGCAGGATCACCGCTTCGGTGAGGTCGGTCATGCTGATGCGGTAGGTCTTGACCGCCTGCAACGGGTTGAAGATGCGGCTTTCCTGTACCGATACCCGCAGCAGGGAGAGGGCGTTGCGCACGGGGCCGATGATGTTCTGCGCCATCGGCGTGGGCACCATGCCCTGGGCGGTGCGCACGAACAGCGGGTCGTTGAAGGTTTCGCGCAGGCGGGCCAGAGCGTTCGACACCGCCGGTTGAGTAATGCCGACAATCTGCCCGGCGCGGGTCAGGTTGGCTTCGGTGTAGATCGCGTCGAAGACGATGAAAAGGTTGAGGTCGACCTTGCTCAGATTCATGCGCTGCACTCTTGTTATCAGGGGCGTCTTGATCGGACCCGAGGGCCTTGGCAATCAGCCGATCATATATCGGTGATGAATGTTAATACACGCCGAGAATAGGTTAGGTAAATTTTCGTAGCTGTTCTAGCATCGATTGCATGACCTGAACAACGCCTCTGAACCCCTGTTAAAAAGGTAGAGCTGCCATGGATTTCGCTTATTCGCCCAAGGTCCAGGAACTGCGTGAGCGCGTGACTGCGTTCATGGACACCTACGTTTATCCCGCCGAAGCGGTATTCGAACGCCAGGTCGCCGAGGGCGATCGCTGGCAGCCGACGGCAATCATGGAAGAACTCAAACTCAAGGCCAAGGCTGAAGGCCTGTGGAATTTGTTTCTGCCTGAGTCCGAACTCGGTGCCGGCCTGACCAATCTCGAATACGCGCCATTGGCGGAAATCATGGGCCGTTCCTTGCTGGGCCCTGAACCATTCAACTGCTCGGCGCCCGACACCGGCAATATGGAAGTGCTGGTGCGTTACGCCAACGAAGAACAGAAGCAACGCTGGCTCGAGCCGCTGTTGCGCGGCGAAATCCGCTCGGCGTTCGCCATGACCGAACCGGACGTGGCCTCGTCCGACGCCACCAACATGGCCGCCCGTGCCGTGCGCGACGGCGATGAGTGGGTGATCAATGGCAAGAAATGGTGGACTTCAGGGGCCTGCGATCCGCGCTGCAAGATCCTGATCTTCATGGGCCTGAGCAACCCGGATGCGCCGCGCCATGCGCAGCACTCGATGATTCTGGTGCCGGTGGATACCCCGGGCGTGAAGATTGTGCGGCCGCTGCCGGTGTTCGGTTACGACGACGCGCCTCACGGCCACGCCGAAGTGCTGTTCGAAAACGTTCGGGTGCCGTACGAAAACGTCCTGTTGGGCGAAGGACGCGGCTTCGAAATCGCCCAGGGGCGCCTCGGCCCGGGACGGATTCACCACTGCATGCGTTCGATCGGCATGGCTGAGCGTGCGCTGGAGCTGATGTGCAAACGGGCGGTCAACCGCACCGCGTTCGGTAAACCCTTGGCGCGCCTGGGCGGTAACATCGATAAAATCGCCGATTCGCGGATGGAGATCGACATGGCGCGCCTGCTGACATTGAAAGCGGCGTACATGATGGACACCGTCGGCAACAAAGTGGCGAAGAGCGAGATCGCGCAGATCAAAGTCGTCGCGCCGAACGTGGCGTTGCGGGTGATCGACCGGGCGATCCAGATCCATGGTGGGGCAGGGGTGTCCAACGATTTTCCGCTGGCCTACATGTATGCCATGCAACGCACCCTGCGCCTGGCCGATGGCCCGGACGAAGTGCACCGCGCGGCGATCGGCAAGTTCGAGATCGGCAAATATGTGCCTAAAGAAATGATGCGTAGCGGGCACTGAGACCTGTGGCGAGGGGGCTTGCCCCCGTTGGACCGCGAAGCGGGCCTAAAACCGGCCACCGCATTTTTCCTGGAAAGACGCGGTGTACAATTTACGACTGCTTCGCAGCCGAACGGGGGCAAGCCCCCTCGCCACAGTAAGCCCCCCAAGCCACATTGTTCGGTGTTCACTTCAATACACCCAAACCTCAACCCGCCGATTCTTGATCCGCCCCTCATCCCCGCTGTTGGCTGCCACCGGCATCTCGGCGCCGAAACCGCGAATCTCGCGAAACACCACGCCGCTTTTCACCAGTTCTCGCCGCACCGCCATGGCCCGCAGTTTCGACAGCAGGTCGGCCCGCGCCGGGTCGCTCTTGGCATCGCCAAACCCCACCAGCGTTACCTGCCGATTGGTTTTGTCGTGCTGCTTTATATAGTCGAGCACCCGTGACAAGTCCTGCCGGGCCTTGTTGTCCAGCGTTGCGCTGCCTTCTTCGAAACGGAAATTCACCGTCAGCCGCTGGGCATGCCGACTGAGTGCCTGATAACCCTCGGGCATCAGCGCATTCGGCGTGACAGCCATGGCCTGAACGGTCTGCGCGATAAAACCATTGGCCGCGACAATCGCCTGGCCTTTGCTGCTTTGGGCAAACTTCACCAAGGCCTTGGCCCAGGGGTTTTTCCCATTCGGCGGCAGGTAAAAGAACAACCGACGGGACAGCGGGTAATCTTCCGTCGCGATCAGGCTATTAAGTGGCAGCATGGCCTGGGAGTCGCCATCGACAATGGCCACGGCTTTGGCCCGGCGCACATAAGGCAAGCCGATGACGCCGATGGCTTGCGGGTCCAGACTGACCGCATCAGACAATTGCTCGCTGGATTCGAAGCGTTTCGCATTGCCACTCAGACTTTTCCCACGCGGGCTGAGGACCAGTTCCTTGAACGTGTCGTAGGTGCCCGATTGATCATCCCGCGCATAGAGATGAATCGTCCCACCGGTGCCGCCGAGTTCTTCCCAGGTTTTCGTTTCGCCGCTGAAAATTCGCGCCAGTTGTTCGGTGTCGAGTTGCTTCAGCGAGTTGCGCGGATGAAGGATGATGGCCAGCCCATCGATGGCGATGACTTGCTCGGCAATCGGGCTTTTCAGATTGCCCAGCGGTTCCAGATCCAGCCGTTCGCTGTCCTTGATTGGTCGTGATGAGGCCGCGAGATCGGCAGCGGTGTTTTTCAGGGCTTTGAACCCGGTGCTGGAACCGTGGGCGGCGACCTCCACTTCCACCCGGCGGCCTTGGGCAGTTTCGCCAACGATGCGTTGTTCGTTGGCTTTGTCCGGAGCTTCGCGGTGAACCTTGAGCAGGCCCTGTTCATGCATCAACCCCTCGACCAGCGCCGGGCCCAATGCCGCGCCAATGGTGTTGGAACCCTGGATGCGCAGCACCGGGCCACGTTCGGGCGTCGGCAACTCGACGGCCGACACCGTCAACGGCAGCACGGCGCCGAGCAGCCACAGAAACAACACGCGCAGGGTCATGCCGGCACCTTATAAGCCAAAGAAAGTGCCGGGAGAATAAGTCAGTAAGGTTTCTGAACGATGACAGTGATCGTTCCCACGCGCAGCAAAGGAACGCCGCCGGGGACGCTCCGCGTTCTGCAGTTGAATGTGACGCAGAGCGTCACGGGATGCATTCCCACGCGGAGCGTGGGAACGATCAGCGAGCGTCACGGGATGCGTTCCGTTGCTGCGCGTGGGAACGATCAGATCAGCTCAATTCAAGCCAGATCGGCGCATGGTCGGAGGGCTTTTCCATCCCGCGCAGTTCGTAATCCACGCCGGCATCCTTCACTCGCGGCAACAACCCCTGGGATGCCAGGATCAGGTCAATCCGCAGCCCGCGCTTGGGCTCATCTTCAAAACCGCGGCTGCGGTAGTCGAACCAGCTGAAACGGTCGGCAACGTCCGGGTTCAGGTGGCGGAAGCTGTCCACCAGGCCCCAGTTTTTCAGGCGGGCCATCCATTCGCGTTCTTCGGGCAGGAAGCTGCATTTGCCGGTTTTCAGCCAGCGTTTCATGTTGTCCGGGCCTATGCCGATGTCACAGTCTTCCGGGGAAATGTTCACATCGCCCATCACCACAATCGGCTGGTCGTTGCTGAACTGGCCTTCCAGCAACTGCTGCAAATCGCTGTAGAAACGTTCTTTGGCGGGGAACTTGGTGGGGTGATCGCGGCTTTCGCCTTGTGGGAAATAGCCGTTCATGATGGTCACCGGTACGCCATTGGCGTCGGCGAATGTGCCCCAGATGAAGCGCCGCTGAGCGTCTTCTTCGTCAGTGGCGAAACCTTTGTGCAGCACAATCGGCTCCTGACGCGAGAGCAGGGCCACGCCGTAGTGACTCTTTTGCCCGTGGAAATACACGTGATAACCCAGCGCCTGAACCTCGGCCAGGGGAAACTGGTCGTCGTGGACCTTGGTTTCCTGCAACCCGATCACGTCCGGTTGATGCTTTTCGATCAGCGCCGCCAGCTGATGCGGGCGAGCGCGCAGCCCGTTGATGTTGAAGGAGACGATCTTCATGGTCGGCAGTCCTGGCAAAAATGCGATGCTAGCTGACATGTAGGAATGGGGCCAGAGATGTGTTGGCAGATAGGGCCTCTTCGCGGGCAAGCCCGCTCCTACAGTCGATGAAGATCCTGGCTTGGTCTATACCTGTCTGGGGAACTGTGAAGCCACCCAAAGGCTCGTACCCAATAAGAGCACAGCACATCTGAGCTGTGCCCCAGGGAGATCTGCCGTTATGCCCGAAACCTCGACCTCCAACGCCGATATTCACATGCTCGACAGCGGCTATTCCAGCGAAGCACGTTCCCTGTTGTACCAGGCGTACCGCCACGAGCCGACGTTCGGCTACTTGTTCGAAGCCGAACGCCCCGGTTACGAACAGCGAGTCCGGGCAACGGTGCGCGAACTGGTCAAGCAGCACTTTTTGCAGGATTTGCCAGCCATCGGCCTGCTGGTGAATGACCGCTTGATCGGCATCGCCCTGATCGCACCGCCGCAGCGCCGTCTGGGCATCACCGAAAGCTGGGCCTGGCGCCTGCGGATGGTGCTCAGCACCGGGTTTCGCTGTACCCGGCGCTACCTCGACTACCACGCCGCCGTGATGGCCTGCGTGCCGTCCGATTCGGTGCACATCCTGCCGTTGCTGGGAGTTCACCCGCAATTTCAGGGCAAGCACTTTGGCGAACAATTGCTGCAAGCGGTGCACAATTGGTGCGCGGTCGATGAGCACTCTCAGGGCGTGATCCTCGACACGGGGAATCCTCGCTATCTGGAGTTCTATAAACGTCAGGGCTATGAGGAAATCGGCGAAGTGGCTGTAGGACCGATTCGAGAGCACGTGTTTTTTCACGCCAACCCGCAGGTGTTACAAACCGCAACGGCATAACCCTAGAACTTTCGCGGCAGGTCAGGCTCTATCAGGCTCCCAAGCTCGTGATAGCATCCGCGCCTATGAATGTTCCAGGAAGAATGACCAGCGGCCTGCTGATACTGTTATCCAGCTGCACGGCGCTGGCGCAAAGTGAATTGGATGTGCGGATCAAACCGTCCAACGATGAACTGAAAGCCAATATAGAAGGCTATATCGGTAGCCTCGGCGATCGCGATGAAGAAGCCCTGCTGCGCTTCAGTCGCGGTGCCGAAGAACAGGCGCGCAAGGCCGCCCAGGCCTTGGGTTATTACCAGCCGCTAATCGACAGCGATGTGAAGGGCGGCAAGACGCCGCGCCTGGTGCTGAACATCGATCCCGGCGAGCCGATTCATTTGCGCAACGTCACGGTACGCGTCGACGGTCCTGCGGCCTCGCTCAAATCCTTTCGTGTGCCCAAAGGCGACCTGCTCAAACCCGGTGCGGTGCTTAATCATGGTCATTATGAAGACGCCAAGCGGGTGATTCAGAACCAGGCCTCGCGCTTCGGCTTTTTCAGTGGGCGCTTCACCCGTCAGAAGCTGTTGGTGGACCCGCGAGCGGGCGTCGCCGACATCGAATTGATCTACGACAGTGGCCCGCGCTATGCGCTGGGCAAAGTCAGTTTCGAAGGCGACACGCCGTTCGACGAAGACCTGCTGCAACGCATGGTGCCGTTCAAGGCCGGTACGCCCTATGACTCCGAACTGATCGCCGAACTCAATCAGGCGCTGCAATCGAGCGGCTATTTCGAAGGCGTGCGCGTCGACGCGGCGCCGACCGCGTCCAAGGACGACGTGATTCCGGTGGCGGTCAAACTCGATACCCGAAAGCCACGAACCATGGGCCTTGGTCTGGGGTTTTCCACCGACGTCGGTCCTCGGGCCAAAGCCAACTGGACCCGCCATTGGGTCAATCCCCAAGGGCACAGCTATGGCTGGGAGGCCGAGGTTTCGGCGCCCCGGCAGAACGTCGGGCTGTTTTACGACATTCCGCTGGACCCACCGCTCACCGACAAGCTGCGTTTTGCCGGTGGTTATCAGAATGAAGAAATCGCCGGCACTGACACCCTCAGCAAGCTGCTGACCCTCGGCCCCGAGTGGCACAGCAAGTTGCCCAGCGGCTGGCAGCGGGTGGTGTCGCTCAAGTGGCAACACGAGGAATACACACTCGGCGACGACTCGGGGCTCAGCACCTTGCTGATGCCCGGCGTGAGCTACTCGTACCTCAAAAGCGACAACCGCATCGACCCGCACAATGGCTATCGCCTGCAATTCGATACCAAAGTCGCCAAGGAAGGATTGGGTTCGGACACCAATCTGGTCTATGGCACGGCACTGGTCAAAGGCCTGACCACGGTCTTCGACAAACACCGCTTGCTTGGTCGGGTGCAGGTCGGCGGCAGCGCCACCAATGGCTACAAATCGGTTCCGCCGTCCTTGCGCTTTTTCGCCGGTGGCGATCAGAGCGTGCGCGGTTACGACTACCAGAGCCTGTCCCCGGAGAACTCCGATGGCGACCGTATCGGTGGCCGCTACATGGTGGCCGGCAGCGTCGAGTATCAATACTCCGTCGCCGAAAAATGGCGGGTCGCAACCTTCATCGACCAGGGCAACTCCTTCAACACACTCGAATTGCCGAACCTGAAGACCGGTGTCGGTATCGGCGTACGCTGGGTCTCGCCCGTGGGGCCGATTCGTCTCGACCTGGCTCACGCGATGGACGACGACGGCGGCATTCGACTGCACTTTTCCATGGGGCCTGAGCTGTGAAGCGTGGTTTGAAAATAACGCTGCCGGCGATTGCGGCGCTGCTGATGCTGGCCGTTTTGACGCTGGCCACCTTGCTGGGCACTTCGCCGGGCAGTCGCTGGGCGCTCGGGTTGGTGCCGGGTTTGACCGTGGAGAATTTCCAGGGACGCTTGGGGGGGCGATGGAGCGCCGATCATCTGCTGTGGCAGCAGGACAACAGCCGGGTTGAGCTGAACCAGGCGATTTTCGCCTGGTCGCCGCTGTGCCTGACGCGCTTGACGCTGTGCATCGGGCAGTTGCAAGCCGAGCAGGTCAGCCTGCAATTCCCGCCGGGCGCGCAAGAGGCGAGCAGCGGCCCGATCAGTCTCCCGGACTTGAAATTGCCGTTGGCCATCGAATTGGGCGACGTCAAAATCGGCCGCCTGCTGTTCAACGGCAGTGAAGAACTCAGAGGGCTGCAACTGGCAGCGCACTGGACCGAAAAGGGTTTGCAGATCGACTCGGTGCACTTGCAGCGTGATGAACTGAGTCTGAATTTGTCCGGCGTGTTGCAACCGAGCGGCAACTGGCCGCTGACCGCCGAAGGCAAACTGACTTTGCCGGCGCCGGGCACCGAACCCTGGGCACTGGCTTTGAAGGTCGACGGCGATCTGCTGAAAACCCTGAAGCTGAAAGCCGACAGCAGCGGTTACCTGAACGGGCAGCTCACCGGAGAACTGCAACCGCTGGTGGAAAACCTGCCAGCCAACGTACGGATCACCGCTGACGCCTTCAAACCTAGCGCCGATCTGCCGGACACCCTGCAACTCAATCAACTGGAACTTACCGGTGACGGCGACCTGAAAAACGGCTACCAGTTGCTCGGCAAAGCCACGTTGCCCGCCGAACAAGGCCCGGTCGCGCTGTTGCTGCAAGGCAAGGTCGACGCCAAGGGCGCGCAAATCGTGGGTCTCGACCTGACTGCCAATGACAAACAAAGCCTCAAACTCACCGGGCAACTGGACTGGAGCAAAGGCCTAAGCGCTGATGCAAAAATCGACTGGCTGGACTTCCCCTGGCACCGCCTCTATCCGCTGATCGACGAGCCGCAAGTGGCGCTGCGCAGCTTCAACGGTGAAGTCTCCTACACCGACGGCAATTACATCGGTAACTTCAAGGCTGCTCTGGACGGCCCGGCCGGGGCGTTCAGCCTGAGCAGCCCGTTCAGCGGCGATCTGAGCCAAATCCATCTGCCGCAATTCAAGCTCGAAGCCGGGCAGGGCAAGGCCGAGGGGCATCTTAACCTGCAATTTGCCGACGGCATCGCCTGGGATACCGCGCTGGACCTCTCGGCGATCAACCCGGCGTACTGGCTCGCGGAGTTGCCGGGTACCTTGGCCGGCCCGTTGCGCAGCAAGGGTGAGATGAAAAACGAAAGGCTCAGCCTGACCGCCGACCTGGACTTGAAAGGTAAACTGCGCGGGCAACCGGCGGTGCTGCAAGCCAAGGCCGATGGCGGCGGCGAGCAATGGAACCTCAGCGCATTGCAGATACGCCTCGGTGACAACAGCATCAATGGTCAAGGCAGCCTGCAACAGAAACTCGCCGGCCAGCTCGACATCAAGATGCCGCGCCTGGCCCAGCTCTGGCCGCAGCTGCGCGGTCAGCTCAATGGCCGGGTCGATGTCGCCGGCACGCTCAAGGCACCGCAAGGCAAGCTCGGTTTGCAGGGCACGCAACTGGCGTTCGAAGACCATCGCCTGCAAAGCCTCAATCTGGACGCCACCCTCGACAGCGCCCAGCGGGCGAAGATCGATTTCAAGAGCAGCGGCATCCGGACCGGCGACACGTTACTGGGCACCTTGACCGCCAGCGGCCAGGGCGACATCAAAAACCAGAAACTGGCCCTCGACCTGCAAGGACCGAAGTTGAAACTGGCGCTCGGTCTCGATGGCTCGCTGGATCAGGGCAACTGGCGCGGGCGTCTGGCCAGCGGCGACATCCAGGTGGGCGGTCAGGACTGGAAGCTGCAAAATCCGGCAAAGCTTGAACGACTGGCGAATGGCCAAATCAACTTCGGCGCCCATTGCTGGATGTCCGGTCCGGCCAGCCTGTGCGGCGAAGGCCAGCGCTTGATGCCTGAGCCGAAGCTGCGTTACCACCTCAAGCAGTTCCCTATCGACAGTTTGGCGCAATGGCTGCCGAAGGATTTCGCCTGGCAGGGCCGGCTCAACGCCGACCTGCAACTGGACTTGCCGGCCAGCGGCCCGAACGGCCAGATCAGCGTCGATGCCAGCGGCGGCACGTTGCGCATGAAGGAAAAGGATCAGTGGCTGGATTTCCCATACCAGACCCTGAAACTCACCAGCAAACTCACGCCGAAACGCATCGACACCGACCTCAATTTCGTCGGTGGCAAGCTCGGTGAGCTGATGCTCCAGGCGCAGATCAACCCGTTGCCGAAGAACAAACCGCTGACCGGCTCGTTCCGTCTCAGTGGTCTGGACTTGTCGGTGGCGCGGCCGTTTGTGCCGATGGTCGAGAAAGTCACCGGGCATTTGAGCGGAAGCGGCACGCTGTCCGGCGGGTTGCTGGCACCGCTGGTCAACGGCAATCTTGAGCTGCGCGACGGGGAAATTTCCGGCCCGCAACTGCCGATGGCGCTTGAGGCCTTGCATCTTCAAGCGGTGATTGCCGGCGAAACCGTGCAACTGAACGGCGGCTGGAAAAGCGGCAAGACCGGGCAGGGCAGCCTCAATGGCAACATCGCCTGGGGCCAGGCGCTGGTGGTGGATCTGACACTCAAGGGCTCGCAGTTGCCGGTCACCGTGGAGCCCTACGCCGCGCTGGAAGTGGCGCCGGACCTGAAGATCTCCATGAAGGACGACAAACTGGCGATCGTCGGCAAGGTGCTGGTGCCCAAGGGTGACATCACCGTGCGCGAGCTGCCGCCGTCGACGGTCAAGGTCTCCGATGACACGGTGATCGTCGGTCAGCAGACCGAAGAGGGCAAACCGCCGATGGCCATGGCGATGGACGTCGATGTGGTGGTCGGTCAGGACAAACTCAGCTTTGCCGGGTTCGGCCTGACCGCCAACCTGCAAGGCCAGGTGCATATCGGCGATAACATGGACACTCGCGGCGAGCTGTGGCTCAACGACGGGCGTTATCGCGCCTATGGCCAGCGGCTGACGGTGCGCCGGGCGCGCCTGTTGTTTGCCGGTCCCATCGATCAGCCGTACCTGGACATCGAAGCGATTCGCCAGACCGACGACGTGATCGCCGGCATTCGCCTGAGTGGCAGCGCCGAGCAGCCGGCCACGCAGATCTTTTCCGAACCGGCGATGAGTCAGGAGCAGGCATTATCTTATCTGGTGCTGGGACGTCCGCTGAGTACCACCGGTGAAGACAACAACATGCTCGCCCAGGCCGCCCTCGGCTTGGGCTTGATGGGCAGCTCCGGCGTGACCAGCGGGTTGGCCAAGGACTTGGGCATTCAGGACTTCCAACTCGATACCCAAGGCAGCGGCAGTACCACCAGCGTGGTGGCCAGCGGCAACATCTCCGAGAAGCTCAGCCTGCGTTATGGCGTAGGCGTGTTCGAACCGGCCAACACCATTGCCTTGCGTTACAAGTTGAGCAAAAAAGTCTACCTCGAAGCCGCCAGCGGCGTGGCCAGTTCGCTGGACATCTTCTATAAGCGGGATTTCTAACTCCCTGTACGCCCCCTCACCACAGGCTTTTGTGTTTAAAGATCGTTCCCACGCTCCGCGTGGGAATGCAGCCCGGGACGCTCCGCGTCCCTTCCAGAGCCGAACGCAGAGCGTCCGTTGAAGCATTCCCCCGCAGAGCGTGGGAACGATCAGGCTGAAGGTGCCGCCAGTTGCGGCGGCGGGGTGAAGTCAAACGGCGCCAACGCAAACCCTTGCTCATCCACCTGCAACGCCCAGCCCTGACGGTCCCAATCCCCCAACACAATGCGCTTGGCCGCTTGCTCGCCAATCTGCAACTTGTGGATGGCGGGACGATGGGTATGACCGTGGATCAGGGTTTTCACCCCGTATTGCTGCATGATCCGCGGCACTTCTTCCGGTGTGACATCGACAATGTCATTGGCCTTCATCCGCGTCTGCGCACGGCTTTCGCTGCGCAGTTTGCGCGCCAGTTTATGCCGGGTGCCCAAGGGCAGATGCCGCAGGATGAACAGGGTGATCGGGTTACGCAGATAGCGACGCAGCTTCATATACGCTTCGTCGCGGGTGCAGAGGCTGTCGCCGTGCATCAACAGCACGGGCTCGCCGTAGAACTGCACGACACTCGGGTCCTTCAGCAATGTGCAGCCGGCCTGTTTGCAGAAAGCCTTGCCGAGCATGAAGTCGCGATTGCCGTGCATCAGAAAAATGGCCGTGCCGCTGTCGCTCAAGTTGCGCAGGGCCTGGCAGATGGAACGCTGGAACGGCGTCATGGCATCGTCGCCAATCCACGCCTCGAAAAAGTCGCCCAGAATGTACAACGCACTCGCCGAGCGGGCGCGTCCGGCGAGCAAATCCAGAAACGCCCGGGTAATGTCCGGGCGCTCCTCTTCCAGATGCAAGTCTGAAATCAGCAGTATCACTCAATGATCTCGGCTTTCTCGATGATCACGTCGTCTGCAGGTACGTCTTGGTGACCGGCCTTGGAGGTGGTGGCCACGCCTTTGATCTTGTCGACCACGTCGGTGCCTTCAACCACTTCTCCGAATACCGCGTAGCCCCAGCCCTGAACGGTCTTGGCGCTGTGGTTCAGGAAGCTGTTGTCCGCCACGTTGATGAAGAATTGCGCGGAAGCCGAATGCGGCTCCATGGTGCGGGCCATGGCCACGCTGTACTTCTTGTTCGGCAGGCCGTTGTCGGCTTCGTTCTGGATGCTTGGGCGCTTGTCTTTCTTTTCTTTCATGCCAGGCTCGAAACCGCCGCCCTGGATCATGAAGTTGCCGATGACGCGGTGGAAAACGGTGTTTTCGTAGTGACCGGCTTTGACGTACTCGATGAAGTTGGCAACGGTCAGCGGTGCCTTTTCAGCGTTCAGTTGCAGAACGATGTCGCCGAAGTTGGTAGACAGTTTGACTTGAGTCATGATCAGTACTCTTTATAGAAATTCGTGGGTTCGGGGCGCTTTGGCCCTCAACCGGTCCGGCCAGTGTCGGCCAAGGTGCGCAGTTTAGCGTGCCGGGCGCGAATTTCGAGGCTGTTTTTCATCGGCGGCCGATTAAATGCAACCGATTGCCGGCCCGCTCTGTCAGCCACTTGACAGCATCGGCTATGATAAGCCCCTTTGATTTATAACAGCCGCTTTGATTTGGCCAACTGGCCGCGCACTTGTACGTTCAAGGATCCTATGAGCAAGCCCACTGTCGACCCTACCTCGAATTCCAAGACCGGCCCCGCCGTGCCGGTCAACTTCCTGCGCCCGATCATCCAGGCGGACCTGGACTCGGGTAAGCACACGCAGATCGTCACCCGTTTCCCGCCTGAGCCCAACGGCTACCTGCACATCGGTCACGCCAAGTCGATCTGTGTGAACTTCGGCCTGGCCCAGGAATTCGGCGGCGTCACGCACCTGCGTTTCGACGACACCAACCCGGCCAAGGAAGACCAGGAATACATCGACGCGATCGAAAGCGACGTCAAATGGCTGGGCTTCGAATGGTCCGGTGAAGTGCGCTATGCCTCGCAGTATTTCGACCAGTTGCACGACTGGGCGGTAGAGCTGATCAAGGCCGGCAAGGCCTACGTCGACGACCTGACCCCGGAACAGGCCAAGGAATATCGCGGCACTCTGACCGAGCCGGGCAAGAACAGCCCGTTCCGCGACCGTTCGGTTGAAGAAAACCTCGACCTGTTCGCCCGCATGAAGGCCGGCGAGTTCAAGGACGGCGCACGCGTGCTGCGGGCCAAGATCGACATGGCCTCGCCGAACATGAACCTGCGCGACCCGATCATGTATCGCATCCGTCACGCTCACCACCACCAGACCGGTGACAAGTGGTGCATCTACCCCAACTACGACTTCACCCACGGTCAGTCGGACGCCATCGAAGGCATCACCCACTCGATCTGCACCCTGGAGTTCGAAAGCCACCGTCCGTTGTACGAATGGTTCCTCGAGAATCTGCCAGTACCGGCGAAGCCGCGTCAGTACGAGTTCAGCCGTCTGAACCTGAACTACACCATCACCAGCAAGCGCAAGCTCAAGCAACTGGTGGACGAGAAGCACGTCAATGGCTGGGACGATCCGCGCATGTCCACGCTGTCGGGTTTCCGTCGCCGTGGCTACACGCCGAAATCGATCCGCAACTTCTGCGAAATGATCGGCACCAACCGTTCCGACGGCGTGGTGGATTTCGGCATGCTCGAATTCAGCATCCGTGACGACCTCGACCACAGCGCCCCACGGGCCATGTGCGTGCTGCGTCCGTTGAAAGTCGTGATCACCAACTACCCGGAAGGTCAGGTCGAAAACCTCGAACTGGCGTGCCACCCGAAAGAAGACATGGGCGTGCGCGTTCTGCCGTTCGCCCGTGAGCTCTACATCGACCGTGAAGACTTCATGGAAGAGCCGCCAAAAGGCTACAAGCGCCTGGAGCCGAACGGCGAAGTGCGTCTGCGCGGCAGCTACGTGATCCGTGCCGACGAAGCGATCAAGGACGCCGACGGCAACATCGTCGAACTGCGCTGCTCGTACGACCCGCAAACCCTGGGCAAGAACCCTGAAGGCCGCAAGGTCAAAGGCGTGATCCACTGGGTGCCGGCCGCGGCCAGCGTCGAGTGCGAAGTGCGTCTGTACGATCGTCTGTTCCGTTCTCCGAACCCGGAGAAGGCCGAAGACAGCGCCAGTTTCCTGGACAACATCAACCCTGACTCACTGCAAGTCCTCACCGGTTGTCGTGCTGAACCCTCGTTGGGCAACGCACAGCCGGAAGACCGTTTCCAGTTCGAGCGCGAAGGTTACTTCGTCGCGGATATCAAGGACTCGAAACCGGGCGCTCCGGTATTCAACCGTACCGTGACCCTGCGTGATTCGTGGGGCCAGTGATCAAGTCTTAAGGAACCGTCGTGCTTACGATCTACAACACGCTCACCAAGAGCAAAGAAGTCTTCAAGCC
The DNA here is from genome assembly GCF_017114915.1 of Pseudomonas frederiksbergensis. Classification (GTDB taxonomy): domain Bacteria; phylum Pseudomonadota; class Gammaproteobacteria; order Pseudomonadales; family Pseudomonadaceae; genus Aquipseudomonas; species Aquipseudomonas frederiksbergensis_I. Next base: position 41,956 of record NZ_JAAUOE010000006.1, read on the forward strand.
GCTGGATGGCAACAAGGTGCGCATGTACGTCTGCGGGATGACCGTGTACGACTACTGCCACCTGGGCCACGGCCGCAGCATGGTCGCGTTCGACCTGGTGACCCGCTGGTTGCGGTTCAGCGGTTACGACCTGACCTACGTGCGCAACATCACCGACATCGAAGACAAGATCATCAATCGGGCCAGGGAGAACGGTGAGCCGTTCAACGTGCTGACCGAGCGCATGATCGCCGCGATGCATGAGGACGAGGCCCGCCTCAATATCCTCAAACCGGACATGGAACCGCGGGCCACCGATTACATCGCTGGCATGCAGACCATGATCCAGACCCTGATCGACAAGGGCTACGCCTACGCACCGGGCAATGGCGACGTGTACTACCGCGTCGCCAAGTTCATGGGCTACGGCAAGCTGTCGCGCAAGAAAATCGAAGACCTGCGCATCGGCGCACGGATCGAAGTCGACGAGTCGAAACAGGACCCGCTGGACTTCGTGCTGTGGAAAGGCGCCAAGCCGGGCGAGCCGAGCTGGCCATCGCCGTGGGGCGACGGTCGTCCGGGCTGGCACATCGAGTGCTCGGTGATGTCCACCTGCTGCCTGGGCGAGACCTTCGACATTCACGGCGGCGGCAGCGACCTCGAGTTCCCGCACCACGAAAACGAAATCGCCCAGAGCGAAGCGGCCACCGGCAAGACCTACGCCAACGCGTGGATGCATTGCGGCATGATTCGCATCAATGGCGAGAAGATGTCCAAGTCCTTGAACAACTTCTTCACCATTCGCGATGTGCTCGACAAGTACCACCCGGAAGTCGTGCGTTACCTGCTGGTGTCGAGCCACTACCGCAGCGCGATCAACTATTCGGAAGACAACCTCAAGGACGCCAAGGGTGCCCTCGAGCGTTTCTACCATGCGTTGAAAGGCCTGCCGAGCGTGGCGCCGGCTGGCGGCGAAGCCTTCGTCGAGCGTTTCACCCAGGTGATGAACGACGACTTCGGCACGCCGGAAGCCTGCGCGGTGCTGTTCGAGATGGTCCGCGAGATCAACCGTCTGCGCGAGAGCGATCTGGACGCGGCGGCTGGTCTGGCGGCGCGCTTGAAGGAACTGGCCAGTGTGCTGGGTGTGTTGCAGCTTGAAGCCGATGACTTCCTGCAGGCTGGCGCCGAAGGGCGGGTCGATGCGGCTGAGGTTGATACGCTGATTCAGGCGCGCCTGACCGCTCGTGCCAACAAGGACTGGGCCGAATCCGACCGCATTCGCGACCAGCTCACCGCCATGGGCGTGGTGCTGGAAGACGGCAAGGGTGGCACGACCTGGCGTCTGGCTGACTGATGATCGTTCCCACGCTTCGCGTGGGAATGCCTCAACGGACGCTCTGCGTTCGGCTCTGGAAGGGACGCGGAGCGTCCCGGGCTGCATTCCTTTGCTGCGCGTGGGAACGATCAATCCCCCAATTGTCGCAACCGCTTGTACAGGGTATTGCGACTAACCCCCAACCGCCGCGCCAGGTGCGAAATATTCCCCCCAGCCGCCTGCAACTGCCGATTCAATGCCTCGGCATCATTCAAATCAACGGCTACCGGCTCCGGCGCATCCACCGGTTCCATCTCCAGATCGACAAAAAAATCATCCGGCAAATGCTCCGGCCGCACCGGTTGTTCCTCGGCCATGGCCAGCGCCACCTGCATCACGCTGCTGACCTGGCGCAGATTTCCCGGCCATGGATGGCGGCTGAACAACGCCATCACCTCGGGGCTCAGCCCGGCCCACTGCGACGGTTCACGGTGTTGCTCCCACAAGCGCTTGAACAGCGCCTGCTTGTCGCTGCGTTCTCTGAGTGGCGGTAACTCCAGGGTCAAACCGCCAATCCGGTAATAGAGGTCTTCGCGAAATCGTCCCAACTGAACCTGCTCGCGCAACGAGCGGTTAGTCGCTGAAATGATCCGAATATCTACCGGGAACAACTCGCTGCTGCCCACCGGTTGCACGCAACGCTCCTGCAACACCCGCAGCAGCCGGGCTTGGGTCGGTAGCGGCATGTCGCCGATTTCATCGAGGAACAGGGTGCCTTTATCAGCCTTGCGGATTAGCCCGATGCTGCCTTTCTGGTTGGCCCCGGTGAACGCGCCTTTCTCGTAGCCAAACAACTCGGATTCCACCAGTTCGGCGGGGATTGCTGCGCAGTTGACGGCAATGAACGGCTGTTTGTTGCGTGAGCTGGCGTGGTGCAGGGCTTTGACGAAGACTTCCTTGCCGACCCCGGTTTCGCCGTGGATCAGTAACGGAATGTCCTTTTCCAGCAAGCGCTCGGCCTGGCGCACGGCTTTTTCCACGCGGCTGTCGCCGAAGTGCAGAGTGTTGAGGCTGATCGCGGCGGGCGCTGGCGCCGTGGCTTCAGCGCTCTTTGTTTCAGAAAACAGCCGCGCTTGAATCGGCGCTTGTTTTGGCCGTTTCAGCAGGCATTGAAAGCGGTTGCGCCCCGAGGCTTGCAGGGCGAACGGCAGGCCGTCCGGCTGGTTCAGCAGTTCCAGCAACGAGACTTTGAACAGGCTCTCGACGCTGACCCGCGACAGGCTGATGCCCAGCAAATTGTCGGCCCGGCGATTGGCCGACAGCACCTGACCGGTTTCATCGAAGATCAGCAACCCGGCCCATTGGCTGTCGAGGTTGTTCAGCCCGGTGTTGAAGGTCAGCTGGAAATGCTGGCCGTGGAACAGGTTGAGGATCAGCCGATTTTCCACGGTCTGGCTCATCATCTTGACCATGCCCAAAGTGTGAGAGGGCGGCAGGTAGCTGTCGCTGGACACATCCAGCACCGCGATCACCTTGCGCTCGGCATCGAAAATCGGCGCGGCGGAACCGGTCATGAAGCGGTTGGCCTTGAGGAAGTGTTCATCGTGCTCGATGTGTACCGCCTGTTCGCAGGCCAACGCGGTGCCGATCGCATTGGTACCGCTGCAGCGCTCCATCCAGCTGGCGCCGGCGCTGAAGCCGCGAGTCAGGCTCGGCTCGATGAAACGCTGGGTGCCCCAGGACGTCAGCACTTGGCCCTGATTGTCGGCGAGCATGATCAGGCAATTGGAGTTGCTGAGGATGTTCTCGTAATACGGCAGAACTTCCTGATGGGTGGTCTGCACCAGTGAATGCTGGCTCTCCAGCAACCGGGCGATGCCCTCTGCCGGCAGTTGGTCGAACGCCGGAGCACTTTGATGATCAAGCCCGAATGCGCGGCAGCGCGACCAGGAGTCCTGGATGATGGCGTCGTGGGAGAGCTTTGATGCAGGTGCGGCCATGGCGGTCGATCTCTGAGCAAGCTTTTATTGTTTTTATTGTGGGTGCGATCCATGTAGCAGCTGGCGAAGCCTGCGTTCGGCGGCGTAGCCGTCGTAAAACCTGTATACGCGGTCATCCTGACACACTGCGACATCTGATTTCACGAAGGCTTTGCCTTCGAACGCAGCCTTCGGCAGCTGCTACAGGAACTGTAAAACGGTCCGTAGAGTGTTGTTCACATTTGTTCATTGTCAATCGTTGAACTGTTCAATTGTTCATTGGTGGTTGTTCATTTCTGTTCAGCAACGAATGCGATTCTTGTCTTGTTTGAGGGGATTTCAAGCCAAATCAAGCGCTTGGAATTTCTGGCACGAATGTCGCTGTAGTGCTCCGGTCGCTTGACTCAAAAAATAAAAAAAGGCCGAGCCATGTCACTCATCCTGGAGCACGTCAGCCGCACCGTCGAGGGTCAGACCTGGATCGACGATGCGTGCCTCAACTTCGAACCCGGATCGTTCAACGTTTTGCTCGGTCGCACCCTGTCCGGCAAAACCAGCCTCATGCGTCTGATGGCCGGTCTGGACAAGCCCGATAGCGGCCGCATCCTGATGAACGGCGTCGACGTCACCCAGCGTCCGGTGCGGTTGCGCAACGTGTCGATGGTCTATCAGCAGTTCATCAATTACCCGACCATGACGGTGTTCGAGAACATCGCCTCGCCGCTGCGTCAGTCCGGCGTTTCCAATGAGCTGATCCAGAGCAAAGTGCTGGAAACCGCGAAGATGCTGCGCATCGAGAAATTCCTCCAGCGCTATCCCCTGGAACTCTCCGGCGGCCAGCAACAGCGCACGGCCATGGCCCGGGCGCTGGTCAAGGACGCCGAGCTGATTCTGTTCGACGAGCCGTTGGTCAACCTCGACTACAAGCTGCGCGAAGAGCTGCGCCAGGAAATGCGCGAGCTGTTCAAGGCCCGGCACACCATCGCGATTTACGCCACCACCGAACCCAACGAAGCCCTGGCACTGGCTGGCACCACCACGATTCTTCACGAAGGCCGGGTGATCCAGAGCGGCAAGTCCTCCGAGGTGTATCACCAGCCGCAAACCGTGCTGGCGGCGGAGTTGTTTTCCGAGCCACCGATCAATCTGATGCCGGGGCGCATTGCCGGCAACGAAGTCAGTTTCGCCAATTTCGTGCACTTTCCGTTGAACGTCGATCTGCGGCCGGTGGGCGAAGGCGAGTTCCGTTTCGGCGTGCGTCCCAGCCATATCTCGCTGGTGCCGAGCAATGACGATGACCTGGAACTGGCGGTGACCGTCGAGGTGGCCGAGATCAGCGGTTCGGAGACGTTCCTGCACGTACGCAACGAGTATTTCCTGCTGGTGCTGCATTTGCCCGGTGTTCACGAATACGACGTCGATGCGCCGATTCGCATCTATATCCCGACCCATAAACTGTTTGTGTTCGATACGCAGGGGCGGCTGGTCCAGGCGCCCGGTCGTCGCATTGCGAGGGTTGCCTGATGGCCGAAATCCGTTTGCAGAACCTTGCCCACAGCTACACCCACACGCCGACCGGCCCCGAGGATTACGCGATCCGCGAGATGGACCACGTCTGGGAGCAGGGCGGTGCTTACGCGCTGCTCGGGCCTTCGGGGTGCGGCAAGTCGACCTTGCTCAACATTATTTCCGGGTTGCTCAGCCCGTCCCAGGGGCAGGTGCTGTTCGACAGCAAAGTGGTCAACGAGCTGACCCCGGAAAAGCGCAACATCGCCCAGGTTTTCCAGTTTCCGGTGGTCTACGACACCATGACGGTGTTCGATAACCTGGCCTTTCCGTTGCGTAATCAGGGCATGGCGGAAGCGAAGATTTACAGCAAGGTGCATGAAATCGCCGAAGTCCTCGACCTTCAGGCGTTGCTGCACAAGAAGGCGCGCAACCTCACCGCCGATGAAAAACAGAAAGTCTCCATGGGCCGTGGGCTGGTGCGTGATGACGTGTCGGCGATCCTTTTCGATGAACCGCTGACGGTGATCGACCCGCACCTGAAGTGGAAGCTGCGGCGCAAGCTCAAGCAGATCCACGAGCAGTTCAACATCACCATGGTCTATGTCACCCACGATCAGCTCGAAGCCTCGACCTTCGCCGACAAGATCGCGGTGATGTACGGCGGTCAGATCGTGCAGTTCGGTACGCCCCGGGAATTGTTCGAGCGGCCGAGCCACACCTTTGTCGGCTATTTCATCGGCAGCCCGGGGATGAACCTGATTGAAGTCCAGCCTCAGGCCGGCGGGGTCGGTTTCGCCGGGACCCACTTGCCGTTGTCCGACGCGATGCAAAGACGCATCGCCGAGTCCGAATGGAAAACCCTGAAGGTCGGCATCCGCCCGGAGTTCGTCCATGTGTGGGAAGAACCCTTTGATGACGCGCTGCGGGCACAGGTCGTACACGTCGAAGACCTGGGCACGTACAAGATCTTGACCCTGAACCTTGACGGCGCGCCGCTGAAAGTCCGCCTGGCCGAAGACAAACCGGTGCCCGACGGCACGGCCTACATCAGTTTCCCCGCGCAATGGCTGATGGTCTATGCCGATGATTATTTGCTGGAGGTGCTGCCATGAACAAGGTGCAGAACAACAAGGCCTGGTGGCTGGTGTTGCCGGTGTTCCTGCTGGTGGCGTTCAGTGCGGTGATCCCGATGATGACGGTGGTCAACTACTCGGTGCAGGACATCTTCGACCAGTCCAGCCGCTACTTCGTCGGGGCCGACTGGTACAAGCAGGTGCTGCTCGACCCACGGCTGCATGACTCGTTGCTGCGCCAGTTCATCTACTCCGGCTGCGTGTTGCTGATCGAAATCCCGCTGGGCATCGCCATCGCCCTGACCATGCCGACCAAGGGTCGCTGGTCGTCGGTGGTGCTGATTGTTCTGGCGATACCGCTGCTGATCCCGTGGAACGTGGTCGGCACCATCTGGCAGATTTTCGGCCGCGCCGACATCGGCTTGCTCGGGTCCAGCCTCAATGCCATGGGCATCAGCTACAACTACGCGGCCAACACCATGGACGCCTGGGTCACGGTGTTGGTGATGGACGTCTGGCACTGGACGTCGCTGGTGGCGTTGCTGTGTTTCTCCGGTCTGCGGGCGATTCCGGACGTGTACTACCAGGCGGCGCGGATCGATCGGGCGTCAGCCTGGGCGGTTTTCCGACACATCCAGTTGCCCAAGCTCAAGAGCGTGCTGCTGATCGCGGTGATGCTGCGGTTCATGGACAGCTTCATGATCTACACCGAGCCGTTTGTGCTGACCGGTGGCGGTCCGGGCAATGCCACGACCTTCTTGAGTCAGACTTTGACCCAAATGGCCGTAGGGCAATTCGACCTCGGCCCGGCGGCGGCGTTCTCGCTGGTGTACTTCCTGATCATCCTGTTGGTGTCGTGGCTGTTCTACACCGCCATGACTCACTCTGACGCCAATCGGTGAGGCCCGCCATGAGCAAGAGAAAGCTTATCCCGTTGCTGATCTACATCCTGTTCCTGCTGGTGCCGATCTATTGGCTGCTGAACATGTCCTTCAAGAGCAACACCGAAATCCTCGGCGGCCTGACGCTGTTTCCCCAGGATTTCACTTTCGCCAACTACAAGGTGATCTTCACTGATCCGAGTTGGTACACCGGTTATCTCAACTCGCTGTACTACGTGAGTTTCAACACGCTGATCTCCCTGAGCGTGGCGCTGCCGGCGGCGTATGCTTTTTCGCGCTATCGCTTCCTCGGCGACAAGCACCTGTTCTTCTGGCTGCTGACCAACCGCATGGCGCCGCCGGCGGTGTTCCTGCTGCCGTTCTTCCAGCTGTATTCCTCGATCGGGTTGTTCGACACGCACATCGCCGTGGCGTTGGCTCATTGCCTGTTCAACGTGCCGTTGGCGGTGTGGATTCTGGAGGGCTTCATGTCCGGTGTGCCCAAGGAAATCGACGAAACCGCCTACATCGATGGCTACAGTTTTCCCAAGTTCTTCGTGAAGATTTTCGTCCCGCTGATCGGTTCCGGAATCGGCGTGACGGCGTTTTTCTGCTTCATGTTTTCCTGGGTCGAGCTGTTGCTGGCGCGAACCCTGACCTCGGTGAACGCCAAACCCATTGCCGCGGTGATGACTCGTACGGTCTCGGCCTCCGGCATTGACTGGGGCGTGCTGGCGGCGGCGGGGGTGTTGACTATCCTGCCAGGCATGCTGGTGATCTGGTTTGTCCGTAACCATGTGGCCAAGGGCTTTGCCCTGGGCCGGGTATGAGGAGCTGATGATGGAATGGATGAGTTGGACCGTCCCCACGGCGGCGTTCTTCAGCGTCATTGCCTTGATCCTGATGGGCATGACGACCTGGGAGTTACGTTCGCCGAGTGTCCCTCGGCGTGGTTTTTTGCCGATTGCCACCACCCGTGGCGATCGGCTGTTTATCGGGCTTCTCGGCAGCGCCTACCTGCATTTGCTGGTCATCGGCGCCACCGACTGGAGCATCTGGGTGGCGTTCGCGTTGTCCCTGGTGTGGCTGTTGGCTGTGATGCGCTGGGGCTAGTCGACATCGATCGGCAATGTTGCTCCCAAACTCAAACAGGAGGTCTCTATGTTCGACAAAAACAATAAGCTGCGACATAGCGTTTCATTGGCAGCCATGCTGGCACTCAGCGGGTTGAGCGCTGCGGCCTGGGCCGATGCCTATGAAGACGCCGCCAAAAAATGGATTGGCAGCGAATTCAAACCGTCTACCCTGACGGCCGATCAACAACTCGAAGAGCTGAAGTGGTTTATCAAGGCGTCCGAGCCGTTTCGCGGGATGAACATTAAGGTGGTCTCCGAAACCATTGCCACCCACGAATATGAATCCAAGGTGCTGGCCAAAGCGTTTACCGAGATCACCGGGATCAAGCTGACCCACGACCTGCTGCAGGAAGGCGACGTGGTGGAAAAGCTGCAGACCCAGATGCAATCGGACAAGAACATCTATGACGGTTGGGTCAACGACTCGGACCTGATCGGTACGCACTTTCGCTACGGCAAGACCGAATCGATCACCGATCTGATGGCCAACGAAGGCAAGGCCTACACCTCGCCGACGCTGGACATCAAAGACTTCATCGGCATCTCGTTCACCACCGCGCCGGACGGCAAGGTCTATCAACTGCCCGACCAGCAATTCGCCAACCTCTACTGGTTCCGCGCCGACTGGTTCGAGCGGGCGGACCTGAAAGCCAAATTCAAAGAAAAATACGGTTATGAATTGGGCGTGCCGGTGAACTGGTCGGCCTATGAAGACATCGCCAAATTCTTCAGCGAAGACGTCAAGGAAATCGACGGCAAACGCGTCTACGGCCACATGGACTACGGCAAGAAAGACCCGTCCCTGGGCTGGCGCTTCACCGATGCCTGGTTCTCCATGGCCGGTGCCGGCGACAAAGGCATCCCCAACGGCTTGCCGGTGGATGAGTGGGGCATCCGCGTCGAGGACTGCCATCCGGTCGGTTCCAGCGTGACCCGTGGCGGCGACACCAACGGCCCGGCGGCGGTCTATGCCACCACCAAGTACGTGGACTGGATGAAAAAATACGCGCCACCGGAAGCAGCGGGCATGACCTTCTCCGAATCGGGTCCGGTGCCGTCCCAGGGCAACATCGCCCAGCAGATTTTCTGGTACACCGCGTTTACCGCCGACATGACCAAGCCGGGCCTGCCGGTGATGAACGCCGATGGCACGCCGAAATGGCGCATGGCGCCGTCGCCGAAAGGTCCGTATTGGGAGGAGGGCATGAAGCTCGGTTATCAGGACGCCGGTTCCTGGACCTTCCTCAAGTCCACGCCTGAAAAGCAAAAACTCGCGGCGTGGCTGTACGCACAGTTCGTGACCTCGAAAACCGTATCGCTGAAGAAAACCATTGTCGGCCTGACGCCGATCCGCGAGTCGGACATCAACTCGCAAGCCATGACCGACCTGGCACCGAAACTCGGTGGCCTGGTGGAGTTCTATCGCAGCCCGGCCCGCGTGCAATGGACCCCGACCGGGACCAACGTGCCGGACTATCCGCGCCTGGCGCAACTGTGGTGGAGCCATATCGCCGAAGCGGCCAGTGGCGAGAAAACGCCGCAACAGGCACTGGACGGTCTGGCCAAGGATCAGGACGCAATCATGACCCGTCTGGAACGCTCGAAGGCCCAAGCCACCTGCGCACCGAAAATGAACCCAGAGCGGGATGCGCAGTACTGGCTCGATCAGCCGGGTGCGCCGAAACCGAAACTGGCGAACGAGAAGCCTAAAGGTGAAACCGTGAGCTATGCCGAACTGCTGAAATCGTGGGAGGCGGCGCGTAAGTAATCGTTTGTGATGTGAAACGCTAACGGCACCGAAAGGTGCCGTTCTCATTTGTGCCCGATGGACCGCTTTCGCGAGCAAGCGACCCAGCGGGAGCAAGCGCTCTCGCCACAGATACCTTTCAGGCTACATAACGGATATGTAATTTGCGCGCCACCGTCATGAAAGGTTCGGATTGTTACCTTGACCTCGTTAGTTAATTAAACGAGGAATCAAACATGAAACTTGCAGAACTGAGTGCGTTTGCAGCAGCGTTGGTGATGTCTTCTGTTGTTTTGGCTGAAGGTGGCGGCGACAGAGCCTTTGAAAAAATGATGGCGGCCAATGACCGTTCGGTGGAGACGTTTGTTGCCAAAGAAAAGGCGCGTGATCCCGTCGTCGCGAATGAAAAGAAGGACGACAAGACCAAAGACTTGTAAGCGGGCAACTGACATCGGATCCCCCTGGAGCTGCCGAAGGCTGCGATCTTTTGATCTTGATCTTGATCTTGAAAAGCAAAATCAAAAGATCGCAGCCTTCGGCAGCTCAGATTCTCAATCTACAGGTATAAAAAAGGCGCCCCGAAGGACGCCAAAAGATTCACCTCTTACCAACGGAGCAAGGAGCTTCTGCACCACGTATTTGACTTCGATGTCGCGCTCCCAGCGCTTCTACTGGGCCTGAGTAGCACTGCATATATTTGTCGCCTGAAAGCTACGATCTCAAAACGCAAAAACGGCACCCGAAACGTGCCGTCCTCATTTGTGCCTGTTCCAGCCGATCAGACCAAAACAGCCAAATCCGTGTACCGGGCAACCAATGGATCGGCGGTGAGAAGTTTCATGGGTTCTGCCATGGCCGTTGCAACAATGAGACGGTCAAACGGGTCACGATGGTGATGTTCGAGGTCCTTCACGGCAATGGCGTGTTCCGAGGTCACAGGCAGCTCGATGAACCCGCTGTCGAGGCAGCACTGGCGGATTTCTTCCAGGTCAACGTTCAGCTTTCCCAGCCCGACCTTGATCGCCATCTCCCAGAATGTCGCTGCGCTGATGTAAATGTCGGCAGCGCTCTCAATGAGCTTCCTGGCTCTGCCGGATAGCCTGGGGTCATCGCTGAGCGTCCAGAGCAAAATATGCGTGTCGAGCAGGAGCCTCATTCTTGAGTGCCTTCAAAAGCATCGAGCATGTCGTCTGGCAGTGGGGCGTCAAAGTCTTCGGGGAGCACCAGTTTGCCTTTCATCGCTCCGATACGCTGGCCACGGGGTTTTCCCATCGGAACCAGACGCGCAAGGGCCCGACCATGTTTGGCAATCGTGATGATCTGTCCGGCGGCCGCGTCATCGACGAGTTTGGACAGATTGTTTTTTGCTTCGGCCAACGGGACGACGATCATGGTTTCTCTCCAATATTCTGGACAAATATAGCCAGAATATTGGGAGACGGTAAAGATGCGCGATTCTTCAAGTGGGACGGGGGCGATTTGGAGCGTTTCACTCGATGGGTCAGCAGCGTGACATTACCCTGGCGCTCAGCGGCCAAGGCGTCTAGGCCGTCTACCAGTTCGGAAAAGATGTCACGGTTCATTGTTCTTTCTCGTGTTGATTTATCGATCCAGCCAGTCATTCAAGATAGAGCCAAGTGCGCAGTGCTGGATGTAGGACGAAACGGACAATCCGGCGAGAGCTTTCGGGGATTGCAGGAGGAGGGGAGTGCGGCGTTGGATAACGTCGAACCAGCGGAGTAGCTGCCGGATCCTGTGGCGAGTGCGCGTGTCCCTCGCCACAGTGTTGGCTCATGCAGGGTCAATCGTTTTTGGATCGTGGCGGGTTGTCCTGACGATAGGTATGTTGGGGATTGATGACCAATTGCCTGACCTGACTGTCCAACTCTTTGCTGTGATACAGGTCCAGGCATTTGAGCAGCTCAAATCGAACGCCTTGACGCTCTGATTCGACCAGCGGATTGTGATAATCACGAGCCAGAAACTGGTCAACCAGTGGTTTACCGGCTTGAGGTGCTTGCTCCAGATCGAAAGAGGTCCAGTCCATAAGCGCACTGGCACTGCTTCCGGCGTCCTGGGCGGCTTCAGGTTCGTTCTTGTAGGCTGTAGCGATGCAGTCTGCCAGCACCATATCCTTGTAATTTTGCGCGTAGGTGCGCCCGCCTGCCTGTGGGGAGTGGGTCGGATCATCCTTGGACCAACTGTTGGAAGGTGCGGCAGCCCAAGCCAGTATCAAGACCGTAGTCAAATACTTCATCAAGACAAACTCCAGAAGTTTGCGCGGTCGGTTTGATAGTTCACACCCGGCTCATTGAAATAGCAGTGGTCATAACACATTCTGCCGTCAAACAATGTGGCATGCCCCTGAGCGTCCGACCAGCCAGAAACCTCAAACAAAATAAGTCCCTTCCTGCCCGCCAGGGTGCCGCCATCTGCGGCCGGGTATCTGACCGTCTCGGCACTTCCCCATTGCTGTTCCAGATAGGCAATCAGGCTTTTGACGCGATAAAAGTACCAGCGCTTATCAACGCCAGACACGGTTTCACCCACTATTCGCGGTATGAGTGAGCCGGAGTAATTGAGGATATAGCTCATGCGCACTGCGCACGTGTTGACCCACCTTAGGGCCGGATCACGGCTGTTAATGTTCATTGCAACATTGCCGCCGATGACTGTCGCAACTTTTTCAGATGGATTGAGGGGATCGTATATCCGTTGAGAAGCCGCCCACGCGCTAGAAAATGAGGGTCGAATCATGTTTCATCCTTGATTTTAGGAAGCAGAAAATCTTCAGCAGTTTAATCCTTCATGCTTGAGGTGACGATGGTGGTACTCGCTGCTCAACAGGACCTCATACCTCGGGCCGCAAGGTTACATTTCGTCATGTGTGGCCCGATGCGAAAAGGGGAGGGCAACAGTAACAAATCCCACAAACGCAAAAACGGCACCCGAAGGTGCCGTTTCTGTTTGTTACCGAGTATCGCCTAAACGATCAACCCGCCAACCCAGACTGTTGAACCAGGTTCAGCAGCGGTTGTGGGTACAGACCGAGGAAGAACGCCAGTACGGCAATCGCCAGCAGCATCACGCCGCCTGCACGTTGTTCCCAGTGCATTTGCGCATCGTGGCGACGCAGGTTCGGTTCCATCAGGTACAGGGTGACCATCACGCGCAGGTAGTAGAACACGCCGATGGCGCTGCCCAGTACCAGGGAGCCGACCAGCCACCATTGATGCGACTCGACGCCGGTGGCGATGATGTAGAACTTGCCGATGAAGCCCGCGGTCAGCGGGATACCGGCCAGGGACAGCATCATCACGGTCAGCACGGCGGTCAGGTACGGACGGCGCCAGAACAGGCCGCGGTATTCGTACAGGGCATCCGCGTCACGGCCGCTGTACGGCGAGGACATCAGGGTAATCACACCGAACGCGCCGAGGCTGGTGATCACGTAGGTGACCAGGTACACGCCGATGGCTTCCACGGCCAGGCCCTTGCTCGCCACCAGGGCGATCAGCAGGTAGCCGAAGTGCGCGATGGACGAGTAACCCAGCAGACGCTTGAGGTTGCTCTGGGTCAGTGCCAGCAGGTTACCGAACAGGATCGACGCGATGGCGATGATGGTCAGTACGTTGCTCAGCACGCCACTGCTCGCCGCCGGCGAGATCTGGAACAGCCGCACCATCACCGCGAACACCGCCACTTTCGATGCGGTGGCCAGGAACGCCGCCACCGGTGCCGGAGCCCCTTCGTAAACGTCCGGGGTCCAGAGGTGGAACGGTACCAGCGACAGTTTGAACGCCAGGCCGATCAGCATCATGCCCAGGCCCAGTTGCGCGATCGGGCTCGGCAGGCCGGTGGCCGCCAGGGCCTGGCCGATGCCGTTGAAGCTCAGGCTGCCGGCTTCGGCGTAGAGCAGGGCCATGCCGAACAACAGGAACGCGGAACCGGCGGCCGACAGCACCATGTACTTGATGCCGGCTTCCAGCGAACGCTTGTTGAAGAAGGCGTAAGCCACCAGACCGTAGACCGGTACCGAGAGCAGTTCCAGACCGACGAACAACCCGGCCAGGTGCTGCGCGCTGACCAGCACCAGGCCACCGGCGGCGGACATCAGGATCAGCAGGTAAAGTTCTTCACGGTTGCCCGGGTAGCCCGTACCGCCGTCGCCCAGGTAGGCGTGGGCGAGGGTCACACAGGCGAGGGTGGCGACCAGGATCAGCGCCATGTACAGGCAGGCGAAGGTGTCGATCTGCAGCAATGGCGTCACGGCCAGTGGCGCGACTTTCAGGGCTGGCAGGATCGACAGCAAGGCCAGGTTAAGACCTGCCACCGACACCAGGAAGGTCTGTGAGTGGTTGCGGCGCCAGGCGATAGCCAGCATCACCACGATGATCGTGGCGCTGGTGATCAACAACGGCGCAAGCGCGATAAAGTGTTGAGTCGTGAATTCCATAGCGCTCTTACCGGGCCGAAGCGAGTTGAGTGAAGGCGGTGCCGAGCCACTGCTGCACGCCATGCATCGTCGCGGCAGAGGTATCGAGGAACGGTTGCGGGTACACGCCGATGTAGATCAGCAGCGCCGCAAGCCCAACCACCATGATCAGTTCGCGACCGTCCATGCCACGCAACACCGCGTCCGACTTGGACGGGCCGAAGTAGGCACGGTGGACCATGATCAGCGAGTAGACCGAACCGAACACCAGGCCGGACGTCGCGAGTACGGTGACCCATGGGGCACTGGCGAAGGTGCCGATCAGGATCAGGAACTCACCGACAAAGTTACCGGTCGCCGGCAAGCCCAGCGACGCGGCCGCGAAGAACAGGCTGAGGGCTGGCAGGTAGGCAATCTTCGACCACAGGCCACCCATCTCGCGCATATCGCGGGTGTGGGTGCGCTCGTACAGCTGACCGGCGAGGATAAAGAGTGCCGCGGCCGACAGACCGTGAGCCAGCATCTGCATCACCGCGCCCTGCAGCGCCAGTTGGCTGCCGGAGTAGATGCCGATCAGCACGAAGCCCATGTGGGACACACTGGAGAAGGCAACCAGACGCTTGATGTCGGTTTGCGCGAAGGCCAGGAACGCACCGTAGAAGATCCCGATCAGACCCAGGGTCATGGCGAACGGCGCGAACTCGGCCGAGGCATTCGGGAACAGCGGCAGGGCGAAACGCAGCAGGCCGTACGCTGCAGTCTTCAGCAAGATACCCGCCAGGTCGACGGAACCTGCGGTCGGTGCCTGGGCGTGAGCGTCAGGCAACCAAGAGTGGAACGGTACCACTGGCAGCTTGACCGCGAAGGCGATGAAGAAGCCGAGCATCAGGATGTACTCGGTGGTCTGCGACATCTTGGTTTTCAACAGGTCGGCGTAGTTGAAGGTAATCACGCCGGTGTCGTTGAAGTTGACCAGTACCAGCCCCAGGATCGCCACCAACATGATCAGGCCGGAAGCCTGCGTGAAGATGAAGAACTTGGTCGCCGCGTAGATCCGGGTTTTCTTGCCGTCCGAAGAACTGTGACCCCAGAGCGCGATGAGGAAGTACATCGGCACCAGCATCATTTCCCAGAAGAAGAAGAACATGAACAGGTCGAGGGCGAGGAACACGCCGACGACACCGCCCAGGATCCACATCAGGTTCAGGTGGAAGAAGCCCACGTGACGCTGAATCTCTTTCCAGGAGCAGAGTACCGAGAGGACACCCAGCAGGCCGGTCAGCAGGATCATCAACAGCGACAGGCCGTCGAGGGCCAGGTGCACGTTGATGCCGAAGCGCTGGATCCAGACGTGTTTGAACTCAATCACCCAGGTCGGATCGGCACCCGGTGCCGGAGCAAATGAATAGTCACCGTTGGCCCACAGCCAGAGGCCGAGGGAGAGCAGCAGGGACATGGTGATCAGCGCAATCCAGCGGGGGAGGGTGGCGCCGAAGCGCTCACCCATCCAGCACAGCAGGCCGCCGATGAAGGGGATCAGGATTAGCCAGGGCAGAATCATGACGGGCTCGTTTCCTTTCGCAAGTTCGCAAGGTTCATAGTCAGACCGCTACCAGCACGACGGCGCCGATTACCAGCACGGCACCAGCAGCCATCGAGGCGGCATACCAACGCAGTTGACCGGTCTCGGTACGGCTCAGGGCGGTGTGACCGCCTTTGGCCATACGCGGGATCAGACCGATGGTCTGGTCGAGCGGGTCTTTGCGCAGAATGTGGCTGATCGCAAGGTATGGCTTGACGAACAGTTTGTCGTAGATCCAGTCGAAGCCCCAGGCAGCGAACCACCAGGCCGAAAGGATACGGCCGATGCCGCTGTTGGCGATGGCCGTGACGAAGCGGCGCTTGCCCAGGAACAGCAGCGCGGCCAGCAGGATACCGGACAGGGCGATGGCGCCCGAGGCGATTTCCAGGCTGTGCTTGGCTTCGCCGCCGGCATGGCCGACGCTTTGCGGCAGCACACCGTGCAGCGGCGGAACGATCATTGCGCCGACGAACGTCGACAACACGATCAGCACCGACAGCGGCAGCCAGTGAGCGATGCCGTGACCGGCATGGGCTTCGGTCTTCGCTTCACCGTGGAACGCGATGAAGATCAGGCGGAAGGTGTACAGCGAGGTCATGAAGGCACCGACCAGACCGGCATAAAGCAGGCCTTCGTTACCGCTGGCGAACGCTTCCCAGAGGATTTCATCCTTGGAGTAGAAGCCCGCGGTCACCAGAGGCAAGGCCGCCAGGGCCGCGCCGCCAACGATGAAGCTGGCGTAGGCCAGTGGCAGTTTCTTCCACAGGCCGCCCATCTTGAAGATGTTCTGCTCGTGGTGGCAGGCAACGATCACCGAACCGGATGCAAGGAACAGCAGCGCCTTGAAGAAGGCGTGGGTCATCAGGTGGAAGATCGCGCCATCCCACGCACCGACGCCCAAGGCCAGGAACATGTAGCCGATCTGGCTCATGGTCGAGTAGGCGAGGATACGTTTGATGTCGGTCTGAACCAGTGCGGCAAAACCTGCCAGCACCAGCGTCACGCCACCCACAACACCTACCAGGTGCAGGATGTCCGGCGCCAGGGCGAACAGGCCGTGGGTACGGGCAATCAGGTAGACACCGGCGGTTACCATGGTCGCGGCGTGGATCAGTGCCGAAACCGGAGTCGGGCCGGCCATCGCATCCGCCAGCCAGGTTTGCAGCGGCAGTTGCGCGGATTTACCGACCGCCCCGCCCAGCAGCATCAGGGTCGCCAGAACGATCCAGAAGTCGCCGGCCTTGAAGTGCTCAGGCGCCTTGACCAGCAGTTCCTGGATGTTCAGCGTGCCCAACTGTTGGAACAGGATGAACAGGCCGATGGCCATGAACACGTCGCCGACCCGGGTCACGATGAAGGCTTTGAGTGCCGCGTTACCGTTGTTGCGGTTGCTGTAGTAGAAACCGATCAACAGGTACGAGCACAGGCCCACGCCTTCCCAGCCGAAGTACACGAACAACAGGTTATCGGCCAGGACCAGGAACAGCATGCTGGCGATAAACAGGTTGGTGTAGGCGAAGAAGCGCGAGTAACCGGCTTCACCGCGCATGTACCAGGACGCGAACAGGTGGATCAGGAAGCCCACGCCCACCACCACGCCGAGCATGGTCACGGACAGACCATCCAGGTACAGGGTGAAGGTCGGCGTAAAGCCTTCCACCGCCATCCATTGCCACAGCACCTGGGTGTAATGACCACCCTCCGGTGGCGCGACGTTGAACTGCCAGATCACATAAGTGGCGACGATCGCCGACAGGCCAATGGAACCGACGCCGATCAGCGCCGAGAGGTTTTCCGAGAGGCGTCCCCGGGAGAACGCCAGCAGCACAAAACCGATCAGGGGGAACAGGAAAGTCAGATAGAGAAGGTTCATCCGCGCATCTCGCTGGCAGCGTCGATATCGAGAGTGTGGAAGCGGCGATACAGCTGCAACAGAATCGCCAGGCCAATACTGGCCTCGGCGGCTGCCAGGCTGATCACCAGAATGAACATGATCTGTCCATCCGGCTGCGCCCAGCGGCTACCGGCAACGATGAACGCCAACGCGGAGGCATTCATCATGACCTCCAGGCTCATCAGCACGAAGAGAATGTTGCGCCGGACCATCAGGCCGACCAGACCGAGGCAGAACAGGATGCCGGCGACCGCCAGACCATGCTCCAGAGGGATAGCAGGCATCGTCATTGCTCCTTGGCTTCGTTGCGGCCCAAGTGGAACGCCGTGACGGCTGCGGCGAGCAGCAGCATCGAGGCGAGTTCGACCACCAGCAGATAAGGACCGAACAGGCTGATGCCCACGGCCTTGGCGTCTACGGTGGTGTGGCCGATGGCCTGACCGCTGGTTTCGCCGAACAGCACATACAGCAGTTCAGCCAGCAGCAGGGCGCCGAGCGCGACCGGGCCCAGCCAGATACCGGGCTTGAGCCAGACGCGCTCTTGCTGAACCGAGGCCGGGCCCAGGTTCAGCATCATCACCACGAACACGAACAGCACCATGATGGCGCCGGCGTAGGCGATCACTTCCAGCACACCGGCGAACGGCGCGCCGAGGGCGAAGAACGTCATGGCCACGGCGATCAGCGAAATGATCAGGTAGAGCAGGGCGTGCACGGGGTTGGTGTTGGTGATCACGCGAAGCGTGGACACAACCGCGATACCCGATGCGAAATAGAAAGCGAATTCCATCGTTCTTCCTTAAGGCAGCAAGCTCTTCACGTTGATCGGCTCGGCTTCATTTTGCGCGGCGCCTTTCGGCTTACCGGCAATGGCCATACCTGCAACACGATAGAAGTTGTAATCAGGGTTTTTGCCGGGGCCGGAGATCAGCAGATCTTCTTTCTCGTAAACCAGGTCCTGACGTTTGAACTCGGCCATTTCGAAATCCGGTGTCAGCTGGATCGCGGTGGTCGGGCAGGCTTCCTCGCAGAGGCCACAGAAAATGCAGCGCGAGAAGTTGATACGGAAAAACTCCGGGTACCAGCGACCGTCGTCGGTTTCAGCTTTCTGCAGCGAGATGCAACCCACCGGGCACGCCACGGCGCACAGGTTGCAGGCTACACAACGCTCTTCGCCGTCGGGGTCGCGGGTCAGGACGATACGACCACGGAAACGCGGCGGCAGGTACACGGCTTCTTCCGGGTACTGCAGCGTGTCGCGCTTGCGGAAGGCATGGCCGAAGATCATCACCAGGCTGCGAAGCTGGGTGAAGAAGCCATGCACGATGTCAAAAATGTACTTCATGATTCTCTATCCTCACTGAGCCGCGACGGCGGGCGTGTTGAGCAACACGATCGCAGCGGTCACCAGCATGTTGACGAGGGTCAGCGGCAGGCAGAACTTCCAGCTGAAGTCCATCACTTGGTCATACCGTGGGCGCGGAATCGAGGCGCGCAGCAGGATGAAGAACATGATGAAGAACGCGGTTTTCAGTGCGAACCAGATGAACGGGATCTGCGGCAGCAGGCCGAACGGGCCGTGCCAGCCACCGAAGAACAGCGTGACCAGCAGCGCCGAAATCAACACGATACCGATGTACTCACCGACGAAGAACATGCCCCATTTCATGCCGGCGTATTCAATGTGGTAACCGTCGGCCAGTTCCTGTTCCGCTTCCGGCTGGTCGAACGGGTGACGGTGAGTCACGGCGACGCCAGCGATGAAGAAGGTCAGGAAACCGAAGATTTGCGGAATGATGAACCACATGTTCTGCGCTTGGTATTCAACGATGTCGCGCATGTTGAACGAGCCGACCTGGATCACGATGCCCATCAGCGACAGGCCCATGAACACTTCGTACGACACGGTTTGTGCCGAGGCCCGCAAGCTGCCCAGCAGGGCGAACTTGTTGTTACTCGACCAGCCGGCGAACAGCACCGCGTAGACCGACAGACCCGCCATGGCGAAGAAGAACAGGATGCCGATGTTGATATCCGCCACGCCCCAGGTCGGGGTGATCGGGATGATCGCGAAGGCAATCAGCAAGGCGCTCATGGCCACGACCGGCGCCAGGGTGAAGATCACTTTGTCGGCGAACGGCGGGGTCCAGTCTTCCTTGAAGAACATCTTGATCATGTCGGCCGCAATCTGGAACGCGCCGAACGGGCCGACGCGGTTCGGACCGTAACGGTCCTGCCAGAGGGCGAGCAGACGACGCTCGACCCAGCTCAGCAGCGCGCCGCAGACCACTACGGCGAGCAGAATCACGATGGCCTTGAGGACCGCGATGATTACGTCGATCACTTCAGGAGTGAACCAGGTCATAGCGCTGCCTCCTGCAGACCGTCAACGGATTTGCCAAAGATCGCGGGCGGAATACCGGCGATACCGGCCGGCAATGCGACCAGACCGGCGCCCAGTTCTTCGTTGATGCGCAGTGGCAGACGCAGGGTCTGGCCAGCCACGTTCAGGCTCAGCAGGGCACCGTCATTGACGCCCAGGCGATCGGCTTCGGACTTGGCCAGCGACACGTAGGCGGCTGGAATGCGTTCCTGCACCGGCGCGGCTTTGGCAGAGTTCTCTTCGCTGCCGAACAGGTGGAAGAACGGCACGACCTGCCAGGTGCCCGGCGCCGGGTTGAACGCGCGCGGAACACTGGCGAACCAGTTCAGCGAATCACCGGTGCTTTCGATCAGGCGCGTGCCCGGGTCGCCAGCGCGCAGGTGACCACCGACTTCGTCCTGGAACTTGTTCCAGGCTTGCGGCGAGTTCCAGCCCGGAGACCAGGCGAATGGCACTTGCTGACGCGGTTCGGCAGAGCCCGAGTAACCTTCCATGGAGAAGGCAAACGCGGTGTCCTTGTCCTGGGAGGTGCGCGGTTCGTGCACGCTGATGTCAGCGCGCATGGCGGTACGACCGGAGTAACGCAGCGGTTCGCGCGCCAGTTTCAGGCCTTTGATCCGGAACGCGGCGGACGGTGCGGCGTCGACGATACGCGCCAGTTGCGGCGTGCTTGCAGCAACGGCAGCCGTGACGTGGTCCAGTTGGGTCCAATCGATCGGCTGGTTCAGCAGGGTCGAGCGCAGGGCATGCAGCCAGCGCCAGCCTTCGTGGACCAGAATGCTCGCGTCGAGGTAAGTCGGGTCGAAGACCTGGAAGAAGCGCTGGGCGCGGCCTTCCTGGCTGACCAGCGTACCGTCGCCTTCAGCGAAGCTGGCCGCTGGCAGCACCAGGTGGGCGCGATCGCTGGTGGCAGTCTTCTGATGGTCCGCCACGATCACCACTTTCGCGGCGTTCAGGGCCGCATCGACCTTGGCTTTGTCGGTACGGGTGTACAGATCGTTTTCCAGCACCACGATGGCGTCGGCTTTGCCGTCGATCACCGCTTGCAGCGCTTCGTCGACCGAGTTGCCGCCAAGCATGGCCAGGCCGAGGCTGTTGGCCTCTGGCACGATCAGGCTGATGGAACCATTCTTCTCGCGCAGCTTCAGGGCTTTGGCGATGTTCGCCGCTGCTTCGATCAGCGCCTTGGAACCCAGCGAGGTACCGGCAATGATCAGTGGACGCTTGGCCGCGAGCAGGGCGTTGGCGATGCGCTGAGCCAGTTCGAGGGCTTCAGCATCCAGGCCTTCAACGGCCGGCGCGCTGGCGTCGAGGGCATGAGCCACGGCGAAACCGAGGCGGGCCAGGTCGTCTGGTGCGGCGTGAACGCATTCTTCAGCGATGTCGTCGAGCTTGGTTTCAGCCAGGCTGGCGATGAACAGCGGGTTCAGTTCGTGTTGGCCGATGTTTTTCACGGCGGCGTCGAGCCATGGCTGAACGCGCATCGCGTCGGCCATGTCTTCGGCCTTGCCCTTGACCGATTGACGCAGGGCCAGGGCCATGCGCGCAGCGGTTTGGGTCAGGTCTTCGCCGAGGACGAAAATTGCATCGTGGTCTTCGATGTCGCGCATGTTCGGGATTGGCAGCGGGCTGTTTTTCAACACCTGCACCACCAGACGAATGCGTTCCAGCTCCGAGGCTTCGATACCGGAGTAGAAGTGCTCGGCGCCGACCAGTTCAAGCAACGCGTAGTTGCTTTCCAGGCTGGCACGCGGCGAACCGATACCGACGATGTTGCGACCGCGCAGCAGGTCGGCGGCTTTGTCCAGTGCTTCGTCCAGGCTCAGTTTCGCGCCGTTGGCCAGCAGTGGCTGACGCGGGCGATCCTTGCGGTTGACGTAGCCATAGCCAAAACGGCCACGGTCGCACAGGAAGTATTGGTTTACCGAACCGTTGAAACGGTTTTCGATGCGACGCAGTTCGCCGTAACGTTCGCCCGGAGAGATGTTGCAACCGCTGGAGCAGCCATGGCAGATGCTCGGCGAGAACTGCATGTCCCACTTGCGGTTGTAGCGCTCGGAGTGAGTCTTGTCGGTGAACACACCGGTCGGGCAAACCTCGGTGAGGTTGCCGGAGAACTCGCTTTCCAGGGTGCCGTCTTCAACGCGACCGAAGTACACGTTGTCGTGGGCGCCAAATACGCCGAGGTCGGTGCCGCCGGCGTAGTCCTTATAGAAACGCACGCAGCGATAGCAGGCGATGCAGCGGTTCATTTCGTGGGAAATGAACGGGCCCAGTTGCTGGTTCTGGTGGGTACGCTTGGTGAAGCGATAACGGCGCTCGTTGTGGCCGGTCATCACGGTCATGTCTTGCAGGTGGCAGTGACCGCCTTCCTCACAGACCGGGCAGTCGTGGGGGTGGTTGGTCATCAGCCATTCGACGACGCTGGCGCGGAATACTTTCGCTTCTTCGTCGTCGATGGAGATCCAGCTGCCGTCGGTGGCGGGGGTCATGCAGGACATGACGATCCGACCACGCTTGTCATTCTCGTCGGTGTATTGCTTGACCGCGCACTGGCGGCAAGCGCCAACGCTGCCAAGGGCAGGGTGCCAGCAGAAATAAGGGATATCGAGGCCTAGCGACAGACATGCCTGTAACAGGTTGTCTGCCCCATCGACTTCGAGCTCTTTGCCGTCTACGTGGATAGTGGCCATGGTTCAAAGTTCTTCGTTGGCCCGGTGTCAGCGGGCGTGGCTAATGGAATCTTGTTATCCGTGTGAATCAATACAGCCGCTTGCGGCGTCATCACACGAGAAGGCGAAGGGCACGGACCCTTCGCCTTTTTTAAGCGTTTACGCGCCGACTACGATCGGCTTTGCCAGAGGCGGGACGACGGCGCGGGTAGGCGCGATGCCGGCTTCGAACTCTGGACGGAAGTATTTGATGGCGCTGCCCAACGGTTCCACGGCACCCGGTGCGTGAGCACAGAAGGTCTTGCCCGGGCCGAGGAAACCGACCAGACCCAGCAGGGTCTCGATGTCGCCGGCTTGCCCTTCTCCATTCTCGATCGCGCGCAGCAGCTTGACGCTCCACGGCAGACCGTCACGGCAAGGGGTGCAGAAACCGCACGACTCACGGGCGAAGAACTCTTCCATGTTGCGCAGCAGAGACACCATGTTGACGCTGTCGTCCACCGCCATGGCCAGGCCGGTACCCATACGGGTGCCCACTTTGGCGATGCCGCCGGCGTACATTTGTGCGTCCAGGTGTTCCGGCAACAGGAAGCCGGTACCGGCGCCGCCTGGCTGCCAGCACTTGAGCTTGTAACCGTCGCGCATGCCGCCGGCGTAGTCTTCGAACAGCTCGCGACCGGTGACGCCGAACGGCAACTCCCACAGCCCAGGGTTCTTGACCTTGCCGGAGAAGCCCATGAGCTTGGTGCCCATATCCTCACTGCCGACCCGGGCCAACGATTTGTACCAGTCCACGCCGTCGGCAATGATCGCCGGCACGTTGCACAGGGTTTCAACGTTGTTCACGCACGTCGGCTTGCCCCACACGCCCACGGCGGCAGGGAAGGGCGGCTTGGAGCGCGGGTTGGCGCGGCGACCTTCGAGGGAGTTGATCAGTGCGGTTTCTTCACCGCAGATGTAACGCCCGGCGCCGGTGTGGACGAACAGCTCGAAATCGAAGCCGCTGCCCAGGATGTTTTTACCCAGCAAGCCCGCTGCCTTGGCTTCTTCCACGGCACGGTTCAGGTGCCTGGCGGCGGTGGTGTATTCGCCACGCAGGAAGATGTAGCCACGGTAGGTTTTCAGTGCGCGGGCACTGATCAGCATGCCTTCGATCAGCAGATGGGGCAGTTGCTCCATCAGCATGCGGTCTTTCCAGGTGTTCGGCTCCATTTCATCCGCGTTGCACAGCAGGTAGCGGATGTTGATGGATTCATCCTTGGGCATCAGGCCCCACTTCACGCCCGTGGGGAAGCCTGCACCGCCGCGGCCCTTGAGGCCGGAGTCTTTCACGGTCTGGACGATGTCGTCCTGGGCCATGTCGGCGAAGGCCTTGCGCGCAGCGGCGTAACCGTTCTTGGCCTGGTACTCGTCGAGCCATACGGCTTCGCCGTCGTCACGCAGGCGCCAGGTGAGCGGGTGAGTCTCGGCCGTACGCTTGATGCGGTTGGCGGGACCGAAGGAAGTCAGGGTCATACGTAGCCCTCGAGCAATTTGGCAACACCGGCAGGCTGCACATCACCGAATGTGTCGTCGTCGATCATCAGTGCCGGCGCCTTGTCACAGTTGCCGAGGCAGCAGACCGGCAGCAGGGTGAAACGACCGTCGGCGGTGGTCTGACCCAGGCCGATGCCCAGCTTGCTCTGGATTTCGCTGACCACGGACTCGTGGCCGCCGATGTAGCAGACCATGCTGTCGCAGACGCGAATGATGTGACGGCCGACTGGCTGACGGAAGATCTGGCTATAGAAAGTAGCCACCCCTTCAACGTCGCTGGCCGGGATGCCGAGGATCTCGCCGATGGCGTAGAGCGCGCCGTCAGGCACCCAGCCACGTTCCTTCTGGACGATTTTCAGGGCTTCGATCGACGCCGCGCGCGGGTCTTCATAGTGATGCAGCTCATGCTCGATGGCCGAGCGCTCGGTTTCGCTGAGGGCGAAACGGTCTGTCAGGATAAGCGTGCTGTTCATGCTTAACGGTCCACGTCGGCCATAACGAAATCGATACTACCCAGGTACGCGATCAAGTCCGCGACCATGCTGCCTTTGATCACCGAAGGGATCTGCTGCAGGTGCGGGAAGCTTGGAGTACGAATCCGGGTGCGGTAGCTCATGGTGCCGCCATCGCTCGTCAGGTAATAACTGTTGATGCCCTTGGTCGCTTCGATCATCTGGAAGGATTCGTTGGCCGGCATGACCGGGCCCCACGAAACTTGCAGGAAGTGCGTGATCAGGGTCTCGATGTGCTGCAGCGTGCGCTCTTTGGGCGGCGGCGTGGTCAGCGGGTGATCCGCCTTGTACGGGCCTTCCGGCATGTTGCGCAGGCACTGGTCGATGATCCTGATGCTCTGGCGCATCTCCTCGACACGAACGATGCAACGGTCGTAGGCATCGCCATTGGCCGCCAGCGGGACTTCGAATTCGAAGTTCTCGTAGCCGGAGTAGGGGCGCGCTTTACGCAGGTCGAAGTCGCAACCGGTGGCACGCAGGCCGGCACCGGTGACGCCCCATTCCAGGGCTTGCTTGGTGTTGTAGTCGGCGACGCCGATGGTCCGGCCACGCAGGATGCTGTTGTCCAGTGCGGCTTTCTGGTATTCGTCCAGACGCTTTGGCATCCACTCGACGAAATCCTTGACCAGTTTTTCCCAGCCGCGCGGCAGGTCGTGGGCGACGCCACCGATGCGGTACCAGGCCGGGTGCAGGCGGAAACCGGTGATGGCTTCGATCACCGTGTACGCCTTCTGGCGGTCGGTGAAGGTGAAGAACACCGGGGTCATGGCGCCGACGTCCTGGATGTAAGTGCCCAGGAACAGCAGGTGGCTGGTGATCCGGAAGAACTCGGCCATCATGATGCGGATGACGTCGACCTTCTCGGGCACCTTGATGCCGGCCAGCTTCTCGACCGAGAGCACGTACGGCAGGTTGTTCATCACGCCGCCGAGGTAGTCGATACGGTCGGTGTATGGAATGAAGCTGTGCCAGGACTGGCGCTCGGCCATTTTCTCGGCACCACGGTGGTGGTAACCGACGTCCGGCACGCAGTCGACGATCTCTTCACCGTCCAGCTGCAGGATGATACGGAAGGCACCGTGGGCCGAAGGGTGGTTAGGGCCCAGGTTGAGGAACATGTAGTCCTCGTTCGGCCCGGAACGCTTCATGCCCCAGTCTTCAGGCTTGAAGCGCGCGGCTTCTTCCTCGAGCTGTTGCTTGGCCAGGGTCAGGCTGAATGGATCGAACTCGGTGGCACGGGCCGGGAAGTCCTTGCGCAGCGGGTGACCTTCCCAGGTCGGCGGCATCATGATGCGAGTCAGATGCGGGTGGCCGGCAAAGTGGATGCCGTACATGTCCCACACTTCACGCTCGTACCAGTTGGCGTTCGGCCAGATGCTGGTGACGGTCGGCAGGTTGAGGTCGCTCTCGGACAAGGCAACCTTGATCATTACGTCACTATTACGTTCGATCGACATCAAGTGATAGAACACAGTGAAGTCGACGCCGTTTGGCAGCCCTTGACGCTTGGTGCGCAGACGCTCGTCCACGCCGTGCAGGTCATAGAGCATGACGTACGGCTTGGGCAGGTTGCGCAGGAAGGTCATCACTTCGACGAGTTTGGCGCGGGCAACCCAAAGCACCGGCATGCCGGTGCGGGTCGGCTGGGCGGTGAACGCCTCTGGGCCAAAACGGTTGTTCAGTTCGACGACCACATCCTGGTCGTCTGCCTTATAAGGCGGGATGTACAGAGCACTGCCTGTAGTCATGGTTATTTATCGCTTTCGGTCAACGTAAAGAATGAAGCCAGTTTCTCGTTCTATAGAAGAAGCAGATCTGGATCAGACTTCGTCGGGGCTGCGCAGGTTGGTTACCTGAATACGCTGTTCGCGGCGCTGTTCCTTTTGCGAAGGCATCTCGGCGCGGTAAACGCCTTGATCGCCAACGACCCAGGAAAGTGGGCGACGCTCCTGGCCAATCGACTCCTGCAACAGCATCAAGCCTTGCAGAAAAGCTTCAGGGCGGGGCGGGCAGCCAGGCACGTAGACGTCCACGGGCAGGAACTTGTCCACCCCTTGAACGACGGAGTAGATGTCGTACATGCCACCGGAGTTGGCGCACGAACCCATGGATATTACCCATTTAGGCTCGAGCATTTGCTCGTAGAGACGCTGAATGATCGGCGCCATCTTGATGAAGCAGGTACCGGCGATAACCATGAAATCCGCCTGACGCGGCGATGCCCGGATCACCTCGGCGCCAAAGCGCGCGATGTCGTGGGGCGCCGTGAAGGCGGTGGTCATTTCCACGTAGCAGCACGAAAGACCGAAGTTATACGGCCACAGGGAGTTCTTGCGCCCCCAGTTGATCGTGCCGTTGAGCACGTCTTCGAGCTTGCCCATGAAAATGTTTTTGTGGACTTGATCTTCTAACGGATCGGAAACGGTTTCCCGTTGGCCAATCGGATACTGCTCGTTAGGAGCATCGGGGTCGATCCTGGTGAGATTGTATTGCATTGCCAAAGCCTCATTGTTTCAGCTTCGCTTGCCGCTTAAGACGAGCTGCCGGAGCCCAGTCAAGGGCGCCCACTCGAAATAGGTAGACAAGACCTGCCAACAGAATTGCTATGAAAACGAGAGCTTCGACGAATCCGGTCCAGCCGCTTTCGCGGACGGACACAGACCAGGCAAAGAGAAAGAGGGCTTCGATATCGAAGATCACGAAGAGCATCGCGACCAGATAGAATTTGGCTGAGAGCCGCAAGCGGGCGCCACCTGTAGGTAGCATGCCGGACTCGAACGGTTCGTTTTTGCTGCGGCCCCAGGCTTTTGACCCGAGGAGGCTGGAGACGCCGAGCATGAAGGCGCAAAGGCCGCCGACACCCAGAAGGAAAATGGCAAAGCCCCAGTTGTGGGCCATGAGTCCGGTCGCTTCGGGCATGCTGGTAATCCTTAACAGAGAGCAAAGGTCTCTGAGCTTGAAAAGAAACAAAGCAGTGACGATATGTCGCAGCAATCAATCCCGCTGATTTTATGGCTAAACACCGTGCAAGTAAAATTCCTGTAGCGAAATTATTTATTGGAATAAGGACATGGCGCACCTCCAAAGCCCTGTAGCCCATGCGGTTCGGGCATTAGCGGGGGTTTTGTCAAATATGTTTTGTAGGGAATGTAACGAACATAGTTGTCGCTAAATGATAATCAATGTTATTTGATATGGTTTTTAAACTGTTTAGCGGGTCACGCTCCGGGAAGTTGTCTTATATGCGCGTTACTGCAAGTAGCATGCGCGGTCGTTTTACCCTTTTTTCCAGATCGTGATACCGCTCTGGATCAATGTTTTTGCCAGCATTTTGTGGGTTGGCTCATTTCCTGTGGTCGCTGGCGTCATGGACGCGCAGGCAAAAAAACGCCCCGAACCAGTCGGGGCGTCAGATGAGCGGCTTTGCGGTTAGCTTTTTATTCGGTCCGCAAGGGCCGTTTGTTTAAGCGAAGCAGATCAGTGGAACTGTTCTTCTTCGGTGGAGCCGGTCAGTGCGGTCACCGAAGACGTGCCGCCCTGGATCACGGTGGTCATGTCGTCGAAGTAACCGGTGCCCACTTCCTGCTGGTGAGCCACGAAGGTGTAACCCTTGGCGGCGTCAGCGAACTCTTGTTCTTGCAGCTTCACGTAGGCGGTCATGTCGTTGCGGGCGTAGTCGTGCGCCAGGTTGAACATGCTGTGCCACATGTTGTGAATGCCGGCCAGGGTGATGAACTGGTGCTTGTAGCCCATGGCGGACAGTTCGCGCTGGAACTTGGCGATGGTCGCGTCGTCCAGGTTTTTCTTCCAGTTGAAGGAAGGCGAGCAGTTGTACGACAGCAGTTGGTCCGGGTATTCCTTTTTGATCGCTTCGGCGAAACGACGGGCTTCGTCCAGATCCGGCTTGGCGGTTTCACACCAGATCAGGTCGGCGTATGGCGCGTAAGCCAGGCCGCGAGCGATCGCCTGGTCGAGACCGGCGCGAACCTTGTAGAAGCCTTCCTGGGTACGGGTGCCGGTCACGAATGGCTGGTCGTACGGGTCGCAGTCGGACGTCAGCAGGTCAGCAGCGTTGGCGTCGGTACGGGCCAGAATAATGGTTGGCACACCGGCAACGTCGGCTGCCAGACGAGCAGCGGTCAGCTTCTGCACGGCTTCCTGAGTCGGAACCAATACCTTGCCGCCCATGTGGCCGCATTTTTTCACGGAAGCCAGTTGGTCTTCGAAGTGAACGCCGGCGGCGCCTGCTTCGATCATGCTCTTCATCAGCTCGTAAGCGTTCAGTACACCGCCGAAACCGGCTTCAGCGTCCGCCACGATCGGTGCGAAGTAGTCGATGTAGCCTTCGTCGCCCGGGTTCTTGCCGGCTTTCCACTGGATCTGGTCAGCACGACGGAACGAGTTGTTGATGCGCTTGACCACGGTTGGAACCGAATCCACCGGGTACAGCGACTGGTCCGGGTACATCGATTCGGCGGAGTTGTTGTCCGCCGCCACTTGCCAGCCCGACAGGTAGATCGCCTGGATGCCGGCCTTGACTTGTTGCACAGCCTGGCCGCCGGTCAGGGCGCCCATGCAGTTGACGAAATCTTTCTCAGGACGGAAGGACGGCTTGGCACCCTGGGTGACCAGGTTCCAGAGCTTCTCGGCGCCCATTTTTGCAAAGGTGTGCTCAGGTTGAACCGAGCCACGCAGACGGACGACGTCAGCAGCGGAGTAATTGCGCTTCACGCCTTTCCAGCGCGGGTTTTCAGCCCAGTCTTTTTCGAGGGCTGCAATTTGCTGTTCGCGTGTCAGTGCCATGGAGATAAACCTCGTCGCGTCTTTGATGAAAAGTCGTTCTTGGTGAAAGTTCCTGCTCCTGCCAGATACACAATTAAAGGGCGCGTAAAAGGCTGCTCGCTGACCAGAAGCTTAGGCGGTCAAGTCGGGTTCGGCGGGGATGGCGACGGGATGAACGATGGGCTCGAGGGGGAAGTGAGCAGGTAAGGGCGAACTGGCGAGCGCATTCGGGCGTCGTGGGCCTTGGTGCGAACTTCAGTGTGGAGCCGGGTTACCTATTTACGCTTCCGTCCCTCGGGACAACTTCGTTCCAGTCGGCAACCTCGTCAAACACACCTTGTGGGCGGTACAGACACGAATCGGCTCGCGGGGTAGGGTGCGAACAGCGACTCGAAAGCCCTTGCCAGGGCCTCTGATTAGCGGGAGCGAGGCCATCATGCCTTTGCTTTTTTGGCTCGTCAAACGTTTTGTAGTGCTTTTTTTCAAGCACTACATCTTTGGTCTAATACGACTAATCAGTCAGTTTTTGGTGCTTTAGTCCAACGTATCGACTTTCACCCGCAACGTCATGTCATCCCGGCCCTGAGTCGAGTAGCTGCGGGTCAGGCCCTGTTTGTCGGCCTGAGTCTGGCGGTTCATGCCGGCCAGGGTGATCCATTCGCCCAGTCGACCGCTGACGGTTGTGTCGGTACTTTGCACGTTCACTACATCGGGGCGTTCCTGGCTCATCCGGTCACGGTTGGTACTGATTGCCAGATGAACGATGTCGCCGGTGACGCTGGCGGTGACGTAGAAACCCTGGGTGACGTTGCGGTATTCGGTCTGGCTGCGCAGGTCGCCATAGCCGTCGGTCTGGGTGCTGGTGAGCGGCACGCTCTGTCCGACCTGGATCAGCGCCGGTGCGCCTTCGCTGGCCTGAACCTGCTGGATGCCGCCATCACGGCTGTCGGTGCTGCGATTGATGATGCGGGTCTGATTCGGTGCGGCGCCATTCACCGAGTAGCCCTGATCGCCCTGGAAGTTGTTTTCGTTGGTGTCGACGGTGATCAGCAGGCGCTTGGGCGCGGTGTCCAGTTGCGCGAGGAGGGCTTTGAGTTCGCCGATCTTGCCGGGCTCGGCATTGACGATCAGTTGGTTGCCGTAGGCGCTGACCTTGCCGTCCTTGCCGATGAAATTCTGCGCCACCGGCAGCAGGTCGGCGCTGGTGCGGTAATTCAGGGGCACGATCTCGGTGGCGGCCATGACCGAAAAACTGCAGGTCAGCAGCAGCGTGGTGAGCAGGGTGCGTAGGGACATGTCCGTTTCTCCGCAAATCAAAGGTTTGATATTGCCAGTTTGTCGGCCCGGCGTGGCGCGAGTTGAATCACAGACAGCAAAACGCCCCGGCATCCGAGGATGGCGGGGCGTGATCGTTCCCTCGCGCAGCAAAGGAATGCAGCCTGTGACGCTCCGCGTCACTGCCGCGAAGGGACGTGGAGCGTCCCGAGAGGCATTCCCACGCAGAGCGTGGGAACGATCAGTTACGAGGTATCAAGCCGAGTGACGCACCATGTCTACATGCGGAATCCCGGCTTCCAGGAATTCCTCACTGACCATGCTGAAACCCAAGCGCTCATAGAACGCCGTGGCTTGCACTTGCGCGCTCAGCATCTGCTGCTTCAGCCCGCGCTTCTCGGCTTCACCGATCACCGCTTGCATCAGCGCATCGCCAACCTTCATGCCGCGCCAGTCTTTGAGCACCGACACCCGGCCGATGTGGCCATCGGGCAACAGGCGGGCGGTGCCGATCGGAAAGTCGCCTTCGAAGGCCAGGAAATGCACCGCCGTGGCGTCATCGGCATCCCATTCCAGTTCAGGTGGAACGGATTGCTCGGCGACGAATACCGCTTCACGAATGCGCCGGATCTCGGCGTTGTCCTTCTGCCAGTCTGCGACACGTACGTGAATTTTATTCATCGGCAAACCCCAGGCTGCCTTGCTTGACCAGTTCGCACAGCAGGCCGCAGCCGTCTTCGTCGCTCAGCCATGGGCCGAGGTTGTCGACATGCAGGGCATCGGCGGCGCAGATCATTTTCAGCAGCTCGCGCAGCTTGCCCGGCAGGTAACGGCTCTGGCCGCTGGCGAACAGCAGCAGATCGTCGTCGACTTCCGACCAGGCCAGGCGCGCGCTCGGGTTGCGGATCAGCACGGCGCCTTCTTCGAGTGCGCTGAGCAGGTCTTGCTCTTCGACTTCTTCCGGGCCGACCACCAGTTCCGGGTAGCGTGGCTCGGTCATGAACTGGCCGAACCAGGTCAGCAGCAAGCGCTCGTCGCTCATGTGCTCAGCCAGCAAGCTTTTCAGGCGATCGAGGGCATCGTGCTGGATCTGATGAGGATCGACCGCCGGCAGGGCGTCGGCGTCCGTGTAACGCTCTTCGTCCGACAGGAACTGGCTGAGGAAATCGGTGAAGTGGGTCAGCACTTCAGCGGCGCTCGGTGCGCGGAAACCGACCGAGTAGGTCATGCAATCATCGACAGCTACACCGCTGTGCGCCAGGCGCGGCGGCAGGTAGAGCATGTCGCCCGGTTCCAGCACCCACTCATCGGTGGCTTCGAAATCGGCGAGGATGCGCAAGTCGGCATGTTGCAGCAGCGGACTCTCGGAATCGCACATCTGGCCGATTTTCCAGTTGCGCTTGCCGTGGCCCTGCAACAGGAACACGTCGTAGTTATCGAAGTGCGGACCCACGCTGCCACCCGGAGCGGCGAAGCTGATCATCACGTCGTCGACGCGCCAGCTCGGCAGGAAGCGGAAGTTTTCCAGCAGCTCGGCAACTTCCGGCACGAACTGGTCGACCGCTTGCACCAGCAGGGTCCATTCACGTTCCGGCAGTTTGCTGAATTCGTCTTCGGCGAACGGGCCGCGGCGCAATTCCCAAGGGCGCTCGCCGTGCTCGATCACCAGGCGCGATTCGACTTCTTCTTCCAGCGCCAGGCCGGCCAGTTCGTCGGCGTCGATCGGGCTTTCGAAATCAGGAATCGCCTGACGGATCAGCAGCGGTTTTTTCTGCCAGTAGTCGCGCAGGAATTCCCGTGCCGTGATGCCGCCCAGAAGTTGAAGAGGAGTATCAGGATTCATGTGTAACCTATTGAAAAAAAGCACTTTTCAGACGGGAATAAAAACGCCCGGCGCTGCCGGGCGTCTCAAACGGGTAGAGCGGTCGATCAGATACGTTTGGCTTGTGCTACAGCGTTGCCGATGTAGTTGGCCGGGGTGAGCAGTTTCAGCTCAGCCTTGGCGGCAGCTGGCATGTCCAGGCCGTCGATGAAAGTTTGCAGCGCTTGCGGGCTGATGCCCTTGCCGCGCGTCAGCTCTTTGAGCTTCTCGTACGGGTTTTCGATGTTGTAGCGACGCATCACGGTCTGGATCGGCTCGGCCAACACTTCCCAGCAAGCGTCCAGGTCGGCGGCGATCTTTTGCTCGTTGAGCTCCAGTTTGCTGATGCCTTTGAGGCTGGCTTCGTACGCGATCACGCTGTGGGCGAAGCCGACACCGAGGTTGCGCAGCACGGTGGAGTCGGTCAGGTCGCGCTGCCAGCGGGAGATTGGCAGTTTGCTCGCCAGGTGCTGGAACAGTGCGTTGGCGATGCCCAGGTTGCCTTCGGAGTTTTCGAAGTCGATCGGGTTGACCTTGTGCGGCATGGTCGACGAACCGATTTCGCCAGCGATGGTGCGCTGTTTGAAATAACCCAGGGAGATGTAGCCCCAGATATCGCGGTCGAAGTCGATCAGGATGGTGTTGAAGCGCGCGATCGCATCGAACAGCTCGGCGATGTAGTCGTGCGGTTCGATCTGCGTGGTGTACGGGTTGAAGCCCAGGCCCAGCTCGTCTTCGATGAAGGCGCGGGCGTTGGCTTCCCAGTCGATCTCAGGGTAGGCCGACAGGTGAGCGTTGTAGTTGCCGACAGCGCCGTTGATCTTGCCCAGCAGCGGAACGGCGGCGACTTGAGCGATTTGACGCTCCAGGCGGTAAACCACGTTCGCCAGCTCTTTGCCCAGGGTGGTCGGGGACGCCGGTTGACCGTGGGTGCGCGACAGCATCGGCACGTCTGCGAAACGGATGGCCAGTTCGCGGATGGCGTTGGCGGTCTGGCGCATCAGCGGCAGCATCACATCATCACGGCCTTCGCGCAGCATCAGGGCGTGGGACAGGTTGTTGATGTCCTCGCTGGTGCAGGCAAAGTGGATGAATTCGCTGACCTTGGCCAGTTCCGGCAGCTTGGCCGCCTGCTCTTTGAGCAGGTATTCGATGGCTTTGACGTCGTGGTTGGTGGTGCGCTCGATCTCTTTGACGCGCTCGGCGTGCTCAAGAGAGAAGTTTTCCGCCAGGGTGTTCAACACCGCGTTGGCTTCGGCGGAGAACGCCGGCACTTCACTGATGGCAGGGTGAGCGGCCAGGCGCTGGAGCCAGCGCACTTCAACCAGAACGCGAGCACGGATCAGGCCGTATTCGCTGAAAATCGGGCGCAGGGCCTGGGTTTTGCCGGCGTAGCGGCCGTCAACAGGGGAAACCGCAGTGAGCGAAGAGAGCTGCATGGGGTGTTCTCGGACAGTCGGGCAACGAAATGGGGCGCGTATCATACATGAAAAAATCCGCCGGTCCGTTGCCAACTGACCGGCGTATTACGCGTTACTGACTACAAAGCGGTACTGCGGGCGCGGTTCAGCTGCCGCGCATCAGCGGGTAAAGCTCTTTAAGCAACTTGCGACGGCTGATCACCAATTGCCAGCGATGGCCGCCCAACTGCCGCCACAGGCGCGCCGAACGAATCCCGGCCAGCAACAGTGCGCGGATTTTCGAGGCATTGCTCGGTTGCTGCAGGTTGCGCATG
Organism: Pseudomonas frederiksbergensis; assembly: GCF_017114915.1. GTDB lineage: Bacteria > Pseudomonadota > Gammaproteobacteria > Pseudomonadales > Pseudomonadaceae > Aquipseudomonas > Aquipseudomonas frederiksbergensis_I. The sequence goes on from NZ_JAAUOE010000006.1 coordinate 76,242, forward strand.
TCGCCATGCACCTGGATCCGTTGGCGCAGGGTGCTCAGGGTGTCCTGATACAGCGCGCCGCAGGCGGCGATCACGTTTTCGTGCGCCGGGCCGAAGTGCTCGACCTGGGACTGAATCTGCGGCAGACGCTTGCCGATCACGTCCAGCATGTCGCCGCGCTTGGCCAACTGACGCTCCAGCCCCAGCATCGCCAGGGCATAGCGCAGCGGTTCGCGCTGGAGGGTGCTGGGGTCGCGCTCCAGGGCGCCGATCAGTGCGCGGTAACCGTCACGCAGGTTGATGTCGTCACCGCCATAGACTTCCAGCGTGTCCTTGGGGTCGCGAATCAACAGGCTGCCGAGCATGCAGGTCAGGCCGGCTTCGTTGGTCTGGCCGGTCTTGGCGATCTTGTCGACCAGCACGGCGGCGAGAAACACACCGCCCAGGGCTGTCAGTTGCTCCTGAGTCGGGCTCATGGGCGCTGGCCCTTGCTGGTCCAGGGCTCGGCCACTTCGATCACGCCGCCGCCGAGGCAGATTTCGCCGTCGTAGAACACCACGGATTGGCCCGGGGTGACCGCGCGTTGCGGGTCATCAAAGGTGGCGCGGTAGCCGGTGGCGGTCTTTTCCAGGGTGCAAGGCTGGTCGCTCTGACGATAGCGGACTTTGGCAGTCAGCCTGCGCGGCTCGGTCAGATCGATCGGGTTGACCCAGTAGATGTCCGAGGCGAGCAGGGCGCGGGAGAACAGCCACGGGTGGTCATTGCCCTGGCCGACGATCAGCTCGTTGTGCTCCAGGTCCTTGATCAGCACGTACCACGGCTCTTCACCGGCGTCTTTCAGGCCGCCAATGCCCAGGCCCTGGCGTTGGCCGATGGTGTGGTACATCAGGCCATGGTGGCGACCGATGACTTCGCCTTCGGTGGTCTTGATCTCGCCGGGTTGGGCCGGCAGGTATTGCTTGAGGAAGTCGCTGAAGCGGCGTTCGCCGATAAAGCAGATCCCGGTGGAATCCTTTTTCTTCGCGGTGGCCAGGTCGTGTTTCTCGGCAATTGCGCGTACTTCGGGTTTTTCCAGTTCGCCGACCGGGAACAGCGTCTTGGCGATCTGCTCGCCGCCGACGGCGTGCAGGAAGTAGCTCTGATCCTTGTTCGGATCCAGGCCCTTGAGCAACTCGGTGCGGCCATCGACGTCGCGGCGGCGCACATAGTGGCCGGTGGCGATCAGATCGGCGCCGAGCATCATGGCGTAATCGAGGAACGCCTTGAACTTGATCTCGCGGTTGCACAGGATGTCCGGGTTCGGCGTGCGACCGGCCTTGTATTCGGCCAGGAAGTGCTCGAACACGTTATCCCAGTACTCGGCGGCGAAGTTGGCGGTGTGCAGCTTGATGCCAATCTTGTCGCACACGGCCTGGGCGTCCGCCAGGTCATCCATGGCGGTGCAGTATTCCGTTCCATCGTCTTCTTCCCAGTTCTTCATGAACAGGCCTTCCACCTCATAACCCTGCTCGATCAGCAGGAGGGCGGAAACGGAAGAGTCCACGCCGCCGGACATACCGACAATGACGCGCTTCTTTTGTGTGGCAGAAGGGGCTGGATCACGCATAGGGATTCAACGAGTGTCTTGAAAAAGGACGCGATTCTAGCAGGCTCAAGCCTGCAAGGCTAAAGAGAAGGGCGGATCAGTTCGAGGCTGAAGTGTTTACCGTCCAGATAATCATCGATGCAGCGGATGATCAGCTCACTGCGCCAGTTTGCGCGCTGTTGCAGCAGTTCGTCACGCGTCAGCCATTTTGCACCGACAATGCCGTCGTCCAATGGATAATCCGGGTGGTGCTGGACGGGTTTTGCGCTGAAGCAGACCCGTTGGTAAGTCACGCCGTTGCTGGGCGCGGTGTAGAGGTAAATGCCTATTACACCGGTCGGTTCGACGTCCCAGCCGGTTTCCTCGAGGGTCTCGCGCACGGCGGCCTCGATCAGGGTTTCGTCCGGGTCCAGATGGCCGGCGGGCTGGTTGAGCACCGTTCGTCCGTGCTTGGATTCTTCGACCATCAGGAAGCGGCCATTGTCTTCGACGATGGTGGCGACGGTGATGTGGGGTAGCCAGTCCATGAAGCTTCCTCAAATTAAAATTTGAAACCCGAGCCCTGTAGGAGCTGGCTTGCCAGCGAAGGCGGTGGGTCAGTCAATCGAAGTCTCGGATGATAAACCGCTTTCGCTGGCAAGCCAGCTCCTACAGGGTTTTGAGGTTTGGCAGATAGAAAACACAAACCCCGGCACGAGGCCGGGGTTTGTGATGCTCCCTTACAACCTTAAACCAGCGCAGCAATCGCGGCGTTGAAGGTTGCGCTCGGGCGCATGGCCTTGCTGATCAGCTCGGCATTGGCGTGGTAGTAACCGCCGATGTCCACTGGCTTGCCCTGAACGGCGTTGAGCTCGGCAACGATGGTCGCTTCGTTCTCGGTCAGGGTTTTGGCCAGCTCGCCGAACTGCGCTTGCAGCGCAGCATCTTCGGTCTGGGCGGCCAGGGCTTGAGCCCAGTACAGCGCCAGGTAGAAGTGGCTGCCGCGGTTGTCGATGTTGCCGACTTTGCGCGATGGCGACTTGTTGTTGTCGAGGAACTGGCCAGTGGCCTGATCCAGGGTCTTGGCCAGCACCAGCGCTTTAGGGTTGTTGTACGTCACACCCAGATGCTCAAGAGAAGCGGCCAGGGCCAGGAATTCGCCCAGGGAATCCCAGCGCAGGAAGTTTTCTTCCAGCAACTGCTGAACGTGCTTCGGCGCCGAACCGCCAGCGCCGGTTTCGAACAGGCCACCGCCGTTCATCAGCGGCACGATCGACAGCATCTTGGCGCTGGTGCCCAGTTCCATGATCGGGAACAGGTCGGTCAGGTAGTCGCGCAATACGTTGCCGGTCACCGAGATGGTGTCCTTGCCTTCGCGAGTGCGCTCCAGGGTGAACTTCATCGCGTCGACTGGCGACATGACGCGGATGTCCAGCCCGGAAGTGTCGTGGTCCTTCAGGTAAGCCTGAACTTTCTCGATCACTACGCCGTCGTGGGCGCGCATTGGGTCCAGCCAGAAAATCGCTGGAGTGCTGCTTGCGCGAGCGCGGTTGACGGCCAGTTTGACCCAGTCCTGGATCGGCGCGTCTTTGGTCTGGCACATGCGGAAGATGTCGCCGGCTTCAACCGACTGTTCCAGCAGAGTGCGGCCAGCGCTGTCGGAAACCCGAACCACGCCGTTGGCCTTGATCTGGAACGTCTTGTCGTGCGAGCCGTACTCTTCGGCTTTTTTCGCCATCAGGCCAACGTTTGGCACGCTGCCCATGGTGGTCGGATCGAAGGCGCCGTTTGCCTTGCAGTCTTCGATCACCGCTTGGTAGATGGTGGCGTAGCAGCGATCCGGGATCACGGCCTTGGTGTCGTGCAGCTGGCCGTCGGTGCCCCACATTTTGCCGGAGTCACGGATCATGGCCGGCATCGAGGCGTCGACGATGACGTCGCTCGGCACGTGCAGGTTGGTGATGCCCTTGTCGGAGTTGACCATGGCCAACGACGGACGAACGGCGTAGACCGCCTGGATGTCCGCTTCGATCTGCGCTTGTTGCTCGGCAGGCAAAGCCTTGATGCGAGCGTACAGGTCGCCGATGCCGTTGTTCAGGTTGAAGCCGATCTGAGCCAGCACGTCAGCGTGCTTGGCCAGGGCATCTTTATAGAACTCGGCAACGATCTGGCCGAACATGATCGGGTCGGAGACCTTCATCATGGTGGCTTTGAGGTGAACCGACAGCAGTACACCTTTTGCCTTGGCGTCTTCGATCTCGGCGGCGATGAAGCTGCGCAGCGCGTTTTTGCTCATGACCGCGCAATCGAGGATCTCACCGGCTTGTACGGTGGTTTTTTCCTTCAGGACGGTGGTGGTGCCGTCTTGAGCGATCAGTTCGATTTTGACGGCGTCAGCGGCGTCGATCAGGGCAGCTTTTTCGCTGCCGTAGAAATCGCCGGTGCTCATGTGAGCCACGTGGGACTTGGAGTCCTTGGCCCAGGCGCCCATTTTGTGCGGGTGCTTGCGTGCGTAGTTCTTGACCGACAGCGGTGCACGACGATCGGAGTTGCCTTCGCGCAGAACCGGGTTTACGGCGCTGCCCTTGATCTTGTCGTAGCGGGCCTTGGCTTCTTTGTCGGCGTCGCTGGTCACGGTTTCCGGGTAGTCCGGCAGTGCATAGCCCTGGGCTTGCAGCTCTTTGATCGCGGCCTGCAGTTGCGGAACCGAAGCACTGATGTTCGGCAGCTTGATGATGTTGGCTTCAGGTGTAACGGCCAGCTCGCCCAGTTCGGCGAGGTGGTCGGCTACCGCCTTGTCGCCCAATTGCTCGGGGAAGCTGGCCAGAATGCGCCCTGCAAGAGAGATATCGCGGGTTTCAACGGCGATATCAGCCGAGGCGGTGAAAGCCTCTACGATAGGCAACAGTGAATAGGTGGCGAGGGCTGGGGCTTCGTCGGTGAAGGTATAGATGATCTTCGAGCGGGTGGGCATATTCGGATTAACTCTCTCTTCTTTGCTAAAGCGTGCACAGAAACTCGAGGGGCGCCGGGTAAGCGCGTTCGTTCAAAGTCATCCATGAGCCGAATGTCGAGGTTTCTTTGCTGTGATGTTGGGTGCATCGGTCGAGCGTCAAGCGGGTGGACTGCGATAACAATCCTGCTTTTTCGGGCCCAGAGTCTCGGCTACATTTCCAGTGGCAGAGAGGTCGGCCGTCGTGACTCTGTGGTCAGCGGCGGCATTATACATAGGTAGCTGGCAATCTGCCGATGGTTCATAGGTAACGATTTTCGTCCATTGGTCTAAAGGTCGCAGGAAGGCGTGGGGCGTAGAGTCGTCCATCGTGCTTGAGTTTGGCGCTTTTCCCTTTGTTTTCAGGCTTGTACGTCGCGAACAGCGCAGCTTTGCGGCAGATGGGCGGAACATAGGGTTTGCGCGCCGATTTAACTGGGGTACGCTCGGACCAAGCCAGATGTTCAATCCAAACAATGGAGTTCAGCATGGGATACAAGAAGATTCAGGTTCCAGCCGTTGGCGAAAAAATCACCGTCAACGCGGACCATTCTCTCAATGTTCCTAACAACCCGATCATCCCCTTCATCGAAGGCGATGGTATTGGCGTTGATATCAGCCCGGTCATGATCAAGGTTGTCGATGCTGCTGTTAAGAAGGCTTACGGCGGCGAGCGCAAAATTTCCTGGATGGAAGTCTACGCCGGGGAGAAAGCGACTCAGGTTTACGATCAGGACACCTGGCTGCCTCAGGAAACCCTGGACGCGGTCAAGGATTACGTGGTTTCCATCAAGGGCCCTCTGACCACACCAGTCGGCGGCGGCATCCGTTCCCTGAACGTGGCCCTGCGTCAGCAGCTTGACCTGTATGTGTGCCTGCGCCCGGTGCGCTGGTTCGAAGGCGTGCCGAGCCCGGTCAAGAAGCCAGGCGACGTCGACATGACTATCTTCCGCGAAAACTCGGAAGACATTTATGCCGGTATCGAATGGAAGGCCGGTTCGCCGGAAGCGACCAAGATCATCAAGTTCCTTAAAGAAGAAATGGGCGTCACCAAGATCCGTTTCGACGAAAACTGCGGTATCGGCGTCAAGCCGGTTTCCCTGGAAGGCACCAAGCGTCTGGCGCGCAAAGCCCTGCAGTACGTGGTCGACAATGATCGCGACTCGCTGACCATCGTGCACAAAGGCAACATCATGAAGTTCACCGAAGGTGCCTTCAAGGAATGGGCCTACGAAGTGGCCGCCGAAGAATTCGGTGCGACCCTGCTCGACGGCGGTCCGTGGATGCAGTTCAAGAACCCGAAAACCGGCAAGAACGTCATCGTCAAGGACGCCATCGCCGACGCCATGCTCCAGCAGATCCTGCTGCGCCCGGCCGAGTACGATGTGATCGCGACTCTGAACCTCAACGGCGACTACCTCTCCGACGCCCTGGCGGCTGAAGTGGGCGGTATCGGTATTGCGCCGGGTGCCAACCTGTCCGACACCGTGGCGATGTTCGAGGCGACCCACGGTACTGCGCCGAAGTACGCCGGCAAGGACCAGGTCAACCCGGGTTCGTTGATCCTGTCCGCCGAGATGATGTTGCGTCACATGGGCTGGACCGAAGCGGCCGATCTGATCATCAAGGGCACTAATGGCGCGATTTCGGCCAAGACCGTGACCTATGACTTCGAGCGTTTGATGGACGGGGCGAAACTGCTGTCGTCTTCTGCGTTTGGTGATGCGCTCATCTCGCATATGTAAGCCGCATATGTAAGCGAATCAGCACAAAAAAACCGCCTTCGGGCGGTTTTTTTATGACTGGATGACAGGTTGCGTCAGCTCGACACTGTTTCTTGCCTGGTGGCAGGTGCAGTCTGTTCGTTCGGGGATGTGGCAGGCGCGATCTTTATGGCATGCAACCCTTTGGGGCCCTGAATGATCTCGAATTTAACGATTTGCCCAGCCTTGAGGGTCTTGTATCCCTCCATTTCAATGGCCGAATAGTGGGCAAAGAAATCGATTTGTTTTCCGTCCTCGTCGCGACCTTCTCTGGCGTCGGTATTAATGAAGCCGAACCCCTTGGCATTGTTGAACCATTTCACCTTGCCAACTGACATACCCATATCCCTCTGCAACAGACTCCATCACTGGAGTATCATCCAGTACATCCGCAGTCTAATCTTGCAAACAGGATTGACTCCGCGGACCTTTTTTACCCACTGTGGGCTCTATTGTTTGTAACACCGATTTTCCGATAGTCAAGGTGACCGGGCAGTCGGAGTTGAAAACGTGTGTAGACGCCCCCACCACTGTATTTGCACAACTGACGAACCTTTCTTTCCATGCATGCAATCAGCCAGATTCGACTAACATTCAATCAGGATCGCCCTGATTTACACGACGACGATTCCGCAGGCATTGCTGTTCAGGAGGCCAAGCCTGCTTTACAGGCGCCGCCTATGTACAAGGTGGTTTTGTTCAACGATGACTACACACCGATGGATTTCGTCGTCGAAGTGCTCGAGGTGTTTTTTAACCTGAATCGCGAGCTGGCGACCAAGGTCATGCTGGCCGTCCACACAGAAGGACGGGCAGTATGTGGAGTGTTTACCCGCGACATCGCCGAGACCAAGGCCATGCAGGTCAACCAGTACGCCAGGGAAAGCCAGCATCCGCTACTCTGTGAAATCGAGAAGGACGGTTAATCGCCGACCACTTGGGTATGAGGTGAAGCTATGTTAAACCGCGAGCTCGAAGTCACCCTCAATCTAGCCTTCAAGGAGGCTCGTTCGAAGCGTCATGAATTCATGACCGTCGAACACCTGCTGCTGGCCCTATTGGATAATGAGGCTGCCGCTACCGTTTTGCGTGCCTGTGGCGCAAACCTCGACAAACTCAAGCATGACCTGCAGGAGTTCATCGACTCCACCACGCCATTGATCCCCCTCCATGACGAGGATCGTGAAACCCAGCCAACCCTGGGCTTCCAGCGTGTACTGCAACGTGCTGTCTTTCACGTACAGAGCTCGGGCAAACGCGAAGTGACTGGCGCCAACGTGCTGGTCGCGATCTTCAGTGAGCAAGAGAGTCAGGCAGTGTTTCTGCTGAAACAGCAGAGCGTTGCGCGTATCGATGTCGTCAACTACATCGCCCATGGCATTTCCAAAGTGCCGGGGCATGGCGATCACTCTGAAGGTGAACAAGATATGCAGGACGACGAGGGCGGTGAGTCTTCTTCTTCAGGCAATCCTCTGGATGCTTATGCCAGCAACCTCAACGAACTCGCGCGCCAGGGTCGTATCGATCCATTGGTAGGTCGTGAGCTCGAAGTCGAGCGCGTCGCGCAGATCCTGGCGCGTCGTCGCAAAAACAACCCGTTGCTGGTGGGCGAGGCGGGCGTGGGTAAAACCGCGATTGCCGAAGGCCTGGCCAAACGCATTGTCGACAACCAGGTGCCAGACCTGCTGGCCAACAGCGTGGTGTATTCCCTCGATCTGGGGGCCTTGCTGGCCGGAACCAAATACCGCGGCGATTTCGAGAAGCGCTTCAAGGCGTTGCTCAATGAGCTGAAAAAACGTCCGCAGGCGATCCTCTTCATCGACGAGATCCACACCATCATCGGTGCGGGCGCTGCGTCCGGTGGCGTCATGGATGCCTCGAACCTGCTCAAGCCATTGCTGTCGTCCGGCGATATTCGCTGCATCGGTTCGACCACGTTCCAGGAGTTCCGCGGGATCTTCGAGAAGGACCGTGCTCTGGCCCGGCGCTTCCAGAAGGTCGATGTCTCGGAGCCCTCGGTGGAAGACACCGTCGGCATCCTGCGTGGCCTGAAAGGGCGTTTCGAGCTGCATCACAACATCGAATACAGTGATGAAGCCCTGCGCGCCGCTGCCGAACTGGCCTCGCGTTACATCAACGACCGGCACATGCCGGACAAAGCCATCGACGTCATCGACGAGGCGGGCGCCTATCAGCGTCTGCAACCGATCGAGAAGCGTGTGAAACGCATCGAAGTGCCTCAGGTCGAGGACATCGTCGCGAAAATCGCGCGGATTCCGCCAAAACACGTCACCAGTTCCGACAAAGAACTGCTGCGCAACCTTGAGCGTGACCTGAAACTCACGGTATTCGGCCAGGATGCGGCGATCGACTCGCTGTCGACCGCAATCAAGCTGTCCCGTGCCGGCCTCAAGTCGCCTGACAAACCCGTCGGTTCGTTCCTGTTCGCAGGGCCGACCGGTGTCGGTAAAACCGAAGCCGCGCGGCAACTGGCCAAGGCGTTGGGGGTCGAACTGGTCCGCTTCGACATGTCCGAGTACATGGAGCGCCACACCGTATCGCGTCTGATCGGTGCGCCTCCAGGCTACGTCGGGTTCGATCAGGGCGGTCTGCTGACCGAAGCCATCACCAAGCAACCTCACTGCGTGCTGCTGCTCGATGAGATCGAGAAGGCGCATCCGGAAGTCTTCAACCTGCTGTTGCAGGTCATGGACCACGGTACGCTGACCGATAACAACGGGCGCAAGGCGGATTTCCGTAACGTGATCGTCATCATGACGACCAACGCCGGTGCCGAGACCGCGGCGCGTGCTTCGATCGGTTTCACCTATCAGGACCACTCGTCCGATGCGATGGAAGTGATCAAGAAGAGCTTCACGCCGGAGTTCCGCAACCGTCTGGACACCATCATCCAGTTTGGTCGCCTCAGTCATGAGGTCATCAAAAGTGTGGTGGACAAGTTCCTTACCGAGCTTCAGGCGCAGCTGGAAGACAAGCGTGTGCAGCTGGAAGTCACCGACGCTGCACGCAGCTGGCTGGCGGCGGGTGGCTACGACACGGCAATGGGCGCTCGGCCAATGGCGCGCTTGATCCAGGACAAGATCAAGCGTCCGCTGGCGGAAGAGATCCTCTTTGGCGAACTGGCCGACCATGGTGGTGTGGTGCACATCGACATCAAGGATGGCGAGCTGACCTTCGAGTTCGAGACCACGGCTGAAATGGCCTGACGTTAACCGCAACAAAGCAAAAGGCGCCGAAAGGCGCCTTTTTGCTGTCTGCCAGATGTGATCGTTCCCACGCGCAGCAAAGGAATGCAGCCCGGGACGCTCCGCGTCCCTTCAAAAGCCGAACGCAGAGCGTCCGTTGAGGCATTCCCACGCAGAGCGTGGGAACGATCCGCAAACAAAAACGCCCGGCATGGCCGGGCGTTTTGTATTGACTTGATTAGCGAGCGCGGTAGGTGATGCGCCCTTTGCTCAAGTCATAGGGCGTCAGCTCGACGCGCACTTTGTCGCCGGTAAGAATACGAATGTAGTTCTTGCGCATCTTGCCGGAGATGTGCGCGGTTACGACGTGCCCATTTTCCAACTCCACACGAAACATGGTGTTGGGCAGGGTGTCGACGACAGTGCCTTCCATTTCGAAGCTGTCTTCTTTCGACATGCAGTAAAGCCCTCGGTGTCCAATGAATGGCCCGGTGCAACTGCGCCAGGCAAAAGCGGCGTGCATTGTGCCCGAAAAGTGGGGTTTAAGCCAAGAGGTTCTAGCTCAGGATGACCCAGCGTTGATTAATCAGCAGTTCGATAGGGCGATATTGGGTCTTGTAGCTCATTTTTTTGCAGTTTTTGATCCAGTAGCCCAGATAGACCGCCTCCAGCTCCAGGCGCCGGGCTTCGGCGATCTGCCAGAGAATCGCGTAACGTCCCAGGCTGCGGCGCTCCTCATCGGGCTCGTAGAAGGTGTAGACCGCTGACAGACCGTTGGGCAGCAAATCGGTAACGGCCACTGCCACCAGCCGGCCTTCGAGGCGAAATTCGTAGAAGCGGGAGAACGGCAGGTCACGTACCAGGAAGGTCGAAAACTGGTCGCGGCTCGGCGGATACATATCGCCATCGGCGTGGCGTTGTTCGATGTAGCGCTGATACAGGTCGAAGTACTCTTCGCTGAACTTTGGCCGGGCCGGGCGCACCTGCAAATCGGCATTGCGTTTGAGAATGCGTTTCTGCTGACGGTTGGGGGTGAATTGCGCCACAGGAATGCGCGCCGGTACGCACGCATTGCAATGCTGGCAATGGGGCCGGTAGAGATGATCGCCACTGCGACGAAAGCCCATTTCCGACAGGTCTGCATAGACATGCACATCCATGGGCTGACTAGGGTCGAGGAACAGCGTCGTGGCCTGTTCATCGGGCAGATAACTGCAAGAGTGGGGCTGAGTGGCATAGAACTTCAAACGCGCCAACTCGGTCATGATCAACCCTCGGGATAAACTTTTGATAAGGGAGCGTTTTCAATTCGTCTCCCCCGCATTAAGTGTAAGCCACACACGCCAATGTCGCTCAGCAAACCCAGGTGGCACGGCCGGGTTGATCCAGGTGTCGCGCAAGGTAGCCGGCAAACTCGCTGCGGGGAATCGCCCGGGCGCCCAGGCTGTGCAGATGATCGGTAGGCATCTGGCAATCGATCAGTACAAAACCTGAGTCTTTCAGATGCCGCACCAGTGTGGCAAAGCCATATTTTGAAGCGTTGTCGGCGCGGCTGAACATCGACTCGCCGAAAAACAGCTGCCCCATGGCCAGGCCGTAGAGCCCGCCAACCAGCGCGCCATCGTCCCAGACTTCCACCGAATGGGCGTACCCGCGCTTGTGCAGTTCGATGTAGGCGTGCTGCATTTCCTGGGTGATCCAGGTGCCATCAGCGTACTCGCGCGGTGCGGCGCAGGCGCGGATGACCGCGACAAAATCCCGATCGAAGGTCACTTGATAGCGTTGCTGGCGCAGCAGTTTGTTCAGGCTGCGAGAGACATGCAGTTCATCGGGAAACAGCACCGTGCGCGGATCCGGCGACCACCAGAGAATCGGTTGGCCTTCCGAGAACCATGGAAAGCAGCCATGGCGATACGCCTGAATCAGACGGTCGGCAGACAGATCGCCGCCCGCGGCCAGCAACCCGTTGGGGTCGCGCATGGCTTTTTCCAGTGGCGGAAAGGTCAGTGTGTTGCGTTGTAACCAAGTCAGCATGGCATCCGGGCTTGCAGAAGGGGAGGGCGGTGGCGGGCTGGCGAGCCCGCCTGATGGAAGGTTAACCGTCAAACACCGGGAATGTCATCGAGATACTTCTCGGCATCCAGCGCGGCCATGCAGCCGGCTCCGGCGGACGTCACGGCCTGGCGATAAACGTGGTCGGCCACGTCGCCGGCGGCAAACACGCCTGCGATGTCGGTTGCAGTGGCGTCGCCTTCGCTGCCGCCCTTGACCAGCAGGTAGCCGTCACGCATTTTCAGTTGACCCTGGAACAGGTCGGTGTTGGGCTTGTGGCCGATGGCGATGAAAACGCCGGCCAGCGACAGTTCATGGGTTTCGCCGGTATGGCTGTGGCGCAGTCGGGCGCCGGTCACGCCGCTGGCGTCGCCCAGCACTTCATCCAGATTCTGGTTCCAGTGCAGGCGAATGTTGCCGTTGGCGGCCTTTTCGAAGAGCTTGTCCTGCAGGATCTTCTCCGAGCGCAGTTTGTCGCGACGGTGAATCAGATGAACTTCCCTGGCGATATTCGATAGATACAGCGCTTCTTCCACCGCAGTGTTGCCGCCGCCAACCACGGCAACCACCTGGTTGCGGTAAAAGAAGCCATCGCAGGTGGCGCAGGCCGAAACCCCTTTGCCGGCAAAGGCTTCTTCCGATGGCAACCCCAGGTATTGGGCCGAAGCGCCGGTGGCGATAATCAGCGCATCGCAAGTATAGGTGCCACTGTCGCCGATGAGCTCGAACGGGCGCTGTTGCAACTTGGCGGTATGGATGTGGTCGTAAACGATCTCGGTGTCGAAGCGTTCGGCGTGTTTCTGCATGCGCTCCATCAGTACCGGGCCAGTCAGGCCTTCGACGTCGCCAGGCCAGTTGTCGACTTCGACGGTGGTGGTCAGCTGGCCACCTGCCTGTAGGCCGGTGATGACAACGGGTTTGAGGTTGGCGCGAGCGGCATAAACGGCTGCGCTATAACCGGCAGGGCCGGAACCCAGAATGATCAGGCGGAAATGCTTCGCTTCGCTCATAAAAACACCTCATAAGCCTTTGTCACAAAAGAGAATGCATGCTCAAATTGGACCGCGCGTACTGTGCTGTTGGCTATGCTGTTGCCAAGGGCGTCAAGCATGGCATCGGGCGAACAAACCCGTACAATGCCTTGCTGTAACAGCGTTTGTATCAAAAAAGCAGTGCGTGCCGTATTTCGAAAAACCAGGGCGCAGTGTTAAAAGTAGTCCCGGTTGCGCCGGTTAACTTTTTTACCTGCCTGGATTGGGCAGTTTTTATAGTCATTCAACAGATGGACGCGCCCTGGGCGCAGGAAAAGAAGCGTTTTGAAGAAATCCACCGCAGCACCTAAAACAGTCGTTCCGCTCTGGCGGCAGCAATTGCACTACCGGCTCAAGGAAGGTGCATTGATCGCCATTGGCGCGTTGTGCCTGTTCCTGATGATGGCCTTGTTGACCTATGGCAAGGACGATCCGGGCTGGAGCCATAACAGCAAGATCGACGATGTGCAGAACTTCGGCGGGCCTGCCGGCTCTTACAGCGCCGACATCCTGTTCATGGTCCTGGGTTACTTCGCCTACATTTTCCCGTTGCTGCTGGCGATCAAGGCCTATCAGATCTTTCGCCAACGCCACGAGCCGTGGGAGTGGAGCGGCTGGCTGTTCTCCTGGCGCTTGATCGGCCTGGTGTTTCTGGTGCTGTCAGGCGCGGCACTGGCCCACATCCATTTTCATGCGGCGACCGGTCTGCCGGCCGGCGCGGGCGGCGCTTTGGGTGAAAGCCTCGGCGATCTGGCCAAAAACGCGTTGAACATCCAGGGCAGTACGCTGCTGTTCATCGCGCTGTTCCTGTTCGGCCTGACGGTGTTCACCGACCTGTCGTGGTTCAAGGTGATGGACGTTACCGGCAAGATCACCCTCGATCTGTTCGAACTGTTTCAGGGCGCGGCCAATCGTTGGTGGGCGGCCCGTACCGAACGCAAGCAACTGGTTGCCCAATTGCGTGAAGTCGACGATCGCGTGCATGACGTGGTTGCACCGACCGTCACCGACAAACGCGAGCAGGCCAAGGTCAAGGAGCGCCTGATCGAACGCGAGCAGGCCCTGAGCAAGCACATGTCCGAGCGCGAGAAACAGGTGCCGCCGGTGATTGCCCCGGCTCTGCCCAAACCGGCCGCCCCGAGCAAACGCGTAGAGAAAGAGAAACAGGCGCCGTTGTTCGTCGACAGCGCCGTGGAAGGCACCTTGCCGCCGATCTCGATTCTCGACCCCGCGGAAAAGAAACAACTCAATTATTCGCCTGAATCCCTGGCGGCCGTCGGCCACTTGCTGGAAATCAAGCTCAAGGAATTCGGCGTCGAAGTCGCGGTGGATTCGATTCACCCGGGCCCGGTCATTACCCGTTACGAAATCCAGCCTGCCGCCGGGGTTAAAGTCAGCCGCATCGCCAACCTGGCCAAAGACCTGGCCCGCTCCCTGGCCGTGACCAGTGTGCGTGTGGTGGAAGTGATTCCGGGCAAGACCACGGTCGGTATCGAGATCCCTAACGAAGACCGGCAGATCGTACGGTTCTCCGAGGTCTTGTCGACCCCCGAGTACGATAATTTCAAGTCGCCGGTCACCCTGGCCCTGGGTCATGACATCGGCGGCAAGCCGGTCATCACTGACCTGGCGAAAATGCCGCACTTGCTGGTGGCCGGCACGACCGGTTCCGGTAAGTCGGTGGGCGTGAACGCGATGATCCTGTCGATTCTGTTCAAGTCGGGCCCTGAAGACGCCAAGCTGATCATGATCGACCCGAAAATGCTTGAACTGTCGATCTACGAAGGCATCCCGCACCTGTTGTGCCCGGTGGTCACCGACATGAAGGACGCTGCCAACGCTTTGCGCTGGAGCGTCGCCGAGATGGAACGGCGCTACAAACTGATGGCGAAGATGGGTGTGCGTAACCTGTCGGGCTTCAACGCCAAGGTCAAGGAAGCCCAGGACGCTGGCGAGCCGTTGAGCGATCCGCTGTACAAGCGCGAGAGCATCCACGACGAGGCGCCGCTGCTGCAGAAGCTGCCGACCATCGTCGTGGTGGTCGACGAATTCGCCGACATGATGATGATCGTCGGCAAGAAGGTTGAAGAACTGATCGCCCGTATCGCCCAGAAGGCGCGTGCGGCGGGCATCCATTTGATCCTTGCGACCCAGCGTCCGTCGGTGGACGTGATCACCGGTCTGATCAAGGCGAACATCCCGACCCGTATGGCGTTCCAGGTGTCGAGCAAGATCGATTCGCGGACCATCATCGACCAGGGCGGCGCCGAACAACTGCTGGGCCACGGTGATATGTTGTACATGCCGCCGGGCACCAGCCTGCCGATTCGTGTTCACGGCGCATTCGTGTCCGATGACGAGGTGCACCGGGTGGTTGAAGCCTGGAAGTTGCGCGGCGCGCCGGAATACAACGATGACATTCTCGCCGGTGTCGAAGAGGCTGGTAGCGGCTTTGAAAACGGCGGCGGTGGCGGTGAAGATGATGCCGAAACCGACGCGCTCTACGACGAAGCGGTGCAGTTCGTCCTGGAAAGCCGTCGCGCATCCATCTCCGCGGTTCAGCGCAAGCTGAAAATCGGCTACAACCGCGCGGCGCGCATGATCGAAGCCATGGAAATGGCCGGGGTCGTAACGTCCATGAACACCAACGGTTCGCGTGAAGTCCTGGCCCCTGGCCCGGTGCGCGACTGATCCGGTATTGAAAGGGGCGGCGTCTTGAGGCGCTGCCCGCACTCCCACGAATGTTTATGAGGACTCCCATGCGTCTTATCCGCATGCTGTTGCTGCCGGTACTGGCTCTGACCACGCTCTCGGCCCACGCCGACGACAAGGACGTGGCGCGTCTGACTCAACTGCTGGAAAAATCCCAGACCCTGACCGCGCGCTTCTCTCAGCTGACCCTTGATGGCAGCGGCACCCAGTTACAAGAAACTGCGGGTGAAATGTCCTTGCAGCGCCCGGGCCTGTTCTACTGGCACACCAACGCGCCGGCCGAGCAAACCATGGTATCGGACGGTAAGAAAGTGACCCTGTGGGACCCGGATCTGGAACAGGCCACCATCAAGACCCTCGACCAGCGCCTGACCCAGACCCCGGCGTTGCTGCTGTCCGGTGACGTGTCCAAGATCAGCCAGAGCTTCGACATCAGCGCCAAGGAAGCCGGCGGCGTGATCGACTTCACCCTGAAGCCGAAAACCAAAGACACCCTGTTCGACAGCCTGCGCCTGTCGTTCCGCAATGGTCTGGTCAATGATATGCAGATGATCGACAGCGTCGGCCAGCGCACCAACATTCTGTTCACTGGCGTGAAGGCCAACGAACCGATCCCGGCATCCAAGTTCAAGTTCGACATCCCCAAGGGTGCCGATGTGATCCAGGAATAACTGTAGGAGCGGGCTTGCCCGCGAATGCGTCGGATCAGCCAACATCAATGTTGAATGACACACCGCTTTCGCGAGCAAGCCCGCTCCTACTGATCGACATCAGGACCCAGTGAGGTTTCATAAGCAGTGATGGACCTGTTTCGCAGCGCCCCGATCGCTCAACCTTTGGCAGCACGCTTGCGTGCGGCCAATCTGGACGAGTACGTCGGTCAGGAACATGTGCTCGCTCGCGGCAAGCCTTTGCGCGAAGCCCTGGAGCAGGGGGCCCTGCACTCGATGATTTTCTGGGGGCCGCCGGGGGTGGGTAAAACCACCCTGGCGCGGCTGCTGGCGGAAGTCTCCGATGCGCATTTCGAAACGGTTTCGGCGGTGCTGGCCGGGGTCAAAGAGATTCGTCAGGCAGTGGAGGTCGCCAAGCAGCAGGCCGGGCAGTACGGTAAACGCACCATCCTGTTCGTCGACGAAGTGCACCGCTTCAACAAGTCCCAGCAGGATGCGTTCCTGCCATACGTTGAAGACGGCACGCTGATTTTCATCGGCGCGACCACGGAAAACCCCTCGTTCGAACTCAATAACGCGCTCCTGTCCCGGGCGCGTGTCTATGTGCTCAAGAGCCTCGACGAAGCGGCCCTGCGCAAGCTGGTGCATCGCGCGCTGACCGAAGAGCGCGGGCTGGGCAAGCGGCAACTGACCCTCAGCGACGAGGGCTTCCAGATGTTGTTGTCCGCCGCCGATGGCGATGGCCGGCGTCTGCTCAATCTGCTGGAAAACGCCTCGGACCTGGCCGAAGACAACAGCGAAATTGGCATCGACCTGCTGCAAAGCCTGCTCGGCGATACCCGTCGGCGTTTCGACAAGGGCGGCGAAGCCTTCTACGACCAGATATCCGCGCTGCATAAATCGGTACGCGGTTCCAACCCCGATGGCGCGCTGTACTGGTTCGCGCGAATGATCGACGGCGGCTGCGACCCGCTGTACCTGGCCCGACGCGTAGTGCGCATGGCCAGCGAAGACATCGGCAATGCCGACCCCCGCGCCCTGAGCCTGTGCCTGGCGGCGTGGGAAGTGCAGGAGCGCCTCGGCAGCCCCGAAGGCGAATTGGCGGTGGCCCAGGCCATTACGTATCTGGCTTGCGCGCCGAAAAGCAACGCGGTGTACATGGGCTTCAAGGCCGCGATGCGCAGCGCCACCGAACACGGCTCGCTCGAAGTGCCGCTGCACCTGCGCAACGCGCCGACCAAGCTGATGAAGCAATTGGGCTACGGCGACGAATACCGTTATGCCCACGATGAACCGGATGCCTACGCCGCTGGCGAAGATTACTTCCCGGAAGAGCTGGAGCCACAACGGTTCTATCAACCCGTGCCCCGCGGCCTGGAGCTGAAGATCGGCGAAAAGCTCAGTCACCTCGCGCAGCTTGACCGTCTAAGCCCCCGGCAGCGGAGAAAAAATTGATTCCCTTGATTGTTGCGGTTTCTGTCGGCGGTGTCGCCGGTACGCTGCTGCGCTTCGCCACCGGTAACTGGATCAACGCGAATTGGCCGCGGCACTTCTATACCGCGACGCTGGCCGTTAATATCGTGGGCTGTTTGCTGATCGGCGTTCTATACGGCCTGTTTTTGATTCGCCCGGAGGTATCGTTTGCGGTACGCGCCGGGTTGATCGTCGGCTTCCTCGGGGGGCTGACGACTTTTTCATCCTTTTCACTGGATACGGTGCGCCTGCTGGAAACCGGGCAAGTGCCGCTGGCCCTGGGCTATGCGGCCATCAGCGTATTCGGCGGGCTGCTCGCCACCTGGGCTGGCCTGTCCCTGACCAAACTTTGATAACGAGAAACCGACATGCTCGATTCCAAACTGTTACGTAGCAACCTTCAGGACGTAGCGGACCGCCTGGCATCCCGTGGCTTTGCCCTGGATGTTGCGCGCATCGAAGCGCTGGAAGAACAGCGCAAGACCGTCCAGACCCGCACCGAAGCTCTGCAGGCTGAACGTAACGCGCGCTCCAAGTCCATCGGTCAGGCCAAGCAGCGCGGCGAAGACATCGCGCCGTTGATGGCGGACGTCGAGCGCATGGCGGGCGAGTTGAGCGCCGGCAAAGTCGAGCTGGACGCGATCCAGACCGAGCTGGATTCGATCCTGCTGGGCATCCCGAACCTGCCGCACGAATCGGTGCCGATTGGCGATGATGAAGACGGCAACGTTGAAGTGCGCCGCTGGGGCACGCCGAAGGTGTTCGACTTCCCGGTTCAGGACCACGTGGCCCTGGGCGAGAAGTTCGGCTGGCTGGACTTCGAAACCGCCGCCAAGCTGTCCGGCGCCCGTTTCGCCTTGCTGCGCGGTCCGATTGCTCGTCTGCACCGGGCGCTGGCGCAGTTCATGATCAACCTGCACATCAACGAACACGGTTACGAAGAGGCTTACACGCCTTATCTGGTACAAGCGCCGGCCCTGCAAGGCACCGGTCAGCTGCCGAAGTTCGAAGAAGACCTGTTCAAGATCGGCCGCGACGGCGAAGCCGACCTGTACCTGATCCCGACCGCTGAAGTGTCGCTGACCAACATCGTGGCCGGCGAAATCGTCGACTCCAAACTGTTGCCGATCAAGTTTGTGGCGCACACGCCGTGCTTCCGCAGCGAGGCCGGTGCGTCGGGTCGCGACACTCGCGGGATGATCCGTCAGCACCAGTTCGACAAGGTCGAGATGGTGCAGATCGTTGAACCGTCGACCTCGATGCAAGCGCTGGAAAGCCTGACCGCCAACGCTGAAAAAGTCCTGCAACTGCTGGAGCTGCCATACCGAACCCTGGCGCTGTGCACCGGCGACATGGGCTTCAGCGCAGTCAAGACCTATGACCTGGAAGTGTGGATTCCTAGCCAGGACAAGTACCGCGAAATTTCGTCGTGCTCCAACTGCGGCGACTTCCAGGCCCGCCGCATGCAAGCGCGTTTCCGCAACCCGGAAACCGGCAAGCCTGAACTGGTGCACACCCTGAACGGTTCCGGCCTGGCGGTCGGTCGCACCCTGGTGGCGGTGCTTGAGAACTATCAGCAGGCCGACGGTTCGATCCGTGTGCCTGAGGTGCTCAAACCGTACATGGGTGGCCTTGAGGTCATCGGCTAAATGGACTATCTGCCGCTGTTTCATAACCTTCGCGGCAGTCGTGTGTTGGTCGTCGGCGGGGGGGAGATTGCCTTGCGCAAATCCCGCCTGTTGGCCGAGGCCGGTGCGCTGCTGCGGGTGGTCGCGCCTGACATCGAACCGCAACTGCGTGAGCTGGTGGCGGGCAGCGGTGGCGAGTGCCTGTTGCGTGGCTACGTCGAGGCGGATCTGGACGGTTGCGGGCTGATCATCGCCGCCACCGACGACGAACCGCTGAACGCGCAAGTCTCCGCCGATGCTCATCGGCGTTGCGTGCCGGTCAATGTGGTGGACGCCCCGGCGCTGTGCAGCGTGATCTTCCCGGCGATCGTCGACCGTTCGCCGCTGATTATCGCTGTGTCCAGTGGCGGCGATGCGCCGGTGCTGGCGCGGTTGATTCGCGCCAAGCTGGAAACCTGGATTCCTTCCACTTATGGACAACTGGCCGGTCTGGCGGCGCGTTTCCGCAACCAGGTCAAAGGCCTGTTTCCGGATGTGCAGCAGCGTCGGGCGTTCTGGGAGGATGTGTTCCAGGGCCCGATTGCCGACCGGCAACTGGCTGGGCAGGGCGCCGAGGCCGAGCGCTTGATGCTGGCGAAAATCAATGGCGAAGCCCCTGTGGCCACCGGTGAGGTCTATCTGGTGGGCGCCGGGCCGGGTGATCCCGACCTGTTGACCTTCCGCGCCTTGCGCCTGATGCAGCAAGCCGACGTGGTGCTGTATGACCGTCTGGTGGCGCCGGCGATTCTGGATTTGTGCCGTCGCGATGCTGAGCGGGTCTACGTCGGCAAGCGCCGCGCCGATCACGCCGTGCCTCAGGAACAGATCAACCAGCATCTGGTGGATCTGGCCAAGGCCGGCAAGCGCGTGGTGCGGTTGAAGGGCGGTGATCCGTTCATTTTCGGGCGTGGCGGCGAAGAGATCGAAGAACTGGCGGCCCATGGCATCCCGTTCCAGGTCGTGCCGGGTATTACCGCTGCCAGCGGTTGCGCGGCGTATGCCGGGATTCCGCTGACTCACCGCGATTACGCGCAGTCAGTGCGGTTTGTCACCGGGCACCTCAAGGACGGTTCCACCGATTTGCCGTGGGCCGACCTGGTCGCGCCGGCGCAAACCCTGGTGTTTTACATGGGGCTGGTGGGCTTGCCGATCATCTGCGAGCAGTTGATCAAGCACGGTCGCGCGGCCGACACCCCGGCGGCGTTGATCCAGCAGGGCACCACGGTCAATCAGCGGGTATTTACCGGCACGTTGGCCGACCTTCCACGGCTGGTGGCGGAGCATGAAGTGCATGCACCGACACTGGTGATCGTCGGGGAAGTGGTGCAACTGCGCGAGAAACTGGCGTGGTTTGAAGGGGCGCAGGGGCAGGTCTAGAGACCGAGTCACCGCTCCACATGATGTGATCGTTCCCACGCTCCGCGTGGGAATGCAGCCCGGGACGCTCTGCGTCCCATGCCGAAGCGGACGCGGAGCGTCCATTGAGGCATTCCCACGCAGAGCGTGGGAACGATCAATCTCAGGCCTTGCGCCAAACCCCTTTCCCGCTCAACCGCTCCCGATCATGGGCCACGGTGAAATCCTGCGCCGGCCCTTTGGGCACAACCCCGGTCGGGTTGATGGTCTTGTGGCTGCCGTAGTAGTGATTCTTGATGTGGGTGAAATCCACCGTCTCGGCAATCCCCGGCCACTGATAAATCTCCCGTAGCCAGTTCGACAGGTTCGGATAATCGGCAATCCGCTGCAGGTTGCATTTGAAGTGGCCGTAATACACCGCATCAAAACGAATCAGGGTGGTGAACAGCCGGATATCCGCTTCGGTCAGGTATTCACCCGTCAGGTAACGATTGGCGCCCAGCAGTTGCTCCAGCCGATCCAGTTCACTAAACAACTCATCGAACGCTTCTTCATAAGCCTGCTGCGAGGTGGCAAACCCGGCGCGGTACACGCCGTTGTTCACCGCTGGATAAATCCGCTCGTTTAGGGCGTCGATTTCGCTGCGCAGCGGTGCTGGGTAGAAATCCAGGTCATTGCCGGTCAAGTCATCGAACGCGCTGTTGAACATGCGGATGATCTCCGCCGATTCATTGTTGACGATACGCCCGAGCTGTTTGTCCCACAGCACCGGCACGGTGACGCGGCCGGTGTAGTCAGCAGTATCGGCGGTGTAGCGCTGGTGCATGAAATTGAAGTGATCGAGCTTGTCGCCAGTCGAGCCGAGGCTCTGGTCGAAGGTCCAGCCGTTTTCCAGCATCAACCAGCTGACCACCGACACGTCGACCAGGCTTTCCAGGCCCTTGAGCTTGCGCAGGATCAGCGTGCGATGGGCCCACGGGCAGGCGAGGGACACGTAGAGGTGATAGCGACCGGCCTCGGCGGCAAAGCCACCGACGCCGGTCGGGCCTGGCTTGCCGTCGACGGTCAGCCAGTTGCGCCGCTGCGCCTGTTCACGCTGGAACGCGCCGTCCTTGCTGCTTTCATACCACTGATCCTGCCAGCGGCCTTCGACTAACAATCCCATGTTTCTGACTCCTCAACCCATAAGCGTTGGAGAGGAGTCTATCCGCATAGGTTCGAACTAAAAGCGCAAAGGTTGGGCGTTTATGATCGGTTAAATCGATCGGTCTCGAGCATCCCAGTACTGCTGGGCGGTTTCGAACGCTTGCTCGCGGGTCTGGCCGAGGCCGCGCAAGGCCAGGGCCATGGTCGAGATCAATGCCATTTGCGGGTAGCTGTCGACCACGTCACCACGCCACACGGCTTTCAAGTGCTCGGGATCGAGGGTGGCCGGTTTGACGTGGCGTTGGCTGGACAACTGCGGCCATTCTTCATCCCAGCTTTTACCGCCGGTGGTGCCATACAGGTGACTGTCGGCGTCCGGGTTGATCTCGATCTCACCGCCGTCGCCCTTGATCACGATGGCGGTGTCCCCGAGCAGACCGCTGGCATCGCGATGCACCGCCTGATAGCCGGGGTGGAAAATGCTTTGCAGGCCACAACGGGCGCCCAGCGGGTTGAGAATCCGCGCCAGGGAATGGATCGGCGAGCGCAGGCCCAAGGTGTTGCGCAGGTCGATCATCCGCTGAAGCTGCGGGGCCCAGTCCACCAATGGCATGAACGCCAGACCGCCCTGATCGAGTGCCGCACCGACCTGCTGCCAGTTGCGACACAGCGGTATGTTCAAGGTCTGGAGCAGTTGTTCACTGTACAGCCGACCCGCCGTGTGCGCGCCGCCGCCATGCATGAAGATGCGCACGCCGTTCTGCGCCAGGCACTTGGCCGCCAGCAGATACCACGGCAGATGACGCTTCTTTCCCGCGTAAGTCGGCCAGTCCAGATCGACCGCCAGCGCCGGTGGATTCAGGCGTTCACGCAAGGCTTCGGTGAAGCCGGCCATTTCCTCGGCGCTTTCTTCCTTGTGCCGCAACAGCATCAGGAAGGCGCCGAGTTGGGTGTCTTCGATCTTGTCGTCGAGCACCATGCCCATGGCTTGGCGGGCTTCCTCGCGGGTCAAATCGCGGGCGCCGCGTTTGCCTTTGCCAAGGATCCGCACGAACTGGGCGAACGGGTGTTCGGCGGGCGTTTCTAGGGTCAGCGCTGGATAGTCGGTCATAAGCAATTCGTCGGTTTGGGCAGGCCCGCCAGTTTCGCGGCGAGTTTGGCAGGGGTGCCTTTGAACAGTCGGTTCAGGTGCAGGCTGTTGCCCTTGTCGGGGCCCAGTTTCAATGCGGTGTACTTGATCAGCGGGCGGGTCGCCGGGGACAGCTGGAATTCGTCGTAGAAACTACGCAGCAGCTCGAGGATTTCCCAGTGTTCCGGGCTCAACTCGATGTCTTCGGCGGCGGCGAGGGCGGTGGCCACCTCGGCAGACCAGTCACTCAGTTCGACCAGGAAGCCGTCCTTGTCCAGTTCAACGGCGCGGGCGCCAACGGTCAGGGATTTCATAGCCAACTGTTGACCTTGTCGTAATGAATCGACAACTCGACGAAGGCCGGATAATCGATGGCACTGGCCCAGTCCGGAACTTGCAGGGCACGCGCCTGAGCATCTTCGGCCAGTACGAACAGTTTCAGCTGGCGGGCGTTCAGCGCGCCGAACGGCGCGGTGCCTGGCTGCAAGGCATACGCTGCGTCGCCGCTCAGCAGCAGGGCATCGTTGGGGCCGATCACGCGCAGGCAACTGCTCAGGCGCTCGTCGCCGAAAGGGGAATGAGACAACACATGCAAAGTCGACATCAGAGGGTGATCACCTGGTCGTAACGGTCAATGAGGGCGGTGATGTCCTGGGCGGTCAACAGCCGGGCTTCTTCAAGCGACAGACCTTCAGGGTCCAGACCACGGGCAGCGACGCTTTCGGCGCACACGAACAGGTCTTCGACACCAAACATCGGCAAGGCCTGCAGGTTGGCGCTCAGGTCTTTCTGTTGCAACGCCTTGGCATCCTGTTTTGCGGCGAGCTGGAACACCCCGTCATCGAGAAACAGCAGGCCGATCGGCAGATCGAAGGCGCCGCCGGCCAGCACGATGTCCAGCGCTTCGCGCGCATTCGGCCCGGACCACGGCGCCTGACGGCTGATAATCAGCAAGGATTTAGCCATCTCACGCGCCTCCGAAACAGATCAGGCGGTCGGCGTCCTGCACCGCGTCATGCAACTGGCCAAGGCCGGACAATTCCCATGGTGCGCCCACGGCGACCGCTTCACGCTGATAGCGCTGGGCTTCTTCCTCGTTCAGCACACCACGGCGCAGGGCGGCGGCGATGCAGACCACGCCATCGAGTTGATGCTCGCTGACAAAGTTGCGCCATTGCTTGGGCAAATCCTGCTCATCCTGCGGCGTGACCACGCTGGCGGACGCGTTGTAGACGCCATCCTGATAAAAAAACAGCCGGACAATCTCATGCCCGCCGGCAAGCAGAGCCTGGGCGAACAGCAAGGCACGGCGCGAGGAAGGCGCATGGGCGGCGGAAAACAGCGCAATGGCGAATTTCATGACGGACTCGATCAGCGAAACTGCGGCCATGATAAAGCTTTATCGGCGAGGCGGCGAAGGTGGTGTGTCAGATGCCCCCCATTCAACCTACGTCAACCCATATAACTCGCAATGCTCCTGGTGATACAGTCCGCTTTTTTCTGATGAGCGAACGCAATGCGAATTCTGATGGTGGCGCTGGCCGCGACCTTGCTGGCGGGCTGCGCCGGATCGGCGATGAACGATGCCCGCAGCAAAACCCCGTACAAAACCCTGACGTCGGACAAGCCGGAAAAAGTCGTCGCCCAGTGCGTGCAGTTTGCCTGGCAGGACGAGGCGGTATTCGGCGTCGATGCGGGCGCATATTTGCAGCCGGGCAAGAAGGGCGGCTCGACGGTCTACACCCGTTCGGCCGAGTCCTTTGTGGACGTGACCACCGATGCTTCAGGCACGGCCTTGAGCTACTACGCCCAGCACGATGATTTTGTCGCCAAGCGCCGGTTGGCGGCGTTGGCGACCTGTTTGTAAGCAAGATCGAAAGATCGCAGCTTACAAATCCATCAAACGCTTCTGGAAAAAGAAGCGCTTGTGGCCCGGCGGGTAATCGGCAATGTGCCCCAGCTCGCTGTAGCCGTGTTTCTTGTAGAACTCCGGCGCCTGGAAGTCGAAGGTGTCCAGCCAGATCCCGATGCATTCCTTCTCCCGCGCCAGGTCTTCGGCCATTTGCATCAGCTTCGAGCCCATCCCTTGTCCCCGGGCCTGATCCGGTACCGACAACAACTCAATGAAAAACCACTGGTAAAACACCCGGCCATAAAGCCCGCCGAGAATCTCGTCGTTGTCATCGCGTACCAGTAAAGCAATCTGCTCTGACACCGTGGGCCCGGCCTTTGAAACGTTGTAGGCGCGCAGCGGGGTGAGGATCGCCTCGCGCTCTTGCTGAGTGGCATTTGTCGACAATTCGATTCGCAGGGTCATGTGCTACTTCCTTATGGCAGTGAAGGCTGAGCCTATCCCGGTCGCGGCGATTGTTCTATCCCCCCACACCGGAGAAATCCGTTTTCGTCTAACATCGACGCCCTCTGACGAAAATAAGGATGAATTGTCATGTCGAACACAGCCGAGCGGGTCAACATCATCGAGTCTCAGGTGTTGTCCCACAACTGGTATCTGCTGAAGAAAATCACCTTCGATTACCTGCGCAACAACGGCGACTGGCAGCGCCAGAGCCGCGAGGTCTACGACCGTGGCAACGGCGCGGCGATTCTGCTGTTCAACCGCGAGAAGAAAACCGTCGTGCTGACTCGCCAGTTCCGGTTGCCGGTATTCGTCAACGGCCATGATGGCTTGCTGATTGAAGTGGCGGCGGGGCTGCTGGAAGGCGCTGCGCCTGAAGAGCGCATTCGCGCTGAAGCCGAAGAAGAAACCGGCTATCGCGTCCACCATGTGCAGAAGGTGTTCGAGTCTTACATGAGCCCCGGTTCGGTCACGGAGAAACTGCATTTCTTTATCGCCGAATACGACGCGTCTTCGAAAGTCAGCGAGGGCGGTGGGCTGGAAGAAGAAACCGAGGAACTGGAAGTGCTGGAGTGGAAGTTCGACGACGCACTCGCGGCGTTTTATCGCGGGGAGATCTGCGATGCCAAGACCATCATGCTGCTGCAGTATGCGGCGATGAAAAATATCTTCGCAGGGGTTTGAACGGAGCTGTAGGAGTGGGCTTGCCCGCTCCTACAGGCGTTGGGACGATGGGGTTATGGCATTTGCGGCAACTCCTGCGGCCGCAGATCAAACACCAGCACCTCGGCATCCACGCCGTTGCTCAAGGTCAGCACCTGTTCTTCGCGAACCCGCACGCCATCGCCTTCCTGTAACGGCATGCCGTTGAGCTCGACACTGCCGCGTGCCACATGCACATATGCGTAGCGATTGGCGGCCAGTTCCAGCGTGGCGCTTTCCTGGCCGTCGATCAGGCCGGCATACACCCGCGCATCCTGCCGGACTTTCAGCGATCCCTTGGCCCCGTCCGGGGAGATGATCAGTTGCAGGCGTCCGCGTTTTTTCTGCGTGCTGAAGTGCTCTTGCTGGTAACGCGGTTTGGCGCCGCCGACGTCAGGCACGATCCAGATTTGCAGGAAGTGCACCGGGCGTGTCGAGGAGTGATTGTATTCACTGTGCGCCACGCCACTGCCGGCGCTCATCAGTTGCACGTCACCGGGGCGGATCACCGAACCGGTGCCCAAGGTGTCCTTGTGTTCCAGTGCGCCTTCGAGCACGTAGGAGAATATCTCCATGTCGCGGTGCGGGTGCTGACCAAAGCCTTTTCCGGCCGCCACGCGGTCGTCGTTGATCACCAGCAGGTCGGAAAAACCCTGCTCCCGAGGGTTGCGGTAGTTGGCGAAAGAAAAGGTGTGGAACGACTTCAACCATCCGTGATTGGCCGCGCCGCGATCCGAAGCTTTACGAAGGGTCAGCATGATGAAATCTCCTGTCAGGACGTGAATTCGTCCGAGTGAGGAGAAGGTTAATGTTTACCTTTCGGTGCGGTAAGTAGATGAAAATTGAAAAACTGTCCCTGTCAGGTTGACAGTTGTGTGGGTAGGTTCACGTATCCTTATTGTTACAATCAGCGATAATGTTCAGTACTGACGCTACGTTCCGATGACTTTGATTACAGTGATGTCCGATCCATGAAAACCGTGGCAATGGTGTTGTTCCCAGACTTTCTCCTGCTCGACATGGCCGGCCCCATGGAGGTGTTTTCCATCGCCAATCGTTATCTGCAACCGGCGGACCGTTACGAGCTGCAGACCATTGGCACCGAGCAGGGTGCATTGCGGGCTTCCAACGGCGTCAATGTCCAGGCTGATCTGCACATCGATCAGGCGAACGGACACTATGACGTGTTGCTGGTGCCGGGCGGGCCGGGGGCCTACAACGAAAAGCATCCGCCGCTGCTCGACTGGCTTCAGGGCGCCGTCAGCCGTGCACACCGTTATGGTTCGATCTGCACCGGGGCGTTCGTGCTCGGGCATGCCGGGTTGCTGGATGGGTATCGCGTGACCACCCACTGGCATTACACCGAGCGACTGATCAAGGGCTTCCCCAAGGCTGTCGTCGAGACCGATCAGATTTTCGTGCAGGATCGCAACCTCATCACCTCCGGCGGTGTCACCGCCGGCATCGACCTGGCGCTGGCGGTGGTTGCCCAGGACCACGGCAAGAAAGTCGCTCAGGACGTGGCCAAAGTGCTGCTGGTGGTGATGAAGCGCCAGGGCGGGCAGGCACAGTTCAGTCCATTGATGGCCGCGGTGGCTCCCCAGGAAACGCCGGTCACCCGGGTGCAGAACCATGTGCTCGAACACCTTGACGAAGCGTTCAGCATCGAGCGCATGGCCAGTCTGGTGAACATGAGTGCACGCCACTTCGCCAGGGTTTTCGCCCGGGAAGTGAACATGACGCCGATGGAGTTTCTGCAAAGCGCGCGCATCGATCACGCCAGGAACCTGCTGGAAACCAGCGAGCTGCCGCTCAAGACCGTGGCCTATAAAAGTGGCTTCGGCAGCGTGCGGCACATGCGTTTTCTGTTCAGTGAAAAGCTCGGCCTGACGCCCACTCAATACCGCGAACAGTTCAGCTAGAGTCCCTGGTGTCCGTCACGCGCACCGTGATGGCCGTGACGCTCCTCCCATGGCCGTTGTACCCTCACCCATGCCTGCCAAGATACCCGTGAACTCTTTTTCTTGGAGGTGCGGGAGCCTGGATGGGGTTCGATGGAGCTTGCAGTTCCTTGAGCCGGGGCCAGGTTTTCAGCGCTTGAACGTGCATGAACAGCTTCAGAAATATACACAGCGACACGGTGCTGCGGTTCGGGCCCTACGCATTCCACCTGCATCAGCGGCTGATCCTGGAGGGGGATCGACCGCTGCGCATGGGTGGGCGGGCCCTGGATATTTTGCAGATGCTGGTCGAACACGCCGGTGCGGTGGTCAGCAAAGAGGCGTTGATTGCCCGCGTCTGGCCGACCTCGGTGGTCGAGGAAATCAACCTGCGCGTACACATCGCCGCCCTGCGTCGGGCACTTGGCGATATGCCGAACGGGCACCCCTATATCGTTAATATTCCCCAGCGAGGTTATAGCTTCATCGCCCCGGTGCAGCACGACCGTACGGGCACGCCGGTGCTGGTCGAAACCTTGCACAAGCCGCAACACAACCTGCCTGCGCGACTCACACCGGTGACCGGTCGCGATTCGATCGTCGGCAGCGTGGTCCGGCAGTTACCGGTTCGACGCTTCATGACCCTGGTCGGCCCCGCCGGCATCGGCAAGACCACCGTGGCGTTACGCGTGGCCGAATTGCTGTTGCAGCACTATCGGGATGGCGTCTGGATGGTTGATCTGGCGGCCATCGACGACCCGTCGCAGCTTGTCGATCATCTGTCGTGCACGCTGGAACTGGACGTCGGCGCAAAGGCACTGGCGCAACGACACGCCTTGGTGGTGCTCGACAATTGCGAACACCTGCTTGAACGTTGTCGGACAGTGGTCGAGGGTCTGCTGGCCTCGGCGCCTCGCTTGTCGATCCTCGCCACCAGTCGCGAACCGCTACGAGCGGCAACGGAAACGCTGCTGCGGTTACCAGCCCTGACGGTGCCACCCGCCTCGGCGATTTATAGCGTGGCCGAAGCCATGGGCTATTCAGCGGTGCAGCTGCTGATCAGCCGCGCCCGAGCCCGTCAGCAAGGGTTTGCCCTGCGCCAACAGGATCTCAATGCCGTGCGCGAAATCTGTCGACGGCTCGATGGCCTGCCCCTGGCCATTGAGCTGGCGGCGGCGCAGATCGATGCGCTGGCGCTGGTGGGGGTGCAAGCGCAACTCGGCAACTGTTTTCAACTGTTGAGCCAAGGTCGACGCACCGCCGTGCCACGGCATCAGAGTCTCAAGGCTGCGCTGGACTGGAGCTATGAACGGCTGAGCCCGTTGGAGCAGATCGTGTTGCAGCGCTTGGCGGTGTTCAAGATGGCGTTCACCCTGGACGCGGCGATTGGCGTGATCAGTGGCGCGATGCTGCTGCCCGCAAGCCTGGTCAACGTGGTGGAGAGTCTGGCGAATAAATCGCTTTTGTCAGTGGAGCAGGGCAGCGGCGTGACCCGCTACCGTTTCCTCAATACCACGCGCACCTACGCCCTGGAGAAACTCGAACGCAGCGGTTACTTGCGCGCCTTCGAACTGCGTTATGAGCGCTACACCAGTCGGTCCTTCTGGGCATCAGGCGGGCAGGTCGCGCTGCAACTCGTCGAGTAACCGCCGGACTTTGATCAGGTCCGGTGTGGCGAAGCCTTCGGTGAAACGCTGGTAAATCGGCGCCAGCAGCTCATGGGCTTGCCGGAAGTGGCCCTGACGCTGCCATAGCTGGGCCAGTGATGTGGCGCTGCGCAGTTCCCAGGCCAGCGCTCCCTGTTTTTTTGCTACGGTCAAAGCCTTGAGCAGCACCGCCTCGGCCGCGCCAACGCTGCCCGGGCAATCCTCTGCCAGTAACGCGTCTGCCCCGGCCCGCAGAATCTCCGCCGTGCTCCAGCCCGCGGCGCCGTTTTCGACCCGCTCCAGCAACGCATCATCGATGAAACGGCTGTCCAGTGTGACCATGATTTCCTTGATCAACCCGGTGTCTGGTCGCGGGGGCGAGGGGGTATCGGCAACGTCGATCACCTGCGCGTAATGTTTGGCCCACTTATAGAACAGCAGCACCGAATGTTTCTTCGCCTGCTCAAGCAGCAAGGCCAGGAGCTCGCGGGCGAGCGGGGTGTCGCCGTTGTAGTGGGCGATCAGGCAGCCGGACAGCGCCAGGGTGTAGCAGATGGACGTGCCATGATTGATCTGCATCGCGATGTCGAGTGCCTGTCGCGCGGTGTGCCAGGCTTTTTCCGGGTGCCCTTGCAACCAGAGAATGCGCGCCAGAATCGTCAGGGCCGCCACGCTCTGGTCGTACTGCACGCCAAAGCCATGGGTGAAACGGTTGAGGTGGCCGCACTGGGCCAGGCGTTGAATGACCTGTTCGGCGTTCTCCCGCGCCAGTGGCTGATCGCCGGCAAAGTGCAGGGCCAGAACCCGCAAGCGCTGGGTGCTGAGGGCTGTCACTGCGTCGTCGTGCGGCCTCAACCGCTCGAATTGTAGGCTCTGCTCCAGGGCCAGTTGGTAGTGGCCGCGACTGAGATCAACCGCCAGGTGTCCGGAAATCGCTTTGAGCTGACCGGCCACATCGTTGCAGAGTTCGGCCAGGTGTCTGGCGCTGACGAACGCTTCGACGGCTTCGGCGCTGCTGCCCAGGGTGTGGTAGCAGCAACTGCCGAGGGCGAGCATGAGGGCCATGGTCAAACGCGGGCAGGGCGGGCGTATCGCTTCGTCCAACGCCAGGGCTTTGCGCACGTACTGGCCGTGTTCCTTGAGCAGCGACAACTCTTGCCAGAGCGGTGCCGAGGTCGCGGTGAGGCGGATGGCCAACCCTTGCGACCCTTGCGCATTCAAGCCCCAATCGAGCGCCGCACGAATGTCTTCCAGGCTGCGGGCGTAACGCTCGGTCCAGCGTTCGCTCGGGGTGTGGTCCCAGTCACTCTGCGCCTGCTGCATCAAGGCCAGGCAGCGTTCGGCGTGACGCTCGCGGGTGTCCGCCAGCTCCTGGGCCTGATCGAGTTTTTCCAGTGCATAGCTACGTGTGGTGTCGAGCAGACGGTAGAACACTTCTTCGTCGCCGACTTCCACGTTCAGCAATGACTTGGCCACCAATTGGGTAATAGAGGCAAGCACCACGTCGGGCTCGACGTGCTGGCCGACAATCACGGCGGCTGCCGACTCCAGGGTAAACCCGCCCCGGAACACCCCCAATCGGCGCAGGCAGGTTTGCTCGCAGGCATTGAGCAGTTCGAAGCTCCAGTCCAGTGTGGCGCGCAGGGTCTGATGGCGGCCCAGGGTCGTCGGGCAACCCTGGGTGAGCAGACGAAAACTGCCTTGCAGTTGCGACAGCAAGCCACTCAAGCCCAGGTTGCCCACTTGCGCCGCTGCCAGTTCGATCGCCAGCGGTATGCCGTCCAGGCGACGGCAGATTTCAATCGCCAGCGGCAGTTCGGCTTCGCTCAGTTCAAAGCTGTCATGGCTGGCCATCGCCCGCTCGACAAACAATTGCAGCGCCGAAAACGTCAGGGCCTGAGCGCGGTCGAGCACGGCGACGGGCGGCGGGCAGTCCAGCGATTCCAGGCGCTGCACGCATTCGCCTTCGGCCCGCAGGCTCTCGCGGCTGGTGGCCAGAATGTGCACCTGGGGCGCCGCGCGCAGGATACTTTCGCTGAGCAACGCAATGGCATCGATCAGGTGTTCGCAGTTGTCGATGACCAGCAGCATCTGTCGTTCGCGCAAGCATGTGGCGAGCCCGTTCATGGGGTCGGCGTCATGCAACGACAAGCCCAGCGCTGTCGCCAAGTGCGCGCCGATCATCAAAGGGCAGTTGATCGGTGCCAGGTCCACCAGGCGAATGCCGTCTCGATAGCGACCGATCAGTTGCTCGGCGACGCGCAGCGCCACGGTCGTCTTGCCGATCCCGCCGGGGCCCACGAGGGTGATGAAACGTTGCTGTGAGAGTTGCGCCAGCAGTCTGTCGACCAGGGCCTGACGGCCGATCATGCGAGTCCGGCGCACCGGCAGGTTATGGCCGCCTGGTTCATTAGCGTCGTTTTGGGGGCGTTGTTCGATGGATTCCAGGGAAAATGGCGCGACAAAACTGTAGCCGCGTTGGGCGACGGTGATGATGTAACGCTGACCGGCCTGACCGTCACCGAGGGCTTTGCGCAGTGCTGCCATGTGCACGCGCAGATTGATGTCTTCCACCACGCTTTTGGGCCAGACCCGCGCGATCAGTTGTTGTTTGCTCACCACCTGGCCTGCGTGCTCCAGCAGGACCAACAGAATGTCCATGGCTTGCCTGCCCAGGCGCAGGGGCTGGTCGGCCTCCATCACCAGGCGTTGTCCGGGGTAGATCCGGTAGGGGCCGAAACGGATGGCCTGTTCGGGGGTAAGGGTCAACGGGTCACTCCTGCTTGCATCCTTCTATCACGCGGTATCCAGGCATATTCCTGAGGTTTTTTCGGTAGCGCAACGTGGCGTCATACATCTCGACAGCAGGTACAACGGCTGCGGCCTTGCCGTCAGTGCCCGGCGGTCCCGTATTTATTGGACTCAGCGCCGGTGAACGGCACGCCGGGGCCATGGGTGTACGGCAGAAAATTAACAACGTTTAACTCGTACCGATCCGGTCTACGCTCAAAAATCCATTTCTTCAAGTAGCCGAAGGTATCGGCCTTTTTGCAACAGAAAGTGCAACAAAAAGCGTGCCGCAAAAAGGACGAACACTTCTGGAGGAACCGGAATGAGCAACGTGGTGGTGGTCTATCACAGCGGTTACGGGCACACCCGGGTCATGGCCGAAGCTGTGGGCCTGGGGGTGGAACGGCACCTGGGTAGCACCTGTCGGCTGATTCCGGTGGAGGACGTGGACGACCACTGGGAGCGCTTGCACCTTGCTGATGCAATCATCTTCGGCGCCCCCACCTACATGGGCAGCGCTTCGGCAGCCTTCAAGGGCTTCATGGAGGCCACCGCCTCTTTCTACCTGGCCCAGCCCTGGCGCGACAAGCTCGCTGCCGGGTTTACCAACTCCGGTTGCCTGTGTGGCGACAAGCTCAACACCTTGCTGCAGATGGCGGTGTTCGCCGCCCAACACTCGATGATTTGGGTCGGCCTCGACCTGCTGCCAGCGCGCAGCAGCGTCGGCCTGTTCGACGGGCAGTTGAACCGACTCGGCAGTTCGCTGGGGGCGATGGCCCAATCGAACGTCGAACAATCCCCCGAATTTGCTCCGCCCCTGGAAGACCGCCGCACCGCCGCACATTTGGGCGAGCGGGTCGCGCGCCTGGCCGAACGCCTGGCTCAAACCTCTTGTTAATCGTCGTAAACCCATGCATCAGGAGAATCGTAATGAGCACCTTTACCACCCGTGACGGCACCGAGATTTACTACAAGGACTGGGGCACCGGTCAGCCGATCGTCTTCAGCCACGGCTGGCCATTGAACGCCGACAGTTGGGAATCGCAGATGATCTTCCTGGCCTCCCAAGGCTACCGGGTCATCGCCCACGACCGCCGTGGTCACGGTCGTTCGAGCC
Source organism: Pseudomonas frederiksbergensis (assembly GCF_017114915.1). Classification (GTDB taxonomy): domain Bacteria; phylum Pseudomonadota; class Gammaproteobacteria; order Pseudomonadales; family Pseudomonadaceae; genus Aquipseudomonas; species Aquipseudomonas frederiksbergensis_I. The sequence goes on from NZ_JAAUOE010000006.1 coordinate 109,534, forward strand.
AGCCATGGTTCGGCAATGACATGGACACCTACGCCGATGACCTGGCGCAGTTGATCGAGCATCTGGATCTGCAAAACGCCGTGCTGTTCGGCTTCTCCACCGGCGGCGGCGAGGTGGCGCGTTACATCGGTCGCCACGGCACCGGTCGCGTGGCCAAGGCCGGGCTGATTTCCGCGGTGCCGCCGCAGATGCTCAAGACCGAAGCCAACCCCGGTGGCTTGCCGATGGAAGTGTTCGACGGTATTCGTCAGGCGTCCTTGGTCGACCGTTCGCAACTGTACAAGGATCTGGCCAGCGGTCCGTTCTTCGGTTTCAACCGGCCGGGTGCCAAACCGTCCCAAGGCATGATCGACTGGTTCTGGCTGCAGGGCATGGCTTCCGGTCATAAGAACGCGTACGACTGCATCAAGGCGTTCTCTGAAACCGACTTCACCGAAGACCTGAAGAAGTTCGACGTGCCGACCCTCGTGGTGCATGGCGACGACGACCAGGTGGTGCCGATCGAAGCGGCGGGCATCGCCTCGGCGAAACTGGTCAAGGGCTCTACGTTGAAAGTCTACCCAGGAGCCCCGCACGGCCTGACCGATACCCACAAGGATCAACTCAACGAAGATCTGCTGGCGTTCATCAAGGCCTGATCAAAATCAAAGGCGCCTACAGGGTTATGTGAACACCTGTAGGCGCTGGCGAAGGCTGCGATCTTTTGCTGTTGAGAGAGGGAAGCGTACGCATGGCGCGGCAACGCCAGGCAAACGGTGTGATGCCTTCGCTGCGGGTAAAAATATGAGAGAAATGCGCCTGATCGCAGAAGCCGCATTCCAGGCTGATTTGCGTCAGGGTCAGGTCGGTGTTGCGGATCAACTGTTTGGCCCGGGCGATGCGTTGCTGTCGGATCCAGTCCTGCGGTGAAGCACCGATGCTGCACTTGAACGCACGGGAAAAATGACTGCGCGACAGGGCACAGGCCCGTGCCAGTTCGGTCACTTCCAGGGGGGCACCGAGGTTATCGAGGATCAACTGCTTGACCAGGGTTTCACGCCAGGGACTCAGACCGCCCGTGGCTTTTTTTCGTGTTTCAGTGGCACGCGCACTGATCGCGGTTTGCTGAAAATGAGCCATGGCCAATGTCCGTGTCAATGGGCGCGCGCGGTTGCGCTGCACGGTGGGTCAGCACATTCCTTTGTCTAAAAAACAAGTCTGTGCAGAAGGCTTCATTTTTGGTCGCGAGGGCTTTGGCTTGCGAGTTAAACGTTGTTAATTCCGCAGTCAGGCTTAAGGGTAAAAATGCGCCAACTGAGCACATCGCTTCAATTCGCACTGACGCACGGTCATGTAAGATTGACGACGCGTAGCGGGCTGGGCAGGGGCGCCTTTTCTGGCTTGATCAAGGGTGATCTCCTTGGCCAAGGCACCGGCCGGTGCCAGGGAATTCTTCAAAATCGCCCTGGACTCCACCGCGCCATCGAGTAAAGTCCGACAGACCTCGCGCCTGCTGAACACAAAAAGGGAACCGCGCCCATGAACCGTAACGATCTACGCCGCGTCGACATGAACCTGCTGGTGATTTTCGAAGCCCTGATGTTCGAAAAAAACCTGACCCGCGTCGCCGAAAAACTGTTCATGGGCCAACCGGCGGTGAGCGCCGCGCTGGGGCGGCTGCGTGATCTGTTCGACGATCCGTTGTTGCTGCGCAACGGTCGCGGCATGGAGCCGACGGCGCGTGCGCTGGCGATTCTCAAGGAGCTGCAACCGGCGATGGACACCATCTCCGGCGCGGTCAGCCGGGCCAAGGAGTTCGACCCGGCCAGCAGTTGCGACGTGTTCCGCATCGGGTTGTCGGACGATGCCGAGTTCGGTCTGTTTCCGCCGTTGCTGCGCCAGTTGCAGGAAGAGGCGCCGGGGATCGTGGTCGTGGTGCGCCGCGCCAATTACCTGTTGATGCCGGCGTTACTGGCGTCGGGAGAAATCTCGGTGGGGGTGAGCTACACCACCGACCTGCCGGCCAATGCCAAGCGCAAGAAGCTGCGCGACATCCCCTGCAAAGTCCTGCGCGGCGATGACCGCCCGGGGCCGTTGACGCTGGACGAATACTGCGCCCGTCCGCATGCGATGGTGTCGTTCTCCGGTGATCTGAGCGGCAACATCGACCTGGATCTGGCCAAGGTCGGTCGCACCCGCCGCGTGGTGCTGGGCGTACCGCAATTCAGTGGCTTGCGCGCGCTGCTTGCCGGTACCGAGATGATCGCCACCGTGCCGGATTACGCCGCGTGCGCGTTGGTTGAGGGGTGTGGGTTGCGCGCCGAAGATCCGCCGTTTCCCATCGACGCCGCGCAACTGTCGATGGCCTGGAGCGGGGTGCACGACAACGATCCTGCCGAGAAATGGCTGCGGTCGCGGATCAGTCAATTCATGTCCGAACCCTTGAAAATACCGGCACCGTAGGCGCTGCCGAAGGCTGTGTTTAATGGTGTTTAGCGTTACTTCCTGAAAGCTACAGATCCTTGCGTCGTTGCCTACGATTGCGCCAGAATCCGCCGGCTTGTGTGCCTTGGGGGCGGGCTCTATCGTTTGCCGGTCGCTGACGAATCAGCGATCGGATTTAGCGACCCGAACCTTTGTAGGCGCAACAGCGCTCCAAACCCTCTTGCAGATTGTTCATGTCTGCGATTGATGTCATGGCGGCTGTGCGCGGGAGACCTTCGGGTCTGCCGGGCGCCTACACTCGGTTCGCTAACCTGCGTGCAGCCGCCACCCTTACCTGTTTAGCGACAGGTCTTGGTGGCTCCATTTCTTGTAGGAGTTTCACCATGTTCAAGGTCACACCTAACCCGCCCCAAACCGACGATGTTTCCCCCTACGATCCCCTCGATCCCAAAAAACTCAACGAAGCCGCCGAACGCGCCCTCGATCACTACCTCAAACCGTCCGACCCCGACGGCGCCAAACAGCCCCCGCGCAAACCGAGCACGATTTACACCGTCGCCCCCAACATCGACATCGAAGAGTTACTGGCCAATGCCTGCGAGTCCTTTGCCTCGGCCAAGGTGATCGCCAGTGACTGCGCCGGGTTTCTGGAAGGGCCGCAGCGCAATACGATCCTGGGCGTCGCGCAGCTCATCATGTTCGGTGAATTGGCGGTGAATCGGGCGCTGGATAGTCTGGAGCTGAAGGCCGACCCGGCCCTGTAACCTGATCTTATACGCTGATCCCTGTCGATCGTTCCCACGCGCAGCAAAGGAATGCAGCCCGGGACGCTCTGCGTCCCCTCCAGAGCCGAACGCGGAGCGTCCGTTGAGGCATTCCCACGCAGAGCGTGGGAACGATCAACACTCACGACTGCTGCGCAGCCGAACGCAGCCTCGCAAGCTCGACAGCTGCTACAGATTGCATTACGGCTTAAGTGAACAGTATTACCCCGTGGCGAGGGGCAAACTCTCTTGCCACAACGGGTCTTACGGGGGGCGTTGAGCCTAAGCTCTTCGTACCGCAAAGAGAGCACGTACATTCAATTTTTCCCCACCCCTTGGCGGCACTATTCAAGCCAATGATTGAACAGGGGGGCGGCCATGAATGCTTCGCAACGCAATGAACAGGCGCAAAGCCTCGGTTTGCTGTTTCTGCGGGTCACCGGCAGCGTGTTCCTGCTGTGGGTGCATGGCTTGCCCAAGCTGCTGGACTTCAATGCGCAGTTGCAACTGATCGAAGACCCGTTCCACCTCGGTGCCCACCTCACGCTGATCCTGGCGATTTTCGCCGAAGTCCTGTGCCCGCTGTTGATCGTCGCCGGTGTCCTGGCGCGGTTGGCGTGCTTGCCTATTCTGTTTGTGCTGCTGGTGGCGCTGCTGGTGGTTCATCCGCAATGGAGTGTGGCCGAAGGGCAGTTCGGCTGGCTGTTGTTGATCATCTTCACCTCTGTGTTTATCGCCGGCCCCGGACGGCTGGCGCTCAATGTTCGTTTGCCCGGAGTGCTCCGTTATGTCTGAAGCCCAAACTCAAAAAGCGCCGGGGTCCGATGAGATCGTGACGCTGATCGTCAAGCACCGGGTCAAGGCCGGTTTCGAAGCGGCCTATGAAGCCTGGTTGCGCAACATCGTCAGCGTAGCGGGGCGCATGGAAGGACATCTGGGCGTGGACGTGATCCGTGGCAAGAACGGTGGCCTGGACATGTTCACCTGCGTGCTGCGCTTTTGCTCCACCGAGGCCATGCAGCGCTGGCTCGATTCGCAGCAACGTCAGGCGTTGATCGATGAAGCCGCGCCGATGCTGGCCGACGGCGATCAGACCGAGGTCAACCCGGTCAACGAATTCTGGTTCGCGCCGCTGGCCGATGCCGCCTCGCCACCGCCGCGCTGGAAGCAGGCCGTGCTGTCGTTGCTGGTGATTCTGCCGCACACCTTGCTGGTGCCGCTGCTCTGGGGGCCGCTGCTAAAACTCAACGCTTTTCTCTCCAACTACCTGGTCGCCACGTTCCTGATCACCGTGACCATCGTGGTGTCGGTGGTGTACGTGTGCATGCCGGCCGCGACTCGCTTGTTTGCGCCGTGGCTGGCGCCCAGTCAGCCACGGGAACACCTCGAATCCAACGCAAATTCGCCGCGCTGAGCTGGCGCTTATTTGCTTCATTTCACTGATGACGAAGGAACTGCGATGAACGCCGATCTGATTCTGTTCAATGGCCAATTTCATACCGTAGACCGCGAAAAACCCCTCGCCAGCGCCGTGGCGATCAGCGATGGCCGCTTCGTCGCGGTCGGCACCGACGCCGAGGCCATGGCCCTGCGCGGCTCGGGCACCCAGGTGATCGACCTCAAGGGCCGTTGCGTCATCCCTGGCCTCAACGACTCGCACTTGCACCTGATCCGTGGCGGCTTGAACTACAACCTCGAACTGCGCTGGGAAGGCGTGCCGTCCCTGGCCGATGCGTTGCGCATGCTCAAGGAGCAAGCCGACCGCACGCCGACGCCGCAGTGGGTGAGGGTGGTCGGTGGCTGGAACGAATTCCAGTTTGCCGAGAAGCGCATGCCGACCCTGGAAGAACTCAACCAGGCGGCGCCCGATACGCCGGTGTTCGTGCTGCATTTGTACGACCGCGCCTTGCTCAACCGCGCCGCATTGCGGGTTGTCGGTTACACCCGCGACACGCCGAACCCGCCGGGTGGCGAAATCGTGCGTGATGCCAACGGCAACCCAACCGGCATGTTGGTGGCGCGGCCGAACGCGATGATTTTGTACTCGACCCTCGCCAAGGGGCCGAAGCTGCCGCTGGAATATCAGGTCAACTCGACCCGCCAGTTCATGCGCGAACTCAACCGTCTCGGCCTGACCAGCGCCATTGATGCCGGCGGTGGTTTCCAGAATTACCCGGACGATTACCAGGTGATCGAGCAGTTGGCGAAAGATGACCAACTGACCGTGCGCATCGCCTACAACCTGTTTACCCAGAAGCCAAAAGAAGAGCTGACCGACTTCAAGAACTGGACCGGCAGCGTCAAGCTGCATCAGGGCGACGACTTCCTGCGGCACAACGGCGCCGGCGAGATGCTGGTGTTCTCGGCGGCGGACTTCGAGGACTTCCTCGAACCACGTCCAGACCTGCCGCAGACCATGGAACAGGAGCTGGAGCCGGTGGTGCGCCATCTGGTGGAACAGCGCTGGCCGTTCCGTTTGCACGCCACTTACAACGAATCGATCAGCCGCATGCTCGACGTGTTCGAGAAGGTCAACCGCGATATTCCGTTCAACGGTTTGCCATGGTTCTTCGACCACGCCGAAACCATCACCCCGCAGAACATCGAGCGGGTGAGGGCGCTGGGCGGTGGCATTGCGATCCAGGACCGCATGGCGTTCCAGGGTGAATATTTTGTCGACCGCTACGGCAAGCAGGCCGCCGAATCTACGCCACCGATCAAGCGCATGCTGGCCGAGGGTGTACCGGTCGGCGCCGGCACCGATGCCACGCGAGTGTCCAGCTACAATCCATGGACCTCGCTGTACTGGATGGTCAGCGGTCGTACCGTCGGCGGTCTGGCGCTGTACGAGGAAGGCTTGCCGCGCACCACTGCACTGGAGCTGTTCACCCACGGCAGCGCCTGGTTCTCGTCGGAGCAGGGCAAGAAAGGCCAGATCAAGGTCGGGCAACTGGCGGACCTGGCAGCACTGAGCGCGGACTTTTTCAGCGTCGAGGAAGAAGCCATCAAGTGGATCGAGTCGGTACTGACCGTGGTCGGCGGCAAGGTGGTGTACGCCGCCGGCGACTTCGAAAAACTCGGGCCTGTCAGCCTGCCGGTGCTGCCGGACTGGTCGCCGGTGGCGAAGGTTCCGGGACACTGGCGGCCGAACGCGCCGATGCAGGCGCAGGTTCACCAGTGCAGCGGCCCGTGCACCGTGCATACCCACAGCCATGAGAAGGCCCGTATGTCGAACGTGCCGGTGAGTGACTTCGCCGGTTTCTGGGGCGCCTTCGGCTGTTCCTGCTTCGCGTTCTGAGTCTTGCAACAAAGCGTCGGCCATTGTGGTCGACGCTTCACTCATCACCCTCCGAGGAGTTTCACATGAGCAACGTACCTTACAAACGTCTGAACAAAGATGACGCCGTTGTGCTGCTGGTCGATCACCAGACTGGCCTGATCTCGCTGGTGCAGGATTTTTCGCCCAACGAATTCAAGAACAACGTGCTGGCCCTGGGTGATATCGCCAAGTTCTTCAATCTGCCGACCATCCTCACCACCAGTTTCGACAGCGGCCCGAACGGCCCGATCGTGCCAGAGCTCAAAGAACAGTTCCCGGATGCGCCGTTCATTGCCCGTCCAGGCCAGATCAATGCCTGGGACAACGAAGACTTCGTCAAGGCAATCAAGGCGACCGGCCGCAAGCAACTGATCATCGCCGGCGTGGTGACTGACGTCTGCGTGGCGTTCCCGACCCTGTCGGCCATTGCCGAAGGTTATGAAGTGTTCGTGGTAACCGATTCTTCCGGCACCTTCAACGAAACCGTGCAGCAAGCAGCGTGGGCGCGGATGTCGGCGGCGGGTGCACACCTGATGAACTGGTTCGCCGTGGCGTGCGAGCTGCAGGGCGACTGGCGCAACGATATGGAAGGCCTGGCCAACCTGCTGTCCCAGCGTCTGCCGAACTACCGCAACCTGATCAACAGCTACACCAAGTTCACTGCCAAGTAAGGTGCTGAAGAAAAAATGCCCGCGATGTGCGGGCATTTTTTTGTGCTGATCGAATGTCCGATACATCAGCGCTTCTGCAACCATCCCAAAAAACCACCTTTGCGGATCGGTGCCGGTTTGGCCATCAACGCCAGCCGGCTGTTCTGCTGCCGCACCGCCTGCAACTTGTTCAACGCCTGGCCCACTTCGCTGCGCTGTTCCATGCACTGGCGGGTCAGGTTCTTGTCGAGACGGTAGATGATCGAAGACGTCAGCGCGGTGAACGTCGCCTGCGACGGCGTATCGGCCAGGATGCTCTGTTCCCCCATGACTTCGCTCGGCCCCATGCGACCGGCCTCGGTGAAGCCATCGCCGTCCGGCACGCTGGCGCTGACGACGCCGGTGGCGATCACGAACAGGCTGTCCGGCACTTCATCCAGATCCAGCACCACCTGGCCTGCGGCGTATTGTTGCGCGACCATCGATTCGGCGAGGCGATCACGTTCCTCATGGCTCAGCGAGCGGAATATCTTCACTTCATCGAGCAGCGCGCGGGCGCGGGTCGAGGGTTCGATCACGCCGTCGGGGTGTCGTGAGATGCCGGCCGCTTCCAGATGGCGATGGGCGAGGTCGAACAGTTGATTGCGCACGTCGCTTTTCTTGCTCAGCTCGGCGATGAAACCGCTGGCCACGTATTCGGACATCTCTTCGCCGGCCTCTTTCAACACCGCTTTGGGTGCCGGGTTCAGCAACAGGTTGCTGCTGCCTTGCAGTGTGCGGTCGAGGGCGTCGAGCACCCGGCGTGGGCGGATGTGGTTCGCCACCTTGATGCTGATCGATACCCCGTGCAGGTTGTTCGGGCGGCTGAGGTTGACGATCTTGGCCTTGGCCGCCACCGAGTTCGGCACCACGGCCATCGTGCCGGCGCTGCTCAACAGGTGCGTGGCGCGCCAGTTGATGTCCAGCACTTTGCCTTCGACGCCGTCGATCACCACAAAGTCGTCCACCTGATAGGGCTTGGTGGTGTTGAGCACGATGCCGGAGAACACATCGGCCAACGTACTCTGCAGCGCCAGACCGACCACGATGGCGAACACGCCGGAAGTCGCGAGCAGACCTTTGACCGGCAGATCCAGTACATAACCGGCGGCCGCGACGATGGAGGCCAGAAACACCAGCGCACCGATAACGTCCTGCAACAAACGGCCGCTGTGACCTATGCGGCGCATCAGCACCAGACCGAACACTTCCGTGAGCACCCGTGCGGCATACAGCCACCAGAGAATCCCCAGCGCCGTCGCACCCAGTTGCGCCACCGGGTCATCGGCAAACAACGGCGTCTGCAACGGGCTGACGCCGGCGTTGATGACCAGTGCACTGAACGCCAGAAACAGCACCAGCCGCACACCGACCTTTGGCGCGCGATGCTTGAACGGGACGAGGTGCCAGAGCAGCGCGTCGAGCACCAGCAGCAGGGCGCTCCAAGGCAACAGGTGGGCAGAGAAAAGACTCATGGATTGCACTCCAGCGGGCACAAAAAAACTCGCCACACCCTGGGGTGTGGCGAGAGATTGGACTCAGTTCAGATGCGTCTTGAGCTCGGCCGCGGCCTGACGTACCGCCGCTTTGACTTCCGGAATCTGATTCAGCGGATTGAGCAGGCCAAAGTCATGAATCATCCCGTTGTAGCGCACCGAGGTCACCGGCACACCGGCCGCATCGAGGTGGCGGGCGTAGCCTTCGCCCTCGTCACGCAGCACGTCGAATTCGGCGGTCTGCACCAGTGCGGCGGGCAGGCCCTTGAGCTGTTCGGCGCTGGCATTGAGCGGCGAGGCATGGATCTGCGCACGCTCGGCCGGGTGGGTGGTGTAGTTGTCCCAGAACCACTGCATCATCCCTTTGGTGAGGAAGTGCCCCTCGGCAAATTGCGGGTACGAGCCGTTGTCGAACTGTGCGTTGGTCACCGGCCACATCAACAGCTGGAAGCGCAGGGCAGGGGTTTTCTGCTCCTTGGCCATCAGCGCCACGACCGCCGCCATGTTGCCGCCGACGCTGTTACCGGCCACCGCCAGTCGCTTGCCATCGACACCGATCTCTTTGCCGTGCTCGGCCACCCATTTCGTTGCGGTGTAGGCCTGGTTGATGGCGGTCGGGTATTGCGCTTCCGGCGACGGCGTGTAGTCGACGTATACCGCGACGGCGCCGGAGCCCACTACCAGGTCACGGATCAAGCGCTGGTGAGTCGGGAAGTCGCCCAATACCCAGCCGCCGCCGTGGAAGAACATGAACACCGGCAACTCGCCCTTGACCTTGGCCGGACGCACCACTTTCAAGTTGATGGTCTGGCCGTCGACCTTGATCGCCTTGTCGCTGATTTCAACACCCGACAGATCAACCTTCACCGAAGCCTGGGCACCGGTCAGCACCGCGCGGGCGTCTTTCGGGCTCAATTGCTCAAGCGGCTTGCCACCACCGGCGGCGAGGGCTTCGAGGAAGGCCTGGGTGTTGTGTTCGACACCGGGGCTGCCGGCGGCGAATGCGTTGCCGATGGACAGGGCGAGGAGGGAAGCGACGAGGGTTTTCTTGATGTTCATGTGCAAATCCTTTTTCAATCGTTTGAGTTTTTGTATGCCTTGGGATCGGGCTGCTGTGGCGCTGGGGTTCAGGCCTCAGCAACACCGTGAGCACAGATTAATGAGGTGCCGGAAAGTGAAAAAGCGGCTATAAAGCGAATAACTGTCAACCAGAGAGCGACAATGAACCCGTTCGAAGACATGCGTATTTTTTGCCAGGTCATGGACTCCGGCAGCTTCACCGCGGCAGCCGATCAATTAGGGCTGTCCAAGCAATTCGTCAGCCGCCGCCTGATGCAGCTGGAAGAGCGTCTCGGCGTGCGCCTGCTCAATCGCTCCACCCGACGGCTGGACGTCACCCCGCTGGGGCAGAGTTATTACGAATCGGCCCTGCGCCTGCTCAGTGAAGTCGAGCAGGTGGAGCAGGGCATCGCCGGCCAGACCACCGAACCGCGCGGCACCATTCGCCTGAGCGCGCCGTTGTCGTTTGCCGTGGCACATTTGGGCTGTTTGCTGCCGGTATTTTTGCAGCGTTATCGCGACGTCACCGTGGAAGTCGACCTGAGCGATCGGCCGGTGGACTTGCTCGGCGAAGGTTACGATTTGGCATTGCGCATCGGCGTGCTGGAAGACTCGACACTGATCGCACGGCGCATCGCCTCCATCGAGCGCTTGTACTGCGCCAGCCCGGCGTATCTGGCCGAGCGTGGCACGCCGCTTAAACCCGAAGATCTACACAGCCACGATTGCCTGCCCTACGGCCACGGTCGTCAGGTGCAATGGCGTTTCGAAGGGCGGGGTAAACCGCTGACCGTCAACGTCACCGGGCGGATGCGGGTCAACAACGGTGAACTGCTCAAGGACGCGGCCATTGCCGGCATGGGCATCACATACTTGCCGACCTTCATCGTCGATTCGGCCCTGGAAGACGGTAGGCTGGTGCCGGTACTGGATGATTTGCGCCCCGAGCCGCTGACCTTGTCGGCGGTCTACCCTCAGCATCGCCAGGGCTCGCGACCGGTGAGGGCGCTGATCGAGTTCTTGCGTGAGCGGTTGAATTAACGGGGGAGAGGGTTCACGCCACCGGTGATACCCCTGGAGTGGGCAGAAGTAACGTAGTGCCAAAGATTGATCTCTGTGCGCATCCGGGGCATGCAGCAAATCAATCAACAGTTAAGCCACGGAACCTGTAGGAGCGGGCTTGCCCGCGAAAGCGGTGTGTCAGGCGACATCAATGTTGACTGTACCGACGTCTTCGCGGGCAAGCCCGCTCCTACAGGGAGATGCGGCCAAATGTGGGAGCGGAAGCCAATCACACCTGCGCCGCAGTCACCGTCCGCTGCTCCGGTTTACGCAACGCCGTCAGCCGCGAGCCGCTGTAGCGGGTTTCGCGGAAGAAGCGCCAGCGACCGAACAGGTCGTAGACGTGGGTGATGCGCCCTTGCTCCTGGTAGTCCATGCGGATGTGCATTTTCATGGCCTGGATGTTGCGGGTATCGCAGACGTCGACGATCTTGTTGTAGCCTTTGGCCCGCATCGCACTCCAGAGATTGAACTGGGCGTCCACCGACAGGTTGGAGCCGAAGTATTGAGGGATCATTTCACCGCCGAATTCAAAAAATTCGCCGGGATTGACCCGGAACCAGCAGCCGTAATAGTGCCGATCAAAGTAGTCCCCGGTGCTGCCCCAGATAAATCCGATGGCATCACCTTGCTCGTCCACGTACATGTGCCCGGTGTGGCCCTCGGCGGCGATTTCGGCCATGGCCTTGACGCGGTTGCCGTAATACCTGGTGAAGGCCGTGGCGTTTTCCGGGGTGATGGTCACCAGACGCAAACCCGAATAGGGCCGCAGATTGTGCGGCGCCACCGGGGTGACCAGATCGCGCCCCAGCCACAACAGCTCTCGATGGAAGAACACATAGCGCTTCCAGAGCGTCTGGAGCGTGTGGAGCAGGCCTTTTTGTCTGATGCGTTCGTGAAGCTTTTCGATGGCGCTCATGAAGTCCTCCGCGGCCGAAGCCAGGGTGTGGTGGGTAACGTGTTCAATGGCGATAAATCATGGTTTCAATGGATGTAGCTCAGTCGTGTACTGCAGCTCCTCCTTGAGTGTGCGTGGCACCACGGCATAGGACACTCTGGGAATACCCCGAAGACGCTGATCCAGCACATGGCTCAGAGACTCTCCCTGGTTCAGATAGGCATCGCCAAAATCAGCGCCGATATGGATCGGATGGACGACGATTTCCAGCAGGCCGTCGATTGGCATCGCCACGGTGCGCAGGTCGACGGGGGTGCATACGTTTTGGGCGGTCGCTCCAGCCAGGCTGTTCAATCGATGGTTGAGTAACGTCTTGAACACTCGCTTGGGCACACTCAGGTTACTGCCCAGATCCCGGGCCAGGCGCACGGGCACCCCTTGGCGGGCGGCAAAGCGCGCGACGATTTCGCCGACGGGCCAGATGTTGTGCACGTGCTGATGGGAATCGATGTGGCTGGGGCGCAGGCCGTTGTCCAGGCAGCGTTGCCACTGGGCCTCGAGTTCTTCCAGCACTGCATCGCGATCCAGGCGGTTGAGCCAGAGACTGTGGCGGGGCAGGCTGAGGTCGAACTCACCCTGGCTGTCACAGAACGTCGAGCGCGCGAGAATCGACGGGCTCAACGGTCGGCCATAGGTGAGGTTGAAGTGCAGCCCGATTCGCCCCTTGAGCAACGGCTGCCGGGCCAGGATGCAGGCCGCTTCGAACGCCGGCATGTTGGCCATGGCGGTGGCGGAGCTGATGACCCCGGCCTGGAAGGCGCCCAGGATCACCGCGTTTTCGCTCGGGCTGAGCCCGAAATCGTCAGCGTTGACGATGACTTGGCGAGGCATGTTCGCCCTCCAGGGGTATTGCGTTGGGCTCAGGGCTCTTGTCCCCAGGTGCGGAAGTCGGCTTGAGCGCCGCTGCTGCGCGCCAGGCTCGCCACTTTTTCAACCAGGGTTTGAACTGGTGCCAGAGTCGCATGGCCAACCCCAGGACGAGGCCGCTGGGGCGCCAGGAGTAGAAACTCCAGCGCCAGTGCTCCAGTTGCCCGGTCATGCGTTCCTGGAGTTGATGGCTGGAGTTTTCCAGGCTGATCCGCGAAGCGTCGATCCAGTGCCAATTGTCATCCAGCCCCCAGAGGATCCACTCGTCGAGCAGCACACGACCGCTGCCCAGGTCGGCGTATCGCGGCACAAACGCCAGGTTGTAGTCGTACAGCCGGCCCTGTTCCAGCAACCCGAGGCGATAGCTGATGCAGCGCTCGTCCAGTTCCAGCACCACCACCCGCATCAGTCCCTGTTCGGCGAGGGCGGTGAAGGCCCGCTCGATCCATTGGCGGCTGCGGTCGCTGGTGAAAATCCCCACGCCTTGAAGCCCTTTCCAGCTCTGCGCTTCGACTTTGCCGAGAACCCGCAACAGCGACCCGATGGTGGACGCGTCGGGGGTTATCCGTCGGACCTGGGCACCGCAGGCCGCAATGCGTTTACGCGCACGGCGCAGTTTGTAGCGTGGGTCGCCGGACACCTCCAGACGGTCGGCATCGCTGATCAGGTGCACCGGCACCCGACAACTGAGGCGGCGTTCGCCGGTCGAGCTATGCGCCATCCAGGCGGTCAGCGCACTTTCTTCACCGATGGGTTCGGACAATTCATTGAGTTGCAGCATCGCATGGGGCACGCGATGGCGGATCATCACCAGCGCCTTGCGCATGCTCTCGGCATCGAGGCAGGTGAGCAGGGCCAGGCGATCGGTGAGGGGATAACCGAGGTGACGCAGGATACGAAACGGCAGCCCGCCAAAGCGCTCCGTGGACGCCACCAATGGCAGGCACAAGGCCAATTCATCGTCCTGCCAGCCCAGCAGAACGTGCAAGCGTTCCCCGGCGGCCAGTGCCTGTTCCGACGCGCACAGCCAGGCCAAGGTGTTGAAGGGCGTGTGGTCGGTCACGCGCAGGCGCAGCCCCTCGTAGGCGGCTGTCGGAAAGTCCGGGGCGCACAGCGAGGTGCGCCATTCGAATCGCGCCATCATAGGTTCAGCCCGCCGACTCAGGAGCAGGTGAACGGGACGGTTTGCGTAACGCATCCAGACGTGAGCCGCTGTAACGGGTCTCACGAAAGAAGCGCCAGCGGCCGAATAATCGGTAGACGTGCAGGGCGCGTCCTTGTTCTTGATAGCCCATGCGAATATGCAGTTTCATCGCCGGTATGTTGTCGGCATCGCAGACATCCACAACGGTGTTGCAGCCTTGGGCGTGCATGGCTTTCCAGAGTTGCAGCTGCAGATCCACCGAGAGCGTGGAGCCCCAATAGGCGCGGGCCAGTTCACCGCCGAACTCGAAAAATTCGCCTTTGTTGACCGCGGATGTGCAGCCATAGAAATGCCGGTCGTGATAAGCCCGGGTGCTGCCCCATATGAAGGCTACCGTGTCGCCTTTGTCATCCAGATACATATGCCCGGTGTAACCCTCGGCGGCCAGTTCCGCCATGGTGTTGACACGATCGCCAAAATGACGGGTGAAGGCCGTGGCGTTCTGCACGGTGATGGTCTTCATCCGTAGCGGTGGATAAGGCTTGAGGTGATGGGGCGGCACCGGGCTGACCAGGTCACGCCTCATCCATAACAGCTCCCAGTGAACAAACACGTAGCGCTTCCACCCCCCCCTGATCGTTGCAAGCAGACCTTTGTGTTTGATGTGCTGGCGAAGTTTCCCTGAGACATTCATGTCATGGCCTCCTGACGGAGACCGGCCGTGGATGACATGCTGCAATGCGCACTCGGCAGCGGCGCGATCTTTGTGTAATGCAAGTTGACGGCGTTCACGAGGCGCTCCAGCTCAGAGCGAACAGGGTTTGCCCCGGCAAATCGAAGCTGACGCGACCGTCCTTACAGTCGAATGGAGCGCTACGACTGCGGCTGTCGGCACCGAAATACATCAGCGACCCCTTGGCCAGCGGACACGCCGCCCCGGCCAGATCGACACGCTGCAAGCGCGGGCCCTTATTGACCCCCAGCAAACTGCGTTGGTGTTCGGTGGCCATGGCCAATACGTCGACTTCGAAGGCGTCGTTGTCCAGGCGCATGACGTTTTTCAGCCAGTGCTGCTGGATGAATTGCTGGGCCAGGCCCACCGGTTTGAGCTCGAAACGATCGCCGCCCAGCACCCGCACCATGCCTTTGGGGTAGGTCGGTTCGTCGGCGGCCTGGAACCAGTTGAGCATGTCCAGCAAGCCGTCCTGCGCCGAGTTGATGACCACCGAGGTCCACCATAGCGAAGCAAAATGGGTTTCTTGATCGTAGGGGCTCAGGCTTGAACCGCTGGACAGGTTGGTCTGGTCCAGCAGCAAGGCCTTGCGTGGCCGGCCCTTGGCATCGAGGCCCACCAGTTCGGCGGCGCGGCGCACGCTGTCGCGGTAGACCCGGGTTGCCAGCAGGTCACGAATCATCCATTCGTGCCAGGCGAGGGCATCGATTTGCGCACCGGATTCGGCCAGCAGGCGCCGTGCCCAGTCGATACCGCGCTTATCGATGGCGTCATCGGCGAACGGACCGTTGACGAAGCGCGAAGTGGCGGGCATGGCGATGCGCACACCGGCCCTGGCGTTGGCCGGGTCGCTGCGCACCTGCCGGGCCATGCTGTTGAAGATCGCCTGGTAGTTGGTGTAGCTCGGGTAATTGAGGTTCGGCTCGTCGGCGAAGGCGATGTAGTGAGTGCCGGTGCCGCCGAGGGCACGGGTCGCAGCCAGCCAGGCGTCGAGGCCGGCGTTGCTCACGGGGTCGGCCCGCAGATCGGCCTGGCGTTGGCTGCCGGCCAGCAGCGTGATGTCCTGGGTGATGCCGAAGCGGTTCTGATAGAGCTGGCGGAACGCATCTTCGTGGTGCGGATTTTGCGCGGTGACATCGACGAAACTGTAATAGGAACCCGCCTGAGGCTTGAGGGCGTCGAGTACCGCGAAACTGGATTGAGGGGGCAGCACATAGGGCAGGTAAATGCCCAGGTTCGGGGTCGGGCCGAGCAGTTCTTTGTGCAGGGTCAAGCGGGTCTGGCCATCATCCTCGCGCAGCGGTTTGAGTTGCTGCGGGTTCTGGGCGAACAGGTTTGCCGTGCCATCGAGCCAGAACGCAACTTTGCCGCTGCCTTGCAGGCGCAGGCGCCAGACCTGTTCATCCTGGGTGACGGGCAATGCCACCTGATCGAACTGCCAATAGGCGCGATAGGGTTTGAGCGTAAGCGTCACGTGTTGGTTGTCGCTCACACGCTGGGCCAGCAGAGCGCTGACGCCACCGTGAAACTTGCCGGCCAGCACCGCGTGTTCCCCCGGTGCGACTTTGAAATACAGCTCATCGCCGCCGCGGGTTTCGGCGCTGAAATGCACCTTGGCCGGGGCGAACAACGCCACGGTGCGTTCGTCGTGTTCGACCGTGTAGCGGCGGAAGCTGTAGCCGGGAATTTCCAGTCGATAACTGGCGGCCCCCGGCTTCAGTGGCCAGCTCTGTTTGCCTTGGGTTTCACTGGCGCCGATCAGGCGTTCGCCTTTCAGGTTGCCGTTGCCGTCGAGCAGGTACAGGCGTTCTTCGTTGGCATCGGCCTGCCACGCCGGGACCCAGCGGATGGTCAGTGTGTCGGGGCGATCCGCTTGCAGGTACAGACTGCCATCGCGAATATCAGCCCAGCGCATGGGCGCCGCCTGGGCACTCAAGCCGAGGCCCAGGCTCAACAGCAGCACGAGGCGTTTCATGCCGATTTCCGTTGCAGCATCTGAAGCATCGGTGCCACATCGCTGGGCAGGATGATCAGGGTTTGCCAGGCCGGTACGCCGCTCAACCGGCAGTACATCACCAGCAGCGCGACGGTCACTGCCAGGTAGGCGATGGACGATGCCGTCGCGGCGCCGACGATGCCGTAGATCGGGATCAGCAGCAGGTTCAGGGCCAGGTTCAGCAGCGCCCCGAGGCCCACCAGCAGCGACACCGTGCCGGGGCGATTTTTGCCCAGCAAGTCCAGGCGCAGGATGCTCGCATAGCAAAGACCAAGCAGCCCCGGCAGCAGCGCCAGCAAGGCCGGGTAGGCCGGCTGATAGGCAATGCCGAACAGCGTGACGATCAGCCACTCGCCGATCACCGCCATGGTCAGGCAGCCGCCGAGCATCACCGTGGCGGTCAGGCGCAGGGCCAGCGGCGTCAGGCGATCCATGCCTTCGTCCTGTTGCAGCAGGCGCTTCATCAGCGGCGTGGTCACCGCTTCCGGCACGATCAGCAGCAACTCGGCGGCGGCGCTGGCCATGGCGTAATGACCCAACGCGGTGCTGCCGAGCAGGGCACCGATGAACAGGTAATCGGAGCGCAGAATCACTTGCTGGAACAGCAGGTCCGGATGGCTGCGGGCGCTGTAGCGCAACAGTTCATTCTGGCTGGTGCGGTCCCATTGCAATTTCAACGGCTGAGCACGGTTGAGCCAGAACCAACCGGCCAGCACCACCAGGCTGATGCCGGCCAGCCAGCTGATCAGCGCCGCTTCCAGCGCGGCGTCTTTCCACATCTGGAACAGGGCCAGAAACAGCAGCAGGGGCGCCAGGGATTCCATCAGCCGCAAGGCATTGAACGCGCCCACGCCGCCCGACGCATTATGCAAGGTCAGCAGGCCACTTTTGAGTACGGTCAGCGGCACCGCCAGCAGCAACAGCCAGGCGAGCAATCCCAGTTGCGTGGTGATGTCGAGTTCGCCGCCGAATTCGCGCACCAGCGCCACCACCAGCAAGGTCAGCAAACCCGCCAGCAGGCAACCGAACACCAGCACCTGGCTCAGCAGCAGACCCATGGGCCGTTGCTTGGCCGCCTGATACCCCACCGCCGAATTCAGCCCGCCGCTGGTGGCGGCGCTGATCAGATCGGGCAGGGTGCTGAGCAGTGCGAACAGGCCACGCTCGCTGGGCCCCAGAATCCTTGCCAGCAACACGTTGCGCAGCAGGCGCAGACCGATCATCGCCAGTTTGGTGCCCATGCTCAGGGCCAGGTGTTTGAAGTAGTGACCGCGACTCATGGCCTGGCACCCCGGTAGATTCGCCAGGAGAGCAACTCCGGATTGCGCGCCGTGCGCTGGCTGATACCGACTCGTGGCAAGGCCAAAGGATCGCTGACACCCCGATAAATGCCGGCGACAGTGCCCAGGGCAAACGGGAAATCGTGGTCGGCCACGTGTTCGCGCACCCGCGCATCATGGTCGCCATTGGGGTAGCAGTAGACCGGCAGCGGCCGGTTGCAACCGTTGAGCAGGGCATTGCGACTGCGGCTCAGTTCTTCATCCAGATGTTGATCGTCAAGGCCGGTGAGGATCACGTGACTGGCGCCGTGGGGGCCGAAGCGGATCAACCCGCTGGCTTCCAGCGCACGGACTTGATGCCAGTCCAGGGCCTGGGGCAATGAGCCTGCGGGGCATTGATCGGTGAGCCGGTTCAGCTCCCCCGGCGACAGGGTTTTGAGGCTTTGCAGATAATGCAAAAGCGCCAGGCTGCGGCGCTGCACATCCAGATCATCGAGCAGCACTGGCAGCGGTCGTCCGGCCTGTCGCAGGCATTCAATCAAATGCGTCCGGGCTTTTTCACCGTGGCTGCGCCACAGGGTCTCGCCCAGGCTCTCCCACCAGAAGCGTTGGCGGCTGCCGATGAAATCGGTGGAGAGAAAAATGCTCGCCGGTACCTGATACCTTTTGAGCAACGGGAAGGCATTCAGCGCGTTGTCGCGCCAGCCGTCGTCGAAGGTCAGTGTGATTTTGGGGCGCTCCGGCCTGTGCTCCGATCTCAGTGTGCCGGGTTGCAAAATCTCCATCAGTGGCACGCAATCGAAGTGTTTTTTCAACCAGAGCAGCAGATGCGTAAAGGCCTTCGGCCCGACGCACAGTTCATTGCGATGGGGCAGGTCGGCGGCGCGGTCATTGGGCAGCACCCGGTGCAGCATCAGGATCACCCCGGCGCCGTGCAATTGATGGCGGCCCACCGGCGAGTTGAGATAGAGCCAGCCACTGGTGCGTTTTATGAGTTGTTTGATCGCCATGGCGCGGCCCTTTCAACGATTTTGCTCAGGGTTCCATTGCGCGTACCGCTGGCCGCGCAGGAACTGCCACACACCGACACTCATCCCGGCGAGGGTCACCAGAACAAACGCGGCGAGGCGAAAAGGTCTGGGCAAGCGGTGTTGCCCATCCAGCAGACCGACGACGGCCACCGCATAACCGATCAGCTGTGCGATCAGGCTCAGGCGATAGAAGCCGTGTGCATTCCACAGCCAGACATTGCTCAGCAACAACGGCAGCAACAGGACCGGCGCCAGGCGTCGAATCAATTTGTGGCTGATCAGCGCAATCGCATACAGGCCGTGGCGCCAAGGGTTCAGCAGCGCCCGGCGCTGGGCCAGGCTTTGCAGACCGCCGACGGTGACGCGCAGACGACGGCGCCATTGTTTGTTGATCTGATCGACGCCCTGGTCGGTGACCCGGGCTGCGGGCACATAGACGATGCGCTTGAACGCCACCGGCGCGCAGGTGCTGATAAAAAAATCATCGTTGACCTCCGCTGGCACGTTCTGGAACAGCTCGCGGCGCAGGGCGAGCAGGGCGCCGTCGGCGGAGACCATGCAGCCGGTGCGATTTTCCACCTTGCGCAGCCAGCCTTCGTAGTGCCGATAGAGGCTGTCGCCCAGGCTCAGGCCCTTGCCCGCCACCGGGATCGACATTTGCCCGGCGCAGGCCCCGACCTCTGGATCGGCCAGGGGCGCGAGCAACTGACCGAGGGTGTCGGTCGACCATTGGTTGTCGGCATCGGTGAACACCAGGATCTCGCCGGTGCTCACGGCGACGCCGGCATTCAAGGTGGCCGCCTTGCCCTGACGGGGCAGGTCGAGCACGTTGATGCGCGGGTCGATGACCCTGTGGGCGCGGGCCACGGTGTCGTCGGTGGAGCCGTCGCTGGCCAGAATGATGTGCAGCGAGCGCGCCTGATAATCCTGGGCGAGCAGGATGCGCAGTTTCTCTTCGATGTACTGGGCCTCGTTGTGCGCGGCGATGATGATGCTCACGTTCATCGGTTGTGCCGGCTCATGACGCCGCGCCGCAAACAACGGTGTGAGCAGCGTCAGCAGCAGCGGGTAGCCAAGCCAGGCGTACGCCGGCAATAGCAGGCACAACCAGAAAATAAGCTCAGCCACGGGCGGGTCTCCTGGCATTCCAATGACACAGGCTCAGGATGAGCGCGGCGCCGGCCAGGTGCAGGCGCACCCAGTGCAGGGCCCACAGTTGCAGCGTCAGGCGCAAGTCACGGTGTTTCAGGCTCTGGCGCAGGCTCAAGACCAGCGCGGGCAGGCTGGTGACGAATACGATGAATAACGCCACTTGGGCAGAACCGTTGAGCAGGGCGGACAGCGCCATGAAGTCCAGCAGCCACGCGCCCACCGACAGGGCGGGGAACCGCAGCAAGCGCAGACTCATCCCCTGGGCGCGCAGCAGTTGCAGGTGACTGCCCTGGCGCCACAACTCCTTGCCGATCCATTCGCGCCAGCTGCCTTCGTAACCCCAATGCAGGGCGACGCTTTGGTTGACCGCCAGCAGTCGGGCACCGGCTTCGTTCAGGCGCAGGGTGAATGCTTTGTCTTCGCCGGTGCGCAGGGTTTCGTCGAAGCCGCCGACCTTGTCGAACCAGTGGCGGCGCATTAGCAGGTTGGCGCTGGGCAGCCATTGCGCCGGGTGTAACGCGTGAGTGGTCGGGCGGGTCATGCGGCGTTGCCAGGCCGTGGCAAACCACGGCGCCTGGAGGGGGGTGTGCAAGTCCAGGGCGAGGACATCGGCCTGGCCGCCGGACTCCAGTTCGCACAGCCGGGTCAGCCAGTCCTCGGGCATTTCGATATCGGCATCGATGAAACCCAGCCATTCGCCTGTCGCCATCGCTGCCCCGCGATTGCGCAGCGCACCGATCAGCAGGCCGGGCAACTCCAGCACCTGCGCACCGAACTGGCGGGCGATGTGCGGGCCCTGATCGTCGGAGCCGTTGTCGACCACGATCAACTCGCATTCCAGCGCGGCGGCCTCGGCGGCTTTTTTTGCGGCGAGCAAGGTGCGGCCGATGTGCCGGGCTTCGTTGTACATCGGAATGACGAGGCTGATGGGGCTCATGCCCTGGCCTCCCTCAGTGGCGTTTCCTCAGCCTTGAGGCGCAACACCCAGGTCAGGGCGAGCATGATCCACAGGTATTTGTGATTCGGTGCGCTGAGGAACATCAAAAACAGCATCAGCGATAGATAGCTCATGCCCAGGTGCGTGATCAGGTCGGCCTGCTCCCAATTGCGTCGCAACATCCAGGCATGTCGGGCGCGGACCAGGTTGTACGCTCCAAGGCCCAGCATGCCGACGAACAATAGCCCGGCGGGAATCCCCAGTTCACTGAAGATTTCCATGTAGGTGTTGTGGGCGCGGCGGTACAGGTCACCGGGCTTGCGGTTGGCGGAGAACACCTTGGCGTAACCGGTGGTGGCGTAGTGCAGCGGGAAGGTGCCAGGGCCGGTACCGAGTAACGGGTGCTCACGAATCATCTGGCTGCCGACCACAAGGTATGACGCGCGGCGGCCGAGGGATTCGTCCTGGCTTTTGGCGCCGGCCTTCAGAATGCTCAAGGACTGGATGCGCGCGACGTAACGGTCTGGAATGGAATACATGGCCAGCGGGATCACAATCGCCAGGCCGAGCATGGCAAAGCCCAGATGGCGCGGACGGATGCGTGGCAACTGCGCGCGGTAGTGCCAGGCGCCGATCATCAAGCTGAGGAACAGCACCACCAGCCCGGAACGTGAGTCGGTTTTGGTCATGCCGCCCAGCAGCAAAATGCAGCAGCCGCCCCAGAACAATCGGTGCAGCAGGTTCGGGCCGCGGATCACCAGCAGCAGGGCCAACGGCATGGCGAAGGCGATCAGCAGGGCAAACGAGTTCGCGTCTTCCAGCAGCCCGGCGGCGCGGCCCTGGTCCTGATACTTGGTGGAGAACATGGCCAGCGCGCTGGTCGCACTGACGCTGAGGGTCACCAAGCGGGCGAACAGATCGAGGTTCAATTCACGGCCGACCAGCAAGGTGATCACAAACAAAACCAGGCCGACGCTCAGATCCCGCAGATGACTCTGGGACATGTCCAGGTTGTCGGTATTGATCATGCTCAACAGGTACAACACCATGAACCCGATCAGGCAGCGCCAGATGTTGCTGCGCAGGCGCTCGGACGGAATCTGGTGAATGGCCAGTTGCAACATCAGGATCAGTGCCAGTGACGCACCGATGAACTTGGTGCCCGACAGCGCACTGCCCTTGAAGAAACCTTCGAATGGCACCAGTGCCGCGATGCCCAGCAAACCCCAGGCGGGTTTTCGGTAAAGCACGGCGATGGCCACCAGGCCCAGCACCGCGCCTGGCGCCAGATACGGGTAAGGACTGGCCAGCAAACCGAGGCAGACCAGGGCGAGCAGGCTGACGATCG
This sequence comes from Pseudomonas frederiksbergensis, assembly GCF_017114915.1. Lineage (GTDB taxonomy): Bacteria > Pseudomonadota > Gammaproteobacteria > Pseudomonadales > Pseudomonadaceae > Aquipseudomonas > Aquipseudomonas frederiksbergensis_I. The sequence goes on from NZ_JAAUOE010000006.1 coordinate 131,793, forward strand.
AGAGCGGAAAGATCACGTGCGTGCCTCCCGTGCAGTACGGATATAAAGCTGCGACCAGCGTTCGGCCAAAGCCTTCAGGTCGTAACGGTCCAGTTGCGTACGTTTTGCGTTGTCGATCAATTCGCGAGCCAGCGCCGGCTCACTCAGCAACGTTTCGATGTGCCGGGCGAGGGCGGTGCTGTCGGTGGGGGGGGCCAGCAGTCCGTTGTGGCGGTCCTCCAGCACGTCGGGAATTCCGCCGACGCTGAACGCCACCACGGGCACCCCGGCCTGCATCGCCTCCAGCAAAATCATCGGCGTGCCTTCGGTGCGCGAGCTGATCACCAGCGCGTCGAGTTGTTGCCACCAGTGGACCATGTCGGTCTGGTAACCCGGCAGGGTGATGCGTTGGTGCAAGCCGGCTGCGGCAATCCGCGCCAGCAGGGTTTGTTGTTCCGGGCCGTCGCCGAGCATCACGGCGTCCAGTTGCGGGTATTGCTGGCAGAGCGGAATCAGGGCATCGAGAAACAGGTCAGGGCCTTTTTCATGGCTCAGCCGACCGACGTAGCCCACCAGCCAGCGCGGGTGTCTGGGGTTGTGGGGCAGCAGGCCGTTGGCGGTTGGCAGACCATTGGGGATCACTTGCAGTTTCTCCGTCCGGACACTGGCCTTGCGATGCAACACGGCGATGCTTTCGGCCACGCAAACCACCCGGGTCACCGACGCCGTGCGGCACAGTTGCAGGCTCAGCCAGCCATAGAAGCGTTGCTTGCGACTGCGCGGTGTGAATCCGTGCTGGGTGATCACCAACGGCAAATTCAACAACGTTGCGCCCACCCAGCCAAATAACAGACCCTTGAAATTGTGCGTGTTGATCAGCGGCCGTTCAGCCCGCCGCTGACGTAAATGACCCAGCAATTGCCCCAGTCCCGAGAAAGCACGGCAGTCGACCCCGGCATCGCGGAACCGATCGATCAGGGCTGGCGGCGCATCCAGAAACAGCACCTGGTGGCGTCCCGGCGTCGTCAGGCAGTGGTCCAGCAGCATCCGCTCAGCGCCATAGAAGCCGCCGCTGCTGATCAAATGCATGATCGGCAGCGCGCTGGCACTGAGCGGCCCGTTCAATGCCGCACCCAATGCACGAAGCTGGGCACGGTCCAGTTTTTGTGCGGATTGAGTGGCAGGGCGTCCTGATCGTTGATCACCAACAGCACCGGCAAGCCCAGTTCATGGGTGATTTGCGCTGGATGTTTGAAGCGGTGATCGAAGAACTCACGCACGTAGACGAACGCAATGGCCAGCAGCAGACCGGTCAGCATCCCGAACGGAACGATCAGCAGCGGTTTGGGAAACGCCGCCTCGGTCGGTTCGTACGGTGGGCTGAGCACCTTGGCGTTGGACATGTCGTTGTCCAGCGAACGGGCGGTGCTGCTTTCGGCAAAGCGTTGCGCGTAGGTGGAGAACGCCGTGTGCAGGGCATTGATCTCGGTGTCCATCTGCTGCAACTTGCTCTGAGCCACTTGCAACTGGTGGATGCGGTTCTTGAATGCGGCGATGCGCGCGGTTTTCTGGTTGATCACCGAGGTGACAATCGCCAGGTCGTTGGTGCGCTCCTGGATCCGGTTGCTGACGATCTTCAGGAACTGCTGACGGGTGCGGGAAATCTGCTCGCGGGTCAACAGCATCGGTTCGCTGCCCGGCTGGAACACCGCCAGGTCGTTCATGTAGCGGCTGACCTGAGTGGTCAGTTGTTCACCGAGTTGCCTGATCTCCCGGTCTTCGAAAGCAATGTTGTCCACCGTGGTGGTGAAGGTGAAGGGGAAGGTGTAATCGCTGAGCCGGGACGTATTGGTGGCTGTCGTCAGGGCGGTTTTCAGGTAGTCGAGCCAGCGCTGGCTTTGCAGCAGGCGATCCTGATACAGGCTCAAGGCCTGCTCCTCGGTGTTGATGGCGTTGAGGCGGAAGGTGATTTCTTCCTTCGGATCGGACGAGCCCACCCCTTCGAGCAACGCCAGTCGCGTGCCTTCCAGGCCGTCGAGACGCACTTGATATTGCTTCTTCTTGGTTTCGTAGAAGCTTTGCGGCAGGTCGATCGATTGCAGTTCCTGACGGCTGGCCAGGTAGTTTTGCAACAGCGCCGCGACAAACCGGGTGCCTTGGGCCGGATCGCCAAAGCTGTAGACAACGGAGATCACGTTGGAGCCCGGCAGGGTTTCGATCTTCAGGTTCTCGATGGCCTGCTGGGTGAAGACATCCAGGTCGGTATCGCGCACGGGATCGGTCTCAAGCCCGAACGCGTCGCGCACCGGATTGATCACGTATTCACGCAAGGGGTTGGTCACCAAACGCTGGATCGGTTCGGTCACCAGTGTGCTAAAGGCCCCGAGAGGGGGCGTGTACTCACCTTTGGCCAGCAGGTCGCTGATGGTCTGACGGATCAGGGCCGGCGAGCGCAGGATATTGCTCTCGGTTTCCATGTCGGCCAGTGACGGCGGAATGAACGAGGCATCGCCTTGGGTCAGGGACGTGGTGGCGTCTCCCTGGGAGAGTTTTTTGGACTGCACGATCACCTGCGCGGTGATATCGAAGCTCTGTTTGAGCATCATCGGCAGGACCAGGGCAATCACTGCAAAGACCAGGAAGACTCGCTTCACCAACTGCTTATTGGCGAAGAAGATCCTGAAGAACTCATGCAGGTAGTTTTCCTTTGGGTTCATGGTCGGTCACCTGAGAGTTAGTTGTTGCTGTCTTTGTTGTCGACGCGGTAGCCAAAGGTGAAGCCCACCCCCTGGAACAACACCACGTCCGCCAGTTGCCGCGCGAGTTCACCGGCGCTGGCCAGTTTGGTCTTGGGCACGTAGAGCATGTCTTCCGGTTGCAGGTAAGCAATCTGCGACGCGTCACCGGACAAGGCTTTCTCCACGTCGTAGTGCACGGCCTGCACCTGGTTGCCGTTGCGGCGCATGATCACCACCGAATCGAGTCGCGCCTTGACGCTGGTGCCACGGGCCAGGGTCAACGCTTCAAGCACCGAGACGGGCCGGCGAATCGGGTAGGAACCCGGTTGCGCGACTTCACCCAGCACATAGATTTCATTGCCCGAGGTGGATTTGAGCATCACGTCGACCGTCATCCGCCCGGGCAATTGCGCGTAGCGTTGGTTGAGGAAGGTTTCCAGTTGGTTGACCGTCATGCCTTGCAGCGGCACGGAGCCGATTTCCGGGAAACTGGCGTAGCCGTCGTTGCCCACGGTGATCTCCCGGCTCATGCCGGTAGCGGGGTGGTTCAGGGTGCTCCTGAGGTTCTGCTCGTTGCTCAGCGGGCTGGTGACCAGCACGGTCAGCTGGTTGCGATTGGGCTGGAACAGGGCTTTGCGGTTATAGACGCGCTGGATTTCCTCCCGGGCTTGGACCGACGTCAACCCGCCGATTTTCACCGCGGTGTTGGCCCCCGGCAGTTCGATGGTGCCATCGGGCAGCACCAGTTGCGTGCCGTTGAGCTGGCTGGCCGCGGTGAAGTTCAGGGCGACCTGGTCACCGGGTTGAATCCGATAAGCCTGCGAACCGCTGGTGCTGATGTGGAAGATCACATCCAGCACGTCTTTGGGTCGCAGGGTCTGTTCGACCCTGGGCATGTCGGTGGCCTGGGCGTTGGCCGGCTCGGCCGTGAGAATCTGCACCGGCATGTTCTGGGTTTCACTGGTGCTGGAGCAGCCTGCAAGCGGCAGCAACAGCAGGACAAGCATTTTGGCGTTCATGGCGTCATCCTTTCTGCGGTTGCTTACAGGTTTTTGTAGAGCCACTTGGGCATGTAGTACTTGCGCCGGTTGAAGACGCTGCCCACTATTTTCGCGCCGGCCTGGGTCAGGCGCTGGACCGCGGCCTGGGCCACTTCCCAGCGCGTGTCTTCAGCGCGCACCACCATGATCACGCCGTCCACCAGGGTGCCGATGACCAGGGCGTCGTCGGCTGAGTACACCGCATCGCCGTCGATCACCACGAAGCGATACAGACTGCTCAGTTGCTTGAACAACGGATTCAGCTGTTCGGCCGTCAGGTGCTCGGCGCCGCGGATGTGCCGCCCGTTCGGCAGGATGTGGAAGGGCAGGCTGGAGACGTTCACCAGACAGTCCTGCAACAGCGGCGGGGAGGCGTTGAACAACAAGTCGCGAAAGCCGCGCTCTTTGGTCAGCCCCAGCTGTTGGGTAAGGTTGCTTTCCGACTGGCTGGCGTCCACCAGCAACACCTGGCCGCTGCTCATCGACGCCAGCTGGCTGGCCAGCGCCAGGGCGCTGGTGGTAGTACCGGTGCCTGGGTTGGCGGCGGTCAGAAAGAGGATCCGCAGATCCAGGTCGAGCACGGTCGAGGTCAGGTTGGACTCGCTCGGGCTGGCGATGGTCAGGCTGTTATTCGATGAACCGTCCATTTAACTCGCTCCGTGGCCGCTGAATACTTTGAAGGGGGTTTTCAACAGGATCTTCAGATCAAGCAAAAGGCTCTGCTCGGCGATATAGGTGAGGTCCAACTCAACGCGCTGGTCGAAGTCGATATTGCTGCGCCCGGAGATCTGCCACAGGCCGGTCATGCCGGGGTAGATGCTCAGGCGTGCGAGGTGACTGTCCTTGTACCGATGAGCGTTGAACGAGGTCGGCCGTGGGCCCACCAAGCGCATGTCGCCGCTGACCACATTGATCAGGTTCGGTAACTCATCAAGGCTGCTGCGCCGCAGGAAGCCGCCGATGGGGGTAATCCGCGGGTCGTCGTCGATCTTGAAATCGATCGCGTCGGCGCCGTGCTTGTTGAGGTGGCGCAGGGACTCTTTGAGCTCCTCGGCGTTGGCCACCATGGTGCGGAACTTGTACATGCCGAACAGGCGGCCGCGGTAGCCGGTGCGTTGTTGCACGAACATCACCGGCCCCGGGCTGCTGAACTTGATCACCAGCGCCAGGCCCAGCAGCACCGGCGAGATCAGCAGCAGAATCACCAGCGCACCGAGGCAGGCGACCACCCGATTGGTGCGCGACAGGGTCCAGGGCCGACCACCGTTGCGGCCGGTCACCCAACCGCGACCCTGCATGTGGATTGCCTTGTCGAGGCGCATTCGGTGCTCGGGGTCCAGACGGTTGTCACGCTGCATGTGATTGAACAACAGCCCTTTTTCATGTCCAGTCATAGAGTCCTCCGCTAAAGCCCGGCCACGAGTGGCGAATGGGCGGTGCGCAGTGGGTAGTAGTCACGGAACCAGGCGATGAATCGTCCGAGTCCTTCATCCAGCTCGATCCGTGGCTGGAAACCGGTGGCCTGGGCCAGATCACTGGCATCGGCGCAAGTGTTGAGCACGTCGCCCGGTTGCAGGGGCAGCCACTCGACAAGGGCTTTTTGCCCGAGGTGTTTTTCCAGCAGTGCCAGGTAGTCCTTGAGCGCTACCGGCTGTTGTCCGCCAATGTTGTAAATGCGCCACGGCGCCATGCTGCTGGCCGGGTCCGGTTGCTCGCGGTTCCAGTGCGGTGCTGGTTGGGGTGGGCGATCGATCAGGCGGGTGATGCTTTCGATGATGTCGTCGATGTAGGTGAAATCCCGTTGGTGCCGACCGTAGTTGAACAGCTTCAGCGGCTGCCCTTCGGCAATCGCCCGGGCGAACCGGATCGGCGACATGTCTGGCCGGCCCCAGGGGCCGTACACAGAGAAAAAACGCAAACCGGTGCAGGGAATGCCGAACAGATGGCTGTAGCTGTGAGCCATCGACTCGTTGGCTTTTTTGGTCGCGGCGTACAGCGACAACGGGTGGTCGACGCTGTCTCTGACCGAGTAAGGCGTGCGCTGGTTGGCGCCATACACCGAGCTGGACGAGGCGTAGATCAAGTGCCTGACCGGGTGGTGACGGCAGCTTTCGAGGATGTTGAGGAACCCGCTCAGGTTGCTGTCGAGGTAGGCACGGGGATTGTCCAGGGAGTAACGCACTCCGGCCTGGGCCGCGAGGTGAATCACCACTTCCGGCTGTTCACACACAAACAATGCGTCGAGGGCCTGGGCGTCGGCCAGATCGATTTTCGCGAGCGGGAAATCACCGACTTGATCACGCACCCAATCCACGCGGTCGTGTTTGAGCTGCGGGTCGTAGTAGTCGTTGAAGTTGTCCAGCCCGCACACCCGGTGACCGTCGCTCAACAGCCGTAACACGCAATGGGCGCCAATGAACCCGGCCGCTCCGGTGACGAGTATCTTCATGATCGTGGCGCCTCGGGAGCGATGTGCCGAAGCCCGATGCCGCTGTAGTGCAAACCGGCCGCCGCCACGTGTTGCGGGTTGTAAAGGTTGCGTCCGTCGACGATCACCCGCGCGCGCAGTTTGCTGGCCAGCAGGTCGAAGTCGACCACACGGAAATTTTTCCACTCGGTGCAGATCACCAGCGCGTCGGCATCTTCCAGGGTGTCGTCGCGGGTGGCGCACAGGTGCAGGTCATCGCGGAAACCGTAAATGCGCCGGCACTCGGACATGGCTTCCGGGTCGTAAGCCTGCACGCTCGCGCCTTCGGCCCACAGCGCTTCCATCAGGTAACGGCTGGGGGCTTCGCGCATGTCATCGGTATTGGGTTTGAAGGCCAGGCCCCAAATGGCGATGGACCGGCCAGCCAGCCCATTGGGGAATTGCGCTTTCAGTTTGCCGATCAGGATGTGCCGCTGGCTGTCGTTCACATCGCAGACGCTGCGCAGCAGACGCAGTGGCATGCCGTTGTGTTCGGCGGTGTGCAGCAGGGCGCGCAAGTCCTTGGGAAAGCATGAGCCGCCGAAGCCGCAGCCGGGGTAGATGAAGTGGTAACCGATGCGCGGGTCCGAGCCGATGCCTTTGCGCACTGCTTCGATGTCTGCGCCCAGCAACTCGGTGAGGTTGGCCAGTTCGTTCATGAAGCTGATACGCGTGGCGAGCATCGCGTTGGCGGCGTACTTGGTCAGCTCGGCGCTGCGGTTGTCCATGAACATGAGCTTTTCACGGTTGCGGCAGAACGGTGCGTAGAGTTCGCTCAACTGGTTGCGCGCTTGCTCGTCATGGGTGCCGACGATGATCCGGTCCGGGCGCATGCAATCGGCCAGGGCGCTGCCTTCCTTGAGAAACTCCGGGTTGGACACCACCCGCACGTTCAACGCACCTTTGCCGCGACGTTGCAGCTCTTCGCTGGCGGCGATCGCCACCTGATCCGCGGTGCCCACCGGCACGGTGGATTTGATGATCAGGGTGCGATCGGACCCCATGAAACTGGCGATCTGCCGGGTTACATTCAGTACATGGCTGAGGTCGGCGGAACCGTCTTCATCGGCGGGTGTACCCACCGCGATGAAGATCAGCTCGGCGTGCTCGACCGCGTCGCTGGCCTGGGTGGAGAAGAGCAGGCGACCGGCCTTGATGTTGTCTTCCAGGGTGCTGGACAGTCCCGGTTCGCAGATCGGAGGCACGGCTTGCTGCAGCTGCCTGATCTTGCCGGGGTCGATATCGACGCACATGACGCGATGTCCGACATCGGCCAATGCCGCGGCTTGTATCAGGCCGACGTACCCCGTACCAAATACGCTCACGTCCATAGTTGGCGTGCCTCGTAAAACGGTGGATGTAACTGAAGTGAGACTGTCAAAAGGGGTATAGCCTAGCCGTGGGAAAGCGTGTCAGCAAAATGACGGGTAGCTCGGGCTGAAAACCCAGATTTCACGGGTTACTTGTTATCAAGTGCTTGCCGTGGCTGGATTTGTCGCGGTTTAGAGGGCTTTCAAGAAAGCGATAAACGGTCGAAAGGCTTGTATTACAAGGGTTACAGGCATTTTAGCGTGTCAGATTTGAGTCAATGTTTTTTTGACGCTTTTGGCAAAAAACCGGCATTTCTTGCGCTTCCATGGCTCGGTGCTAGTGTCAGAAAATGACTGACAATCATTGACTTCCATCGGCTAATGGCAGTCACGGAGGTACTGCAACCACCATGATTCGATACCTCAAGGACCTGTTGCTGGTTCTGTATCTACTCAAAAGTTACGACGATTACCTCGCTCGTCTCGATGCGCTGGGCATCGGATTCCCGATGCTGCTGTATGGCGGGATGTTCGTGGTGCTGACGATTGCGCTGTTCATGACCGCGTACATCCGACAGACGCTGATCCGTCATGTGTTCGCATTGGCGATGTTTGGTTCGGCGGTTTTCTTTGACGTCTATACGCAGGTGACCGCCAGTTACCTGACTTACAGCAGCTTTGTGTCGCTGGTGTATTCCGGCGGGTTCATTCAGGAAGCGGCTTATCAGTACCGCGATGTGATCATCAGCGCGACCGTCAGTGGTTTGTTGCTGTTGTTCGGAATCGGGCTCAAGCCGCGTCGACGGGCGCCATTGCCGGGAGCGCTGTTGATGGCGGCGCCGGTATTGGGGGTGTTGCTGCTCAGTGTCGTGCTGTTCGTGCGGGCGGGCGAGGGCGCCCGTGGCTTGCCGGTGATGTATACGCCGTTGGCCTATCTGAATCTGTTTACCTATGAAGCGCTGCACAACACCGTCGGCCCGCGCGAACCGGTGAACCTGACGCGTATCGATCATCCGGTGGAGCACGACATCGTGCTGATCATCGACGAGAGCATTTCCGGCAACTACCTGGACATCAACACGCCATTCGGCGTGCACAGCAACCTCAAGGAACCGCGCCCGGGCGTGGACATTTTCAATTACGGCTACGCGGCATCCATCGCCAATTGCAGCGCCGACACCAACGTCACCCTGCGCTACGGCGGCACGCGCACGGACTACAGGCGGATCAACAGCACGCTGCCGTCGATCTGGCAGTACGCAAAAAAGGCCGGGCTGCGTACCGTTTACATCGATGCCCAGCGCACGGGCGGCCATTTGCAGAACCTGATGAACCATGCCGAGAAAAAGGACATCGACGAGTTCGTGCAATTCGACCAGACCCCGGTGCGTGACCGTGACATGGCAGCCGCCGCCAAACTGATCGCCCTGCTCAACGACGGCAAACCGGAGCTGGTGGTGATCAACAAGGTTGGTGCGCATTTTCCGGTGCACGACAAATACCCGGATGCGTTTATGGCCTACCGCCCGACATTGCCCCGAGGGCAGTTTGTCGAAGTGGCGGACACGGGTAGCCGTGACGGTTTCAACGGACAGCCGGATGATTGGCTGCTGTACCGCAATGCCTACAAAAATACAGTGCTGTGGAATGTCGGCGAGTTCTTCGCGCGGGTTTTCGCTCACGCGGATATGCGCAAGGCGCTGCTGATCTACACCTCGGACCATGGGCAGGATTTGCATGAACGCGGTAACCCGGGGCTCAACACTCATTGCGGCAGTGATCCGGTGGAGGAGGAGGGGGTGGTGCCGTTGGTGGTGATGTCGGGCAGCGATTTGAAAACCCAGGACTGGCAGGCGCAGTTGTCAGCCAACAAGGATCGCTCCAGTCACTACAACATCTTCCCGACGTTGCTGCAGTTGATGGGCTACGACCTGGCGGGGATCGAGGCGGTGTATGGCAAACCGTTGAGCGTGGCGACGGTGGACGATTTCACGTTCAACTATCGCTTCAATGCGCGGCTCGGCGCGGTGCCCGCGTGGAAGTACATTGACCTGAACAGCATTGTGACACCGGGGCCGGTGGTGCCGAGTGTGGCGGTGGGGCAGTGAGATTTTTGAGTGATTGAGCTGGCCTCTTCGCGGGCAAGCCTCGCTCCTACAGGTGATCGAGATGCACACAAATCTCTCGTCCCTGTAGGAGCGAGGCTTGCCCGCGAAGGCGTCAGATCGATCAACCGAAGATCATCGGGTGTACTCTCTATCCTTGCCCCACGCTCATCAAAGAGAGTTTCCCTTCATGCTCCACGTCCAGGGTGTCTTCAAAAGCTACGCCACCCCCCAAGGCCTATTGCCCGTGCTGCAAGGCGTCGACCTCACCCTGAAACCCGGTGGCAGCCTGGCGCTGATGGGCGAGTCAGGCAGTGGCAAAAGCACCTTGCTGCACCTGATCGCCGGCCTGGACAAGGTCGATCGCGGCAGCATCCGCAGCGGCGAGCATCGGCTGGAGCACATGACCGAACGCCAGTTGGCGAACTGGCGGCGGACCGAAATCGGGCTGGTGTTTCAGCAGTTCAACCTGATCGGCAGTTTGCGGGTCGAGGACAATCTGGCGTTTCAGGCGCGCCTGGCCGGGCGCCACGATCCCCGTTGGCAGGCGCATCTGGTGCAACGTCTCGGGTTGGGGGAATTACTGCGGCGCTATCCAGAGCAACTGTCCGGCGGGCAACAGCAACGCGTTGCGCTGGGCCGGGCCCTGGCATCGCAGCCGAAATTGCTGCTGGCCGACGAGCCCACCGGCAGCCTCGATGAAGCCACCAGCGATGAAGTGTTGAAATTGTTGCTGGAGCTGCTCGACGACAGCCCGACGACCTTGTTGATGGTCACCCACAGCCCACGGGTCGCCGCGCGACTGGCAAACAAAGTGGTGCTGCACGGTGGTCGTCTGGCTGGCGCGGACGAGCGCTGAGGTGCGGGTTTTTCGCGAGACATTGCGGGCGCTGCTCAGCCATTGGCGGCAGCACCCGGTGCAGTTTTTCAGTGTGCTGACCGGGCTTTGGCTCGCCACCAGCCTGCTGACCGGCGTGCAAGCGCTGAACAGCCAGGCGCGCGAAAGTTACGCCCGGGCCAGTCAGTTGATCGGCGGCGAACCCCAGGCCAGCCTCAGCGCGCTCGGCGGCGGGGTGTTTTCTCAGCAAGTGTTTGTCGACCTGCGTCGTGCAGGCTGGCCGGTATCGCCCGTGTTGCAAGGCCGGGTGACGCTCAAGGGGCATGAAGACCAGCGCTTGCAGTTGATGGGCATCGAGCCGGTGTCCCTGCCCACCGGCTCCGCAGTGGCCGGGCGGGCGTTGCCGATCGAGCAAGTCGTCGAGTTTTTCACCCCGCCGGGCAGCACCTGGATTGCTCCGCAGACCTTGCAGGCGTTGGGCCTGCACGAAGGTGAGACACCGGTGGCCTCAAGTGGTCTGACCTTGCCGCCACTGCGTGCCCAGCCCGACATGGCGCCCGGCGTGTTGCTGGTGGACATCGGCTTCGCCCAGCAGATTCTGCAACTACCCGATCAACTGTCACGCCTGTTGCTGCCCAAGGATTTCACCGCGCCCCTGCCCGATGAGTTCAAGGGCCGACTGCAGTTCAAAAGCAGCGGCGAAGAAAACAATCTCGCGCGTCTGACCGAGAGCTTCCACCTGAACCTCGATGCCTTGGGCTTTCTGTCGTTCGTGGTCGGCCTGTTCATCGTTCACGCGGCGATCGGTCTGGCGCTGGAGCAACGCCGAGGCTTGCTCAGAACCTTGCGCGCCTGTGGCGTCAGTGCGCGCATGTTGATTAGTTGCCTCGTCGTCGAACTGGGTGGTCTGGCGCTGCTCGGTGGCCTCGCCGGTGTGGTCAGCGGCTACCTGCTGGCCGGTGTGCTGTTGCCGGACGTGGCCGCCAGTTTGCGCGGCTTGTACGGCGCCGAAGTGCCGGGGCAGTTGAGCCTCAGCCCACTGTGGTGGTTCAGCGGTATCGGCCTGAGCCTGTTCGGCGCGTTGCTGGCCGGCGCCAACAGTGTGCTGCGGGCGGCGCGTTTACCGTTACTGGCGCTGGCCGATCCGCAAGCCTGGCATCAGGCCCATGCGCGCTGGTTGCGGCGCCAGGGATGGGTCGCCGTGATGGCGGCGTTGATCGCGTTGTTGGCGTTGATGTTCGGCGACAGCTTGACCAGTGGTTTCGTGTTGATGGCCGCTTTGCTGATCGGCGCCGCACTGGCTTTGCCGGTGGTGTTGAATGGTGTACTCAACCGGGTGCTTCGGCACAGTCGCTCGGTGCTCGGCCAATGGTTTGTCGCTGACTGCCGTCAGCAGTTGCCGGCCCTGAGCCTGGCCTTGATGGCGCTGTTGCTGGCGCTGGCGGCGAACATCGGCGCCGGCAGCATGACCGCCGGTTTTCGCCAGACCTTCAGCAACTGGCTCGAACAACGCCTGACCGCCGAGCTGTACCTCAATCCACAAAATCCCGCCCAGGCCCGAGAGCTGCACACTTGGCTCAAGCAACAACCTCAAGTGACTGCGGTGCTGCCGAACTGGCAGGTGTCGATTCAGTTGCAAGGCTGGCCGGCGGATGTCTTTGGCGTGATCGATCACCCGACCTATCGCCAACACTGGCCGCTGCTGGAAGCTTTGGGCGACGACCCTTGGGAGCGACTGGCCAAGGACGACGCGCTGATGCTCAGCGAACAACTGGCCCGGCGGTTGAAAGTGCGCTTGGGTGATCACCTGACGATCCCCACACCCAATGGCCCATGGTCGCCACGGATCGTCGGGATCTACGCCGACTATGGCAATCCCAAGGGCCATCTGCTGGTCAACATCGATCACTTGCTGCGCGGCTGGCCGCAGCTGACGCCCACCCGTTTCAACCTGCGCATCGAGCCGGCATCGATCCCCGGATTTCTGACCGCGCTGCAAACCCGCTTCGCCCTGGACGACAGCCGCATCGTTGATCAGGCCCGGCTCAAGGGTTGGTCCACGCAAGTGTTCGAGCGCACCTTCGCCGCCACCGCCGCGCTCAACAGCCTGACCCTGTGCGTCGCGGGCGTGGCGCTGTTCATCAGCCTGCTGACCCAGAGCCAAAGCCGCCTCGGACAACTCGCGCCGCTGTGGGCGCTGGGCGTGACCCGGCGGCAATTGATGCTGCTCAACCTCGGGCAAACCTGGTTGTTGGCAGTGCTGACGCTGGTGCTGGCGTTGCCGTTGGGCATCGCATTGGCCTGGTGCCTGGACACGGTGATCAACGTTCAGGCGTTCGGCTGGCGCTTGCCGTTACGGGTGTTTCCGTTGCAACTGATGCAGTTGATGGGCCTGGCCTTGCTCGCCACATTGCTCGCGTCGGCGTGGCCGCTGTACTCGCTGTACCGCACGCAACCGGCGGATCTGCTGAGGACGTTCGCTCATGAAGATTAAGCTCGGCGTGTTGCTACTGGCGTTGCTCAGCGGATGCGACAACACGCCTGCGCCGGAAAAAGGCTTCGCCGGCCTTGGCCATCAGGCCGCCGCATTTACGCCTGTTGTCCCCGGGCGAGTCTTCGATTTTCCGGCCGACCACGGCCCTCACGATGGCTTTCGCATCGAATGGTGGTACGTCACCGCCAACCTCAAGGACGAACAAGGCCAAGAGTTCGGCGCGCAATGGACGCTGTTTCGCAGTGCCTTGAAAGCGACGCGCGAGCAGCCCGGCTGGGGCAATCAGACTATCTGGCTGGGCCACGCCGCCGTGACTTCTGCCACGGTGCACCATGCCGCCGAACGCTATGCACGCGGTGGCGTCGGCCAGGCCGGAGTGAGCCTGGCGCCGTTCAAGGCATGGATCGACGATTGGCGTTTCAGCAGTCAGTCCACCGACGAAAACCCGTTGGCGAACCTGCAACTCAGCGCCCGCGACAAGGCGTTCAGCTACCAGCTTCGACTGACTTCAACCCGACCACTGGTGCTTCAGGGAGACAAAGGCTTCAGCCAGAAATCCGAACAAGGCCAGGCGTCGTACTACTACAGCCAGCCGTTTTTCCAGGCCAGCGGCAGCCTGGAAATCGACGGCAAAACCTACACCGTCAACGGCCCGGCCTGGCTCGACCGCGAGTGGAGCAGCCAGCCGCTGACCGCCAACCAGACCGGTTGGGACTGGTTCTCCCTGCACCTGGACAGTGGTGAACAGGTGATGCTCTACCGCATGCGACAAAAGGACGGTGCGCCGTACCTCACCGGCACCTGGATCGACGCTCAAGGGCAGACGCAGTTGCTGCACGCCGTCGACATCAGCCTCACCCCCCAAAACACCGCCAAGGTCGCCGGGCGTTCGATGCCTGTGCGCTGGTCGATCAAAATCCCCGCCAAACACCTCGACATCACTCTTGGTGCCCTCAACCCCCAAGCCTGGATGGACTTGCGCATTCCCTATTGGGAAGGACCGGTACGGCTGAGCGGCAGTCATGGCGGGCAGGGGTATCTGGAGATGACCGGGTATTGACCCCGGAAACCGCGGACAGGCCCGGATAAACGTCTATGCTCATCGGCACAGACGGCGCCGAACCTGAATTTGTTGCCGTCTGCTGCCATCCACCACAGGGAACGTACCGCTTATGAACCCCATGCACTGACCCAAGCCATCACCCTCGCCACCCTCTTGTCCACCGCCAGCCTCAGCGCCATTGCCGCCGACATCCCGCTGTCCGCCGTCGTGGAAGCCGATCAGCTCGTCACCAAAGTGCTGGCGGTCGATGCCGCCAAACACCAGGTCGTCCTTGAAGGCGCCGAAGGCCGTCAGGTTCATGTACAACTCAGCGACAAGGCGAAAAACCTCGGCAACCTGAAAGTTGGCGATCAGGTCAACGTTCAGGTCGTCCGTTCTGTCGCGGCCTACCTCGACACCGATATCGACAAAGGCCTGCCAGGTTCCGTCGAACGCACCGGCGAAATCCGCGCCACCAAAGACAACCCCAACCCTGGCGGCGAAGCCTTCCGTCAGGTACAGGTCCAACTGAAAATCACCCACATCGACCTGAAGAAAAACCAGCTGACCTTCGAAAACCCGGCCGGCCAATCCAAAACCATCAACGTCGAAAAGCCTGAAGTCCAGGCGAAATTGAAAGATCTGAAAGTAGGGCAGAGTGTTGTGGTGACCTATACTGACGTGCTGACAGTGACCACCCAACACCCAAGCTGATCATTACTTGTACGTATTGATTGTTCTTGTGCAGATAGTTTTGTAAGAACAATCATTTTTAATGGTCGAACCGGTGTGTGTAAGGGGGGTGTAAGCGTTATGTATGCAAAGCCTTACAAAATATTATGTGTATAAAATTTCATGATTATACGTGACGACATATCTGCCAAATTCTATTAAAATCCTTCCCGTTCGCCCGGTGTCAGGGCTCTTTACCGGTGCATGGATTGCCAGGCCATTACACTGGGCGAACACCTTCTTTGGGAGGTGCTGTTTAAAAGTTTCGGATATAAGAATGGGCGACCTTGGAGTCGCCCATTTTTATTGGCTGAATTAAAGCTGCGCCCGCAACCGCCGCCCGACCACATCCAGCAAATCGCAGCCGTCCCGCAATGAGATTGCCAACACCTGCGCCAACTCCTGCAACAGCACAGCGTCACTGCCAGGCGACTCACCCAAAGACAGCGCTTCCAACAGCTGAGTGACACAGCGAATGCGATACGCCGCCGTGTCGTGCAACACATCGACAGGTGCTTCGGTGTCGATCAGCAGGGAAGGTACCGTGCAGTCGATACCGGTAATCGGCATGTATCGAGTCATGATTGAACCTCCTCATCGGACGCCCCACCGGGTGGGTCGAGGTTGTCCAGCGCCTGATTCACCAACAACTCGCCCAGCCCAGCCAATTGCTGAATCGATAGCGCCAGACTGCGGTGCGAACCTTCGAGTTCGCAGGCCAGGTCGGTGGTCAGTACGTTGAGCGAAGCGAGGGTTTCGCAGGCGTGGCTTAACAGGGTTTCAGTGTGGATGTTGGGGAGAAGGGTAAAAACGTGGCTGATGGGGTCGGGATTTTTGGGGTTGCGGAGGCGGGCGCTGACGGCGCGTTGGGTTGCTTGGCTGAGTTCAATGGGATCGAGAGACTCGGGTGGAAACTTTTTCATCGTGAAGCTCCTGAAATCAACGGAGCCGCAAAGCGGCATTTACATGCCTTGATCGTGTTCGGTCTGTCAAAACCGGTCGCTGAGGTTGCAGCGGCTGGGGGAGGTTATCTGGGGAGGAGTGGGTGTACAGGTTCATGGATGGCGATGGGGGTTGTGGGAAATGTCCTGTGCTCTTGTCAGGCGTCCCGAAGGGCTGAAAAATTGAGTCAGATTTGGTTTTAAGTGAACTCGTTTTTTTTATCGTTCATATAAACTGAGGGGCCACAAAGTAGCAGAGATTTCGTTGTGAATTCAATTGTCGAGTTGTTGTTCGAAGCATGAATCGTGAAGAGATTATCGCTTTGAGTGATTCTTATACTAAGTTTTTCTTTTGTAGGTATATTTTTGATCGTCAGGCTGCTGATTTCGCTGCAGTTTAAACCGATGCGGCATGTGTTGAGTTCAGTCTTTTTCCATTTTTCGGGAGGGGCGTCAGGGAGTTCTTCGATATCAAACTCAAGTATTATCGTTGGTCTGTTGTTTTCGATGTTTACTGTGAAAAATTCAACGAAGCCAATCGCTACGGAAGTCTTGAAAACTTGGTTGAAAAAAATGCTGCCATCGATATCGTTCCAGAATTTCATTTTTGTTCCAAGCTGGGACGGCTCTATTTATGCGGATAAAAAATGAGCCTGAGAGTCATCTGGTCGATTCGACTTTCAGTCTAGCGGATAGTCACCTGTCCAAGGTGGAGTGAATAGCTCAGGATCGATGTTGTTCTCTTGAAGGTGGTTACTTATCTCTTCTTCCGTTTCTAGCGTTTGACACTTAGCAATGGTAGTGTCACTGCTTCCAATGCTATCCCTTGTTTCAATTATGAGCTTTGGTATTGTGAAGTCTACTACTACATATTTTGAGTTTTTTGAATCTTCCAGAAATTTATAATAGAACTCTCCTGGATATCTGTTTTTAAAGTTCAGATAGTACACCGCGTATATAGCAATCCATCTGCGTAAGGTGTCGTCGTTTGTAGGGAGTTCTTGCGCGATTTCTGTATACGATTTCGCTTCCAGATCCCACCAGACTTTTCTTGGGATTATTCTTGGATGGCTCATTTTTGACCTTCAAATGGATTTGGCATTAAATTCAGCCAAATAGGTGTCCCCTTTCCTTGTTTTTATTTGTTTTATTTGTTTTTTATTGGCTGAATCGATTTTGTTGTTCGAAAAAATCTTTATAAACTGATAAGGCAGTTTTCCAGTTTTCAAATAGTCGCTCTTCGGATCCTTCGACTCCTTCGGGGGGAGGCATATACCTAACTAAAGGGGCGATTTCTTCTGGATAATCGAAGTCTGCGTATATCTCTTCTACTATTTCAAACGGGTCTTCATAGTTTTCTTGGTGCTCAAATAGGAATGAGAGCAATAAAAAAATCCAAGGTTTGGCGGTGTCTGTTTCTGCTGAAAGGTCCTTGTCTGCCAGCGATTGGAGTAAGTTGGTTGCCAAATAATCTTCTTGAGGTAGCAATGAGGCAAGCTCAATGGCTTCTTGTAGGGACATTTCTGTTAAGGCTTCACAAGCATATTCCGATACTCCTTTTTCATCAATAAGGCCGTGCTTGAATCCATAGAGAAGCTCTTTCCAGTTTAGCCATGGAGTTTTTTTGTATATCTGATGGCCGTCGAGCAATAGCTTTTTCATTTTCTTACTGCTTAGGTTAAAAGAGTCAAGAGAGATTTGTTCACCTTTTCAAGTATTGGATTTATTTGGGGGTTCAATTTTTCAGTTTGTTTTTTGTATCTGTGGATTCCCATTTTGTTTTCGAGCTGATATCCAGAATCCAGTCTCCCTTTTTTAGCTTTCATTTTTGGGTTGTTTAATCTAATGGATACTCGCACGTCCAAGGCGGAGTAAATAGATCTGGATTAATGCCGTTTTCTTGAAGGAAATTATTGATGTCTTCTTCGGTTTCCAGTGTTTGATGTTTAGTAATTGTGATGTCGCTATCGTCAACGCTATCTCTTGTTTCAAGTACATGTCGTGAGATGTTGAATTCGATGGCGACATATTTTGAGTTTTTTGCATTCTCCAAAAAATCATAAAACAAACGTGTGGCTCGTCGATTGACAAAATCGATTTGATAAGCTGCGTATATGGCAATCCATCTGCGCAGAGAGTCGTCATTTTCTGGAAGCTCTTGTGCAATTTCAAGATATGATTTGCTTTCAAGTCCATGCCAGACTTTTCTTGGGATCATTTTTTCAAAAGGGGACGGATTTATTTTCATGAGTGCTTGGGAAAAGATGACTAGAAAATAAATCTTCCCCCCTTGCCGCATGCGATAGCTGAATAATTTACTCTAATATGTATGTAAACTTTTCATCCCAGCCAAAACTCTCATCTTGAGCCTTTACTCGATCAAGGATGTTCACGATCTTTACGAAAGTGTCACCCATGCTATTTTTTGAATTGTTAGAGTTTTTCCAGATTAGCTCTATAGGGCGTTCTATATTTGTACTAAGTAAATCCCATAAAGCGTTGAGGTTATTTCCATAGAATTCACTAACTTTTAATGCTGATGCGAGTTGTTTGTGAAATTCAATTTCTGATCTGATAGTGGAGCCATCGAGTTCGATTATCATAGTTTTACTCTTTACTTCCATGTTCCTATTGAGCTAACCGTGTCATAGTGGTCACTGGTTATGTAAAGAAGACCGTCATCTGAGTAGAGTAATCGTGTGCCCGGCTGATTGCTGCGAGACATTGTATTGTTAATCCCGACATCAGCCTCGTACCATGTGCGTCCGGGGGCGGATGGTAGTACATTGGTGTCATTGTGGAATATGTCTCCTCCCATCTGTCCTCCGGGAACGCTATTATTCAAGGCCTTTCCAGGCTTCCATCCGTTTTGTGCTGCCTGAGACTTCGTAACGTAGTTGTTAGGAAGTTGTCCAGTGGTTCTTAAACTTTCAACCACTCCGTTAGCCGCTTCTGTCGTTTTAAGGTCACGTTTTAGTGCAGCATATTTAGCTGCATTATGTGCTGCATTGTCAGGCGACTCTGGACCATCACATTCTTTACTAGCTAACCCCAACGGATCCACCCACCCCGTAGGGTTAGGCACGTACTGGTAGCTGTTCAACCCACCCGCCAGCTTGATCGGATCTGGCGTTAGATACCGCCCAGTCCCCGGATTGTAGTAGCGATGGCGGTTGTAGTGTAGGCCTGTCTCCGCATCGAAGTACTGACCCTGGAATCGCAACGGGTTATCGATTTCGCTGACGTCTAGCGTCGAAAGGTTCCCGTAGGCGCGGTATTTCGCCGACCACATGATCTCGCCGCTGTAGTCGGTGAGTTCTTGCGGGGTGCCGAGGTGGTCGAGTTGGTAGTAGAACGGCGTGGCTTTCAGCGGGCCTTCGCCATCAAGCATGGCCAACGGGCGGAAGCTGCCGGGTTCGTAGATGTAACTGCGATAGCGGTTGTCGGCGCTTTCGGCGATGAGACGTTCGCCTTGCCACAAGAATTCGGTGCTTTGACCATCGACGGTTTTGGCGATGCGGCGGCCGAAGGCGTCGTACTTGTAGCTTGCGATGCTGCCGTCGGGGAGGCTGACGCCGATCAGGCGATGTTGGCAGTCGTAGCGGTACTCGGTGACGAGTTTCTGGCCGGTACCGCGACGTTCGCGGATCAGGTTGCCGTGGGCGTCGTAGTCGTAGTGGCGGTCGCCCTGCATCAGCAGGCGATTGCCTTTGACATTGGCCAAGTTCGCGCTTGGTTGGTCGCCTTGGCCCAGGAGGTTGCCCGCCGGGTCGTGGGCGAAGCTTTCCGGGGTGGTGCCACGGACGTTGATCAGGCGATCGAGCGGATCATAGTGATAGCGGCGGTTGCCTTTGCGGCTGTCGTCGATGCCCGCGAGGTTGCCGTTGGCATCGTAGGCGTAGCGGCGACGGAACAGGTTGCGGTCTTGCTGGCTGACGGTGTGCGCCTGCAACCGGCCTTGTTCGTCGTACTGGTATTGGCTGAGCAACAACCCTTGTTGGCGCTGCTGTTCGCGGCCGGCGCTGAACTGGTGCGTGGTCAGTCGCGAGCCGTTGAGGTCGATGCTGCTCAGGCGTCCGCCGGGTTGGTGGCGGTAGTCGAGTTTGCTGCCATCAGGCAGGCGGCAGTGGCTCAGTTGGCCGAGGCTGTCGTATTCGTAACGCGTGGTGCCCCAGCCTTGGTGTTCGGTGATGAGGCGATCTTGCAGGTCGTATTCGTAGGCAAGAGGCCAGTGGCCGTCGTCGACGTTGACGAGACGGCCGAGGGCGTCGTAGCTGTAGTGAATTTCCTCGCCATCGGCCAGGGTTTTCACCAGCAGGCGACCAGCGGCGTCGCGTTGGTACTCGGTGATCCGCTCACTGCCGTCTTCACCGAATTCGGTTTTCTTCAGCAATTGGCCGTTGAGGTCGTATTCGTAGGCAGTCCGGCGACCGTCGAAGCCGGTTTCCTGCTGGATCAGGCCGTTCGGGTAGTAATCGAGGTGGTAGTGCTCACCACGTTCGTTTTCGATCTCAGTGAGCAGCAAGCGCGAGTTGTCGTAACGGTAGCGAAGCTGACTGCCGTCCGGGTTGAGGCGACGGCTAACCAGATGCAGGTCATCGGCGTATTCGTAGCGGGTGACGCGACCCAATTCATCACGTTCAGCGGTGACTTTACCGTAGGCGTTGTAGGTGAAGGCGCGGGTTGCACCACCGGGCAGGGTAATTTGTGCGAGGCGGTTGGCGGCGTCCCATTGATATTGGGTGATGGCGCCGGTTTCTTCCTGACGGGTGATCTGTCGGCCCAGTGCGTCGTAACGGTATTTGCGTTGGCCGCCGTCGGGCAGGCGCTCTTCCAG
This sequence comes from Pseudomonas frederiksbergensis, assembly GCF_017114915.1. Classification (GTDB taxonomy): domain Bacteria; phylum Pseudomonadota; class Gammaproteobacteria; order Pseudomonadales; family Pseudomonadaceae; genus Aquipseudomonas; species Aquipseudomonas frederiksbergensis_I. The sequence continues at coordinate 152,316 of NZ_JAAUOE010000006.1, forward strand.
CAACTGGCCGAGGTTGTTCCAACCCAGTTGATGACGGCTACCATCCGGGTGACGGATTTCCAGCAGACGGCCCTGGCGGTCGTAGCTGTAGAGGGTGGCATTACCGTCGGGGTCGATCTGTTGAGTGATGTCGCCCTGATTGTTTCGTTGATACTTCCAGGTGGCTTTGCCGCGGTGCACGTCACTGACGAACCCGTTGCTGTATTCATACGAAACGGGTTCATCTTCCGGAGGAATGACGGCGATCATCAGGCCGTCTTCGTCGTACCGATATTCGGTAACGGCGCCTAGCGGATCTTTTTCTGCAATCAACTGGCCTTTATCGTTGTAGGCCTTCAGGTGTTCAGCGCCATCCGGATCGATCTTGCTGATAAGCCGCGCTTTATCGTCGTGGGTGTAAACCTCTTCGCTGCCATCGGCGTTGGTTACGGTCACGCTGCCTTTATCGTCCCAGGCGTAATGCGCTTCCATCTGCGAGAAGCTCGCCCAGTGATGGACGCAGCGCGACAACTTGCCTTCGTGCTCCCATTTCCAAAAGAAACTCGCGCCACCCGCCAGTTGCCGCTCAAGAATCACGTGTTGATCGTTGTAGCGATAGCGTTCGGCTTCACCGGCAGCGTTCTTCGCTTCAATCAGGCGATGCTGCGCGTCATAGCTGTATGTGACCAGCGTCTGGACGGTGTTCCATGCGTCTTCCAGATTGTCGGCGGGAGTGAACTGCTGGTAGTCGACGGCGATGATGTGCTTGCGGTCATACCGTAAGAGCAGGGCGCGGCCGGCACCATTGTCCAGGCGTTTGATCCTGCCGTGGATGTCACGGGTGATGTTCAGCCGGTTGCCATAGCTGTCGCTGATGGCGATCAGGGTTGCGCCCTTGCTGTCGTAGCGGAAGTGGTAGAAGGATGGACGGCTGCCAGCCTGAGCCAGGACCAGCTCCGACGGGTCGTCACCGATGAAAATCGCTGCTCGTGACAGGCTGTTGGTCATTGCCGGACGCTGTTGGCTTGGAAGTGGAAATGGCGTCGCCCGGTTTTCGTGGTCGGTCCAGATGACTTCGTCGCCATTGATTTCGATTCGGTGCGCCAGCGCATGGCTCCAGCCGTAGCCCAGACCACAATCAATTTCCACTGCGCTGCTTCGATAAAGGCGTGTCCACTCAAACGGCAGCAGGCCATCGAGCTGGCCATCGTTGAGCGTCAATAACTCTTCACCGGTGACCATCGATACAGGGCACTTGTCGGTGCAGGTTTTGGCAGCGGGCTCAGCGCTTTGGTCGGCAGGTGTCTTGGCTTGCCTGGAAGCGTCGTCGGCCGTTTTACCCTTGCCTAGCTTTGCGTTTTTCTTCCCGTCAAAACGAACCTGTGCAATCCCTTTCTTCACCTGAGCCGTCACACCACGAGCCGCCACCGCAGTGTATTTCGCGACGTATTCCATGAAGCCTTTGATGATCTTGAACACCGACTCCACAAAACCGGTGACGGCCTTGATGACGATGTCGCCGTACTTTTTCAATCGCGCGGCGAGGTAGATGACACCGGTCCCCTCGGCCGCAACGGTCAGCACGATCGAAATCACGATGTCGATCGCGATACCGACTACCGCTGCCGTGGTCATTTTTGCGGCGTCACCGGCCATCTTCATCGGCGGCAGACCGGCCAGCCAGATCACGGCACTGCGTACCATCAGGAACAGGGCGGCCTCGTCGCTGGCCAGCAGCATGGCCTTTTTCATGACGTCTGGCGTTTCTTTTGCCAGTGCTATCAGTTTTTGGGTGCCGGCACCGAGGTCTTTCGCAAATTTGCTCGGATCCTGCAGGATATCGAGTACCAGGCTGATGCCGTCCCAAACCCCTTTGATTGCTTCCCAGCCGCCTTCAAGGATGCCGTTGCCAATCGCCGAGGCCGTTCCCAAGGCAGATATGTTCGACCATTGCGGTTTGAAACCGGCCCATTCCTTGCGCAGGAAACCTTCCAGTTGACCCGTCAGGCCTTCATAGGATTTGAACAGGGTATCGATCTGAGCCGGCGTCACTTCGTGGTGAACACGGATCTTGTAGAACTTGCCCGGAGCACCACCCGTCCAGCTGGCTTTGCCCTGGGCGTCGAGTTTGACTTTGCTGACCGCACCGCCTTCCACCGCAACGATTTCAACTTCGATATCACCTAGCGGGATGTCATACACCGATTCGAATTTGCTCTCGATCAGCAGCGGCCCCTTGAGCGGGCACTGGGCAACGTTCGAGGCGAAGTCGCCATCGGTCATGCTCAACGATTTGCTGGTATTGCCGACTTTTATGATGCGCTCCATGCCCAGCAGAGAGGGCAGGTCTGCGGCTCGACTGCCTTTGTCGGCGGCTTGCGCGTACCAGGTTTTGGTCTGTTCTTGATACAGTTTCAAGCTGTCCTTGAACGTGCTCAGGTGGTTGTCAACGTAGGCAACGCGATCCATCAGCCTTGCTCCAGAATCAGGTGGTTTAACAGTGCTTCATTAAGGTTTTTCGGAGCGTCGGACCGGCGCACGAAGCGTGCGATTTTCAGCTTCAGATTGCTCTCGGGGTAAGCGGCGTAGATGTCTGGACGTTCCTCTTCCAGCCATTGCATCAGGTTGCCGATCAGGGGCGACGGGTTTTGTTTCGCCAGGCTGTCGAGCAGCTTCTTAGGCACTTCCCACCACGGCCAGTCTTTCGCCGGTGGCACCGCGCGCGGCCCCACTTCCAGACTTTTCCCATTGATCAAATACCGATTGAACACCGGCAGCACTTCACCGGCGGCATCACCTAGACCTTCCAGAATCGGGTAGATATGCCGCCCATCCCAGAACCTGAAAAACACTTCGGTCCCATCCGGCATGCGCACTTGAGTCAGGCTGCGCAGATGTTCGAACACCACATCTGGCGTGCTGGTTGAAACCGCCAGCCAGCCCCAATCGAGGGCGTCAGTTTCAGCAATCCATGGCAAGAAGCTTGAGTTGGGTTTCAGCTCGATGAGGTAGGGCATTACCGGCTGCCAAGCGGCGTAGGGTGTACCGCCCCAAATCGGGATCGCCTGAGTTGTTGGTTCGTTTTGATAAAGCGACTTGAGCGCTTCCGCATCGCTGGCGGCGCTTACGATCAAGTACAACCGCTCACCCGTCTGCAACGGCCGTTCAGCCAGCCACGCCTGTGGAGTCATCGGATCAGATCGCACAAGCACCTGCCTTGCACTTCTCGCACTCTTCACAGAACGGCGCATTGCGCTGCAGCGGTGCAGCCCCCGTCCCGCTGCCCGGGCTGCCGCCGGCGTTCATGTTGATCGCCGGGCCGCTCAGGGTGACGCCGCTGGCGTCGATCTTGATGAAGCTGCCGCCGGCCTTGAGAGTGAGTTCGCTGCCGGCTTCGAGCACGACTTTCATGCCGCTGCTCAGGTGGATTTCCTGGCCGGCTTTGATGAACTGGCCGGTGCCGACTTTGATGTGCTGGTTGACGCCCACGGTGAGGTGGTCGTTGGCGCGGGTTTCGACTTTGCGGTCTTTGTGGACGGTGTGGTGTTCTTCGGCTTTGAATTCGCTGTAGCTGTTTTGCTCGACGGTGTCGTGGCGTTCGTTGCCGACGCGGATTTTCTGGTCGTGCTCGACGTTTTCGTCCCAGTCGCGCAGGGCGTGCAGGAAGATCTGTTCCTGGCCCTTTTTGTCTTCGATGCGCAGTTCGTTGAAACCGCCGCCGCCCGGAGAGCTCAGGGTTTTGAAGGTGCTGCGGGTCTTGTTCGCCGGCAGGGCGTACGGGACGACGTTTTCCTTGTGGTACAGGCAGCCGCTGATCAGCGGTTGGTCGGGGTCGCCTTCGAGGAAACTGACGGCGGAGGAGACGCGCAGCCAGCCGCTGGTCTTGTCGTCAGCCTGGCCTTCGCGGTCCCGGTGGAATTGCACTTTGACGCGGCCGTATTGGTCGCAGTGGATCTCTTCACCTTTTGGCCCGGTGACCACGGCGCTCTGGCTGCCGAGGATCCGTGGCTTGGGGTGGTTCAGCGGCGGACGGTTCGGCACGTCCCAAGGGGGGGCCTGGAAACGGTTGCGGTAGCCTTGGTGGAAATCGTCTTTGAGGTGGGTGGTGCCGCTGGTGACCGACTCTTCCTGCGCTTGCGGCTGTTTGCCTTCGTGGAGGATTTCGGTCAGTAGCCATAGGTCGTTCCACTTGGCCTTGGGGTGTTGGGTCAGGGCCAGGAAGTGGCCGCTGACCAGCAACGGCTGATCGCTTCTGCCTTCGGCGAGCTGGAAGTCGCTGCGGTGACGCTCGAGGGCGCGTTTGGCCAGGTGCTTGCCGCGTTCGCGGTCGATGAAGCGGCCGGGGTAGTCGTAGTCTTCGAGGTCGGGCAGGGCGTCGCCGCGGTTTTCGCTTTCCAGCGTCAGGCGCGGCTTTTCGAAGTCGTAGTCACGGCGGGTGGTGCGGCTGGTGCGGGTTTCCAGGCGCAGGTCGAAGCGCTTGATCACCGGGTCGTTGGCGACCATGCCGGAGTCTTGCTGGTAGGCCACGGGCGCGAGTTTCGGGAATACCGTCTGGTCATCGCCGAACACCAGCTTGTGGGCCGTGGCGCTGTACTGGAAGTGGTAGTGGATACCTTCTTCCTCGCACAGGCGCTGGATGAACTGCAGGTCCGATTCATCGTATTGAACGCAGTAAATGCGCTCGGGATAAATCGCCCCGACTTTGACTTCGTAGGCATTGCTCTGGATGCCATGTTCTTCGAGGACCATGCCGATGATTTTCGGCACGGTGAGGTTTTGGAAGATGCGTTGGTTGATGCGGTGCGCCAGGTAGGACAGCTGCGGGCGCAGGGGCACGGCGTAGCGGGGCAGGCGTTTGCCGGAATCGCCCTGGGCGGCGCGGTAGATCTGGCCATGAATGCCGCTGCCATCAGGCGAGAGCTGCAAGAAGGCCGGTTTGTGCAATAGCGTTTCGAGGTCCAGGGACGGCTGTTCACTGACCAGCTCCACCTCAAACACAAAAGGCTGGCTGATGGCTTCCCGACCTTGCAGGGCAAGGACCTGGAGATCGTTTTCCAGACCTTCGACAGTCAGGGCAAAGTGAGTCTGATTGGCCGGCGCGAACATCCCTTGTTCCTCGTGCAGTGCTGCGGCGCACGCCGGCACCCAAACGGGTGCTTGCGGACGCGAAAATTCCTGGAAGGCGCAAATGACATCGACCAGCAGAGCTGGCCGATGTTTGGAACCGTCAGCCGCGATTAAGCGACTGGAACACGCCAGTCATCGGAACCCGAAGTACCGGAGACTTCGTGGGTCCAGGTGATTTTGCGGTAGGTGAATTGCACTTCTTCCAGGTGGGTGAAGTGCGAGTTCGACGGATCCTGGCAGTTGTGCATTTTGTTGTTGATGGCGACGATGATCGCGTCTTCCAGTTTGGTGGTGTAGTAGTGTTCTTGGGTGCCTTGAGCCGAAGTGCGGTACCACTGGATAACGATTTCGCTCATGCGCTCGCCGGAGGTCAGCGCCGCTTGCAGCAGTGGCGAAGATTTGTCGTAGACCTTGGTGATCACGACTGGCTTGTGTACACGCTGACCGGTCGGTTGGCCGGACTGTGGGTCACGCGGGATGATCACGTCGTGGCTGAAAGCCTGAACCATGACCTGGTCTTCGTGGCCTTCCTGGTAGGTGTTGCCAACGGAATCGGCGGTGAACGCGCCGGCAGTGATCAGGCCTTGTTTCTCGCCGGTAACCGACATGTACGCTGGTGTAGCCATGGATGTGCTCCTTGCTAAAAGTTAGGGTGCCCGGGAGGCGGTATCGCCCGGTGGGTGCCCGACTGTTATCAAGGAGCGTGCCAGAAATGATTGAAGCCATATAAATCAGGTGGTTGAGGGTATTTATCCAACACCGAAAGGGTTTTCGGCAAGGATCACCCGGAAAAGTGCGCAAGAACTTGCGCAGTAGTGCGCAACTTCTTGCGCACTCGGCTGGAGGGCTTGATCTATCGGGCGTCCAGCCTTGCTGGAGGGCTTTTAGAGCGCGCGACTGCGCAAGAAGTTGCGCATCTGGTGGCCGTAACGCCTAATCGGAAACCTTCAATCCCAATGCGGCAAAACACTCCTCGATCGATCGCCGCTGCGTTTCTGCATACAGCCCCAACTCATCAATCGTCGAACGCCCCAATGCCTTTTCGAATGCCTGTTGGTTCGAATGCACGCCATAGTGAGTTTGCGCCGCGTCCCCCAGGTTCGACTGAAAAATCCCCGCCGCACTCACCGGCAGGAAATCTTCGTACACCAGCGGTTCAACCCGCACATACCCGTTGCGGAGCAAATCCTCCAGCGACGCGCCTTTCAGCTCATCCGCGGCTGGGCCTTTTTCTGTCACGAAGTAGCGAAAGTACGCCAGTTCCTGTTGGCGCATGGCCTCGACGGTGTCAGGAAATTCGCCAAAGTGCTGCGCCATAAGTGCGTTGTAGCGCGACGCATTGGCTTCGTTGGGGAACTCCTTGAGCTCATCCCGGGCGGCATTGAGCAAGCGATCGTAAAGCGCCCGGCCCTTGGGGGTGAGCGCTGCGCCGCGCTGCTCGATTTCACCGAAACGGGCGCTGTGGCTGCCACGGGTTTCGGTTTGATCAGTAAAAGTAATCGGCTCGTCCAGCGCCTTGAAGCTGGTCTGGCGCAGCAGGATCGGGCATTGGCGGCGGGGTGGGCCTTCGATCACCGCTTTGGGAGTAATGCCATGGGCGGGCATTTGTGCCTGGACGATGTCGATGTCCAGGGTGCGTGGCGTCAGGTGGTTGATGTGCGGGCCTTTGAACGCCACCACGTCGGCGATCAGTCGATGCTGGGCGCTGAGCTGCTGGTATTGCGCGGCGGTGACGGTGGCGCTGTGGTGCCAGCGGAAGGTTTCCAGGGCTTGGGTGACGAAGTCCTGCGCCTCGTCTTCGGTCAGGCCGCCCTGGGTTTCGGCGCGTTCGATGAGGGTCAGCGCGGTCGGGGTGAAGATCGAACGCTGGTCCAGCACCGACTGGGCAAAGGCCCGCAGTTCAGTGTCTTCGATCAGTTCCAGGCGCAGCAGCGAGGTGAATACCCGGAACGGGCTGACCTGCAACGCGGCCTCATGCACGGCGCGAAACGCGGTGGAATGCACCGGCACGCCGGCCGGGGTCAGGTCGTAATAGCCCACCGGCTGCATGCCCATCACGGCGAACAGGCGGGCGAGGGTCGCCAGTTCAGCGGCGGTGCCGACGCGGATCGCACCGTGGCGCTCCAGGTCCAGGCGCTGGATTTCACCGGTGCTGTGCAGCTGTCGGGAGATTTGCGGGTCGCTGTCCAGCACGTGGCGGTTGGTCTGCTCCACCAGTTCCATCAGCGCGCCGTATAGCGGCACTTCTTCGCGGTACATGTCGGACATCGCTTTGGAGAAGCGTTGGCGGATCAGGTCAGGGCTGACGAAGTTCGGGTGGCTCATGAAAAAATTCCTGGCGCAGTGACGTAACGGATGCGGGAAAAGATCGCAGCCTTCGGCGGCGCCGACAAACGAAGTTTCTGACGAACTTCATTCTGCCAAGGACTGTTCTTGCCACTCAGGTGGTTCGGTTAACGCAGCACTTGGTCCACCAGTTCGATCCAGTGCCTGACCGGTGTTCGCCCGGCGCTGTTGAGGTGGCTCTGGCAACCGATGTTGGCGGTGGCGATGACTTCGGGGTGGCCGCTTTCCAGGGCGTTGAGTTTGTTGTCGCGCAGTTGCCGGGCCAGTTCCGGTTGGGTGATCGAATACGTGCCCGCCGAGCCGCAACACAAATGACTGTCAGGCACTGCCGTGAGATTGAAGCCCAACCGCGTCAGCACGGCCTCGACCGCGCCGCCGAGTTTTTGCGCGTGCTGCAAGGTGCAGGGGCAGTGGAAGGCGATCCGCCGGTCGGTGGCGGCGCAGACCCGTTCCAACGGTTCATCGGCCAGCACTTGCACCAGGTCCAGGGCCAGTTCGCTGACCCGCCGGGCCTTGGCCGCATAGACCGGGTCGCGCTCCAGCAGATGCCCGTAATCCTTGATGAACGCGCCGCAGCCGCTGGCGGTTTGCACGATGGCTTCGGCGCCGTTTTCCAGGTGTGGCCACCAGGCGTCGATATTGCGTCGGGCGCGGTCCAGGCCCATGGCTTGGGCGTCGAGGTGGTAGTCCAGCGCCCCGCAACAGCCGGCCTCGGGCGCCGGTATCACGCTGATCCCCAGCCGATCCAGCACCCGCGCCGTCGCGGCATTGGTGTTCGGCGACAGACCGGGCTGCACGCAGCCTTCGAGCATCAACACCCGGCGAGCATGCCGAGGGGCAGGGCGCTCGCCCGGGGCGGGGAGGTCGTGGGGCAACTTCGCCTCAATGCCCCGTGGCAGCAACGGCCGGAAGGTGGCGCCGATCTGCAACAGGCTCTTGAACAGGTTCGGGTTCGGCGCCAGTGCCCGCAGCCCCTGACGCAACAGGCGCTGACCGGCCGGGCGCGGCACCGCTTGATCGATCACGGCGCGGCCAATGTCCAGCAGGTTGTGATAGTCCACCCCGGACGGGCAAGTGGTTTCGCAGTTGCGGCACGTCAGGCAGCGATCCAGGTGCAATTGGGCTTGGGCCGTGGCCGGGGCGCCTTCGAGCACTTGCTTGATCAGGTAGATGCGCCCGCGCGGCCCGTCCAGTTCGTCGCCCAGCAGTTGATAGGTCGGGCAGGTGGCGTTGCAAAAACCGCAGTGCACGCAGGTGCGCAGGATCTTGTCCGCTTCTTCGGCGCGGGGCAGTTGTCGGGCCTCTTCGCTGAGATTGGTTTGCATCTTACAGCTCCGCGTACATCTGGCCGGGGTTGAACAACCCTTGCGGGTCGAGTTGCGCCTTGAGTTGCCGGTGATAGCGCAGCAGCGCCGGGGCCAGGGGCTGGAAAGGCGTTTCTGTGACGCCATGGCTGAAGCAGGTGGCGTGGCCACCGAATTCAAGGGCTCGCGACTGAATGTCATCGGCCGCGGATTTCAGCCAGCGTTGCGCGCCACCCCAATCGATCATCTGCTCGCCGGGCAAGTCCAGCGGCCCGAGGTTGTTGGGCAGTGACAAGCGCCACAGCGGCAGACCCTCATTAAAAAAGTCTAGTCGTTGTTCGTTCAGGTCGGACCAATAACCAGAATCCAACGGTTCGCCGCCGAGCCGTTGATGGGCCGCCGTGACCGAGCCTTCACCGCCTTCCAGGCGCAGGTACAAACGCTGGCCATCGTGGCTGGCGGCGCTGATGGGCAGCGGTTGTTGGCCCCATTGCGCCAGATTGGCCAAGGCGCGGGCGCAGTCCAGGTCCAGGCTGATGCTCAGGCATTGCCGGGGTTTGGGCAGTACTTTGAGCGAGACTTCGGTCAGCACGCCGAGGCAGCCATAACTACCGACCATCAGGCGCGACAGGTCGTAGCCGGCGACGTTTTTCATTACTTCGCCGCCAAAGCGCAGGTGGGTACCGAGGCCGCTGATCACCCGCGTGCCAAGGACAAAATCCCGCACCGAGCCGGACCACGGGCGTCGCGGCCCGGACAGCCCCGCCGCGATCATCCCGCCAACAGTGGCGCCTTCGCCGAACGACGGCGGCTCGCAAGGCAGCATTTGTCCCGCCGCATCCAGGGCGGCAAACAGTTCGCTCAACGGCGTGCCGGCGCGAACGCTGATCACCAGTTCCGTCGGGTCGTAGCTGACGATGCCGCGATGGGCGCGGGTATCAAGTATTTCTCCAGCCACTTCACGGCCGAGAAAGGCCTTGGTGTTTGCCCCCTGAATGCGCAGCGGCGTGGCGTTTTCCCGCGCCTGCCTGACCTGCTCGAGCAGGGCGTCACTGGCATCGAAATCCGCCATCAGAAACGCTCCAGCTCAGGGAACGGCAGCTGCCCGGCGTGGATGTGCATTGCGCCGAACTCCGCGCAGCGGTGCAGGGTCGGGATGTTCTTGCCGGGGTTGAGCAGCCCCTGCGGATCGAACGCGGCTTTCACGGCATGAAACAGGGTCAACTCGTCACTGTTGAACTGCGCGCACATCTGATTGATTTTCTCCCGGCCCACGCCGTGCTCGCCGGTGATGCTGCCGCCGACTTTCACACAGAGTTCGAGGATTTTGCCACCGAGGGCTTCGGCCCGCTCCAGTTCGCCGGGCTGGTTGGCGTCGAACAGGATCAGCGGGTGCATGTTGCCGTCGCCGGCGTGGAACACGTTGGCCACGCGCAAGCCGTATTCTTGCGCAAGGTTGGCGATGCCCTGGAGCACGCCGGGCAGTTCGCGGCGGGGGATGGTGCCATCCATGCAGTAGTAATCCGGCGAGAGGCGGCCGATGGCCGGGAAGGCGTTTTTGCGCCCGGCCCAGAACCGCACGCGCTCGGCCTCGTCCCGGGCCTGGCGGACCTCGCTGGCGCCGGCCTGTTGCAGCACCTCGCGGACCCGCTCGCAGTCGTCGTGGACATCGGCTTCGACACCGTCCAGTTCGCAGAGCAGGATCGCTTCGGCGTCCACCGGGTAACCAGCGTGGATGAAATCTTCGGCAGCGCGGATCGCCAGGTTGTCCATCATTTCCAGGCCGCCGGGGATGATTCCGGCGGCGATGATTTCGGCCACCGCGCGGCCGGCCTTTTCCACGGAATCGAAACTGGCCAGCAGGACTTTGGCGACCTGGGGCTTGGGCAGCAGTTTGACCGTGACCTCGGTGATGATCCCCAGCAAACCTTCGGAACCGGTGAACAGCGCCAGCAGGTCGAAGCCCGGCGCGTCCAGCGAGTCGGCGCCAAGGGTCAGGTGTTCGCCTTCAAGGGTCAGCACTTCGAGTTTCAGCAGGTTGTGCACGGTCAGGCCGTACTTGAGGCAATGCACGCCACCTGCGTTTTCCGCGACATTGCCGCCGATGGAACAGGCGATTTGCGAGGACGGGTCCGGCGCGTAATACAAACCGAAGGGCGCTGCTGCCTGGGATATCGCCAGGTTGCGTACCCCCGGCTGGACCCGTGCGGTGCGGGCGGCGGGGTCGATGTGCAAGATGTTGTTGAACCGCACCATCACCAGCAACACGCCTTTGTCCAGCGGCAGCGCACCGCCGGACAACCCGGTGCCGGCCCCGCGCGCCACCACCGGCACGTTCCGGGCATGGCAGAGCTTGAGCAGTGCCTGCACCTGTTCAAGATGCCGGGGCAGGGCCACCAGCATCGGCGTGGTGCGATAGGCCGAGAGACCGTCGCATTCGTAGGGCTTGAGTTCTTCCTCGCGCCAGAGGATGTCCAGGTCCGGCACCTGCTGTTGCAAGGCCTTGAGCAGCACCGCCTTGTCGACATTGGGCAGGGCGCCGTCGATGCGTTCGTCGTAAAGAATGTTCATCCATCGCGCCTCGTATGAATCGCCGAGCATCCCCCGAGTTATCGCCAACCCGTAGCAGCTGCCGAGCCTGCGAGGCTGCTGCTACGAGGCGGTGGGGGTCATGTGATGCGCCCGCAAAAACTCCCGGTACAAGCGTGCTGTTTTGGTCGGCTGCTCAACCATCGGCATGTGGCCGACACCGTCCCAGATTTCCACCCGCAGATCGACGATGCCCTTGCTCCAGACGGGCACGCTGCTGACGTCGATCAAGCGGTCCTTGCGCCCCCAAAGCAGCAGCGCCGGGCATTTGATGTCGGGCAGTTTCGGTTCCATCGGCGGGCTGGCCCGGAAGTCCCTGAAGATTTCTTCCAGCTCGTCGCGCTGCTGTTCATAGCGCTGGGCGACGGCGTCCAGCACGATCCCCGGTACCCATGGTGGCGAAGCCATGGTCATGGCGTAGAAATGCTGGAACTCTTCACGGGAATGAATCAGGAACGGGTTATGGCCTCGAGCCAGGTGGCGCTCCATGTCGCTGGGTTCCGGGGCAGTGACGCCAGCCGGGTCGAGCAGCGCCAGTGAAACGATACGCTCGGGGTAATTGGCCGCCAGCCAGGCCGCGATGTAGCCACCCATGGAATTGCCGATCACGTGCACCTTCTCGACGCCGCAGACATCGAGCAACTGGATCAATCGTTTGGCCTGGACCGGAATGTCGTAGCCACCACCGGCCTTGAAACCGGTTTCGCCATGGCCGGCGAGGTCGGGGATGATCACCCGGTAGTCGTTGACAAAATGCCGGGCGAAGCGCAGCCAGATATTCTTGTCGGCGCTGTAGCCGTGCAGCATCAGTATGTTGCTGGAGGCTTCGTAGGGCCCGCCCTGCCAGGTCGAGACGGTCATTTCGGTGATCGGCACGACAAGCTTGTGCAACCGATACAGCCGGGCCTCCAGCGCCATGTTCAAGTCATAGAGCCAGTAACCGATGGCCGGGTAGCTCAACCAGCTCCAGGCCACGAAAACGGCGATAGTGACAACCAACAAAAGCATCAGGCTATTCCTTTTGCAATGATCAGGACGGAAGGTGGTTGGCGGAGCCTCTCGTGGTTTATCGATCCCTTCCTTCATGTATAGACAAACATTGGGCACTCGCCTCATGGCAATGCCATGTTATTCAGACTGCAAGCCGGAGATGGCTATTTGACGTTGCCCTGATAGACTTCAAACACACTTTCACCCGTGTGTTGTCAGGCTCGGTTCAGTAGTACAGAGGCCTCTATGGAAAAAAAGGGAGGAAAGGGACTTTCATTGGCCAGGAGGCTTTATGGGTCGCGCATCCTGGGTCTGGCCCTTGGACTATTGTGTGTCGGTGCAGGGATGTATCCACTCGATCCCGCGCCCTGGGTCTGGGTGGTGATGCTGTTCAACGGCGTCATCTGGCCGCATGTGGCCTATCAATGGGCGCGTCGGGCGAAAATTCCTTATCAGGCCGAACACCGCAACATTCTGGTGGACGCGTTTCTCGGCGGTTTCTGGGTGGCCGCCATGCAGTTCAATCCGCTGCCCAGCGCAGCTACGCTGTCGATGATGGCGATGCACAACGTGGCCATTGGCGGTTTGCGTTTTCTGTTGATGGGCGCCGTCGCGCAGGTGCTCGGGATAGGCCTCGGGCTGCTGGTGTTCATGCCGGCTTTTGTCCCGCAAACCAGTCCATTTCAGCTATACGCCTGTTTGCCTTTGCTGTCGATTTATCCGCTGTCCCTGGGCTGGGTCTGCTTCCGTCAGGCCGACACCCTTGGCCGACACAAACGCGAACTGTTGGCCCTGAGCCGCACCGACAGCCTGACCGGCCTGCTGAATCACGGTGCGTGGAAAGATCAGCTGGAAATCGAGTTTCAGCGTTGCCAACGTCAGCAACAGGGCGGGGCGATTGCACTGATCGACATCGACCATTTCAAAATCATCAACGACACGTACGGCCATGTCGCAGGGGACATCGTCTTGCGTCAGCTGAGCAAAATGCTCAAGCAGAACCTGCGTGCCGCCGATGTCGCCGGGCGCTATGGCGGCGACGAATTCTGCGTGCTGCTGCCGGACCTGCCACTGGAGCGCGCCGCCGTGGCGATGGATGCGCTGCGTGCTCGTTTCGCCACCTTGGGTTACGAGCAGAACCCGGCGCTGAAAGTCAGCTTGAGCATCGGCCTGGCGGCCTTCAACCCGGCCCACGACGACGCGACCCTGTGGCTCAACGACGCCGACCAGGCGCTTTACGAAGCCAAGACCACCGGCCGTAATCGCGTCATTTGCCATGGCGACGGCAAGCCGCGTAAAGAGTTGCTCGACTCGGTTTGACTGATCACCACAGGCTCCCACATCGGTTCTTCGGTGGATCAGGTGTGTATGTGTCGCATCCGGTGTAGAGCCTTGCGTCGTAGTCAGGTAGGGTCTAAAGACCCCGACACGAAACAAGGATCGATTCATGACGTTCAAACTCCCGCGTTCCTTCCTGGCCACCAGCCTTGGCCTGACCCTCGCCCTCGGCACCTTCACCCCCGCAGCCTTCGCCGAACCCCACAAACAAGTCCTCGCCGATGCTGAACAGTACAAGGCTGAAGCCCTGAAACTGCTGGAGCGGCTGGTGAACATCGACTCCGGCTCCGGCTATGAGCCGGGCCTGACCCAGGTGAGTGACATCGCCATCGACGAGTTGAAAAAGCTCGGTGCCTCCATCGAACTGGTGCCCAACACCCCGGACAAGAGCAACCATGTGCTGGCCACCCTCAAAGGCACTGGCAAGGCGAAAATCCTGCTGATGGCGCACATGGACACCGTGTTCAAGGAAGGCTCCGCCGCCGAGCGCCCGTTCCAGATCAAGGACGGCCGCGCCTATGGGCCAGGTGTGATGGACGACAAGGGCGGCATCGTCGCCGGGATCTACGCGCTGAAAGTCCTCAAGAACCTCGACTTCAAGGATTACGCGCAGATCACTTTCCTGCTCGACGCCAGTGAAGAAACCGGTTCGGAGGTCGCCACCGACCTGATCAAGAAAACCGCCAAGGCCCATGACGTGACGCTCAACCTTGAGCCAGGTCGTCCGGCCGATGGGCTGGTGGTGTGGCGTAAAGGCAGCGCGACTGCCGTGGTCGAGGTCAAAGGCAAGGCTGCCCATGCGGGCGTTGCCCCGGAACTGGGGCGTAACGCTGCCATGGAAGCTGCGCACCAGATTCTGCAACTCGGCAAGCTGGGCGATGCGGAAAAGAAAACCACGATCAACTTCACCGTGCTCAAGGCCGGGGACCGCACCAACGTGATTCCGGATCAGGCCACCGCCAAGGCTGACGTGCGGGCGGCGGTGCCGGAAGAATTCGACCGGATCGAAAAAGACTTGGCGCGGGTTTCCAAGGACAAACTGATTGCCGATACGCAAGTCACCACCAGCCTCAAGCGCGGCTTGCCACCGATGCCGCAAACGGCGGAATCGGATCGTTTGATGGCCATGGCTCAGGGAATTTACGGCGAAATTGGCCGCAAGTTGACGGAAGAAGGTAGCGGCGGGGCGGCGGATGCGAGTTTGTCCGCGGGTGTTGGCACGCCGACGCTGGACGGGTTCGGAATGGTTGGCGGCAATATCCATACGCCTGAGGAATACGCCGAGGTCGAAAGCGTGGCACCGCGGATTTATTTGCTGTCGCGGATGATTATGGAGTTGGCCAAGCCGTAATCGACCAGATTCCAATGCCAGACAGTTAAGGTACGCAAACCTGTGGGGGCGGGCTTGCTCGCGAAGGCGGTGTATCAGACACGATAATGTCGACTGACACTCCGTTTTCGCGAGCAAGCCCGCTCCCACAGGGATTTGCGGTGTTTTATCTTCCGGCGTATTGCCTAGATGATCGGTGTCTCGACAAACACCTCAAGCCCCTCGGCATACGCGGTGAACGCGCTGACTCTCGGGAACTGGGCGGCGTCGACCTGATCCGGCACCACCAGGTTGGTAAAGCTCCAGGCCACCGCCAGGCTAATCCCGTCCTGTGCAATGGAACCGTCGGTCTTCAGCGGCTGTTTTTCCAGCTCCCGCTCCAGCGCCGAATACGCCGCCGCCAATTGCCCTTCGACCCGTTCCACCCAAGGTCCGTACTGAATCTCCGCTGGCCGAAGGTTGCGCTCGTAGTAAAGCTGTACCGATTTTTCACACGCCGCCAGCGCCAGGCCGATCAGTCGCAGCGAGCGCAAGCGTTGATCCGGGTCGTTGGATATCAGGCTTTTACCCGGTGCGGCCAGGGTCTCCAGGTAATCGATGATCAGCGTCGAATCCATCAACACTTCACCATCGTCCAGCACCAGGGTCGGCGCCTTCACCACCGGGTTGATTTGCTGGAACTGCTCGAAGTTCCTGAACACCGAAACCGATTCGTGCTCCAGCGCGATGCCCAGGTATTTAGCGGAAATGGCGACGCGCCGCACGTAGGGCGAATCCAGCATGCCGATCAGTTTCATTGAGCCTCTCCTTAACGGTCCTTGGGGAGGGACAACCTTAGCCGAGGTTCAGCGACCTGCAAACGGCTTCGCGCTAATCCTCAAAGCCTATCGCTCATCCTCGAAGGCTAATCCTCAAAGCCTGCCTGCTCATGAATCTCGTCGACCTTCAATTCCAGTCGATAAGCCACGGCGATGAACAGCGCCTGGCACAGGCACAAAGTCGCACTCAATGAACGGAAGGCAAACGAGCTGCCCTCGTTGACCAGCAGCACGGTGTTGGCGCGCTTGGCCAACGGTGAGAGGTTGCTGTCGGTGATGATCAGGGTTTTCGCCTGATGGTGCTGGGCGATGCGCAGGCAGTGCTGGGTTTCCTTGCCATAGGGCGTGAAGCTGATGGCGATTACCAGATCGTTGGCGCGCACGCTGCGCATCTGCTCGCGGTAACTGCCGCCAAGGCCCGACACCAGATGGATGCGCTTGTTGGTGTGTTGCAGGTTGTAGACCAGGTAATCGGCCACCGCGAACGAGCGGCGTACCCCGACCACGTAAATGTTGTCGGCATTCACCACCAGGTCCACGGCCTTGTCGAAGGCCTGGTCATCGAGTTCCAGCCCCAATCGTTCGATGCCCGACAGGGTGGCGTTGATGCACTCGCGCGCCAGGTCGCCGCCGCTGGCCTTCTGCGATTTGTTGGCGATCATGCTGCGGATGCGTTGCTGGTAGTTCTGCACCGGCGTGGTCTTGTGGGTGTAGGCCTCGCGAAACAGCGCCTGCATCTCGCTGAACCCACTGAACCCGAAGCGCTGGGAAAAGCGCACGATGGCCGACGGGTGCACTTCGCATTCGCGGGCGATGTCGCTGATGCGGTCGACCATGATCCGGTCGCTCTGCTGGCTCATGTAACTGGCGATGCGTTTGAGCTGGCGCGGCAGGCTTTCGTATTCCTCGGTAATCAGCTGCAACAGACGCTCGGCATTGATCGGAGGGCTGGCGAGATCGCTATCGGACGTACTCTCGGTCGTAGCCGGCTGATCGGTGCGGGACATAAGAAATCCTTCTGGCTTGTTCTTATGGAGATGACGGTTCTCGTCACCCCCTGACAATAGGTTGGCTGTGCGCAGTCTACAGGGTAGGCCGGAATAAAATCTTGAGCGTGCAACCGGCCTGGGGCTTGCTGAAACGATGCACGGTGTCTGGAACGCTCGTATTAAAGTTTATTGGAAAAAAAATTCCACGTAAAAAATATATAGAATAAATATTGATTGTTCGGCCCCCGACGTTTTAGTCTGCATCCACCAAGAGTGTTCGGCGCCTTCATCGCCCCGAACGCAGGCTGATAAAAATAACAGGAGCCAGCATGGGCCAGACTCGTTTTGCCAGTGGGCGTCAATTGGATCTGATTTGCCTCGGACGCCTTGGCGTCGATCTCTACGCGCAGCAAGTCGGGGCGCGGCTGGAGGATGTGAGCAGCTTCGCCAAGTACCTGGGCGGCTCGTCCGCCAACATCGCCTTCGGCACCGCTCGGCTGGGTTTGAAGTCAGCGATGCTGAGCCGGGTAGGGGACGACCACATGGGCCGCTTCCTCGTTGAGTCCCTGACCCGCGAGGGCTGCGATGTCAGCGGCATCAAGGTCGATCCGGAACGTCTGACCGCCATGGTCCTGCTGGGCCTCAAGGATCGCGAAACCTTTCCCCTGGTGTTCTACCGCGAAAATTGCGCCGACATGGCGTTGCGCGCCGAAGACATCAGCGAAGCCTTCATCGCCTCCAGCAAAGCGCTGCTGATCACCGGCACCCATTTCTCCACCGACGGCGTCTACAAGGCGAGCATCCAGGCGCTGGACTACGCCGAGAAGCACAGCGTCAAACGGGTGCTGGACATCGACTACCGCCCGGTGCTCTGGGGCCTGGCCGGCAAGGCGGACGGCGAAACCCGCTTCGTCGCCGACCAGAACGTCAGCCAGCATGTGCAGAAAATCCTCCCGCGTTTCGACCTGATCGTCGGCACTGAAGAAGAATTCCTGATCGCCGGCGGCTCCGAGGATTTGCTCACCGCGCTGCGCAATGTCCGGCGCCTGAGCGCGGCGACTTTGGTGGTCAAGCTCGGTCCGCAAGGCTGCACGGTGATTCACGGGGTGATTCCGGCGCGTCTGGAAGACGGCGCGATCTATCCCGGTGTGCGCGTCGAAGTGCTGAATGTGCTGGGCGCCGGCGATGCCTTCATGTCGGGTTTCCTCGGCGGTTGGCTGGAGGACGCCAGCGACGAGCGCTGCTGCCAGTTGGCCAATGCCTGCGGTGGGCTGGTGGTGTCGCGCCATGCCTGTGCCCCGGCGATGCCGACCCGCGCCGAACTCGATTACCTGTTCAACAGCCCGGTGCCGATCACCCGGCCGGATCAGGACGCCATGTTGCAGCGTCTGCATCAGGTCAGCGTGCCGCGCAAACAGTGGAAGCAACTGTTCATCTTTGCCTTCGATCATCGCGGGCAACTGGTGGAGCTGGCCCACAAGGGCGGGCGCGACCTGAGCGCTATCGGCGAACTCAAACAACTCTTCATCAAAGCCGTGGAGCGGGTCGAAGCGGACCTTCGCGAGCAGGGTGTCGACGCCGATGTCGGCTTGCTGGCCGATCAACGTTTCGGTCAGGACTCGCTGAACGCCGCCACCGGTCGCGGCTGGTGGGTGGCACGGCCGGTGGAGGTGCAGGGTTCGCGGCCATTGGCGTTCGAACACGGGCGCTCGATCGGCAGCAACCTGATCGCCTGGCCGCAAGAACAGGTCATCAAATGCCTGGTGCAATTCCATCCCGACGACGAGCCACTGCTGCGTCTGGAGCAGGAAGCGCAGATCAAGGGTTTGTATCAGGCCTCGCAAGTCAGCGGGCATGAATTGCTGCTGGAGATCATCCCGCCCAAGGATCACCCGTCACAGCATCCGGACGTGCTCTATCGCGCCCTCAAACGCCTCTACAACCTGGGCATCTACCCGGCGTGGTGGAAGATCGAAGCGCAGAGCGCCGAGGAGTGGCAACAACTCGACGAGCTGATTCAGGAACGCGACCCGTATTGCCGTGGCGTGGTGCTGCTGGGCCTGAATGCCCCGGCGGCGACCCTGGCCGAAGGCTTTCAACAGGCCAGCCAGAGCCGGACCTGCCGTGGTTTCGCCGTGGGCCGGACGATATTCCAGGAGCCGAGCCGCGCGTGGATGGCCGGTGAAATCGACGATGAAACGCTGATCCGCCAGGTGCAGGGCACGTTCGTCGAACTGATCGATGCCTGGCGCACAGCCCGAGCCTGAACATTCTAGAAAAAACAATAAAAGGTGCAGTCATGCCCGCTATCCGAATTGGCATCAACCCGATCTCCTGGAGCAACGACGACTTGCCGTCCCTCGGTGGCGAGACACCGTTGAGCACGGCCCTCAGCGAAGGCAAGGACATCGGTTACGAAGGCTTCGAACTTAACGGCAAATTTCCCAGGGACGCCAAGGGTGTCGGCGATGTGCTGCGCCCGTATGACCTGGCGCTGGTGTCCGGCTGGTATTCCAGCCGTCTGGCCCGCCGTTCCGTGGCCGAGGAAATCGACGCCATCGGCAGCCATGTCGAGCTGCTGGCGAAGAACGGCGCCAAGGTGCTGGTCTATGGCGAAGTCGCCGACTCCATTCAAGGCCAGCGCATTCCCCTGGTCGAACGCCCGCGTTTCCACACAGAACAAGCCTGGCAAGAGTACGCCGACAAACTCACCGAACTGGCGCGTTTCACCCTGTCCCAGGGCGTGCGTCTGGCCTATCACCACCACATGGGCGCCTACGTCGAATCCCCGGCCGACATCGACAAACTGATGGCATTGACCGGCAGCGAAGTCGGCCTGCTGTTCGATTCGGGCCACTGCTACATGGGCGGCGGCGAACCGCTGCAGGTGTTGCGCAAACACATCGAACGCATCTGCCACGTGCATTTCAAGGACGTGCGCAAACCGGTGGTGCAACTGGCGCGCAACAACCTGTGGAGCTTCCCGGACTGCATCATCAACGGCACCTTCACCGTGCCCGGCGATGGCGACATCGACTTCGGCGCCTTGCTCGACGTGCTGCTGGGCGTCGATTACCACGGCTGGCTGGTGGTCGAGGCCGAACAGGATCCAGCGGTGGCACCGAGTTACGTCTACGCCAAAAAAGGTTATGACACCTTGCGTGCGTTGCTTGACGAGAGGATGACGCGATGAGCCTGCTGGTCAAAAGTAATGCCCGCGGCCGGACCATGGTCGAGTTGGGGCAGGGCACGCTGGAATACGTCGGCTTCGCCGCTTATCGGCTGAGCCTCGGCGAAGCCCTGCCGGTCAGCGCGGGCGACAAAGAACTGTGCCTGGTGCTGCTCAGCGGTCGGGTCGGCATCAAGGGCGAAGCGCCGGGGCAGGGCGCGTTCGACTGGGACAACATCGGTGATCGCCAATCGGTGTTCGAAGACAAATCGCCGTTCGCGGTGTATTTGCCGCCCGGCAGCCAGGCCCAGGTGGTGGCGTTGAGCGATGTGCAAATTGCTGTTTGCGCGGCGCCCGGTTCGACTACCGGAAACCTTGGCCCACGGCTGATCAAACCCGACAGCATGAAACGCAGCGTGCGCGGCAAGGGTGCCAACACCCGTTATGTCTGCGACGTCCTGCCGGACACCGAACCGGCCCATTCGCTGCTGGTGGTGGAAGTACGCACGCCGTCCGGGCACTCATCGAGCTACCCGCCGCACAAGCACGACACCGACGATCTGCCGCACCAGAGCTTTCTCGAAGAAACCTATTACCACCAGATCAACCCGCCCCAGGGCTTCGTGTTCCAGCGGGTCTACACCGACGATCGCAGCATCGATCAGGCCATGGCCGTGGAAAACAATGATCTGGTGGTCGTGCCCAAGGGCTATCACCCGGTCAGCGTGCCCTACGGCTACGAGTCGTACTACCTGAACGTGATGGCCGGCCCGAAACGTGTCTGGCAGTTCCATAACGATCCGCAGCACAGCTGGCTGCTGGATCTCTGAATTACAACGCCTGAATTTAAACATTCGAACGGAGAACAAGAACAATGAGCGACGCCCCGGTCATAGGCCATTACATCGACGGTCAGGTGCAGGACAGCGGTAGCGAGCGGTTCAGCAATGTCTTCAATCCGGCCACCTGCGGCGTTCAGGCGCGGGTTGGGCTGGCCAGCCAGAAGACCGTGGACGCCGCCGTCGCTTCGGCCCTGAAGGCGTTCCCGGCGTGGTCCGAGCAGTCGTCCCTGCGCCGTTCGCGGGTGATGTTCAAGTTCAAGGAATTGCTCGACCGTCATCACAACGAACTGGCCGAAATCATCAGCCGCGAACACGGCAAAGTGCTGTCCGACGCCAAGGGCGAAGTGACCCGTGGCATCGAAATCGTCGAATACGCCTGTGGCGCGCCGAACCTGCTGAAAACCGATTTCAGCGACAACATCGGCGGTGGCATCGACAATTGGAACCTGCGCCAGCCACTGGGCGTCTGCGCCGGGGTTACACCGTTCAACTTTCCGGTGATGGTGCCGTTGTGGATGATCCCGCTGGCGTTGGTCACCGGTAACTGCTTCATCCTCAAGCCGTCCGAGCGCGATCCATCCGCCAGTTTGCTGATGGCCCGTTTGCTCACCGAAGCCGGGTTGCCGGACGGTGTGTTCAACGTGGTCCAGGGCGACAAGGCGGCGGTTGACGCCTTGCTGCAACACCCGGACATCGAGGCGATTTCCTTTGTCGGCTCGACGCCGATTGCCGAGTACATTCACCAGCAAGCGACCTCGCGCGGCAAGCGTGTGCAGGCACTGGGCGGTGCGAAGAACCACATGATCGTCATGCCCGATGCCGATCTGGATCAAGCGGCGGATGCGTTGATCGGCGCAGCGTATGGCTCGGCTGGCGAGCGCTGCATGGCGATTTCGATTGCCGTGGCCGTCGGTGATGTCGGCGACCAGTTGATTGCCAAACTGCTGCCGCGCATCGATCAACTGAAGGTCGGCGACGGCCTGCAGGGCGACAGCGACATGGGGCCGCTGGTGACCGCCGAACACAAGGCCAAGGTCGAGGGTTTTATCGGCGAAGGCGTGGCCCAGGGTGCGCAACTGATTGTCGACGGACGCAACTTCAAGGTGCCGGGCGCCGAGAACGGCTTCTTCGTCGGCGCGACGTTGTTCGACAAGGTCACGACCGAGATGAGCATCTACCGGCAAGAGATTTTCGGCCCGGTGCTGGGCATCCTGCGGGTGCCGGATTTCGCCAGTGCCGTGGCACTGATCAACGCCCATGAATTCGGCAACGGCGTGTCCTGCTTCACCAGTGATGGCGGCATCGCTCGCTCGTTTGCCCGCAGCATCAAGGTCGGCATGGTCGGCATCAACGTACCGATTCCGGTGCCCATGGCCTGGCATTCCTTCGGCGGCTGGAAGCGCTCGCTGTTCGGTGATCACCACGCGTATGGCGAAGAAGGCATTCGCTTCTACAGCCGCTACAAAAGCGTGATGCAGCGCTGGCCCGACAGCATCGCCAAGGGCCCTGAATTCAGCATGCCGACCGCCAAATAATTCACTGATACGGAGAACAACAAAAAATGAGCAAACCCCTGCGTTTCGCCCTGAACCGTATGGTCGCCCCACGTTTGTCCCTGCCGGCGTTCATTGAGTTGGCGGTGACCCTCAAGGCCGATGCCATCGAGATCCGCGATGATCTCAAGGGCGTTGAAATCGAAGACGGCACCGCGCCCGAACAGGTGCGTCAATTGTGCGCGACCAAAGGCATCACTGTGTTGTCGATCAACGCGCTGTATCCGTTCGATGTCTGGAATGACGAGCGCCGCGCACACGCCCTGAAGCTTGCCGCGTATGCCCGTGATTGTGGCGCGCAGGGTTTGGTCATGTGCCCGCTGAACGACCGCGCTGATCCACGTACCGAGGCGCAGCGTGCGGCCGGCCTGCGCACGGCGTTGAGTGAGCTGGCGCCGATCTTGCGCGCTCACGGCATCCTCGGCTTCATCGAGCCGCTGGGTTTCGAAGAATGCTCGCTGCGGCGCAAACGCACAGCGGTGGATGCGATCAAGGCCATCGGCGGGCTGGATGTGTTTCGTTTGGTGCATGACACCTTCCACCATCACCTGGCCAGCGAACATGAGTTCTTCCCCGAGCTGACCGGGCTGGTGCACATCTCCGGCGTCGAAGATGCCGAGGCGCCGCTGGCGACCATTCGTGATGGCCATCGGGTGCTGGTGGGCGAGGGCGACATCCTCGGCAATGCGGCGCAGATCGACACCTTACTCAGCAGCGGCTACAGCGGCTACCTGTCGTTCGAACCGTTTGCCGACAGCGTCCATGGCCTGGCAGATATCCAGACGGCGATCGGCGCGAGCATGGATCACCTGCAGAAATCCCTGGCCTGACATCGGATTCGCATACGGAAAAGGTGCAAGCATGACCACAACAAGACTGACCATGGCCCAGGCCCTGGTGAAATTCCTCGATAACCAGTACATCGAGGTCGATGGGGTTCAGAGCAAATTCGTCGCCGGGATCTTTACCATTTTCGGCCACGGCAATGTGCTGGGGCTGGGGCAGGCGCTGGAGCAGGACAGCGGCGACCTGGTCGTCCATCAGGGCCGCAACGAGCAAGGCATGGCCCATGCTGCCATCGGGTTCGCCAAGCAACACCTGCGGCGCAAGATCTACGCCTGTACCTCATCGGTAGGCCCGGGCGCGGCGAACATGCTGACCGCTGCCGCCACGGCCACTGCCAACCGTATTCCCTTGTTGCTGTTGCCTGGCGACGTCTACGCCTGTCGCCAACCGGACCCGGTGTTGCAACAGATCGAGCAGTTCCACGACCTGAGCATCAGCACCAACGATGCGTTCAAGGCCGTGAGCAAATACTGGGACCGCATCAACCGTCCCGAACAACTGATGACCGCGGCGATCCACGCCATGCGCGTGCTCACCGATCCCGCCGAAACCGGCGCTGTGACTTTGGCCCTGCCGCAAGACGTGCAGGCCGAGGCGTACGACTATCCCGATGACTTCCTGCAAAAACGCGTGCACCGCCTCGAGCGCCGTCCGGCCACCGAAGCAATGCTTGGCGATGCCGTGGCGCTGTTCAAAGGCAAGCGTAAACCGCTGATCATCTGCGGCGGCGGGGTCAAATATTCGGGGGCTAACGCGGCGTTGCAAGCCTTTGCCGAACGCTTCGATATTCCTTTCGCCGAAACCCAGGCCGGCAAGAGCGCGGTGGTGTCCAGCCATCCGCTGAACGTCGGCGGGATCGGTGAAACCGGTTGCCTGGCGGCGAACCTGTTGGCCAAGGATGCTGATTTGATCATCGGCGTCGGTACGCGCTACAGCGATTTCACCACCGCGTCGAAATCCTTGTTCAAACACCCGGAGGTGCAATTCCTCAACCTCAATATCAGCCCCTGCGATGCCCTGAAACTCGACGGCGTGCAACTGCTGGCGGACGCCAAAACCGGTTTGAACGCCTTGGCCGATGTGTTGGGCGACTATCGCTCCGGCTGGGGCGATCAACCCCGGCAGGCCAGGGCGCAGCTGGACGAGGAAGTCGACCGCATCTATCAGGTCGAGTACCAGACCCAGGATTTCGTTCCGGAAATCAACGACCACCTGGACCCGGCGGTGCTGCGCGAATTCATCGAGCTGACCGGTTCCTGCCTGACCCAGAGCCGGGTGCTTGGCGTGCTCAATGAAACCCTGGCCGATGACGCGGTGATCGTCGCCGCCGCCGGCAGCCTGCCCGGCGACTTGCAGCGCAGCTGGCGCAGCAAGGGCGTGAACACCTACCACGTCGAGTACGGCTATTCGTGCATGGGTTACGAGGTGAACGCCGCGCTGGGGGTGAAGCTCGCCGAGCCTGGGCGCGAGGTCTATGCACTGGTGGGCGACGGCTCCTACATGATGCTGCACTCGGAGTTGGCGACCTCGATCCAGGAGCGCCGCAAGATCAACGTGGTGCTGCTGGACAACATGACCTTCGGCTGCATCAACAACCTGCAAATGGAACACGGCATGGACAGCTTCGGCACCGAGTTCCGCTTCCGCAACCCTGAAACCGGCAAGCTCGATGGCGGCTTCGTGCCGGTGGATTTCGCCATGAGTGCGGCCGCCTACGGCTGCAAGACCTACAAGGTGAACACGGTTGAAGAGTTGCGAGCCGCGTTGGCCGATGCACGCTTGCAGACGGTGTCGACGCTGATCGACATCAAGGTTCTGCCCAAAACCATGATTCACAAATACCTGTCGTGGTGGCGGGTCGGCGTGGCGCAAGTCTCCACCAGCGCCCGCACCGATGCGGTGGCCAAGACCCTCAACGAACGATTGGCCAAGGCCCGTCAATACTGATTGCCCTGAAACGAACAACAGGAGTGTTTATATGTCTTCGCTTTCCAATTCGTTGCGCATTGGCGTCATCGGCACCGGGGCCATCGGCCAGGACCATATCCGTCGTTGCAGCCAGACCTTGCTCAACAGTCAGGTCGTCGCGGTCACTGACATCAATGTGCAGCAAGCGGCCAAGGTCGTCTCCGACCTGAAGCTGACCGCCGAGGTCTATCCCGATGGCCACGCGCTGATCAAGGCGCCGGACGTCGACGCAATCCTCGTCACCTCCTGGGGCCCGAGCCACGAAGAGTTCGTGCTGGCGGCGATTGCCGCGGGCAAACCGGTGTTCTGTGAGAAGCCATTGGCCGTCACCGCCGAAGGCTGCCGCAAGATCGTCGAGGCCGAGGTGGCCCACGGCAAGCGACTGGTGCAGGTGGGTTTCATGCGCCCGTACGATGAAGGTTATCGGGCATTGAAAGCGGTGATCGACAGTGGCCAGATCGGCGAGCCGCTGATGCTGCACTGCGCCCACCGCAACCCGACCGTGGGTGAAAACTACAAGACCGACATGGCGATCACCGACACCTTGATCCATGAGCTGGACGTGTTGCGCTGGTTGCTCGACGACGACTATGTGTCGGTGCAAGTGGTGTTCCCGCGCAAGACCAGCAAGGCCCACGCCCATTTGAAAGACCCGCAGATCGTGCTGCTGGAAACCGCCAAGGGCACGCGCATCGACGTGGAAGTGTTCGTCAACTGCCAGTACGGCTACGACATCCAGTGCGAAGTGGTGGGGGAGACCGGCATCGCCAAACTGCCGGAGCCGTCGCAGGTTCAGTTGCGCAGCGGGGCAAAGCTGTCCAATGCGATTCTGATGGACTGGAAGGACCGGTTCGTCGCCGCGTACGACGTCGAGTTGCAGGCGTTCATCGATGGCGTGCGGGCCGGGCAGGTCGGCGGGCCATCGGCGTGGGACGGCTTCGCCGCCGCCGTCGCTGCGGATGCCTGCGTCGAGGCGCAGAACAGCGGGCAGATCGTCAAAGTCGGCCTGCCAGACCGCCCACATTTCTACGGCTAACCGATCGTTCCCACGCAGCGTGGGAACGATCATAAGGAGAACAACATGCGTATCGGACTTGTCGGTTACGGCCATGGCGGCCGGTTTTTCCATGCTCCGCTGATCAGCAGTCTGCCGGCAGCGACGTTTGTGGGCGTGGTCACCCGTTCCGCCGAGCGTCGGCAACTGCTGGCCGCGGAACATCCCGGCGTGCCGGCCTTCGACAGCATCGGCCAACTGGTCGAAGCCGGGGTTGATGTGCTGGTGGTGTCCACACCGCTCAAAGGTCGCCCGGCACTGGTGCTCGACGCCATCGAACACGGAGTGGCGGTGGTCAGCGACAAGCCATTCGCCGCCGATACGCAACAGGCGCAAACCCTGATCACCATGGCCGAGCGTCAGGGCGTGCACTTGAGCGTCTACCAGAACCGACGCTGGGACTCGGACTTTCTCACGGTGCGCAAACTCATCGAGTCCGGCGCGCTGGGGCAGGTCACTCGTTTCGAATCGCGGATCGAACGCTACTCGCCGCAGTCGGTGAACAACGGCAGCGGCGGCGGTTTCCTGCGCGATCTGGGCAGCCACCTGGTGGATCAGGCGCTGCTGTTGTTCGGTCCCGTCACCCGGGTTTATGCCGAACTGGAGTACGTCGAAAAGGGCCAGCCTTTCGATAACGGCTTCTTTATGTCCCTGACCCATGCCAACGGCGTGATCTCGCACCTGGGCGGCAGTTGCCTGCAAAACACCCCCGGCCCGCGCTTTCGCGTGACCGGAACCCAAGGCTGCTACAGCGTCGACGGTCTGGACGGACAGGAGGCGTCGACCCTCGCCGGGCTCACACCGAAATCCGAAGGCGAGCGCTGGGGTGTCGAGGAACACCGGCGTTGGGGCTGGTTCGAGCAGGGCGAGGTGCGTGAGCGGGTGCCGTCCGAGCGTGGCTGCTGGAATCAGTTCTATTTGCAGCTACAAACCGCGTTACAGAGCGGTGGCCCACTGCCGGTCGACGCCCGTGATGCACTGGCGACCACCCGCGTGCTAGACGCTGCGCGGCTAAGTTCCGAGCGCCATCAAGTGGTGGCGTTGAGCCCATTTGAAAGCCATGGAATAAAATCAGAATAAAATTCTAAAATGAGTTGATATAGAAATTATTTTCCAATAAAGTCGTTTCCAGGTTGCCGACTATCAACGTCCGATCACGCTCAAGCAGGCCTTGAACGAGTGAAGGACGCACCAAAAACAAGAAACAAAGCCAGGTACCGTCGATGAAAACCTTCCACTCTGCGCTGCATGTTTTACGTTGTGCGCTGCACCTCTCTCGCGACCTGCCTCGCGTCTCGCTTCATTCCATCTCTCGCTTGCCCGCTTACTGAAAACGTCACGCCTTATCCATAAAACCAACAAGAATGTGGAGAAAGACCTTTCATGAAGACCAAGATCCGATTCGCCTCACTGGCCTTGTCCCTGATGTTCGCCAGCGGCGCCGCCCTCGCTGACATGAAGATCGGCGTCAGCATGTCGCAGTTCGATGACACCTGGCTGACCTACCTGCGCGAATCCATGGACACGAAAGCCAAGTCCTATCCCGATGGCGTCCAGCTGCAGTTCGAAGACGCCCGCAGCGACGTGGTCAAGCAGTTGAGCCAGGTGGAAAGCTTCATCAGCCAAAAGGTCGACGCCATTGTGGTCAACCCGGTGGATACCGCCGCCACCAAAAAAATCACTGAAGCGGCGGTCAAGGCCGGCATTCCGCTGGTGTACGTCAATCGCCGTCCCGATGACCTGAACCTGCCCAAAGGCGTGGTCACTGTTGCTTCCAACGATCTGGAGGCCGGTCAGATGCAGATGCAGTACCTGGCCGAAAAAATGGGCGGCAAGGGCGACATCGTGATCCTGCTCGGTGATCTGGCCAACAACTCCACCACCAACCGCACCAAGGGCGTTAAAGAGGTGCTGGCCAAGTACCCGAACATCAAGATCGAGCAAGAGCAGAGCGGCATCTGGTCGCGGGACAAGGGCATGACCCTGGTCAACGACTGGCTGACCCAGGGCCGCAAATTCGACGCGGTCGTTTCCAACAACGACGAGATGGCGATTGGCGCGGCCATGGCCCTGCAACAGGCGGGCGTTGCCAAAGGCAGTGTGCTGATCGCCGGTGTCGACGGTACGCCCGATGGTTTGAACGCGGTGAAGAAGGGCTCTCTGGTGGTCTCGGTGTTCCAGGACGCCAAGGGGCAGGCAGACGGTTCGATCGACACGGCGGTGAAAATGGTCAGGAACGAGCCGGTCGAGCCGGCCGTGTGGGTGCCGTATCGCTTGATCACCCTGCAAAACGTCGACACCTTCAAATAGCCCGTCCATTCGATAACAACAATAAGCACGCAAGGTTGCGACGCGACCTTGCTGATGGAGTACCTGATCATGTTCGCTTCAGCGACTGCTTCAAGCACCCCGTTGGTGGGTATCCAGCCAGCCGCAACGCCTGTCGATGAGCCGTACCTGCTGGAGATCGTCAACGTCAGCAAGGGTTTTCCCGGTGTGGTGGCCTTGTCCGACGTACAGCTGCGGGTGCGTCCTGGTTCCGTGCTGGCGCTGATGGGGGAAAACGGCGCCGGCAAATCCACTCTGATGAAAATCATTGCCGGCATCTACCCGCCGGACGCCGGTGAGTTGCGCCTGCGGGGCAAACCGGTGGTCTTCGAAACGCCACTGGCTGCGCTTCAGGCCGGCATCGCGATGATCCACCAGGAACTCAACCTGATGCCGCACATGAGCATCGCCGAGAACATCTGGATCGGCCGCGAGCAGCTCAACGGCCTGCACATGATCGACCATCGTGAAATGCACCGCTGCACCGCCAAACTGCTGGAGCGTCTGCGGATCAACCTTGACCCGGAAGAGTTGGTGGGCAACCTGAGCATCGCCGAACGGCAGATGGTCGAGATCGCCAAGGCGGTGTCCTATGACTCCGACATTTTGATCATGGACGAACCGACCTCGGCCATCACCGACAAGGAAGTCGCCCATCTGTTCTCGATCATTGCCGACCTCAAGAGTCAGGGCAAAGGCATCATCTATATCACTCATAAAATGAACGAAGTGTTCAGCATCGCCGATGAAGTGGCGGTGTTCCGCGACGGCGCCTACGTCGGCCTGCAACGGGCCGACAGCATGGACGGCGACAGCCTGATTTCGATGATGGTCGGTCGCGAGCTGAGCCAGTTGTTCCCGGTGCGCGAGAAGCCGATCGGCGATCTGCTGCTGTCGGTGCGCGACCTCAAGCTGGACGGCATTTTCAAGGACGTCTCCTTCGACCTGCACGCCGGGGAGATCCTGGGTATCGCCGGGTTGATGGGCTCGGGGCGGACTAACGTCGCCGAGGCGATTTTTGGCATCACCCCAAGCGACGGTGGCGAAATCCGCCTCGACGGCGAGGTGGTGCGCATCAGTGATCCGCACATGGCCATCGAGAAGGGCTTCGCGCTGTTGACCGAAGATCGCAAGCTCAGCGGCCTGTTCCCGTGCCTGTCGGTGCTGGAGAACATGGAAATGGCGGTATTGCCCCATTACGTCGGCAACGGCTTCATCCAGCAAAAAGCCCTGCGCGCATTGTGTGAAGACATGTGCAAGAAGTTGCGGGTGAAAACGCCGTCGCTGGAGCAGTGCATCGATACCTTGTCCGGCGGTAATCAACAGAAGGCGTTGCTGGCGCGCTGGCTGATGACCAACCCGCGAATCCTGATTCTCGACGAGCCGACCCGGGGCATCGATGTCGGCGCCAAGGCCGAGATCTACCGGCTGATCGCTTACCTGGCCAGCGAAGGCATGGCGGTGATCATGATTTCCTCGGAGTTGCCGGAAGTGCTGGGCATGAGCGACCGGGTGATGGTCATGCACGAGGGCGACCTGATGGGCACCCTCGACCGCAGTGAGGCGACCCAGGAACGGGTGATGCAACTGGCCTCGGGCATGTCCGCGGTTCACTAATGGATACCGGCGGTGGCCATGACCGTCGTCGGCGACGCAATAGAAGGGTGAGTGGTTATGAACGCGATACTGGAAAACAAACCTGCAGCGGTACCGGTCAAGAGTCGCCGGCGCTTTCCGACCGAGTTGAGTATCTTCCTGGTGTTGATCGGCATCGGCCTGGTGTTCGAAATGTTCGGCTGGATCGTTCGCGACCAGAGCTTCCTGATGAACTCCCAGCGCCTGGTGCTGATGATCCTGCAAGTGTCGATCATCGGCCTGCTGGCGATCGGGGTGACCCAGGTCATCATCACCACCGGTATCGACCTGTCTTCCGGTTCGGTGCTGGCGCTGTCGGCGATGATTGCCGCCAGCCTGGCCCAGACCTCGGACTTTGCCCGGGCGGTGTTTCCATCCCTGACTGACTTGCCGGTGTGGATTCCGGTGATCGCCGGGCTCGGGGTGGGATTGCTGGCGGGGGCGATCAACGGCAGCATCATTGCGATCACCGGGATTCCGCCGTTCATTGCCACCCTCGGCATGATGGTCTCGGCTCGGGGCCTGGCGCGCTACTACACCGAAGGTCAGCCGGTGAGCATGCTCTCGGATTCCTACACGGCCATCGGACACGGCGCGATGCCGGTGATCATCTTTCTGGTGGTGGCGGTGATCTTTCACATCGCCCTGCGCTACACCAAGTACGGCAAGTACACCTACGCCATCGGCGGCAACATGCAGGCGGCGCGTACCTCCGGGATCAACGTCAAGCGCCATCTGGTGATCGTCTACAGCATCGCCGGGCTGCTTGCAGGTCTGGCCGGGGTGGTGGCGTCGGCACGGGCCGCGACCGGGCAGGCCGGTATGGGCATGTCTTATGAACTGGACGCGATTGCCGCGGCGGTCATCGGCGGCACCAGCCTGGCCGGTGGCGTAGGGCGCATCACCGGCACCGTGATCGGTGCGTTGATCCTCGGGGTCATGGCCAGCGGCTTTACCTTTGTCGGTGTTGACGCTTATATTCAAGACATCATCAAGGGGCTGATCATTGTGGTGGCGGTGGTCATCGACCAGTACCGCAACAAGCGCAAACTCAAGCGCTGAAGCCACGCGAAACACGAAAATGCGCCACGCCGACCCGCGTGGCGCAGCCGTTTGTCTTCTGTATACAGCCGCTGGACTGAATTTCTTGCTATAAACGCACTCCGATAAGCGCCTCAAAGCCTGCCGTAGGGCACTTTCAGGGCTTTGTCGGACAGATTTGCTGTCTTTTCAGTTGCTGAGGCCTCAAGTCGGCCTTAGACTGCCGCCCCTCGTAAATTGAGTGCCGGGTGGCGCTTGGAATAAACGGCGCCGTTCCAATGACCGCTCCAGGCTCAACGGAACGCTCCCTAATTCGCCTTAATGCACGTTTTTTTATAGAGATATCAATGACAAAGGACAAGTTGCTGGCCATGCCGGCGGATGACTACATGAATGCCGAGCAACATGCTTTTTTCTCTGAGCTGTTGCAGAACATGAAAGTCGAAACCCATGAGCGCATCGAACAGAATCGCATCGCCATCGAGAGCCTGGACACCCCGGCCGATCCGGCTGACGCGGCTTCCGTCGAAGAAGAGCGCACCTGGCTGGTGAACGCGATCGATCGCGACCAGCGCATGCTGCCTCAATTGGAACAGGCTCTGGAGCGCATCAAGGAAGACAGCTTCGGCTGGTGCGATGACAGCGGCGAGCCAATCGGCCTCAAGCGCCTGCTGATCAGCCCGACCACCAAGTACTGCATCGAAGCTCAAGAACGTCACGAGCAGATCGACAAGCACCAGCGTCAGGCCTGATTCAGTAGCGCCCCTATCGCGGGCAAGCCTCGCTCCTACAGGCCTGTAGGAGCGAGGCTTGCCCGCGAAGCTTTTTGTCGCCCGAAAAATTTCACGCACTTCTATTGATCTGCTGCATCCCCCCCTACTAACGGACCATAGATAATGGCCTTATGGTGGCGTTTAATGCGGATACAACAATTAGAAGATGCATGGGGTGACAAACGATGACGCGAGACGGGTCTCTGGCTGGGGCAGCGCCCGCAGCCGTGCTTTTACCGAAAAACCTGTGGCTTACGCCGACCCTGCAAAGCATCGCCCTGATGCTCCTGCTGTGCGGCATGGCATTGGCGGGCTGGTCGCTTTACCTTGGCCTGCCATTGGCCGTGTTGATTGTCTGGCTGCCGCGCCTGCGTTCGCGCACGCTCCCAGAGGCAACCGCCGCGGACAATTCCAGCGCCATCGCTGGATTGACTCGCGATCTTTCCTACACCACCAGTCATAACGCCTTGTCGGCCGCCGGTGTCGCCTTCTCGGTCAAGCAACTGGCGGACAAACTGCAATCGCAACTCGACGCCGCTGCGCAGATTGTCCGCAGCGCCGAAGTGATGATCGCCACCGAACACGCCACTTCGCAACTGAGCCGGGAAGCCTTGAGCGCGGCCAGCGAAGCCCATCAGAGCAGCGCGGCAGGGCAAACGGAACTGGTCGAGTCCATTGCGCGCATGCATCAACTCAGTCAGCGTGCCAGCAGCAGCCGTGAGCTGATCGAAGCCCTGAGCCTGCGCAGTGACGATATCCAGCGGGTCACGCTGGTGATTCAGTCCATCGCCAGCCAGACCAATCTGTTGGCGCTGAACGCGGCCATCGAAGCAGCGCGGGCCGGGGAACACGGTCGCGGCTTTGCGGTGGTGGCCGACGAGGTGCGTGGCCTGGCCGCGCGCACGGCGACGGCGACCGGCGAAGTCGGGGAGATGGTCGCCGACATTCAACAACGCACGGCACAAGTGGTGGAGCAGATTCGTCAACTGGCCAGCGATCTGAATACCGGCGTCGCGCAAGTCGAGCACACCGGGCAGCATCTGGAAAACATCGCGCGACTGGCCGCCGGTGTCGAAAGGCAGGTCGGGGAAATCGCTCAGGGCGCAGACACCAATCGCGAACAACTTGACAGCCTGTTCCACGCGATCGAACAAATGCGCAGCGATCTGGCGATCAGTGACCAGCAAACCCAACGTCTGGCCCAGGCGGCGGTGCAGATGGAAGAGCAGGCTGAAACCATCAGCGAACGTCTCGCCGAAGTCGGACTGGATGACTACCACCAGCGGATTTATGACCTGGCCCGGGAAGGGGCGAGTCAGATTGCGGCGCGTTTCGAAGCGGATATCGACCAGGGCCGGATCAGCCTGGATGACCTGTTCGATCGCAATTACCAGGCGATCCCCAACTCCAGCCCGGTCAAATACCAGACCCGCTTTGACCGCTACACCGATCAGGTACTGCCGGCCATTCAGGAACCGTTGCTGCCGCGTCACGAAGGCCTGGTGTTCGCCATTGCCTGCACTCAGCAGGGTTATGTGCCGACCCATAACACTGTATTCAGCCAGCCACTGACCGGTGATGTTCAGGTCGATACCCTGCAAAACCGCACCAAGCGCAAGTTCGCCGACCGCACCGGGATCCGCTGTGGCAGCCATCAGCAACCCGTGTTGTTGCAGACCTACACCCGCGACACCGGTGAACTGATGCACGACCTCTCGGTGCCGATCATGCTCAAGGGCCGGCATTGGGGTGGTTTGCGCCTGGGTTACAAGCCAGAACGTCCTCGCTGAGAGGGCGACCCAACAGCGGCTCACTGCATCTGAGGAACTCGCGCTTCAGGAGTTCGATAGCGATGTTCAAAAGCGGCCGATTTTCAGGCTTTCAATGCCCCTTCATCGACCGCAAGCTTCAGGGCTTTGGCGGCTTCCCGGGCGGCAATGGCCGCGACCTCCGCGGTCTTGAACCAGCGATCCTTTTCGACCTGGTGGCACGACACCGCGGTCAATGGCGGTTTGGCGCGCATGACAATGACTGCCTGGAATTCGCCGTCGACCTCTCTGGCTTCGCCCCGGATAAAAAATTCACCGATATCAAATTCCGTCACGTAGCAGCCTTCCCTTGGAAATATTTTATTGTGTTCATGCATCCGTCCTTGAGGACGGGCTTCATGGGGTGGGGCAGTATGGCAGTAGTTGCCTGCCGGCGGCTGAGTTAAGTCGCCGGCGTGACGAAACGTCTATGGAAATGAAGGGTCAGCTGCGTGCCTCAAGTGAACGGGCAAGGGCGCAGGCTTCGTTATGGCTGCCGCGGAAACCTCTGACACGTCCGGTGGATATTTCCCTGATGTGGAAAAAGGCGTTGCCGGCCAATACCACCTGAAAACGCGGGAGCAGAGGCTCGTCAAGGAGGAAATCCTGCTGCCCGAGCACCATCGAATGCAGAGGTGACGAGCCGTCTGTGTGTCGTGGGTGAGGCTGGGCGAAGTGAGTCAGTGTGCACATATGAAGTCCTTTTCGTGATTTTGCCGACGTGTGTACGGTGTTTTGGCTAGTCTCGGTGAGCATGGCTGCTCTAGAATCGCCATCATTGGTTGGCGATTGATGCCCATCTAAAGCAATTTTTTACTGGCGATATGTCGGAAAAGTGCTTTTTTAAAAGTGATTTTTCCCTAAAGTTGGTAATCCGGCTTTTCCGGCCGTCAGAAGGGCGTTTTCCTTCAACCTCTGACGACCGTCAGGCAGGACGACGTGAGGGATGTTCCAGTAGTCTTCTCAAACCTCGCGATGAATGGGCCCTCTGCCTGTTCCAAATTCGCCCCGGGTCATTTGGCTACACCTCGGCATTGCCGCTTTTTTCTGCTGTGCGCGTTTCCTGCGTACAGCATCATTTTCAGATGTGGGGATGTTTCCTTGGCAGTAAGTAATCTCGATATGCATGCTTTGTTCGTACTGGGTGATTTGCGCGCAAAGCTGGTTAAACAGTTTCAGTCACGTTTCGTCTACATCACCGAACAGAACGCTGAAGGCATTTACATTGCCGAGATCGACACCGAATCGGCACTGGTGGTGGACGACAAGCCTGGGCTTAAACTCAAGGTCGGCGATCATTTCAGCGCCTCCGTATTGCCCAGTCGCGAAGGCGGCAAGCTGGACATCAAGTTCCGCGAAATCAAACTGACGGTGTACGGGCTGGGTGATTACGCGTTCGTGACCACCGCCGACGGCCACGGCATTGTGTTCAAGGAGGGGCATAGTGTGGTGATGGTGTTTGCCGCCCACCAACAGTTGCAGGAAGGTCTGACCAAAACCCTGAAGGCCGTGACTGCCAAGGCCGCCAAGTGGCGCAAGGGCGAACTGGTGACCTTCAAGGCCAGCGAGTAATGACCCTGGCCCGCGCCGATTTCCACGATCAGAACCAGGCCAGTGCCCACGCCGAGGCGCAGCGTCTGTTGGCTCAAAAGGCCGTTCTGCAGGGAGCCTGGCTGAGTTGGGTGGCGTCACAGATCTACCTGTTGCGTCCGGCGGCGTACGCCAGCATGGTCAGAAGGGAGCTTGCGCGCTTGCAGGAATCTTCCGAAAAATAATCCTCGTCCCTCGAAAGCAGAAACCTCTACTACAGTCAGTTGACTGAGTCTTCAGAGGCTTGCGGTCTTCTTTGTCAGGCCATCCTGCTATTGCTGTGAACAGCACGAGGTGCAAAAGCATGAAGGGAATTCGACGGTTACTGGCCGCTACCCTGGCCACGCTTGGGTTGTTGGTTTCACCCGTTCCGGTATTCGCCGCCCAGGCGCCGATCCACTTCGCCGACCTGAACTGGGAAAGCGGCAGCCTGATCACCGAGATTCTGCGGATCATCGTCGAGCAGGGCTACGGCTTGCCGACCGACACCTTGCCGGGGACGACCATTACCCTGGAAACCGCCTTGGCCAACAATGATATTCAGGTCATTGGCGAAGAGTGGGCGGGCCGCAGTCCGGTCTGGGTCAAGGCTGAGGCCGAGGGCAAGGTCGCCAGCCTGGGCGATACGGTCAAGGGCGCCACCGAGGGTTGGTGGGTGCCGGAGTACGTGATCAAGGGCGATCCGGCCAAGGGCATCAAGCCACTGGCGCCGGGCCTGCGCAGTGTCAGTGATCTGCCGCGCTACAAAGACGTATTCAAAGACCCGGAAACCCCGGACAAGGGGCGCTTCCTCAACAGCCCGATCGGCTGGACGTCGGAAGTGGTCAACAAGCAGAAGCTCAAGGCCTATGGGCTGAACGACAGCTATGTGAACTTTCGCAGTGGTTCGGGGGCGGCGCTGGATGCGGAGATCAGCTCGTCGATACGTCGCGGCAGGCCGGTGCTGTTCTATTACTGGTCCCCGACGCCTTTGCTCGGCCGCTTCAAGCTGATTCAGCTGCAAGAGCCGCCATTCGACGCCGAAGCCTGGAAAACCCTGACCGACGCCGACCACCCCAATCCGAGACCGACTCGCTCGCTGCCCTCGAAGCTGTCCGTCGGCGTGTCCACGCCATTCCAGAAACAGTACCCGCAGATTGCCGAGTTCTTCAGCAAGGTCGATTTGCCGATCGACGCTTTGAACAAGGCCCTGGCGGACATGAGCGAAAAACACACCCCGCCACGTCAAGCGGCGCAGGCGTTCATGAAGGCACACCCTGACGTGTGGCAGACCTGGGTTCCGAAGGATGTGGCGGACAAAGTCTCTGCCGAGCTGAAATAAATAGCTTGGTCGTACATAAAAGACCGTAGGGGCTGGCGCAGCCTGCGATCTTTTGATCAAAGTCAAGGATCGCGGACTAGCCCCCACGGAGCGCTTTTAAATTCGGGCAAGGAAGTTCATCCTGCTGCAACATTTCACACTGGATGTCTGAATATGAGTCTTTTGGTCGCGCAAGGGATTGCTGCAATTTTTCTAGTCATCAGTCTGGTCCACCTGTATTGGGCAGCAGGGGGCAAGTGGGGCAGCGAGGCGGCGGTGCCACGAGTGCCGGGGAAAGGCGGCGAGGCATCAAGGCCCGCGTTCAAGCCGTCGGGCTTTGGCACGTTGCTGGTGGCGGTAGGGTTGCTGCTGATCGCGATGCTGGTATGCCTGCGGGTCGGGCTGTATCTGCCCACGGTGCATCACTGGTCGTTGCAGTGGGTGATCAGCGCGATCGCGCTGCTGATGTTCGCCCGGGCGATCGGCGATTCGAATCTGGTGGGGTTCTTCAAGCAGGTCAAGGGTTCTAGGTTTGCCCGGCTGGATACCTGGGCCTATTCGCCGTTGTGTGTGGTGTTGGGGGCTGGATTGTTGGCAGTGGCCTGGGTCTGAAAAGCTTCGCGGCCAAGTCTCGTTCCTGCATGGAATCTTGCGGCCCTTGTAGGAGCGAGGCTTGCCCGCGAAGAGGCCCTGCCAACCACCACGAATCCCTGAACTAACTCCCGGTTTCCGTGCGCCGGCTACTCACCTCTGCCGGCACATCATCCCCCGCCATGCGTTTGCGAAACAGCGCTGCCCGGGCCAGTAGCAGCGTGGTCACCGGCACGGTGATCGACAGCAGAATCGGAATCAGCCAGGCATGCAGCACCGGCGCCGACTTGAGCGCCGAAAAGTAAATGATCGAAGCCAGTGCCACGCACCACGCGCCCAATGTCGAGGCCAGCGCCGGAGGGTGCATGCGCTGGAAATAATCCTTCATCCGCAGCAGCCCGACGGAGCCGATCAGCGCAAACAGACTGCTGAGCACCAGCAGAATCGCCACCGGTATTTCCACCCACAGAGACAGTTCAGCGCTCATTCGATCACCTCGCCGCGCAACAGGAATTTGGCCAAGGCAAACGAGCCGACGAAGCCGAACAGGGCGATCAGCAGCGCCGCCTCGAAATAAGTGTCACTGGCATAACGAATGCCCAGCGCGAGCATCATCAGCATGGCGACGATGTACAGGTAATCCAGGGCCAGAACCCGGTCCTGGGCAGACGGCCCCTTGAACAGGCGGATCAGGGTCAGAATCATCGCCAGCGAAAAAAGGAACAGACTCAGCACGATTGCGTTCGACAGCAATGGGCTCATTCGAAGATCTCCATCAAGGGGCGCTCATAGGTCGCCTTGAAGTGCTGGATGAATGGGCCTTCGTCATCCAGGTCGAAGACATGCAGCAACAGAATGCTGCGATCCAGCGCCAGTTCCGACCAGACCGTGCCGGGAATCACCGTGCAAATGATCGACAGCGCCGCCAGGCCGTTGGCATCGTGCAAGTCCAGCGGCACCTTGATGAACCGCGAGCGAGGTGCACGACGGCCAGCATTAAGTACGCCCCAGGCCACGGCGAGGTTGGACACCAGCACATCGCGCCCGACCAGCAAGAACAAACGCAAAATCACGCCGGGCCGACGAATGCGGATCGGCAGCGGCCGCAGCTTGCGCATCATCAGCGGGGCACAGAGGCCAAGCACCGCGCCCAACAGCAGATTGCCGGGGCTGATCGACAGGTTCAACGCCAGCCACAGCAGCCCTAGCGACAGCGACAACCAGGGTGCAGGAAACAGACGCTTCATGGTTGCACCTCCGCCAGCGCTGTACTGGCTTGCGGGTTCGGTACCGCACGCGTGCCGAGTACCGCCATCACGTATTGCTGAGGGTTATTCAACGCCTGTGCCGCCGCTTGGGTGTAGCGCAGCAGCGGCTCAGCCTTGAACGTCAGCACGATGCTCAGCCCCAGCAGAACGATGATCGGCACGCACTCCAGGCGACGCAGCAAGGGTGATGGCCGCTCTTGCGGGGTCCAGAAACGCTGGATGCCCAAGCGCGAGAAGGCGATCAACGAGGCCAACCCCGACAGGATCAACAACGCCAGCAAGCCCCATGCGCCGTTGGATACCGGTTCTTCGCTGCCCAGACCCAGCGGATTGAGCAAAGCGCTGAGCAGGCTGAGTTTGCCGATAAATCCGGAGAGCGGCGGCATGCCGATGATCAGCAAGGCGCAGGCGATGAAGCTCAGGCCGAGGAAGGCCATGGTCCAGGGAATCACCTGACCGACCACGGTTTTCTGGTCGTCATCGAGGTTGAAGCCTTTGGGTGGCTGCAAGGATTCCAGGGGCCGTGCAAGCAGCTCGCCGTCATCGTCCAGGGGCATTTCGTTGGCCGAGCGCGAGCGCTCGATCAACTCGGCCAGCAGGAACAGTGCGCTCAAGGCCAGGGTCGAGCTGACCAGATAGAACAGCGCGGCGCCGATCAGGTTCGGCTGGGCGAAACCGATGGCCGACAACAGGATGCCGGCCGACACCAGAATGCTCAGGCTGGCCATGCGTTCCAGGCGTTGCGCGGCCAGAATCGCCACGGCGGCGCAGACGATGGTCGCCATGCCGCCGTAGATCAGCCAGTCGCCACCGAAGTACGCGGAGGCCCCGGCCTGGCCGGAGAACAACAGCGTCCACAGGCGCAGCAATGTGTAGACGCCGACCTTGGTCATGATCGCGAACATCGCCGCCACCGGTGCACTGGCTGCGGAGTAGGCCGGCACCAGCCAGAAGTTCAGCGGCCACATGCCGGCCTTGGCCAGGAACGCCACCGCCAGAATCGCCGCGCCGGCATGCAGCAGGCCGCGATCGGCTTCCGGCACCAGCGGGATTTTCAGCGCCAGGTCGGCCATGTTCAGCGTGCCGGTAACGCCGTAGATCAGCGCCGCGCCAATCAGAAACAGCGACGAGGCCAGCAGGTTGATCGAGATGTAATGCAGCCCCGACGACACCCGCGCCCGGCCCGAACCGTGCAGCATCAGCCCGTAGGAGGCGGCCAGCAGCACTTCGAAAAACACGAACAGGTTGAACAGGTCCGCTGTCAGAAAGGCGCCATACAGGCCCATCAGTTGAATCTGGAACAGCGCATGGAAACTCGAACCGGCACCGTCCCAGCGGGCCATGGCAAACAGCAGCGCGCTGACACCGATGATCCCGGTCAGTACCAGCATCAGCGCCGACAGGCGATCGACCACCAGCACGATGCCGAACGGCGCCTGCCAGTTGCCCGGCAGGTACACGCCAATGGAGCCGGGCACGCCGGTGGTTTGCGTCCATTGCAGCAGCATCACGGCAATGCCCAGCCCCAGCAGGCTGGAGAACAGGTTGATTTTGGCCTTCAACGGGCGGTGTTTCTCGCCCAGCATCAGCATCACGGCGGCGGTCAGCAGCGGCAGCAGGATCGGTGCAACGATCAGGTGAGTCATCGCCATCATTCTTTAGGCTCCCGGCCATCCACATGGTCGGTACCGGTCAGGCCTCGGGAGGCGAGCAGCACCACCAGGAACAGGGCGGTCATGGCGAAGCTGATGACGATCGCGGTCAGCACCAGCGCTTGCGGCAGCGGGTCGGTGTAGTGCAGCAAATCCTGAGGCACGCCATCCTTGATGTTCGGCTCCTTGCCGATAAACAGGCTGCCCATGCTGAAGATGAACAGGTTGACGCCATAGGACAACAGGCACAGGCCCATGACCACCTGGAACGTCCGTGGCCGCAGTATCAGCCATACGCCAGACGCGGCCAGCACACCGATGGCGATTGCGATGACTTCTTCCATCAGATGGCTCCTTGGGTGGCGGCGGCTTTGACCGCGGGCCTGGTTTGCACACTGGTTTTATGACCGCGTACCGATTGGTGGGCGAGGGCGGTCAGGATCAACAGGGTCGAACCGACCACCACGGCGTACACGCCGACATCGAAGAACAGCGCGCTGGCGATATGAATGTCGCCCAGCAGCGGCAGTTCGAAATGCCAGGTGTGCGTGGTCAGGAACGGATACCCGACCGTCATCGCCCCGAGCCCGGTGACCGTGGCGAACAGCAGTCCGGTACCCATCCAGCGCAGCGGTCGCAGGCTCATTTGCGCCTCGACCCACTGGGTGCCGGCGACCATGTATTGCAGGATGAACGCCACCGACATCACCAGCCCGGCAACGAAACCGCCACCCGGTTGGTTGTGCCCGCGCATGAATAAATAGAAGGAGATCACCAGGGCTATCGGCAACAGCAGGCGCACCAGCGCCGCCGGCACCATCATGAAACCGAGCGCGGTGTCGCTGGCGTGACGCGGGTTGACCAGATCGGTCACCACGTCGGGCGCCAGCAAGCGCTGTTGGGCTGGCAATTGCAGGCTTTCTTTTGGCGGACGGAAGCGTCGCAGCAGGGCGAACACCGCCAGGGCCACGGCCACCAGCACGGTGATTTCGCCGAGGGTGTCGAAGCCACGGAAATCCACCAACATTACGTTGACCACGTTGCTGCCGCCGCCTTCGGGCAGGGCGCGACTGAGGTAGAACGAGGAAATGTCGTTGGGCGTCTGGCGGGTCAGCATCGCATAGGACAGCAGCGCCATGCCGCCACCGACCGAAATCGACAGCGCCAGGTCGCGAACCCGTCGCACCCGCGCCTTGCGCAGGCTGCTCGGCAACGGCGACACCTCTTCGATCCGCCGCGGCAACCAGCGCAGGCCGAGCAGGATCAGCACCGTGGTCACCACTTCCACCACCAGTTGCGTCAGGGCCAGGTCCGGCGCGGAGAACCAGACGAAGGTCACGCAGGTCATCAGGCCGCAGACGCTGACCATGGTCAGGGCCGCGAGCCGGTGATACTTGGCCTGCCACGCCGCGCCGAGGGCACAGGCAATGGCCAGCAGCCAGAGGATCACGAACACGATCGAGCCCGGAATTTTCGGCCGATCGCCCCAGCTCAGGCTGCTGTGCAGCATCGGGATCACCCCGGCCAGCACGGCGGCGAGCACCACCAGAAACAGTTGGGTTTGCAGGCGACGGGTGCTGATCCGCCGTTCCAGGTGGCGGGCCAGACGCATCATGACCACCAGACTGCGTTCAAACAGACGCTTGCCGTCGAAGCGGCTGATCAACGGCGGGTAATTGAAGCGCCCGCGCTTGAGCTGATTGCGCAGCATCAGATAAAGCACGGTACCGCCGGACATGGCGATCAGGCTCATGATCATCGGTGCGTTCCAGCCGTGCCAGATTGCCAGGCTGTACTCGGGCAGCGTGCCGCCCACCACCGGTAACGCCGCCGCCGCGAGCAGCGGGCCGACCACTTGCGCTGGGAAAATCCCCACCACAAGGCAGGTAAACACCAGCAACTCCACCGGCGCGCGCATCCAGCGTGGCGGTTCGTGCGGGGTGTGCGGCAGGTCGGTGGCCTTCGGGCCGAAGAACACGTCGACGGTGAAGCGCAGGGAATAGGCGACGCTGAACGTCCCGGCGAGAGTCGCGATGATGGGCAGGGTCATCTCGATCCAGGCCGTGGCGTTGATGAACACGGTTTCGGCGAAGAACATCTCTTTGGACAGGAAACCGTTGAGCAGCGGCACGCCGGCCATGGAGGCGCTGGCGACCATGGCCAGGGTGGCGGTGAACGGGATCAGTTTGATCAGGCCGCTGAGTTTGCGAATGTCCCGGGTGCCACTTTCGTGGTCGATGATCCCGGCGGCCATGAACAGCGAAGCCTTGAACGTGGCGTGGTTGAGAATGTGGAACACCGCGGCCACGGCGGCCAGTGGACTATTCAGCCCCAGCAGCAGGGTGATCAGGCCCAGGTGGCTGATGGTCGAGTAGGCCAGCAGGCCCTTGAGGTCGTTCTGGAACATCGCGCAGTAAGCGCCGAGCAACAGGGTGCAGGCGCCGGCCCCGCTGACGATGTAGAACCATTGCTCACTGCCGGACAGCGACGGCCACAGGCGCGCGAGCAGGAACACCCCGGCCTTGACCATGGTCGCCGAGTGCAGATACGCCGAGACCGGGGTCGGTGCCGCCATCGCGTGGGGCAACCAGAAGTGGAAGGGAAATTGCGCACTTTTGCTCAGGGCGCCGATCAGTATCAGGGGCAGCAGAATAGGGTAGAGGGCATGCGCGCGAATCAGATCGCCGGCGGCCAGGACCTTGTCCAGGTCATAGCTGCCGACCACATGGCCGAGCAGCATGACCCCCGCCAGCAGACACAAACCGCCCGCGCCGGTGACCATCAACGCCATGTAGGCGCCACGCCGTGCATCGGCGCGGTGGTGCCAGTAACCGATCAACAGGAATGAGAAGAGGCTGGTCAGCTCCCAGAAAAATACGATCTGAATCAGGTTGCCGGAGATCACCAACCCGAGCATGGCGCCCATGAACGCCAGGAAAAACGCGAAGAAGCGCGGCACCGGATCGTCCGGTGACATGTAATAACGGGCGTACAGCGAAACCAGC
This sequence comes from Pseudomonas frederiksbergensis, assembly GCF_017114915.1. Lineage (GTDB taxonomy): Bacteria > Pseudomonadota > Gammaproteobacteria > Pseudomonadales > Pseudomonadaceae > Aquipseudomonas > Aquipseudomonas frederiksbergensis_I. The sequence goes on from NZ_JAAUOE010000006.1 coordinate 195,549, forward strand.
GTGCCGATGCCCAGCACCAGCATCGAGAACAGCCAGGCGAAACCGTCCATGCGCAGAACGAAGTTCAAGCCAAGGCTCGGGAGCCAGAGGAATTCTTCGCGGATCACGCCGCCATGGGCGATTTGCGGGTACAGGAGGGCGACCTGGACGGTGCCGATCAGAGCCACCAGGCCAGCCAATAAGGATTCGGTGTTACGCGCGTTGTGCGGCAGCAAGGCTGCCAGACAGCTGCCGATAAAAGGCAGAAGCAGTAGAACTATCAGGGACATAGGCTTCTAATCTGCGGAAGTTTGTGAAGCATCATACGTGCCAGCTCCCTGATCACCAAACGCCAAGCTGTCGCAGAATCCTACAAGGTAGACGGAAAAACCCTGTTTTTCATTGTTTCCAAGGAGAGGGGGTTCGATCGTTCCCACGCTCTGCGTGGGAACGATCAGTGTTCGGTTTCCTGTATCGAATCTTCTTCGACCTCGGGAACAACTTTCCCCTTGGTCTTCAACTCACTGACAATCACCGCCGCCACAATCAACCCCGCCCCCACCAGCGCAATCGCCGGTAAGCGTTCCCCGGCCATCCGCCCGACAATCCCGGCCCACACCGGCTCACCGGCATAGATCAACGTCGCCCGGGTCGGCGAAACACTTTTCTGTGCCCAGTTCATCGCCACCTGAATCGCCGCACTCGCCGCGCCCAGCCCCAGTGCGCTGCACAACAGCAACCATGAGAAATCCGGAATCACTTCCCGGGTTGGTACCACCATCAGAAACGACAGCACCGACGTCACCGCCAGTTGCACCACCGTCACCCGGCGCACGTCGACCTGGCCGGCATAGGTGCTGATCAGAATGATCTCAGCGGCAATCGCCACGGCGCTGATCAATGTGGCGATTTCACCGGGGCTGAAATTGAACGAAGCGCCGGAGGGGCCCGACAGCAACATCAACCCGGTAAAGGCCAACATGATCCCGATGCTCGGCATAAGCCCCGGACGACGCCCCAGCACCAGCCATTGCAGCAATGGCACGAACGGCACATACAGCGCGGTAATAAACGCCGATTGACTGCTGGGGATGCTCTGCAAACCCACGGTCTGCAAGCCGTAGCCGAGCATGATCGCCACGCCGATAAACGCCCCGGCCTTGAGTTCGAACAGCGTCAGTTCCCGCAGATGACGCCAGGAGAACAGGGCGACGATGCTCGCCGCCGCGGCAAAACGCAGGCCGACGAAAAACATCGGCCCGCTGACGGTCATCGCATGCTGCACCAGCAAAAAGGTCCCGCCCCAGACCATGGTAATCAGCACCAACACGCACTCAGCTTTGCTGAACCGTGAGAAACGGGAGGAAGCAGGGGAGGAGTTCACCGACGTCATGACCTTGCGCGCTACCTGAGGGCGACGCACAATGCGCCGGAAGTTGGGCAGTATACTGCGCAACGCCACCCAGTGAGCAATATAGTGCACAAAGATTCCACCCAACGGGCTTCGGTGCTTCAACACGTCAGCCAGAACGTGCGACGGCTGCGCCACGCCGCCGACATGAGCCAGGCTGCCCTGGCCGAAAAGTCCGGGGTCAGTCGCCGGATGCTGGTGGCCATCGAGGCTGGCGAGAAGAACGTCAGCCTGACCACCCTCGATCGCGTGGCCGAAGCGCTGGACGTGGCCTTCAGCGACTTGATCCAGGCCCCCGACGCCCGCGACCCAAGTCGCATCAATGAGCTGGCCTGGGCCGGGAAAATTCTTGGCAGCAAAGCCGTTTTACTCTCCAAAGCCAGCGCCACCCGCGAGGTGGAACAATGGGAATGGTGTCTGCAACCCGGCGAAATTTATCTCTCGCAACCGGATGCCGAAGGTTATAGCGAACAGCTATATGTATTCGAAGGGTGCCTGACCCTGATGCTCAGCGATCAGCCGCAGAAAATCGATGCCGGCGAGTTCTTTATGTTTGCCAGTAATCAGCCGTACTCCTATCGCAATGACGGGGACGTGGCGGCGCGATTTGTGCGTAATGTGGTGATCTGACTGTTTGCCGGCCAACACCGGATAAGCATTTTGCTGTTTTAAAGCTGCAAGTGTTTCTCGGAAAATTAACATTGATCAGTGAGAACGCCATGACTGACACCCCACGCGGACAGACGAGCAACGCCCTCCGCCATGCGGACATCCTGATCATCGGCGGCGGCCTTAGTGGCGCGATGCTGGCGGTGCAATTGTTGCGGTTGCCCGGTCAGCGGCGGATTCTGGTGATCGAGCCGCGTGCAGAACTGGGCCGTGGCGAAGCCTATAGCGCGGTGGAGCTGGGCCATACGCTCAACGGTAACGCGGCGCGTATGAGCGTCGACCCGGACAACGCCGATGACCTGACCCAATGGCTGACCGAACACATCGCCGCCGGTGGTTGGCCGGAGTCGGATCAGCAGCATGTGCCGGTCAGTGAACTGTTTCCGCCGCGCGGGCTGTTCGGCGTCTATGTGCAACAGCGTCTGGCCGAAGCGCAGGCGCTGGGCGTGTTGAAGGGTTCGAATGTCGAGCATGTGCGGGCCGAAGTGGTGGACCTGCAGACCTCTGCCGACTCTGTGCAACTGACCTTGAACGATGGCCAGCGTCTGCAAGGCGCATTCGCGGTGCTCGCTACCGGCATGTTCCCGGCAGCACGCACGCCGCAGACCGAGTCCAGCGGTTTGAATGCGGCTGCACTCGACCCGTGGGACGTAGCCGCCATGCGTCAACTCGATCCGCAGTCGACGGTACTGATCATCGGCTCGGGCCTGACCATGGTCGATGCCGTGGTGTCGCTGGAGCAGGCCGGGCATCGCGGGCCGATCGAAGTGTTCTCCCGTCATGGTTTGCTGCCGCATGTGCGCCGGCAGCCACCGGCATGGGTGGATTTTCTCGCTGAGAATCAAAGCATTCGCACGCCGCGCCAGTTGATGCGCGAACTGCGCCGACATTGTCGCGATGCCATCGCTCAAGGCATCGACTGGCAAGCGCCGCTGGACACCGTGCGGGCGCACATCGGGCGGTTGTGGAGCCAGGCGACGGATGTGCAACGTCGGCAATTTGTACGGCATGTGCGGCCGTGGTGGGAAAGCCATCACCATCGCTCGCCACCGTTGAGTGCCGAGTTGGTGGCGCGTTTGCACGGGGAAGGGCGGTTGCGGATTCAGGCCGCATCGTTCAAGGGGCTGGAATCTGCGACGGATGGCGAAGTCAGTATCCGCATCCGTCGTCGCGGCGAGACGCAAACCTGCGTGGTGCATGGCGCGGCGCTGATCAACTCCAGCGGCATCGAATACGACTGGCGCCGGGTGGCGCGGCCGTTGCCGCAGCAGTTGCTCGCTCGCGGGCTGGTGCGTCCGGGGCCATTGGCGTTGGGCATTGCCGCCGCGGTTGACGGCGCGGTGCTAAGCGCCGATGGGCAGGTCGCCAGCCGTTTGTTCGCCATGGGCCCGCCATTGCGCGGCATGTGGTGGGAGAGCACGGCGGTGACCGATGTGGCGAGCCAGGCCAAGTGGCTTGCGGCGCGGTTGGCGGGTTGACCGACAGTTGGAAGATGTTCTTTTGGGCCTCGTCGCGAGCAGGCTCGCTCCCACATTTTGATCTGCCCCCAAAATTTTGAACGGTTGCACCCCGAACTGCATCGAGCTCGCCGTGTCGTTCTGACACAGCTGATAATAATTTTCTTGTCGGCTGAATCTTTCAAAATGTGTGCGGTCTGTTTCACGCCAATGATGGCTGTTGTCACTTGGCCAGTATTTCTGACATCAATTTCAGGGTGACTACGACCCTTCCTCTGCGGGCATCAATTTTCGCCCTCAGCACTTATGACATGGAGCGTTATGTTTATCTCCCCACGGATGTGGCTGGTGCTGTGCGCGCTATTGTTTGGCATCGGTACGCAGAGCAATGCCTATGGCGCCAGCCTGCCAACGCCGGGCGACCAGGACTTGATCCGCGATCGCCAGAACCGCCTGATTGAAGAACAGCAGCGTCGACTGGAAGAACTCAAGGAACTACCGGGCAAGCCAACATTGCCCGCAACACCGGCCACCCCGGTGGATACACGTTGCTTTCCGATCAAAGACATCGAACTCAAGGGCGCCGACAGTCTGTCCGCTGCCGACCGCGAGCGCTTGCTCAAGCCCTATATCGGTCAATGCCTGGGCGTCTCGCAACTCAACGAATTGCTGAAGGTCATCACCGACCATTACATCGGCAAGGGCATGATCACCAGCCGCGCTTACTTGCCGCAGCAAGACCTCTCCAGCGGCCACTTAAGTGTGTTTGTAGTCGAGGGCAAACTCGAGGGTTTGAAGGGCGCTGACGACAGCCATATCTCCGATCGGGAACTGTCCATGACCTTCCCCGGTAAAACGGGTGAATTGCTCAATCTGCGTGAAATAGAACAACTGGTGGATCAGTTGAACCGCTTGCCCTCCAATCAGGCGCAAATGGAACTGACCCCCGGCGTTCAGGTCGGCGGCAGTAGCGTGCTGGTCAAGAACACCCCACAGAAGCCTTGGCGTGCCAGCCTGTCGCGTAACAACGACGGTCAGAAAAGCACCGGTGAACAGCAGTGGGGCGCAGGCCTGGAGTGGGACAGCCCGCTGGGGCTGGCCGACCAGTTGATGTTGCGCGGCGGCCATGACGCGGTGAGCGATCACCAGAAAACCTCGAAAAACGCCATGCTCTATTACAACGTGCCTTGGGGCTGGTGGAACTTCAGTTATACCTACAGCCAGAGCGAATACCGCTCCCAGGCCCAAGGCAATGGTTTCAACTTCAGCCAGAGCGGCGACAGCGAGAGTCATCAATTGCGCGCCGAGCGCCTCGTCCATCGCGATGCGGTGAGCAAAACCTCGATCAATGCCGGCTTCTCCCACCTGCGCACCAACAACTACATCGAAGACAGCCGCCTGGATAACAGCAGCCAGCGTATTACCGAAGCCCAGTTGGGTATCAACCACGGTCGGCGTATCGGCCATTCGTTCGTCAACCTGGACCTGGGCATGCAACAGGGCATCGGCGTGCTGGATGCGCAAGGCAACGACCAGCGTCGTGATGAGGCCGGCAACCTTACCGCCAACGCTCGCTATCGAAAGTACACCGCCACGGCCAGTTACCTGTTGCCGTTCAACTGGCTGGGCGAGTCCTTCACGTTCAGCAGCCTCGCCACGGGCCAGCGCAGTGAAGACGTGCTGTTCAGCCCGCAACGCATCAGCCTGGGTGGCAGCTCATCGGTGCGTGGCTACAAAGACCAGTTTTTATCCGGGGACAGCGGCGGCTACTGGCGCAACGAACTGCGCTGGACCCGCCCGGTGACCGCCGATTGGCTGCGCCCGGTCCTGAGCGAGTACGGCACCAGTGTCGGTTATGACCAAGGCGTGATCAGCAATGACCGATACAACGGCGAAGTGCATGGCCGCATGTCCAGCAACTCTCTGGAGATCTTCGCCCGTGGCAAGTACCTCGCCACTCGCGTGACCTTCGCCCACTCGCTGGAACGCCCCACCGTGCTCACCGAGCGCGAGGCGCCGATCTATTTCCAGGTCGACCTGTTTCTCTAAATAATTTGTCGTAGCGTCGGGATTTTTGAATATGGACGTTCACCAGTTTGCCTTTCTGTCCCGCCAGCCTTCGGCTGCGGTGGCCCCTCGCACGCACTTCCTGGGCATGCCCAAACGCTGGCTGGCATTGCTGCTGGCGAACGTCATGTTCTGGCAGCCGATCTGGGCCCAAGCCGAGGGCATCGCCGTCAGCGGCGGTACTCAGACCAGCCTGGGGCAGGCCGGCAACGGCGTACCGGTGATCAACATTGCCGCGCCCAACGGCGCCGGGCTTTCGCACAACCAGTTCAAGGATTACAACGTCGGTCAACAGGGCGTGATCCTCAACAACGCGACAAACGCGGTGCAGAACACCCAACTGGGCGGCCACATTCTGGGCAACAGCCAGCTCGGTGGACGGGCAGCCGGCACCATCCTCAACGAAGTCAACGGCGGTAGCCCCAGCCAGCTCAACGGTTACACCGAAGTGGCAGGCCAGTCAGCGCGGGTCATCATTGCCAACCCTTACGGCGTGAGCTGTAACGGTTGCGGCTTCATCAACACGCCGCGCGTGACCCTCAGCACCGGCAAGCCTGTACTCGACGGCAGCGGCAAGCTTGATCACTTCGAGGTGGATGGCGGCAGCATCACCATCGATGGCATGGGGCTTGATGCGGCCAACATTGATCAATTCGACCTGATTACCCGTTCGGCGAAGATCAACGCCGACATCCATGCCCGGCAGTTGAATGTCATCACCGGTGCCAACAACGTCGACGCCGACAGCCTCGCTACCACGCCCCGTGCGGCCCGTGATGCCGACAAGCCTCAACTGGCAATCGATGCGGCGGCGCTGGGCGGGATGTATGCCAACACCATCAAACTGGTGGGTACCGAGCAGGGGGTCGGGGTCAAGCTGGCGGGCAACATGGCTGCCAGTGCCGGCGATATTCAAATCGATGCCGGTGGCCATCTGAGCATGGCGCAGACATCGGCCCAAGGTGCCTTGCGGGTCAACGCGCAAAGTGTCGAGATGACCGGCAAGGCTTACGCCGGCAGTGTCGATGTGCGCACGCCCGGCGAGCTGGTCAACCGGCAGAGCCTGGCTGCACGCAACCGCATCGACATCAATGCCGACAAACTCAGTAACTCCGGCGTGATCGCCGCGGGCATTGAAGCCGATAACAGCCGCAACACCACGGGCGACCTGAGCATCACCAGCCCCTCGGTGACCAACAGCGGCAGCCTCCAAGCCAGTCGCTCGTTGAGTATCCGTGCGAGCAAAGACCTGACCAATCAGGGCGTGGTTCAGGGCGCGGCGGTCGATTTGACCAGCGCCCGGGTGACCAACCAGGGCACCGCCGCGCGAATCGTCGGTGACCGCTCGCTGGTGCTCAATGCGCCGGCCATCGTCAACCTGGCAGGGGTGATCGGTTTTGGCGCGGGGCAGGCGGCGTCCTTGCAACTCGACAGCCTGGACAACCGCGAAGGCTTGATCCAGGTGCTGGGCGGAAGCCTGACAATCACCGCTCGCCAGCTGGATAACCGTAGCGGGCAAATCGACGCTGGCGGCCTCATTGTCGATACCGCCACGCTGGATAATCGCTCCGGCCTGCTGTCTGCCAGCGCCGGTAATGCGCAGGTGAACACTCGCGGCAGGTTCGACAACACTTCGGGCACTCTTCAGGCGCAAAACAAACTGTCAGTCACGGGCCAGGAGGTCATCAACCAGGGCGGCAGGCTACTGGCGGTCAAAGGTGACCTCGATCTGAAAGCTTCGAGCCTCAATAACCAGCTCGGCAGCGTGCTGGGGTCCAAGGTCAGCATTCGCGCGCCGGGTGGCCAGGTTGACAACCGCGGCGGGAAAATCGTCGGCGAGCGCATTGATCTGAACGCCTCGGGGCTCGACAACCGCAACGCAGGGCTGCTGGCGGCAGGCGCCCAGGGCATGAGCCTGATCTTCGATCCGGCGGCCATCAAGGCGCAGCTGCTCAATAAAAAAGGGCGCATTCAGAGCGACGGCGGCCTTTTGCTGCAAGGTGGCTGGCTGGACAACAGCGCCGGCACGGTGCTCGGTAAAACCATCGAGGTTGATGCTCAACGCCTGGTCAACAACGGCGGCATGCTCCTCGCCGACGCAGGGCTTGCCAGCCTGAAGCTCGGCAAGGGCAGCATCGACAACCTTGGCGGTGCGATCCAGGGCAACACCGTCGAGGTGACCGCCGGCAATCTCGATAACCGCCGCGACGGCACCAAGGCCGGCATGATCGCCAGCCTGAAGGGCGAACTGAAGCTGACCGTCGATTCGCTGATCAACCAGGGTGGCCTGATCGAATCCAATAGCTGGCTGACACTTCAGGGCGATACGCTGGATAACAGCGCTTCGGGGCGGATCCGTGCGCTGGGCAACAAGGCCAGTACACTTCGCGTCTCGCCAGACGACATCAGCACCGTCGACTTCAACGGCGCCGTCAATAACCGCAACGGCACCATCGAGGTGGGCAACACATCGTTCAGTTTTGAATCCCGTTCGCTGGATAACCGAGGCGGGACCCTCGAACACGCCAACTCCGGGTTATTTACCCTGCACCTCGATAGCCTGACCGGGGCCGGTGGCGGGATCACCGGCCTGGGCAGTGGCGACTGGAACTTTGGCGCGGTGGATGGGCTGGGTCGTGCACAGCTCGACGAGGCGCTGACGTACACCAGCGATTCGCTGACGCTGCGGTCCGGCGATCGCCTGGCCAGCAGCACCGCTCTGGTGCTCAACCTTGAAAGCCTGAACAACGGCGGCGAGTTGCTCAGCGACGGCGACCTCACGCTGAACCTTACGGGCGATCTGTTCAACAGCGGTCGGTTATCCGCACAAAAGAAACTCGGCATCACCGCCCATGACATCAGCCAGGACGGCGGACGCATGGGCGCGGGCACCGACATACGCCTCAACCTGAGCGGTACGCTGGATAACTTCGGTTACCTGACTGCACGCCAGAACCTGCGCATCGACGCGGCGCAAATCGACAACCGCGGCACACTGGGTGCCCAAGGCAAGGTCAACCTCACCGCCACCGGCGGCATCACCAACGGTCCCGATGCATTGCTGTTCAGCGGTGGTGACATGACCCTGCGCGCCAGTAGCCTGCTCAACCGGTATGGCGACCTCTACAGCGTCGGCAACCTGAGCTTCGCCGGTATCGGTGACAGTCAGGCGCAAAGCTTGCGCAACCTCTCCGGGACGATTGAAAGCGAAGGCAACATCAGCCTTTATGCCGCCTCGCTGGAAAACGCCAAGGCCGAATTCGAACTGAGCCAGGAGCGGGTGAGCGGCACCTTGAACTGGGTGTGCGGCCAACACTGCGGCGGTCATGACTCCTTCAAACGCGGCCAGATCACCATCGGCCAAACGTTCATCGAGCGCGCCACCAAGGACTCTGCTTCGGCGCGTCTGGTTGCCGGCAAAGACCTCAACATCCAGGCCTCAAGCGTGCAGAACCGCTACAGCCTGCTGGCCGCCAACAACAACCTGACCATCATTGCCGATGACCTGCTCAATCAGGGCGCGTCCACCCGCACCGGGCAGAACACCATCAAGATCAGTACGCCGGGGCGCATTTCTACCGGCTACTGGGACCAAATGGAGTACGTCGACATCCCGGCCTTCAACGCGGCCGTGGCCGCCGGCAACTACGATGATGCCCGCTTCGAGCTGCTGAAATCTCGCTCCAGTGACAGCCGCTTCCAGGAGCAAAGCAACGTCACCGTCTGGACCGACAATCTTCAGCCGACCTACGCCGCGACGATTCAGGCCGGCGGTACCGTCAACCTGAACGTCACGCGCACCGTGCAAAACGGAACGCTGCACCAGAACACGCTTGAACAACTGACCGGCACGCTGGGCGATGACCAGACCGGTGTCGGGGTCGGCGGGATCGATATCAACCTCAACCCGCAGGTGAGCGATGCCGGCGCTGTGACCAGCAAGCGTATCGCGACGGACAGCAGCGTACAGAGCGTCTTTAAACCGGTGGATTACAGCGGCATCCCGTTCATCTCCGTGGACCCGACGTCCGGGCCCACCTTCCAGCTGCCCAACGGCGATTACGGGATGTTCATCAAGAACCCCGATCCGACCAGTCACTACATGATCGAAACCAACCCGAACCTCACGAACCTGTCGCGGTTCTTTGGTTCGGACTACCTGCTCAAGCAGTTGAACATCAATGCCGACAGCGCTTGGCGTCGACTCGGCGATGGCCTGTACGAGCAGCGCCTGATTCGCGATGCGGTGCTGGCGCAGACTGGCCAGCGTTTTCTCGCCAGCGGCTTGACCAGCGATTATGAGCAATACCGTTACTTGATGGACAACGCCCTCGCCAGCAAGGACGCGCTGCGTCTAAGCCTTGGCGTCTCGTTGACGGGCGAGCAAGTCAGCGCGCTGACCCATGACATCGTCTGGATGGAGAATCGCATCGTCGACGGGCAAAAAGTCCTCGTGCCAGTGCTGTACCTGGCCCAGACCACCACCCGCAACGTACGTGGCAGCAGCCTGGTCCAGGGCCGTGACCTGAACCTGTTCACCGGCGGCGATCTGATCAACGTCGGCACACTGCGCGCCAGCAACAACCTCAACATCCAAAGCGCTGGCAGCGTCTATCAGGGCGGGCTGGTCGAGGCCGGCAACGACCTGCAAATGCTGGCGCAAGACAGCATTCGCAACGCCATGGCCGGCGAGATCCGCGCCAGCCAGGTCAGCCTAGTCGCACTCAGGGGCGACATCATCAACGACCGCACCGCGATCCGGGTTCGCGACGGCTCTGGCATGCGCACCCTGACCGATGCGGGCAGCAGCATCAGCGCCCGGGAAAACCTGGCCGTTGTGGCCGGCCGCGACCTGACCAGCCACGGCGCAATAAGCAGTGGCGGCAACGCGACCCTGACGGCGGGCCGGGACATCAACCTGGCGGCCAAAGCCGACGCCAGCGAGAAGCATGAATTCAGCGACGGCGGCCACAAGTCGAGCATCACCACTGATGTGAAAAACCTCGCTGCGACCGTTACTGTCGGCGGCAACCTGACCGTGGATGCGGGCCGCGACGTCAATGTCATTGCCAGCCAAGTCAAGGCCGGGAACAACCTGAACATCAAGGCCGGCCAAGACTTCAACGTGACCTCTGCTGACGACATTCACAACGTCGAGAGCAAAACCAAGGACGGCAAAAAACGCATCACCGAAGAAAACGACCGCACCACCCAGGTCGCCAGCATCCTGAGCGCGGGCAATAACTTCAACGCCCAGGCGGCTCGCGACACCAACCTCATCGCCAGCAAGATCATCGCCGGCAACGAAGCGTATCTGTACAGCGGCAACAAGCTGAACCTGCTGGCGGCGCAGAACAGCACGCACACGCTGTATGACATGAAGGAGAAGGGGAACTGGGGGGCGAAGAAGGCTCAGCGCGATGAGGTGACGCAGATCACCCATGTGGGTACCGAAATCAACACCGGGGGCAATCTCACCCTCGCCAGTGCCGGTGATCAGCGCTACCAGGTTGCCAAGCTCAACAGTGGCAAAGACCTGATCCTTGAAAGTGGCGGCGCCATCACGTTTGAGGGGGTCAAGGACTACCACGACGAAAGCCACACCAAGAGCAAGAGCGACCTGGCCTGGACCAGCTCCAAGGGCAAGGGCAATACCGATGAAACGTTGCGTCAGAGCACGCTGGTTGCCCAGGGTGCCTTGGCCGTTCGGGCTGTCGATGGGCTGAAAATCGACATCAAACAGATCAATCAAAACACCGTCAGCCAGACCATCGATGCGATGGTCAAGGCTGACCCGCAACTGGCCTGGATCAAGGAAGCGGAAAAACGCGGCGATGTGGACTGGCGCCAGGTGAAGGAGGTGCATGACTCCTTCAAGTACAGCCACTCCAGCCTGGGCCAGGGTGCGATGCTGGCGATCATCATCATCGTGACGATCCTTACCGCAGGTGCGGCCAGCGGCCTGGCAGGCGCGGCGGCCGGGGCTCAGGCCGGTACTGCGGCCACCTCCGCCATGGCGGCCGCGACGACTGCCGAGGCTGTGGCCGCTGGGGCGACCTATGTCGGGGCAGGCTGGGGTAACGTCATGGCGACGGCGGCGATGACGTCCATGGCCAGCACGGGTGCGGTCAGCGTCATCAACAACAAGGGCAATCTGGGCGCGGCTGTTAAAGACACCTTCAGCAGCGACAGCCTGAAAAATGCCGCCATTTCCGGGATGGTCGCAGGGTTTACCGCCGGCGTGATCGACCCGAAATTGGGCGGGACAACCAAGCCTTACAACGGCATCACCAAGGGTTTCGACTTATCCACCCTTAAGGACATAGGCGGTTTCGCCGTGCATGCCGGCGCACAAGGCGTTACCTCGGGCGTGGTCAAAACCGCGGTCAACGGTGGCAGCCTGGGCGACAACCTGGTCGATGAACTTGTGACCCAGGCCGGGACCGTTGCCGCGGCGGTGGGGTTCAGCCAGGTCGGCAGCTTCGCCCAAAAAGAGTACCTCAAAGCTGCGGCCAATAAAGACTCGGTCGGCATGGCACTGTGGGCCGAGGGTGGCGCCGGAAGAACCGCGCTGCACGCCATGATGGGTGGCGCGATGTCCTCAGCCACGGGCGGCGACTTCGCGACCGGTGCGGTGGCCGCCGGTGCCAGCCAGGCCATGGCTGGCGCCTTGAATGATGTCTTCAGCAAGCAGCCGGAATATCGCGAGGCCGCCGCACAAATCGTCGGCCTCACCGCCGCTGGTCTTGCCGGTAAAGATGTCGAGAAAGCGGCCTGGGTTTCGCTGATGGCCGATCAGTACAACCGCCAACTTCATCCAGACGAAATTCCGCTTCTGAAGAAACAGGCTGACAGTCTGGCGAAGGAAGCCGGACTCAGCCCTGCAGAAGCAGAAAGACGCCTGGCCAAAGCGCTGGTTTATTACACCGACAAAGATTGGAACGGCGTGCTGAGTGGCCAAGGTGCCGCGCCCGATGCCCTGACGGTGAAGCATTTGGGCATCGCGCTGGCACCGCTGGGCGCCACGTACGCACCCGCAGCAGCGACGGATATTCCGGCAACCGGTCCCGAGAAAACCTACACCCCCACCGAAACCGCCGCGTTAATCGCCAACTACAGCAGCACCCATGCGGCGCAGTACGCGGACAAATCCATCAACGTCGTCAACCTGCAGGGCTTCTACGCGGGCGATCTCAGTGGTGAATACGCCAACTTCTATCGCAAGAACCTGGCTGTGAGCCCGGGCCTGACAGATTGGGGCACGGTAACCGGCAGCGCCCAAGGCACGGGAAAGGCATTATCCGAGGCGGCGGGCTCGGCGTGGGCCTTGCTGAGCAACCCGGTGCAAGGCAGCGAACAAATCGCCAATGGCCTGGTCGGGCTGACCAAACATCCGCTGGACTCGTTGATGAGCAGCGTCGAGGCGAGCCAAACCAAAGCGGCATTGGCGAGCCTGTACGACATGCAAGGCAACACCACCGCCAGCGCCGCGATCCGGGCGCAAAGCGATGTTGAATTTGCGTTGAACTTCCTTCCGGTGAACCGGGTTAAGACGCTGGCCAAATTGGGGGCGGAGAGTGCGGTCGTTAAAGCCGCTGACAATGTTGTACTTCCAGCGGGTTATCGTGAGGGCAGTTCAGCAGGAGCGGCATTTAACGAGACGGGGGCGTTGCCGGATGGCTATCGTCGGGTCGTTAATACCAGGACCGGTAATACTGAAGTCGCCGGCTCTGATGGTGTCTTTTATTACGAAACCGCCGAGGGTGGACTGAGGCCGAAGGCTGGGGGTAATCTGGCAGAGTTGGTGGCGGCTGAGGCGAAGATTGCGGGAGCAAAAGTAACAGGTGGTGCAGTAGAGCTAACGTTTGACAAGGCTACCCGGACCTGGACAACTCCAGCTGGTCTAGACTATGGACAAGGATCGGTTCAAGGAAACAGAGTTTTGCATGTTCTAGAGCATGCGGAGCCGAATCCGGCCAAGACAACACATAGCGTCTTTAGTATGGACAGAAAAGAGATTTTAGGCGCTGTCGACGAAGCATGGCTCAAGAAAGGTAGTCCTGTAGTAGGTGATCCGGGTGCATATGTTGTCCCGATGGGCCGAGCGATTGGTACTTCGGGAGAAACGAGTATTAAAATTATTGTTCGGCCTGGGACCAGTCAGGTCATTACCGCCTATCCTGTTAAATAGAGAAGTTTTATATGTTGTGTCCAAGGTGTGAGCAGGGAGATATTGTCAAGGCTAAAATTATAGCTTACGACACTTGCTTGTTCGTATGTCAAGAGTGCGAGGCCTCATGGTTTTTATACGAAGACATTGGGGTTGGGGCCTTTTTCGACTATGGGACTTATATGGAAGGTCTAGGACTGAAACCACTATGGAGTGAGTTGCAAATCATTCCTGAGTAGGAGCAAAAGGGGAAATAGTTGGCGCTCTAGACCCTGTCCAAGCAGCACGCCAACGTCAGGCTGCTATGCTTGAAGAAAATCAAGGTTTCAATGCGAGCCCCATTGGTTGGGATAGCTATCCGACCATTGGTCGTAACGGAACTTATATAACTGATAGAGAGGCAATTTCTAGTATTACCGGGCCGCTGAATATAGGAGGAGAGACGGTGATAACTAGGTCGCAGGCAACTCAGCTTGAGTACGGAATAGGGGACAGACCACGATTTTTTTGATGGTAAGCAAAAGCGTGGTCTGTCCCCTAATGCTTGCTGGGTAAAAGTTTTGGAGGCGAAGCCGTTAAAATGACTAGATATCAGAATGTTTTAGTTAATATTGATCGAATGGTGTGTCTTCTCGAAGTGGGTGAGGCGAATGAGTGGGCGAAAAGTTTGCGTAGTGTCTCTAGGTTGAAAGAGTCCGATGCTAAGATTTTATATAATACGGTGTTGGGTATGTATGGAGGCGTAGGTTCTCTAAATGATGTCGTACTTTATAGCGGCGGAAAGGTTTTGATTGCAGAAAGTAATGAATTTGATATGTTGCGTTCTGAATTATATGATTTGTGTTTTGGCTAGTTGGAGAATAGGGGACAGACCACGATTTTTTTGATGGNAAGCAAAAGCGTGGTCTGTCCCCTAATGCTTCGTTGCGCGGCATGTGGTGGGAGAGTACGGCGGTGACTGACGTGGCGAGCCAGGCCAAGTTTCTTGCGGCGCGATTAGTAAGCGATCTGTTGTAGCAGCTGCCGAGCCCGCGAGGCTGCTGCTACGGGCAGGCCAAGTCTCTTGCTCGCGAGAGGCCAGCCCATCCACCGCAAAATCCACAGTAAGACCAATAAACAGGCGATGTTTAATCGACATCTCCAGATACTCACTCAGGCTACACAGCCTTGCGCCGTTGCCTACGACTACGCCAGAATCCGCCGGCTTGTACGCCTTGAGGGCGGGCTCTATCGTTTCCGGGTCGCTGACGAATCAGCGATCGGATTTGACCGTCCGAATAAATCAAGGCGCGCCAGCGTCCAAGACCTTTTTCAGGCATTGTCTGAAGTATCGTGTCGCGGTGGCTGTGCGTGGGACACTTCGGTGTGCCGGATTCCTTGATGTCCGGTCGGTCAACCCGCGTACAGCTGCCACCTTGTTCGTTTGACCGCGAGCGGCGGTAGCTCCACTCATCAAGGAGCTTCATATGTTCAAACCAACACCAAATCCACCAGAAACCGATCCGACATCCCCCTACGAATCCCTCGATTCCAAAAAACTCCACGA
>NZ_JAAUOE010000060.1 GCF_017114915.1 Pseudomonas frederiksbergensis
GACGCTGCGGCCATTGCACTGCCCGTCGGGACACGGCACCTTCAAGCCCGATACTGCGAAGGGCGAACCATCGGCTTCACCTTCAGCGACCTGTGCGAACGCCCCACCGCGGTCATGGACTATCTGGAACTGTGCCGACGGTTCGACCGCTGGATCATCGACAAACTGCCCGGCCTCGCCGACTGTTCAATCGCGGCCCAACAACGTTTCATCAACCTGATCGACGTCTTGTACGACCAGGACAAACACCTGATTCTGCTCGGCCACCAGTCGTTGCGCGAAAGCCTGGGTGGTGATGCCATCGACCTTGCGCGTACACGCAGTCGGCTGGGGCAGTTAGTGGAGGTCAGGGATCTGGCCTGACAGCCACCCCAGCTTTCCCGCTATCATGTCGCCCATTTCCAGGGCCCCGCGCCCTCCTCCTGATCAATAGCGAACCTGCCCATGCACACCCTCGCACAATTGCGCGCCGGCCAACTGTCGGGCATCCCCCGTCTGGACCTGGCCTGCGGCCTGAGCGAATTCCCCCGGGAAATCTTCGATCTGGCGGACTCTCTGGAGGTGCTCAACCTCAGCGGCAACGCCCTGCGCAGCCTTCCGGACGACCTGCACCGCCTGACCCGTTTGCGTGTGCTGTTCTGTTCGGACAATCAGTTCACCGAACTGCCCGCCTGCCTCGGTCAGTGCGCGGCGCTGACGATGATCGGTTTCAAGGCCAACGCCATCGAACACGTGCCGGCCGCCGCCCTGCCGCCGCTGTTGCGCTGGCTGATCCTGACCGACAACCACATCACAGATCTGCCGACCGAACTGGGTAAGCGCCCGCACCTGCAGAAACTCATGCTGGCCGGCAACCGGTTACAGCGTTTGCCTGAGAGCCTGAGGTACTGCCATCGACTTGAGCTGATCCGCATCGCCGCCAACCAGCTCACCGAGCTTCCCGAGTGGCTGCTGACCCTGCCGAGCCTGACCTGGCTGGCATACGCCGGTAACCCGCTGGAAACCGAAGCCGATGCGGCTGCACTTGAAGCCACGGCAAGCATTCCCTGGACCCGGCTGAGTCTGGAGAAAAAACTCGGCGAAGGCGCGTCGGGGGTCATTTATCAAGGGTTGTGGGAGCAGACGAAACAGGTCGCGGTAAAACTCTACAAAGGCGAAATGACCAGCGATGGCTCGCCGCTGCACGAAATGAACGCCTGCATCACCGCCGGCATCCACCCCAACCTGATCCGGGTCGAAGGGCGGATCGTCGGGCATCCGCAGGCGCAGACCGGGCTGGTGATGCAACTGATCGACCCGAGCTACCGCAACCTGGCCGGGCTGCCGAGCCTGGCGTCCTGCAGCCGCGACGTCTACGCCGACGACACCCGGTTCAGCGCGGGCGTGGCACTGCGCATCGCCAGTGGCATCGCCTCGGTGGCTGAGCACCTGCACCGCCAAGGCATCACCCACGGCGACCTCTATGGCCACAACATTCTATGGAACGAGCATGGCGATTGCCTGTTGGGGGACTTTGGCGCGGCATCTTTCCATGCCACCTCGGACAGCCTTGAAAGCCGTGCGCTGCAACGGATCGAGGTGCGGGCGTTCGGGGTTTTGCTGGGGGAATTGCTGGAACGGATCGACTCGGGGTTGAGCGATGAACAGCGGAGCGCGTTCGAGGATTTACAGCAGCGCTGCTGTCAGCCAGATGTGCTGGCGCGGCCGGGGTTCAGTGAGGTAAGTCGCGTATTGCAGGAAATTATTGCGGCGTACTGAAAAAAGATCGCAGCCTTCGGCAGCTCCTACAGGTTTTTTTGTACACCTGGAGCTGCCGAAGGCGGCGATCTTTTACTGTTTAACCCGCCAACCCGACAAACATGTCCTGCACGTCATCGTGGTTATCGAGGCCTTCAAGGAACGCTTCGACTTCCGCCATCTGCTCGTCGCTCAGGCCGCTGACCGGGTTCTTCGGCTGGTAACCCAACTTGGCCGACAGCACGGTGAAACCCTGCTCCGGCAGCGCTTTCTGTACCGCATCCAGGTCCGCTGGGTCGGTCAGGAACAACGTCGCGCCGTCTTCGCCCGGCTCGAAATCCTGGGCACCGGCTTCGATCGCGGCCATTTCCGGATCGGCGTCAGGGCTGTCCGGGGACGCCTCGATCATGCCGACGTGGTTGAAGTCCCAGGCCACCGAACCGGAAGCGCCCAACTGGCCCTTGCGGAACGCGACGCGGATTTCAGCGACGGTGCGGTTGATGTTGTCAGTCACGCATTCAACGATCAGCGGCACCTGATGCGGTGCGAACCCTTCATACGTCACGCGATGGTATTGCACGGTTTCGCCGAGCTGGCCGGAGCCTTTCTTGATCGCGCGTTCCAGGGTTTCGCGGGGCATCGAGGCTTTTTTCGCCTGTTCGACCACCAGACGCAGGTGTGCGTTGGTGGCGGTATCGGCACCGTTGCGGGCAGCGATGGTGATTTCTTTCACCAGTTTGCCGAAGATCTTGCCCTTGGCGTTGGCTGCCGCTTCTTTGTGTTTAACCTTCCACTGTGCGCCCATTACTCACTCTCTTGATCTGTGGCGCCGAGACATCTATTGGCCGACGCGTTGCGCCAGTTTATACGGCCTAAAGAAGCCAATCGACCAAAAATTCCAACATCTTCACCCCATGACTGATCGACATTTTCACCAGCGCTTGTAGGGCGATTCTGAAAAGTCGTTTTGCGGTGACGCTTCAGGGCTGTGGTTTCGTACCCTCTGCGCCCGTCCTCCCTGGCAGAAGCGCGTTCGATGCACAACGACAAGGAAAGTCCCTTCACCCTGACACTGCTCAACGGCGGTTTGAGTGTGCAGGTGTTGCAGTTCAGTGGCCGTGAAGGCCTCAACCAGCCCTATCGATTCGACATCGACGTGATCAGCCTCGCACCGGCCACAAATCTGGCCCCATGGCTGCAACAACCGGCGTACCTGAGGCTGGCGGGTAATCAGGGCATCCACGGTGTGATCCACAGTGTCAGTCGCGAACATCGCGGCCCGCACCGGGTCGGCTACTGTCTGGTGCTGGTCCCCTATCTCCAACGATTGGACAGGCACCGCTTGCGTCGGGTGTTTTATCGTCTCAGCGTGCCAGCGATCCTGGGCCAGTTGCTGGAAGAGCATCAGTTGCCCGAGCACAGTTATCGCTTCGACCTGACCAGTGGGCACTACCCACTGCGGCCTTTCTGCATCCAGTACGAGGAAAGCGATCTGGCCTTCATGCAGCGGCTGTGCGAAGAAGAAGGCATCCACTATCACTTCGAGCATCAGCCCGACGGGCATGTGCTGGTGCTGGCCGATGACAGCCTGAGTTTCCCGCAGGAGCCGCTGCTGATGCCGCTTCATGACGATCCATTCAACGACCCCGCCTCGCCGGTGATCAGCGAACTGTTCCAGCGCCATGACCCGGTTCCCGCCCCGGCACAATGGGATGCCAGAAACCGTGGCGCTCAAGCGATCGGCGATGGCGCAGCCAACCACCCGCTCGCCAGAACGGGCCCGGTGACGACACGCCTTGCACCCGAACAGCTTCATCGCGATCAGCGCAGCCGCCGACGGCTGGAGCGTCTGCGTTGCCATTACCGGCAGATCCACGGGCAAAGCAACCAGAGTGAGTTGCGCAGTGGGCGAATCGTACAAGTGGCGCAACACCCTCTCTCGAGCTTCAACGATCAGTGGCTGCTCACCGACATCCAGCACCAGGGACAACAGCCGTCGATTCTCGCCGACGATAAACCCGGCATTACCAGGCGCTACAGCAACCGGTTCACCGCCATCCCTTGGTCAACGGTATTCAGGCCGGCGCTGAAACAGGCCAGGCCGAGCATCCCGGGCTTTCAGACCGCCCGGGTGCTGGGCCCTGTCGGGCACCCGGCGACACTCGATGACCAGGGCCGAATGCAAGTCTGCTTGTGGCCGACGCCGGAGTTCGAGGCGGATGAGTCCGTCGGTCTCTGGCTGCCAGTGGCCCTCGCAGCGCCGGACGGTCGGATCGATCCGGCCAGGCTGCCCATGGCCGGCACCGACGTGTTGATCAGCTTTCTCGACAGCGACCCGGACCGGCCCGTGCTGTGTGCCGGCATGGGCCATCCCCAGCCGTCCCGGCCCACTCCCGAGCCACGCCGCGATGCCCGTCTGCTGCTCGATTGGCTGATCAACCGCTCGGATCTCGCCCCCTAGGAGCTGCCCAAGGGTCGGAGAGCGCCAGCTTCTCAACGGAACTGGTGCTTTTTTGTGGCCGAACACTTGATTTAGAGCATTGAACAGCTCATTCGCCTCAGGCAAACCCGGTGAAACAGGATTACAGTTCACCCACGCCGTCGAACAAGAACGATGACTTCAGACCTGACCTGTGAGGAACACCGTATGCCCTGGAAGAATTCCGAATCACGCTACAGTACCGTATCGATCGCGCTGCACTGGTTGATGCTGGTTCTGTTGATACTGGTCTACGCCTGTATCGAATTTCGCGGGATCTTTCCCAAAGGCAGTGGCGGTCGAACGCTGATCAAGGAAGCGCACTTCATGCTTGGCCTGACCGTGTTCGTGCTGGTCTGGCTACGGCTGTTCGCCCGCAGCCTGGGGCCGGCGCCGCAGATCTTCCCCGCCTCGCCTCGCTGGCAAACCGTGCTCGCCAAACTGATGCACTGGGCGCTGTATATTTTCATGATCACCCTGCCGATTCTGGGCTGGCTGATTACCAGCGCCGAGGGCCATCAGGTGATGTTCTATGGCATCGACCTGCCGTTGCTGATCGAAGAAAACAAACCGCTGGCCAAGCAACTCGAAGGCTGGCATGTGCTCGGCGGGACGATCGGCTATTGGCTGATCGGGCTGCACGCCGTGGCCGGGCTGTACCACCACTATGTGGTACGCGATAACACCTTGGTGCGGATGATCCCCAAGCGCGGCTAGCCGCGACCGCTTTGCTCGAAACCCCGGCGGCCCTGCAAGCCGCCGGTGTGGATGAAGATCAGGCGCGTGCCCTGGACGAGTTTCCCGGCTTCGACCTGTAGTTTAAGTGCCATGAGTGCCTTGCCGGTGTACAGCGGTTCGAAAGGAATGCCGCTGGCCCGTTCGGTCTGCTCAATGAACCCGAGTAACAGCGGATCGACTTTGGCAAAGCCGCCACGGCTGGCGTCCAGCAATTGATACACGGGACCGGCCAGACCGGCTTCCTGCACAATCATCTCGACCTGTTGCGCCACGCCATGATCGTCGGGCACCGCCAGCGCGCCATACACCGGGTGCTCCCCTGCCTCGGCCAGTACCAGGCCGGCCAGGGTAGTGCCCGTTCCACAGGCCAGCCACCAGCCGTCGTAGTTGCTCCAGCCCAGACCGCTCAGTTGCCAGCGGGCCTGCGCCACCAGCTGCATGCAGCCCTTCGCCCCACGCAAACCACCGCCACCTTCCGGTACCGGTTGCAGCTCGGGATACTGCTCGCGCCATGGCGTCCAGAAACCCGGTTCATGCCGCGCCCGATAACCGCCATACCCCAACCAATGCAACTGCATGCCGAACGCCTGCAAGTCCTTCACCGTCGGAGTGTCTTGCGGATGCCCGCGCAACAGGCCGACGGTGGTGAAACCGAAGCGCTTGCCCGCAGCGGCCAATGCGTGAAGGTGATTGGAGTGGGCACCGCCCAGGCTGATGATGCCTTGGGCACCGTTCTGGTCGGCGGCGTTCAGGTGTTCGATGAGTTTGAACCACTTGTTGCCGCTGATCAGCGGATCGATCCGGTCCAGACGCAGGATGGCGACTTCGATGCCGGCTGTGGTGAGCCAGTCGAGGTGAAGGGGTTCGAGGGGGGCTTGGGGGAGCCAGTCGCTGGGAGGAGAAAGCATTAATGCACTACGTTTTGGCGAAAAACAGGAGTCTATCAGCCAGCACGATCCCTGTAGCAGCTGCCGAAGGCTGCGTTCGGCTGCGAAGCAGTCGTCAATCCCGACACCTCGGTTTACCTGAAATACCGCGATGGCTGATTTTGCGACTGCTGCGCAGCCGAACGCAGGCTGCGCCAGCTGCTACAAGGAATGGCGGTGAACGTTAGAGTTCAGCCGCCAACCGCGAACCCTGATTGATCGCACGCTTGGCATCCAGCTCCGCCGCCACGTCCGCGCCACCGATCAAGTGCACGTTCTGCCCTGCCGCCACCAGACCGTCGCGCAACTCGCGCAACGGATCCTGCCCGGCGCAGATCACGATATTGTCCACTGGCAATACCTGCGGTTCGCCGCTTTCGCCGAGGCGAATGTGCAGGCCTTCGTCGTCGATCTTCAGGTACTCGACGCTGTTGAGCATCTGCACCTGCTTGTTTTTCAGACCGGTGCGGTGAATCCAGCCGGTGGTTTTGCCCAGACCGTCGCCGACCTTGGATGTCTTGCGCTGCAGCAGGAACACTTCACGGGCCGGCGCATGGGGCGCAGCCTTGATGCCCGCAACACCGCCGCGGGCTTCAAGATGCGTATCGATGCCCCATTCCTTCCAGAACGCTTCGCGGTCCTGGCTGGTGGCCACGCCCTGGTGCACGAGGAATTCCGATACGTCGAAACCGATACCGCCGGCGCCGATCACCGCGACGCGCTTGCCCACCGGCTTACGCTCGAGGATCACGTCCAGGTAGCTCAGCACCTTGGCGTGTTCGACGCCCGGAATCCCCGGCACCCGTGGCGCAATGCCAGTGGCCAGGATGATTTCGTCATAACCGCCCTCGACCAGCTGCGCCACGTCCACACGGGTGTTCAGGCACAACTCGACGTTGCTGGTCTGCAACTTGCGGTTGAAGTAGCGCAGGGTTTCAAAGAACTCTTCCTTGCCCGGCACCCGCTTGGCGACGTTGAACTGGCCGCCGATTTCACTGGCCGAATCGAACAGCGTCACCTGATGGCCACGCTCGGCGGCCACCGTGGCGGCTGACAGACCGGCAGGACCGGCGCCAACCACGGCAATTTTCTTGATCTGCTGCACCGGCAGGTAATTGAGCTCGGTTTCATGGCAGGCCCGCGGGTTCACCAGGCAACTGGTCAACTTGCCGCCAAAGGTGTGATCCAGGCAGGCTTGGTTGCAACCGATGCAGGTGTTGATTTCATCGCCACGGCCAGCCGCGGCTTTATTGACGAAATCCGGGTCGGCGAGGAACGGCCGCGCCATGGACACCATGTCGGCGTCGCCTTCGGCCAGGATCTGCTCGGCGACTTCCGGGGTGTTGATGCGGTTGGTGGTGATCAGCGGAATGTTGACCGAACCGCGAAGTTTGGCCGTGACCTTGCTGAACGCCGCACGCGGCACCTTGGTGGCAATGGTCGGAATCCGCGCTTCGTGCCAGCCGATGCCAGTGTTGATGATCGTCGCACCGGCCTGCTCGATGGCCTTGGCCAACTGCACGATTTCTTCCCAGCTGCTGCCGCCTTCCACCAGGTCGAGCATCGACAGGCGGAAGATAATGATGAAGTTCGGGCCGACCGCTTCGCGCACCCGACGAACGATTTCCACCGGCAGACGCATGCGGTTTTCGTAGGCACCGCCCCAGCGGTCAGTGCGATGGTTGGTGTGGGCCGCGAGGAACTGGTTAATGAAATAACCTTCGGAGCCCATGATCTCGACACCGTCGTACTCGGCTTGTTGCGCAAGCGTCGAGCAGGTGACGAAATCGCTGATCTGCTTCTCGATGCCTTCCTCGTCCAGCTCTTTAGGCTTGAACGGGTTGATCGGCGCCTGAATCGCGCTCGGCGCCACTTGCTTGGGGCTATACGCGTAACGACCGGCATGAAGAATCTGCATGCAGATCTTGCCGCCCGCCTCGTGCACCGCACGGGTGACGATCCGGTGTTGGAGCGCTTCTTCCTCGGTGGTCAGCTTGGCCGCGCCGGAGTAAACGCCGCCCTCTTCGTTCGGGCCGATACCGCCGGTGACCATCAAGCCAACGCCGCCACGGGCACGTTCGGCGAAGTACGCGGCCATGCGCTCAAAACCACCGGGCTTTTCCTCGAGGCCCGTGTGCATCGAGCCCATCAAGGTGCGGTTGCGCAACGTGGTAAAACCCAGGTCCAGCGGGGCCAACAGGTGCGGGTAATGAGCGGCGGCCATCGGTAACTCCACAACGAGCGATCACGGAAAAATTGCAGGAGCTCTTTGGCTCCCGTCGGTCATGTTCGACAGACTAAGAGTCGCACCGCTGTCGCTCAATGACCGTAACTGACAACTTATTGATCCAAATGCGCAGCGCCCCTTGGCAAGCGCGGGCATGGGCCCTACCCTAGTCGCGAACCCTGCACACGGTCGTTGACTGCTTTCCCATGCGCAAACTCCTGTACCTGAGCCTCTCCATGGCGTTGATCGCCGTCCTCACGACTTACGCGATGTGGGCCGCGGACCGTCCGGTGGGTCATTACCTGTCGGACCTGCGCATCAGTCTCGCGGTCGATCAGGGCACCCCCGTCGATCGCGGCAATCTGCTGGGCATCCAGCCCGAACTGTTCCCCACCGACTATCAAAGCCCCGAACGCCTGCACCGCAAGCTCGCGGCCTATTTGCAGAAAGCCCGGGACCTGGGCCTGCTGAATGAAAAAACCATCGTCGTGCTGCCCGAGCATATCGGCACCTGGCTGATGGTCAGCGGCGAGAAAGACGAGCTGTACCAGGCCACCACCCTCAAGGAAGCCATGAACTGGCTGGCGGTGAGCAATCCGTTGCAGTTCATCCGCGCCCTGATCAGCGCCGAGGGCAGCAACCGTCTTGAGGATGCGCACTTGCGGATGAAAGCCAGACGCATGGCCAGGGATTACCAGGCGCTGTTCGGGGGGCTGGCGAAAGAATTCCACGTGACCCTGGTGGCCGGCTCCATCGTGTTGCCCGAACCAAGTGTCAGCAACGGCACCCTGAGCATCGGCCACGGCGCGTTGTACAACAGCAGTGTGGTATTCGGCCGCGATGGCGTGCCGATCGGTCAGCCCCAACGGCAAATGCACCCGACGTTCGCTGGACGCGGCACGCTCCAAGGCAACTCCGATCATCCGGTCAACGTCGTTGACACCCCGGCCGGGCGCCTGGGCGTGCTGATCGGCAGCGACAGCTGGTACCCCGACAACTACCGAAAACTCGACGACCAAGGCGCGCAACTGGTGGCGGTCCCGGCGTTCGTCGTCGGGCGTGGCTCCTGGGATCAACCATGGCGCGGCTATAAAGGCCTGCCCACGCCCGGTTCTGTCAGCCTCAAGGCCGGCGAACTCAGTGAAGGTCAGGCCTGGCATCGGCTGACACTGACCGCCCAACCACCCGGCAGCCGGGCCATCGGCGGCATCAGCGTGTTCCTGCGCGGTCAGTTCTGGGACCAGGGCAGTGCCGGTCAAAGCTTCCTCAGCAGCAACGGGCAGCATTTCGCCGACGGCGATGCCCGGGGCGCTCGTTTGCTGAACCTCTGGTTGTAAGCGATGAAGCCGCAGCCGATGCGCCTTGGGGACCTGTCGGTCGGTTTCGTCCATAGCCTGGCCGACGCCGTGCGCAGCCATGGCCTGGACCCACAACCGCTGCTCGAACAGTACGGCCTCGACACCGCGCGACTGGCCGAGGCCGGTGCCCGGCTCTCAATCCCGCGCTACATGCGTCTGGGACACAGCGCCATTCAGCTGACCGACGACCCGGCGCTGGGTTTGCGCATGGGCCAGCTCAGTCGCCTGAGCCAGGCCGGCCTGGCTGGCGTCACCGCTGCCCAGGCCCCCACCGTGCGCGAAGCGGCGCGCTGCCTGATTCGCTTCGAAGCGCTGTACGGCTCCAATTATCGCGGCCAGTCGAGCTTTCACGAAGACGCCCAAGGCGCCTGGTTGCGGTTCTATTCCATCAGCCCCTACAACGCCTACAACCGCTTCGTGGTGGACTCGATCATCGCAGGCTGGTTGCAGCAACTGTCCAGCCTGAGCCCTGCCCCGCTGCACGCCGAACGGATCGAGATTGAATTCCAGGCGCCGGATTACCGTGAGGCTTACGCCGTGCTGGGGGATTGCCCGATTCAGTTTGGCGCCGAACAGAATCAACTGCGCCTGAGCCTGGACAGCCTCGCCCAGCGCAACCCGGCGCATTGCCCCAGCACCTGGCGGTACCTGCTGCAGTTGTGTGAACGGGAACTGGAGCAACTGACACGCACCCGCAGCCTGCGTGAACGCATCACTCAGTTACTGGGGCCGTTGCTCAATGGTGGCCGGGAACCCGACCTGGAAGAAGTGGCGGCACGCCTGAAGCTGCCGACTTGGACTTTGCGCCGCAAACTCGCCGAGGAAGGCACGCAATTTCGTGCAATTCTCAACGATACGCGTCGCGACCTCGCCATGACCTACATTCGCGATACCGAACTGGTGTTCGGCGAAATCGCCTACCTGCTGGGGTTTGCGTCAGCCGAAGCGTTCCAACGGGCTTTCAAACGCTGGAACGGCCAGACTCCCGGCGAGTTTCGCCGCAGTCATCGCCATTCTTAAAGCTCGGTGGCGTCTTCGGCCGGTTCCAGCGGGTCCAGTTCAAATGCCTGATACTCGAGCAGTTCTTCTTGATAATCGTCCATTATTAAACCCCCATCGCCTGTTGAAAAAATCGTCTGAATAAATGACCAGCGCCTTGAGCATAAAGTGCCCGCATGAAGGAAAAATGACGCTGGCACGACACAAGGGGGCGTTCTCAATGAGTTTCCCCGGCGCGGCGGGGAAACTCATTGAGAACGCCCCCCGCGTCGCTACTGAGTAAAACGTAGCAGGTGGTCAGGAATTTATCACAGGTTTTTTTCGATACAGGCCATAGGAATGCGGCCCGGCTTGATGTGGATCAATCCTGAAGGGCATTACGGGGGCGGTATCCTCTGACCCGCCCCCGTAATACGGGAATCAATTACTGGCTGGAGACAGGCATGGCCTTAATTGGCTCGGTCGGTGCCGGCAGGGTGCTTGAATCCGCCGGTGGAGTGACCGTTTCCGTGGACGAAGTCGGCTCGCTGCTCGCCGCCGGGGTAATCGGTGCCGTTTCAGCCGGTGGCACAACAGGCTCCGAAGTGGCTGGGGCGGTTTCGGCAGGTGCAGGGGCAGACGCAGGTTCCGCCGCCGGGGCTGGAGTGGGTGCCAACTGAGCCGGTGCAGCCTTGGCTTCAGGCACCCCCAGTTCGGTTTTCGGCTTCTCGGTGATGTGCGCGGCCTTCTTCGCTTCCGGGGGCAGGAACAATTCGACCAGGGCAAAGAAACGCTCGTAGAACTTGGCCGAAGACACGGTTTCACTGGCGACCTTGACCATCGAGTCGTCGGACGAGCCGATCGGCATCGATACCGAGCCCAACACGCCGACACCAAGGCTGGCGGAATTGTTGGTCTTTTTCAGCGCATAACGGTCCTGCAGGGCGTTGGCGAACACGGTCGCGTGATGCCCTTCGCTGCCATCATCGGCGCAGACCACATTGAAACTGATCTCCATGTGGGTTTCGCCGGTCTGCTGGAAACTTTTGTGGCCACTGACCAGTTTCGGATCGCTGCTGGTGATGATGTAACCCTGGCTGAGCAAGGCCCGACGAGCGGCTTCGCAGGTCTGCGCATCGGTCACCGGGTAGCTGCGCGAAAACGTTCCGGAGTCGTCGAAGTTCTCATGCTCATAGATGGCGGCTTTCTTCGACGAACAACCGGCAGCGGCGGCCAGCACCAAGGCCAGCCCGACAACACGCATGGGAATTGATCTAAACATTGAACATCCTGAGGAAAACGGTTCGGGGCGTATTGTGCAACAGATTGATGCTTAGCGGAGTATCGATTGCGTCTTAAAACGGCTACAGATTTATTCACGGTCATCTAAAGGAAAAAAGCGAAGATCAAAAGATCGTCCGATTGCGGCCCGAGCCTGCGGCAACTCCGGCAGGGGCAATCTTTTCGTTCACCCCAAAAAAAACCCCAGCCTTCCGGCCGGGGTCTTGTGTGTCACGCAATACTCAATCAAGCATCAGAAACGCTTGATCTCAGCTTCGCGCTCCAGCAGTTTGCGGTAGGCCGCGAAGTCTTGCTGGCCAATGCGCGAGGCGAGGAAGCGACGGTATTGGGTCTTCTCTTCTTCGGTCGGCGCAGCGCTTTCGTTCACGCCGTTCAGACGCACGATCACCAGGCTACCATCGGCCAGGGTCACGCTGCTGTAGGTCGGCTTGTCTTTGGAGACTGGCTTGGGCATGCGGAACAGCGCTTGCAGCACGGTTGGGTCGACCCCTTCCTGAGCGCGAGTCGCGGCTTCGGTGACTTTCCAGTTCTGCCCATCGATTGCCTTGTCCAGCGCCGTCTTGCCATCGCGCAGGCTGGTGATCAGCTGATCAGCCTTGGTCTTGGCGGCAGCACTGGCATGCTCCTTGGTCAGTTGCACGCGGATGCTGGCAGCCACGCTTTCCAGCGGCAGTTGCTCAGGCTTGCGGTGCTCCTTGGCGCGCAGCACGATCACGGTTTCCGGGTCCAGTTCGATGGCGGTGCTGTTGGCACCCTCATCCAGCACTTCAGGACTGAACGCAGCGGTCACCACGGCACGATTGGCCGCAATACCTTCGCCACCTTCCCGGCCGAATGGCGCGGAGGTGTGGACGGTCAGCTTCAGGTCTTGTGCCGGCTGGGCCAGATCGGAGGCTTCGAACGACGAGTCTTCCAATTGTTTGGTCGCCTCGACGAAACGCTGCTCGACCTGCTGGGTTTTCAGCTCGCGGGTCAGCTTGTCTTTCAGACTGGCGAACGTCGGCACTTCAGGGGCTTCAACGCCCAGCAGCTTGATCAGGTGGAAACCGAAGTCAGTGCGAACCGGCTCCGAAACCTGGTCCTTGGCCAACGAATACAGGGCTTTTTCAAACGCTGGATCGTAGACGCCCGGACCTGCAAACCCAAGGTCACCGCCATTGTTCGCCGAGCCTGGATCCTGGGAGAATTCCTTGGCCAGGGCCTCGAATGTCTCGCCTTTGGCCAGACGCGCCTGCACTTCTTCGATTTTGGCCTTGGCTTGCGCCTCGGTCACCTTGTCGTTCACTTCGATCAGAATATGCGCAGCCCGGCGTTGCTCGGACAGGTTCGCGGTTTCTTTCTGATACGCCGCCTGCAGATCTTCGTCATTGACGCTGACCTGATCGAAGAAGGACGCCTTCTTCAATTCGAGGTAATCGATGACCACCTGATCCGGCGTCATGAATTCCTTGGCGTGTTCGTCGTAATAGGCCTTGACCTCATCGTCGGTCAGCTTGACTGCCGCCGGGTCTGCCTTGACGTTCAGGGTGGCGAAATCGCGGGTCTGTTTTTCCAGACGGGCGAAGGCCAGAACCTGTGCATCGGTGACAAAACCGCTACCGGCCACGCCAGCGCGCAGCTGACCAATCAACATTTCCTGAGCCAGCATCTGACGGAATTGCAGACGGCTGTAACCCAGTTGACGGATCACCTGGTCGAAACGCTCAGGACTGAACTTGCCATTCACCTGGAACTCAGGCGTTTGCAGGATCACTTGATCCAAAGCGGCTTCGGAGAAAGCGAATTTCGATTGTTCTGCGCCTTGCAGCAACAGCTTGCGATCGATCAGGCCTTTGAGGGCCGATTCGCGCAGCATTTTTTCGTCGAGCAAGGAAGCATCGAAATCCTTGCCCAGTTGTTGCATGAGCTGACGGCGTTGCATATCGACCGCCTGGCTCAGCTCGTTCTGACTGATTTCTTCGCCATTGACCTTGGCCGCCTCATTGCGATTCGTCGTGGCCTGAAAAATGGCGTCGAAACCGGTCAAAGCCATCAGTGCAACGATGACCCCGATAATGGTCTTGGCAATCCAGCCTTGTGAATTGTCCCTGATATTCTGCAGCATGCGTCCCCCAGAAACGGTTGAACTTCAAAATTAGGCAACCGTGGAGCGTGGGTAGAGTCCGGATAGAAGAAAGGCGCATCCGAGGATGCGCCTTCTCTCGTAACTGGCGGAGCGGACGGGACTCGAACCCGCGACCCCCGGCGTGACAGGCCGGTATTCTAACCGACTGAACTACCGCTCCGCTGCCAAGTCAGGCATGACCCCGACCCGGATAGGCAAAAACCTGAATCGAACTTAGTTGACAGCTTCTTTCAGTGCTTTACCGGCTTTGAAACCTGGTTTTTTGGCGGCGGCGATTTCCAGCGTCTTACCGGTCTGAGGGTTACGACCGATGCGAGCTGGACGATCGGTCACGGAGAAGGTGCCGAAACCAACCAGAACAACAGAGTCGCCAGCCTTGAGAGCGCCAGTGACGGATTCGATTACAGCGTCCAGCGCACGGCCAGCAGCAGCTTTCGGGATATCAGCGGATGCAGCGATAGCATCAATCAGTTCCGACTTGTTCACTCTAAGTCCCCTTATATCTATTTGAGTTTGATTCTAAGTTTTTTGGTGAAAGCAAAAAAACGAGTGCTGAATGGCCTACAGACACTTATAGAGCCGCTTTATAACAAGGGCTCTAAAAAACTGTCAAGGAAGCCCCCCAGGCAAATGCGTACTAATGCGTGCTAATTCTTTCCTTAGAGTCAGACTCGCGTTTGTCATCCTTTGCAACGATCTCCGGAGCCACATCCGGTAAGGGCTCCGGCGCGTATTGCAGCGCAATTTGCAGGACCTCGTCAATCCATTTAACGGGTTTAATCTGTAGATCTTGCTTGATATTGTCAGGAATTTCCTTCAGATCGCGTACGTTCTCTTCAGGAATGATCACCGTCTTGATTCCACCGCGATGAGCAGCCAGCAGTTTTTCCTTCAAGCCACCGATCGCCAGTACTTGGCCACGCAAGGTGATTTCGCCGGTCATGGCGACATCCGCACGTACAGGAATGCCAGTCAAAGCCGACACCAGAGCCGTACACATGCCTACACCAGCGCTAGGGCCGTCCTTCGGCGTCGCCCCTTCAGGCATGTGGATATGCGTGTCGCGCTTCTCATGGAAGTCCAGGGGAATGCCCAGGCTCTTCGCACGGCTGCGGACAACGGTCAGGGCTGCGGTGATCGATTCGACCATCACGTCACCCAGAGAACCGGTCTTGATCAGTTGACCTTTACCCGGTACGACTGCGGCTTCGATGGTCAGTAATTCACCGCCCACCTGGGTCCACGCCAGGCCGGTTACCTGACCGATCTGATCCTGCTGCTCGGCCAGACCGTAGCGGAATTTACGCACGCCCAGGAAGTGTTCCAGCATGTCGGCGGTCACCTTCACCGAGAAGCGTTTTTCCAGTGCATGCTCTTTGACCGCCTTGCGGCAAACCTTGGCAATCTGACGCTCCAGCCCACGTACACCGGCTTCGCGGGTGTAGTAGCGGATGATGTCGCGGATCGCTTCGGCGTCGAATTCCAGCTCGCCTTTCTTCAAGCCGTTGGCCTGAATCTGTTTGGGCGAAAGGTATTTGACGGCGATGTTGATCTTCTCGTCTTCGGTATAACCCGGTAGACGAATCACTTCCATCCGGTCCAGCAGCGCCGGCGGGATGTTCATGGAGTTGGAGGTGCACAGGAACATCACATCGGACAGGTCGTAGTCGACTTCCAGATAGTGATCGTTGAAGTTGTGGTTCTGCTCGGGATCAAGCACTTCCAGCAACGCCGACGCCGGATCGCCACGCATGTCGCTGCCCATTTTGTCGATTTCATCGAGCAGGAACAGCGGGTTGCGGACGCCCACTTTTGTCATCTTTTGAATCAATCTTCCTGGCATCGAACCGATATAAGTCCGGCGATGACCACGGATTTCCGCCTCATCGCGCACGCCACCGAGAGCCATACGGACGAATTTGCGGTTGGTGGCATGAGCAATTGACTCCGCCAGAGAGGTTTTACCCACCCCTGGAGGACCGACCAGGCACAACACCGGACCGCGAATCTTCTTCACGCGCTTCTGCACGGCGAGGTATTCGAGGATCCGCTCTTTGACTTCTTCCAGACCATAGTGGTCTGCATCAAGAATGTCTTCGGCACGAGCAAGGTCCAGGCGCACCTTGCTCTGGGCTTTCCACGGCACTTGAACCAGCCAGTCGATGTACGAACGCACCACGGTCGCTTCCGCGGACATTGGCGACATTTGCTTGAGCTTGTTCAGTTCGGCCTGAGCCTTGGCCAACGCGTCTTTCGGCAGACCGGCGGCATCGATACGCTTTTTCAGCTCCTCGATTTCGTTGTGGCCTTCGTCGCTGTCACCCAGTTCTTTCTGAATGGCCTTCATCTGCTCATTCAGGTAGTACTCGCGCTGACTACGCTCCATTTGCTTTTTAACGCGGCCGCGAATGCGTTTTTCGACTTGCAGCAGATCGATTTCGGCATCCAGCAACGCCAGAACGTGCTCGACCCGGGCCGACAAATCGATAATTTCGAGGATTTCCTGCTTTTGCTCGATCTTCAGGGCCATATGCGCAGCCATGGTGTCGACCAGGCGGCCTGGCTCGTCGATGCTGTTGAGCGAGGACAGGACTTCAGCGGGGACTTTTTTGCCCAGCTGCACATATTGTTCGAACTGAGCCAGCAGGCTGCGGACAAACACTTCCGACTCGCGCTCAGGCGCGTCGGCTTCGTCGATCAGCGAGACTTCGGCGCGGCAGTGGCCGTCGACTTCGCTGAAGCGCTCCACGGCGCCCCGCTGCTCGCCCTCGACAAGCACCTTGACGGTGCCGTCAGGCAGCTTGAGCAGCTGCAGAACGGTAGCGATGGTACCTACGCGATAAAGTGCGTCTTCACCGGGATCGTCGTCAGCAGGATTCCGCTGAGCCAGCAGAAGGATCTGCTTGTCGCCCGTCATCGCGGCCTCGAGGGCTTCGATGGATTTCTCGCGCCCCACGAACAGCGGGATAACCATGTGCGGATAAACCACGACATCACGCAATGGCAGGAGAGGCAATTCGATGGTCGTCTTCATGATTTCGCCTCTACGGCGGCCATAAGGCCGTAAACAGATGGAAGTAAGCTTGAAACCAAGATGGGGGCTGTTTTCAAAAAAAACAAGCGCAAATAAAATGTTGAAACGCGTTAAAAGCAAAGGGGCCCGAAGGCCCCTTCTTTATTCCAGCAGTGTGACGCTTTAGGCGTCCGGCGCTGCCTTGGCTGCCGGCTCACTGTTTTCGTAGATATACAGTGGCTTGGACTTGCCTTCTATAACGCTTTCATCGATCACTACTTTACTCACCTCGGACTGCGAGGGAATTTCGTACATAGTGTCGAGCAATATGCCTTCGAGAATCGAACGCAGTCCACGGGCACCAGTTTTGCGTTCCAGGGCTCGTTTGGCGACCGATTTCAGCGCGTCGGACCGGAACTCCAGGTCCACGCCTTCCATCTCGAACAGTTTGGCGTACTGCTTGGTCAGGGCATTTTTCGGCTCGGTGAGAATCTGCATCAACGCAGCTTCATCAAGCTCGTCCAGCGTGGCAAGGACCGGCAAACGACCGACGAATTCCGGGATCAGACCGAACTTGACCAGATCGTCAGGCTCGACTTCACGCAGGGATTCACCGACTTTCTTACCTTCTTCCTTGCTGCGCACTTCTGCGCTGAAACCGATGCCACCCTTGGTGGAACGGTTTTGAATAACCTTTTCCAGACCGGAGAATGCACCACCGCAGATGAACAAGATGTTACGGGTGTCGACCTGCAGGAATTCCTGCTGCGGATGCTTGCGACCACCTTGAGGCGGAACGGAAGCGACCGTGCCTTCGATCAACTTGAGCAGGGCCTGCTGCACGCCTTCACCGGAAACGTCCCGGGTAATCGACGGGTTGTCAGACTTGCGCGAAATCTTGTCGATTTCATCGATGTAGACAATGCCCATCTGGGCTTTTTCTACGTCGTAATCGCACTTCTGCAGCAGTTTCTGAATGATGTTCTCGACATCTTCCCCCACGTAACCTGCCTCTGTGAGGGTGGTTGCGTCGGCGATAGTGAACGGAACGTTCAGCAAGCGGGCCAGGGTTTCGGCCAGCAGGGTTTTACCCGAACCTGTCGGGCCGATCAGCAGGATGTTGCTCTTGCCGAGTTCGACGTCGTCATTCTTTTTGTCACGCTGATTCAGGCGCTTGTAGTGGTTGTACACCGCTACGGCCAGAACCTTTTTCGCACGCTCCTGACCAATCACATACTGATCGAGGATGCCGCTGATTTCTTTAGGCGAAGGCAATTTATGCGCGCTGCTTTCGGCCTGTGCTTCCTGCACCTCCTCGCGGATGATGTCATTGCACAGGTCGACGCACTCGTCGCAGATAAAGACCGAGGGGCCGGCAATCAATTTGCGTACTTCATGCTGGCTTTTGCCACAGAAGGAGCAATAGAGCAGCTTGCCGTTGTCCTCGCCGTTGCGGGTGTCAGTCATTCGTTCGATCCAAATCCGATAGGCTTGCAACACAAGATGAAGGCTATTGCGGGCTTTTTCAAGCCCGCTGGTGTCGGACCTGCCGACCAAGCCTGTTTTGGGCTGCTTATTTTAAACAGGGCGCTGGCTAATCACTTCGTCGATCAAGCCGTACTCACGCGCAGCTTCTGCACTCATGAAATTATCGCGGTTGGTATCGCGCTCGATTTCTTCAAGAGTGCGACCGCTATGCGCGGCCATCAGCGTGTTGAGACGCTCGCGGATAAACAGAATCTCCTTGGCATGGATTTCGATATCCGACGCCTGGCCCTGGAAACCGCCCAGTGGCTGGTGAATCATCACACGCGAGTTTGGCAGGCAGTAACGCTTGCCTTTCGCACCGGCCGTCAGAAGAAACGCGCCCATGCTGCACGCCTGACCGATACAGGTGGTCGACACGTTTGGCTTGATGAACTGCATGGTGTCGTAGATCGACATGCCCGCCGTCACCGAACCGCCCGGCGAGTTGATATAAAGATGGATGTCCTTGTCCGGGTTTTCCGCTTCAAGGAACAGCAGTTGCGCACAGATCAGGTTGGCCATGTAGTCCTCTACCGGACCAACCAGAAAGATCACTCGCTCCTTGAGAAGGCGCGAGTAGATGTCATAGGCGCGTTCGCCACGAGCAGACTGCTCGACAACCATCGGGACCAGGCCGCCTGCGGCCTGGATATCAGAGTTCTGCTGAATATACGAATTACGGAACATGCTCTGCAGTCACTCCCAAATAGTTATGTCTTGAATACGCATAAGCCAGCACGAAGGCTGGCTTATGGTGTGTACTTCTTACCGCAAAAACAATCAGTCGGCTTGTGGAGCTTCTACCGGCTTGACCGCTTCTTCGTAAGAGACCGATTTGTCGGTCACGCTAGCTTTCTGCAGAACAGTATCCACAACTTGTTCTTCCAGCACAACCGAACGGACTTCGTTCAGTTGCTGGTCGTTCTTGTAGTACCAAGACACAACCTGCTCAGGCTCCTGGTAAGCCGAAGCCATTTCCTGAATCATCTCCCGAACGCGGGCTTCGTCAGGCTTGAGGTCGAATTGCTTGACCACTTCAGCCACGATCAGACCCAGCACAACGCGGCGCTTGGCTTGCTCTTCGAACAGCTCGGCCGGCAGTTGGTCAGGCTTGATGTTGCCGCCGAACTGCTGAACAGCCTGCACGCGCAGACGGTCAACTTCGTTGGACAGCAGAGCCTTCGGCACTTCGATCGGGTTGGTGGCCAGCAGACCATCCATGACCTGATTCTTGACCTTGGATTTGATCGCCTGACGCAGCTCACGCTCCATGTTCTTGCGAACTTCGGTGCGGAAACCTTCCAGACCGGTTTCCTTGATACCGAATTGAGCGAAGAACTCTTCGGTCAGTTCTGGCAGTTTAGGCTCGGAAACAGTGTTCACGGTCACAGTGAACTCAGCGGTTTTACCTGCCAGGTCGAGGTTCTGATAGTCCTCTGGGAAGGTCAGGTTCAGAACGCGCTCTTCGCCGGCTTTAGCGCCAACCAGACCGTCTTCGAAACCAGGGATCATGCGGCCGGAACCCAGCACCAGCTGAGTGCCTTTGGCGGAGCCGCCTGCGAACACTTCACCGTCGACCTTGCCAACAAAATCGATGTTCAGCTGGTCTTCGTTCTGGGCAGCGCGATCGGCCACTTCGAAACGGGTGTTCTGCTTGCGCAGGATTTCCAGCATCTTGTCCAGATCGGCGTCAGCCACTTCAGCGCTCAGGCGCTCGACGGTGATACCTTCGAAACCGGCAACGGTGAACTCAGGGAACACTTCGAATACGGCTACGTATTCCAGGTCCTTGCCCGCTTCCAGGGATTTAGGTTCGATCGAAGGCGAACCAGCCGGGTTCAGCTTCTGCTCAACCACCGCTTCGTAGAAGGAGGACTGGATGACGTCGCCCACGGCTTCTTGACGCGCATCAGCTCCGAAACGCTGACGGATCACGCTCATTGGCACTTTGCCTGGACGGAAACCAGCGATCTTGGCCTTTTGGGCAGTCTGCTGCAGACGCTTGTTGACCTGAGTCTCGATGCGCTCAGCCGGCACGGTGATGCTCATGCGGCGCTCAAGAGCAGAAGTATTTTCAACAGAAACTTGCATGGATATTCCTCGTTGCACAGACGTTAGCCGGCCGTTTCCGACCCCAGAATCAAGGGCATGCATTCTAGTGGGTCAAACTCAAGAAGTCACCCTACTGAAAACGGGTAAAAAAGCAGCAGGCAATTTATAGGCGGGGACAAACGGTTGTGCCTCGCCCTGTTAGCAAATACAGCCAATCAAGCCAGGGCTCTGCGCCCACCTTCCTATATATAGAAGGAATCGGCAATCCATCCCTGACAGCCAACCCCGCGAGGGGATCGGCGGGCAAATCGAGCATCATCGAGAAACATAAATACGACGAAGCGACCTGCCCCTGCGGCCCACAACCTGCAGCCGCCGACACTCAAACCACTGAAACAAAAAAGGCGCCAGACTGTTAAATCTGGCGCCTTTCGAAATATGGGGTGGACGATGGGGATCGAACCCACGACAACGGGAGTCACAATCCCGTGCTCTACCAACTGAGCTACGCCCACCATATTGCGTGACAAAGAAGCCAAACAACTTCTTTGTTGAGCCCAACCCAGCCAACCGGCATGAGTGAAGCTTTATTTGGTGCGGATGAAGAGACTCGAACTCTTACGCCTCGCGGCGCTGGAACCTAAATCCAGTGTGTCTACCAATTCCACCACATCCGCGGATGAAGCTGTTAAAGCAAAGGCGCCAGACTGTTAATCTGGCGCCTTTCGAAATATGGGGTGGACGATGGGGATCGAACCCACGACAACGGGAGTCACAATCCCGTGCTCTACCAACTGAGCTACGCCCACCATATCGCGCTACTTGTGCCAAAGCTGCCTAAATGGCGCACCCGGCAGGACTCGAACCTGCGACCATCCGCTTAGAAGGCGGATGCTCTATCCAGCTGAGCTACGGGCGCCTTGTTAATCTGTACTCTTGGAGGACTACAAACTAAGTGCTTTTCAGTCTTGCAGAATCGTAACTCCGCTCGACTTTCTCAACCAGTGCTAGGCTGTGCCCGACAAGTGCGACGAATAGTATAGAGCCCCCCGGAGGTCGTCAAATCCTTTTTAAAAAAAATTCATTTAATTAAAGGGGTTAGAGGAATTTGCAGACCAAGCGCCTTTGCCCTCACCTCATGACATGCGAGAATGCGCTCTCTTTTTTTCCCCTCTCGATGGTTAATCACGCGCAATGACTGCACAACTAATCGACGGCAAATCGATCGCCGCCAGCCTGCGCCAGCAGATCGCCCAACGAGTCGCCGAGCGTCGCCAGCAAGGCCTGCGCACGCCCGGCCTCGCGGTGATCCTGGTCGGCAGCGATCCTGCCTCTCAGGTTTATGTCTCGCACAAGCGTAAAGACTGTGAAGAGGTCGGCTTCCTTTCCCAAGCCTATGACCTGCCTGCCGACACCACTCAAGCAGCGCTGACCGATCTGATCGATCGCCTGAACGACGACCCGGCAATTGACGGCGTTCTGCTTCAGCTGCCTTTACCTGAACACCTGGACGCCTCCAAATTGCTGGAGCGCATTCGTCCGGACAAGGACGTCGACGGTTTCCACCCTTATAACGTCGGTCGTCTGGCCCAGCGTATTCCGCTGCTGCGCCCATGCACACCCAAAGGCATCATGACGCTGCTGGAAAGCACCGGTGCCGATCTTTACGGGATGAACGCCGTCATTGTCGGGGCCTCCAACATCGTTGGCCGTCCGATGGCGATGGAACTGCTGCTGGCCGGTTGCACCGTGACCGTCACCCACCGCTTCACCAAGGACCTGGCCGGCCACGTCGGTCGCGCCGATCTGGTGGTGGTTGCCGCCGGCAAGCCGGGCCTGGTCAAGGGTGAGTGGATCAAGGAGGGCGCGATCGTGATCGACGTCGGCATCAACCGTCAGGAAGACGGCAAACTGGTCGGTGACGTGACTTACGAATCCGCCCTGGCCCGCGCTGGCTGGATCACGCCGGTACCAGGCGGCGTCGGCCCGATGACCCGCGCCTGCCTGCTGGAAAACACGCTGTACGCCGCCGAAACGCTGCACAGCTGAGTTCACGCTTGTACGCAGCGCCGCATAAAGG
Organism: Pseudomonas frederiksbergensis; assembly: GCF_017114915.1. Lineage (GTDB taxonomy): Bacteria > Pseudomonadota > Gammaproteobacteria > Pseudomonadales > Pseudomonadaceae > Aquipseudomonas > Aquipseudomonas frederiksbergensis_I. The sequence continues at coordinate 22,543 of NZ_JAAUOE010000060.1, forward strand.
AACCCCGCCCATCGCGGGGTTCTTTTTGCCTGTAGAAAAAGCGCGACCACCGTTGGAAAGCTGCAAGAGCAGATAAGTGAAAAAGGGCCACTGCATTAAATATTCTTCACTTTTACCCCCTGCTTTACAGGCGCCTATGGCTTTCCTGGCACATACTCCTAAAATGCGTCGTTTTTAAGAAACAGCCCGTTACAGAACGGCATATCCACCCTTTATGAGTCTGCCAGCGTGAAAATCCGTCTTTCCATCCTGAGCCTAGTTTTTGCAGTTACAGGGACTTTCATCACGCCAACGGTCAACGCCGCAGAAACCACCGCGGCACCTCGAGACAATTCACAACTGAAGATCGCGTCCGGCAGCGCTTTGCTGATGGATCTGCAAACCAACAAAGTCATCTATGCCAGCAATCCTGACGTCGTCGTACCCATCGCGTCAGTCAGCAAACTGATGACCGGCCTGGTGGTCGTAGAGGCTCGGCAGAATATGGACGAATACCTTTCCGTCAACATCAGCGACACCCCGGAAATGAAAGGCGTGTTCTCCCGGGTCAAACTCAAAAGCGAATTGACGCGCCGCGAGATGCTGCTGATCGCCCTGATGTCATCGGAAAACCGTGCCGCCGCGACGCTGGCGCATCACTATCCGGGCGGTTATGTCGCGTTCATTGCCGCCATGAACGCCAAAGCCAAGGCGCTGGGCATGACCAGCACTCACTTCGTCGAACCGACGGGCCTCTCCCCGCGCAACGTGTCCACCGCCCGCGACCTGAGCAAACTGCTGATCGCCGCGCACAAGTACCCGCTATTGACCGAACTGAGCACCACCAAGGAAAAAACCGTCAGATTCCGTAAACCCAACTACAGCCTGGGCTTTCGCAATACCGATCATTTGGTCAACAAACCTGACTGGGACATCAGGCTGACCAAGACCGGTTTC
>NZ_JAAUOE010000061.1 GCF_017114915.1 Pseudomonas frederiksbergensis
CGTCACCGACACCCTCGATACTTCGACCGTCAATCTGACCGCGACCAGCACTGTGGCCGAAGGTGGCACGGTGGTGTACACCGCGTCCGTGACTTCACCGGTGACTGGTTCGCCGGTGGTTGTGACCCTATCCAACGGCCAGACCATCACCATCCCGGTCGGTTCGAGCAGCGCCAGCGTCAATTTCACCGCACCGAACGATGCCCTGGCCGGCGGTGGTTCTCTGAGCGTCAAGATCGACGACGCCCAGGGCGGCAACTACGAGAAGCTGGAAGTCGACGGCAAGTCGGCGGACACCTCGGTGACCGATACTCCTGACACCACCACCCTCAGCCTGTCGGCAACCGACTCCGTCGCTGAAGGCGGTTCCATCGTTTACACCGCAACCCTGACCAATGCCGCCGGCACGCCGGTCACCGTCACCCTGAGCAACGGCGCCGTCATCACCATCGCCGCCGGTGCGACTAGCGGCTCGGTGACTGTCGATGCACCGAAGGACGACGTCTACAAGGACGCCGGCACCGTTGAGGCGACCATCAAAGGCGCGAGCGGCGGCAATTTCGAGAACCTGGTGACCAGCCCAGCGGCGGCGGTTACCGACGTCACTGACACCCTCGATACCTCGATCGTCAACCTGACCGCCACTTCGAGTGTGGCTGAAGGCGGGACCGTGGTGTACACCGCGTCCGTCTCTGCCCCGGTCACCGGCTCGCCAGTGGTGGTGACCCTGTCCAACGGCCAGACCATCACCATTCCGGTCGGGTCGAGCAGCGCCAGTGTGAATTTCACCGCACCGAACGATGCGTTGGCCGGCGGCGGTTCCCTGAGCGTGAAAATCGACGATGCCAAGGGCGGCAACTACGAGAAGCTGGACGTCGACGGCAAATCAGCCGACACCTCAGTGACCGACACACCGGACATCACCACCCTCAGCCTGAGCGCCACTGAGTCGGTAGCCGAAGGTAATCAGATCACTTACACCGCAACCCTGACCAACGCCGCCGGCACGCCAGTGACCGTGACGTTGAGCAACGGCGCTGTAATCACCATCGACGCCGGTAAAACCATCGGCACCGTGACCGTTCCGGCTCCATCCGATGACGTTTACAAAGACGCCGGCACGGTTCAGGCGACCATCACCACCGCTACCGGCGGCAACTTCGAAAACCTGGTCACCAGCAATACCGCGGCAGTCACGACTGTCACCGATACGATCGACAAGACCGAAGTCAGCATCAGCGGCAGCACCTCGGTGACCGAAGGCCAGACCGCCAGTTACACCGTCAGCCTGACCCACCCGGCACAGACCGAAGTGACCCTGAAGATCGTCTACAGCGGCACCGCCGCCGACGGTTCGGACTTCACCGGCGTATACACCGTGAAGATCCCGGCCGGCGCCAGCAGCGCGAGCTTCAACGTCGCCACGCTGGACGACAAGCTCACCGAAGGCACCGAGAACTTCGTGGTCAAGATCGACTCGGCCACCGGCGGCAACTTCGAAAACCTCGCGGTCAGCACCACCAACGGCAGCGTCAGCACCTCGATCATCGACAACGATGCCGCGCCGGTGCTCGACCTGGACACCAACAACTCCAGTGGCGCCACCGGGGCCAACTACAACGTGACCTTCACCGAAGGCACTACCGGCCAGGGCGTCTCGATCGGCGACACCGACCTGAGCATCACCGACCCGGACAGCACGATGCTGACCGGCGCGACCATCGTGCTGACCAACCGCCAGCCGGGCGACGCGCTGAACCTGGGCAACAGCGTCAATGGCATCAGCATCAACGCCAACAGCCAGGACGGCACGGTCACTCTGACCCTGTCAGGCAACGCGACGCTGGCCGACTACATGCAGCAGATCAAGAACATCAGCTTCACCAACAGCAGTGAAGATCCGAGCACTGTGCCGCGGATCATCACCGTGACGGTGACCGATGGCAGCAACTATTCCAACACCGCCACCACCACCGTCAACGTGGTGGCCGTGAACGACGCGCCAACCGCCGCGCCGGTTAACGTCACCGGCACCGAAGACACCCCGCTGATTCTTGGCTGGTCGACCTTCGGCATCAGCGATGTCGACAGTTCGGCCGCCAACCTGGGGGTGAAAATCACTCAGCTGCCGGGCGAAGGCAAGTTGCAGTACCTGGACGGTGCGACCTGGCAAGACGTGGCCACCAACCAGACCTTCAGCAAGGCCGATATCGACGCCGGCAAGTTGCGCTTCACGCCGGATGCCAATGAATCGGGCGTTGACGGCTACGGCGGCAGTGGCGTGGGTAACAACCAGGCGGACTACGCGCAGATCAAGTTCCAGCCCACCGACGGTCAACTGCTGGGCAACACCGCCACGGTGAAAATCGACATCACGCCGGTTGCCGATGCGCCGTCCCTGAACGTCGCGGACAACAGCGTCAAGTCCACCGGCCTGATCAAGGAAGTCTGGACCGGTCTGTCGGGCCTCGGCACCGATGGCAGCGGCGCGTCTTCGAGCACGCTGAAATCGGTCATCGACGCCGCGGGTACTCCGAACTCCAGCAGCACCGTGACCAACGTGCAGTCCAACGGTGGCGTCACCGCCGGCACGGCCTCGAAAACCTCCGGCCTGATTTACCTCGAAGCCGGCAAGACCTACACCTTCAGCGGTACCGGCGATGACAGCCTGTTGGTGACCATCGGCGGTAAAAACGTGGCCGCAACCACGTGGGGCGCGGGCGGCAACCTGAACGGTTCGTTCACCCCGACCACCAGCGGCTACTACACCCTGGACATCTACCACCACAACCAGAGCGGCCCTGGCAGCTATGACGTCAACCTGTCGGTCAACGGTGGTGCGGCGGTCGACCTGAGCAGCGCCGGCGTGCCGCTGTACACCGGCGTGGCGGATCTGGCCGCTGCTGGCGTGACGGTTTCCGACCTGCACGGCGCCAATGGCGAAGGCTACTACGACGGCTACAAACTCAACGAAGGCGCCGAAGGCACCAGCGTTCATTTGTCCGCGATCAAGACTGCACTGACCGACACCGACGGTTCCGAAAGCCTGAGCGTGAAGATCAGCGGCATGCCGGCGGGCTCGGTGCTCAGCGATGGCGCGGGCCACACCTTCACCACCACCAACGGCGAAGCCAACGTCACCGGCTGGAATCTCGGCACCCTGACCGTCACCCCGCCGCCGTACTACAACGGCCAGTTCACCCTGACCGTCACCTCGACCTCCACCGAAGCCCACGGCGGCTCGGCTCCGAGCACCGCGCAGATCCCGGTCACGGTGTACCCGTCGGTCTACAACGCCGTCACCGCCACGGCGGCCGACGACACGGTAACCGGCACCGACGGCAACGACATCATGGTCGCCGACATCGGCGGGCTGACCGTGGTGCCGGGCACCAACTACAACATCGCGTTCATGGTCGACAGCTCGGGCAGCATGAGCGCCTCTTCGATCAGCGCGGCCAAGGATTCGCTGACGGCGGTGTTCAACACCCTCAAGCAAAGCCTGGGCAGCAACTCCGGCACCGTGAATATTTTCCTGGTGGACTTCGATACCCAGGTCAACAAATCGGTGTCGGTGAACCTGAATGACCCGAACGCGCTGACCTTGCTCAAATCCGTTCTGGATTCGATGTCGTCCGGCGGCGGCACCAACTACGAGGACGTGTTCAAAACCACGGCCAACTGGTTCCAGAGTGCCGACGCCATTGCCAACACCGGTGCGAAGAACCTCACGTACTTCATCACCGACGGCAAGCCGACCTACTACCAGAGCGGCGAGCAGACCAACCCGACCTTGTACGACACTGTGAAGCTCGATGACGTCATCGCCACCACCCATTACAAGTTGGGGCAGACCTATTCCGGCTACCTGGACAGCACTCATTACCTGACCATCGACAGCGCCGGCAACGTCACGCTGGAGACTCAGAATAAAAAAGGCAACTGGCACAGTTCAGACTTGGGCACCCTCCATGCCGAGGGTAACGGCACGTACGAACTGTCCTATCGCGATGGCACCGGCTATAGCACCGATTCCACCGCCATCGACAACTCCTCCAGCGGCTTCGCATTGCTGAGCAACGTGTCGACGGTGGAAGCGATCGGCCTGAACTCAGACGTCACTCTCGGCGACCTCAAGCCCTACGACTCGGATCAAACGCCACAAACCAACATCGACCCCAAAGACCTGGCCAACTCGATCATCGGCCATACCGAAGCGACAATGCCAGGTGCCGACACGGTCAACGGCGGTGACGGCAATGACCTCCTGTTCGGCGATCTGGTGAGCTTCAACGGCATTGCCGGCGAGGGTTATCAGGCCATGCAGGCATTCGTGGCCCAGCAGACTGGCGTCGACGTCAGCACAGTCACCACCAAAAACGTGCACCAGTACATCACCGAGCACTACACCGAGTTCGATGTATCTGGCGCTTATGACGGTAACGACACGCTGCTGGGCGGCGCAGGCAACGACATTCTCTTCGGCCAGGGTGGCAACGACCTCCTCGATGGCGGCAAGGGCAATGACATCCTGCTCGGCGGCAGCGGCAGCGACTCGCTGATCGGCGGTCAAGGCAACGACCTCCTGATTGGCGGCTCGGGTGCCGACACCTTCATCTGGAAGGCTGGCGACACCGGCAGCGACGTGATCAAGGACTTCAAGGCCAGCGAAGGCGACCGCATCGACCTGCGCGATCTGTTGCAAGGCGAAAGCGGCAGCACCATCGATAACTTCCTGAAGATCACCACGGTCGATGGTGTGTCGTCCCTGCAAGTCAGCTCCGCCGGCAAGTTCAACGGCGCCGACGCTGCAGCGGCCGCCCCGGACGTGACGATCAAACTGGAAGGTAACAATTGGTCCAGCGCCAGCATCAACTCGTTGATCGCCGGCAGTGACCCGACCATCAAAATCGATCACAACAACAGCTGATCCGCAGGCTGACGGCCGTCCAGACCGGGCGGCCGTCATGTAGGTGCACACCTCACGGGTGACGATTTCGTCGTCGCACCGCATACTCGCCGGCGTTGGCCTATGCTGCTGACAGCACGACGCTGGTCCATTTCCGAGGGATGCTCAATGTTTTACGTGCAACGCGATGCGCAAGGTCAGTTAGTGCGCGTGGAAGCCACGGCCTACGCCGAGGCCACGGAAACGCTGCCGGCCGACCACCATGAAATCCAGGCCTGGTATGCCCACGAAGTGGTGGAAACCAGCCTCAAGCAGCTCAAGCAGAGCGACCTGGAAATGATCCGGGTACTCGACGACTTGATTCAGGTGCTGACCCAAAAAGGTGTGATCCGCGTCACCGACCTGCCGCCGGCCGCTCAAGCCAAGCTCATGGACCGAAACCAGGCCCGTGAGGCGTTGGGGGGGTTGAGCCAGTTGATCGATGATGATGAAACGGGGTTGATCTGAGCCTCCCTGCCTGATCGTTCCCACGCTCTGCGTGGAAATGCCTCAAGGGACGCTCCGCGTTCCAGCCCCACCGCCGGCGTTGCGCCTGGCACCGTTGTGACGCAAAGCGTCACCGGCTGCATTCCCACGCAGAGCGTGGGAACGATCAGTGGGTTACTGCCAAGGCTTCGGCTCACCCAACAGCTGCCCCTGAACCCCATACAACCCCATCTCCCGAATCACCGACAACTCCCCTTCGGTCTCGACCCGTTCGGCAATCAACGGCAGATCAATGCTGTGCGCCGCTCGCTGAATCGCCTCGATGAACAGGCGCTTGTCGCTCTCCTGATCAATCGCCCGGATGTAACTGCCGTCGATCTTCAGATACGCCAACCCCAGCCGCGCCAGGTTGCCGATCATGCTGAAGCGCCCACCAAAACGCTGCAGGCTCAGCGAGAACCCAAGTTCACGCAAACGCCGCGTCAGCTGTTCCAGCACCGCTTGCTCGGGCAATTGTTCTTCACCGATTTCCAGGGTCAGCCGCTCCCCAAGATTCGAATGCTGACGCAGGATCTCGAACACTGCATTCAACGCCTGCGGGTCCGCCAGCGTCGCCGAAGACAGGTTCAGCGCCAGCGACTCTTCATGCTCGGCCATCTGTTCAAGCACCAGCTCCAGCATCAAACGGTCCAGCCGCGCGGTCCAGCCAAAACGCTCGAGCCATGGCAGGAAACGCCCCGCGGAAATGGTCTGGCCTTGCTCGTCGAGCAGGCGCGACAGCACTTTGTAATGCAGCACCATCTGCGTGTCGTGGCTGGCCACCACCGGCTGGAAGTACAGCTCGAAACGCTGCTGATCCAACGCCTCATCCAACAGGGTGTGCCAGGCATGGTGATCGTCGCCAACCCGCGTCGGTGCGCCCTGATCGAGGCACGCCCAGCTCGGTTCGCCCTGGCTTTCCGCCTGGGCCAGAGCCTGATCCGCCAACCCGATCACCGCTTGCGGCGAGTCGCCATGGATAAACGACGCCAGCCCGATCGAAGCCACCGAAGCCACGTCCGTGGCGCCCGTGGCATGCAGGCTCGCCAGGGCACTCTCCAGGTTACTCGCCAGTTGCAGCGCTTCTTCGCGCACCAACCCCGGCGCCAACACGGCGAATTCGCCGCCACGAATCCGCGTCACAAGGTTCTGGGTTTCCGGGTACTTGGCGCACTCGCGGGACAATTGCTCGCCGACCGCTTTGAGCAATTCATCGGTGCGCTGACCGCCCAGTCGCTGGTTCAACCCGGCCAAATCCTTGACTCGCAACAGCAACAGATAACCTGAGCTGGCCTGCTCCGAGTTACTCACTCGCGCGTTCAATTGCATTTCGAAATAGCGCCGGTTGGCCAGCCCGGTCAGGTTGTCCTGATAGGACTCGGCCCGCAGTTTTTCACTGCGTTCGGCCTGTTCCTGGAACAGTGCCTTGAGCTTCTCGACCATCTGATTCATGGCCTGCACCACCCGGCGCAGTTCCGGGGTGCGCGGCAGTTCCGGCAGGCTGAGGAATTCCCGGCGAGCAATGGCGTGGGATTGCTTGACCATGTAGTCCAGCGGCTTGAGTTGCCGACGCAGCAATAACGCGCCCAGTACCGCACTCACCGCGCCGCAGAGCAGCAACCAGCCGAGGCTGCCCAACGCGCTCTGCCAGAGCTTGGCCAACGCAAACATCGGATGGCTGACCACCTCGACCCGCGCGGCCTGCTCCCAGCCACGGCTGACAAGCGCATCGCCACCGGCCGGCTCCAGGCCGATCAGTTTGACGAACCAGTCCGGCACGTTGGTGACCGCCGGGATGCCGCTGCGCTCGACAATCGTCTTGTCGTTGGCCAGATCGACCACACGGATGCTCGCGTAATAACCGCTGTCGAAGATCGAACTGACCAGCAACTCGACCATCGCCGGGTCGTCGATGTTCGGCGTCAGGGACAGCGCCAATGCCGTCGCGGCGTCCTGGGCGTGGGAGCGCAACTGGTTGACGTACTGGGTGCGCGAGCTTTCCAGACTGACCATGAAGCTGCCGGTGAAGGCGACCACCAGGAACAGACAGATAGCGATCAACAGCTGTTTGAACAAAGACATCTGAGCGCGTGCTCCTAGTTAGTCGGCTCGACCGGGAATCCTTCGGCCTGCATTTTCTTCAACACATCCTGCCAGCGGGACAGGCGTTTGGTGTCACCGACCTTTTTGTTGCCCTTGGCGCCCGGCAACCACAACCCTTCGGCATTGAAAGAGTAGACCGGCAACAAATCGGTTCGCTGATTGGCGGGTTTGATCGCGTCGATCAGGCTGTCGAGCACCAGAGGCATGGCCTCGGGGCTCGAGTAGTAGGTCAGGACCATGTGCGCGCGATTCAGGCGCAAAGCCTTGACGTAGGTAATGCGCAGCTTGTCACTGGAGACACCGAGATGGCGCAGGCTGAAATACTTGGCGATCGCGTAGTCTTCGCAATCGCCGGCGCCTTTCCACAAGGCTTCGATCGGGGTTTCCCAATAGTCGACTTCGTGCCATAGGTCGATGTCCTCTTGGTAACGCATCTGCTTGTTGAAGAACCGGTTGACCACGTTGAGCTGTTCCAGCTCGCCGACCTGCTTTTGCGTGGCCAGTAACTGCTGCCAGGCATCGATACGCTGCCGCCCTTCGCCCAAAGGCCCGTACAATGCCTGAGCGCGGCGGCTGATCAGCGAAAAATCCCAGTCGGCATGCAGCCCGCCCAGCATGACGCCGGCCAGCAGCAGTGCGCAGCCTAGCCAGCGCAAAGTCCGAGGGATCGCGAAACGTACCGCCAATGCGAGGCATCCAGGTCAGGCAGATGGAAAATCTGCTTGATGGTGAAGGTTAGCCTGCCAAAAGACAATGGCACGGTGAGATCACTGCCAACACGCTAAACTTGGCATTAGGGGTGCCATAAAAGGATCGCAGGAGCTGCCGAAGGCTGCGATCTTTTGACTTTCTGCCTGTTTGACAACCCGTCAGGCAGTCACTAGTGTCCATTTGGATCCAAATATTTCAGCCAATCAGGGTGCGTTTGTCGTGACACAGAAGCCCAACCCTCTCAGCAGTATCAAGGTCAACGGGCCGATTCCCGCTCACCAGGCACGTTCAGTGATCCAAGAAACCCTGCGTGCGGCCATTCTCGACGGTCGCATTCCCTGCGGCACCGCCCTGCGTCAGCAAGACCTCGCCGACCTGTTCGGCGTCAGCCGCATGCCGGTGCGCGAAGCCTTGCGCCAACTCGAAGCGCAATCGCTGCTCAACGTGATCGCCCATAAAGGCGCGGTGGTCGCACCGCTGGTTCAGGGCGATGCGGCTGAAACCTATGAGCTGCGGATCCTGCTGGAGTCCGAAGCCCTGCGTCGGTCGATCCCCCTGCTCGACGCCGCCGATTTCAAACAGGCTGCGCGCTATATCGAGGAGTTGGAAACGGAGCACGACTACACCGAGATTGGCCGGCTCAATCGCTTGTTCCACATGGCGCTGTACAACAAGGCCCCCAACCAGCGGTTGCTGAGGCTGGTCGAAGACGGGCTGAACGAAGAGGAACGCTTCCTGCGCTTCAATCTGGAAGCCATGGGCCTGGGCAAACTGTCCCAGGAAGATCACCGGGCGTTGTTGCAGGCCGCCGAAGAGCGGAACGTCGAGCGTGCGGTGATGCTGCTCGAAAACCACCTCAACCGGGGTGTCGAAGTCATCACGCACTACCTCGCAAGCCCTGAGGCGCAGCCCAGGAAAGCCTCAAAGTAAATCGCCGCGACAGCAGCCCCGGGCGAGCCTGTTGAAAGGCTCGCTTTCGTTTGCCGCGATGTCGAACTGATCCGCCACTGGATTGCTCAACGAACAAATCTGCTTACAAATCCCCTTTCGTTCACACCGCAGCAATGCGCAGCGACTTCATGCCCGCTCCCCAAAGCCCCTGTTCTCTCAAACCCGACAATTACGCCTATCAGATCTAGCAGCGGTGATAGCGACCGCCGTGAATTACGCTCACTCTTGAGCTGCCAACGAATAATGACGGGCGACGCACCGCATCCGCGGAGCAGTCCTCGCACCAAGAACCTACGGAAGGAGTCTTGCCACGGGAAAGGAAGAACCGGCGTCATTCCCAGCCAACTTCCACCCCCTCAGATCACGTCAACGAACCCAGTAGAAAGTTGCTTTGAGTGAGGCATTCACTCTTTATTTGAATTTTGACTTATATAAGTTGAAAGGAGCAACTACGCCCAAATAAAACTTCACACAGAAGTTTTATTGGAACTTGCCGCGCCCAAGAAAGTTAAACTTTAAATTAATAAAAAAATGACTTGCCCGGAACTTTACTCGTGTATTAGTTTTTCTCCGCCACCCAACAACACTGGGACCCGGCGCTCTCCAGCAACTATGCACAACTGAAAAACATCAATTCAATTGAGGCACCCGTTCGCCAATAGAAAACTACAAGCAACCGTCCGCTATTGATCAACACACTCATCAACGGTATTCCAGATCATATATAGGCCCGCTCATGAAACCGACTAAAGACCGTCTCAATCAGAAGAAAGCAGAACTTAGTGCGCACCCGATCTTCTCTGAAATACATTCGTTATCGGTCCTTCAACGCTTCATGGAAACCCATGTGTTTGCGGTGTGGGATTTCATGTCGCTGACCAAGCGCCTGCAACAGGAACTGACCTGCGTTCAGTTACCCTGGCTGCCGCCGCGAGATCCTCAGGCCGCACGGTTGATCAACGAGATCGTGCTCGGTGAAGAGTCCGATGATCGCCTCGATCAAGGCCACTACAGCCATTTCGAGTTGTACTTGGATGCGATGCGCGAAGTCGGTGCAAGCACGGACGCCGTCGAACGCTTCGTGGCGCTGCAAAAAGAAGGCGTGAGCTACGACGTGGCCTTGCAAAGCGTGGACGTCGACCCGGCGGCCGCGCAGTTCGTGCGCCACACCTTGCACACCGCGTTGCATGCACCGGGGCACAGTGTGGCGGCGGCGTTTCTGCACGGCCGCGAGAGTGTCATCCCGCAGATGTTCCAGCGGATTCTCGACGACTGGGGCATCGGCATCGAACAGGCGCCGACCTTCCGTTACTACCTGGAACGGCACATCGAAGTCGACTCCGAAGACCATGGCCCGGCGGCGGAAAAACTCCTCGCCCGCCTGGTCGATGGCGATCCGCAGCGCGAAGAAGACGTCTACGCCAGCGCCATCGCCGCCGTGGAAAGTCGCATCGCCCTGTGGGATGGCTTGCGCCTGAGCATGAGCGAACCGGTTGCACAGGTGACCGCATGAACGCCGCCGACTACCAATCCTTCGCCGACGCCTGGGAGAGCCGCGCGACCATTCGCACCCGCCCCCGGCGCGTGCTGGAGAACGACGACAAGCTGATCTACCCGCTGAGCCGTCAGCCGCTGGTGCTGAGCGAAACCTTCCTGCGCGAGTGCCCGGAGCAACGGGACTTCGCCCTGGTGCAGACGCTCTACAAGTTCATCAATGACGTGGTGATTTTCGAAACCGAAATCGTCGACAAGACTGCCCGCAGTATCGCCAAAAACCGCTTCAGCGTGGCGTTCCCGTTCGCCTGTCGCTACGACGCCATGACCGTGGTGGTGGACGAGGATTACCACGCCCTGGTGGCCATGGACTTCATGCAGCAGACCGTCGCCATGACTCGCATCGCGCCCATCGAGCTGCCGGATGAAATCGAACTGAGCCGTGCCATTCCGGCGGCCGTGGCGCTCGCACCGGAACACCTGCGCAGCGCCGTGGAGCTGATCTGCGTGGCTATCGCCGAGAACACCGTGACCGGCGATGTGGCGGCGTTCGCCAAGGACGACACGGTCAAGCAATCGATCAAGGGCCTGATGGCTGACCACTTGCTCGACGAGGGCCGTCACTCCGGGTTCTGGTCGCGGTTGGTGCGCATCTACTGGCACACCGCGAGCGAAGACGATCGCCAGTGCATCGCGAACATCCTGCCGGCGTTCATCGGCCATTACCTGACCAACGACATCCAGAAGTCCTTCGACTTCCGCTTGATCGACGCCTTGCAGATCAGCGATGCAACACGCCAGGCACTCAAGAGCGAAGTGTCGGGCCTGGCCTTCCCGATCAATCGCCATCACCCGCTGGTCGCCAACATCGTGCGGTTTTTCCGCAGCAGTTCACTGCTCGATTCAGCGTGCGTGCAAAGCGCCTTGAGCGACTACCTGGTTTAACGAGGAGAACATCATGAGACGTCTCGATATTTTGCTCATCGGGCAAAGCCAGGCCCTGACCGAACTGGCGTTGGAGCTCGAACAACACGGTCATTCATTGGCGCGGCTTGCGAATGCGCAGGAACCGCCGCCGGGCATATTTGATCTGCTGGTCGACGACGCGAGCCTGCCGTTTCGGGACTTTGGCAATGCGCCGCGTTTAACGCTGCAATTGGGTGTCGGTGTGACAGGGGCTTCAGGTCTGCCACCACTGGACCTGCTGTGCACGCACAACTCGACGCCGCTGACTCGCGTGCCGATCGCCGAAGAATCGTCCGGCAACGGCCAGGCATTGCGCCTGAGGGCGGTGGCCGAGCTGGTCGATCACGTGGCCCTGCTGGTCAGCCGCTTCTCCCGGGATGCCGACTATTTCCAGCAAGCCGAGTCGCCGGCTTTCGCGCACTTTGAGCAGGTTGAAAATCTGCTGTTCCTGGAGGGTCTGGCCTTCGTCCATCGACTCAACAGCACGGCTGAACCATGGCTGCTGCAGCTCGGGCAGATCCCGATGATCGAGCGGCTCGAACAACGTTTCATCCAGTCCGCCGAGCGTCCGGCGCTGAACATCGCCGGCACGACTCTGAGCTATCGGCAACTGCACGCCCACAGCCGCGCCATCCAACAGCGCTTGCAACCGTTGCTCGATCAGCATCAAGGGCCGTTGGTGGTCGGGATCTGCCTGCCAAAATGCAGCGCCCTGTATGCGGGGATTCTGGCGATCCTCGGCAGCGGCGCGGTGTATCTGCCGCTGGAGCCGAGTCATCCGCTGCAACGTCAGCAGTACATTCTGGAAAACGCCGGGGCGGTGTTGTTGCTGCATGATGGAGAACACCCGCTCGGCGAGACGATGCCGGGGCTGGACATCAGCCATATCGACAGCGGCGATGTGAATCTCGACCAACCCTTGATGCGCCAACGCCCCGCTCTCGACGCGCCGTGCATGGCGCTCTATACCTCGGGCACCACGGGTCACCCCAAAGGCGTGCTGCTCAGCCAGGCCAACCTCGCGCACTTCACCGCGTGGTACGCCGACTACGTGCAGCTGACCGAACAGAGCCGGGTGTTGCAGTTTTCGTCGCTGAGTTTCGACTCGTCGCTGATCGACATCTTCCCGACCCTGTTGCAGGGCGCCGAGCTGATCGTGCCCGACGAGGACCAGCGCCGCGACCCGTTGCAACTGGTCGAGCTGATCCGTCATCAGCAACTGAGCCATGCCTTTTTGCCGCCAGCGCTGTTGAGCATCCTGCCGCTGGATCAGTTGCAGGTTCTCGATCACGTGATGACCGGCGGCGATGTTTGCGAACCCTATGTGATCCAGCAACTGACCCGCCAAGGCAATCTCTACAACCTCTACGGCCCGACCGAAGCCACGGTGCTGATCACCGCGCGGCAACTGCGCCCCGGCGACAACAACCGGACCCTCGGCGCACCAATTGCCAACAGTCAGGTGTTGATCCTCGATGAGGACTTGCAACCGGTGACCGAGCAAACTGTCGGTGAGTTGTTCATCGTCGGTCCAGGGGTGTGCCTGGGTTACCTGAATAACCCGCAGCAGACTGCCGAACGCTATCTGAACCTGAGCCTGCCGAACGGCCAGCGCCTGCGCGCGTATCGCTCCGGTGATATGGCCAAGTGGACCGCCGAAGGTATCGAGCTGTGCGGACGGCGAGACAATCAGGTGAAGATTCGCGGCTTTCGGGTCGAGCCGGAAGAGATCGAACGCTGCCTGCGCGACAGTCAGCTGTACCGTCAGGTGGCGGTGGTCATCGACCCTCATCGGCGGATTCTGGCCTTTCTCGCGCAACCTCAGGAAGCACAACCCGGCGCCGCTCGCGAAGCCTTGAAAGCCCACGCAATGCAGTTTTTGCCAGACTACATGCAGCCGACTGCCTGGACCGAACTGGCGAGCATGCCGTTCGCCAGTAATGGCAAGGTCGACCGCAAAGCGCTGCTGGAACTGCCCGTCACCGTGACCGAAAACAATCCTCGGCGTTTGCCCGCCAGCGCCGATGAAGCGCTGTTGCTGGAGATCTGGGCCGAGCTGCTGGAGCTGCCCGCCAGCGACATTTCCACCGACGAAAGTTTCTTTAACCTCGGCGGGCACTCGATTTTGCTGTCACGCATGCTCCTGCGTTTGCGTGAGGAGTTCGGCCGCAGTATCTCGATCAACCGCTTCATCGAACTGCCGACGATTGCGAAGCTGGCGACCCTGGTGCGCGGTTCCGGGACCGAGGAAGTGCTGAGTGAAAAAGCCTTGGCCGACGCCTTCCGCGAACTGGACATCGAGCCGCTGCCTATCAGCCAAATGGGCGATGTGCACAAGGTGATCGTCACCGGCGCCAACAGCTTTGTCGGTGTGCATATCGTCGAAGCGCTGCTGGCCTGGGGCGCCAGCGAAGTCGCGTGCCTGGTGCGCGATGGCGGCGGGCAATCGGCGGCGCAACGCTTCGCCCAGGCGCTGCGGGAAAACCGTCTGGAGCATCTGGACCTGAGCCGGGTGCAAGTTTACGCGGCAGACATCACTCGCCCGCAACTGGGGCTCAGCGAAGACGTCTATCAACGACTGGATCGCGAGTTCGGCGCGCTGGTGCACAACGCCGCCAACGTCAATCACGTTCTCGATTATGAGTCGTTGGCGCGGGACAACGTCGAGCCGATTTTCGAGTGCCTGCGCCTGTGTGAAGGGCGCAGCAAGAAGATCTTCAACTTCGTCTCGACGCTCTCGGCGTCCAGCACGATGTCCGACGATGGCCGGGTGCTGGAATTGCCCGCCGCGCAGACGCCGCCGATCTACATCAAGAACGGCTACAACCTGTCCAAATGGGTCGGCGAACGGATCCTCGAACGGGCGCGGGAGCGTGGGGTGCGGGTCAATCTTTATCGCCCCGGCAATATCAGTTTCAACAGCCTCACCGGCGTCTGCCAGCCCCACAAGAATCGCCTGATGCTGATGCTCAAGGGCTCGATCCAGCTCGGTCAGGTGCCGGAGTTCGCGCTGAATTTCGACCTGATGCCGGTGGATTTTCTCGCCCGTTTCATCGCCTTCCATGCCAGCCGTTACCAGGCCGAAAAAGCGGTGTTCAACCTGCACAATCCCGAGCCCCTGAGCTGGGACGCCTACGTGGCGTCATTTCGCGAGGCCGGTCGGGAGTTCGCCATGGTCAGCGTCGCCGACTGGCAGCAGCAACTGGGCCGCGTCGACAGCGATAACGCGCTGTTTGGCGTGCTGGGTTTCTACCTCAACGGCTTCGAAGAAGACATCGGCGACATCTCGATGATCGGTCACGACAACGCCCAGGCCGGCGTCCGGCAGATGGGCGCGCACTACCCGGAAAAATCCCCCGCGCTGCTGCGACGCGGCTGCGACTACCTCAAAGAAATCAACTTCATCTGATTCATCCCAACCCAGCACGGAGCAAAAACCATGAATACTCTGCAACCCGATACCCTGATCAAAAACCCTCACGGCTGCCACGTCGTGTCTTCGGTGGACGTACCGGCCGATGCGGCGCAAGTCTGGACGGTGGTCGGTAACTTTGCCGGCTTCGATCGATTCATTCCGGCACTGTCGCACATCGAGATGACGGGCGAAGGCGTATCGTCACTGCGCAAGAAATTCTTCAAGGATGGCAACCTGGTGGTCGAGCAACTCAACTCCCGGGATGACCAGGCACTGAATATGACCTGGACCACGATCTACAACACCTTGGGCGTGGACAATTTGTGGGCGGCGATGAGTGTGGAATCCCTGGGCACAGACAAGTCGCGGGCGACCTGGACCATCATCGCCGAACCTGCCCAGGGCGGTGCCGAGGCCCTGCCGGGGTTCAGGGATTTCGTTCAGGGGTTTGCCGATGATGCGATGGCGAATGTGTTGAAGCTGTTTGTGTAGGGCTTCGGTTCAGCGGTGATCGTTCTTTCGCGGGCAAGCCCGCTCCTTGGAGCGGGCTTGCCCGCGAAGAACGATAACGCGGTCCAACTGACCTTCATCAGATCTTGAAGCTATCAACCAACTGCTTCAACCGATTTGCCTGCTGGGACAGTGCATCGCAATCCTTCAACGTTTCATTGAGGTTGGCCACGCTCTGCTGGTTCAGCAAGTTGATCTGGCTGACGTCAACGTTGAGGGTTTCCACCACGGCCGTCTGCTCTTCGGTCGCCGCGGCCACCGATTGGTTCATGCCGTCGATTTCGCCGATGCGCCGGGTCACGCTGACCAAACGCAGGCCGGCCTGGTTCGCCACTTCGACGCTCTGTTCGCTGGACACCTGGCTGGCGTTCATCGTAGTCACCGCTTCGCGAGAACCGATCTGCAGCGAGCTGATCATCTTGTGGATCTCTTCCGCCGACTCCTGGGTGCGATGAGCCAGGTTGCGCACCTCGTCCGCCACCACCGCAAAACCACGACCGGCCTCACCGGCACGGGCCGCTTCGATGGCCGCGTTGAGCGCCAGCAAATTGGTCTGCTGGGAGATGCCTTTGATCACATCCAGAATGTGCCCGATGTTGTCGGTGCTCGCGTTCAGGGTTTCGATCTGCGTGCAAGACAGGCTGATTTTCTGCGACAGCTCGGTCATCGCCAGGATGGTTTTTTCCACCACCTGACGGCCGTCATCGGCCTGCTCGCTCGCGCCGCTGGCGTGTTGCGAAGCATCGGCAGCGTTGCGGGCGATTTCCTGGGTGGCGGCACCCAATTGGTTGATCGCCGCGGCCACGCTGTTGGTGCGGGCGCTTTGTTCGTCGGAGCCGATGATCGAGGCGTTGGACGACTCCATCACCCGTTGCGACAGGTCATGAACCTGACGGGTCGCCGAGGATACTTCACAAATCGACGCGTGAATCCGCTCCACGAACTGGTTGAAGGAGCTGCCCAACTCACCGAACTCATCTTTGCTTTCCACGACCAGACGACGGGTCAGGTCACCCTCGCCCTGGGCGATGTTCTGCATCGCGCGGCCCATTGTGGTCAGCGGACGCATCAATACGTTAATCAGCAGGCTCAGCAGCACCGCGATGACGGCTACGGCGATGAACATCGCGATCAGCGCCGAGGTGCGGAATTGGCTCAGTGGCGCGTAGGCCTTGGCCTTGTCGATCGACAGACCGACATACCACTCGGCGTTCGGCAAACCCGTCACCGGCGTGAACGAGAGGATGCGGTCCTGCTTGTTCAGTTCGACTTCCTGGATGCCTTTCTCGACGCGGACACTGGAACCCGGATAAATGTCTTTCAGGTTTTTCATCACCTGATCCTTGTCCGGGCTGACGATCACTTGACCATCGGCACTGACAAGGAACGCGTGGCCGATGCCACCGAAGTCCACCGAGTTGATGATCTTCACCAGGGTTTCCAGGCTCAAGTCACCGCCGACCACGCCCAGCAGTTCGCCATTCTTTTTCACCGGCATCGCGATGGTCACCACCAGCCCGCCGACCGCGGCCATATACGGCGGGGTCAGCATGGTCTTGTCGGCGACCGCGGCTTGTTTGTACCAGGGGCGCTGACGCGGATCATAGCCGTCCGGCATCTTCGCATCTGGGCGCTGGGTGAACACGCCATTGGCCTGTCCGACATAAGTGAACTGGAAGTTCGAGGTGAGGGCTGGTTGATCGACCAGCCCCGGGAAATCGGCATTGGCACCTTGATGAGCGACGTTCTGCGCGAGGTTTTCCAGGACCAGCACACGGCCGCTCATCCAGTTCTGCACGCTGCTGGCGGTCAGGTCGCCGGCTTGCTCAACAGAGGACTCGAGGTTTTGCCGGATGGTGTTTCGCTGCAGATAGTCGTTGTACAAAGTGAACAACGCAAAGGCCAACACCACGACGCCAGAAGCGGCCAGCAGGATTTTATGGCTGAACTTGAGATTCATTTCATGGGACTTCTTATGCCAAAAGTGAGGATGCGTTCCGGGTTGCAACATTCCATGTAACAGCGCAGAGCCTTCTGTAGCTGCTCTACTTTGGTGCACGCATGTGTCACCAGTCTTTCGGCACGAGCGGGAGAAAACTTAGGGGAGTTGTACGAAATCCGTCAGATACCCGCCGAACGGCGTGCCAGAGCCATCGAACAATAGTGTTTGCTGGGGGTTGTTCGAACGGCAGTTGCAAATATCCCGAGCCTTGATGACAATGCGACTAATTATCATTTGTGATGTTCGGGCTGTCGCGTTCATGTCCTCACCTGAGTTTGCAGTACAGGCGCTTTACAGCAGCCATCACGGCTGGCTCAACACATGGCTGCGCGCTCGATTGGGCAACGCCGCCGACGCGGCCGATCTGGCCCAGGACACGTTCGTCCGCCTGCTGCAAAGAACCGAACGCCTGGAGCTCAAGGCTCCCCGCGCCTTTCTGCGAACCATCGCCCGCGGCCTGGTGATCGACCATTGGCGTCGTGAGGAAATCGAACGCGCGTACCTGGAAACCATCGCCCATTTGCCCGAAGCCGAAACCCCGAGCGCCGAGGCGCGGGCATTGGTGCTCGAACTGCTGGAAAGCATCGCCCGCATGCTTGAAGGCCTGAAGCCGAAAGTGCGTCAGGCGTTTCTGCTGGCTCAGTGCGAAGGGCTTACCCACAAGCAGATTGCCGAACACATGGGATTGTCCCTGCGTTCAGTGGAGCGTTATGTGGCCGACGCGCTGTATCACTGTTACGTGCTGCGGTATGAAGCGTGATGCCTGTGGATAACTCAGCATTGAATCGTCGCGGCGAGCCTCATCAGCAGGTGGTCAAACAAGCCATCCACTGGCTGCTGCGTCTGCGTAACAACGCGACCAATTCCAGGTTGCGCCAGCAATGCGACGTCTGGAGGGCGGAACACCATGAACACGAACTGGCCTGGCAACGGGTGCAGTCCCTGCAAGCCGAGTTGAACAGCAATCTGCGCGCGATACCCGGCGCTCAAGTTGCGTTCAACACCCTGGAAAACAGCGCACAGGGACTCGGACGACGCCAGGCATTGAAGCTGCTGTCGGGCGCGTTGCTGATGGGTTCGGCGGCGTGGCTGGGCAAGGATGTGGTCGGCTGGCAACAGTGGACCGCCGACTTCGCCACCGCCACGGGCGAACGACGTGGTTTCCAATTGCCGGATTGCTCGCGCCTGGAGCTCAACACCGCCAGCGCGGTGGATCTGGATTACAGCGCGCAGCAGCGCCTGATCAAACTGACTCGCGGCGAGATCGTCGTGACGTGCGGCGAAGGGGTTTCGTTCGATCGACCGTTACAGGTGCAAAGCCGCCACGGTCTGTTCGAAAGTGTGGCTGCACGTTTCATCGTTCGTCAGGACGCCGACTGCACACGGCTCAGTGTCACCAGCGGCATGGTCGCGATCCATTCGCCACAGACCATCGATGGCCTGCCGACTCAGGTGCAGGCCGGGCAGAGTTATCTGATCGATCGCAGTCGCATTCAGTTGGCACCACCGCCGAACATGGATGCCGGCGCCTGGGTCGACGGCCTGATCGTCACCCGCAACATGCGCCTCGGGGATTTCATCAATGAAGTCGGACGTTACCGGCCCGGCTATCTGACCTGCGCGGCGGACATTGCCAACTTGCGGCTGTCCGGGGTTTTCCGTTTCGAAGACACCGACAGGCTGCTGGCCATCCTGCCGCAAACCCTGCCGGTGCAACTGCGTTATCGCACTCGCTGGTGGGTGGCGCTGGAGCGACAGGCCTGAATTATCTTTGGCGGGTTTTCCGAATCAGTCCGGCTTAGTCAGTAAGCACTTCAACTCTGCCTTCAGCGACTTCCTACGGAAACCTACAATGTCTGTGCGCACCATCAGTAAGAACCCTCCCCATTTCGCCGCGCAATCAGGCGTCTTGCGCCACGCCATCCGCGCGACGCTGTTCTCGACCGCATTGGGTGTTGGCCTGCTGCCGACACTTGGCGTTGCAGCGCAGGGCAGCGAGACCAGCAGCCACCGCTACAACATTGCCGCCGGCCCATTGAGCGATGTGCTCAACCAATTCGCACGTCAGGCGGGCATTACTCTGTCGACGACCCCGGCTCAAACCCAGGGTCTGCAGTCGCCGGGATTGCAGGGTGACTATTCGGCGGATCGGGCGTTGAGCCATTTGCTCAATGGCACAGGGCTTGTGGCCGTCAGTCAGGATGGCAGCAGCTATGTATTGCGGCCCATCGCTGAAACCGAAACCCTGGCACTGCCCACTACCGATATCAAAGGCTTCGCCCTGGGTAACGCGCTAGGCAGCATGGAAGGCTACAACACGACTCACAGCCAGATCGCCACCAAGACCAGTACCGCACTGCTGGAAACCTCACAAAGCGTGTCCGTGGTGACCCGCGAACAAATGGACGACCAGGGCTCGCAAACCGTATCGCAAGCGATGCGCTACACCCCGGGCGTGTTGACCAACCCTTACGGCGCTACCCACCGTTATGACTACGTGGCGATGCGCGGTTTCAACGACGGCTCGGTGGATAACATCTATCTCGACGGCCTCAAATCCATGGGTGACAGCGGCACCTACAGCACCATGCAGGTGGACCCGTATTTCCTCGAACGGGTCGATATTCTCAAAGGGCCGTCGTCGGTGCTCTACGGTCGCAGCTCACCGGGCGGGCTGGTGGCATTGACCAGCAAGAAACCGTTGTATGAGCCCTATCATCAGGTCCAGGCAACGGTAGGCACCCAAGGCCAACGCGGCATGGGTTTCGACTTCAGCGGGCCGGTGGATGATGACAAGCGTATTGCCTATCGTCTGACAGGGTTGGCGGATCAGTCCGACACACAGTTCGACCACAATAAGGAAAAGCGCTTCGCCCTCGCGCCGACGGTGAGCATCGATTTCACTGATGATACCTCGCTGACGCTGCAAGCCTACCTGCAACACGATCCCGACGGTGGCTATCACGGCGGCGTCCCGGCTGACGGCACCATCCATCAGCGCAACGGCAATCGAATCTCCCCCAACTTCTTCGAGGGCGAGCCGGGCGTCGATGGTTTCCAGCGTGATCAACAGTCCTTCGGATATCAGTTCGAACACCGCTTCAACGACGTCTTTACTGCACGGCAGAACTTCCGTTACCTCGACTCCAAGGTGAAAATCGATCAGGTTTACGCCTATGGCTGGACCACGCCCAGCAGTAACGAGTTGAACCGCTATTACACCGGTGGCGACGAAAAACTCCACGCGTTCATCGTCGATAACATGCTGCAAGCCGAGTTCTTCACCGGCGCCACCAAACACACCGTGTTGATGGGGGCGGACTACCAGCGACGCAAGACGGTGGTCGACTGGAGCAGCGGCGGTCTTGCGCCGATCGATGCGTTCAATCCGGTGTACGGCAATTCCGCCATCGACTTCTACAGCCCGATCAGCTACCTGCGTCGCCTGGAACAAACCGGCGTCTACCTGCAAGACCTGATCGAGATGGATAAATGGCGCTTCTCCCTGGGTGTGCGCCAGGACTGGGTTGAAACATCCGATGAAAATCGTCTGGCTGAAGCTGGACGCCCTGTAGGCACCGAAATCAGTGACAAACGCACCAAGCTGACGGGGCGAGCCGGGGTGTTGTACCTGTTCGATAACGGTATCGCGCCGTACATCAGCTATTCAGAGTCGTTCAACCCCAACTCCTACGCGGACAGCGTCGGCAACCCTCTGGCCCCCACCGACGGTACCCAATGGGAAGCGGGCCTGAAATACCAACCGCCGGGCACCGACAACTTGTTCACGGCCTCGCTGTTCCGTATCGACCAGGAAAACCTGGCGACCAAATTGCCGCAGGAAAACTTCTACCGCGCTGTAGGCGCCGTCCGCTCCCAGGGCCTGGAACTGGAAGCGCACATGCAGCTGACCGATAACCTGAAAGTACTCGGCAGTTATACCTTCACCGACATCGAGTATTCGAAGTCAATGATCAGTACGTTGAGCACTGCAACCGACGTGATAGAGAACAAGGGCAACTCGCTGACTCAGGCGCCACGCCAGATGGCTTCGGTATGGGCGGACTATCAGTTCGACAGTGCAGCACTTGACGGCCTGCGGCTGGGCGGCGGCGTGCGCTATGTCGGCTACAGCTGGGCCGATGCGGAAAACACTCTGAAAGTGCCGTCCTACACACTGTTCGATGCATCTGTCGGCTATGACCTGGGCAAGGTGGGTTTAAAGGGCGTGGATGTACGCCTGAATGCGAACAACCTGACCAACGAGTCCTATGTGGCGTCCTGTGCCAGCCTGAACTTCTGCTACATGGGTGAAGAACGCAACGTCGCCGCCACGGTGAGCTACCAGTTCTAACTATTCGTTATTACGACAAAGCCAGCACCTGAATCCAGGGGCTGGCTTTGTCGTCTCTGCAGGAAAATTCCATGCGCGCATTTCTGGTTTTACTTCATCGCTATATTGGTTTGGCGACCGCGTTGTTTCTGCTGATGGCGGGGCTTACGGGCAGCATTCTGGCGTTCAATCATGAACTGGATGAGTGGCTCAATCCGGGGTTCTATTCAGCGTCTTCCGAAGGTCAGCGTCTGCCACCTGGAACCTTGGTCGACAAGCTCCAAGCGGAACATCCGAGACTGCAAGTCTGGTACATGGAATACCCGTCGGAACCGGGTCATACCGCATTGCTGGCCGCAGTACCGCGCAATGACCCTGCGAGCGGAAAACCTTTTGCCGAGCCCAATCAGGTGTTCTATCTGGATCCGGTCAATGCCGAACAGAAAGGACACCGGTTCTGGGGGGAATGCTGTTTTCAGCGGGAGAACTTCATCCCGTTCATTCTTGAGTTTCACTACAACCTGGTCCTGCCGGATAACTGGGGCTTGCTGTTAATGGGACTGGTCGCGGTCGCCTGGGTTGCCGATTGTTTCATTGCGCTCTGGCTGACGCTTCCACGAGGCAATCCGTTCTGGAAGAAGTGGTCGACGGCCTGGAAGATCAAGGGTGGGCATGCCTATCGGTTGAATTTCGATCTGCATCGGGCGGGGGGATTGTGGCTTTGGTTATTGCTGCTGCCGATCGCCGTCAGCAGTGTCGCCATGAACTTGCCGAGCCAGATATTCAAACCTGCGGTTTCACTGTTTTCGCCGATTGAGCCGAGCGTCTATGAAGCCCGTGGGCGCATGCCTACCGAGGAATTGGGGGTTACGCGGCTGAGTTATCAACAGGCTTATGAGCATGCGTTGCAGGAAGGGCAAAGGCTGGGGCTAACCGCTGCGATTGGCGAGTTGTATTACAGCTTCGAGTACAACTTTTATGGGGCGGGGTTTGGCCAACATGATACCGAGGCCCATGGAAAGTCCTGGTTGTTCTTCCATGGCACTGACGGGCGTTTATTGGGGCAGGAAATCGCAGGACAGGGCACCTTGGGAGAGCGCTTTTATAGGCTGCAATTACCGATACACGGTGGGCGGATCATCGGGTTCACCGGGCAAGTCATGATCGCGGTGTTGGGTGTTTTGATTGCTGTATTGTCGGGGACGGGAATCTATATCTGGTGGCGCAAGTTGCTGGCTCGAAGAAGTAGCAAGGCGCGCAAGACCGTTCCGAATTGAAGTTTCTATAAGCCCGGAAAGACAAAACCCCTGCCTGCATAAGCAGACAGGGGTTTCGGAATTCAATCTTGACGATGA
>NZ_JAAUOE010000062.1 GCF_017114915.1 Pseudomonas frederiksbergensis
AGCCCTTTTCTGTGGATTAAGCCCTGTGAATAACTGCCGCTAAGGGCAGTTGATAACAAGGCCTCAAAACTGAAGATAACCGCCTCTGTGGATAACCATCCCTTTCATCCACAGGCTTACACCGGTTATCCAAGGGCCTCCTCGGCACATGACCACAGGGTTTTGAATCTCTGTACACGTTGAAAAATAAGGCCTGCATGAATCTATCCACAGAAAGGTGGGTCAGTAGAAATAAACATAAAAACAAAGATTTAATAAATTTCTCTCTTTTTAATTTCTATAACCCCGACTTCTCCACAGCTGGTTAAATTTTGTGCAAAGGGTTCTTTAGGAAGGGCGAAGTCCCTATACTTGCCGACCAGGTCCAAGAACCTGAGCTCAAACTATTCCGGATTACCTGACTAAAGCAGGCACGAGGTGCGTGGTGGATTTCCCTTCCCGTTTTGAAGTGATCGTCATCGGCGGCGGTCATGCCGGTACCGAGGCAGCACTTGCATCAGCACGTATGGGGGCAAAAACCCTGTTGTTGACGCATAACGTGGAAACCCTCGGTGCCATGAGCTGCAACCCAGCCATTGGTGGTATCGGCAAAAGCCATCTGGTCAAGGAAATCGATGCCCTTGGCGGCGCGATGGCCATGGCTACCGATAAAGGTGGTATTCAATTTCGCGTATTGAACAGCCGCAAAGGCCCGGCGGTGCGTGCCACTCGCGCCCAGGCAGATCGGGTGCTGTACAAGGCAGCTGTCCGCGAAGCTTTGGAAAACCAGCCGAACCTGTGGATATTTCAACAGGCAGCCGACGACCTGATCGTCGAGCAGGAACAAGTGCGTGGTGTCGTCACCCAAATGGGCCTGCGGTTCTTCGCCGATTCCGTGGTGTTGACCACTGGCACCTTCCTCGGCGGACTTATCCACATTGGTATGCAGAATTATTCCGGTGGTCGTGCCGGTGATCCGCCGTCGATTGCTCTGGCTCATCGTCTGCGTGAACTGCCATTGCGTGTCGGTCGCCTGAAAACCGGTACTCCGCCGCGTATCGATGGTCGTTCTGTGGATTTCTCGGTGATGACCGAACAAGCAGGGGATACGCCGATTCCGGTGATGTCGTTCATGGGCTCCAAAGAACAGCACCCGAAACAGGTCAGCTGCTGGATCACCCATACCAACGCCCGGACCCACGAAATCATTGCTGCCAACCTCGACCGTTCGCCAATGTATTCCGATGCCGGGTTGATTGAGGGCATCGGCCCACGTTATTGCCCATCGATCGAAGACAAGATCCACCGCTTTGCCGACAAGGAAAGCCACCAGGTCTTCATCGAACCGGAAGGGTTGACCACTCACGAGCTGTACCCGAACGGGATATCCACATCCTTGCCGTTCGATGTGCAATTGCAGATCGTGCAATCGATCCGCGGCATGGAAAACGCGCACATCGTTCGTCCGGGCTACGCCATCGAGTACGACTACTTCGACCCGCGTGACCTGAAGTACAGCCTGGAAACCAAAGTGATCGGCGGTCTGTTCTTCGCCGGGCAAATCAACGGAACCACCGGTTACGAAGAAGCCGGCGCCCAGGGTTTGCTGGCCGGAGCCAACGCCGCACTGCGAGCCCAGGGCAAAGACGCCTGGTGCCCGCGTCGCGACGAAGCGTACATTGGCGTTTTGGTTGACGACCTGATTACCCTCGGTACCCAGGAACCGTATCGGATGTTCACATCCCGCGCCGAATACCGGCTGATTCTGCGCGAAGACAATGCCGACTTGCGCCTGACCGAAAAAGGTCGCGAACTGGGTCTGGTGGATGACGTGCGTTGGGCGGCTTTCTGCAAGAAACGCGAAAGCATCGACTTGGAAGAACAACGCCTGAAAAGTACCTGGGTTCGCCCGGGCACCGAGCAGGGCGATGCGATTGCCGAGAAGTTCGGCACGCCGCTGACCCACGAATACAATTTGCTCAACCTGCTGAGCCGTCCGGAAATCGACTACGCTGGTCTGATTGCCGTGACCGGTGGGGGCGCAGAAGATCCGCAGGTCGCCGAACAGGTCGAAATCAAGACCAAATACGCCGGTTACATCGACCGTCAACAGGATGAAATCGCACGCCTGCGGGCCAGCGAAGACACCAAACTGCCTGTGGATATCGATTACACGAACATCTCCGGTCTCTCCAAAGAGATCCAGAGCAAGCTCGGTGCGACCCGTCCAGAAACTTTGGGCCAGGCGTCGCGTATTCCGGGCGTGACTCCAGCAGCGATTTCGCTGTTGATGATTCATTTGAAAAAACGCGGCGCGGGCCGTCAGTTGGAGCAAAGCGCTTGAGTTCGTTGGTCACCTCGCAACATGCAGAAGAGTTATCCACAGGTGCTCGCCAGCTCGGTGTCACACTGACAGAAACCCAGCACGCTCAGCTGCTGGGTTATCTGGCCTTGTTGATAAAATGGAACAAGGCTTACAACCTGACCGCCGTGCGCGATCCGGACGAAATGGTGTCCCGTCACCTGCTTGATAGTTTGAGCGTGATGTCGTTCATCGAAAACGGTCGCTGGCTGGACGTAGGCAGCGGCGGCGGCATGCCGGGGATTCCGTTGGCGATCCTGTTTCCAGAGTCCCAAGTGACCTGTCTGGACAGCAACGGCAAGAAAACCCGCTTTCTGACCCAGGTCAAACTCGAACTCAAACTGGATAACCTGCAAGTTATCCACAGTCGTGTCGAAGCCTTCCAGCCTGAGCAGCCATTCAACGGGATCATTTCCCGGGCGTTCAGCAGCATGGAGAACTTCAGCAACTGGACTCGCCATTTGGGCGATACCGATACACGCTGGCTGGCAATGAAGGGCGTTCATCCCGCCGATGAGCTGGTAGCATTGCCGGCAGACTTCCACCTCGATAGCGAACACGCCCTGGCCGTACCCGGTTGCCAAGGCCAACGCCATCTGCTGATACTGCGCCGCACGGCATGATTGGGAACACAAGCAAGAATGGCTAAGGTATTCGCGATAGCGAACCAAAAGGGTGGTGTGGGCAAGACCACCACCTGCATCAACCTCGCAGCTTCCCTGGTCGCTACCAAGCGTCGGGTGCTGTTGATCGATCTTGATCCACAGGGCAACGCCACCATGGGTAGCGGTGTGGATAAACACGGCCTGGAAAACTCGGTCTACGACCTGCTGATTGGCGAATGCGATCTGGCCCAGGCCATGCACTACTCCGAACACGGTGGTTACCAGCTACTGCCAGCCAACCGCGACCTGACCGCGGCCGAAGTCGTTCTGCTGGAAATGCAGATGAAGGAAAGCCGTCTGCGCAGTGCCTTGGCGCCGATCCGCGAAAACTACGATTACATTTTGATCGACTGCCCGCCGTCGCTGTCGATGCTCACGCTCAATGCGCTGGTTGCCGCCGACGGGGTCATTATCCCCATGCAGTGCGAGTACTTCGCGCTCGAAGGGTTGAGCGACCTTGTGGATAACATCAAGCGCATTGCCGAACTGCTGAACCCGAACCTGAAAGTCGAAGGCCTGTTGCGGACCATGTATGACCCGCGTCTGAGCCTGATGAACGACGTCTCGGCGCAGCTCAAGGAGCACTTCGGCGATCAGCTCTACGACACCGTGATTCCGCGCAATATCCGCTTGGCCGAAGCGCCAAGCTATGGCATGCCGGCGCTGGCGTACGACAAATCATCGCGCGGCGCGATTGCCTATCTGGCATTGGCCGGCGAGATGGTTCGCCGTCAACGCAAAAATTCACGCACCGCCGCTGCTCAGGCAACTTAAGGAATCCCCATGGCCGTCAAGAAACGAGGTCTCGGACGTGGACTGGATGCACTGCTGAGTGGTCCGACTGTCAGTTCGCTGGAAGAACAAGCGGTGCAAGCCGATCAGCGTGAGCTGCAGCACCTGCCCCTGGACCTGCTCCAGCGTGGCAAGTACCAGCCGCGTCGGGACATGGATCCTCAGGCGCTGGAAGAACTGGCGCAGTCGATCAAGGCCCAGGGCGTAATGCAACCGATCGTGGTTCGCCCGATCGGCGGCGGCCGCTTTGAAATCATCGCCGGCGAACGCCGCTGGCGCGCCAGCCAGCAGGCTGGCCAGGAAACCATCCCGGCGATGGTTCGTGATGTGCCGGATGAAACCGCCATCGCCATGGCGCTGATCGAGAACATCCAGCGCGAAGACCTCAATCCGATCGAAGAAGCGGTGGCCTTGCAGCGTTTGCAGCAGGAATTCCAGCTGACCCAGCAACAAGTGGCCGAGGCAGTGGGTAAGTCCCGCGTCACCGTGGCCAACCTGTTGCGCCTGATTTCGCTGCCGGAAGTCATCAAGACCATGCTGTCTCACGGCGACCTGGAAATGGGTCATGCCCGTGCCTTGCTCGGTTTGCCGGATAACCAACAGGTCGAAGGGGCGCGACATGTTGTCGCACGGGGGCTGACGGTACGCCAGACCGAAGCACTGGTTCGACAGTGGTTGAGTGGTAAACCGGAGCCTGTGGAACCGGCAAAACCGGACCCGGATATTGCCCGGCTCGAGCAGCGCCTGGCCGAGCGCCTAGGCTCTGCGGTGCAGATCCGCCATGGAAAGAAGGGTAAGGGGCAGTTGGTGATTGGTTACAACTCCCTCGATGAGCTTCAAGGTGTGCTCGCACACATCCGCTGAAACAATTCCTCTTGTAGCGTGAAGTCGGAAATCACTACCTGACAGTTGAATAGGGGCAGAACCGCCCCTATACTCTGCGCGCATTTTGTCGGCACAAATTATGCCAAGTTATTGAACTACGGCAGCCGACCATTGGGGAGTAAAAGTGATGGAAAACCGCACGCCAGACCGCTTGCCGTTCCATCGCCTGGCAGTTTTTCCGGTGTTAATGGCTCAATTTGTCGTTTTGCTGATTGCCGCTTTGGCGCTCTGGCAATGGTATGGAGTCGTTGCCGGGTACTCAGGACTTTGCGGAGGCCTGATAGCCTTGCTTCCCAATATTTATTTCGCTCACAGGGCATTTCGGTTTTCCGGCGCCCGAGCAGCTCAAGCCATCGTCCGGTCTTTTTATGCCGGCGAGGCGGGCAAACTGATTTTGACGGCGGTGCTTTTTGCATTGACGTTCGCAGGTGTGAAGCCATTGGCGCCGCTGGCTGTATTCGGCGTCTTCGTGCTGACCCAACTGGTCAGCTGGTTCGCTCCCCTGCTGATGAGAACAAGACTTTCGAGACCTTAGGGCGTTTGAGGCAACCATGGCAGAAACAACCGCTTCGGGCTATATCCAGCACCACTTGCAGAACCTGACCTTCGGTCAGCACCCTACCGGCGGCTGGGGCTTTGCCCACACCGCAGCAGAAGCCAAGGAAATGGGCTTCTGGGCTTTCCACGTCGATACTCTCGGCTGGTCGGTCGCATTGGGTCTGATCTTCGTTCTTCTTTTCCGCATGGCGGCAAAGAAAGCGACTTCCGGTCAGCCAGGTGCTTTGCAGAACTTCGTTGAAGTTTTGGTCGAATTCGTCGATGGCAGCGTGAAAGACAGCTTCCATGGCCGTAGCCCGGTGATTGCACCGCTGGCACTGACCATCTTCGTCTGGGTGTTTCTGATGAACGCCGTCGACCTGGTACCGGTCGACTGGATTCCTCAACTGGCCATCCTGATCTCCGGCGACCAGCACATTCCGTTCCGCGCCGTGTCGACCACCGACCCGAACGCAACCCTGGCCATGGCCTTCACGGTGTTCGCGCTGATCATTTTCTACAGCATCAAGATCAAGGGTCTCGGCGGCTTCATCGGCGAACTGACCCTGCACCCGTTCGGCAGCAAGAACATCTTCGTTCAAGCCCTGCTGATCCCGGTGAACTTCCTGCTGGAATTCGTGACCCTGATCGCCAAGCCGATCTCCCTGGCTCTGCGTCTGTTCGGCAACATGTACGCCGGCGAACTGGTCTTCATTCTGATTGCTGTGATGTTCGGCAGCGGTCTGCTCTGGCTCAGTGGCCTGGGCGTTGTTCTGCAATGGGCGTGGGCTGTATTCCACATCCTGATCATCACCCTGCAGGCATTCATCTTCATGATGCTGACCATCGTCTACCTGTCGATGGCGCACGAAGAAAACCATTAAGACCAGTCTCGACTAGTCTGATGTCCTTCCCGGTCAAACGGGAAGGGGCTCCTTACCGGGCCACTGAAACGATTTGTTTTACCGCTTTAATCTAAAAAACCTAAACCATACGACGTAAAAGTCGGGAGGAAAGATGGAAACTGTAGTTGGTCTAACCGCTATCGCTGTTGCACTGTTGATCGGCCTGGGCGCACTGGGTACCGCAATTGGTTTCGGCCTGCTGGGCGGCAAGTTCCTGGAAGGCGCAGCGCGTCAGCCAGAAATGGTTCCAATGCTGCAAGTTAAAATGTTCATCGTTGCCGGTCTGCTCGACGCCGTAACCATGATCGGTGTTGGTATCGCTCTGTTCTTCACCTTTGCGAACCCGTTCGTTGGTCAAATCGCTGGCTAATTACTCGGATCTTCCGGGTAATTTGGTGTGATGGACAACGTAACTGCGAGGTGTTGGCGTGAACATTAATGCGACCCTGATTGGCCAGTCCGTTGCGTTCCTGATTTTTGTACTGTTCTGCATGAAGTTCGTATGGCCTCCGGTCATTACGGCACTGCACGAACGTCAAAAGAAGATCGCTGATGGTCTGGACGCTGCCAGCCGAGCAGCTCGCGACCTGGAGTTGGCCCAAGAGAAAGCGGGTCAGCAACTGCGCGAAGCGAAAGCTCAGGCAGCTGAAATCATCGAGCAAGCCAAGAAACGCGGTACTCAGATTGTCGACGAAGCCCGTGAACAGGCTCGCGTCGAAGCTGACCGTGTGAAGGCTCAGGCTCAGGCCGAGATCGAACAGGAACTGAACAGCGTCAAAGACGCGCTGCGCGCCCAAGTGGGTAGCCTGGCCGTTGGCGGTGCTGCGAAGATCCTGGGTGCCACAATCGATCAAAACGCGCACGCAGAGCTGGTTAACCAACTGGCTGCTGAAATCTAAGCGAGGGCGATCATGGCAGAACTGACCACGTTGGCCCGACCTTACGCTAAGGCGGCCTTCGAGCACGCTCAGGCCCACCAGCAACTGGCCAATTGGTCAGCCATGCTCGGCCTGGCAGCAGCGGTGTCGCAAGACGACACCATGCAGCGCGTGCTCAAGGCCCCGCGACTGACGAGCGCAGAAAAGGCCGCCACGTTCATTGACGTGTGCGGCGACAAGTTTGATGCCAAGGCACAGAACTTCATTCACGTCGTTGCCGAAAACGACCGTCTCCCGCTTCTGCCGGAGATCGTCGCTCTGTTTGACCTGTACAAGGCCGAACAAGAGAAATCGGTAGACGTTGAAGTGACCAGTGCTTTTGCATTGAACCAAGAACAGCAAGACAAACTCGCCAAGGTTCTCAGTGCACGACTCAACCGGGAAGTGCGCCTGCAAGTCGAGGAAGATTCATCCCTTATTGGGGGTGTTGTCATCCGCGCCGGCGACCTGGTTATCGATGGCTCGATTCGCGGCAAAATCGCGAAACTTGCCGAAGCATTGAAATCTTGAGTTTGAAGGGGCAGCAGAGCAATGCAGCAACTCAATCCTTCCGAAATAAGTGAAATTATCAAGGGCCGCATCGACAAGCTCGATGTGACCTCCCAAGCCCGTAACGAAGGCACTGTCGTCAGCGTATCTGACGGCATCGTGCGGATTCACGGTCTGGCCGACGTTATGTACGGCGAGATGATCGAGTTTCCGGGCGGCGTCTTCGGTATGGCCCTCAACCTGGAGCAAGACTCTGTAGGTGCCGTTGTATTGGGTGCATACCAGACGCTGGCTGAAGGCATGAGCGCCAAGTGCACTGGCCGTATCCTGGAAGTTCCGGTTGGTAAGGAACTGCTGGGTCGCGTAGTCGACGCACTGGGTAACCCAGTTGACGGCAAAGGTCCGCTGAACAACACCGAGACCGACGCGGTCGAGAAAGTTGCTCCAGGCGTGATCTGGCGTAAGTCGGTAGACCAGCCTGTACAGACTGGCTACAAGGCTGTCGATGCCATGATCCCTGTCGGCCGTGGCCAGCGTGAGCTGATCATCGGTGACCGTCAGATCGGTAAAACCGCTCTGGCGATCGACGCGATCATCAACCAGAAAGACAGCGGCATTTTCTGCGTCTACGTAGCGATCGGTCAGAAGCAATCGACCATCGCCAACGTTGTTCGCAAGCTGGAAGAAAACGGTGCACTGGCTAACACCATCATCGTTGCAGCGAGCGCTTCGGAATCTGCAGCACTGCAGTTCCTGGCACCGTACTCCGGTTGCACCATGGGCGAATACTTCCGCGACCGCGGTGAAGACGCGCTGATCGTTTATGACGATCTGTCCAAGCAAGCAGTGGCTTACCGCCAGATTTCCCTGCTGCTGCGCCGTCCACCAGGCCGTGAAGCTTACCCAGGCGACGTGTTCTATCTCCACTCCCGTCTGCTGGAGCGCGCATCCCGCGTTTCGGAAGAATACGTAGAGAAGTTCACCAACGGCGCAGTGACCGGCAAAACCGGTTCCCTGACCGCACTGCCGATCATCGAAACCCAGGCTGGCGACGTTTCCGCGTTCGTTCCGACCAACGTGATTTCCATCACCGACGGTCAGATCTTCCTGGAATCGGCCATGTTCAACTCGGGCATCCGTCCTGCTGTGAACGCCGGTGTTTCGGTATCCCGTGTGGGTGGTGCCGCTCAGACCAAGATTATCAAGAAGCTGTCCGGTGGTATCCGTACCGCTCTGGCTCAGTACCGTGAACTGGCGGCATTCGCCCAGTTCGCTTCTGACCTGGACGAAGCGACCCGTAAGCAACTTGAGCATGGTCAGCGCGTTACCGAGCTGATGAAGCAGAAGCAATACGCGCCAATGTCGATCGCCGACATGTCGCTGTCGCTGTATGCCGCTGAGCGTGGGTTCCTGACCGACGTTGAAATCGCCAAGATCGGCAGCTTCGAACAAGCGCTGATTGCTTACTTCAACCGCGATCACGCCGACTTGATGGCGAAGATCAACGTGAAGGGTGACTTCAATGACGAAATCGATAGCGGCCTGAAAGCCGGTATCGAGAAGTTCAAGGCCACCCAAACCTGGTAAGCCGCAGCGGGAGCCTAGCGGCTCCCGCTTGCTAACCTGATAGGTGTTACATGGCAGGCGCAAAAGAGATTCGCAGTAAGATTGCGAGCATCAAAAGCACGCAAAAGATTACCAGCGCCATGGAAAAAGTGGCGGTCAGCAAAATGCGCAAGGCACAAATGCGCATGGCTGCTAGCCGTCCTTATGCGGAGCGCATCCGCCAGGTTATTGGCCATCTGGCCAACGCTAACCCGGAATATCGCCACCCGTTCATGATCGACCGTGAAGTAAAGCGCGTCGGTTATGTCGTAGTGAGCAGTGACCGTGGTCTGTGTGGTGGCTTGAACACCAACCTGTTCAAGGCTTTGGTCAAGGACATGGCGGTAAACCGCGAAAACGGCGTCGAGATCGATCTGTGTGTCGTTGGTAGCAAGGGTGCGGCTTTCTTCCGCAACTTCGGCGGTAACGTCGTTGCAGCTATCAGCCACCTGGGTGAAGAGCCGTCGATCAATGACCTGATCGGCAGTGTCAAGGTGATGCTGGATGCCTACCTGGACGGCCGTATTGACCGCCTGTCCGTGGTGTCCAACAAGTTCATCAACACCATGACACAACAGCCTACCGTGGAGCAGTTGATTCCACTGGTGGCAACCCCGGATCAAGAACTCAAGCACCACTGGGATTATCTGTACGAACCGGACGCCAAAGAGCTGCTTGACGGCTTGATGGTCCGTTACGTGGAGTCGCAGGTCTACCAGGCGGTGGTCGAGAACAACGCGGCTGAACAAGCTGCGCGGATGATCGCGATGAAGAACGCTACCGACAACGCCGGTGATTTGATCAGCGATTTGCAGCTGGTCTACAACAAGGCGCGTCAGGCTGCGATCACCCAAGAGATCTCGGAAATCGTCGGCGGCGCTGCCGCGGTTTAACGGTTCAAATATTCAGAGGATCCAGCTATGAGTAGCGGACGTATCGTTCAAATCATCGGCGCCGTTATCGACGTGGAATTCCCACGCGACAGCGTACCGAGCATCTACGACGCCTTGAAAGTTCAAGGCGCCGAAACCACTCTGGAAGTTCAGCAGCAGCTGGGCGACGGCGTGGTTCGTACCATTGCGATGGGCTCCACCGAAGGCTTGAAGCGCGGTCTGGACGTCAACAACACTGGCGCAGCCATCTCCGTACCGGTCGGTAAAGCGACCCTGGGCCGGATCATGGACGTACTGGGCAACCCGATCGACGAAGCTGGTCCGATCGGCGAAGAAGAGCGTTGGGGCATTCACCGTCCTGCGCCAACCTTCGCTGAACAAGCGGGCGGCAACGAGCTGCTGGAAACAGGCATCAAGGTTATCGACCTGGTTTGCCCGTTCGCCAAGGGCGGTAAAGTCGGTCTGTTCGGTGGTGCCGGTGTAGGCAAGACCGTAAACATGATGGAACTGATCCGTAACATCGCCATCGAGCACAGCGGTTATTCCGTGTTCGCCGGTGTGGGTGAGCGTACTCGTGAGGGTAACGACTTCTACCACGAGATGAAGGACTCCAACGTTCTGGACAAAGTGGCACTGGTTTACGGTCAGATGAACGAGCCGCCGGGAAACCGTCTGCGCGTAGCCCTGACCGGCCTGACCATGGCCGAGAAGTTCCGTGACGAAGGTAACGACGTTCTGCTGTTCGTCGACAACATCTATCGTTACACCCTGGCCGGTACCGAAGTATCCGCACTGCTGGGCCGTATGCCTTCGGCAGTAGGTTACCAGCCGACCCTGGCCGAAGAGATGGGCGTGCTGCAAGAGCGCATCACTTCGACCAAGCAAGGTTCGATTACTTCGATCCAGGCGGTATACGTACCAGCGGACGACTTGACCGACCCGTCGCCAGCGACCACCTTCGCCCACCTGGACGCCACCGTCGTTCTGTCCCGTGACATCGCTTCCCTGGGTATCTACCCGGCGGTAGACCCACTGGACTCGACTTCGCGTCAGCTGGACCCGAACGTGATCGGCAACGACCACTACGAAACCGCTCGCGGTGTTCAGTACGTGCTGCAGCGTTACAAAGAACTGAAGGACATCATTGCGATCCTGGGTATGGACGAGCTGTCGGAAGCCGACAAGCAGTTGGTAAACCGTGCTCGTAAGATCCAGCGTTTCTTGTCGCAGCCGTTCTTCGTGGCTGAAGTCTTCACCGGTGCTTCGGGTAAATACGTTTCCCTGAAAGACACCATTGCTGGCTTCAAAGGCATCCTCAACGGTGACTACGACCACCTGCCAGAACAAGCGTTCTACATGGTTGGCGGCATCGAAGAAGCGATCGAGAAAGCCAAGAAACTGTAATCCCGGCGCCCGGCAACGGGCGCTAATTTAGGTTGAGGCAATCAGATGGCTATGACAGTCCATTGCGATATCGTCAGCGCGGAAGGGGAAATATTCTCCGGCCTGGTCGAGATGGTGGTTGCGCACGGTGCACTGGGTGATCTTGGTATCGCCTTGGGTCACGCGCCGCTGATCACCAATCTCAAGCCGGGCCCGATCCGCCTGATCAAGCAGGGCGGGGAAGAGGAGGTGTATTACATCTCCGGTGGTTTCCTCGAGGTTCAGCCGAACATGGTCAAGGTTCTCGCCGACACCGTGCAACGTGCTGCCGACCTGGACGAAGCCTCCGCTCTGGAAGCCGTCAAGGCTGCCGAGAAGGCTCTGCACGACAAAGGCGGAGAGTTCGACTACGGTGCTGCTGCCGCACGTCTGGCCGAGGCTGCAGCTCAGCTGCGCACCGTCCAGCAGATCCGCAAGAAGTTCGGCCACTAATAGGCCATCGACTTGTTGCGCGATTGATTAAAAAGGGTAGCCTCGGCTACCCTTTTTTCTTTTCCGATTTTTATCACCTGGTCGCAGTTGCTGACCACCCAGGATTGGTAGCCAGTCATGTCCCTTGAAATCGTTATCCTCGCTGCCGGCCAAGGCACTCGCATGCGTTCGGCCTTGCCAAAAGTCCTGCATCCGATTGCCGGTAATTCAATGCTTGGCCATGTTATCCACAGCGCCCGGCAACTTGATCCACAGCGCATCCATGTAGTGATCGGCCATGGTGCCGAAGCGGTGCGCGAGCGTCTGGCCTCCGATGATCTGAATTTCGTCCTGCAGGACAAACAGCTGGGTACCGGTCATGCGGTGGCCCAGGCTGTACCGTTCATCAAGTCTGACACCGTGCTGATTCTCTACGGCGACGTACCGTTGATCGAAGTCGCAACCCTGAAACGTCTGCTCAAGCACGCTGCGCCGCAACAATTGGGCCTGCTGACGGTGGAGCTGGATGATCCGACTGGTTACGGCCGCATCGTCCGTGATGCCGCCGGCAATGTCAGTGCCATCGTCGAGCAGAAAGACGCCAACGAAGCCGAACGTGCGATCACCGAAGGTAATACCGGTATTCTGGCGCTGCCTTTCGAGCACTTGGGTGGCTGGATGAACCGGCTCTCCAACAACAATGCCCAAGGCGAGTACTACCTGACCGACGTGATCGCCATGGCGGTCAGCGATGGTCTGGTGGTGGCGACCGAACAACCCCATGACGCCATGGAAGTGCAGGGCGCCAACGACCGCAAGCAGCTGGCTGAACTTGAACGTCACTATCAGCTGCGCGCCGCTCGTCGTTTGATGGCTCATGGCGTGACCCTGCGCGACCCGGCACGTTTCGATGTGCGTGGTGAGGTTACCGTCGGCCGTGATGTGCTGATCGACATCAACGTGATCCTCGAAGGCAAAGTGGTGATCGAGGACGATGTGGTGATCGGCCCGAACTGCGTGATCAAGGACAGCACGCTGCGCAAAGGCGTGGTGATTAAAGCCAACAGCCATATCGAAGGTGCGATTCTCGGCGAAGGCAGCGATGCCGGACCGTTCGCGCGTTTGCGTCCCGGCACAGTGCTGGAAGCCCGCGCGCATGTGGGTAACTTCGTTGAACTGAAGAACGCTCACATGGGCGAAGGCGCCAAGGCCGGTCACTTGACGTACCTGGGCGACGCCGAGATCGGTGCGCGCACCAACATTGGCGCAGGCACCATTACCTGCAACTACGACGGTGCCAACAAGTGGAAAACCGTGCTGGGTGAAGATGTGTTCATCGGCTCCAACAACTCGTTGGTGGCGCCTGTGGATATCTCGGCGGGTGCGACCACGGCGGCGGGTTCGACCATTACCCAGAATGTGGATAACGCTCAGTTGGCCGTGGGTCGGGCTCGGCAGAAGAACATCGACGGCTGGAAGCGGCCGGAGAAGATCAAGAAGAGTTAAGTTATCCACAGCGCATGATGTGGCGCCTATGAGATTGCATTCGCGGGCAAGCTTCGCTCCTACGGGATATCCACAATCCGTAGGAGCGAGGCTTGCCCGCGAAGCTTTTATCCACAGGTCTTTTTTGTCATATCCCGCTTGACGAAGTTTCGTTGATAGGTTTTGATTGCTTACGTTATCTTTCGAATCGAAACTTACCAAGCCATGTCGAAACGCAACACACCCCAACGTCGCCACAACATCCTCGCCATGCTCAATGAGCAGGGGGAGGTCAGTGTGGACGAACTGGCCAAGCGCTTCGAAACCTCGGAAGTTACGATTCGCAAGGATCTGGCGGCGCTCGAAAGCAATGGTCTGTTGCTGCGTCGTTATGGTGGGGCGGTCACCATGCCGCAGGAGCTGGTCGCCGACATCGGCCAACCGGTTTCCAAATACAAGCAAGCCATTGCCCGTGCTGCCGTTACACGGATTCGCGAGCATGCGCGCATCATCATCGACAGCGGCAGTACCACCGCCGCGATGATCCCGGAACTCGGCCAGCAACCGGGTCTGGTGGTGATGACCAACTCCCTGCATGTCGCCAATGCGTTGACTGAACTCGAGCACGAGCCGGTGCTATTGATGACCGGTGGTACCTGGGACCCGCATTCCGAGTCCTTCCAGGGGCAGGTGGCAGAGCAGGTACTACGCTCATATGACTTCGATCAGTTATTTATCGGTGCCGATGGCATCGATCTGGTACGCGGGACCACCACCTTCAATGAATTGCTGGGGCTGAGCCGTGTCATGGCCGAGGTCGCCCGCGAAGTGATCGTGATGGTCGAGGCCGACAAGATCGGCCGCAAAATTCCCAATCTGGAGCTGCCATGGAGCAGCGTCCATACCCTCATTACCGATGATCGCCTGCCACTTGCGGCACGCGATCAGATTCAGGCCCGCGGCATCAATGTGATTTGCGCCGCTGTCAGTCAGGAGAAATAGCATGTGTGGAATTGTCGGTGCAGTCGCAGAACGGAACATTACCGCCATCCTGCTCGAAGGCCTCAAGCGTCTGGAATACCGTGGTTATGACAGCGCTGGTGTGGCGGTGTACACCAACGAGGAAAAACTCTTGCGCCTGCGTCGTCCGGGCAAGGTCAGCGAACTGGAACAAGCACTGATCGAAGAGCCTCTGGTCGGCCGTTTGGGCATTGCCCACACCCGCTGGGCGACCCATGGCGCGCCGTGCGAACGCAACGCTCACCCGCATTTCTCAGGCGATCTGGCGGTGGTGCACAACGGCATCATCGAGAACCACGAAGCCCTGCGTGAGCAACTCAAGGCCCTGGGCCATGTGTTCACGTCGGACACGGACACTGAAGTCATCGCGCATTTGCTCAACGAAAAACTCAATGAGCAGCCCGACCTGACCGCGGCCCTGAAAGCGACCGTCAAAGAGCTGCACGGTGCTTACGGTCTGGCGGTGATCAGCGCCCGGCAACCGGATCGCTTGGTGGCGGCCCGTAGCGGCAGCCCATTGGTGATCGGTCTGGGCCTGGGGGAAAACTTTCTCGCTTCCGACCAATTGGCCCTGCGCCAGGTCACTGACCGCTTCATGTACCTGGAAGAAGGCGATATCGCCGAAATTCGCCGCGACAGCGTGCAGATCTGGGACATCAATGGCGCGCTCGTCGAGCGTGAAAGCGTTCAGTACCGTGACGGTGCCGAAGCCGCTGAAAAAGGTGAATTCCGCCATTACATGCTCAAGGAAATTCACGAACAACCGGCCGTGGTGCAACGCACCCTTGAAGGTCGCCTGAGTCAGAATCAGGTGCTGGTCCAGGCGTTCGGTCCACAAGCAGCCGAGCTGTTCGCCAAGGTGCGCAATGTACAGATCGTTGCCTGTGGCACCAGCTATCACGCCGGCATGGTTGCCCGTTACTGGCTCGAAGAACTGGCCGGCATTCCGTGTCAGGTCGAAGTCGCCAGCGAATTCCGCTACCGCAAGGTGGTCGTGCAACCCGATACGCTGTTTGTGAGCATCTCCCAGTCGGGTGAAACCGCCGACACGTTGGCCGCGCTGCGCAACGCCAAGGAACTGGGCTTCCTGTCCAGCCTGGCAATCTGCAACGTGGGCATCAGCTCCCTGGTGCGTGAATCGGACCTGACGCTGCTGACCCAGGCCGGTCGCGAAATCGGCGTGGCCTCGACCAAAGCCTTCACCACTCAATTGGTGGGCCTGCTGTTGCTGACCCTGTCGCTGGGTCAGGTTCGCGGCACGTTGGCCGCAGGCGTCGAAGCCACGCTGGTCGAAGAACTGCGTCGCCTGCCGACCCGTTTGGGCGAAGCCCTGGCCATGGACAGCACCGTGGAGAAAATCGCCGAACTGTTCGCCGAGAAAAACCACACGCTGTTCCTCGGTCGCGGCGCGCAATTCCCGGTGGCGATGGAAGGGGCGCTCAAACTCAAGGAAATCTCCTACATCCACGCTGAAGCCTACCCGGCGGGCGAGCTGAAACATGGCCCGCTGGCGCTTGTGGATAACGACATGCCAGTGGTCACCGTGGCGCCTAACAACGAGTTGCTGGAGAAGCTGAAGTCCAACCTCCAGGAAGTCCGCGCTCGCGGCGGTGAGCTGATCGTCTTCGCCGACGAGCAGGCCGGCATGACCAATGGCGAAGGCACTCATGTTGTGCACATGCCGCATATCCACGACATCCTGTCGCCGATTCTCTACACCATTCCGTTGCAGCTGCTCTCGTATTACGTGGCGGTGTTGAAAGGCACTGACGTTGACCAGCCGCGTAATCTGGCGAAATCGGTGACGGTGGAATAAGTTATCCACAGGTGATCGAAACAATAAAAATCGCAGCCTACGGTTGCGATTTTTTTTATCTGAATGAAGGACATGCCCGATGGACCGATTCCAGGAAATGCAGGTCTTCGCCGCTGTCGCCCAGGAACAAGGCTTCTCGGCGGCGGCGCGGCGTTTGGGGATGTCGGCGGCCAGCGTCACCCGGGCAGTGGCGGCGCTTGAGCAGCGCATTGGCACTCAGTTGCTGACGCGCACCACCCGCAGCGTGCATTTGAGCGAGGCGGGTCAGCGTTATCTGGAGGACTGTCGGAGAATTCTTGCCGAGGTGCAGGAAGCCGAGGATTCGGCAGCCGGAAGCCATGCCCAACCCCGTGGGCAACTGACGATCACCGCGCCGGTATTGTTCGGCGATTTGTTCGTCACGCCGCTCATGGTCGGTTACCTGACTCAATTCCCTGAAGTCAGCATCAACGCTGTACTGGTTGACCGGGTGGTGAGCATGGTTGAGGAGGGCATCGATGTGGCCGTGCGCATCGGTGAGTTGCCTGACAGCAATCAACATGCAATTCGCGTGGGCGAAGTGCGGCGGGTGATCTGCGCTTCCCCTGGATTCCTGACTGACCATGGTCGGCCTGGGCATCCAGCAGACTTGAGCCGTGCCCCGATCATCGCCACCTCGTCCATTGGGCAGCCCAGAAGCTGGCCGTTCCTTGACGCGGGAGAGCCGATCAGTGTTCGTCCGGAGCCACGTCTGGTGGTCTCCGCCAATCAAGCGGCTATCACTGCCGCCGCCATGGGACTGGGGTTGACCCGAATCCTGTCGTATCAAGTGGCGAGCAAAGTCGCCGCCGGTGAGTTGGAAATCGTTCTGGCTGACTTCGAACTGCCGCCATTACCCATTCATGTGGTCTACCAGGGTGGGCGCAAGGCCCCGGCGCGGGTTCGTAGTTTTGTGGACTTTGCGGTGAAGGTGCTGCGCGAGCATCCTGCCCTGCACGGCTGATGGGTTATTGCACTGGCTGAAATAATGGATTGCGTTTGCTGGTTATTCTGTTGCTTTGGTTGCAGATGGAAGATAGCCCCCCATCGGCGCTGATCTTTCCTGAGCGGCGCCACTACCCAGCGGAGTCGACCATGCAAGCCATCAAACTCTACAACTTCCCCCGTTCCGGCCATGCTCACCGTGTAGAGCTGATGCTGTCTTTGCTGCAACTGCCGACCGAGCTGATCTTCGTCGATCTGGTCAAGGGCGCACACAAACAAGCGGATTTTCTTGCGCTCAACCCGTTTGGTCAGGTTCCAGTGATTGATGATCAAGGCGTGGTGCTGGCCGACTCCAACGCGATCCTGGTCTACCTTGCGCAGAAATACGGCAACGGTCACTGGCTGCCAACCGATCCGGTCGGTGCGGCCAAGGTTCAGCGCTGGTTGTCGGTTGCCGCCGGGCCGATTGCCTTTGGCCCTGGCAGGGCAAGGCTGATTACTGTGTTTGGTGCGCCTTACAACGCTGAAGAGGTGATTGCCTATTCCCACACCTGGCTCAAAGTGATCGATCAGGAACTGGGCGCAACGGCCTACCTGGCCGCCAATGAGCCGACCATTGCCGACATCGCCGCGTACAGCTACATCGCCCATGCCCCGGAAGGCAATGTGTCGCTGGATGACTACGCCAACATCCGGGCCTGGCTGGCGCGGATTGAAGCCTTGCCGGGGTTTGTCGGCATGCCGCGCACTGTCGCCGGTTTGCAAAAAACTGCCTGATGCTCACGGCCCGACTCGGTCGGGCCGTTCTTATTGCGCGAGGAGCGCAGAGGAGAAGTCGTTATGGAACGTTCACCTTGGCACGCAGGCGAGAAACAATTGCAGGCTCGTGTGGGTGTCGCCGAGCGAATGGACGAATTAGGTCGTAGGGTGATTCGCAGCGAGATGCCGGATCAGCACCGCACGTTCTATCAGCAACTGCCGTTCATGCTGTACGGCGCGGTGGATGCTGACGGCAACCCTTGGGCCAGCATTCTTGAAGGGGCGCCGGGCTTTGCCCATTCTCCAGAGCCCACGCTGCTGCAGTTCGGCAGCCTGCCTGGCAGCGACGATCCAGCGCAATTGCAAGAGGGAGCGGCGATCGGTCTGCTCGGTATCGAGCTGCACACCCGACGTCGCAACCGTCTCAATGGTCGAGTTGGCGCTATGACGGCGAGCGGCTTCGAGGTGAAGGTGGAGCAATCTTTCGGCAATTGCCCGCAATACATTCAATTGCGCCAGTTTCGCTCGGTGCCATTGGCGGATCCCGCGACCCGTATCGCGCAGCACCTCAATGGGCTGGATGACGCGGCCAAAGCCATGATCGCAGGTGCCGATACCTTCTTTGTCGCCAGCTATGTGGATGTCGATGGCCAGCGTTCGGTGGACGTTTCTCATCGGGGTGGCCAGGCCGGTTTCGTCCAGGTTGAGGGCAATCGCCTGACTATTCCGGATTTCGCTGGCAACCGGTTCTTCAATACCTTGGGTAACCTGCTGATCAACCCTCGAGCCGGTTTGCTGTTCATCGATTTCGATTCGGGGGACCTGCTGCACCTCAGCGGTCGCACGCAAGTCATCCTCGAAGGCCCGCAGATCGAAGCCTTTCAAGGGGCCGAGCGGCTGTGGACATTCGAGGTGGAGCAGGTGGTGCGTCGGCCCGCGGCGCTTGCCTTGCGCTGGCGCTTTGACGGTATGTCACCCACCAGTTTGCTGACCGGCACCTGGGCGCAGGCCAACGCACGTCTGCAAGCTTAGGCTCTGGAGGAGAAAAAGATCACAGCCTTCGGCAGTTCCTACAGAGGGTAAACAAATCCTGCGTAGGCGCTGCCGAAGGCGGCGATCTTTTGATCTTCAGGCAGTCCTACAGACGATAATTTTGGGGGAATGTTTCCGACAGGTTTTGACGGTTGTCGGTCGGAAATGGGGTGGATAGGCTTTCGGGGTCGCTGCAAATTCAGTGATCGGGTTTGGTCGCCCAGGTTTAGAATGGCGCACTTGTGTGCTTGCTTCATGGCGAGCTGTGCGTGGGAGGGCTTAGGCCCTGCCGGGTTCCATTCCCTGGTCGACCAACCCGCGTACGGTTCGCCACCCTTCTGCTTGGTCGCAGTGTTGGCGAACTCCAATTCTCGAATGGAGTTTCACCATGTTCAAAGCAACACCCAATCCCCCGGAAACCGACGACGTTTCCCCCTACGAATCCCTCGATTCAAAAAAACTCAACGAAGCCGCCGAGCGCGCGCTCGATCACTACCTCAACCCCTCCGCCCTCAAAGCACCGGTTGCCCGCAAGCCGAGCACGATGTTTATGGTTGCGCCGGATATCAAAGACGAAGACCTGTTGGCCCATACCTGTGAATCGTTGGCCCAGGCCAGTGTGATGGCGAGTGATTTTGCGGGGTATCTGGAAGGGCCGCATCGGTACACAGCGATGGCGATTCAGCAGATCGTCATGCTGGCCGAGCTGGCGGTGAATCGGATGCTGGATAACGTCGCCATACCAAAACCTGCGCCACACAGCTGATCCCCTTGTAGGAGCGGGCTTGCCCGCGAAAGCGGTG
>NZ_JAAUOE010000063.1 GCF_017114915.1 Pseudomonas frederiksbergensis
GCCTGACGAATGACTCGGCTTCACCAAGGCTATTGAAACCCGCCTCCCAAGCGTCCATATGCACCGACCAACGATTCCTTGAATGCTGCTTATGTATTTCAATGATCATCACAAGTCCTCTGTTCGCCCCCATTCGGGGGATGGGAATACAGCCTCCCTGCCAACAGATTGCACATGTCCTACTGTGTATGGCGATTTCTTCTGCCCCCCAAATAAAAGCAGCGCACTACGTTTCATGAATCAATACAGACTGCGCCTGGATAACAGTCCAAAGGTTGATCATGGTCAAGAATCCGGGCCTTGGGCGCCCATTGACGTGACCACACGTCGGACACCATCAGCGGTCTCCCCCGTCATTGATACAGATCAAACAGATGGACCCTATTGGCAGCACGATTGGGTTGGCTCAATGTCCCTTGCCGTTATTCCATGATCGGCACCCACTATCCCGCGCAAGAGCATTCTATGATCATTGACTGGATCAATTTCACCCCTTGGAAGTCATTGGCTGGAGGCGCTTTGATTGGCTTGGCTGCCGGGCTCTTTGTTGTACTCAATGGGAGAGTGGCTGGGATCAGCGGTTTACTGGGTAGCTTACTCAGTCGAGATCATGAAGGTCGTTCGGAAAAGGCTGCTTTTCTACTCGGGTTGTTTATTGCCCCACTGATCTGGCT
This sequence comes from Pseudomonas frederiksbergensis, assembly GCF_017114915.1. Lineage (GTDB taxonomy): Bacteria > Pseudomonadota > Gammaproteobacteria > Pseudomonadales > Pseudomonadaceae > Aquipseudomonas > Aquipseudomonas frederiksbergensis_I. The sequence continues at coordinate 675 of NZ_JAAUOE010000063.1, forward strand.
ACTGTTCACTCCCCTCCCCGTCATCGAGTTTCAGAATGGCTGGCTCAGCCTGCTGTTGGCAGGGCTGCTGGTAGGGCTCGGTACTCGTTACGGATCAGGTTGCACCAGTGGACATGGTGTATGCGGTCTGTCCAGATTGTCATTGCGCTCCATGGTGGCAACGCTGAGCTTCATGACTGCGGGATTCGTAACCGTTTTCGTCGTTCGTCATCTATTGGAGGGCTGACCATGCGTGCGCTGATTGCGTTGCTCGCAGGATTGATGTTCGGACTGGGCTTATTGCTCGCGGGTATGGCAAATCCCACCAAAGTATTGGGGTTTCTCGATTTGACCGGAACTTGGGACCCATCACTGGCACTGGTGATGGTCGGCGCCATTGCCGTAGCTGCCTTGCCATTCGGTTGGGCAAAACGGAAGAAGTACTCTTTGCTGGGTGAAGCAATGCAACTGCCTCAGAAGCGGGTACTCGACCGTCGCTTGATCGCGGGAAGCCTGACATTCGGCATCGGGTGGGGTATCGCCGGCATCTGCCCGGGCCCTGCAATCGTTGGGCTGGGGGCCGGATTCTGGCAGGCTGGCGTGTTTTTGGGAGCCATGCTGATGGGGATGATCCTCTTCGAAGTGCTTGAGCGCTTTACCGGGAAGCCAAGCCTGGGTGATGCAATCTCATAAGGATCCAGCAGCTGCTTTTGAAACAGTCGACGTTATGAATGACTGATCTCCAGCGTCGCACGCAGCCCCCCTGAAGGTCGATTCTCCAGCCTGATTCTTCCGCCCAGACGGGCGGCGATGGTTTGCACGATGGTGAGGCCCAGCCCTGCCCCCTGGTCATTTCCACGGCTGTAGAAACGTTCGAAGAGCCGATCATGCTCGGCTTCGTCGATGCCGGGTCCCTGATCCTCGACAGACAGCTCAAAATGCCCCTCGCCGTTTTCCAGGCATACAGTGATAACCCCGTGTTCCGGAGAGAAATTTGCCGCGTTGGTCACCAGATTATTCAATGCAATGTTGATGGCCGCTGCATCGGCCTTAACCTGGTAAGCCCCGTCGCTGATATCGAACGAAAGCTCAAGCCCCTTGCTCAACAACCAGGGCGTCAGTTGAACCAGGCTTTCGCGTACGGTGGCCGCCAGGTCGATGCTTTGCAGAGGAGGAGCATCGGCCTGCGGTTCAAGCCTGGCCATGGTCAGTAATTGGTTGACCAGCCGACTGGCGCGGTCCACGCCGACAATCAGATATTCCAGCGAATCCCGGCGTTCTTCCTCGGTCCCTGCCTCGAGCAAATTCTGTGCATGAACCCTGAGCACTGCCAGCGGTGTTCGCATTTCATGGGCTGCGTCGGCGATGAAGCGTCGCTCGCGCGCCAGCACTTCCTGGATTTGCGCCAACATCCGGTTGAGGGCTGCCTGCATGGGCTCAAGCTCGGTGGGCAACGGCATCAATTGCAAGGGTTCAAGGGAACCTGAATGCCGCGCGCGCAGGGTTGCGGCCATATTCGCCAGGGGGTTGAGCCCCCAGCCAATCGCCAGCCAGATCACCGCTGCGAGAATCAGGCTGCCGATCAAATTGGGCACAAGGGTATGGCGAACAATACGATCAACCAGATCGGCTCGCACATCGTCGCGCTCACCGACCCATATCTTCAGACCGTATTGGGTGTCATCCAGCACAAACGCCCGCCATTTATGGTTCTTCAGGTCAACCACATCGCTGAAACCAGACTTGCTCGGCGGAGACGTAAAGGACGGTGCACTGGCGGTGTGAACCAGCAACACATCTTGCAAGTTCCAAACCTGGAAGGCGATCTTGCTTTCATAGGGATGGCCGTCGACTTTGGGGGTTGCCAGGCTCAGCGCCTGATTGAAGGCCTGGTAACGCTCGGCGTGCTCCTTGCTGGCCATCGGCATGCGCAGGATGCCTTGCAGCAAACGCGCGTTCTGGGCCAACTGGGCATCATAGACTTCATCGATTTCATGGTTACTGTCATGCAGGTTGACGACACTCATGATCAACAGGCCGACGAACAGCAGACCGAGGATCAGCGTCAGAGTCCGGCGTCTGATGGAGCTCATCAGCGTTCTTCCACCAGATAACCGACGCCACGAATGGTGCGGATCAAATCAGTGGAAAATTTCTTGCGCAGATGATGAATGTGCACCTCCAGCGTGTTGCTTTCCGCTTCTTCGTTCCACCCATAAAGCAGTTGCATCAACCGCTCGCGAGTCATTACCCGCCCCGGTGGAGACAACAGTTCGTAGAGTAGCTGGTACTCCTTGGGGGTCAGGGGCACGGCTTCGTTGTGATAGGTCACTTGCTGGGTTCTGGGGTCCAGACTGATACCGGCATGCTCGATCAGTACCCGTGCCCGCCCGGCACTACGGCGTAAAAGCGCCCGGAGCCGGGCTTTCAGTTCAGCCAGGTCGAAGGGTTTGACCAGGTAATCATCGGCACCGGCATCCAGGCCGGCGATACGGTCTTCGGTGGCATCGCGTGCGGTGAGAATCAGCACTGGCAGGTTAGAGCCGCTCTTGCGCAAGCGATGCAACACGTCAAGACCGTCCATGCGTGGCAGGCCGAGGTCGAGCAGGGCCAGGTCAAAGGTTTCGCTGAGCAGCGAATGCAAGGCACTGCTACCGTCTTTCAACCAGTCGACGGTGTAGCCCTCTCTGCTCAAGGCCTGATGAATCCCTTCGCCCAAGGCCAAGTCATCTTCGATCAACAATAAGCGCACAAAGACTCCTGTCAGTTCAGTTTTTTGTCGACATTGACCAGCAGTGCCTGAATCTCTTGGCGGCGACCGCTATCGGCCACTTCCCGTCCTGCTCTGGCGGGCGCTTTCAAGGCTTTGAGCAAGGCCCCCCTGGCTTCGCTGTAACGGCCTTGACGATAGAGGTGGTCACCCCAGAAGTACAGACTGTCGATGCCATCGGGATTGAGTGCCAAGGCTTGTTTCAGGAGTTGCTCGGCTTTGTCCGCGTCACCAAACCCGATGGGCCAACCGGGTACTCGATCATACAGCGCCGCCAGGCTGGTATAAGCCGAGCCTTGCAGGGCAGCCGGGTTCAGAGTCAAGGCTTTTTCGAAATCGACACGGGCGGCCTTGGCCTTGCCCAGCGCCCCCAATCCGCCCTGCGCCCCCGCCCAACTGCTGGTAACGATACCGGACCAGATCCAGGCTTCGGCGACCGTCTGGCGCTCCTGAGTAAAGGCTGTCGCTTCCCCTGCGAGTTTTTCAAAGGCTGCCGTGCGCTGCTCGGCTGGTAACTCGTACTGGATGTGCGCCCAGCTTTGCTGGATGCTGGCCAGACGCTGTTGATCGGCACCGTCCAAAGCCCATACAGAGCCGCTTAGCGCGCCGAGCATGACGCAGAAAATCATCTTGTTCATGGTTTTGGCTTCTCGCTTTCTTGCTGGTGGCTAAGGCGGCGAATCAACGGCAGATGCTTGCGCAAACCGCGGTCCACCAAGTTGGGTAGCAGGCTGTTCAATCGCACGAAAAAGCGCTCGGGCCAACCCAGATAAAGATCACGGCGATCCCCGGCGATGGCATGAATCACCGCCGATGCGACGTTTTGCGGGTCATCGACACTGGCCTTCAATGCGTCGTTCAGCGCCTGGGCCGCCGGGCTGTTCATCGAAGTACGGGTGGCCCGAGGGGCAACATAAAGAACCCCGACCCGAGTGTCTGCCAGCTCTCGACGCAATGCCTCGGAGAAGCCGCGCAGCGCAAACTTGCTCGCGCAATAGCTGGCGTAACCCGGATAGCCGATGGAGCCGTAGATCGATCCGACATTCACCACCATGGCGGCTTCAGCCTTCTTGAGCAGCGGCAACAACGTGCGGGTGAGGCAAATCGGCGCGCTGATGTTCAGGGCCAGCATCGACGCAACTTCAGCATCGTCGAGTTGCTCGAGCATGGCGAAGTGATTGATACCGGCGGCGTTGATCAGCATGTTGACGCCGCCAGTGGCTTCGGCTGCCGCCAGAACCTTTCGCCGATCGGTGATGCAGGTCAGGTCCGCGGCGATCCAGCAGAGCTGGTCGGGATAACGGGCCAGCAAGGGATCCAGGGATTCTTTATGTCGCGAGATCGCGAGCACATGGGCACCACTGGCACACAATGCCCCGGTGATGGCCAAGCCAATCCCGCCGCTGGCCCCGGTCAATACCACCCGTGCTTCAGAGAGGCGCATGCACGGCCTCCCCGGTTTCGGCGCTCGGTGCAAGGCCGGGTAGCTCGCGGAACATGTCGGTATAAAGCTTGTAGATGACTCGGGAGGCATGAATGACTGCCGCCTGGTCGGCCGGATCTTCCAGCCGATTCATCAGTCGGCGATACGTCTGCATGTGTTCCACATCCAACGATCCGTGGGAACTGAGATAGCTGAAGGCGGTATGAGGTAGCGCCAGACGCTCGCGGATGCTGTCGGCGGCATGGGTGGCCAGCGCGATGCTGGTGCCTTCCAGCACATTGACCATGCCGAACAGTCCCACCGGGTTATCCCGGGCAATCAAGTCGTAAAGAAAGCAGACCATCAACTCGATCGGCAGCCCGGGTCGCCCTTCAATGACGGCCTCCCTGTTTCCACCACAGGCCACGATGTCATCGAGCACCCATTGTTCATGACCGTACTCTTCTTCGATGTATTCGCAGACGGCGCCACGCAGCCATTCGAGATGAGGTGGCAGACGCGCACCGCAGGCCATCATCAGCGGGACAGTGTGCCTGACGTGGTAGTAGGCCTGGGTCAAAAAGGCACGATAACTTTCCAGACTGACTTGCCCGGCAAGGGCGTCGCGGATGACGGGCAGGTTGAACAGCGTATGACGCTCTTGCTGGGTGGCTTCTTGCAATCGGTCAAAAAAACTCATGATGTGGATTCCTCGCAATGGTCGGATGAGGTGAGCCATTGCCGATAGCGTTCGACAATGGCTTCGCGGCGCGGTCGGCCGTTGGCGGTGAGCAAGCCATTGGCGGGCGTAAACGGTTGCTCCAGACGGGTCCAGTGACGGACTTGGGCATAGTCAGGCAGCGCCTGGTTGGCCTGAGCAATAGCGGCAGCGAGTTCAGCGTCGCTGCAGTCCGGTTTATGCGGCCACACCAGGGCACGGTTACTCGGCAGCGCTTCGCCATAAACGAACGCCTGGGCAATGTGGCTGCGCTGGGTCAATTCAGCCTCGACCCACTCGGGATTCACGTTGCGGCCAAAACTGGTGACGAACTGGTGCTTCTTGCAGCCATTGAGATACAGAAAACCCTCGGCGTCGAACTGCCCCAGATCACCGCTGTGCCACCCGTCACCGGGCTCGGGGGGCTCACCCAGATAACCGAGCATGGGCGAGCCACTGATCAGTACCTCGCCGTCTTCGGCCAGCCGAACCTTAACGTGGGGCAAGGGTTTGCCGACACTGCCGGGGCGATGGGCGCCGGGACGGTTGAGACACACCACTGAGGCGCATTCGGACAAGCCATAACCCTCGTATACCGGCAGACCGAAGCAATTGCGGTACCAGGATCAGGCTTTCGGGTTTTGCGCAGGGCCAGGCAGGCGAGCAGTTTCGAGGCGTCCACCCCACTGGCGCCTTCAATCCCCAGTGTTCGCTGGCTCGGCAGACTCAGGATGGCGCCGGCATACAGCGCAGCATAACAACCGAGATTTTCCAGCAGGATCGCCATTGGCAGTAGCGCCAGATGATGGCGTGGGTCATTGAGTCGGCTGGCTTGATCCAGCTCGCGAGCGACCGTCAGCAGGCTGTCGGCACTCAGGCACACACCTTTCGGGGTGCCGGTAGTGCCAGAGGTAAAGGTGAGTTTTGCCGTGCCCTCGGGTATGCGCCTGGAACCGGTAAAAGATCGGTGCCAGAATTCGCCGGTCTTTACATAACCAGTGCTTTGCAGTTCGCAGGCCATATCAGCCTCAGCGATGACCAACTGCGCCTGGCTTTGCTCCAGGCAGTGCCTGCGCTGTGCGGGACTGAAGAAGGCGGGTAATGTCAGGCAGGTCAACCCTTCGAAAAGTATCGCTAGATCCCAGAGCATGGCGTCCGCCCCGTTCTCCAGCATCAGCGCGACAACGCCAACCCGTTCATCGCGCAGACGCTGTTGCCGATAGACCACCTCGGCGTACAACGTGGAGTAGTCCACCTGCAACTCATCGCCCCATATGGCCAGGGTGTTGGTCTTTTGCTCGGCATACGTGCGCAATGCCCGTTGAAAACGCTGCACCTCAGGCGACATGGCTGGTTTGCTCGATCGACGATGGTAAACCGAGACGGTTGAACATCCCCATATTACGCAAATGAATGAAGCCGGCGCGGATGTTACCGACATGCACGAACGGTTGACTCTCGTAATAGCTGCCCCATGCATGCCGCTCCTCCCCCAGTCGCTGCGGATCGGCGGCGCATAGCGTCACAGGCCGCAACCCCAAACGATGAAAGCTGTTGACCAGGCCGATGCTGCCGGTGAATGCCACCCACTCCAGCCCACCCATCGCCAGCAGATAGGTCATGGCGATGATGCTCAGGCGGGCGCTGCCAGTATCGATGGCGGCAAGATTGCCGACTTCGACGATGCCCGCACGGTCAACCGGGCGATCATTGGCCGCACAAATGAGCCGCTCGATCGGATCGTCCAGATAGTGTTCGAGAAACATCGGCCCGTCGCTGGCCAGCCGGATACCAACCACCGCGTTGAGCACACCCGCCGCATTATTGAGCCCGAACAGCTCGGGCATGAAATAACGGATCTCGGCGCCGTGGGCCTGACGAAAACGCTGCTCAATAAAGGCTTCGAATACTGGTCGCAACTCATCATCGCGCAACGCCCTCAACAGGCTCATGGCGGGTGTTTCGGCATTGCCGAAATGCAGCGGCAAATGGATGTTCCATTCGAATCCCGGCATTGAAAGAACTCCTCCCGTGGGTAATAGGCCGGAGTATCCAAGGCGATTCTTAACGGAGTCTGAAGGTGACAAAACAACAACGTCTACCTTGAAGGGGCCGACGACGGGCCGGGTGTTCCAGAGTCAGAGCGTGAAGCCATTTTCGATCGGTTTCACCCAGTGGCTGGAACACTCACACGGGGGAGTGGCATCGGTTTGTCACTGGTAGCCAGTGGTATTCCCTGGAGCCCGATTAGGTGCGCATCGCGACACCATCCTGAACCCACAACATCGCACCAATGGGTGGCCAGGATGCCCACATTCCAGTGGGCAATCCAAATCAACGCCGCTCCCCAATACAGGCACTTGGCAGGGTACTAAAGCGGAAACGTGAGCTTGATCCAGTATGCCTCGCCCTCCGGGCGATTTCGGGCATCACTATCCTTGTGCCACTTCGCGGTAACGAACCAGCCAGAAGGACTGCTGTACTTGATCGAGGGGCCAATGACGAACGCTCGCCCCTTATTGTCCTCAATACGTTTACCGTCTTGCAGATCGTCGGTCGTTTGGCGGTAGACGTACCCGCCTACACCGACGACCCAGCCATTTCCGAACAGATACGACGGTGAGCGTTCCGATTAAAACCACTGACGCTTTATTTCCTGCCACTGGATGTCTGAAAGTCACTTATCTGCCATCGCAAAGAAAATACTCTCCTCAACTTCCATATGATCGTAGTATTAAGTGGTCAAGATCCAAATCGCGTCTAAAATGCTTTAATGTTCTGGTTCTACTTCGAAGGCTGATGATCAGCATATGCAAAAGCAATACTGGCACGAACTCAACTCCGCAACCACGCCGTTACGTGGAACTGTCAGCCATTTGAAGGAGGTCTAGTCGTGGCTAATTTATTTGACGCGATCCTACTTGGGGTATTGGCATTGCTGCCATTGATCAACCCCCCTACGACAGTGGCGCTTTTTCTAGCCCTTTCTCAGGGACTTAGTCGAGAGCAAAAAAACAAACAGGCACTCCTGACAGCAGGTTACGTATTTATCATCATGACACTCACCTACTATATAGGTGAGTTTGTCATGGGTGTTTTTAGTATATCGATACCGGGATTGCGGATTGCGGGCGGGGGAATTCTAATCATAATCGGTTCAAGGATGTTATTCCCTCAATCCCGCCAGCCATCCTCCTCTTGCGATAGCGAGGCAGAACGAACCAGTTTTGCGTTCATCCCATTAGCCATGCCCAGCACTGCTGGCCCAGGTACGATTGCAATGATCATTAGTGCTTCTGCCACCATTAAACACAACACGACTTTTCCGTCCTGGGTATTGCTAATAGCACCCCCATTGATTTTCCTTTCAACCTCTCTAATTCTTTGGTGTTGTTTACGCGCTTCAGACTTGATTATGAAAGCAACTGGAGAGTCAGGAATTGATGCCATCTCACGCTTAATGGGTTTTTTACTCGTTTGCATGGGGGTGCAGTTCGCCATCAACGGCTCGGTAGAAATCATACAAACCATCATCAACAATAACACTCAACTCCCCCGCTCTCCGTCGGCTCGTTCCCCCCTTTGATGCGATTGAAGATTAGGGACGATTTCCTAGCGTCCGCCTCTCGATCAGCACGATGTACCTTACGCGGTAAAGCACCTTTCTCAGGCCTGATACACATGGCTTTTCGCGGCAGTGAAGAAAAAATGCCGATTGGCCAAGATGTGTCTATACCCAATATTGCCAGTTATTTGAATCAGGGCTTTTTGAAGTAGCCCGCCTATTGACTGCCCTCAAAAGCAGGTGCCATGCGTCACCCTTGCCCGACGACAAGTCATCAAGCGCCGGATTCAAGGTCAATGCGTTGAGCAGATCAAGGAGTTCCCGATGGCCGATTCAAGCAAGAAAATGAGCCTCATGGGGCTTACCACTCTGGTAACGGTGAACATGATGGGATCGGGCATCATCATGTTGCCCACGAGCATGGCCCAACTCGGCGCCGTTTCATTGCTGTCATGGGTCGTCACTGCCATAGGCTCCATGGCCATCGCCTACTGCTTTTCCCAGTGCGGCATCTTCTGTCCGCGCTCAGGCGGGCTGTCCGCCTACACCGAAGAGGCGCACGCCAAATCAGGGTTCTTCCTCTGCTCGTACCTGTACTTTCTTTCGCTGGCCATCGCCAACGTGGCGGTTGCCATCTCCGCCGTGGGGTACATGACATCGTTCGTGCCCTGGTTGGGAAGTGGCGCCATTGCGCTGTTCACAGGAACAGTCGGTTTGCTCTGGTTGACCACCGTGGCTAACTTTGGCGGCCCCGGCATCACTGGCAAGATCGGGGCGATTACCGTGTGGGGTGTGATCATCCCGGTGGCCGGCTTGAGCATCATCGGTTGGTTCTGGTTCAAGCCCGATGTGCTGATTGCCGCCTGGAACCCGAACAACCTGCCAATCTCCGAAGCCATCAGCAAGGCGATTCCCCTGACCCTGTGGGCCTTCCTCGGCATGGAGTCGGCGGCGCAAGCCTCCGATGCGGTAGAAAATCCCAAGCACACCGTGCCGCTGGCTTGCCTGCTCGGCACGCTGGGTGCGGCAGTGGTCTATGTGCTGTCGACTACGGTTATTCAAGGCATCATACCCAACGCCGAACTGGCCAATTCTTCGGCGCCTTTCGCGCTCGTCTATGCGCACATGTTCAACCCTATAGTCGGCAACATCATCATGGCGCTGGCGGTGATGGCCTGTGTCGGCTCGCTGCTGGGCTGGCAGTTCACCCTGGCGCAAACAGCCAAGATGACGGCTGACCAGGGAATGTTCCCAAAACTGTTCAGCAAGGTCAGCGCGCTGAATGCCCCCATTGTCGGCATGCTTGTCTGCGGTGTGTTGCAGACCTTGATGGCGCTGTCGACCATTTCCCCCAATGCCAGCGCCCAGTTCGCAAAGCTCGTCAGCCTGGCGGCAGTGACCAACCTGATCCCATACGTGACGGCGGCCACCGGCTTGCTGGTCATGATGTACAAAGCCAAAGTCAGTGCAGGCGTATACACCCGCAACACAATGTTGTTGCTGATTGCCGTGGCGTATTCCTTGTATGCCCTGTATGCCTGCGGCAGAGACGCCGTGTTCGGCGGCGCCCTCGTCCTTGCATTCGGCTACCTGCTCTATGGCTCCCTCGCCAAGCGCTTTATCGATGAGCCTTCAACCGCTCGGCCGACCAGCGCCGGCAATCCTTAGCCGTTGTCTTCAGGACTGCGCAGACATCTGAATTCGGGGAACGAGGATATGAACGTAAAACTGCCTGAAGCCAACAACCTGTTGCTCGTCTGCCTGCTCACGCTGGTGCCGGTACTGGCCGATGCCAATACCCTTGAACGCGTGCGGGCGAGTAACACCTTCACCCTCGGCTACCTGCCAGACTACGCCCCCTTTAGTGTCCAGGCGGGCGATAAAGCCAGCGGTTATGCCATCGCTCTTTGTCTGAAAATCGCCGACAAGGTCAAGATCGAGTTGGGTTTGCCCGGGCTGCAAATACGCTACCAGCCCGTCACAGCCACCGACGAGATGAGTGCCGTCAGCTCGGGAATGGTCGACATTCTTTGTACACCGACACCGCCCACACTGGAGCGGCGCAAGACGGTGAGCTACTCGGTGCCGATCTACACGGCCGGCCTGTCGGCGGTGGTGCGCCAGGATGCACCAGAAGCGTTGCTCAATGTACTTAACGGAAAAGTAGCCCATACCGGACCGACTTGGCGAGCCACCATCAACCGTGGGCTGGTCAACCAGACCTTTGCCGCTACCGCTGGCGGAGTCACCGAGGCATGGATCCGCCAGCAAATGCGACTACTCGGTGTGGTGGCCACTCTGGTCACGGTCGAGAACACTGACGCAGGCCTTAAGCTGGTTGCCGAAGGCAAAGCCGATGTCTTCTTCGCTGAACGCATGATGCTCATGAACCTCCTCGGCACAGATGACTCCACAGCGAATCTGGTTCTACTGGAGCGTATTTTTGAGTACGCACCGACTGCAATGGCGGTGGATCGAGACGATGAAAATTTCCGTTTGCTGGTCGACACCACGCTGAGTGAAATGTACCGATCGGGCGAGATTGAGCAGGCATACAACCATTACCTGGGAGGTATCAGCGACACGGCCAAGAAGCTGTTCAAGGTCTATGCGATACCTTAGATATAAGGCCTGCCCTTCTCCACTGCCTTCGAAGGAGAAACGTCGGCTGATCATTTGGACATACGCTGCAGTGAATCAATGGCAAAAACTATATGTTTGCTACCCTTAGGGAACGGCATCGAAGCTGAGGTCTGTGGCTTGCAAAGTCGGCTTTCATCTCCCTGGCGTTGATCCATTCATTTCAAGCCTGCCTGATCACATGGGGGGTGCAATGCACATTCCATTATTTTACGCGGTGTCAGCTGCACTGTTGTTGAGTGGATTTTCCTGCCTGGCGCAGCCATTGGATGCGACCGCAACCGGGACAGCAAACGTGGCCGACACCCCGCCCGTCACCGCGGCGGCCAAAGATGCCGTGTTTACCCAGGAACAGCTGGATCAAATGCTGGCGCCCATTGCGCTTTACCCCGACCCACTGCTGGCACAGGTACTGATGGCTACCACGTACCCCGGGGAAGTCGCCGAGGCGGTCACCTGGTCCAAAGCGCACCCGGACGCCAAGGGCGATGATGCGGTCAAACAAGTGGCGAGCCAGCCCTGGGATCCGAGCGTGCAGGCGCTGGTCGCCTTCCCCCAGGTCCTGGCAACGCTGGGACAGGATCCCGTCTGGGTACAACGCCTGGGTGATGCCTTCCTGGCGCAGCCCGACGATGTCATGGGGGGCGTGCAACGCTTGCGTCATCAGGCGCAAGCCGCCGGCAACCTGCAGAGCAACCAGTACCAGAACGTGACGGTTCAGGCTGCTGCACCGGCCGCTACCCCTGCCCCTGCCGGCAGCACCTCCACTATCATCATCCAGCCCGCCGATCCGCAGGTGGTTTACGTACCCAGTTATAACCCGACAACAACCTACGGCACCTGGCCCTACCCGGCCTCGCCTCCCGTGTACTATCCACCGCCGCCAGCCTATTACCCCGGTTCGGCATTGCTGGCCGGGCTGGCGTTTGGTACCGGTGTGGCGATCATCGGCTCGTTGTGGGGTGACTGTGACTGGGGCAATAACGACATCGACATCGATGTCGAACGCTACAACAACATCAATCGCAACAACCAGATCACCCGTAATCAGAACAAGTGGCAGCACAACGCCGTGCATCGCGATGGTGTGCCCTATCGCGACAGTAAGAGCCGCGAACAGTACGGCCGACAACTGAGCGGTGCCAATCAGCGTGAGGCCTATCGAGGGGACACTGCTCAGCGAGCCCAGGCTCGTGAAAAAGCCCGTGGCTCAATGGAAAAGCACGGTATCGAACGACCTGCCACCAGCAACCGCGAAGCCCGTGATTCAGCGCGCAAAGCGCAATCCGGAACCTCGGCCAGCAATCGGATGCAAGCAGGTGCAGACAGACCGAAGTCGTCTGACAGGAGTCAGGGCTCTGCCAGAAATACTCGGGAGAGTCAGCAAACCAGGAATCAGACCGCCCGCGCACAGGACAACTTGCAGGCGCGTCAAGCTACGCAAAAACGGCCGTCCGCCAGTACGGGCAGTGCCCGCGACAATGCATTCGCCGGTGTGCGCTCACCGTCCCAAGCCAACGCACAAGCCAATCGAGGGCGGGCCAGCCAAGCATCCGTCCAGCGCCCCAGTGCCTCGCGATCAGCTGGCCATCAGATCAGCCGGCCGTCCAATCCACCGGCACGTCAAAGGGGGGGCCGTCGTTGAAAAACAATCCTCGGGTGAAGGCACTCATGGGCTTGCTCCCTCATGCCCTGGCGATCGCCGCCGGCTTGGCGTGGTCGTGCATGGCTACGGCACAGCAGGCATTTCCAACCCCGGAAAAGGCTGCTCAAGCGTTCGTCGAAGCACTGGGTACGGAACACGCCGAACAGGCACGCCTGACAGCGCTGCTGGGTAATGAATGGCGCAGTTTCATCCCGCGCGAAGGCGTGCAGCGCAGTGATGTGGATGCGTTTTTGAAGCAATACCACGAGCAACACCACATTGAAAAAATCAGCGACCGCAAGGCGATCCTGGCGGTGGGCAGTGACCGCTGGACACTGCCTATACCCATGATAAAAGGCCCGAACGGTTGGCGCTTCGACATCAAGGCCGGTAGCGCTGAGGTCCGTGCACGTCGAATTGGCCGCAACGAACTCGCCGCGTTGCAATCGGTGCTGACCTATCATGACGCCCAGATGGACTATGCGTCAGTGGATCGTGACGGTGACGGCGCACTCGAGTATGCGCAGAAAATCTTCAGTACCACCGGCAAGCACAACGGGCTCTATTGGGCGGACGACGATAGCGGCCAGATTAGCCCGCTGGGTCCCGCGTTCGGCAAAGCCATTGCTGGCGAAGACTGGCATGGTTACCACTTCCGCATCCTCGAAGGTCAAGGTCCTTCAGCACCTGGTGGCGCCTACAGCTACCTCATCGGTGACAAGATGAGCCGAGGCTTTGCACTGATCGCCTGGCCGGCGAAATACAATGACACCGGGGTGATGAGTTTCATGATCAGTCATGAAGGACAGGTGTTCGAAAAAGACTTGGGACCGGGTGGTGACAAATTGGCGCAGTCGATGAAGCGCTTTGATCCGGATGACAGCTGGAAGGTGGTTACCGTAGATCAAGAGCAGCAAGATTTATCTGTGCGTTGAGATGACGTAGTTGCCCCTCATGCAGAAGCGTTTCTTCTGCATGAGGTTATTAGTTACGGCAGCGAAACACAGGGTCATCTTCGTAGCCTTTTCCCCAGCACCCTTTCAAAAAAGCTGCTGAAGCATTGTTTTTAGTTACTTGATGAACGCTTGCAAATCGTTGGTCAGTTTGTCGATCGCCACTTTGAAGTCCTTGGTGGTGATCTTCTGGCTGGCGTTTGACAGCGTACTGCCAAAGACTTTGCGCACCACTTTGGCCACGGTCTGGTTGTTGCTGGCATCGATAAACTCGGCCTCGATGAACAGTGTGGTTTCCTGATCGCGATGGCCACTGGCAGCGGACACACCCCCCACGACGGCGGCGACCGGAACCACTTCATACCACTTCATGCCTTCGTTTTCGGCATTCACCCCAGTGATCGCTGCGCGCATGATCAAGGTTTTTGAACCGGCCGGCGCTGATTTTGCGCTCGATACAACCCGATACTTTCGGTCCAGAACGCCTTTGGCCTTGCTGGTCATGTAGTTCTGCAACTCGTCCAGGGTTTGCCGGTCAACCCGCTCGTTGGGCTGTGGCGCCGGGTAGAGCTCCAGCTTGTTGAAGGCCACGGTGTTATAGGCATCTGGATTCCAGGACGGGCTCACCCAGCGCATGGCTGTCTCGCCGCTGGTGGTGGTGACCTGCTGCAAGTTGTTGTAGTTGGACAGGAAGCCGGAATACTGCTCACGCTCGGTGACTTTCGAGGTGCAACCGCCGAGCAGCAGGCTGGCCAATGCAGCGCCCATAAACAGTTTTCGGGACAAGTTCATAATGGTGTGTGCTCCATGGATTAAGTCGTTTTTTCGGTAGCAGGGTATTAGAAACGCCAGGTCATGTTTCCGGTCACGGCTCCAATCCAGGCATTGTCGAACTGACCACAAGTTTGCGCGCCTGACGAGTCGGCAACCTTGTTCAGAGCATAGGCGGCTGCGGCCACAATGCGGCACGACTTGCCAGAAAACTGTGTATCCGAAGCAACTAATGGCCTAAGAGCCGAACATATAGCCAGTCGCACTACCGAGGGTCGGAGTAATAGCTATTTCATCTATATTTTCCAATCGATTAGTCTGACTTGCTAATTGAGTGATTAGATTTGCTAAACCGCAAAAACATACTAGCGTCAAGCTATGCACCTATTTTTTGTAGGTTTTTTGGAATTATTACTGCCCGCATTAATGTGTGTGAACTGTTTATAACGACTCCATTACCAAGGAATAGAGGTATGACTTGAACAAGATTAGTTATTGCATAGCTAACGAAATTGATCTTTCGTTCTTCCCTGCATTGGAGTCATGCAATGTCTGAATCCTCCGGAAAACTGAAACTCGGCGCACTCGTGGCGTTAGTAGTCGGTTCAATGATTGGTGGCGGGATCTTCTCCTTGCCCCAGAACATGGCCGCCAGTGCTGACGTCGGTGCTGTTCTTATTGGTTGGGCAATCACCGCAGTGGGCATGTTGACCCTCGCCTTCGTGTTCCAGACCCTGGCCAATCGCAAGCCTGATCTGGATGGCGGTGTCTACGCCTACGCCAAGGCCGGGTTCGGCGACTACATGGGTTTCTCGTCTGCCTGGGGATACTGGATCAGTGCCTGGCTGGGCAACGTGGGTTACTTCGTCCTGTTGTTCAGCACCCTCGGTTATTTCTTTCCGATCTTCGGCGAAGGCAACACGGTTGCCGCGGTGATCGGCGCCTCGCTGCTGCTCTGGGCGGTGCACTTTCTGGTTTTACGAGGCATCAAGGAAGCGGCATTCATCAACCTGGTGACCACCGTGGCCAAGGTCGTGCCGCTGCTGCTGTTCGTATTGATCGCCCTCTTCGCGTTCAAGCTGGAGATCTTCACCGCCGACNGAGGCATCAAGGAAGCGGCATTCATCAACCTGGTGACCACCGTCGCCAAGGTCGTACCGCTGCTGCTGTTCGTGTTGATCGCCTTGTTCGCGTTCAAGCTGGAGATCTTCACCGCCGACATCTGGGGCCTGAAAAACCCGGACCTGGGCAGTGTGATGAACCAGGTGCGCAAGATGATGCTGGTCACCGTGTGGGTGTTCATCGGCATCNACATCTGGGGCCTGAAAAACCCGGACCTGGGCAGTGTGATGAACCAGGTGCGCAAGATGATGCTGGTCACCGTGTGGGTGTTCATCGGCATCGAAGGCGCGAGCATCTTTTCGGCCCGCGCGGAAAAACGCAGCGACGTGGGTAAAGCCACGGTCATCGGGTTCATCACCGTGCTGCTGTTCCTGGTGCTGGTGAACGTGCTGTCCCTGGGCATCATGACCCAACCGGAACTCGCCAAACTGCAGAACCCGTCCATGGCCGCGGTGCTGGAGCATGTGGTCGGTCACTGGGGCGCGGTGCTGATCAGTGTCGGCCTGATCATTTCCTTGCTCGGGGCGTTGCTGTCATGGGTGTTGCTGTGCGCGGAGATCATGTTCGCCGCCGCCAAGGACCACACCATGCCGGCGTTTTTGCGCCGTGAAAACGCCAACCTCGTACCGGCCAACGCGCTGTGGCTGACCAACGCGATGGTGCAGCTGTTTCTGATCATCACGCTGTTTTCCGCCAGCACTTACCTGTCGCTGATCTACCTCGCCACCTCGATGATCCTGGTGCC
>NZ_JAAUOE010000064.1 GCF_017114915.1 Pseudomonas frederiksbergensis
CAGCATCAGCACCAGGTCCGGCACCCCGCGAATCAGCGTGGTGTAGGCCTGCGCAGGGACGCGCAGCAGTGCCGATTTCGAAAGCTTGGCGCTGGCGCCGATCAGGCCCAGGCCAACGCTCACCAGCAAGCACAGAAAGGATAATTTGACAGTCATCCAGGAGCCTTGCAGCAACAATGGGCCGAAACCCTTAAGGCTAAAGTCTGACAGCCCGAGAATCTGCAATAGGTTTTCTAGCATTGAGCAGCCCTACGTCAATCAAAAAAGTGCCCATCCTGAAATGGGCACAGGGTCATTATTGGCCGCTGTAGAGATTCAGATCGCCAAAGTGCTTCTGCTGGACGGCCGCATAGGTGCCATTGTCGTGCAGTGCCTTGATACCTTTGTTCAGCAAGGCCTGGAGCTCGGCGTTGCCTTTGGCCAGACCCACGGCAGTCTTGGCTGGCAGCAGGGGGCTTGCGACCGGCTCGCTGACTTGGAAGCCGGCGCCTGGTGGCGACTTCAGGAAGCCCAGTTCGGCTTGCAGCATGTCCTGGATTGAGGCATCGAGGCGTCCGGAGATCAGGTCCGCGTACACCTGGTCCTGGTTGGCGTAGGCCTGGGTCTCTACCCCGGCCTTGTCCAGCACGGCCTTGGCGTAGGCTTCCTGGATGGTGCCTTGCTCGTAGCCGACTTTCTTGCCCTTGAGGGAAGCCGGATCGGTACCGATGGCCGCGCCTTTCTTGAATACCAGCGCGGTCGGGCCAGAAAACAGCTCGCTCGAGAAATCGATGACTTTCTCACGCGCCGGCGTGACGGTCATGGAAGAGATCACGCCATCGAATTTATTGGCCTTGAGGCCGGGAATCATGCCGTCGAAGTCGCTTTCAACCCACTTGCACTTGACCTTCAGCTCAGCGCAGATCGCGTTGCCCAGGTCGATATCGAAGCCCACCAGGCCGCCATCGGCGGCCTTGGATTCGAACGGCGCATAAGAGGGGTCGACGCCAAAGCGCAACTCCTTGTACTCCTTGGCCAGCGCAGAACCGGCAGCCATACACAAAGCCAATGCAGAAAGAGTGAGAAATGCTTTTTTCATTATTTTATTCCCAAGGATCATCGAAAACGCTTGTGCCGCAAGAGCGCGTGTACTGCGTGGCAAGATGTCTTATGCACACGCAGATACTTGTACAGACAAGCATATGCAATCACCCGGCCAATTCGCCGATTGGACGTTTGAGAAAGCGCGTAAAGTGCTCTGGGATGGGCTTGGCAGGCAGGTGAGCGCAGGGGGGAGGCAGTCTGCGAGGCTGTTACCGAAGCAGTTTTTTACACCCGGCTGGGGTATGCGGTAACAAAGTGTGAGAAGGGCGCCGACTTTCCTGGCGCAAACCTTGATGCGAACAAAAAAAACCCGGAAACATTTTCTGTTTCCGGGTTTTTTTGTTGTTACGCAGTGGCAATGCGGTGATCCCGTCGGCCGTGTTGGCGCGCTGGCGATTTATTCATTTTTGTTTTGCACAAGCATCAGGCTTCCAGAAGGCCACGAAGTTTCAAGATGGCACTGTCGGGCGTGGTCAGAACGGGGAGGCCGCTCGCCTGACTTGCCTGTTGCGCAGCACGGGCCATGGAAAATTGCGCGAAGCACAGCAGTTCGCCGTTTGTGACCGTACGAGCCATATCCGTAATCAATTGATCATGACGATCGGCGTTACCCTTGCGCAGTTCGTCGAACGCCTCAGGGCAGACATGTGCAGAGAGTTCGATCGCCACGCCTTGTTGCCGCGCAAAGCTTTGAAACTCTTCGGTCATTGAGGTGATTGCCAGAGGGAATGTCGACAGGATGGAGATTTTCCGGCTTCGTTGAATGGCCTCCTCAATCATGGCTTCGTTCGGCTTGAGGATCGGGATACTCAGGGAGCGTTTACACAAATCAATGGAATCGCCGAATGCCGAGCAGGTAAACAAAATGGCGTCTGCGCCTGACTCTGCGGCATAAGTGGCGAGCTTCAAAAATCGTTGGCTCATCGCTGGAGTGAGTTCACCGGCGTCTGCCAGATCGCGGGAAAGAGAGTCTTCCAGCAGATTCGCCAATCTGGCCTCAGGCCAAAGCCGAGAGAAGGCCTCGGTTATCGGCGCGATGGACAGGGGTGTGGCATGGATCAGATAGATGAGCGGTTCAGGCATGACGTTTCCCAGGGTGGTAGGGGGGCAGATATATCCGTTCCGCGAAAACACTCAGGCCTTGACCCAACGCTGACGGCTCCAACTGCTCAATGTATCGACCGCCAATACCAGTAACAACATCGCCAGGATAACCGTGCTGGCTTGAGCTTCCTGGAACAGGCTGAGGTTGACATAGAGCATTTGCCCCAGACCACCGGCGCCTACGAAGCCGAGCACACTGGCCATGCGGATGTTGTTTTCCCAGCGGTACAGGATGTAGGCCAGTAGCTGTGGCAGCAGGTTGGGCAGGGTGCCGTAACAGAACGCCCATAGGGCATTGCCGCCCTGCAGACGGATCGCGTCGGCCGGTTCCGGTGGGGTGTTTTCCAGCGCTTCGGCGAACAGCCGTCCGAGCACGCCGGTGGTGTGCAGGGCCAAGGCCAGGGTGCCGGCGTTGGGGCCGAACCCGGCGGCCAGGACCATCAGCGCGGCCCACACCAGTTCCGGCACCGCGCGCAAGGCGTTGAGCACCAGACGCGACGTGCTCTGCAAAGGCCAGCCGTAGCGTCCGGCCGCGGGCAATGCCAACAGCAGGCCGAACACCGCCGCGAGCAGGGTGCCGAGGGCAGACATGGCGAGGGTTTCCAGGGCACCGTGGCCGATGGCTTGCAGATGGCCCGCGCTCAGGTCCGGGCTGAGAAAGCGCTGCGCATAAGCGCCCATCTGGTGCAGGTTGCCGGTGCCGCCGAGTTCGCCGAGGTCGATGCCCAGGTAGATGAAGGAGGCGACGACCGCTGCGCCGATGCACGAAAGCAATGCCAGGTTGAACAGGCGATTCATGTCAGCCTCCAGCGCAGCAGGCGGCTGAGTTGATCGGCGAGCAGCACCAGGACCAGGAACGTTAGTAACAGACTGGCCACTTCACCACCGGCGAACATGCGTAACGACAGGTCCATTTGCTGACCCAGACCACCAGCGCCGACGAAGCCCATCACCACCGAGGCGCGGATGGCGCATTCCCAGCGGTACACCGTGTACGACAGCAGTTCCGCCGCGACATTGGGCAGGATCCCGTAGCAAAAGGCGGCGAGCCGACCGCTGCCGGACTGCAGTAGCGTGTGTACCGGACGCTGGTCGACCGATTCGAAAATTTCCGCGTAGACCTTGCCCAACATGCCGCTGTAGGTAATGGCAATGGCCAGTACCCCGGCAGTCGGGCCCAAGCCCACAGCGCGCACGAACAGCAGGGCCCAGACGATTTCCGGCACGCTTCGCAGGAAGATCAGCAAGCCGCGTACGGGCCAACGCAGCAGTTGTCCCCAATAGCTCGGGTGACCGGCACGGGAGGCCGCAGACAGCGACAGCGCGCGACTGGCCAGCAGGCTGGCGGGGATTGCCAACAGCAACGCCAGCGCCATCCCGGCCGTGGCGATGGCCAGGGTCTGCAGGGTGGCTTGCAACAACAGCTCAATGAACGCTTCGCCATGGGCCGGTGGCCAGAAGGCTGAAACAAACCGGCCCATCTCGCTCTGACTGCCACTCGCCACCAGCACGCCCAAGTCCAGCTCGCTGAAGCGGATACCGGGCCACAGTAAGGCAAGGGCCAGCAAGGTGAGCAGCAGGCGGGGCCGGGTGGCCGGATCTCGGGTCTCACGGGTCAGCATCGGGGAATCTGTACACTCAAAGGCGGCGGAGCAATGGGTGGGGATTGCAGTTGCTCGTTGGCGTAAAGCTTGTCGAGCAACTCGTGGTCGACTTCGCTGGCCGCAAGGTCGAACAGGATCTGTCCGTCACGCAAGCCGATGATTCGCGAAAAGTTCGCCAGGGCCAACTCCACCGCATGCAGGCTGGCGACCAGCGTGACGTTGTGCTGCCGGGCATGACGACAGAGCACCGAAAGCGTGTGCTGGGCCAACACCGGATCCATGGCCGACACCGGTTCATCGGCCAGCAACACCTCGGGCGCTTGATACAACACGCGGGCAATGCCCACGCGCTGTAGCTGCCCACCGGACAGTTGCTGGCAATGCGCGAACAACTTGTCACTCAGGTCCAGCCTGGCCAATGCCGCGCGTGCGCCCGGAACATCCAGCGGATGCAGCAAGTTCAGCAGGCTCTTGCCCAGCCCCCACTGACCGAGCTTGCCCGCCAGAACCGCGGTGACCACGCGCTGGCGCGGGGGCAGGGGAGGCGCCTGATGGATCAGGCCGATGCGAGCACGCAGACGCTGCCGCTGACGGGCAGAAAGCTGCCAGGCGTGCTCGCCGAGCACCTGCAGCTCGCCGTTGCCCGGTCGCAGGGCGGTGGCCAGCAGGTTAAGCAGGGTCGACTTACCCGCGCCGGACGGACCGATGATGGCGACTTGTTCGCGTGCTCCGATGTGCAGATCCACACCACGCAGCGCCTGGACGCCGTTGGCGTGGGTAAGGCTGACCCGGGTCAGATGCAATGTCATTTGAGCAGTTCGGCGGCGCGTGCGGCTTCCTCGATACCCTTGTAGTTCTCAGGCTTGGTTTCGATGAAGCGGCTGGCGGCCTGCAGGTCCAGAATTTCCTTGTCCTGCGCAGTCGCCGGATCGAGGGCCAGGAAGGCAGTCTTTATCTTGGCCGCCAGTGCCGGGTCGAGGGTCCCGCGCACCGTCCAGTTGTAGTCGAAGTAGGCCGGGGTGGTCGAAAACACTTTGACCTTGGTGGTGTCGACCTTGCCGGCGGCGACCAGTTTTTCCCACACGCTGGCGTTGAGCACCCCGGCGTCCACCTTGCCGGCCTGGACCCAGGCAACGGTGGCGTCATGGGCGCCGGAGTAGCCGACGCGACTGAAGTAGCTTTCTGGCTTGATGCCATCCTTGAGCATGAAATAGCGCGGCATGAGACTGCCGGAAGTCGAGGACACCGAGCCGAAGGCAAAGGTCTTGCCCTTGAGGTCGGCGAGGGACTTGACGGCTGGGTCGGCGGTGATGAATTTGCTGGTGAATTGAGCGTCCTGTTCACGCTGCACCAACGGAATGGCATTGCCGGTTTTCAGGCGTGCCTGCACGAACGTGAAGCCGCCCAGCCAGGCCAGGTCGATGCGGTCGGTGGCCAGCGCCTCGACCACGGCCGGATAGTCGCTCACGGGCACGAACTCGACCTTCATGCCCAATTGTTGTTCCAGATAGGCGCCAAGCGGCTTGAACTTGCGCAGCAGTTCGGTCGGGGCTTCATCGGGAATCGCGCTGACTTTCAGGGTCTCGGCGGCTTGCGTGAACAGGGTGAAAACAGACAGGGACAAGCCGACGGCCACTGCCAGGGTACGCTTGAGCATGGAAAATCTCCGGTGCATTTACGGAAGAATGTCGAGGCGCCTGGCACAAGGTGATTGCTGCGTGGCGCTTTGTGAGGGTAGACGAATGGAACGAAATTGACTGCTTTTGGCCTATTGCTGTCTGTTGCGAAGGGCGGGGCACGTGTAATAGTCATGTGAGCCTTGCATGAGGCGGCTCTCAACCCTGTATGGATACGACGGATAAACAATGAACACTGCTCAACTAGCGATTCGATAGTACATAAAAGCCAAGGACGGCAACCGTCCACATTTGTTACACCAGGCCTTTGCGCCAGACGCGATACTGGACATGGTCTTGCACACCGGATCCATCTCGTTTGCGCCCCACGTCGAAGGTCTTGGACCTATCGGCGATGTGCTGGTCAGGCGATTCAGAGGCTCACCATCACCATTGAGCACATGATAACCCTGTCAGCGACTGATCTGCACGGCATCATGGAGTGGCTATCACATCTGGATTACCCATGGTGTCGCCCGGAAGCGTTAGTGAGCAATGCTCCAGACATGGACACACTTGAAGAGGTGATCCAGTACGTTGCGGCCAATATTCCAACTGACCCCTCGCCGGTGGACGGGGCGTTGCTATTTCAATAGTCGCTCGACCTGCGCCAACTCCCAGGTGCTCAGCAAGCTGACCGGGTCAGTGCCGTAACGCCAGGCCTGGAGTGCTCCCTCGCGACCGTCCGGGCTGCGGCAGTGTTGGCAGTGGTGCAAGCGGTTGCCGTCGAAGTCGAGGGTCAGACGCCAGCCTTCGATATCGACCTGTACCTGGCCGGGTTCACACGGTTCGTGGATGCGCCGCAACGGGAGGACTTCCAGGGCGGCGTCTCGCAAGCGTTGGCAGACTTCGCGGGCGGTGAGGGCGGGTGTCGGGGTTAGGCTCTGCAAGTTCACTCTCATTCCTGGACGTCACTTTCGGAGCATTGTAGCGGTCGTTTAGCGGCTATTTTCACATTCCGAGCGCTTGATTTCAGAGGAGGTGCGACATGGACCGATTCACCGGCGGATGCTTGTGCGGCAATGTCCGCATCGAGGCATCGGGGCTCCCATACCGGGTCGGCGTTTGTCATTGTCTCGACTGCCGCAAGCATCATGGAGCGCTTTTTAATGCTTGCGCGGTGTTCCCTCAGGAGGCGGTGACGATCGAGGGCGAAACACGTGACTACGCCGGGCGGTTTTTCTGTCCCCGTTGCGGCTCGTCGGTTTATGCGCGCACCGGCGACGAAATCGAAGTGCACCTGGGGGCTCTGGATGCTCCTGACCAACTGATGCCCACCTACGAAAGCTGGATCGTCCGTCGCGAGTCCTGGTTGCCACCGTTTCCGTTTACCAGGCGATACGAGCGCGATCGTGACGCCACAGGGCGCTTTGAGGAGTAGGTCGCACGAACGGTGCGAAGGTACCGGTGATACGATGCTGATCGTCTGTACCTCGCTATGGGATTGCCTATGGATCGCTTGTCTACTTTGCTGTCACAGTTCGGTGTCCGCGCCAACCTGTTTCACAGTGGCAAGCTTTGCGGTGTGGCGTCGTACGATGGCGCTGACCAGCGCGGCCATATTCATCTGCTGCAGGCGGGTCACCTCACTTTACGGGGCCCCGATGGCAGCGACTCGCTGCTTACCCGGCCCAGTCTGATTTTTCTGCCACGCCCAAGCCGGCATCAACTCATCCCGGGTGAGCCCGAGGGGGCTCGGCTATTGTGTGCGTCAATGGAGTTTGACGGTGGTGTCGATAACCCATTGTCTGCTTCGTTACCCGATCTTTTGGTGCTGCCCCTGGATGAACTGCCACAGTTGGCCGATACACTGAGCTGGCTGTTCGGTGAGGCAGCAGCCGGACATTGTGGCAGGGAAGCCGTGCTTGATCGTTTATTCGAGCTGCTGATCATCTTGCTGCTTCGGCATCTGCTCGACCAGCAGGCGCTAAGTACCGGAATGATGGCCGGACTCGCCGACTCGCGGTTGGTGCGCTCTCTGGTACAGATGCACAATGCACCGCGTCATGCCTGGTCAGTCGCAGAGCTGGCGAGCGAGTCGAACATGTCGCGTGCTGCCTATGCCGCTCATTTCCGATCCGTTATCGGGCAGACACCTGCGGATTATCTTCTGAGTTGGCGGATCAGCCTGGCGCAGAAACGTCTGCGTGAAGGCCGGCCGATTACGCTGATCGCCGACGAGGTCGGTTATGAAAGTCCGTCGGCGCTTGCTCGTGCCTTTCGCCGCAAGACGGGCAGCAGCCCCCGGGACTGGATGAAATCGCTGACGGGAGAGGGGCGAAGTTCTCTTGACATCACCCATGATCTGGATCGTGACGGTCTCTGAAAGGGAAATGGCCTGAAAGCATCGGACTGCTTCAGGCCATCCCTGGAGGGCATTATCAGTTCAACGGGTTTCCAGCCTGGTTAGAGAATGGCCCGCCACGAATACAGAAGCGGCAAGCAACCCTATGTCTTTAAGGAGAAATTGGCCCGCAGCAACGGTAATGGCTGGAAAGCCGAGGCCGGGTTCAACCACTCCGGGTGTCGAGAGCATAAAGGTCAACGTCGTGAAAAACAGTCCGGCAGACAATGCTCCACCCACTAGAGAAAGCTTGGGTGATAGAAGGCGACCTGCAATAAGAGCACCGATCGAGATCTCCAGGACTCCGAGTAGGCGAGAAAAGACATCTACACTGAAAATGTCATAAACCCAACCCAATAGAGGGCTGTTGCTCACAAGCGGAACCAATCCCTGTGCCTCGTAATGCGTGAATTTCATGCCGCCGAACCAGAAGTAGATGAGGGCGAGTGCAAAATAAGCACCGTAGGTTCCAATCGCCATGGTTTTAACCCCGAGCGATAAGCTGTTGTTGCGATGGTTGTTGATGTTCAAGACGTTCATTGTGTGGGCTTCCAGAGGTTTGGCTAACCCACGCGATATACGTTGGGCGTGGAGATAGTGTTGCCTCTGACTTCGCTCTCTTGGGTGCTGAAAGTACAGAGTTCAATGCAGATCGTCTAAACCCGTCGGCATGTCTTCAGCGCTGGTGGGCCGGCTCAGCAATGAAGAGGGTTATCTCCATGAACGGACAGCACTGCGATCTACTGGAACGGGTACTGATAGCCCACGGCGGACAAGAACGCTGGAACAGCTTCAACACGGTAAGTGCCAGCATTGTGACCGGCGGCTCGCTGTGGGGCATGAAGGGGCTGACCCAGGACAGTGACGCTCGTCAGATGACTGTCTGGCTGCATGAGCAAAGAGCGTCGGTGATGCCTTTCGGAGCTCCGAACCAGCGCACGGCGTACACACCCGATCGAATCGCTATTGAAACCACGGATGGCCAGGTGGTGGCGGAGCGCTCGGATCCGAGGGCGTCTTTTCGTGACCACGCAGAAACGACACCTTGGGATCCGCTTCACCGCGCGTACTTCAACGGTTACGCGCTGTGGTCGTACATGACGATGCCATTTCTGTTCATCTTGCCGGGTGTCAGGGTTGAAGAGGTCGACCCTTGGGAGGAGGGCGACCAGCATTGGCGTCGTTTGCGGGTGCACTTTGCGCCGAACGTGGTCACGCACTGCCCGGTACAGGATTTCTACTTCGGCGAAGACTTTCTGCTGCGTCGGCACGACTACAGCGTCGACGTAAGCGGCGGATTGCCCGCTGCCCAGTACGTTCACGACTATGTCCAGGCCCAGGGGCTCCCTATGCCCAGCAAGCGGAGGGCCTATCGCCGTGACGCGAATAATCGTGCGATCGCGTCGCAGCTGCTGGTGGCGATCGACATCAGTGACATCCGTTACTCATGACCCAATGCTGTCTTCCTCCAGACAGCGTTGAGTCATGACCACCGCACCAGGTGTATCCCTCTGTATCTGGATCACGAGTTCGGGGATTGACTTACAAATGTCCGGCCTGCTGACACTTCGCGGATACATTAAAGCATCCAAATGACCGGGCCCAAATGAGGTTGCCCTGTCGAGGTGAATGCTAATGCATGTTCGCTCCGGGATTCCCGGTTCGATTCATTTCGCCGAGTGCATCCTCAAGGGCTTTTCTGCCCTTGTGGCATGACCGCGCGGTTCGATCGCGCACAGCATCTGGAGAAATACTATGTCCCGTATTCCGAACAAGACCCGTATTGGCCTGGTCGCCGTCGCCCTGGTTGGCGGTATGAACCTCGCCTCGACTGCCTTTGCGGTGGAGGCGCTGCCCCAGGGCTATCAGTTGGCTTCCGCGGAGAAGGCTGGGGAGGGCAAGTGTGGCGAGGGTAAATGCGGTTCCAGTGGCGCCAGCGCCAAGGCAACCCAGGCCGAAGGCAAGTGCGGTGAGGGCAAGTGCGGCGACGCCTCTTTCGAACGCACCGACACTGATGACGACGGCCGCGTTTCACTCAAGGAGTTCCTGGCCGTGGCCCCGACCCGCAGTGAGGAGTTCAAAGCGATAGACACCAATCAGGACGGCTACCTTTCCGAGGCAGAAACCTACACGTACAGGAGCAATCAGTACACGTCCAACGGCAAGAAAGTGCCTACGGAGCTGTTCACTCGTATGAGCCAGGCCAAGGGCTGATACACCTCCGTTGTTCTACCCTCCCGGTGTTCGTCGCCGGGAGGGTTTTACGTACACCCCGCGCCAGTCGAACAAACCATCCGTCCAGTACCCGGCCAGCCAGATCGAGAGATTGGGCGCGAAGGGGCGCAGCGAGAGGGCAATGGCAAACCACGCCCTCAGTACTTTGCCGAAGCCTTGGGTTTTCATTGAATTTGGCTTGGCTTTTTGTCCAGGAGCCCGTGCAATAAATGCCGTCGCCGGGCCGCAAAATCGTCGACCGGTAACCATGGGCCTATGCCCGGCGCGCAAGTACGGGACAGGAGCCCTCAATGTTATTGGTGTTTGATGACTGCGTGCTCGATCTGGATCGGCGAGAACTCCTGCGGGCCTCCCAGGTGATTGCCACTGCGCCCCAGGTTTTCGACCTGCTGGTTTACCTGGCGCAGCACTGCGAGCACGTCGTCAGTCGGGACGAGCTGATCAATGCGATATGGACCGGCCGAATCGTCTCGGAGTCGACCCTGGCCAGTCACATCAATGCGGTGCGCAAGGCGGTCGGCGATGACGGTCAGCAACAGCGTGTGATTCGAACGGTGGCCCGCAAGGGATTCCGGTTTGTCGCCGAGGTCAAGTCAGTGGATGGCGTCGGCCTTGCTGGCGCCGAGTCCGTCCCATCGGTTCAAGCCTCTGCATCCGCGCCTGCGCTGCCGGCCAAACCGTCCATCGCCGTGTTGCCGTTCGTGAACTTGAGCGGGGACGAAGAGCAGGATTACCTGGCCGACGGCGTGGTCGGGGACATCATCGCGGCGCTGTCGCAGTATCGCTGGCTGTTCGTCGTCGTGCGCAATTCGAGCTTTACCTACAAGGCTCGCACCGTGGATGTGAAACAAGTCGGTCGCGAATGGGGCGTTCGCTATGTGCTGGAGGGCAGTTGGCGCAAAGCCAGTAATCGTGTGCGCATTACGGCCCAACTCATCGATGCGACAACCCGTGCCCACCATTGGGCGGGCCGTTTCGAAGGTGTGCTGGGCGACATTTTCGAACTGCAGGACCAGATTACCGCCATCGAATACTTTACCCACGCCATGCGGTTGAGCCCCCTCGACCCGGAACTGTATCGAATGCAAGCCGGAATGGCGGCCGCGCATCTGTTCCTGGGGCGCATTGACATGGCGTCGTCATGGGCGGAAAAAGCATT
The DNA here is from genome assembly GCF_017114915.1 of Pseudomonas frederiksbergensis. Classification (GTDB taxonomy): domain Bacteria; phylum Pseudomonadota; class Gammaproteobacteria; order Pseudomonadales; family Pseudomonadaceae; genus Aquipseudomonas; species Aquipseudomonas frederiksbergensis_I. Next base: position 11,206 of record NZ_JAAUOE010000064.1, read on the forward strand.
CTGGGATTTGCCGAGTTTTCTGCTGGTGTCTGCCGTCCTCGCGGCGAGCCATACACTTGCCGGACGCAAGGCCGAAGCGCAACGTGCGATGGATCATTTGCACCAGCTCGATCCTGCATTGCGTCTCTCCAATCTCAGGGATTGGCTACCGATCCACCGGCCGGAGAATCTCGCCACACTGGTGGACGGTCTGCGTAAAGCGGGGCTGCCGGAATAAGGGGCACCGCCTGTTCACTCAGGGGCCTCGTTGTGCTTGCCCCCCGGACCGCCGTTCGGCCCGAGACAAGGGATGCCCATCACCGTGAACTCCACCGTCAAGACATCGCCCTGCTTGCCCGCCGGATAGTCGCCCGGCGCGCGAAGGACAGCGCCCACCGCGCTGTCCGGGAACGTCTCGGCGTAGAACGTCGCAGCGTCCAGCGCGGTGCCGTCGTACCAGAGACAAATCGTGTTCTTGCTGATCATCTTGGTTCTCCAGGGTCGGGGTAGGTACGTGGATTCTAGCAGTGCAGGCAGGCGGGCTATTTCGGCAGTTTGCGTACTGTGGAGCGGGCTTTTCGCGGCGGGTGGTTATCGGCCAATTGCTGCCTTTCACCAAGGGCAGCATTCGGCCCAGAAGCGGCCAATGAAGCATGCTGGCAGCGTTGTTTGATTTGTCGCCTACACTGATCTAGCAGCTTGGCTTGCGTCACGTTCGCCGTGACCACCCTAATAAAACAAGGACTTACAGGACATCAAGGAACGTTATGCGACAGTAATGTCGCCAAATGGTAATTAGATGCGGGGGGCACATGCGATTGCATGCTAAGTTTTTCACCATTCTTGCGATGCTGATGGCTCAGTCAGCGATAGCTCAAGATCCCGACGCGGCCCTATCTAAGCTTTCTCCCGACGCACGCGATTGGGTCAATCGTTCATGTTCTCGCAGCCTCGGGCCATCCCTCTGGTCTAGCTGCGTCGTGCGGGAAGCATCAGCTGCTTCGCGTGGAAAACCAGACCTTTCAAGCCTAACGCCGGAGCTGCGAGCTTGGGTCATAAGCAGCTGCTCCGACTCCCTCGGCCCGTTTCTTACCATTAGTTGCCTCACCCGCGAGAAAGCTGCACTCGCAGGCGGGTTGCCAAACATTTCATCTCTTACCGAAGAACAAAAGCAATGGTTGTTGAGATCCTGCTCCACATCACTAGGGCCTTCGCTATATGTGTCATGCGTTCAAAGAGAATCGGCAGCTCTTCGTGGCACAAAATCCATCCCCCAACAACCACGCGCAGCAGCACCCCCTGCTCCGCGTCAGCACTATAGCGCACCAAGCAGAAGCTCAGGTCGTGAGGGCTATGAAATCGAGGTAGCTCACAACGATGAGCTTTTCATCATCAACGGAGAAAAATTTGAAGCACAAACATATTGCCTGGGCTGGGAAGAAGGAGACGAAGTTCTATTTCTAGAGGGGAGTCCGGTCGGTGCATGTTCAAGCGCAGAGCTTCTAAACTTGAGAACACGCGAAAAGTGCGATGTATGGTGCGAGTAGCTGCATCTAACAAACGATTCCAGCTGACGGTCTTACCTCCACTTCGGCCCGGCAAGCCCGCGGCTGAACCTAGGCGTTATGAATGTCTGCAAAGGGTCGATTGCATCCCTTCGCGACAGGCAACAATCGGCCCAGAGTGTGTAAAAACGCTAGATCCCGTTTCGATTTTCAAGGCTGAGTGGCTGTCCGGCTTCGTAGCCTGATTAAGGCACGATGTCCCTTCCTGATGAGCTAAACCGCCCCAGCAACGCGCCAGATCATCGGGAGACCTAAAAACAGGCCGGTTTTTTACGCCGTTAGCGCCTTCATCAAGTGATGGGTACCGATGATTTTCATGACCCGTTTCAAGTTGTAGGCGAGCACATTCAAGCTCATCTCCGCGCTCACCCCAGCCAGCTTTCGCGTCAGGAAGTGCGTCGCACCCATCCATTGTTTGAGCGTCCCGAAGGGATGCTCAACAGTCCGTTTTCGGACTCGCATCATCTCGGGTGCTTTGCTCAGCCGAAGCTGCATCTCCTCCAATACGTCTTCATGCTCCCAGCGTCGAACTCGTCGTTCCGTGCTCGGTGTGCACTGCAACTTCAACGCGCAACCCTGGCATTTCGAACTCCAGTAACGGTGCAACTTCAGGCCTTTTTCAACGTAGGAATAGTGCCAGATCAACGCCTCTCCAGCGGGGCAAATGTATTCGTTTTTTGCCGCGTCATAGACGAAGGCATCGTTATTGAAACGCCCGTCAGCCTTGGCTCCCGAGGTCATCGGCTTGGGCACATAGGCGGTGATGCCTGCATCGTGACAGGCCAGGATTTGTTCGCTTTTGAAGTAACCTCGATCAGCCACCACCGACAACGTATCTGACGCCATCGCCTCGCGGGCCTGCTTGGCCATCGAGCTGAGTTGATCGCGGTCGGAACCGACGTTGGTCACCTCGTGCGCAACGATCAAATGGTGCTGAGTATCGACCGCTGTCTGCACGTTGTAGCCGACGATTCCCGTGCCGCGCGTCATCATGGAGCGGGCGTCTGGATCGGTCAGTGAGACCTGTTTATCCGGCGATTCATTGAGCTGGATTTCGATCGCTTGAAGCTCCTTCATTTGAGTTTTGAGCTTGGCGATTTTCTCTTCCAACCGCACAACGCTGGGCTCGGAAGCTGTTGGTTCTTGCCGATCGGCAGCATCGAGTGCCGCCAGGTAACGATTGATGCTCGATTCAATTTCTTCCATTCGCCGCTTCAGTTTGGCGCTGGTGAAATTGCGGTCGCGGTTGTTGACTGCCTTGAATTTACTGCCATCGATGGCGACCAGATGTTCTCCAAACAATCCCAACTGCTGACACAGCACAACGAACTGGCGACAGACGCCTCGGATGGCCTTGCTGTTGTCTTTTCGGAAGTTGGCAATGGTCTTGAAGTCCGGCATCAAACGCCCGGTCAACCACATCAGTTCGACGTTGCGCTGGGCTTCTCGTTCCAAACGTCGGCTCGACTGGATGCGGTTGAGATAGCCGTAGATGTAGATCTTTAGCAATATTGCGGGGTGGTAAGCAGGCCGGCCAGTATCGGCTGGAATGGCACCTTCAAAACCCAGATTGACCAGGTCGAGTTCGTCGACAAAGACGTCGACTACGCGCACCGGATTGGTATCGCTGACGTAGTCGTCGAGGCTCTCGGGAAGTAAGGTGCCTTGGCCTCGATGCTCACCTTGGATGAAGCGCTTCATGGGTAGCCCTGCTGAAGTATCATTATCCTATCGTAACGCTACGAGCCATGTGGGAGACCTCCGACTGATCAGGGCGGCACCCCACATTTCAAAAATTTCAGGGAAGATATACGTCAAATGCGTGAGCGAAAGGCTGCACGATTACTAGTTATAAGCCCCTCTCGAGATGTCCTCCTTTTCAGATTTATCCATAAAGATGGGGCTTTAGCCGGTAGAAATTACTGGGCCACCCCTGGCGGTGGTCTTGAAGATAGAGAAACATTCCACGCCGCTGCAATACGTGAACTGCGCGAGGAGACCGGTATTCAGGTCAACACAGTTGCAGGGCCTGTGGCAGATCGGAGGTTTTCAATGCTCCTGCCCAGCGGCGAGACGGTGTTCGCAGTTGAGCAGTATTTCGTTGTGCACGCGGAAAGCCAGACCCTTTCCAGCTCCGAATGGACCTCACACGAGACTCAGGTCATGGCAGATCATCACTGGTGGTCCGCTCAGGAGCTGAGATCTACTGGAGAAAAGGTATGGCCTGAGGCGTTAGTTGAGATGCTCGTGGATGCAGGTGTCTTCGAACCGGCTGCGTAACCGTCACCGCGAATCCATATGCGTTTTTACACACTCTGGGCCAGAAGCGGCCATCCCTGCTCTCTTCTCGGACAGGGAGCACAACCTGGACAAAAACACTACCTGCCATACACTTGGCAAACAAAGGCACAATTTTGTTTGCCTGCTAGCTTCAGGTTAGGCCTATGAACCCTCGCTACCACGAAATACACCGGGTCGAGATCAAAAGACTGCTGCATCGGTCTGTCGATCAAGAGTGGGATGCTCTTTTTGGTGTATTTGGTACAAGCATTGTCCTTGCTGGCTTTGGGGTTAGGTTCTGTTTTTCGCCCATACCAGGAAGCTGGATTATAGGGTTCGTGTTCTTTTCCTTGAGTGCACTTGTTTTCGCCACGTATAGGTGGCTCCTTCGCACTCTGAGAAAGCGAGGAACAGACAGCGGATGGCTCAATACACCTGATCAGTTAATTGTCGTAGCGCTTATTTGCCTGGCTGTATTTTTATCTGACTCCAACCAATTGGTATTGTTTTTTTTCATTCTTTGCGCAGGTGCATACGGTACTTGGCGTCTAAGGCAGAACCTGCGAATTCATTTGAAACGCTACTATTTTCGCGTAGCGCGCGAGTACATTCGAGAGATAGAACGTTACAGCCCTCGCCCTAAGCGCCCGACCAAGCCGAAAGCGCCGACTATTTGAGTTGAGGAACGTGAAATGCCCCAAAACGCAGAAATCAACTTCCCTTTTGATCCGTGCGACACATGTATAGTCTGATAGAAATTTTTATTTTGATCTTGCCTGGCCTCTCTCTTACCGTTCACTACTCTATAGAATATAGAAAAGCCACAGGGAAAGAGGTGAGCAGGATATATAAGTGGATTGATAATGCTTTGGGTGTGATGGTCTTGATTGAACTTTTCATTATTGTTTTGCTTTTTATTTATCGCCCCTAGAACATCAAGATTAGGCAGGTAAGTTAGCAGCCACGAATCCGCTTCTTCAGAGAAATAACTGACGACATCGAATGTCTGCTTTGGGTCGGAAAGCGACGGTCTGCCGCAGACCGTCGCAGTGGAAGATTACACGTCTGTTTGCTCTGCCATTTCTAGAGCATCGTCTACCTCGATGCCCAAATACCTGACAGTGCTTTCGAGTTTCGTATGACCAAGCAAGAGTTGAACTGCCCTCAAGTTCTTGGTCCTACGATAGATCAACGAAGCCTTGGTTCGCCGTAACGTGTGGGTACCGTACATCGTCGGGTCCAGTCCAATGGCT
>NZ_JAAUOE010000065.1 GCF_017114915.1 Pseudomonas frederiksbergensis
ATGTTCTGCCTGCACTGCGACTTAAACAGGTCGATGCCCAAGGTGTTCTTAAGCTTAGTACCTTTGCAGGGCCAGCCCATGCGGATATTTCGCCGTACCCAAAAATGGCTGCAGGAGACGTAATCGAAACTTGGGTACAAACCTCTACCGGCAACTCCTGTACTTACAAGACTCCAGTGACCCAAGCTATGGTCGGATACCCTACCGTTGTCGAAATCCTGAGAGCAGTTTTCGAAAAGGATTTGGTCCCAGGCGCTACCGCCAAACTGGGATACACAGTGTTCCCTGCAGCCGGTACTCCGACCGTCGCTCCTGACTTGGTTGTCAAAGTAGAAAAATAAGACGTAATCAGCGCTGCGCCTTCTCATGCGCTGGGGGCGCAGCCGCTCGCGGTTATTCGTCAAGTCCGCACCGTGATGTCGGTGAAGATGTCTTTAACTGGAGCCGCAAATTAACGCAAGCCCCGCAGGTTCGGGGTTAACGGAGATGATCTACCCCATTGTTGACTCTCTCTAATCCTGAACAGCTTCGATTCAACGCTGCACTTGCGCCTTTTCAAAAAATGGCGACGGTAGCCATTAAGCCCCCCAATAAAAGGACGATACTCATGACCGCTTATCAGGCAACACTACCCGCACCCACCCTTGAAGATCGTCAGGGGCGGCCACTTCCGGGTAATCAGATTTCCGTAAAAGAAAACAGTGCCGGCGTGGTGATCAGGGTCAATACCATCAACTGCCCTGTCGGGACAGACGTCACGGCACATTTCAGTGTGATCGCAAGCGCAGACTGGACTGAAACGAAACCAGTCGCGGGGCCGTCAACCGAATTCATCGTTGAGTACAGTCTCTTCAAATTGCACGAGGGTAAAAACGCGACGATCAGCTACGACATTGCGACGAAGCAATCTGAAGTCGTTGTAGCGCCCATCGTTCCATAGGCGACCTCACCCACGCTGCGCCTCTTCATGCGCTTGGCGCAGCCGCTCTCGGCTATTGGTCAAATGCAAGCGCATAGCCGCCCGGACCGCATCGGAATTGTAGGAGCGAGGCTTGCCCGCGAAGAACGATAACGCGGTCTTCAATGGAAAACCGCGTGAAGGCCTTCGCGGGCAAGCCTCGCTCCTACAGGGGATGTGGTGTTCAGGCGGTGACGGCCTGGTCCACCAGATGACCATTCTCGATACGCACATGCCGTGGATGGAAACGCTTCAGGCTGCTGCGATGGCCGACGCTGACAATGCTCAAGCCCGGCAACTCATCGATCAACGCCTGATACAGCGACGCTTCATCCTCCTCGTCCATTGCCGAAGTGGCTTCGTCCATGTACAGCCATTGCGGCGCATACAGCAGCGCACGGGCGAAGGCCAAGCGTTGCTGCTCACCCGGCGAGAGCATGCGCTGCCAGTGATTGGCTTCATCCAGCCGCGAAACCAGATGCGGCAAGCGGCAGGTTTCCAGCACGTGGACGTAGCGCTCGTGCGGGTAGGTGTCGCCCGGCTGTGGATAACTCAACGCCTCGCGCAGGCTGCCAATCGGCAGGTAGGGCTTTTGCGGCAGGAACAGATAACGCGCCGTCGGCAGGCGGATGCTGCCATGACCCGTCGGCCAAAGGTGCCCCATCGCCCGCAACAAGGTCGACTTGCCGCTGCCGGAACGACCGCTGAGCATGACCCGCTCGCCCTCCTCCACGGTCATGTCGGCGCTGGTCAGCAGATGACGACCGTCAGTGAGGTCGAGACCAAGGTTGTGCACCTTCAGCGCCGTACCCTGAGTCTGCACGTCGATGGCCGGCGCGCGCCCTTCGTTGTCGGTCATGGCCTGACGGAAACTCAGCAGTCGATCACAGGTGGCGCGCCAGGAGGCAAGGCTCTGGTACGCACTGATAAACCAGCTGAAACTTTCCTGCACGTTGCCGAACGCCGAGCTGATTTGCATCAGCTCGCCAAGTTCGATCTTGCCGGACAAGTACCGCGGCGAAGCGACGATGAACGGAAAGATGATGGCAGCCTGATTGTAACCGGCGGTGAAGAAAGTCAGTCGTTTGGACACCTTCATGATGTCCCAGAAGTTATGCCAAACCATCCCGAAGCGACTGTTCAAGCGACGATTTTCATTGGGTTCGCCGTTGTACAGCGCAATGCTTTCGGCATTCTCGCGAATCCGCACCATGGAAAAACGCAGATCGGCTTCGAAGCGTTGTTGTCGGTTGTTCAGGCCGATCAAGCGACGACCGATCAAATGCGTCAGCCAACTGCCCACCACGGCATATACCAGTACGCACCAGAACATGTAGCCGGGAATGGTAAAACCCCATACTTCGATACTACCCGACACCCCCCACAGAATGATCGAGAACGATACCAGGCTGACAATGTTGCGAAGCAAACCAATGCCCAGTTCCAGCGTGTTCGAGGTGAAGTTGTTGAGGTCTTCGGAGATCCGTTGGTCCGGGTTATCGGTGTAACCGCCCTGCTCCATCTGGTAGTAATTCTTGTCGGCGAGCCAGCGGGCGAAATGCTTTTCGGTGAGCCACGCCCGCCAGCGAATTGTCAGCATCTGTGTCAGGTAGAGCCGGTACACCGCGCCGACAATCGCGACGGCTGCGATCACACAGAAATACAGAATCAGCCGCCAGAACGCCGCTTCGTCCTTTTGTTGCAGGGCGTTGTAAAAATCCTTGTACCAGGTGTTGAACCACACCGAGATTCCTACGCTGACCAGTGACAGCGCAATGACCGCAATCAGCAACGTCCAGGCTTTACCCTTCTCTTCGCTGTGCCAGTAAGGCGTGGTCATCGCCCAGACTTTGCGAAAAAACTGCCCGCGCACAGCATCGTTGACCGCGGAATATTCAGCGTTCTGATTCATGAATAAGGCTCGATAAAGAAAAGAACACACACGAACCGATCATAAATGATCGGTTCGTGTCATCGCGAGGGCTGGCAATAACCGTTCAGCGTCCGTTCAGCGACGGACCGGACGCTTCTGCAGTTTGCGCTGCAGCGTGCGGCGGTGCATCCCCAGGGCACGGGCGGTGGCGGAGATGTTGCCTTCGTGCTCGGTCAGCACGCGCTGGATGTGCTCCCACTGGAGGCGGTCCACCGACATCGGATTCTCCGGCACCAGGGAGTCGAGGTCGGCGTGCTCGGAGAGCAACGCGGCCAACACATCATCGGCGTCCGCCGGTTTGCACAGGTAATTGCAGGCGCCGCGCTTGATTGCCTCGACGGCGGTGGCAATGCTCGAGTAACCGGTGAGGATCACCACGCGCATGTCCGGGTCGAGTTCGAGCAGCTTGGGCAGCAACACCAGGCCCGAGTCGCCGTCCATCTTCAGGTCCAGCGCGGCGTAATCCGGGATGTCGGCCTGGGCGAGGGTCAGCCCCTCTTCGGCGGACCCTGCGGTGCTGACACGGAAACCACGCCGGGCCATGGCGCGGGCCATTACGCGGGTGAAGGTTGCGTCGTCGTCTACCAGCAGCAAATGCGGCAGTTCTTCGCCTTCGACTTGGATTTCGTCACTCATGTTCGTCTCCTCGGGCGACACGGGGCAGGCGCAGCTCGGTGAGCGTGCCACCTTCCTCATGACTGTAGAGTTTCACTGAGCCGCCGGCGCGTGTCACGCTGGCCTTGCTCAAAAACAGGCCCAGGCCGAAACCTTTGCCCTTGGTGGTAAAAAACGGTTTGCCGATCTGCTCGGCAATGGCCAGCGGTACACCGGCGCCATGGTCGCGAATGCTGATGGTCAGGTCTTCGGCATTCCAGTCCAGGGTCACTTGCAAGCCTTCAGGGCAGGCATCGGCGGCGTTGTTCAGCAGGTTCAACAACGCCTGAGTCAAATCCGGTGGCGGCGCCATGCGCGGCACGGTTCCCTGGCCCAGGCGCTGGAAACGATAACTGGCTTCCGGACGCATCAGGTGCCAGCGGTTCAGGGCTTCGTCGAGCCAGTCGGTGACGTCCTGCATCTCCACCGCCAGACGACGATTGGCCTCGGCGGCGCGCACCAGTTGCTGCAAGGTTTCCTTGCACAACTTGACCTGATCCTGCAAAACCTTCAGATCGTCCTGCAACATCGGGTCGGGATGATCCTGCTGCATTTCCTTGAGCAGCACGCTCATGGTCGCCAGCGGCGTGCCCAGTTCATGGGCGGCGCCGGCAGCCTGAGTCGCGACAGCCAGTAACTGCTGATCGCGCAGGCCTTCTTCGCGACGGATTGCGCGCAGCTCTTCCTGACGGCGCAGCTCTTCGGCCATGCGTGCAGCAAAGAAGGTGATGACGGCGGCGGCCAAGGCAAAACTCAACCACATGCCGTAGATCTGCAGGTTTTCCCGGGCGATGGGGAAGGTTTCCAACGGATAGAACCGCGCCAGCAGCAACGTGTACAGCGCCAAAGCGATGCCGGACAGAATCACCGAATAGCGCCACGGCAGCGTCACGGCGGCGATGGTCAGCGGCACCAGGTAATAAGAGACGAACGGGTTGGTCGAGCCACCGGAGAAATACAATAAGGCACTGTGGATAAACAGGTCGCAGGCCAGTTGCAAGGCATATTCAAGCTCGGTGACCGGCCACGAGGTACGCAGGCGCACGGCGGTGAATACACACAACAGCGTCGAACAGCCCAGTGTTATCGCCAGTTGCACCCACGGCAACGGCAGCAGTTCGAGCCAGTAGGCCAAGCCCACGGAGCCGGCCTGGGCGGCGAGCACCAGAATCCGGATGAAAGTCAGCCGCCAGAGGTTCTGGCGAGTGGCGGAAGTCAATTGTACGGGGGCGAGCATGAGCTCTCCTGATGAGCGCTCCAGGCGGATCGCACGGAGTATAACCAAGCCGGGGGCATGAGAGGCAAAAGTGCGGCAAACGACCACATGGCGAAAAGATTTTCGGCGGCTATAGGGACGCCACCGCTAGCAGCGGTCACCGACATTGCGCACAGCGACCTTAGGCGCAAAAAGCCGGCGATCTGTTCCCGATAGCCGGCTTGCTGGATCAGTCAGTCTCACATTCCGTACGTTTGTTGATTAATCAACACCTGCACGTAATTCCACGCATCGCCCTCTGCTCCATAAGGGCCGCCGACCTGGTTACCACTGAAGTAAACCCAAAACGATTGCTCGAAGGGGCGCCGCTCTTCGAGTCTGACTTCATAACCTCGACTCTGAGCATCGGCTTTTCCTTGTTCGGTCATAATGAACTTCCTTATTTACAGTTGAATGTTTTGAAGTCGACCGCCCTGGCCGACTTCCGATCATGCTCAATCAGCCGGCGAAGTCTTTCTACTGTCAGAACTAACAGGTAACCCCATCCCACCGACGGACGGCCGTCAGCGTCATCTGTATAGAAGTTGTAACTGTGCGAACCGGATCATTGAAGCTAGAGTCTGATGGTTTCACGCAGGTTCGGACCCTAACCCCTGCGCATCGTCCAAGGAGCTTTTCATGCACACATTGCGCCGCAGCGCCGCCCTTCTTGCCTTAAGCGTTGGCACCGCCGCCAGCCTCCCGGCCCTGGCCGTCGACGAGTTGCATTACAACCAGATCTCCCTGCGCGCCGAAGTCAGCCAGGAAGTGGCCCGCGACCTGATGATCGTGACCCTCTACACCGAAGAACAAAACACCGACCCGGCCAAACTCGCCGCCGATGTCAGCACCACCATGAACAAGGCACTGGCCCAGGCTAAACAAGTCAAAGACATCACCTTGCGCCAGGGCAGCCGCAACAGCTATCCGATCTACGACGCCAAGGGCCAGAAAATCACCGGCTGGCGTGAACGCGCCGAACTGCGCCTGGAAAGCTCGGACTTCGCCGCCCTGTCCAAACTCACCGGCGAACTGCTCACCGACCTGAAAATGGGCGGTATGGACTTCGCCATCGCCACCCCAACCCGCAAAGCCAGCGAAGACGCCCTGCTCAAAGAAGCCGTGACCGCTTTCAAGGCACGCGCCCAACTGGCCACCGACGCCCTGGGCGGCAAGAGCTACAAAATCGTCAACCTGAACCTCAACAGCAACGGTTATCCACAACCGTACATGCGCGGGCCGATGATGATGAAAGCGGCTGCTGGCATGGATTCGGCGCCGGTGACGCCAGAAGTTGAAGCCGGCACCAGCCAGGTCAGCATGACGGCGGATGGGGCGATTGAAGTGTTGATGCCTTGATTCGATAACCTGAACACAAAAACGGCGATCACCGAAGTGATCGCCGTTTTTTATTGCCTGCCCGAAACCGGGCGGGCGTGTCTGATGATTTTGTGGTGATTGATCCGCCGAAGAACGATAACGCGGTCTATGCCGGATCGACGTTATCTAGCGCACGGGATCTCACGGTCGATCGCTGAGTTATAGAAAACAACTCTATACGTGTACCAATATCTCTGAAGGAAACAACTTACACGACTTTAGGAAACTTCCCTCAACAAATTAAAGCATGCCGCTCAGGCACTGTAAGATGGATCTGCTTTTGCCACACACCATTTCCCGCCCACTTTAACCGAGCTAATATTCAGTTATAGATAGCTCTTGTCATACACCAACAGCTCAACCGACTCACTATATGCAACTAAATTCCATCCCATTAAAACCTAGCTCATGCTTCACCTAAAAGCACGAGATAACAGCCTTGACAATCGGCCCCACTCGCCAACAATGGAACCTTATGAAAAACATTGTACTGATCGGCGGACATGACGAAACCTTCATGCACTTCAAAGGTTTAGGCTTTAACTTCATCGTGCTGCAACTTCCTGAGTCACAGGGTAAAAACCTCTCAGCACTTACCAACCATATTCATCTCATCAATGATTTCTCCGAAATCACCATCATCGAAGAAATGGATAAAATACTAAAAACGCAACCTATCGATTTCATTTTTTCATTCACGGAGGACGGGCTGCTACCCGCCGCACGCGCCAGTCAACATTACGCCATCCCGGGCATCGATTACGAAACCTGCGAAATATGCATCTGCAAACCTTTGATGCGATCCAGGCTGGAACATACTGAATTCGCTGTTGCCAGCAAGATCTGTAAAACCAGAAGGGACGTCGAAGCGTTTTTTAACTGCTATCCAAATGGAATGGTCTTAAAAGACCCAACGGGCTCCGGTAGCGAAAACGTCTTCATCATCGAAGACCCCATNATGGAATGGTCTTAAAAGACCCAACGGGCTCCGGTAGCGAAAACGTCTTCATCATCGAAGACTCCGCATCCCTGCTCGATACGCTGGAGAGACTCAATCAGGAAAATTTTGTCATGCTGGCGGAAGAGTTTTTAAACGGACGGGAAGTCAGTGTCGAAACACTGACCATCGATTCACAACACCGAGTCCTCGCCGTTACTAATAAACAACTATACAAAACATCGCTCGCAGAAGAGCAGCACATCATCTCGCCGGACAATCTCGACGGCGACACATTCAGCGATTTGAGTCGTTATTGCAAGCGCCTGCTGACCGCAATCAATCACACACATGGCCCTTGCCATATTGAAGTAACAATAGCGGATGGAAAATTTCACCTGATAGAGATCAACAACCGAGTCGGTGGCGATTACATCGGATTATTGGTTGAGCTCACAACAGGCGTTGATCTTTTTAGAGAAACACTGCGCCTCCATAGTCACGAAGCCAAATCAGACACTACCAACACTCAACTGACACACTACAAATTTGCTGGCTCTCATCTTTTCTATGAACCACTGAACCCGGACCTGATCAGGGATTACATGCAGGAAGTGGACATCATCAGGTTAGTCATGGGTGAAGCCAATCCCCCACAGGGAAGACCGCACATCAACGATGACAAAATCGGCCTAGTGGTCATTGCCAGCAATGATCGCAAGAAGTTTTATACCGCCATTGGCCACCTGAACAGACTAAGTTCCGCAAGTTAACTGCCAATAATAGGAATAGACGATATGGAAGTTATCTCTAGAAGTGACATCATCCCCCTCAACAGCGTGGTGGTGAATGGCGCCTTACACGACTTGGGTGTTGTAAAAATATTTTCCCAACATCCCGCGCTGGCCCAGTTCATTCCGTCCAAAAGCGAGCTGGCCCTTAGCTGGGTCAGACTCGAAAAGGACCAGGAATTGTCGGTTCACCAACATCCCGAGGCGAGCCTGATCCTGATTTGTGACGGCTCGGGGAAAACCCTTGGCGATACAGAACGAAATATCGAGGCGGGCGATATGGTGCTGGTCCCGCCCTACTCGCAGCATGGGTTCAAAGGCACAAACGATGGTTTCTGGGCACTCTCCATCCAGTTCAACGGTAAGGCCCTGTACGAGGACACCCTTCAACCGAATGTCGTCTTCAACGCTCAAGAAACAGTCAATGCCAAGCCCGCCGACGCGCTGTTAAATGATAACGAGGGTTATCTGGAGAGCTTCAGGAACAGCCGGCTGCTTTCTCTGATCAATTCGCCGTCGATCGATCAGCCCGAAATACGCGAAAGGCTTCTCGATTGCCTACAGACCTGGTCAGACATGTTTCAGAACCTGCTGCATATACGTGTGGCGATGACGCTTGATCCTGCACACAAGAAAATCGCGCTTGAACACCTGGTGGAGGAACTGGGACACAACAACAACCTGCGCAATCAGCGCGATGCCACTCATTCGCCCATATGGGACGCGGCATTCCTGTCCACCATGGAATGGTTCAGGCATCAAATGCTCTACAAGAACGACATGGTCAAGACATTGCTGATGCACATCGTGCTGGAAGGCAGCGGCGAGATTTTCCATAGCCAGGCGGCCCGTGTGTTTACCAGCATGCCCCACTTTCAAGAGCACGGTGAAGATGACGGCAGCCACGTCAGTATGGGCATAGAACTGCTGAATCAGGCATCACCCAAGGAAATCGAAGAGCTGCGTGAAACCCTGAGCGAAGGCTGGAACATGATCACTCTGCTTTGCGACCGGTTTGCCGACATTTCCTGCGCTGACCACTCGCATCGTGCAATGGATACAACACCTCCAACCAAGCCGGCATACAACTGACCCCATGAAGATTGCAGAAATCCTGAACACAATTTTATGGTTTCAGATCCCTAAACCTGGACGCCATCGAGGCGCGCGTTCCGTTCACGCGTCTCGCTGGCAGCGCTGGCGTGGCGCTGCGATACAGGATGCTGGGAAAGAAAACGGGAAGGACAGGCTTCACCTCAGGATTTTTGCAGCCCTCAGACAAGATATCGTGTTGGCGTTTGTGGCCATCGGTGTACATACCGCGGCGGCATTTGGCGCCGCCATTACCCTCAAATCGTTACTGGCGCAGCTCATACAAGACGACTTGGCGGTCATGTCGAACATCGCACTCGGTGCCACCTGCATGGCGCTGACCTACTGCGCCTGGCTGGCGCTCAACCACTCGTTTTTTTTGGCTGAACTGGTGGGTGTCGGCGGTCGCTCTTATGTGGAACAACGCCTTCTGCTCAAAAAGAACAGTTCACTGGGTGGCTCGTCTCCACTCAGCCTCACCACGCTGTTTGACCGCGAAGCGGCACGTGTCGAATCTTCATGGTCAGGACTTATAGCAATCTCGCTGGCACTCGCCACGGTCATCTTCACTTCAACATTCTTCTTCTTTGCCCTAGGCGTCAGTGCCTTGGCCGCGTTGGCGGTCATTGCCGTCAGTTCACTGGCCGTGTTCTGGGTGGCTCAACGACTAAGCATGACCTATGCACAACTATCACTGAACGCCACGCAACGTATCGAGATAGGTGTGTTCGCTACAAAAAACCGACGCCAGGCCTGGCTTAAGAACTGGAATGCCAAACTGATAAGCGACTACGCCGACAAACGAAACCTCGAAGCAGCGTCGCTGAAAAAAGCGGCCCGCCTGGTGGCGGCGATCAGCTTGATCTCGACGATGACGCCCATTGTGGCGCTGCTCAGTGCGGCACTGTTGCAGCTAGTCTATCTGGGTCACGTCGATGCACCTGGAGTGTTGGCGGCCATTGCATTGATTGGCGGCTTGAGATCCGTCGCCAATAACATTCCGGATATTGTGCAAAGCATCTCTCAAGGATTTGTCGGGCACAAAAACGTCGAGTATTTCCTTCGTGCCAATCACGCTGATTCGTCCCCCCTTGAACCGGTACAGCTACCGATCACTCAAGCTAAACATATTGCGATTGTCGGGACCGCGAGCAGCGGCAAAACCTCGGTGCTACGAAACCGAGCGCAATGTCTTGACGACACTGACGGCCGAGCAATCTTCATTCCGGACGAGCCGTGGATATTTGCCGGTGGGCTTCGCGAGAACCTGAGTCTTTACCGCAGAGACTTTTCAGACGACGAGGTCTGCCGCGCCTTCGCTCTATCTCGCTTGCCCGATCACTTTTATGTTGATTACCTGAGTGAGATCACCCATGGCGCAGAGGGCAACTGGGACGTTTCCAGAGGCCAGGGAAAGCGCCTTGAATTGGTCAGAGCCTTGGTCGCACAGCCGCAGTGGATCTTCATTGACCAACCCACTTCAGGTCTGGACGAAAACCTCGCGGCGGGCCTGCTTGCTTCACTTCTGCAAGGTCCATGGCGCGATACCAACGTCATTTTCGTCACGGACAAACAGGAAGAGAAAGCGGCCGCGCAAGAAGTCTGGACAGTGGCGGGCGGCAACATTGCGCACGTACGAACCAATCAACTTGCAGCGCATTCAAAACCTGTTGGCACCCGCACCGAAAACCTCGCCCCGGTTGTTCCGGCAGACGAAGCAGAGCCTCTCTCTGTACCCGAGCAGTCAGAACCTGCAACGACACGCTCAAGGTCAATCACAAGAAGCCTGCTGGATTTCGGCCTGTGGAAAATCACGTTGATAGCCTTCGCGCTATTCGCCCTTAAAGAAGTGTTTACCATTGCGGGCGATTACATTATTGCCAGCGGTTATCTCACGACACACTTGCAGCTGTCCTTGATCGGGCTGGCCAGTGTTTTAGTGGTGAGTGCGGTTCTGTCGATTTTCGGGGCGCTGACTACCACCAGGAAAAGTATTGATGCAGCCTCAACCCAATGCATTCATTACTTCTCTAATTTGATGAATCCAGGTTTGGACCACACCCTGGCTCAAGAGGTTAATCGTGACAGCCAGAACAAGCTGACCTGGGATCAACGTCGCGTCGATGAGGTTCTGCCGGTGTTGCTGCTGGAAACGGTTGGCGCCGCAACCTTGCTGTTGATAACAATCGGCTACGTCATGCTGAACAACCTCTATGTACTGCTGCCGTTCGTTGTTATCGGGCTTTGCTACTGGTATGGCGCAAGTAACTCCGGCGAGTTACTCCGGCGATTCAATACCGGGGAGATCGACGCCACGTCCACCTTGTTTTCACGTGTTCAGGCACTGAATTGGGCAGGTGGTCGATTTGATAATGCACACGACAATTCGATGGTTCTGGATTGGTTGTCACCCTGCCTGACCACTCGGGCATTTGCCTCGTTGGACAATGCTGCAACGCGTCGCTGGTATAGCTACAAGCTGGATTTGATGGGCGTTTTTTTCCTGTCAGGCATCGTTGCGTCAACGATTTACTTCCATGCAACGGGCACGGTCAGCATGGCGAACGTTTTGGCGATCAGTCTCTCCTACAGCCTGATTGCGATTTTTGCACGACTCGGCAGATGCCTCGTTGAACTCCGGCAAGTCCTGGACAGTGCTGATCGCCTGGCGGTTGCCAGCTTTCAACCTCGAACTTCGCCTGTGCAGACAAAGGTCGGTTCGAATGCCCCGTTGGTGTCCTTTTCCGATGTCACGTTCATTAACCCGAACAGCGGCTCTACGGTGC
The DNA here is from genome assembly GCF_017114915.1 of Pseudomonas frederiksbergensis. Classification (GTDB taxonomy): domain Bacteria; phylum Pseudomonadota; class Gammaproteobacteria; order Pseudomonadales; family Pseudomonadaceae; genus Aquipseudomonas; species Aquipseudomonas frederiksbergensis_I. The sequence continues at coordinate 11,787 of NZ_JAAUOE010000065.1, forward strand.
TCGAACACTTCGACCAATCGTTCCATGAGAATGAAGTCGTTGTGATCATGGGTGCCAGTGGCGTCGGCAAATCCACGTTTGCCAACCTGGTAGTGGGCAGTTTGTTCCCAAGCCAAGGGCAGATATCCACGCTAGGCGGCACAGATGGATATCTAGCGCGCCAGCATGCGGAAGAAGTCCAGCTACTGACCTCCAACCCCGTGTTTAAACCAGGTTTGCTGGCGCAGCACTTTAACAACCCGTCACTGGAAGAACTCAATCAACGCGCGGCCTATCTCGGGCTCTCGGATATTGTCGAGCAATTGCAGGATGGCTTTAATCAACACGTACCCTGGAATGGTGAAATAAACCTGAGCAAGTCAGAACTACAACGACTGGCATTGCTTGACCTGACCCTCAACACCCCGGCGATCGTCATCCTTGATGAAGCGACTTCAGAGCTGAACAGAGCAGATGAAGTTCAGTTGATTCAAAAGCTCATTTCTGCGCTGCCCAATACGTTGTTTTTCATTATTACTCACAATCCCGAGCTTTCCGCACTCGGCAATAGAAACTTCAATTTCAATCACGAAAAACGGCTGGTTGAAAAAACGGCATAAAAAGCCCCGAATAAATCCTCACGAGTGGTTATACAAGGATCGTAAACATGGAGTTGCACGCGCAACGAGATGCGTTTTGTATCAGCTATGGTGTCTCTCGCCCACAACTACCCCTGTGTGGAATAGCCCATTGGGAAGCAACACTCAAAGGAACGGTGGTTCAGCATAGCGCCCTGCATGAGGAACAGGCTTATGTAGCCCCGGGCTTTTTTTACCTACCGGTTTCCGAACGCCCCGGTCCGCATCATCTGAATACGCTTGCACAAGAGGCACACGTGGCTGACTGGCTGTTAGTACCGTCCCTGGAAAAGTCGATAGATTCGATACGGCAGCAATATGAACAAGAAATAATTCCGGTGCCCTTCATGCAAGTCGCCTACCTGCAGGTTGAGGGAACCCTGGATGAGTGTTTGCTCACGTCCATGGGCAGAAAACACTACAAAGAAATGATGCGCCTGACACGCCGAGCCGAAGACCTCTGTCATACACAGGTATACCGCCTTGGCGAATTGTCCGAGAACAGCGAGGTGCTGGCAGCGTTTTCACTTCTTCAATCCTTCAATGTGGATAAATACCAGCACGTCAAAAACCTCTATTCGCTGGAGGCAATACAGGCACTGGCACGGTCAACGGAAGGTTCAAAGTACTACATCAAAATGAACTACGAAAAAACGACCCATACACCGATCTATGGCTCGCTCAGTTACGCCGATGAACAACGCGGGATTTTCTCGCAACTGGTTCAGGGTCAAGACCGAAGCCAGGTTCCGGCGGGGCTGAACCTGTACGTCAGCGATTACTACCAACTGTACACAGTGGCGGAATCACTGGGCTTCAAGAACAACTGCCTGGGGCGGGGAGCAATCGATATAAAAAGACGAATGGGCGCCAACCGGGTGGTGGACCTGGAGAACTGGCTGATTCCGATCCGAACGAGCAACCCGCATCAGATGCATGAGTTTTCAAGTACGCGAGACAGCTAACAAGGAGTTTTTAATGTCCTTTTTCGATATCAACAAGCAACTTTACAGTGTTCACAGGATAGAGAACGGCGTCTCTATACTGGATTACTCAACGTCGACCTTTGACCTGGCAGGGACACTTCAGCAAACCTTGGCCAGTCGCTACAACCTCAAAACCGACTTTGCACTCAACAAAATACATGAATGCCTGAGCCGGGAGGAAATCAGCAATCATTTGGAAGACTCCGGCCATTGGCACGACCCTCTGCAAACACTCGGGACGCCGATGATCGAAGCGTATTACAAGTTTGTTCATTGGCTCAGCGCCCATCTGGGGTTTGATTTCGTATTCGAACACAACCCATTGGTCCGCTATCACATCCCCGCCAAACTGGATGATCGATACAGGTTGCCGGATGGCGAACTTTTCACCCATCACTCGGACACGCTGCTGGGCGATTATTTTCAACAGATCAACATGTGGCTGCCATTTTGTGATGTGAAAAATACCGGCGCGCTCAGCGTTTGCTCCAAAACTGCCAGTATCAACACCCTTAAAGCCTTCGCCCGAGAGCAGGGTTATACCTATGACGAATACAAAGAAAGTCGGGTCGTTTTTTTTGACTATGCAAAGCAACGTCCGCAACTGATGGCCGACCTGCGCACTGACGCCATGCCAACCAACCTTCGTTACGGTCAATGCTTGATGTTTGACCCCCGGATTCTGCACGGGACCGCAGAGAACATGGAAAACATGACGCGAGTCAGCATGGACTTCAGGATCGTCCCCGTGGACGACTACGAATCCATCATCAAGGAACTCGAACGTCAAGGTGGACGCCCCAATAGCTATGAAGGTGAAGGGTTGATCAAGGGTGAGTTCTACAACGCGCTGACCGCGCGAGAAATCATAAAAAACTAACGTCCCACTTCGTCCTAAAACATCATAAGAATATCAATCAGGGAATAGATTATGACCACGGCTCTCGCTTGGCTGGACGGCAAATATCTCCAGCATGACCAGATGAACTTGTCGCCCGTCACACACTCGCTGTCCTATGCCTCCTCAGTCTACGAAGGCATGCGCAGCTATGGCGGTAAGGTATTCAAGTGCGAGGAGCATTTACAACGGTTACAACAGTCAGCCCGTTTGTTCAAACATGACCTGTATTACACCAACGCAACGCTGACTGAGGCGTGCAATGAACTGCTCAAGCGCAACGAACTGCAAGACGCGTACATTAAAATCATCGTGTTTTATGACGAAGCCGACGTCAGTTTCATGGGTCGAGGTTGCCGCAGCAAAGTGGTGATATTCGTTCTGCCATTTGCTCCGAAGGCAGCGACCACGCCTTACAGGCTCACGACCGCCAGTTGGAGACGCGCGCCCGCCGATTGCCATCCGTATCAAGCCAAAACCTCGTCCACCTATGCGATCAGTTTCTTGAGTTTCTGTGATAAAGATGAGGCGTTTGACGACGTGCTGTTTCTCTCGACCAGCGACACGGTGTGCGAGTCCAGTGGTTCCAATATCTTTTTTGTGAAGGACAGCAAGCTTATTACACCGACGACCGAAATGGCACTGGCGGGCATCACCCGCCGCGTCATCATTGACGAGCTAGCCCCGGCGCTGGATCTGCAAGTGATACAGCGTGACATTTCAAGCTCGGAACTGGGTCAGTTTGATGGCGCCTTTTTATGTGGCACAGCAATGGAAATCACTGAAATCAGCTGCAT
>NZ_JAAUOE010000066.1 GCF_017114915.1 Pseudomonas frederiksbergensis
GTAGGAGCCGGCTTGCCGGCGAAGGCGTGTTCATGGGCACCACAAGGCTGGCATTACCCGCCGTTTAAATAAAATCACCGACCATTCGTTTTCCTTAAGTACCGGCACTCCCTCCGCATCGAAGCAGGAATCCTCCATGACCAAGCCAACGCGTGGGGCGATCAACGAATTGTTCGCCCTGCTCAAGCCCTTCCGCCTGATCGTCTCTGTGTCCATCGTGCTCGGCATGATCGGTGGCCTGAGCGTCACCGTGTTGCTGGCGACCATCAACAATGCTCTGCACTCCGCCGACGGCCTGACCCGCACCGTGGTGATGATTTTCGCCGGGCTGTGCGTGCTGGCACTGCTGACCTCAATTCTTTCCGACATCGGCACCAACTATGTCGGCCAGCACATCATCGCCAGGCTGCGCAAAGAGCTGGGCGAGAAAGTGCTGTCGGCGCCGATCGACCAGATCGAACGCTACCGCAGCCACCGGTTGATCCCGGTGCTGACCCATGACGTGGACACCATCAGCGATTTCGCCTTCGCCTTCGCGCCGTTGGCGATTTCCCTGACCGTGACCCTGGGCTGCCTTGGCTATCTGGCCATGCTGTCGTGGCCGATGTTTCTGATGATGCTGGTGGCCATCGCCATCGGCACCACGATCCAGGCCATCGCCCGGGCCAAGGGCATGCGCGGTTTCTACGCAGCACGAGATTCCGAAGACGAGCTGCAAAAGCACTACAACGCCATCGCCGAAGGGGCCAAGGAACTGCGCATCCACCGCCCGCGGCGCCAGCGCATGTTCGTGTCCGGCATCCAGAAAACCGCCGAGAACATCTGCGACACCCAGATCCGCTCGATCAATACCTTCGTCATTGCCAAATCGTTCGGCTCGATGCTGTTCTTCGTGGTCATCGGCTTGGCGCTGGCCCTGCAATCGTTCTGGCCCAGTTCCGACAAGGCCGTGATGAGCGGTTTTGTATTGGTGCTGCTGTACATGAAAGGGCCGCTGGAACACCTGGTCAGCACCCTGCCGATCATCAGCCGGGCGCAGATCGCGTTTCGCCGGATCGCCGAGCTCAGCGAACAATTCTCCTCCCCGGAACCGCACCTGCTGCTGGAGGATCAGGGCCACAAACCCGGCCCGGTCCACAGCCTGGAACTGAGCAACGTGCGTTACGCCTTCCCGCCCGTGGAAGGCAGCGAGCCCTTCCGTCTCGGCCCGGTCAACCTGCGCATCGAACAGGGCGACATCGTGTTCATCGTCGGTGAGAACGGCTGCGGCAAGACCACGCTGATCAAACTGCTGCTGGGCCTTTACGCGCCCACCGAAGGCCAGATCCGCGTGAACGAGCAGCCGATCACCGCCCTCAACCGCGATGACTACCGGCAGATGTTCACCACGATATTTGCCGACTATTACCTGTTCGATGACCTGATTCAGGGCGATCGCCAAGTGCCGCAGGATGCCACGCGCTACCTCGAACGCCTGGAGATCGCGCACAAGGTCAGCGTGCGCGACGGCGCGTTCAGCACCACCGACCTGTCCACCGGCCAGCGCAAACGCCTGGCGCTGGTCAATGCCTGGCTCGAAGAACGGCCGGTGCTGGTGTTCGACGAATGGGCGGCCGATCAGGACCCGACCTTCCGCCGCATTTTCTACACCGAACTGCTGCCCGACCTGAAGCGCCAGGGCAAGACCATCATCGTGATCTCCCACGATGACCGCTATTTCGACGTGGCCGATCAACTGGTGCGCATGGAGGCCGGCAAGGTCAAAAGCGAACTGCAACCCGCCTGACCAACGGAGGCCGTGGCCGATCGGAAAAATAATTTTCCGGTTTGCCGCGGCCTCCTCGTCTTAATGAGATGAATAAGAACCATTACCAACTATACCTGCCAAGGTCTTAACCTCATGTCCGCATCCCGTTTCATGCTTCGACCTCTGACCCGCGCCCTGTTAATGAGCAGCACGACTCGCTCGCGCATGATGTCCACTGGCCTCGGCCTGGCGATGACCCTGGCGGTGACGCCTTATGTCCAGGCTCAGGAATGGACCCTGAACATCCCGGCCCAGCCACTGGCCCAGGCGCTGCAAACCCTCGGTCAACAGACCAACCTGCAAATCATCTACAGCCCCGAGAGCATCCAGAACCTGCGTTCCAGTGCCCTCAACGGCCGCTATCAGGACGATGATTCGCTCAGCGCGATGCTCAAGGGCACCGGGTTGCGCCATCAGCGCGACGGCAACACGGTCACGTTGCTGGCGCCGGCCACCGGCAGTGCGATGGAACTGGCACCGACCAGCATCAACGGTCAGCGGTTGGGCGCGACCACCGAAGGCAGCAACTCCTACACCACCGGCGCGGTGACCATTGGCAAGGGCGAGCATTCGCTCAGGGAAACCCCGCAGTCGATCACCGTCATCACGCGCAAGATGCTCGATGACCAGAACCTGAACACCATCGAACAGGTCATGGAAAAGACCCCGGGCATCACCGTTTACGACTCGCCCATGGGCGGCAAGTATTTCTACTCCCGGGGCTTTCGCATGACCGGTCAGTACCAGTACGACGGCGTGCCGCTGGACATCGGCAGCAGCTACGTGCAGGCCGACGCCTTCAACAGCGACATGGCGATCTATGATCGGGTCGAAGTGTTGCGCGGCGCAGCCGGGATGATGAAAGGCGCAGGCGGCACCGCGGGCGGCGTGAACTTCGTGCGCAAGCGCGGCCAGGACACCCCGCACACTCAACTGTCGTTGTCTGCCGGTACCTGGGACAACTACCGCGGCCAGGTCGACACCGGCGGCCCGCTGAACGACGCCGGCACCATTCGTGGCCGGGCCGTGGTGACCCAGCAGACCCGTCAGTATTTCTATGACGTGGCCGAGCGCAGGGACCAGATCTACTACGGCGCCCTGGACTTTGACCTGAGCGACTACACCACCCTGGGCCTGGGCATGGCCTATGAAGACGTCGATGCCACCCCGTGCTGGGGCGGCCTGCCGCGCTACGCCGATGGCAGCGACCTGAAGCTCTCTCGCTCCACGTGCCTGAACACCGCCTGGAACAACCAGCGCAGCAAGCGGGCCACTTACTTTGGCGATCTGAAACACGAGTTCAACGACAACTGGGCGCTGAAGGTCGCGGGGGTTTACTCGAAAAACACCCAGGACATGGAATACGCCTTCCCCAGCGGTTCGGTGCCGGTTGGCGCCACCAGCACCAGTGCCCTGATGATCGGCAGCATCTATGACTACGATCAGGTCGACTACGGCCTCGACGCTTATGTGGACGGCAAGTTCGACGCATTCGGCCAAGAGCACGAGCTGATCGTCGGTGCCAACGCCAGCCGTTCCCGCAAGGATGACTTCTACGCCGTGGCCCTCCTGCCTCAGACTCAAAATGTGCTGAACCCCAACCATCACCTGCCCCAACCGGATGAAAGTTTCTACCTGGCCAACGCCACCCGGGGGGGGCCGGTGGACATGCGGATCAAGCAATACGGCGCCTACTCCACGGCACGCCTGAAACTGGCCGATCCGCTGACCTTCGTACTGGGCAGCCGCGTCAGCTGGTACAAATCCGAAACCGACTCCGTCTCGTTCTGGCGCGGTGAAGGCACACCGATCAGTTCCGAGGCCAAGGAAACCGGGCAAGTCACCCCGTTCGCCGCGCTGCTGTTCGACATCAACGACAACCTGACCGTCTACACCAGCTACGCGGATATCTTCACCCCGCAAGGCAACTACAAGACCATCAACGGTGCGACCCTCAAGCCATTGATCGGTCAGAGCTATGAACTGGGGATCAAGGGCGAATGGTTCGACGGTCGCCTGAACAGCGCCTTCAACCTGTTCCGCACCATCCAGAAAGACGCGGCCCAGGATGACCCGGCCTGCCCGGACAGCAGCTGCTCGCAGAACTCCGGCAAAGTGCGCGCCCAGGGCTTCGAAGCCGAAGTCAGCGGTGAAGTCATCGACCGTCTGCAACTGCTGGCCGGCTACACCTACACCCAAACCAAGATCCTGGAAGACGCCGACGTCAGTCAGGATGGTGTGTCGTACAACACCTATGTGCCGCGCCACCTGCTGCGGGTGTGGGGCGACTATGCGCTCAGCGGCCCGCTGGAACGCGTCACCGTCGGTGCCGGCGTCAATGCCCAGAGCGGCAACTACCGCGTCTCGCCGACCAGCAGGAACAACGTCACCCAGGGCGGTTATGCGGTGTGGAACGGTCGCATCGGCTACCGCATCGACGACACCTGGTCCGTGGCACTGAACGGCAACAACCTGTTCGACAAGCGCTACTACGCCACCGTCGGTACCGAAGATTGGGGGAACTTCTACGGCGAACCGCGCAACTTCGTGATGTCGGTCAAGGCTGACTTCTGATTGCAGCCTCAATGAAAACGCCCCGCAATGCGGGGCGTTTTTTTGTGCGAGAAAAGCGGACGGGATGATCGTTCCCACGCTCCGCGTGGGAATGCCTCAACGGACGCTCTGCGTTCGGCTCTGGAAGGGACGCGGAGCGTCCCGGGCTGCATTCCCACGCGGAGCGTGGGAACGATCGGCGCGCTCCGCGTGGGAACGATCGGCATCAGCCCAAATGCCGACTCAACGCCCGGCTCAAGGTTTGATGCACACCCAACACATCCGGCATCACCGAGGCCAATCTGAGCAAGTCATGGGTCAAACCCGGGCACTGTTCGAGTTCGACACTCACCCCCTGCGCGCGCAATTTATCGACGTAGGCCTGGCCTTCATCGAGCAGCGGATCGAACCCGGCCAGCAGCACAATCGCCGGCGCCACGGCGCGCAAGTCCTCGGCCAGCAACGGTGAGAAGCGCCAGTCGAGCAGGTCTTCGGGGCTACGGGCATAGTGCTGGTAAAACCAGTCCAGCGTGTCGTTCTCCAGCAAATACCCTTCACTGAACAACAGGCGAGAGTCGTGACTGCGTGAGGCGTCGGTGACCGGGTAGCACAGCAACTGCGCCTTGGGCGCGATGGCTACGGTGTGTGGTTGAACCACTGCCTGCAAGGCCAGCACCGTCGCCAAGGTGGCACCGGCGCTGTCGCCGCCGAACGCGACGCGACCGACATCCAGCCCCAGGGCCAGCGCCTGTTCCGCCAGCCAAAACAAGGCGTCTTCACCGTCCTCCAGCGCCGTCGGGAAACGGTGCTCCGGCGCCAGCCGATAGCCCACGGACAATACCGCGCACGGGGTGCGTCGGCAGAATTCGCGGCAGACACCGTCATGGGAATCCAGGCTGCCCACTACAAAACCACCACCATGGAAGTACACCAGCACCGGTATCGGTGCCGTCGCCCCGCTCGGCCGATACAACCGCAACGCCAGCGGCGCACCGTCCCGAGCCGGGGTATTGATCACCAGCACGTCAAGGTCCTGAGGGGCATCCCAGCGCAACTGCGCGGTGGTCTGTTCGAAGATCGCCCGGGCCTCGACCGGGGTCAGTTGATGCAGCGCCGGCTGGCCTGCGTCCTGGCCGTCCTGCGCCAGGTCGAGGAAGGCTTCCAGATCAGGGTGTAGCGACATCGTAAGAATCCTTCTTCAGCAAAAGGGAGCCAGTAAAAAAGGGCGCGTGCCTGAGCAACGCCCCCCCGACAATGATTAAAACCCCGGCACTCAGCCCACCCGCGCCATGCAATGCTCGATCAACGCCTCAAGCTCGCGCTGATAATCCTGCATGAACCGCTCCATCGTGCTGGCCCGATAACGTTGGCTGCTGTAGAGGCAACGCAGCGCCAACTGGCCGTCGTACACCTGGCCGACAATCTCCAGCCAGTTGCCCAGATTGGCCTGCAGGCTGTAGTTGTCACCGGCTGCTTCCAGCGCCGGCACCAGCAAGGCCTGCTCGTCGAAGCTTTGGTCGAACTGCCCCAGGTAGTTGAACGTCACCCGCGCCTGCGGCAGGTCGGCCAATTGGCGGGCCAGTTGCGGGCCGGCCAGATGACGCAACACGCCGTAGCCGATGCCCTTCTGCGGGACGGCCGCCAACTGCGCCTGCACGTTGACGATCGACGCGCCGATGTCCGCGCAGTCAGGAGTGAGCCGTACCGGGAACATGCTGGTGAACCAACCCAGGCTGCGGCTCAGGTCGATGTTCTCGAACAGGTCCTCGCGACCGTGCGCTTCCAGCAGAATCAGCGCCGACGGCTGTTCGCTCCAGCGACACAACGCCCGGCTCAGGGCCGCCAGCAGCAAATCGTTGATCTGCGTGCGATAGACCGCTGGCGCCTGCTTGAGCAACTGCTCGGTGTGCTCGCGAGACAACTTGAGCCGCGCCTGGGCCTGGTGACGCACCTGATTTTTGCCGCGACGGTTGTCGCACGGCAGGTCGACGCCCGGCTGATCCAGTTGCTCCAGCCAGTAGCCCAATTCCTGCTCGGCAATCACCGGCGCCTGCGCCTGCAATGCTTCGGCAAATGCGCGATAGCTGCTGGTGCGGATCGGCAGTCGCGGTTCGACACCCATCACGCAGGCCTCGTAAGCCGCCTTCAGGTCGTCGAGCAAAATGCGCCACGACACCGTGTCCACCACCAGATGGTGGATGACCATCAACAGCCGCGCCTGGCCGTCCGGCAAGGCGATGTGCACCACGCGCCAGACCGGTCCATCGTCGAGTTTGAGGCTGCGCTGAGTCAGGTTGGCCAAGGCTTCGACCTGCTCGCTGCTCTCGACCTCGCGGCGCCACAGCACCGGCTCGCGGTGCTCGGTCGGTGCGGCGTAGCGCTGCAACCAGCGCCCGCCTTCCTGACAGAAGCGCAGGCGCAAGGCGTCGTGATGGTTTTCGATCCAGCCCAGCGCCCTTTCCAGGGCATCCAGATCCAGCGTCTGACGCGCACTCAGCAAAAACGACTGGTTGTAGTGATGCGGCTCGGCCATGCCTTCGGCAAAGAACCATTCCTGAATCGGCAGCAGATTGAACAACCCTTCACTGGCCACATGGGTGAGGTCCACCGACGGTTGCGCGGTGGCCGCTTTCACCCCGTCCTGTTCGACGATACCGGCGATGGTCTGGTAGCGCATCAGATCGCGCAGCTTGAGGTCCATCTGCAAGGTCGGGTGGTTCCTGACCCGGGAAATCACTTGCAGGCTCAGGATCGAGTCGCCCCCCAGTTCGAAGAAGTTGTCGCTGATACCGACCTGCTCCACCTGCAACACTTGCGCCCAGATGTCCGCCAGCAGCTGTTCCTGCTGATTGCGCGGAGCGACGTATTCCTCGCTTTTGAATTCCGGCTCGGGCAAGGCCTTGCGGTCGAGCTTGCCGTTGGGGGTGACCGGGAAGGCACTGAGGCAGACGATCTGCGCCGGCACCATGTATTCCGGCAAGGTGGTGCGCAGAGCGGCCTTGAGTTCATCGCCCAGTTCTTGGCCGGTGTCAGTGACAACGTAACCGATCAGTTGCTTGCCCGAGGCGTTGTCCCGGGCGATCACCAAGGCGTCGCTGACCTGCGCCAGTTGCCGCAAGCTGGCCTCGACTTCACCGAGCTCGATACGGAACCCGCGCACTTTGACCTGATGGTCGATGCGGCCGACGTAATCGACCACGCCGTCCTGGCGCAAGCGCACCAGGTCGCCGGTGCGGTACAACCGCTCGCCGCTGGCAAACGGGTTGGGCACGAAGCGCTCGCAGGTCAAGTCCGGACGGCCGTGATAACCACGGGCAACCCCGTAGCCACCGATGTACAACTCACCGGCAAACCCCGGCGGCAGTGGATTCAGCTCCTCATCCAGCACATACAGCGAACGGGCGCCCACCGCCCGGCCGATCGGCGCATAAGCCGCTTCACACTGCTGGCTCACCGGCACTTTCCACAGCATTGGCGTGACCACGGTTTCCGTCGGGCCATAGCCGTTGGTGAAGTACTCGGGACGCAGCGCCGCCTTGACCTGTTCGAAAGTCTGGTCCGGCACCGCGTCGCCGCCGAAGCAATAGATGCGCACCGGTGGCGGTGCAATTCCGCTGGCCGCGGCGTACTCGGCCAGTTGCTTGAGGTAGGCCGGCGGGAAACAGGCGATGGTCACGCCGTACTCGTGCAGCGCCTGGTAAGTTTGCTCCGGCGTCCACAGGCAACCATCCCGCACCACCAGCCGGCCGCCGCTGTACAGCGTACTCAACCAGCGCTCATGGGCACCGTCGAAGGCGAACGACATGAAGTGCAGCTCGCAACTGCGGCTGTCCATTTCGTACAGTTTGGCGATGGCCTGACAGTGCATGCTCAGTGGTCCCTGGGTAACCGCCACACCTTTTGGCCGCCCGGTGGAACCCGAGGTGTAAACCAGATAAGCCAGCCCTTGCTCCAGCACGCGACGCACAGGCGCCTCATCGCCATAGCGGGATTCGTCGAGGTGATCCAGCTCAAGGCGCAACAGGCCCTCGGGCGCCGGTAACGTCGTTCGCAGGCTGCTCTGGGTCAGCAGCAACGCCATGCCGGAATCTTCGATCATGTACGCCAGACGCTCCGGCGGATAATCGATGTCCAGCGGCACATACGCCGCGCCGCTCTTGAGCACGGCGAGGAAGCTGACGACCATTTCCAGCGAACGCGGCAGGGCCACGCCGATCACCACTTCCGGCCCTGCGCCATGTTCGATCAGGCAATGGGCCAGACGATTGGCGCGGCGTTCCAGTTCGCCGTAATTCAGGCTCAGCCCGGCGCATTGCACCGCGATGGCTTCTGGCTGAGTCAGGGCGTGGCGGCTGATCAGCTCCGGCAACAGCTGCGGTTGATGCGCCGCCGGCGGCTCGGCGCTCCAGGTTTGCATCGCCTGCCATTGTTCAGGCGAGAGACGCTGCAGGTTACCCAGGCGTTCGTAAGGCGCGCGCATCATCGCCTCAAGGGTGTTTTCCAGGATCAGGCGAATCCCTTCCACCGCCTCGGCACTGAAGTGGCTGCGCAGGTACAGGTATTCAATCGACAGTTCGTCGCCGAGCATCACCGCCAGGTCCATCGGCACGTTGGTCACGTCATGGCCGATGGATTTGCCAAAGCTCAGGCCGGTGTCGTTGTCCTCTTGCAGGCGGTCGTCGATCGGGTAGTTCTCGAACACGATGATGCTGTCGAACAGCGCCTGCCCGCCCAGGCCGGACCAGCGTTGCACGTCCGCCAATGGCACCTGGGAATGGTCGCGGATATCCAGGTTGTAGGCCTGGATCCGGTTCAGCCAGTCTGCCAGAGGCTGATCCGGTTCCAGCGTCTGAATGATCGGCAAGGTGTTGATGAACAGACCCAGCATGTTGCCGACATTGGGCAAACTCTCGGGACGCCCGGACACCGTGGCACCAAAGGTCACGGTGTTTTTCCCGGTGTAGCGCTGCAACAGCAGCAACCATGCGCCCTGGATCAACGTGTTCGGCGTAATCCGCAGATCGCGGCAGAACTGCAGCAGACGCCCGGTCTGTTGCGCGTCCCAACGGGAGTAAATGGCGTTGTGGCCGGGTTCATCGGACACATGCCGTGGATGGATGGCCTGGCTCAATGCCGTCGCCTCGTTAACCGGGGCCAGCCGGGCTTTCCAGAACAGCTCCCGGGCGTCCTGGTCCTGGGCTTGCAACCAGGCGATGAAGTCGCGGTAGCGACCGTTTTCAGCGCTGATTTCACCCTTGGCGTAGTGCTGGATCACCTCACCAAACAACCGCGAGCTGCTCCAGCCGTCCATCAGGATGTGGTGACTGGTCCAGACCATCCGGTACTGATCTTCAGCGGTGCGAATCAACAACACTCGCTGCAGTGGCGCATGGGTCAGCTCGAAGCCTCGCGCGCGGTCCTCGGCGGCCCGCGCGGCGATGTCTGCCTCGCTGGCGTCGCGATCGCGCCAGTCGAGCACCTGCAAATCGAGCGTCGCCTGACGCTGGACAATTTGCAGCGGTTTGGCCAGGCCATCGTGCCAGTGGAAGCTGGTGCGCAGAATCGCCTGACGCTCGATGACCGCCTCCCAGGCCTTGCGCAAACGCTCAACATCCAGACCGCCCACCGGCAAACTGATCTGATTGACGTACAGGCTGGAACCATTGTCCGACAAGGTGTGGAACAGCATGCCCTCTTGCATCGGCGACAGCGGATAAATGTCCTCGATCCAGGACGGGGCGACCGGCAAGGCGTCCAGTCGGGCCTGATCCAGATGCGCCAACGGGAAGTCCGACGGCGTGACTGCGTGACTGTCCGGCAGGCAGCAATGCTCGATCAGCAGCTCCAGCTCCCGGGCGTACTCCCCGGCCAGGCGTTCGATGGTCGAGGCGTTGAACATGTGCGTGCTGAACGACCAGCCGACACTCAACTCACCGCCGTACACCTGACCATTGAGCGTCAGCCAGTTACCCAGCAGCGCATCGTGACTGTGTTCTGCGCCCTTGCCTTCGCCGGCCGGCACAAACAAGGCACCGCTCTGGCTATCGAAACTGCCATCGAACTGGCCCAGGTAGTTGAAGGTGATACGCGGTGTCGGCAAGTCCCGCAGCGAGGCCTGGCAAGCCTCGTCCCCCAGATATCGCAGCACGCCGTAACCCAGGCCACGATCCGGAATCGCGCGCAGTTGCTCCTTGATTTGCTTGATCGAGCCGGCCAGCTCCTGGGTCGGGGTCAATTTGACCGGGAACAGGCTGGTGAACCAGCCTACGGTGCGGGTCAGATCGAGGCCGTCGAACACATCTTCACGACCATGGCCTTCGAGCTGAATCAACACCGACGACTGCTCGCTCCAACGGGCGATCACCCGGGCCAGCGCCGTCAGCAACAGGTCGTTGACCTGTGTGCGGTAAGCCGTCGGGGCCTGTTGCAGCAGGCGTCGGGTCAAGCTCGGGTTCAGGCGACTGTAAAGCGTCAAGGCATGGCGGCTCTGCAGGCTGCCCTGGGGGTTATCTTGCGGCAGCGGCGCGCCGTCCGAGCGCTGCGCCTGCCAGTAAGGCAGTTGTCCAAGCAGCGATTCACTGCGCGCGTGTCGTTGCAATTGCTGCGCCCAATGCTTGAAGGACGTGGTCTTGGCCGCCAATGCCAACGGTTCGCCGGCCAGTAACTGGCGGTAGCTGCCCTGCAAATCCTCCAGCAGGATCCGCCACGACACACCATCGACCACCAGGTGATGAACGATCAACAACAAGCGCTGTTCGCCCTCAGGCAAATCGAACAACACCGCGCGCAGCAACGGGCCGTGTTGCAGATCCAGGCTGCGTTGGGCGTGTTCGGCGACGCGTTCCAGGTGGGCGGCATCACTGACCGTTTCCAGCCACAACGGTGACAGGCGCTGTTGTTCCACGGTCCGATAACTTGCCGACCAGCTGCATGGGATTTCGGTGAAGCCCAGGCGCAGGCTGTCGTGATGATCGATCAGTGCGTGCAAGGCCTGCTCAAGCGTCGCGGCCAGCAGAGGGGTCAACGGTTTGAGCAACACCGACTGGTTCCAGTGATGACGCTGGGGCAAGGGTTGTTCGAAGAACCATTGCTGAATCGGCAGCAAGGGTGTCTCACCTGTCACCGGGCCTTGATCGGTGGGTGCCAGGGCTTTGCCGAGCTGCGCGACAGTGGCCAGCCCCTGGACGGTCTGCTGCTGGAACAGGTCCTTGGGCGTGAAGCTGATGCCCTGCTGACGCGCCCGGCTCACCACCTGAATGGAGATGATCGAATCGCCGCCCAGGGTGAAGAAGTTGTCGGTCACACCGACCCGGTCGAGTTTCAAAATGTCCTGCCAGATCCCGGCAATCTGCTGCTCCAGCGCGGTGCGCGGCGCCACGTAATCGCGCTGCAACTGGTTGGCGTCCGGGGTCGGCAAGGCCTTGCGGTCGAGTTTGCCGTTGGGGGTCAGGGGCAATTGTTCGATGAACAACCATTGCGCCGGCACCATGTAATCGGGCAGGTGCGCCTTGAGCCCGGCCTTGAGTGCTTCGCTCAGATCGTCCTGTTCTTGCGGGCTCAGATCGGCCCGGGTCGGCACCACATAGGCCACCAGTTGCTGGCCGCTGTGGCCTTCCATCGCCAGCACCACGCCTTCGCGCACGGTGTCGTGGGCCAGCAGGCGCGCTTCGATTTCACCCAGTTCGATACGGAACCCGCGCACCTTGACCTGATGGTCGATGCGGCCGACGTATTCGATCACCCCGTCGTCACGCAAACGGGTCAGGTCGCCGGTGCGGTACATCCGCTCGCCGTCGCTGGCCAGCGGGTTGGGCACAAAGCGTTCAGCGGTCAGGCCCGGACGGAACAGATAGCCACGGGTAATGCCGTCGCCGGCCAGGTACAACTCGGCGGCAACGCCAATCGGTGCGGCCTGCAACTGGGCATCGAGCAGGTGCGCGGTGGTGTTCACCAGCGGCCGGCCGATGTTGGCCTGGCCGCCGGCTTCGCGGCGGGTGCAGGTCGAATAGGTGGTGTCTTCCGACGGCCCGTACAAGTCGTAAACGTGCGCGACCGAGGTCTGCCGGTACAGCGTGTCCACCAGCGCTTGCTTGAGCGGCTCACCCGCAAGATTGATGATGCGCACGCCCTGCGGGATCTGCCCGGTGCGCTGCAACGCCGCGATGGCCGACGGCACGGTGTTGATCAGGCGCACCTGATCGCGCTCCGGCAGGTCCGGCAATTCCAGGGCGTTGCGCGCCATGATGATCGAACCGCCGCGGGCCAGGGTGACGAAAATCTCCCACACCGACAGGTCGAAGCACACCGAGGTCGAAGCCAGCACACCTTGCAGGTCTTGCTCGCTGTACACCTCGCGGGACCAGTGGATCAGCGCCTGCACGTTGCGATGAGCGATCGCCACGCCTTTGGGTTTACCGGTGGAACCGGATGTATAGATCACATACGCCAGGTTGGCGGAGTCGATCTCGCCTTCAAGGTTGTGCGGTGCCAGATCGGCAAAGCTCACGCCGCCAGCCTCGACAAACACCACCTGCGCCTGGGTTTCAGGCAACTGCGACAGCAAAGGCTGCTGCGTCAGCAACACCCGCGCCTGACTGTCGTCGAGCATGTAGGCCACGCGATCCGCCGGGTAGTCCGGGTCCAGCGGCACGTAGGTGCCCCCGGCCTTGAGCACCGCCATCAAGGCAATCACCAGTTCGGCGCAACGGGGCATCGCCACGCCGACGCGGACTTCCGCACCGACACCCAGGGTTTGCAGATGACGGGCCAATTGGTTGGCGCGGCGGTTGAGTTCGGCGTAGCTCAGCTCGGCACCGGCATGGCGCAAGGCAATCGCCTGTGGCCGCGCGTCGACCTGGGCTTCAAAGCCCTGATGGATCAAGGCCTGGACTGGGTACGCGGCGTGATGGTCATTCCATTCGGCCAGCGTGCGCAGCTCGCTCGCTGGCAACAGGCCGATCTCGCCCAGCACCCGTTGCGGTGCATCGAGGAACTGACGCAGCACTTCTTGCAGATGAGCGGCCAGGCCGACAATGCTGCGCTCGGCGAAGTGTTCGGTGAGGTAGTTGAAGTCCAGGCTCAACACCTCGCCGGCACCGGCGAT
>NZ_JAAUOE010000067.1 GCF_017114915.1 Pseudomonas frederiksbergensis
TTTCGCTGGCAAGCCAGCTCCTACAACAAGCCAGCTCCTACAAGACCGTGTTCAACCGCCGATCCTTTGATTTTTCAGCGCGTTACCAAGCCACACCAAACCCTGCGGTATATCGGGTCTTGCTCAAATCCGCATTGTCACTGCCGCTGATAATGTCTCTTTCGGCCTTCAGGTTCAGCGACGCCCAATCGGTGACTTTGTAGCGCAGGCCGGCCTCGGCATCGAGCGCGTACTCTGCCACGCCCGACAGGGGCTTGCCGACCTCACCATTGGTGAAGAACTCGACCTTCTTGCCAATCAGGTAGCGGTTGTAATCCCACTTCATGGCCAGGGAATAGAAGTTTTTCTTCCCGCCGTCGGAAAATTCAAAGTCCGTGCGGTTGAGGAGCGAGCCCAGGGAGAAGGCGCCCAATTCGTTATCCCAGAATTGATAACCGGGGCCGGTACCCACTGTGCGCTGACGGGAAAGCTCTTCGACCTTGTCACGCTTGTAATTCAAACGCCCTTGCCAGAACCACTTTTCGGTGAGGAAGCGGTCGAGAGAATACTCGGCACGCCAGTTGTCAGTGGTGACCACGTCATCCTGGAACTCGCGGTTGTACTCACCTTCCGCCGTATGACGCCACCGACCATGACGCGCGCTGGTTTTGAAATCGACGTCATAATCGTCGGTATCTTTTTCGGCTCGCTGATAATCCAGCGCCATGTCGACATTACCTTTAAGCACCAAATCCTCGACCACCGGCTTGGGCTTGAGCATTTGCTGAATACTGGCCAACTCCACGGTCTTGGGGCCATCGCCGTTGGCCAAGGTCACCTTGCCGTCCTCTGCCGCGTGCAGCGACTTGGCCTTTTCGCCGGTGTAGGCATCCTGCTTGACCAGCAATTGCTGATCGCTTTCCAGGGTTTTGACCTCTTTCCAGTCAATCGGAACCGCCCCGGCATATTGCGTCTGGATCAACAGCTTGCCGCCATCGAAGAGCGTGATCTTGCCGCTCAGGCGATCGCCATTCTTCAACCAGACCGTATCGGCGAGCAAGGGAGTGGAAGCACTGACGACAGCGAGGCACAGCAAGGTTCTGGACAACATAAGCGAATCGAAAGCTCAACTTTGCGAAAAAAAGTCGGCATTATCCGTAGGAATAAGGCCCGAGCAAGGACTGACCCAACCCTTTCTATTGAGTTCATTTCTCAACAGACAATTCAGGATTTACTCTACAGACGGTCAATACGCATTTTTTCAGGAAGCCTTTGGATGTGACCGACTCAACCGCTGAAACCGAAAGCGCGGCGCAAATCCGACGCACGGCGCTCTACCTGACTTTGGCACAAGTGCCCGAAGGCAAAGTCGTGAGTTATGGCCAACTCGCCGAGCTGGCGGGACTGGGTCGCGCCGCCCGCTGGGTCGGGCGAACACTGAGCCAACTGCCGGGCGACACTAAATTGCCCTGGCACCGCGTGCTGGGTGCCGGTGGTCGGATCAGCCTGCCCGCGGGCAGTCCTTCAGGGGACGAACAAAGGGCCCGATTGCGCATGGAAGGCATCAGTATCCTGAACAATCGTGTTGATATTCAGCGCCATGGCTGGCGCCCGGTAGAGCACAGCGGTTAGAGTGCGCGCTTTGTTTCCGTAATTCTTGAGGCAGACTCCAGCCCATGCCCCGTAAAACCTGGCGCGCCGCGCTCGCCGCCTATGCCAGCCCCTCGACGCTCGTGCTGTTACTGCTTGGTTTCGCCGCCGGCCTGCCCTACATGCTGGTGTTTTCGACGCTTTCAGTCTGGCTGCGCGAAGCCGGCGTTGCCCGCGAAACCATCGGCTATGCAAGCCTGATCGGCCTGGCGTACGCCTTTAAATGGGTCTGGTCCCCGTTGCTCGACCAATGGCGCCTGCCGCTGCTCGGCAAGCTCGGCCGACGACGCTCCTGGCTGGTGCTGTCCCAGGCGCTGGTGATCCTCGGCCTGATCGGCATGGGTTTCTGCGACCCGCAAAAGCACCTGTCCTGGCTGATCGCTATCGCCGTAGTGGTCGCGTTCGCTTCGGCGACGCAAGACATCGCCGTCGATGCCTATCGCCTGGAAATCGTCGAAGAAACCCGCCAGGCGGCACTGGCGGCCAGCTATATGGCCGGTTATCGGGTCGCCGCCCTGCTGGCGACGGCCGGCGCGCTGTTCTTCGCCGAAGGCTTCGGCTCCACCGGCTTCAACTACAAACATGCGGCGTGGACCGGCACCTACGTGCTGTTCGGCGTCTTGATGGTCCCGGCACTGCTGACCAGCGTGTTCATGCGCGAACCGCCGGTGCCGCTGCGCACCCAATTGCAGGCCGGACGCTACAGCTTTATGCACCAACTGGTGTCGGTGTTCGTGCTGATCGTGCTGCTGGTGTCTGTACCCGCCATGTTCACCCAGCTCTACAACACTGACTTCGCCAGCGTGCTGTTCGAAGGCGTCAGCGTGCTCGACCTGCTGCTCGAAGACCGTGCCTTCCTGCGGGCGATTCTCTATATCACGCTGACCGCCCTGTGCTTGTCGGCCATGGGCCGCCGTGGCCTGGCACCGGTGCTGACGCCGGTCAATGACTTCATTGTGCGTTACCGCTGGCAAGCCCTGCTGCTGCTCGGGCTGATCGCCACCTATCGGATGTCCGATACGGTCATGGGCGTGATGGCCAACGTGTTCTACATCGACCAGGGGTTCACCAAGGATCAGATTGCCAGCGTTAGCAAGATTTTCGGCTTGATCATGACGCTGGTCGGCGCCGGCATGGGCGGCCTGTTGATCGTGCGCTTCGGTATTCTGCCGATCCTGTTCATCGGCGGCGTTTCATCGGCCGCCACCAACCTGCTGTTCCTGATGCTCACCGACATGGGCGCCAATCTGCAGATGCTGATTGTCACCATTTCGCTGGATAACTTCAGCTCGGGCCTGGCGACTTCGGCGTTCGTCGCTTACCTGTCGAGCCTGACCAACCTCAAGTTCTCCGCCACCCAGTACGCCCTGCTCAGCTCGATCATGCTCTTGCTGCCCCGCCTGATCGGCGGCTATTCAGGGGTCATGGTGGAGAAATTCGGTTATCACCATTTCTTCCTGATCACCGCCCTGCTGGGCGTTCCGACCCTGTTGTTGATCGCCTTGCACTGGTACCAGGAGAATCGCCGCGCAGGCCCGACACCGACGCCAGAACCGGCTCAGACGCCGGTCGCGGAAGAATCGTAGGAAACATTCGCAGGAAATTTTACAGAGGGCGGGCAGATTCTCGCCCTCCCGCCACACAGCCAGCCGCACGCCTGTACGCCAGCAGATCTCGCCCGTACAATGCCCCATCACTTCTCGTTATCAGCAACCGACAACGGCCAACCATGCGCACCAGTCAATTTTTGCTCGCCACACAGAAAGAAACGCCTTCCGATGCGGTCGTCATCAGCCATCAGCTGATGCTGCGCGCCGGCATGATCCGCAAACTCGCCTCGGGCCTGTACACCTGGCTGCCGATGGGCTTGCGAGTGATGCGCAAGGTCGAAGCCATCGTGCGTGAAGAAATGAACGCCGCCGGTTCTCTGGAAGTGTTGATGCCGAGCACTCAACCGGCTGAGCTGTGGCAGGAATCGGGTCGCTGGGAAGAATACGGCCCTGAATTGCTGCGCTTCAAGGATCGCCACGGTCGCGACTTCTGCGCCGGCCCGACCCACGAAGAAGTCATCACCGACCTGATGCGCAACGAGTTGAGCAGCTACAAGCAGCTGCCGATCAACCTGTATCAGATCCAGACCAAATTCCGTGACGAAATCCGCCCACGCTTCGGTTTGATGCGCGGCCGCGAATTCATCATGAAGGACGCCTACTCGTTCCACGCCGATCAGGCATCGCTGCAGGTCACCTACGACCGCATGCACCAGGCGTACTGCAACGTGTTCAGCCGCCTGGGCCTGAAATTCCGTCCGGTTGAAGCCGACAACGGCTCGATCGGCGGTGCCGGCTCCCACGAGTTCCACGTGCTGGCCGAGTCCGGTGAAGACGATATCGTCTTCAGCAACGGCTCCGACTACGCCGCGAACATCGAGAAAGCCGAAGCCGTGCCACGGGAAACCTCGCGCGCTGCTCCGACTGAAGAACTGCGCCTGGTCGACACGCCGAATGCCAAGACCATTGCGCAACTGGTCGAAGGCTTCAACCTGCCGATCGAAAAAACCATCAAGACCCTGGTGGTGCACGCTGAAGAGAAAGGCAAGCTGATTGCCCTGATCATCCGTGGCGACCACGAACTGAACGAAATCAAGGCTGCCAACCAGCCTGGCGTTGCCAGCCCGCTGGTCATGGCTTCCGAAGCAGAACTGCGCGATGCCATTGGTGCTGGCGCCGGTTCCCTCGGCCCGCTGAACCTGCCGCTGCCGATCATCATCGACCGTTCCGTCGAGCTGATGAGCGACTTCGGCATCGGTGCCAACATCGACGACAAGCACTACTTCGGCGTGAACTGGGAGCGCGATCTGCCGGTTCCAACCGTCGCCGACCTGCGCAACGTCGTTTCCGGCGACCCTAGCCCTGACGGCAAAGGCACCCTGGAAATCAAGCGCGGCATCGAAGTCGGGCACATCTTCCAGCTGGGCAACAAGTACAGCAAAGCGATGAAGTGCGAAGTGCTGGGCGAGAACGGCAAACCGGTCACCCTGGAAATGGGCTGCTACGGCATTGGCGTCTCTCGCGTGGTGGCCGCCGCCATCGAACAGAACAACGACGAGAACGGGATTATCTGGAGCGACGCTCTGGCCCCGTTCCAGATTGCTCTGGTACCGCTGCGCTACGAAACCGAACAGGTTCGCGAAGCCACGGACAAGCTCTATGCAGAACTGACTGCTGCCGGCTTCGACGTGCTGCTGGACGACCGCGACAAGAAAACCAGCCCGGGCATCAAGTTCGCGGACATGGAGCTGATCGGCATTCCACACCGGATCGTGGTCAGCGACCGCGGCCTCGCCGACGGCAATCTGGAATACAAGAGCCGCACCGAGGCCGAGGCGCAAGCGCTGCCGGTCGCTGACGTGCTGTCCTTCCTCCAGGCCCGTATCCGCCGCTGACACCAGATAGAGACGTCATGTTCAAGCGAAACACCTTAGGCCTCGGTGGTGCCGCCCTGTGCGGCGCCCTGCTGGTCAGCGGCTGTGCCAATCAGATGTCACAACGCAGCGAGCACGAGGAACGGGTCGAGCGAAAACTGCTCGATCACAGCCTGCAGATCGATGTCGGCGAGCCCAAGGTGCTTGAGCTGCCGCAACGTCGGGTGAAAATTCACGAGCAGAAGACCTTCGAAGTCACCGAGTTCGAAGTCACGCGCCACTATGATCGCTACACGCCTTACCAACCCTGGCGGGAGGTCTACGAGATCCCGCTGGGCGCGGTGGCCGTGGTGGCCGGTGTCGGCGCGAACGTGGCCAACGTATTCGCCCTCGGCAATCTGCCGGACAGCGTGACGAAAGACTGGCTCAGCTACGGTTTCGCCGGGCTCAATCCGTTCATGAACGTGCAATCTCACGGTCGTGCGCAGCAGAACCTGGCGGGCATCGACGAAGTCCAGCGCGACAAGCGCACGGAATATTCGAGCCTGCCATGGAGCGAGCGTCCGGTTCAGGTCAAGGCCGGCAAGAACACGTTCGAGCTGAGCACCGACCGCAACGGCGTGTTGCGCCTGAACCTGCTGGACAGCCCGTTCGCCGAACATGACCTCAATCATCTGGGCAAGCTGCAGATCAGCGTCGAAGACAACAAGGACGATGTGCACACAGACTCGTCCCTGGCGATCAGCAACAACTTGCGCGGCAAGCTGCTTGAAGCCCACGGGCTGATTTACGACGACCTCGAAGACGATGAAGTGAGCCAGTGGGTGCACCGGGTCAAACGTCTGTCGGAACTGGGCCTGGAGGAAGAAGCCAGCGAGCTGGAACAGAGCCTGATCGAACTGACCCGCAACGATCCCGAGTTGCAGACCGAATTCCTCAAGTCACTGACCAAGGATGCCGGGCGACTGGTGGCGGATCCGGGGCCGAATTAAAGCCTGAAAGCTTCGCGGGCAAGCCTCGCTCCTACAGAGGTCACGCAAAACCTGTAGGAGCGAGGCTTGCCCGCGAAGGCGGCGTTACATTCACCCATTGCATCAAAACCCTGCCCCCTACCGCTCAAACAACTCCAACTGCTCAAACCCGCCCCGCAAATCCTCCAGCCTTACCCCAACCCCCAACAACCGCACCGGTTTGCCGCCGCGATTGAAAGCCTGGGTCAGCAGCAACTGATAACTCCCCAGATCCCGCCCTGCCCCGGCCTGCTCCAACGTGGTCTGGGTAAAATCATGGAATTTCACTTTGACGAACGGCTTTCCCGGTCGATAGCTGCTGTCGATCCGGGCCATGCGGCCATTGAGGGACTCCAGCAGTTCAGGCAATTTATCCAGACAACTCACCAGATCCGGCAAGTCCACATCGTAGGTATTTTCGACGCTGATCGACTGCCGGCGACTGTCGTTGTGCACCAACCGCTCATCGATCCCGCGGGCCAGGCTCCAGAGTCGCTCGCCGAAGCTGCCGAATTCGCGTACCAGCGCCAACTTGTTCCACTCGCGCAATTGAGAGCAATCGACGATGCCGAGCTTGCCCAGCTTGTCGGCGGTCACTTTGCCGACGCCGTGTAGCTTGCTCACCGGCAAACCGCTAACAAAGTCTTCCACCTGATCCGGAGTAATCACGAACAGTCCATTGGGCTTCTTCCAGTCACTGGCGATCTTGGCGAGAAACTTGTTTGGCGCCACACCGGCCGACACGGTGATGTGCAACTGGTTGGACACCCGGCGACGAATGTCCTGGGCAATTCGCGTGGCGCTGCCGCCAAAATGCGCGCTGTCCGACACATCGAGGTAAGCCTCGTCCAGGGACAGCGGCTCGATCAGGTCGGTGTAATCGCGAAAGATCGTATGAATTTCCTTCGACGCTTCTCTGTAGGCCTCCATGCGCGGCTTGACGATGGTCAGGTCCGGGCACAGTTTCAAGGCATGCCCGGAAGACATGGCCGAGCGCACGCCATAGGCCCGCGCCTCATAGTTACAGGTGGCAATCACCCCACGCCGATCCGCCGAGCCGCCCACCGCCAAAGGCTTACCGGCCAGGCGCGGGTCGTCACGCATCTCGATGGCGGCGTAGAAGCAGTCACAATCGACGTGGATGATTTTTCGCTGCGTCATATAAAAGCGGTGTTCATGGCGAAGAAATGAAGTATTGGCGTGTCGTACCGGCAGTATCTCACTGACACCTGTATATAGCACCAGTAGTCTGAATCTTCTTTTCGAACGGTAGGAAAAGTGCAGCAGGAATTTATTTCCTCAATCGAAAGCCCCCTCTCGATAGAGCCCAAAGCCTTGCCCTGCTTGCGTTTCAGACCGATCTACCTTCCTTTTTTTCGCCTAAGCGATTGAACAGGAACAGGTTTTATCGAAATCGAAGGTTGACAGCCCGGCGATCCTCTGTAGAATGCCGCCACACAGACGCGGGATGGAGCAGTCTGGTAGCTCGTCGGGCTCATAACCCGAAGGTCGTCGGTTCAAATCCGGCTCCCGCAACCAAACATCGAAAAAGGCTACTCGAAAGAGTGGCCTTTTTTGTATCTGTTGAAAAAGTCCTTTCGCAACAATGATCTGCCACTGTGTAGANGCGCGCCTGTTTTGTACCAAGGCGGGCTTTACGCCTCGTGACGCAAAAACCAGAAATCGTTCTGATTCCGAAACTTAGCGCTCCCCTGCGACCGTTCGCCGCTGATTCTCGCTTATTTGATCCATACTTGGATTAACGGTTGACACTGCGGCGTTCGCCTGTAGAATGCCGCCACACAGACGCGGGATGGAGCAGTCTGGTAGCTCGTCGGGCTCATAACCCGAAGGTCGTCGGTTCAAATCCGGCTCCCGCAACCAAACATCGAAAAAGGCTACTCGAAAGAGTGGCCTTTTTTGTGCGCGCCTGTTTTGTACCAAGGCGGGCTTTACGCCTCGTGACGCAAAAACCAGAAATCGTTCTGATTCCGAAACTTAGCGCTCCCCTGCGACCGTTCGCCGCTGATTCTCGCTTATTTGATCCATACTTGGATTAACGGTTGACACTGCGGCGTTCGCCTGTAGAATGCCGCCACACAGACGCGGGATGGAGCAGTCTGGTAGCTCGTCGGGCTCATAACCCGAAGGTCGTCGGTTCAAATCCGGCTCCCGCAACCAAACATCAAAAAAGGCTACTCGAAAGAGTGGCCTTTTTTGTATCTGTTGAAAAAGTCCTTTCGCAACAATGATCTGCCACTGTGTAGAGAGCCGTTCAGGATCATCAAGGCTGCTTGACCGAACCGCAGACCGGCCTCCTCTACGACGGGTGATGCGCCATCGCCGATACCCGGTGAGACGCNATCTGTTGAAAAAGTCCTTTCGCAACAATGATCTGCCACTGTGTAGAGAGCCGTTCAGGATCATCAAGGCTGCTTGACCGAACCGCAGACCGGCCTCCTCTACGACGGGTGATGCGCCATCGCCGATACCCGGTGAGACGCGTTAATATTTGTGATTATTTTTTTCTGCAGGGATTGGTAACTTGGCTGGATACCCCCATCCTGTCGCGCACAATCCAAGAGGTGATTGATGCGCGCCAACTCGTCTGATCCACAAGACACTGTCACAGCGACACAACCGATCAAGGCCGAGCGCCTGCGCTTGCTGGATCGAATCAGCAAATACCGTCACCCCATCGGTCTGGCGGTCACTTTGCTGTTGTTCGCCATCGCGCTGATTGCTTGCCGTCGCCTGCTGAGCGAACTCGATCTGTACGCACTGCACGACTCGATTCTGGACGTACCGAAACCGGCCTTGCTGGGTGCGTTCGCCGCGACCGTCGTCGGCTTCATCATTCTGCTGGGTTACGAATGGTCGGCCAGCCGTTATGCCGGCGTGACGCTGGCACCGCGAGTCGTGGCACTGGGCGGCTTCACCGCCTTCGCCATCGGCAATGCCATCGGTCTGTCGCTGCTGTCCGGGGGCTCGGTTCGCTACCGGTTATATGCACGTCATGGTGTGGGGGCCTCGGAAGTCGCGCACATGACGTTGTTTGCCAGCCTCTCGCTCGGCTGCGCCCTACCTCCATTAGCCGCCCTTGCCACGCTCAGCAACCTGCCTGCCGCCTCCCTGGCCCTGGGTTTCTCCGAGACGTTGCTGGGGGCGATTGCGGTCGCCGTGCTGCTGCTCTCCACGGTACTGGCCATCGGCATCTATCGCCGTCGCCTGCCCGAACAGCCTTACCCGGATAACCTGCTGGTCAAGGTCGGCCGCCGTACCTTGCGCTTACCGGGCCGCCGCCTGACCTTCCTGCAACTGGTCATCACCGCCCTGGACGTGGCCGCTGCCGCGACGGTGCTTTATCTGTTGCTGCCGGAAGCGCCGCCCTTCGGTGCGTTCCTGCTGGTTTATCTGTTAGCCCTGGCCGCTGGCGTGCTCAGCCATGTACCGGGTGGTGTCGGGGTGTTCGAAGCGATTTTGCTCGCCGCCTTCGCCGACAAGCTCGGCGCCGCGCCACTGGCCGCCGCCCTGCTGCTCTACCGCCTGATCTACGTGATACTGCCGTTGCTGGTGGCGTGCGTACTGCTGCTGATCAACGAAGGCCAACGCCTGTTTCAAACACGCCAGACGCTACGCGCCGCCTCCGGTATGGCCGCGCCGATTCTGGCGGTGCTGGTGTTCCTGTCCGGCGTGGTGCTGCTGTTTTCGGGCGTGACGCCGGAGATCGATACCCGCCTTGAACACATCGGTTTTCTGATCCCCCATCGACTGGTCGACGCCTCACACTTGGGCGCCAGCCTAGTGGGCGTTCTTTGCCTGCTGCTGGCTCAAGGCTTGCGTCGCCGCCTGTCGGCCGCGTGGATGCTGACCACTATTCTGTTGCTGGTCGGCGCCCTGCTCTCTCTGCTCAAAGGGTTCGACTGGGAAGAAGCCAGCCTGATGACCCTGACAGCGAGTTTGCTGGGGGTTTTCCGGCGCTCGTTCTACCGCCCCAGTCGCCTGACCGAAGTGCCGTTTTCGCCGCTGTATCTGGTGGCCAGTCTCTGCGTCCTCGGCGCTTCGATCTGGTTGCTGCTGTTCGCCTATCAGGACGTTCCGTACAGCCATCAACTCTGGTGGCAGTTCACCCTCGACGCCGACGCCCCGCGAGGCTTGCGCTCGCTGCTGGGTGCCGCGGTGCTGCTGGTGGTGGTGTCCCTGACCTGGCTGCTGCGTACTGCGCGCCCGGTGATCCACTTGCCAACCGCCGATGAACTGGAGCGCGCGGTAAAGATCCTCATGGCCTCGTCCCAACCGGATGGCGGCCTGGCCCTGACCGGTGACAAGGCGCTGCTGTTTCACCCCAATGACGAGGCGTTTCTGATGTACGCCCGCCGTGGCCGCAGCCTGGTGGCGTTGTATGACCCGATTGGCCCGCCCCAGCAACGGGCGGAAATGATCTGGCAGTTCCGCGATCTGTGCGACATCCACCACGCCCGCCCTGTGTTTTATCAAGTACGTGCCGAGAACCTGCCGTACTACATGGACATCGGCCTGACCGCGATCAAGCTCGGCGAAGAAGCCCGGGTCGACCTCAAGCGTTTCGATCTCGAGGCCAAGGGCAAAGAGATGAAGGACCTGCGCTACACCTGGAACCGTGGCACCCGTGACGGCCTGTCGCTGGAAATCCATGAGCCGGGGCAAGCACCGATGGACGAGCTCAAGGTGATTTCCGATGCCTGGCTGACCGGCAAGAATGTGCGCGAGAAAGGCTTCTCGCTCGGGCGTTTCAGTGATGACTACCTCAAGCACTTCCGGGTCGCGGTGATTCGTTTCGAAGGGCGCCCGGTGGCGTTCGCCAACCTGCTCGAGACCTACGGCCATGAACTGGCCAGCCTCGACCTGATGCGCGCACACCCCGACGCCCCGAAGCTGACCATGGAATTCATGATGGTCGGCCTGATTCAACATTATAAAAATCATGGATACGCGCGTTTCAGCCTGGGCATGGTGCCGTTGTCGGGGTTGCAACCCCGGCGCGGCGCACCACTGACCCAGCGCCTGGGCTCGATGGTATTCCGCCGTGGTGAGCAGCTGTACAACTTCCAAGGTTTGCGCCGCTTCAAAGACAAGTTCCAGCCCGACTGGGAACCCCGTTATATGGCCGTGCCCGCCGGACTCGATCCGCTGGTGGCCCTGGCCGACACCGCCGCCCTGATTGCGGGTGGCTTGACTGGATTGGTGAAACGCTGATGATTCAACGCTCCCTGCGGTATGTGCTGGCCACACTGGTAGTGCTGGCCCTGATGGTCGGTGGCGGTTACTGGTACCTCAAACGCCCGGCGCCAGAACCGACCCTCGAACGGCTGACACCGGCCGACGGCGCCGCGATGACCCGCGTCATCCCCGGCACCACGCCACGCGCCCAGGTGCTGGTGGCGGTCAATGACGACCAGAAACTCAGCGACAAGCAATTGATGACCCTGAGCCGCAGCGGCTCGGCGCAGATCGTCCAGGTGATCCTGCCCAAGGACTGCATCCAGCAAGGTCGCGCCCTGCAAGCAGGCCTCAGAGAGCTCAAAGGCCCGGCCACCCTGGTCAGCGGCATCGGCCCTGGCGCGGTGCTGGCGTGGCGCTGGCTGGCCGAGCAGAAGGACGACAAGGCCCAGGCCATTTCCGTTGACCTGGCCCTGGAAAAACCCGGCTGCACTCACCTGCTGCCAAAAAGCGCTGCCCACGGCCGTTGGCTGGTGGCCTGGAACGACAACCCGGACGACACCAGCGCCGGCTTCGTGCGCGACCAGCCCAACGCCGAAACCAGCATCAGCGACTACGACATCAACCTGCCGCAAGTGCTGAACAACGAACTGCGCAAAATCCTCGTCGGTGGAGATAAAGCCGCCGGCGGCCTGCAGATCCCGGTGGTGGAAGTGCCGGCCGGCCAGGCCAGGGACACCGTCACCCTGTTCCTCTCCGGCGACGGCGGCTGGCGCGACCTGGACCGCGATGTGGCCGGCGAGATGGCCAAGATCGGCTACCCGGTGGTCGGCATCGACACCCTGCGCTACTACTGGCAGCACAAGAGCCCGGAACAAAGCGCCCTGGACCTGACCGAGCTGATGCAGCACTACCGGCAGAAATGGGGCACCAAGCGCTTCATCCTGACCGGCTACTCCTTCGGCGCCGACGTACTGCCGGCCATCTACAACCGTCTGCCGGAAGCGGAACAGCAGCGGGTCGACGCAATCATCCTGCTGGCCTTCGCCCGCACCGGCAGCTTCGAGATCGAAGTCGAAGGCTGGCTCGGCAACGCCGGCAAAGAAGCCGCCACCGGCCCGGAAATGGCCAAGCTGCCAGCCGCGAAAGTGGTGTGCATCTACGGTGAAGAAGAAGTCGACGAAAGCGGCTGCACCGACAAAACCGCCGTGGGCGAAGCGATGAAACTGCCTGGCGGCCATCACTTTGACGAGAACTACCCGGCGTTGGCCAAGCGGTTGGTGGATGTGATCGAGAAGCGTCAAGCGAAAGAGACGGCGGCTCAAGAGTGAGCTGAGTCTCGCCGACAAAAAAGCCCCCGCTGCCTTATGGTTGCGGGGGCTTTTTCATTCCAGCAAACACCGAAGCTCCCACAGGGGATTTTCGTCGCGCTGTATATCCAGATTCTCTCGCCATGTTGAGTTTCGTTTACTCAAGGTGTCGCAATATCGGATGACGCCTGCAGACGTTGTAGGCAAACTCCGAATCTCGCGTTTGGGCACTTTGCTGCCTTGTTGCGTTTTTCTTCGACGGGATACTCTCCGGACGTCGCTG
>NZ_JAAUOE010000068.1 GCF_017114915.1 Pseudomonas frederiksbergensis
GCCATAGCTGAGTCAAGCCGCCTTTTCTAGAAAGGTTTGAATGGCAGCTTTTGGCTGATTCTGTTGAAAAAGTCGGATTTTCTGCTCGACTGAACTCACGCACGATCACCACCGGAGAACCTACTCACCACATTGAGTGGTTTTTCGGCCCTTCGTTGATCTTTGCTGCTCAGTTAGTGGGTTAGTTTGAGGTTTTTGCTTAGTGCAGGCGCACCTATCCCGTGACCGGTGGACCTTGAGAGGTAAATTTGGCCAGCCGGCGCAGGTTCTGAACCGCGGCCGCCAGCGTGAACTCATCGGTCGCACCGCTCATGCCACGTAGTCGCAGGCGATCCAATTTCAGGATGCGCTTGAGGTGGGCAAACAACATTTCGACCTTTTTACGTTCGTGGCGAGAGCGCACGTATTGCGCCGTCGCTGCGATGCGTCGAGCCACATCCCGCGCGGCTTCATGGACGCTGCGAGCGATCTTGCGAAACGCAGTGTTCGGGCAGCACCGGGCTTTCATCGGACAGGCAACGCAGTCGGCCTGCCGGGATCGGAAGATGATGGTGTTGGCTTTGGTGATGTGCGAACGCTCGTTCTTGAAGGCTCGCCATTCACTGCGCAATGCGTTGCCGGCCGGACAGAGGTATTCCTCAGCCTCTTCATTCCAGTGGAAATCGTTGCTCGAAAAGCTGTCGTTCTTGCGCTCGGTTTTGTCCCACACCGGCACATGCGGCTCGATGTCTTTCTCCTCCACCATCCAGGCCAGCATCGGCGCGGTACCGTAAGCGGTGTCGCCAATCAGGCGTTCCGGCTTGATGTCGAACTGCGCCTCGACCCGGTCAATCATGATCTTGGTGCTCTCGACCTCGGCCGTACGATGAGCCGGTGTAGGTTCCACATCCACGATGACACCGTGCTCGGTATCGATCAGATAATTCGTGGAGTAAGCGTAGAACGCTGGGCCACCTGGAGCAGCGGTCCAGCGGGCCTGAGGATCAGTCAGCGATAGGCGCTTCGGTAGCGTTTCGGCCAGAGCCTCTTCATCGAGTGCCTCAAGATACTCTCGCACGGCGCGAGTGCTCAGGGCCGGATCGCTCCAGTTGACCTGTTCATCGCCCGGTACACCGCGCTGCCGGCTGGCGTCCGCCTTGATGATGCTGGCGTCCACGGCAAAGCCTTCACCTTTGACCAGGCCTGCGTCCATGCAACGACGCAGCACTTCATTGAATAGCCAGCGAAACAGATCGCTGTCCCGAAAACGGCCGTGTCGATTTTTGGAAAAGGTCGAGTGATTGGGGACTTCATCTTCAAGGCTTAACCGGCAGAACCAGCGATACGCCAGGTTCAAATGGGTCTCTTCGCACAGCCGCCGCTCTGAGCGAATGCCGTAGCAATAGCCCACGATCAGCATGCGAATCATCAGTTCAGGATCAATCGACGGACGCCCAATCGGGCTGTAAAAATCGGCGAGGTAATGGCGCAGGTCGCTCAGATCGAGACACTGATCAATGCTGCGCAGAAGGTGATTGGCGGGGATGTGATCCTCAAGGTTGAACGAGTAAAACAGCCGTTCCTGCCCACTCGATAACTGTCCCATCATGCTGCGTGCTTCCCTGCTGGCTGGTGCGAAGATTTTGCCGCAGGCCAGACGGGGGAGCTACTTTTTCAACAGAATCGGCTGATTTCTGCCTCTCGCCGATCTTTCTTAAAGACGGCATAAAACGTACTGAGGATGGGAACAAGTGATTTACGTTAAATTTCAAAAAGCGCCTCAATGCTGAACCGCTACTATGCTCGCTGTAAATGTGAAATTCGATACAACCTCCTCCCCTTCATGGTTCGGAGGCTTTCGACGCAAAGTGGACATATCCAGACCCGGAACGGCAATTGCTCAATGGTCAGCGCTACGAGGCGGAGCTCCTCAGCCTTCATGGTCCAATACCTCGACCAGTATAGGCACTTCCAGCAAGCGGCCGCCGGAAAACGTCATTTCGGATAAAGTTCGTCACGATCCGGTCTTTCTCGCACCGTTGCGTGGCGTTCAATGTCTTCTATCTCATGAGGCGCGATGATATTGCCTATGCTTACTGCGTCGTAGGTCAACCCGTGAGCTACTGATAACCGGTGAAAATCATCGGGGCCTATGCTGCTGACCGCCGTAGTCTCAAGCATTGGGAACTGAGTGCGCAGAGGTTGCGCCTTGATCTTCTCGAAAGCTTGCTTTAAGGCGCGTAGGTAAACATCGCAGGTCGAGCCGCCGCCGGCGAGAAAAACCGGGATCCCCGCAGTCCACTCCGGGGCATACGGATAGCGGTGAGCCTTGGTATAGTGAAGAATCTCACCTATTACATCGCTCACACGTAAAGCGAAATACTTATCGATGCTTAGAAGCAGAGCACGATCTATTGCTAGGCGTTCGGCGAGTTTATCCGTCGTTGGGGTTCCCTCAATATCATCCCAGTGATGGCTGCTTAACCCTAACTCATCAGATCGCCTAGCCATCAAGAAATGCGTTCCCAATGGTTTGACGGTGCTAGCAAAGATTGGAAATCGATCCTCGCTTTCTTGTGATTCTCGATAAACGTTAAAAACCGCGACATCCATCGTGCCGGCGCCAACATCCAGCAATAGATGCAGGCCATTCCGACGTTGTGGCGATTTGACGTAGCCGGCGATCTGCGCAACAAACTCTGGCATAGGGTAGAGACCATCCAGTCCTATGTCGGCCAAGCCTACAGGAGTGGCTTGCATCAATGCGTCGGCGGCTTCCAAGGTCAGCTTGTCGTGAGTTTGGCTGAGTTGCCACCCCCAACACCCGATACGGTTGTAGTCATCTTTTAATGGTGACAACCAGGAATTCGTTGGAATACCAAGGTTGACCTCCCATACCAAACGCCTGTTTCCAACAAGCGGCGCCTGATGTCGATATAGCCAAGCACGCGCATAGCGCATCACCCATGCAAGGAAAACTACTGCAGCCGCCAGTTGCCGAGACTGTACTGGGTGGCTGGAGATAAAGGGCAGTTTGAGATTACTGAGCACCTCGGACTTCTCAGGCGTTCTTCCCAGCCAAACACCCCCATCAGTGCAGCACGATAATTCGCCAGGCAGAAAATATCGATGGGGGCTGCTGCGAACTCCGTCCCAGTCGACAAAAAACACCTTGTCAGCGGCTCTGATGGCGAGTTTCGTATAGGCTGTTCCGAAATCGATGCCCACTCTGACGGATAAGGCACGTGAGGTTCCACTTCCATTTGCTTGCAAGGCGGATCCTTCCTTTACCCAGTCCTCAGGCATCTTGAACTCGGACACCCGCGTCAGTACTGCCTGGCTGACGGCGTCAAAGCCTAGTTCGGCAATCGTAATCGTATCGACTTTGGCAGGGGGACGCGGGGACGTCTTCGATGCTGGGTGATATACCTCGTGCACAAATTTCATATCCCCGCAGTTGATTTCCGAGGCTTGAGTATCGGGGGCTCGTTGCTTGTTTTGTTTTTGACCCGATGGTGGCTTCGCAACGGGCCGAGGTTTTTTTTTATGTGTTACCTCCGAGCCGACGTCTGGTGGTCTTGAGTCCTTGGAGTACTTGAGAGGCCGGACGTCATCTTTCCAATCTTGCTCGGATGAGTACTTGATCTGTGATGGGGGTACTGGCTGATCGCCCGTCTTTGTTACTGACTTCTCCTTTACGAGTTGATTGCCTAACTCTGGAAACACCTTGGCGAGCTCTTCTTGTAGGCTTCCCATCTCTCCTCCCTCAAGTCAGCCATCGACCTGCAAGATCCCTGCGCAAACGAAGTACCGGTCGGCGAGTACCTTTTCTTTTTCGCGGATACGCTCCCGGCGTGTGTTTATACGGGCCAAGAGTTTGTCAATCTTCCCTTGCGTCATATTGGCGAGGGAAGGCCGGCCCGCGTCGATATGTGTTTGCAGCGTGTTGTGTAATTTGGGTAGGCGGCGATCGAGGTAGCGGTCTATCGAGTCGAGTTGAAAGTGCGCACGGTCTGAATTCTCATTCCTCTTCCGCTCCAAGGCTATGCGATAGCGTCCATCGAGCAAGGTCTCCGCCTCCTCGAGGCGGGCTCGAACAAGACAGGGGGCTACTGCCTGGTCTGCGCCTAGCCAGTCGCAGCCATTCACGCGAGCAAGCTGCACTAACTGATCGGCAGCGTCTTCATCAAGCACATTCCCGTCTTGTAGCCGCAAAGCGGCTACGGCCAGAACTTCCTCTTCCCGTACACCGGAGAATGCCCAAGAGCGTATGTAGAAGACATAGGTGCCGTGTGGCAAATAGCTCTGTTGCTCGCTACCACCAAGACACAGTGCAATCAAAGGGTAAAAGTGTTCGTTGCGCGCCTTAAGGTCTCGACTGATAAAACGAATCAGAGGGTGAAATTGATGAATTATCTCCTCACCCCTGCGCGATATTTCGCTTACCCGGTTGAGAAAGCGGCAGATTCTCACCCCGCCAGCCCCCAGCTGTGTCTTACCTATCAACCCTTCCGTTCTGAGGAAATCATCCAGCCTGGCTGCCAGCTCTCCTGGAAGTTGGATACTGATTAGATGGCTATCATCAGTTTCTTGGGCAAAGCGATGTCCAGGCCAGTATTTGTTGAGATAGTCTTTAATATAAATGTAGAGATCAGTTTCCGTGACTCGACGCGCAAGTTCGTGAGCTGCCTCAATTCGTTCCATAACCCGCTGACCGTGGGCCATCATGTGTGCAGCATTACTCTCCAGCTCCTCGCGACGCAGACGTAGATTTTCGAGCGCCTGTGCTGCTCGCTCGATTTCCGCGTCTTCTTCCACTTGAGTCAGCTGACGGCTCAATAGCGAAGATTCCAGCTTGCGAATCTGATCACCCACCACTGCCTCGGCTTCCCCCAAGGCTTCCTCGAAGATGCGCAAACGGTCTAGAAGCCTGGAAACTATTCTCTGGTCGATCGTGTCCTTGAAGTAGAGATTCCAGATGTGAACTATATCTGCCTGCTGGCCAAGCCGATCGATACGACCGATACGCTGCTCGATGCGGGCAGGGTTCCAAGGCAGGTCGTAATTCACTAAAACCCTGCAAAATTGGAGGTCTACACCTTCGGCGGCTACCTCGGTCGAAACAAGGATTCGAAGAGTCTTGCTCAGTCGGAACTCGTCGATCCCCAGGTGGGATCCCTCCCGACCGAGACCGCTCTGCTTCACGCCACCGAAGGGAGCGACCTCATTCGATATCAAGCCNCCTCGCGGAGCAGACGCTCAACTAGATATCGGGCTGTAGCGCGGAAAGTAGTGAAGAGCACAATCTTTTCCTGTGGGTGGTTCCTCAGGAAGTCGCCCGCCACTGTTAGAAGACGGGCGAACTTGGTGTCTTCACGCCGAAGAGCCGCCAGATCCACCGATCTAGGTATGGTTGCACGCAGCAACTCACGTAAGGAGAGCGGTGACTGGTCCACTTCTTCAAGTTCAAGTTCGGCCTCGTACTCATCCTCCAGATCCTCTATTAACTCCTCAGCGCTATTCCCTCCCATAAGCCAGGCCTCGGCGACAGCAGCAGGACAGGAAGTCACCTGCCTCTGGGGACTGGCTAGGAGGAAACCGTCGCTGATACCCCGTCTCCAGGCGAATTCTCGGGTTGTATCGGTAACAGCTAAATAGAGCTCGCGTTCCACCGGGCTCATTTCCACCTCCTCTCTGCGTACATCGCGGGTTACGCGGCGCTCCTGCACGTCGCGCTTGCGTGTCCTTACAATCGCGTGCGAGAGCAGATTCATGCGTTCAAGCGTATCCGCTAGCTGAGCCCTATAGCCTTTTGTTGCCAGCCGTTCGTCCGTGGGCGGATCACGAAGTACTGCCGCAAGTTGCAACGATTTCATCAGAAGTTGTTCATCGGCAGCAGCCTGCAAATGGGACATTATCTGCTTGCTGTTCGATTGATAGTTGAGCACCGCATCCCGTGCCGCAACCAGCGGCTTGTTTGATTCAATTAGCCGAGTGAAGTCCTGCTCCGAACTGAAATGGTCAGGATCAAGTAGTCGCAATAGGTTGAATAAATCTTGATTCTGGAGGCTGATCGGTGTGGCTGAGAGCATTGTTTGGTAGTCGGACACCCCGCGAAGCAATTCACCCAAGTTCCACGTGGCGCTTTCACTATTGCGCATGTAATGCGCTTCGTCGAAGACCACCATGTCAATAAGCGGCTCCTCTTCTGCGTTCTCATACAAAAAATCTGCCAACTGCCAGCGCGCGCTTGGGTTTTTCGGTTTGGTTTTTCCATCTGGCCTCCATGCACGCGATGCACGCGCAGCTTGGTAGCTGATGATCCAGGCTTTGCCTTCACCAATTTGATGGCGAGGCTGCCTCATAGCATCAAGCAGGTCCTCTGCTTTCACGATCTGGGCATCCACGCCGAATCGATTGCGCAGCTCATTTCGCCATTTTTCCCGCAACATTGCGGGGCAGACCACCAGCAATCTGCGCATGTCAAAGCGGGCTCTAAGCTCCGTCCAAATCAGACCAGCTTCTATGGTCTTGCCCAGGCCTACTTCGTCGGCAATGAGCAAACCGTTGATAGGAGATTCGAGTAGCGTGAGTAACGGCCGATACTGGTGGGGGTAGAATTCCGTATTGGTGATACCCATGGCATAAACCAGATTTGCCAGCCGTCCAGAAAGGTGCACATAGGTCAGGTTGCAGCGTAGATCCGCCGCACGTCCATACCGCCCCTTTTCCACCAACGAGAATGGGTCCTGCGAGTCGAGATTATCAAGAGGCTCGATCTCTTCCTCATGCACGAAGTCGACACCGCCATCGGACCATCGGACCTGAACGTAAAGCCCTGAGGGCTTCTTACGAGCTGGGGTGTTTGTCACCACCCCCTGCCGACCGGGATTATCGATGCTACTCACAGCAATGCCAGCGTCAAAGCTCATGCAACCTCCACTATTACGTGGCGAAGAACTACGGGATAGAGATGCCTCGTCACTGGCTATAAAAACTGAACTGTAGCGCAGCAAAGACGCCGTATATCTCACGCAGTCATGAGCCGTAACCTCAGGCTCGGAAAATGTCTACCTTCGTCTCTAGGCACTTACGAAGGCTCAGATCGTTCGCTCCAATCTCGAACCACCCCCCAGGCTTTTGGTAAAAATCGAGCCCGCGACCGATCTTGATGACCCAGCCGTTGTCGAGACGGATCTCGCGGTCATGGATGTTAGAGTTGAGTTTCACCTCCAGCTCGGCATCCAACTCCGCCTGATCATTACTNCCAGCTCGGCATCCAACTCCAACAGACTCTGCTTGAGTTCTTCGAGCTTTTCGGCGATCTCGGCCAACTGCGTCTTGTCGTCATAGCCCGTGATCAGACTGATCTTCTTCACAGTGCCGGCCTTTAGCGCTGTCTCACAAAAGCGAACGAAGTTCTGAATCTGGTGGTGCAGCCGAATGTATGGGTCCTCAATGACAACCGTTTTCGCACCTCGGAGATACGGTCCTATGATCGACTCATAGCTGTAGCCGGTGTCTCCGTACAGGATTGTAAAGTGCTGCTCCTTGAGTTCCTCCGAGGTAACAGGTTCGAAAACCGCAGGAGTCGGAGTAATCGATTGCGGCGCCGATGAACGCGCCATTTCGACGGTCTGTACAGGTTGCGCTGCGGACTGTACTTCGACAACAGCACCATGCTGCTCGTTGGTTTGACTCAGCCTACGACGAGCCGGCTGTTGCGTCGCCAATGCATCCTTAGACTCCGGGCAGAAGACAACGATTTCCTCGCCGCTCGATTTGAAGTAGGACAGGTTAATGCGTGCAAACTCGTCATCCGGTTTACGCTTGTTCATCTGTTCCTTGACGCGGCGGCGGCACTCGGTCGCATAGGCCACGTACTCTTCGAATTCGTCGTCGGTCGGAGGCCCATTCGGATGGAGAATCTTTAAGAAGGCACAGACGGTTTTCTTGATGCCTTTTTCGTCGCGTCCCTCAATCGACTTGCCAAGACGAATACGCTTGCCGACCTCCTCATACCGGTTCGTGTGCTTGAACTGGTAATGGAAGGCCTCAGCTAAGTAGTCGGTGATGAATCCGTAGCGGCTGGTCAGGAACTCGCTACTATTTTTTGGCATTTCCCAGCCTGGAATATAGGCAGCAAAACGATCCATCACAGCGAGGTCAAACTCGGGTGGAAGTGGCTGGAACAAATCGTGTTTGTCGGAGTTAACCACTTGCTGCACCGAGACATCGATGTTGCCAACGAAGCTCAAACTGGCATCGGCAATGATCTCGGCACCTCGCGAAAAGCGGCCGTTGGCCATGAAGTCCTTCATGATCTGGATCGTGTCCGGATCACGCACTTTGATCCCACCCACTTCGTCGAAGGCAACGGTGTCCCAATACCCAACTAGGCCCACCTTGCGGCGTGCGTTGTTGTAGAAAAGCGTAGACTTGGTCGCCTGGCCGCCAGAGATCAACGTGGCGTAAGGCGAAAATTCACTAAAAAAGTAAGACTTACCAGTACCACGCGGACCCAATTCGATGTAGTTGTAATTCGGCTCCACCAAGACTGCCAGCCGGGCAATGAAATGCATCTGCACCCGTTTCGACAGCTTGCTTGGCTCCAAACCGACCGACCGCAGAACAGCCGCAATCCACTCGTCCCGGGTGAAAGCCCCACGGCCTTCGGTGTAGCGCTCGAAGTCGAAGCGCGAGAGTTGGATCGGCCGCAAATTTTCGATAGAAAACGCGTAGTCGTCTTCCTCAATGTCGTTGTGAGCCAGGGTCACCTCGGCCCAAATGCCACCTTCAAGCAATCGATCGTTGTCGCGGTAGAACTTCTCGCCGATCGCAATCCGCTGCGAGTTGAAGTTTTCCAGCGATGCCCAGTGACGCTTCTCTTTCTCGACATAGCGCACGTGAACCTTGTCAATGAACCGGTGTTTGCCCTGAGTGGCAACCTTGGACTGAGCGGCATTGGCTTCATCGGGGCGAACGTAATTCTCCTGCAAGGACGACAGCACTGCCTCCATACCGGCATCCATCTCCGCCTGATCATTACTGGCGCAATACTTAGCGAGCAGAAACTCCAAGACGAACGTAGGGACGTTGGTGCCTTTCTTGATCCGATGCAGCAAGTCCTTGCGCAGCACTTTCCCGTCGAAAGTCGCGTTTAGCTTTTGGTCGAGTTCGTCCATAGGGCTCATTCCGTATAGTCGGTTTCAATCGCAAGAGCGTTGTATGCCGCAAGCGTAGTCGGATTCAGCGCCTTGACCGAGAACTTACCCCTGAACTCGTCATCCATGCGTAGGGCAATTTGCTTGCGCTGGCCTGGTATCAAAGTCACGGTTCGGGTGGCGGGATTCACATCGCCGCCCGGGCGTGATTCACCGACAACGTTGCCCTTGCTGTCCTGCGCTTCCAGCAGGATCTCGACGCTCATATATTGCAAAAACATATCGTCGGCAACCAGTATGACCTCGATGACCGGCAGCCTTGTAGTAATTCGCTTTGCGCCGTTCTTGTAGGTCAGTTCCACCACCACTTTGCGAAGTTCCGCATGGCCTGCGGTATCTAAGCGCGCAACCAGCACCGGCACAACGGCCTCGGCGAGGGATGCTCCCCCATGAAAATACAGATGCCCTGAGCGATAGGGCGCCATGCTGCGAGGCAAGGCTACTTGGGAGAAATCACCACGAATGCCGACCCGTTCCGCGCTGACAACCAGGCTGTGACTATCGGTAGATCCGTCACCTAGCATCATGCGGTCATGCGCATTAACCGGCCATTTGCCCTGGGGTTTGACGCAGACATCCCCAGCCTCCGCTTGCGCATTAAGGAAGAAGCCGTGGTCAGTCACGATAACCGCTTCTTTGAATCCCATGCCACGTAGCTTGTGCAGTGCGACGCGGATCAGCTTGAGCGTACCGGGGATCAGACCCAACGTCGTCTCGGGGTTACTTTCCAGCTGACTGTCGATCTCCGTGGAACGAAGCACCAGCAGATCGACAGTCTCCGCAATCGTCGGTTTGCCGCGCACGAAATCGTTGAGCAACATTTCAGAGAAGCGATCCCCGTAACGCTTGGCCAGTACATTCATGCGCTGTGCGACGTTGCCCACCGGTGCGCCCACCAGATTGGGTAAGAGTGATTCGTTTTCCAGCGACAAGCTCAGCCCCGTGCGTGCGCCAGGCAACAAGCTCGCCATGCCCACCAGGGTGATGGTCGGCAGCTGCGCGTAGGCCGCCTGCAGCTCGACCGGGCCGTCCTCTGCCAGCATTTTTTCAAGGGCTACGCCCAACTCGTACCGCAGGGCGTCTACCATCAAGTAGGCCACCTTGCGTCCGCTTTCCTTGAGACGATCCGCCACCAGGCGATCAAAGGCGTCGGCATTTGCCAGGCGCCCGGTAGGCGGCCAACCAACGGTCTCGACGTGCTTAACAAACACGCCCTGAACCTTTTCGGCCAGGCGCCGATAGTGGGCCCGCGCTTGGCTGATCACTTCGTGCATCAAACCGTGCTGGTCGAGGAAGTCGCCAGCGGCTTGCTCAAACTCGCGCTGCAGGCGATCTGCTTCACGCAGACTGCCCAGGTAGAAATCGATCAGGTCCGCCTGAGAGCGGGCGTGATCTGGCAACTGACGTTCAAGGTCTTCGCAGGCCTCGACCAAACTAAGGCCAGATCGCACCAACTCCCACTGCGCCTGGCTCTCGCCCTTGCCGAGCCAAACTGAACTCTTGTAGCGGGTCAGCACGAGGCGTGTGGCATCTGTATCACCCGTCACAATACCCTTGATCGCCGTGCGCAGAAAGGTCCGCTCCTCGAAGGGGAAGGTGTCACGCTCACCGAGGTTTTCAATCGCCCCACACAGTTCTACCAGATTGAGTTCTGCTTCGATGGCCTCCGCACGCTCGATATAAATCGCGCGCGACCTCGGGTCGCTGCGCAGCCGATCGCACACATCCTCCACGATAGGCCTGGCCTCAATCGGCGCATGTGGTACCCCCTTCAGGGTTTCTGGCAGCGCCACCGGCAAATCAAAAACGAACTCACTGAACAGCACATAGCGCCACAGTTCATCCGCCAGGGCAACCCAGGTCTTGCTGCGCGTCTTCATGCTCAAGCCCAAGGTAGCGCGGAGGAAGTCGCGCGCCTCTTGCACCCAACCTTCCTGGATCTTCAGCCCTTCTAATTGGCTAACACTCGGCGCCAGTAGCGCCGCCAGAATCTCCCGGCCAGATTCCACCCGCAGGGTTGCTCGCAACTGGGGCCAGCTCACGCCGCCCCCGATGGTATCGATAACCGCAAAGCTCGGCCCCGCAAGTGACCAGCCAAACACCTGGCGGATCTCGGTGGCGTGATCCGGTCTGGCGCGCAGGCAAAGGTTGAGGTACTCGTCACCATCATCTTGCGGGAACACCGCACCGCATTCTGCATAGAGCGCGAACGGGTCGGCCTGCTTTTGCTCGTCTGTCTCAGGCCACCTCGTGGGCACGTAGATCAATACCCCTTCGAGTGGCGCCTTAGGTTGCCCCACCTCGCGCAGTGCCAACAGTGCCGACTCGCGGCTTTCTATACTGCTTTCTGAGGCATCCACCACCAGCACCTTGTCGGCCGCCAGATCAAAACACTGCTCTCGGTAGCGCTTGTCGACGTCATACACCACCAAGGCGCCGGCCTTCTTCAAACGTGGCCGCAGCACACTCTCGCGGATAAATTCAGCAATACTCATTCATCACCCCCGACCTTCTTCTTGCCGCGCGCCTTCTTCGGTTTGGTCTCAGGCTCGACATATAAACTCCCCAAGCCGTGAGCAATAGCCAGCGACTTGTCAGTCTTGGACTTTTCACGCACACGTTCTGGCCAGTAGTTCATTGCCAGATGCGCCCAGTCGTAATCGCCTTTCTCCAGCTTGGCCCAGGTGTCCTTGAGCACCTTCTGCCAGGGTTTGTGGCGGAACAAAGACCACATTGGCGCGGCACTGATTTGCACGCCGTCGTTGTGGTTGGGCTTGTAGGTGGGCGCCAGCTTGAGCAGGGTGTCGCGTAGTTCAATCAGTTCGAGCTCAAGGGATTGCAGCGCCTCGAACTGCTTCTCGTCATCGCGCGAGCGAGCAACGCCTTTGTTGCGC
>NZ_JAAUOE010000069.1 GCF_017114915.1 Pseudomonas frederiksbergensis
TTGGAATGCCCGTAGTCCGGGTCGGTGTCCTGACCACCGGGCAGTTCGAGATCGACGTCGAGCTTGAGCGGTGGCGTGTACAGCTCGGGTTGTTGACCGAACCGAGTCACCCGATAGGCCAACTCATATGCGCCCGTCTTGAGGCGGTTCGGATCGATGAACAGCGTCGTGCGCTCGGTCAATTCGATGGGGTTGCTGACGGTCTGCTGGGCAACCACGTTGTTGTCGAGCAGCAACTCGACTTTGTCGGCCAGACTCTTGTTCGACCAGACGAGGATCTGGACTTTCAGGCCCTGGTTGGGAAAGTTGAGCCGTGCGGCGGCGAGGTTGATGCCCTTCTCGCCATTCGGTAAGTCAATGGCACCGGGAAGCTCCGGATCGAGCAAGGCCAAGGGGTTCAGATTTCTCAGGGCTTGAACGAGCATGAAGGGCACTCCTGCCAGTGAATGGGCGATGGAGTGATTTAAGGTCTGAAGTGAGAGAGCTGGCTACTGTCAGAATTAACAGGTAGGTGGGTATTTCCGATGGACGGTACGTCGGACAGCTGACCTGTTACGTTGGCTCCGGCACCGTCTCATCAGTTTGAGTTGTCCGAGGATGGCGCAAACGAAAAAGCCCACTGAACCTGTAAAGGCCAGTGGGCTTTTTGCCGGGGCTTGACTGCTTTACGCAGCTCAGGTCGCCACGTTCAGGTGTTTGCCCACGGTCGCTACGTTGTCGAGCGAATACTGCTTGCTCAGGTTGGCGATCATTTTGTTCAGGGCTTCAGTCACGTTGAACTGGTCGGTGGAGCTGTCGGTGTTTTGCTCGCGGCCGGCTTGCAGGGCGGTTTTCAGTTCATCGCTGCTGACTTCACCGCTGCTGTCGCTATCCAGGATCTTGAGCAATGCAGCGCTGGTGTCGGTGCTGGTCGACGAGGTGCTGTCGCTGGCCAGGGCATTGCTCAGTTCGGTGGCGGTGATGCTGCCATCGCTGTCGGTATCGAGTTGGCTGAACAGCTCTTCGCTGGACACCTGCTGAGGTGGCGGTGGCGGCGGGGCCATCGCGGCCATTTCCTCGCTGCTCAGGCTGCCGCTTTCGTCGCTGTCCAGGTCGCTGAAGTTCTTGCTCAGGGTGACCAGCAGACCGTCGTCAGTTTTTTGCGACAGGGCACTACTGAGTTCATCCTGATCCACCGAGCCGTCGCTGTTGCTGTCGAGTTTGGCGAGCAGTTCTTTCTGGAATTGCTGGCTGCGGGCGCTGTGGGTGGCGGTGCTGCTGGTGCTGGTATAGCTCGTGTAGTTGCTGACACTACCGATCATTGTGCTCACTCCTTGGAATGGGAAACCGGTGGGGGCACCGGTTTATGCAGCCTCAAGGGGCAAGGTGTCGTGGGTATGTGGGGTTTGTACCGATGGGTACACATACTTATCCGGTCAGCCCCGGACCTTTGTAGGAGCGAGCTTGCTCGCGAAAGCGGTGTGTCAGGTGACATCGATGTTGACTGTGCCGCCGTCTTCGCGGGCAAGCCCGCTCCTACAGGCGGGGTAGGCGGATGACCGCTGTCAGGCCACCGCCGGGCGTTTCTTCCAGGCTCAATTGCCCGCCCAAACGCTCCGCGGCTTCCCGGGCGATGGTCATGCCCAGGCCGACGCCGCCCGAGTTGCGATT
Organism: Pseudomonas frederiksbergensis; assembly: GCF_017114915.1. Taxonomy (GTDB): domain Bacteria; phylum Pseudomonadota; class Gammaproteobacteria; order Pseudomonadales; family Pseudomonadaceae; genus Aquipseudomonas; species Aquipseudomonas frederiksbergensis_I. Next base: position 1,651 of record NZ_JAAUOE010000069.1, read on the forward strand.
ACGCGAACCTTCCAGGCGAAAGAACGGTTCAAACACTGCTTCACGTTTATCCGCCGCGATACCCGGGCCATGGTCGATGACCCGGATCACCAGTGCCTCGCGGCTGTCTTCAAGGGTGATCAGCGCATTCCCGGCATAACGCAGGGCGTTGTCCAGCAGGTTATTGATGCACGAGCGCAAGGCTATCGGCTGCACCTGCAGCGGGGCACAACGGCCACTGGCCTGGACGTCGGCGCCCTGGTCCTGGGCGTTTTCGCTCAGGGATTCGACCAGCGCCTGCACGTCCATCCATTGTGGCGCCTCGCTGGTGCGCTGTTCGTGCAGGTAGGTGAGGGTGGAGTCGAGCATGTCGATCATGTCGTCCAGGTCCTGACGCATCTGGCCTTGCAGCTTCTCGTCGTCAATCTGTTCCAGTCGCAGCTTGAGCCGCGACAGCGGCGTGCGCAGATCGTGGGACACCGCGCCGAGCATGCGCGAGCGTTGCTGCACTTGTTCCAGAATGCGTTTTTGCATCAGGTTGAATGTATGTGCCGCTTGCCGCGCTTCCCGTGGGCCGGACTCCTCCAGCGGCGGGCTGTCGAGATTCTCGCTCAGGCGCTCGGCGGCATTGCTCAAGCGCTGAATTGGCCGGGTCAACAGCTTGGCGCCGTACCAGGCGGCGATGATCAGCGAGACAAACTGAAAGGTCAGCGGCACCAGTGGCCCGCCGAACCACGGCCGTGGCGGCCGGTTGTCGAAGCGCGGGCTCATCGGTGGGCCTTGCCCGTCGAAGCGCTCGGAAAATTCCGACGGCGGAGGAGGCGGCGGGCCGTAATGTTTGAACCAGAAAAACGCCAGCAAATGCGCCAGTACGATCGCCAGCAGCAGCACGCCAAACAGGCGGCCGAACAGCGTATCGAAGCGCGCACGCATCAGCCGATGTCTCGTGCGTCGAACAGATAACCCTCGCCGCGAACGGTCTTGATCAGCTGTGGGGCTTTCGGGTCGTCGCCCAGTTTCTGGCGCAGGCGCGAGACGAGCAAATCGATGCTGCGATCAAACGCTTCGATCGAGCGACCACGGGCGGCGTCCAGCAGTTGTTCGCGGCTGAGCACCCGGCGCGGACGTTCGATGAACACCCAGAGCAAACGGAATTCGGCGTTGGACAACGGCACCACCAGGCCATCGGCGGCGATCAACTGACGCAGCACGCTGTTCAGGCGCCAGTTGTCGAAGCGAATATTCGCACGCTGTTCGGTGCGGTCGTCGCGCACCCGACGCAGAATGGTCTGAATCCGCGCGACCAGTTCCCGCGGCTCGAACGGCTTGGCCATGTAGTCGTCGGCGCCCAGTTCCAGGCCGATGATCCGGTCGGTGGGTTCGCAGCGGGCGGTGAGCATCAGGATCGGGATGTCCGATTCGGCGCGCAGCCAGCGGCACAGTGACAAGCCGTCTTCGCCCGGCAGCATCAGGTCGAGCACCACCACGTCGAAAGGCTCGGCTTGCAACGCCTGACGCATGGCGGCGCCATCGGTGACGCCGCTGGCGTGGATATTGAAGCGGGCCAGGTAGTCGATCATCAGTTCGCGAATCGGGACGTCATCGTCGACGATCAGGGCGCGAATGCTCCAGCGTTTGTCATCGGCCGGCGCTTTTTGATCGTCGTTCAGAGGTGCTGGGGAGTTGTGCATGCGTGCGTTCATCTGCCAGATAGGCTGCCAACCACAAAGATAGGCTGCGAGGTTGTGGCTTCAGCATAGGCGTCCGGCCGTGGGGCGGGAAGTGCTGTAGGACCTGTTGCGGCTGCCGAGGGTAGCGTTGAAGGGTGTTGCGGGCGTGTCGTGTGTGTATCGGACTCGACACAATTGGCGCAGGGGCTAGTCTTGGCTGAGCAGACTCGACGATTTACCGATCATCGGGTCCCGCAGCGGCGCTGGTTCCGCTACAATGCGCGCCGATTTCGACTTGCCTGAGAGCCCACTCATGTCCGCCTGCCAGACGCCTATCATCGTCGCCCTGGATTTCCCTACCCGTGACGCCGCACTGAAGCTGGCCGATCAACTGGACCCGAAACTGTGCCGGGTCAAGGTCGGTAAAGAACTGTTCACCAGTTGCGCTTCGGAAATCGTCGGCACCTTGCGCGACAAGGGTTTCGAAGTGTTCCTGGACCTCAAGTTCCACGACATTCCGAACACCACCGCCATGGCTGTCAAGGCGGCTGCGGAAATGGGCGTGTGGATGGTCAACGTGCACTGCTCCGGTGGTCTGCGCATGATGGCCGCCTGCCGTGAAGTGCTCGACCAGCGCAGCGGCCCTAAACCGCTGTTGATCGGCGTGACTGTGCTGACCAGCATGGAACGTGAGGATCTGGCGGGTATCGGTCTGGACATCGAACCGCAGGAGCAGGTGCTGCGCCTGGCCGCGCTGGCGGAAAAAGCCGGGATGGACGGTCTGGTCTGCTCGGCCCAGGAAGCCCAGGCCCTGAAAACCGCTCACCCGTCGCTGCAACTGGTGACCCCGGGGATTCGTCCGGCGGGCAGTGCCCAGGACGATCAGCGCCGCATCCTGACCCCGCGTCAGGCGCTGGATGCCGGTTCTGACTACCTGGTAATCGGCCGTCCGATCAGCCAGGCGGCGGATCCGGCCAAGGCGTTGGCGGCGGTCGTCGCAGAAATCGCTTAAGCGGCGCCTGCTAAAACCATTCGCGGGCAAGTCGGATCGCCGCACCGCTCGCTCCTGAGCGAGGCTTGCCCGCGAAGCTTTTACACCTTCAACACCAACTTCCCGAAATTCTCGCCGCTGAACAACTTCATCAGCGTCTCCGGGAAGGTTTCCAGTCCTTCGACGATGTCTTCCTTGCTCTTGAGCTGCCCCTTGGCCATCCAGCCGGCCATTTCCTGTCCGGCGGCGGCGAATTGCGCGGCGTAATCCATCACCACGAAACCTTCCATCCGCGCACGGTTGACCAGCAGCGACAGGTAGTTGGCCGGGCCTTTGACCGCTTCCTTGTTGTTGTACTGGCTGATGGCACCGCAAATCACCACCCGCGCCTTCAGGTTCAGACGGCTCAGCACGGCGTCGAGGATATCGCCGCCGACGTTATCGAAATACACGTCGACGCCTTTTGGGCATTCGCGCTTGAGGCCGGCGGTGACGTCTTCGTGTTTGTAGTCGATGGCACCGTCAAACCCCAGCTCATCGATCAAGAACTTGCACTTGTCCGCGCCGCCGGCAATGCCGACCACCCGGCAACCTTTGATCTTGGCGATCTGCCCGGCAATGCTGCCCACCGCGCCGGCCGCGCCCGACAGCACCACGGTGTCGCCGGGTTTCGGCGCGCCGACATCGAGCAGGGCGAAGTAGGCGGTCATCCCGGTCATGCCCAGCGCGGATAAATAGCGCGGCAGCGGCGCCAGTTTCGGATCGACTTTGTAGAAACCTCGCGGCTCGCCGAGGAAATAATCCTGCACACCGAGGGCGCCATTGACGTAGTCCCCCACGGCGAAACCCGGATTGTTCGAAGCGATGACTTTGCCTACACCCAATGCACGCATGACTTCGCCAATGCCGACGGGCGGGATGTAGGACTTGCCCTCGTTCATCCAGCCACGCATGGCCGGGTCCAGAGACAAGTATTCGTTCTTGACCAGGATCTGACCCGCCGCCGGTTCGCCGACCGGTACTTGCTGATAGGTGAAAGTCTCGCGGGTAGCCGCACCCACGGGACGTTTGGCGAGCAGGAACTGACGATTGATCTGGGTAGTCATGACAGGCACTCAAGATGAATGAAGTCTTGTTGATAGACCTTCAATGGCGATGTCGCAAGGTGGGCTGACGCTGCGAATGCACCTCGATCCAGTGCGGTGATAGTCACGGCGCCCGTTCTATCACTGCAACTCATGGGTGCCCAACCGGCCTTCTGATAATGCTGCCGGGCCATAGGCCCCTGTGGCTAGACTGGGCACACACGATCCCCCCGCATTCTTGCCTTCGAGGACATAACAATGAGCATGACGTTTTCCGGCCAGGTCGCTGTTGTGACAGGCGCGGCCAATGGCATTGGCCGCGCAACCGCTTTGGCGTTCGCCGCCGAAGGTTTGAAAGTGGTGGTGGCCGATCTGGACGCCACGGGTGGTGAAGGCACGGTGGCGCTGATTCGCACCGCCGGCGGTGAAGCGACCTTCGTGCGCTGCAACGTCACTGTGGAAAGCGATGTAAAACATCTGATGGACGCGGTGGTGAATACCTACGGCCGTCTCGACTATGCCTTCAATAATGCCGGCATCGAGATCGAGAAAGGCAAGCTGGCCGAGGGCACGGCGGAAGAGTTCGACGCGATCATGGGCGTCAACGTCAAAGGCGTCTGGCTGTGCATGAAGTATCAGCTGCCGTTGCTGCTGGCCCAGGGCGGCGGCGCGATCGTCAATACCGCTTCGGTCGCCGGCCTGGGGGCTGCGCCGAAGATGAGCATCTATGCCGCGTCGAAACACGCGGTGATCGGCCTGACCAAATCGGCGGCCATCGAATACGCCAAGAAAAAGATTCGCGTGAATGCCGTGTGCCCGGCGGTGATCGACACCGACATGTTCCGTCGCGCCTATGAAGCAGACCCGAAGAAGGGCGAGTTCGCCAATGCCATGCACCCGGTCGGGCGTATCGGCAAGGTCGAGGAAATTGCCAGCGCGGTGCTGTACTTGTGCAGCGACGGCGCGGCGTTCACCACCGGGCATTCGCTGGCGGTGGATGGGGGCGTCACGGCGTTTTAACTCTTCAAGCCAGACGCGAAGCTTTGTAGCAGCTGCCGAGCCTGCGAGGTTGCGTTCGGCTGCGCAGCAGTCGTGAGTCCAGTGGCCGCGGCCTGCCTGAAACACCGCAATCTCTGATTTTACGACTGCTGCGCAGCCGAACGCAGGCTTCGCCAGCTGCTACCCCTCGCGTTTTTTTATCGTTCGGCGCCAGGTTCCCTGAAGGCACCAGGCATTGTGTTTCAAATGGTTAGAATCAAGGGTTTTGGCGGCGTTGTCGCACATCCCCTCGAGCGCTCCTGTGATTAACTGTTTCCCGCAAAACGGACAGGAGTTTGCTTGCTCATGGAGTTGAGAATCGATCGACAGGCATTGGTGCCGGTCGTGCAGCAAATCGTCGATGCGTTAGCCGACTGGCTCCGCCGTGGCGAAGTGTCGCCGGGGACGCGTTTGCCCTCCGTGCGGCAAATCGCGCGGATCAATCTGCTCAGTCAATCCAGTGTTGTCGAGGCCTGCGAGCGGCTGGTGGCCCAGGGCGTGCTGGCGACGCGTAACGGGGCGGGTTTCTTTGTTGCGGCAACGACGCTGGCCGCTCAGGGGCAAGGGGATTTTTCCTGGTTCGAAGGGGTTGGGCACAAGCAGAGCGATCTCGTCGGCGAATTGAAACTGGGTTGCGGCGGATTGCCCGAAAGTTGGCGCGAGACCGACGACCTGAGCTACGCAATACGCCAGGTCAGCCGCACCGACATGGCCGGTTTGTTCAACTACAGCACACCGCTGGGCCTGCTTGCCCTGCGTCAACAGATCCTCAAGCGGCTGAAACAGCTGGATATTGCGGTGGATGAAAACCGGATCCTGACCACGGCGGGGGCCAGTCACGGGCTCGACCTGATCGTGCGTACTTTGTTCAAGCCGGGCGATTGCGTGGTGGTGGAGAGCCCCGGTTATTCGATGCTGTTCGATCTGCTCAGGCTGCACGGGGTCAGCATGATCGAGGTGCCACGAACGCCTCGCGGGCCAGACACTGAAGTACTCGAGGCCTTGTTGCGCACGTACAGGCCCCGTGGTTTGTTCATCAACAGTTTTTATCACAACCCCACCGGCAGCAGTTTGACCTTGGGCGTGGCTCAGCAGGTTCTGCAACTGGCCAGAAACCATGATGTGCTGGTGATCGAAGACGACGTCTATGCGGATTTGCACAGCGGCCCCGGTACGCGTCTTGCGGCATTGGGTATCGATGACAACGTGATTTATGTCGGCAGCTACTCCAAAACCCTCAGCAGTTCGTTGCGGGTGGGCTTTGTCGTGGCGGGCGGCGACGTCATTTCGCGACTGGCCGAAGTCAAGATGATCAGCAGCATGGGGGCTTCACGGTTTTGCGAGTCGGTGCTGGCTTGTTTGTTGGCCAATGGTGCCTATCGCAAATTGGTGCAGCGTCAGCGCCAGCGTTTGAGCACCGACAGGGAAGCGGCCTTGCAAGTGCTCGAAGACGCGCAATGGGAGGTGTTCGGCAAGCCGGTGGGCGGCCTGTTCATCTGGGCGCGGTCGCGCAAGTCCGACTACGCCCAGGTGCGGACTCAGGCGCGGCGCTTCGGGGTCCTGCTGTCTTGCGCAACGGCCTTCAGCCCTACCGGCCAGGCTCATGACTGGCAGCGCATCAACGTCGCCTATGCCTGTGATCCTCGCGCCCGGGCATTTTTTCAGGCCACCGCCAGGGGCGGTTGACCCCTGCGGATCGACCTCAAGCATTCTGAAAACGACGCGAGCGTAGCTTTTTGCCATTATTCCGACGTCAGAGACTTGTGTTGGCACAAGCCCGTTGCGAATCTGCATCAACAGACAATGGCAGGGGACTAAGCGCAATGATTTCGGCCGTGCAAGGACGTTTTGCCAACCTCGGTATGGCGAAAAAACTGGGTGTCGGGTTTGTACTGGTGCTGCTGTTGACAGCCCTGGTGGCGGCCATCGGCGTATGGTCCCTGCAAACCATCAGTCATCGCTTCGACGGGCTCAAGCAGATGTCGTCGCTCAACAGCGGTTTGCTCAAGGTGCGTTTGCTGGAGCAGGACTACGCCCTGGGCGGCGACCCGAAAACCGCCGACGCCTTGCGCGCGGGGGTGGACGCATTGATCGCTCTGGCGACCGAGCTCAAGGCACAGTCCGCGGCCAACGTGCCGGTCATGAATGAAGTCGAACAGTCGCTGGGGGCCTATCGCAAGGCTTTTGACGAGTTCGTCTCGCTGAGTCAGTCCAAGGACCTGGCCCTGGAAATGGCCAGTTGGTCGGTGTCCAGCGTGGCCAATAACCTGGACGTGCTGCAGACCGGCCTTGCCGACGATGGCGCCTACACCTTGAAGGAATCCGAGGGCAAGGACGGCGCGCAATTTATCGAACAGGCGAACCAGGTCAGCCAGGTCTCGCGGCTGATGTTGCAGGCCATGAACGAAGCGCGTGTGCGCCTGGACCAGAGCCGCAAGGGCGACGACAGCGCCGGGCAGGGCAAGATCGAGCAGGCCGACCAGGCGCTGACCCAGGCCGAGCAGCTGAAAACCACGGTCAAGGATGAGGGTTACCAGACTGTCCTCAATGAAGTGTCCGGTCACATTGCCAGTTTCAGTGAAAAGCTCGCTGAGTACACCGGCTTGTTGGCACAGGAAAAGACCGTCTCCGAACAACTCCACCAGCGCGCCGCCCAAGTGGTTGAACGGGTGGATCAGGCCTACATTGCCGAAGACCGGTCAATGCAGACCGAGCTGAAAAAGAACTCGCTGTTGATCATCGGCTCCTCGGCGCTGGCCTTGCTGGTCGGGCTGATTGCCGCGTGGGTGATAACCCGGTTGATCGTTGCACCGCTGCGCAGTGTGATCCGTGTCGCTCAACAGATCGCCGCGGGGGATTTGAGCGCGTCGATTGAGGTGACCCGCCGTGACGAGATTGGTCAGTTGATGCAAGCCATGCAGCAAATGGGCGCGGGGCTGAGCGGTATCGTCAGTGGTTTGCAGGCCGGTATCGAACAGTTGGCAAGTTCAACACAGTCGCTGTCGGCGGTGACCGAGCAGACCAACCTTGAAGTCAGCAGCCAAAAAGAAGAAACCGAACAGGTTGCTACCGCGATGAACCAGATGACCGCCACGGTGCATGACGTTGCACGTAATGCCGAGGAGGCCGCCCAGGCGGCGCAGACGGCGGATGACAAGGTCGAAAGCGGTCAGCAGGTGGTGCGTCAGAGCATGGCGCGGATCGAGCAGCTGGCGGATTCGGCTACGTCGGCCAGCTCCAGCATCGAAAGCCTCAGCGCGCAAATCCAGAACATCGGCACGGTGCTCAGCGTGATCAAAAGCGTGGCCGAGCAAACCAACCTGTTGGCGCTCAATGCGGCCATCGAGGCGGCGCGGGCCGGTGAGCAGGGCAGGGGCTTTGCGGTGGTGGCTGATGAGGTTCGGGCGCTAGCCAGGCGCACCCAGCAATCGACCGAAGAAATCGAGCGTCTGGTCAGTGCCTTGCGCTCGGCGGCGCAGTCGTCGGTGCAGCAGATCCAGAGCAGTGGTGAGTTGGTGAAGCTGGCGGTGAGCGATGCGTTACAGACCGAGAGTGCATTGGGGAGCATTGCGGCAGCGGTGTCGTTGATTCAGCAGATGAACCAGCAGATCGCCGCGGCTGCGCAAGAGCAGAGCTCGGTGGCCGAGGAGATCAATCGCAGTGTCACAAGCATTCGCGCCAGTGCCGATCAGTCTTCATTGGCGATGCAGGGCAATGCGGCATCGAGTATTGAGTTGGCGCAGTTGGGGGTTGAGTTGAAGGGGATGGTGGGGCACTTCAGGCTGTAGACGCCCCCTGATCCCGACGCAAAAAAAAGCCACCTGATCCGGTGGCTTTTCAGCATTTGCATGATCAGTCGTAGAGCGCTTTCTTCTTCCAGTCGGCATCGGCCTCGACGTCTTTGAGACCTTCGGTCAGTTGGTTCACCTCGCCTTCAACCGGGGCGATCTTGTCCATGACCAGAGCGTTGGCGCGGGCCAGGAGTTTTTCCAGGTACTCGAGTTGTTCGCTGTAGACCTGGGGTTCCGGTTGTTTGCGCAGGTATTGCACGCCGCGTTCGAAGGCCAGGCGGGCCTGGCCCGGCTGGTTCTGTTGCAGGGAATGCTGGCCGAGGTTGTTGAAGAATTCGATGTGCAGCAGGACCAGAATATGGCGCACTTCGCGGATCCAGTGCTTGGCTTCGTTGGGCGGCAGGAAACCGTCCTGTGCGGCGCGGGTGATCTGGCCATGCAGGGCTTCGAGCAGGAAGCGTACGTCTTTGGCCTTGGCTTCGGTCTGGATCGGTGCCGGCGGGTTGTTGACCGGGATCGATTCGCCCTGGGCGACCAAGGCACTGAGCTCGGTAATCCGTGCCTTTAGCGTGGCGTTGGACTTTTCCAGGTTGAGCAGGCGCTGGCAGACGTTCAGTTCCAGACGGGTCAATAGCAACTTGAGCGCGGGTGTCGTGAACTGACCGGGGAAGGTCTCGGTGATTTCGCCGCAGCGACGCAGGCGGTCGTTGAGTTCAACCTTGGTGCGGGCTTTTTCCAGCTTATTGTTTTCCACCACATGGTTGATGTAGCCAATGGCGATCAATAGTGCGATCCCGGCTACGACTAGCAGGGTGATCATGAGTGGTGTCACCGGTAAGACCTCTTTATGGGGTTCGCGTGCGAGTCGAGTGTAGTGGCTTGGCATTTGGGCGACCAGGGCCGCTCGACGAGTGAATCGGCTGTGGCTCTGCTTATATCGGCCGCAATGCCGCATATATAAGTAAATAGCGTGCGAGGTACACATTGCCATCATCCAGGCAGGGACTATAGCGTCTTGATGGATGCCAGAATATAGGCGCCAAAGGTCAGGCGACGCAAAAGGCTGAATCGCGCCCAAAGCAGGGCGAAGTCATTGATTTAAATAAATTTATATCTGGGGGTTGACGACCCCTCAATCCATCCATAGAATGCGCGCCACTTACAGCGTAAAGCACACAGCGAAACGCGGTAGGGAGTGAATGTTGTACGTGTGTCCCCTTCGTCTAGTGGCCTAGGACACCGCCCTTTCACGGCGGTAACAGGGGTTCGAGTCCCCTAGGGGACGCCACGATTACCCGCTTTGCGGGATTTTTAAGGGTCATTCAATTATTGAATGGCCCTTTTGTTTGTCTGGCGTTTGGCCAACTC
>NZ_JAAUOE010000007.1 GCF_017114915.1 Pseudomonas frederiksbergensis
ACTTTTTCAACAGAATCGGCCGATTGCTGCCTGTCGCAAAGGGCAGCAACCGACCCAAAGCTGACGGTTACGACAGGTAACCCAGGCATCCACCGCTATCCTTGCCTATAAGTGATAATGTCCTTTATCACACATAGGATCAAAATGGACTGACCCCGATGCCTAGAGCCACTCCCCCAGTAGCTGCTACCCCAAAAAAATCACAATTAAACGCGCAGGGTATAGAGCGAGCCATTGATCGATTGCAGGAACGTATCGAGGAGCTAGAAGCGTTTGATGTCCGAACGCTCGTGGAGGGACGTTCACCCGAAATCAACGCATTGGAGGTAGCCATTAAAGACACGTTAGGACGTTGCTTTGGTGAACACACCTCGGTATTTAACCGATTCCAATCGGCAGCCGATCTGCGGTACTTCAGCATGGCTTTATACGGGCATGAGGATTACTCAACACCTACAAAGAGAAACATCGCCAATGCAATTGCGCTTCTGCAACAGGCGCAGCGCACCTTAAGAGAAGATCTGGCTGATCTTGAGCATGACCCGTCAGCAGCTCCGTCCCCCACGGTAGCAGAGGCACCAATCCTTTCAAGGCGGGTTTTTGTAGTGCATGGCCATGAGGAAGGCCCACGAGAATCCGTGGCGCGCTTTTTGATGCAAGTGGGCTTCGAGCCGATCATTTTGCATGAGCAAGCCAACCAGGGCCGTACGGTCATGGAAAAGGTCGAAGCGCATGGCGAAGTGGGTTTTGCCGTGGTGCTGTTGACCCCGGACGATGTGGGCTGCGTCAAGGGGGGGACGCCAGAACCGCGAGCACGGCAGAACGTCTTGCTCGAATTGGGTTATTTTCTCGGTCGCCTCGGCCGCGCGAAGGTATGTGCACTTAAGAGCGGCGCTCTGGAAATCCCCAGTGATTTCGCTGGTGTGGTGTGGGAGTCCATGGACAGTAATGGTTGGAAGCAGGCGCTCGGCCGTGAGCTGGAAACCGCGGGGTATGAGATCGACTGGAACAAGGTCATGAGGGGGTAAGCCAGCTTCTAATTGCTTCTTGTCAGCCATCAGCCTGCCCGCAATTATGAGCGGCAAGCAAGCCTGTTTGATGTCCGCTTATGGCCGATTTCTGCCTTTCACGAAGGGCTGAAAACGACCCATAGCTGCCGTTGGTGGAATGCAGCTAACGGCCAGAAGTGATCGATAGTCGTTGCATTTCCCTTACGCGCTCTCGACTGCCTGCTACGCTCAATCTGTTTGGAATCGATCGTCAGTTTCGGCCATGGGTCGTCTTTGGCTGATGCGCCGGCACGCCGACCTTCGCGGCCATGCGCGGCGTCCAGATTCGAACTGTATAGCTGGACAGCCCAACGAAGATATGTGATCTCGCGAGAAGGGACAGGGTCGGACTTGAGATTCATTTTTTTGTATCGAATCTGATCCTAATGGAACGGTTGAATTTTCTATCCTTTTGAAGCGAAATCCATCTGCGCTGCTGGGCTGCTTTAGACTCGGTTTTCGCCGTGCAAATTGGAGGTGAGGATGAGAGGGGAATGGTTGCGCCGTCCCGAATCCGGAGTGACCGTGGTCTTTCTACACGGCGTCCTGTCCTCGACCGACACATGCTGGCTACACGAGAATGGCACCTCGTGGCCGGCCTTGTTGCGCGTCGAGCCGAGCGTCGCCGCGGCCGGGATTTACACGTTCGAATATCGCACCGGGCTGTTCAGCGGCACGTACCGGCTCGGCGATGCGGTCGATGCGCTCAAGGAGCAGATGCGGCTCGACGGATTGTTTGAATGCCGCACACTGATCTTCGTCGCGCACAGCATGGGCGGTATCGTCGCGCGCAAACTGGTGGTCGAGCGGGCCGAGGATTTCAGGAGCCGGGATATCACGGTCGGGCTGTTCCTGGTCGCTTCGCCATCGCTTGGATCGCGCTACGCCAATATGCTCAAGTTGCTGGCAGAGGTGGTCAACCACACCCAGGCCGATGCGCTACGCTTCTCGCAGACCAACAGTTGGCTTATGGATCTCGACCGCGAGTTCCTCAACCTTAAGGAGTCCGGACATGTCCGGATCAAGGGGAAGGAACTGATCGAGGACCGGTTCATTGCCTTGCCCGGACTGATTCGGACTCAGGTCGTCGAGCCCTTTTCCGGTGCCCGCTATTTCGGCGAACCGCTTAAGGTACCCGGCAGCGACCATTTTACCATCGCCAAGCCCGAATCCGCCGAGGCGATCCAGCACCGCCTCCTCGCCCGCTTCGTCCGAGAGCTTATTGATGAGGACATGCTGCCGCTCGAGCAGGCGCTGTGCGACGCGCTCTATCTTCGCTTGCGGGCCTGCCGCGCGGCCGGCGTGCCATTTCGCACGTTCCACCGTCTCGCTGCGCTACTGGGGTTACGGAGTGGCTTTGCGCGTGAATGTTTCGACGCTGCCGGGCTGGGGACGGCCGACAGGATCGACACGTGGCTACGCGCGACCATCGCAGATCAGCCGGGCAAGGAACAAGGGCTACCGGCGTTCGAGGACCCGGCCGACGATCCGGTGATCCTTGCCGCGCAGATGCTCGCTATGGCCGAGCGCGCGGTCGAAATCGACGAGCGCCATCTGCTGCTTGTCTTGCTCAGCGATGATACCACCGGGACGATGGTCGGGATGCGAAAGGGACTGGGTAACGCAGCCTGCGCGGTCATCCTGGACGCAGCGAAGCGGTGCCGACCGCGACCCTCTGCATCCCAATTCTCTCATGTCGCCTCGTTCGAGCCATGACCGGGCCGAAGAAGCCGAGCCTGTTGCGGTCGCTGCTCGGACGGCTTGTCTCCGGGCTTGTCAGCGCGAGCAACAGCACTGCTGCTTATCTGACGTCGGACGGCGGGGCTGTGTTTCGGATCTGTGCAACGCGGCGGGGCGGCATGGGCGTGGTCTATCTGTGCAGGCTGTCGGAAGACCCGGACAGTCCGCCGACCCTGGCGCTCAAGACTTTCGACGACGAATATTTTTTCCATCCGGCGATGCAGCAGGCAGTCGAGGCCGAGGCCACGGCCTGGATGCGCGTCTCGGGTGCGCCCTTCGTCTTGCCGCTCAGTGGAATCATCACCTGCGACGGCAAGCCGCATCTGCTAATGCCGGCAGTGCCTCCAGGTCCGCTCGGCGTTACGCTTGCCGACGAGATTCGGAGGCGTCCCGAAGGGAGCGATCCGGCTCGGGTGTTCACAGTTGCTCTGTCGCTCGCATTGGGCATGCGCGAGTGCGTCCGGCGAGTCCCCGGCCTCGTGCACGGCGATATCAAGCCCGATAATATCCTGTTGCTCGGCGACGGCGAACCGCATCTCGCTGATTTCGGCACCGCGCGCCTGGGAGCGCTCAGCGGAAGGGGCGCCAGTGTTGGCGGTACTGCCGCCTATATGGCGCCCGAGTGCTGGGACGAGAATGGGGTCGTCGGCGAGCCGGCCGACATCTACGCGTTCGGCGCGACCCTGTTCGAGCTGCTGAGCGGCGCGCCGCCCTTCGTGGTGGAGACTGGCGACCTGCTCGAGCTGCAAGCGATGCATCGTACCGAGCCAGCGCGCTTTCCGGGACCTGCGCAGGAGGATGCGCTTGGCGAATTGCTCCGCGCAATGGTGCTCCACTGCCTTGCGAAAGAGGCTGGCGCGCGGCCGGCGAGCGCCGATGTGCTGGTCGATCAGCTGTTCGCGATCGGGCAGGAGCATGCGCCGATCGAGAGTCTGAAGGTGCTGGCGAGTGCGGCGGAAACGCGCGACCATTTGGACAACCCTCAGCTTATCCAGATGCGAGTCGAAGCTCTGCTTCGCCATGGCGATGGCGCGAATGCGCTCGAAATCTTCGAGGCATCGGACGTCGAACCAGCGGGGCGGCTTCTGCGCCTCTATGGCACTGCGTTGTCGCTTGCCGGCCGCGACGAGGACGCGATCGCGGTGTTCGAGCGCTGTCTCGAAACCGAAGAGGACGCATACGAACGCACCGAATGCATCAACGAGATCGGGCTGTCCTTGAAGCGGCGCGGACGGCTGGAGGAAGCCCGCCACCTTTATGAGCAGGCGATGGGCACTACACCCGAGGGCCGGCAATTGGCACTGCGCGGCAATTATGCAGCGACGCTGATCGAGCTTGGGGAAACACGCCGAGCTGGGGAAATATTGACCGCGCTCAGCCGCAGGTACCCAGATTCGCCGGAAACCTGGGCGTTGCTCGGCAGTGCGCGCTGGAAGCTCGGCGATGCCGCTGGCGCCGCCGCCGCAACCGGTCAGGCGATCCGGATCGCACCTCGCAACGGTTCCTATCGGGTGCTGCTCGCGACCATCCAGCTCGAAGGGTTTCGCGACGTAGCGGCGGCGATGGAAAGTCTCGATACCGCTTATGGGCTCGGCCATCATGTCCGTCAGTGGATCGTGCTGTCGATCGCCTGTCACTTGTTGCTACGTCAAGCCGATCTGGCAGGCGAGCTGATCGACGCGATCCGGCGCGACGTATCCGACGAAGAGGCCGAATCGGCGTTTCAGGAGGCGCTGGCAATTGTCCGTCGGATCGTGAATATCGAACCGGAAGATGCAGGGAATGGAGCCGCGGAGAGTGCGGAGGAGGCAGCGGCGCCGATCGCGGCGCCGGGACCCGCAAATGCAGAGGACGAAGCGCCGCACGCTCCTGACCGCTCCGAGGCCGAGATCCGGGCGGCGATCCGGGCAGGAACCCAGCCGCATGTCCAGGTGCGGATGTCCTCGGTCGATGGTTCTACTCTGTTCGACTTTTATTATGGTCCCGACAGATCGGATTTTGCGGAGCAGTTCGCCAGCGCGGTCGCCCATCAGCGGGGCCGGATGGTTGGTCAATTTGGGGAAGGGCAGGAACGGGCCGCGGCGCTTGCATTCGCGAAATGCCCTGAATGCTGCACGATGATGCTCTCGCGACGCGACGAAGGAGAGCGCTACGCCTGCCAAGGTTGTGGCGAACGCGTGCACGTCGAGCATGTCACCACCGCCGAGCTCGAAGCAGTGCGCCAGACCGCATTCGCAGCGGCTGGGATCACGGTACGGCAGGCAGACAGCGGCACCTTGTTCGTCGCGGTGGTTGCTGCCGGCGAGGACCAGGCCGAGTTTGTCGCCCGCCGCTTCGCCGAGGCGGGCTATACGTCAGTTGGATTGGGGCGCAGAACCGTCCATGATATGTTCGCGATGACTGCCCATGAGCGCGGGATGGACATCCCTCCAGAAGCGCAGATCTTCTTCCGGACGATCGATTCGAGCGAGGCCGCCGCGAGCGAAGACGGTACCCCCGAATGCCTCGACCGGCTGCTGCGCGCGCTTCGGCGAGAAGCCGGTCAGATCGTGTCGATATCGGCGACCGTACCCGATACCAAGACCCGGGACATGTATCTGATGACGCCTGAGGAAATGTACGAGGGCGCATTGCCGCAAATTTCCTCGGACGATGTAGTCGGGCGGCGGGCGATGGTCGAGGCAGCGATCCGGCTGGGCCGCCTCGACGATGCCAGGCAAATCACCGCCGGGCTCCGCCTCGCCTTTCCCGAGAATCCCGACTCGATCGCCGCCGCGGGTGCGGTAGCGCTGGCCGAGGGCCGCCACGAGGCGGCGATCGACTTGCTCGAAGCGGTACTGCGCGTACGACCGCGCGATCATGATGCGCGTGGCCGGCTGTTCGAGGCTTGCCAGGGAGCGGGCCGGTATGACCGCGCCATCGAATTGTGGAACGAACTCGAGGCGCACGGTATGTTGCCGAAGGCCCGCAACCCCGGGACATCTTTCTAAAGCGCGGCGCTTAGTTTGGGCGACTTCGCTGCTAGAGCGAGGGCCAAGTGAAGGGTGAGTATTCGCCGATCAATCTCCAATGCATGCGGACACAGGCCCGCCAAGCAGCTACGGACCTGGGCATGGTCGTGCGAACTCGCCGAGCCGTGGGTAGATGAAATGCGGAATAGATAATATCCAAAGGACACATCTTCGGGCGCAGTCTGATCGGGACGCTGGCAATTCCCGATGAGAAGTGATCGTCCGCCTTTTCGTATGCAGCGCCGAAAATTGTCAGTCCGCTATCGCCCCAGACATCGTCATTCAACGCCGCCCGCTAGAAGATCCGCCCACTCGGCCATCAGCGCGCGTCGCCGTTCGAAGAAGTAGGTCCGCCGATATGCCGCTTCCACCGCATTCGGAAGCGGTGCCCCAACGCCTTCACGACGACTCCCCTCGGC
The DNA here is from genome assembly GCF_017114915.1 of Pseudomonas frederiksbergensis. Classification (GTDB taxonomy): domain Bacteria; phylum Pseudomonadota; class Gammaproteobacteria; order Pseudomonadales; family Pseudomonadaceae; genus Aquipseudomonas; species Aquipseudomonas frederiksbergensis_I. The sequence goes on from NZ_JAAUOE010000007.1 coordinate 6,220, forward strand.
ATGTTCGTGCATTTCGCCACGCAATCCGCAAAGGTGCTACGGAAACCATGAACCGTGGCATCCCCAACCTTCATGTCGCGCAACACCTTGAGCATTGTCATATCCAAGTCTCGCTTGATCAGGATGACGGCCTACTGCGCATTCAGGTACGCGACAACGGGCAAGGTATACCTGTAAAGGAATTGCCGCGGATCTTCGAGTTGTTAGGTCAGGTTAATGATGAGCGACAACGCACCCACAAGTCGGGACTGGGCATTGGTCTGGCCCTGGTGCGGGAACTGGTCGAGGCCCAACAGGGGGGGATCGAGCATCATCGGCTATGCGAGGATAGGGCGCCCTGTTCAGCGTCTGGTTGCCGCTCAATCGGCAGCTCGACTTGCCCGTGGATACTCAGCAGGAACCTACCGGCCCGTTCGAAGGTGCCCGTCTGTTGCTGGTGGACGATTCGCCGGATATCCGAGTGATCATGCAGCAACTACTGGAAATGGACGGCGCCAAGGTCACAACGGCCGAGGATAGACCCACAGCATTTAGATGCGCTTTTGGCCGACAGCAGCCTGTTGAAGACTGCCCCATCCACCTGCGTGTCGAGGTCGAACCAGTGATGTCGGAAGGGTAGGGTTGCGGAAATGACCGAAAAGATGCGGAAACGATCAGGAAAGGACGAGCTAAAATCGCAGACGCCAGAAACGACAAAGCCCTGAATAATCAGGGCTTTGTCGTATCAAATATGGCGGAGGCGATGGGATTCGAACTCATGGACCTGTTACAGTCGACGGTTTTCAAGTCCGAGATACAAGCGCCCGTAATTCGTGGTCTGTAGCTTGTTTTCGTTCTAATACGATCATTTTTTGGCTCCGCTGTAGGCCCCATTCTACAAGCGCCGGTTTCAGCGTTTTGTAACGCGTTTTTCCGCTATTTTGATGGCTTCGCAATATCGCTGAGGCGACGGTAAACATGTTCAGTTATGCCGCCCTTTGTATGCCCCAAGAGCAGACTTGCTTCTAAGCGGTCGCTCAGAAGCGAGCCTTCGACCTAAAGCTGCCACTCAGCTTCGTGAGTGCTCCACGAAGACTGATCGAGAGCAGCCAGAATGCCTTGGCAGCATCACTTGCCTTTTTCATAGAGTGAAGGCATCTTGATATCAAGGTCGCGACAGGGATGCGTTGGAGCTGTTGGTCTCTGTGAGTTGTCCCGCCAACCCAGTATTGAGTACGGATAGATGAGCATCCTCGAAGAAGACCGGAAGGAACTGCAGTCCGCGAAGAATTTGCTAGAGAACCCGGGCTTCGCTGCAAAGGTGACGAGCATTATCGGTATGCCCATTGAGATCGCTTTAGAACACTTGCCCGAAAGCGTCACTAAAAGAATTGGAAGCATCACTAGTTCAGCGTTAGAGAAAGCTCTCGATGCTGCGGTGTTTACTATGAAGGATGTGCCTGGTGAGGAATCCTCTAACCTCTGGCACAAGGCAGGCGTAGCCGTTAGCGGTGGAGTCGGGGGCTTTTTCGGCTTCGCCGGGCTAAGTGCGGAGTTGCCCATCTCAACTTCAATAATGCTTCGATCCATTGCAGATATCGCAAGGAATCATGGAGAGCGCGTTGAAACCGACGAAGCGAAGCAAGCTTGCCTTACTGTCTTTGCGCTCGGCGGTAAATCAACGGAAGATGATGATTCAGAAACCGGTTACTACACAGTGCGTGCAGCTTTGGCGAAGCGTATGTCGGATGGCTCAGTACTTAAGTTGATCGCTACCATTGCAGAGCGTTTCGGCATCCCAGTCAGTGAGAAAGTCGCTGCACAAGCTGTACCAGTGATAGGAGCAGCGGGCGGTGCCCTCATTAACCTGGCATTCATAGATCATTTCCAAGACATGGCGCGCGGGCACTTCATTGTTAGAAAGCTAGAAAGGCGGTACGGACAGGAGCTGATCCAGCAGATATACAGCGACCTTCCAAAGCGTGGGTAACAATACATATCGTTCGTCCATTGGCGCAGAGTAACCGTGTTTAGACCTTAAAATGAGGCCAGAACAGATCCTTTCCTTGGCCAATCGCTAGGATGACTCGTACAGTTGACCTGGCAATCTGGATCCTTAGGTTGCTCCGCCATCCGTGTGCAGCGAAGCCATGCAACGTCTGCTCCCCAAATACATCGCGGAAACAGACGTCGCCGTAGATCTTGGAGTCAGCAACTTCATGGTGTGCGCAGCGACAGGCGACGTGGTATTAAGCGATCCAGTCAGCGGGCTTTCCAACATAACGAAAGAGCGCCGCGAGCGCTTGTTGGCGGAGGGCATTGTGTTGGAAATCCAGCAATGAGTGAATCGTCCCAGCTTTTCTAGGCATCACGATCGGTTTGCGTCGGTCGCAACGGGCCGAAATCGACTTTGGATTCAACCGGTAGATGCAGTGATGGTTCTAGGTCATCATCGGCTCTGCTGTCGACCTCAAACCGGAAGTCAGACATTGCTGGCAGAACGTCTTGAAGGCGCATGCTCAAAATATCAAGGCCATCGCAGTCTTCGCACCATCCTGAGCGCTATTGCCGCCCCGATCTGGACCGAGGAAAAAAGTGAATCGAGCACAATACCTAGCCAACTCAGTTGCAGCCTTCCGTGATTGGCTTGCTCAACGGCTTTGTGGTCAACCAATTAGTTTCGCAGTACCTGGTGCTGTTGCGTACCCCGATTTGCCAAGTGCACTTGCCACCTACCGCTGGCCGCGCCGAGCAAGAAATGGTCTGCCAAATCCACACCTCAGCCTGCCACACGTTCACCCGGTGGTGCCAAGGCTTGCTGCCCATAGTTCCCTTGCTACCAATGAGGCCGTTTTGCAAACCATCCAGCACCAGATGCGTACCGCCTACGCGGCAGGTCCGAACAGCGCAAACCAGCTCTCGGGCGCCGTTGCTGCTGTCCTCTATTGGGGCGGTGTCTATACGAAGCGAGGCAACTTGGGTTGGCTTTCTGCTAACCAAGCCAACCTGTTGGTGATCCTACAAGCAGTGGTTAATGATCATGCCCGAGGGAGTGATACGAGCGCTGTCACCAATCTCCGGTTTAACTCTGGTATGACAAAGGTTTATTCGCTTTTGATCGATGGCTTCATCATATACGACAGTCGAGTAGCAGCGGCTCTAGCGTGGTTGGCTAAAAGATGGTGGACTATCGATTGTGGCCAGCCGGCGTTAACGCTACCTTCACTCCTGCGATTCGCCTGCCTTCCAGCAAATGGGGCGATGGCACGTTACCGCAACCCCGACCTAGCATTGTTCCCATCACTTGCTGTGAACCCCTACGAGCACTACACCTGGAACGTTAGGACCAATTGGCTGTTGGCGGACTCGTTACGAGTAGCCGGCAATAGCAGTCTGTTTGGCTCGCTGCGAGAGGTGGAAGCGGCGCTTTTCCAGATGGGCGATCGCGTGATTTAGCACCAAAAGCAGCCATTGCGACGACGAGATAAAGCTGGCCTCCGACGTCATGAGAAACGCCAGCGTCATCTTGATGAGTTCAGCGTCTTGCAATACGTTTTCCGCTATTTTGACGGCTTCGCAATGGCGCCGACGCGACGGTAAACGCGTTCAGTTATGTCACCCTTGGTATGCCCCAAGAGCAGGCTTGCCTCTCCGATGTCAGTAATTTCCGACGCGGCTTTTGGTCTGATGTCCCGAAACTGAAAGCTGCTGATTCTTCCAGCAAGCAGCGTGTCGCCAGTCTCGGTTGCTTCATTCTTGGCCCTTTCCCGGGCCTTATCCCAGCGGTCGCGAAGCATCTTGGCAGTCATACGCTTCCCTCGCGCACTCACAATTAGGTAGCTCGAAACGTGCTGAGCGTTACGCTCTGCGATTTTTGCGATCAGCATGCCCAGGCTGTTTTCCGAGCCGCTGGCAGTCATCTGGATGCGCAGCTTTTTGTGTGTTTTGTTCTGCTGCACCATTAAATACCCCCCTTCGATATCATCCTTGCGCATGACCAGGACGTCGGCCGGCCGCTGCCCTGTCAGGTAGGCAAGGTCCATAGCATCTTTAAGCTCTTGAGCTGCTTTCTTGTAAACAGCATCCCAAACCACATCGTTCGCGTAATAGTCTCGAGGCGTCTCCTTATTCTTCCGTACACCCTGGCAGGGATTTTCTTTGGACGTCAGACCCCATTCACGCGCCATATTGAATACATGAGAGAGCGTGGCTATCTCACGGTTGGCCCGAACCTTTGCAGTTCGAGCGTCCCGATACCCAGCGATTGTGGCAGGTGTGATTGAGTCGATGGGGGCATTGTCGAAAAGCGGACGCAGCTGTTTGATTTCTGAAAGGTTGTCGCTCTGCGTGCGGGGCGCCTTCTTCGGGACGATGTCGCGAATGTAGCGGTCAAAGATCCCCTTCATAGTCCGCAAGTCCAGTGGTATTTCCTTGGCTTCGAGCTCCGCCCATTTGAGCCTGGCTTTGTCGAGATCCTTGCCCAGTGGGATCGCCTTTCCTGTGGAGTCCAGGTAGTAATAGGCGATCCAGGTTTTCCCGCTCTTTCGTGGTCGCGTCCATTGATACATCCTAGGCGGTAAATGGCGGGTTGCGGTTTTGCGGGGGCGCATATCAGTTCACTCGCGAGAAGTCGGGCGTCCATGCGGGCGCGGCTGGCAATGGGGTGGGGGTAATATTGGTTGGCGTGATCACGCCGAGCTTCATCCTGGCGTACATCCTTCCTACCAATGGGCGTTTGCCACGACTTTCGACATAGAGCCACTGGCGATCATCCAGCCAGCGACGTTGGTAGGCCCTGGCCTTGTACCCGGTGATATGCGCCAGCTCTTCGTCCGAAAGGATTTCGGTTTCCATGATGGTTCTCCATGCCGCTCGTGGTGGCAGAGGGTGGATAAGGGGTTAAAGCGACGGTCGGACAACAGCAAGGCTTTCCTTTCGGGTGCGGGTTAGTGCCCAGAAGGCCGCTATGGTGAGGGTTGTCCAGTCGGCGATTAGGCCTAACAGGAACAAAGTGCTTTCGGTTTGCATGCGCATTGCTCCCGTTGATTGAGATTTGTTTGCCCCTGGACGGCAGGGGCCACCGTTGAATTAGGCTGCTGCCGTCAGCGCTTGGGCGTCGAGGTAGTCGGCAAGGTCGTGCAGGTAGACCACCGGCTTGGCCCGGGTTGAGCCGTGCAGGCGCTTAACCGCGAGCTTGATGCGGCCCTTCTTGATCTCGGTTAGGAGGTGGCGGTCGGTACGTATATGCGAGAAGTAGTGCTCGCGAACGGCTGCCAGCGTCGGGCACGGTGTTGCGAACTGGCGCCGAAGTTGGTCGAGGGTGTTGCTCATGCCGCGTCCTCCCCAAACCCCTCCGATGGGGGCAGCAACTTGAGGCGGATCAATTCGGCGAGGCCTTCTTTGCTCCTGCCCATGGCGGCCGCACAGACGTTGCCGTGTTGACCGGCGACAACCGCACCGTAGGGGTATTCAGGCGATTTGGTCGGGGTGACGTAGGCGATTTGTCCCTCACCAATGACCGCGTCGACGCAGCGGAACACCTCAGCCAGTTCGGCGCTGACCGGAGGCAGCGATTCCAGCAGCTGTACGGCTTCGGCTGATGCGCCAATCAGCGTGGCGCGGCTGATGATGGTCGGGTGGTTGAGGAACATCGGGACCAGCTTCAGTGCGCCGATGGCTTGGGTAATGGCGTTCTGGCTCATGCTGCGGCGTCCTTGTGCGTAATGGTGATATTCAATTTTTTGGCGATCCACTCGACGCCTACTTCCTTCACCATCACTACGGCGTAGTGCCGATAGCGATTGGTGTTTCCGATCTGGACGCTGCGCGGATCCGAGAACAGATAGCCCCGGTCGCGGTGATGGCTGGCCAGGTCGCCGTCATTGGTCAGGATGCGTAGTTCTCGCAACCTGGTGCGGAAGGCGCGGGGCTTGAGGCCGAGCACGGCGGCCGTTTGATCCAGGGTGCGATTCACGGCGCTGTCCTCAGGCTGCAAGCAGTTTTCGAACGTTGTTCAGCAGTGCTTCCGACTCGGCCAGCATCTGCTGTATTTGCACTGCGTTACCGGGCTGCTCTGATGGCGGCGCCGGCTCTGCCGACTCAACGCGACCGTTCGCGATGTCCTGGATGAAATCCCGCAGGTGCAGGTGATTGGCGCGATCTGATCGTTTGAGGGTCAGTTCTCCGGTGTGATGGCCAAAGTCCACGCGGATGATTGCGCTGTCGTCCGTGAGCTCCACTTCAAAGCTTGCATGGATGGTTTGCTCCGGCCGTTGAAGAGGGCATACGGCGGCGCCACCAACCTGCAGCATGTGGTGCAGTAGCTCTTGTTTGGCGAGGGGGATCAGGTAGCTATTCATGCTGCATCGCCTCCGAACGGCCGCGTGGTGGTATCGGTTACGGCGGTACAAACAGGCTGGACGGCCTTGATGCGACCTTTGGGGGTGGTGATCACCAGCAGGCCGGTACGGTGCTGGATGGCCTCGACAGCAGCGCGGTTGCTGCATGCGGAGGGATGCAGGTAGACCGGGCAGCGTGTGTTGCTGTGCTGTGTGGTTTGCATGGCTCGTACTCTTTGGTGAGAGGTATACGAGGCAAACGATACAAATACGTATTGATTGAGTCAATACGTATTTGTATTGATTTTTGAGTGAGGCATAAAAAAGCCCGCAAGGTGCGGGCTCAATCTGTTGTTCGATGTATTAGAAAATTTCTAATTTCGAGAAGACAACACCGCAAATCATTGCATCGTCTCCCAACTCGATGATCGGCTCGGGCCACGCAGGGTTCAACGGCTTTAGGAATCGACGCTTTCCTTCCATCACCAGCTGTTTAAACGTTGCCTCTTGGCTATCGACTAATTTGGCGATGATAAGTGAGCCGTTCTCGGCGTCCTTCGCAGGGTCAACAAAAATGATATCTCCATCTCTGAAGGAGCGACGTTCATGTTGGTTGAACATGGAAAGTCCGCGCACTCGGAGAGCATAAGTTTGGTTGCTATGAGAAGCCGCGCAAGGCAGCCATATCTCTGCATCATCAAGCGAGCGAACGTCTTCTATTTCGCACCAGGCTCCTGCTTGTACCCAAGAAATCAACGGCACATATCCTTTGATTGCCGGCCCTGGCTCCACATTGGATTCAGAGCTTGAGGGCGATTTGACCTCAATAGTTGGATCTTTGTGCTCGCCACCTTTCCACAGCCAGTTACTGCTGACTTTCAAGGCTTTGGCGATTTTTTCAATGTTCTCGTGACGCGGGCTAACCACCGCATTTGTCACGATCCTATGAATAGTCGGCTGAGGGACGCCAGAGCGGCGGCCGAGTTCGCCTTCGGATAGATCTAGTTCTTGCATGCGTTGAGCGATGCGATCACCAATCACTTTTCTCTGCCTTGATTCAAAAACGTATCGGCGATTGTATTGAATCAATCAATGCGTTTGTGTATTGTTGCTTTCAATGCGAAAGCGCATCGGTGAACGATATGACTATCCAAGAAATGCTCTCGGAATTGCTGCGGTCGGGTTTATCCCAGCGAGTTATCGCAGATCGCGTAGGGACAACGCAGCCGACTATTAATCGTGTCAAATGCGGTGGTTAGNTAGGGGGGCAGATGTTCGGTACGTAACAGGGAAGGCTATCGAATGCCTTTACCTGCAAGAAAAAGCAGCTGCTGGTTTGAAATCGGCAGCTTAAAGGGTGCCGAGCTGGGGCCTCTCACCAAAGAATCCCCCAGCTCAGCTACGACGACACACAGCACGTGCACATCGGTCGTGGTTGTAGGATAGGGACTACCCCATCTTATGGCTACACCGTAAACAGGGGATTTACGGTTATGAGTCGAACAGATCTTTTGCCGGACGCTGGTCCGGTCCTTCCTTTGCGCCAGGCGATTTATCGCGCTGGTCGTGACTACAAGGGCGGAATTACCGCCCTTGCTTTTGACATGGTGTTGGACAACGACACCCTTCAGAAGAAACTCAAACTCGATGAAGAGCGGCGCTGGCTGAATCCTGATGAGCTTGAAGAGTTGATTAGGCTCACTGGTGATTCGCGCTTGCTAGATGCGCTGGTGCGTCCGGTAGGTGCTGTCTGGTATCGCCCGGTGCCCGTTCCAGCAACGCGGGATGCCCTAAGGGCCGTCGGTAAGTTGCTCGGCGAAACCGGCGAGTTCGTGGCCGCAATGCACGATGGTGCTGCCGACAACGTGTGGGAGCTTCACGAAGTCCTCGATCTTGAAAAGCAGGGTATGGACGTGATCCGCGAAGTTCTCGGCATCATGGCGGGTGCCCGTCAGGCGATGGAGGATCGTGTCCATGGCTGATGAAATCGATCGTGCCAACGACCAGGCGCAATACCTGCTCGACGTTGCGCTGCAGCGCATTCGCCTTGCACCATCAAGCCGCGTCAGCGCTCAGTTTTGCGCGGATTGCGACGATCCCATCCCGTTGCTTCGACAGCAGACGATTGCCGGTTGCCAAACTTGCGTCGACTGTCAGGGGTTGCGGGAGGCTCGGCGATGACTGAACCGGCCAAAGGAATAGCCATCGCTACATGGGCAAAACGTTACATCACTACTTTCGATCTCGCCCTGGTATCCATTGAGCCAGGTGAGAAAGCCCCAAAAGGCTTGGGGTGGAACAAACCTGGTGGCTACATCACTGATGCCGCCACAGCTGAAACATTCTGGCAACGAAACCCTAATCACAACCTCGGCGTCGTGCTTGGGCCGAGTCGTGTGTGTTCGCTGGACGTCGACGACGTTCAGTGGACGCGGCATGTATTGTATGAGCTGCTGGGTGTCGACTTGGATGCCATGGCGCTGGTGTTTCCGACCATAGTTGGTAACCCTGCGCGCTTCCGGGTCCTGTTCAAAGTGCCGGAAGGCATTGAGTTGACTCGGCATTCTCTTTCCTGGCCGAATGAAAAAGACCCTGACGGTTCGATTCATAAAGGCCTGATGGATAAAGCCAAGGCTGCGAAAGAGCAGGGTGATGGGATCGGGGAGGCTGCGGCGCGCACGGAGGCTGAAGAGTACAAACGCTTCACGGTATTCGAGCTGCGCGCTGGCCTGGTGCAGGACGTGTTCCCACCTTCGATTCATCCGGGTACCGGCAAGCCTTACACCTGGAGAACACCGCCGAACGCCAACGACGGCCTGCCGACACTGACTGTCGATCTGCTGAATATCTGGCAAAACTGGGACCTCTTCAAACGTGATGCCGAGGCAGCCTGCCCGTGGGCGATCAAGCCAACTGCGACGCCGGTGAAGGTCATTAAGCGTTCAACACCTACGGCGGGTAAGCAGCCGTCAGTGATCGATGAGTTCAACCGCTGCCACGACATCGGGGAACTACTGAGTACTCACGGCTATATCAAGCGGGGCAGCAAGTGGCTTTACCCGCAGAGCAGCACCGGCCTGCCGGGAGTGACAATCGCTGATGGCAAGGTCTATTCGCACCACGGTGCCGATCCGCTCGCGAACGGGCATCAGAACGACGCCTTCGAGGTGTTCTGTTTACTCGAGCACGGCGGCGATCAGTCGAAGGCGGTGAAGGATGCTGCGCGTATGTTGGGTATGCAGCGCCAATCGCGGCCTGATCCGCTGGATCTTCCCCCGACCCCATCCGGTGATGTGTGCGAGCCGAGCTGCGCGAACGACGACATCGGCGAGGCCGCTCCGGCTCCAGATGGGGGCGCGGGGGAGGCGCTGACGCTTGACCAGTTGCTTCGTCGTTTTGCGTTGGTCGAGGGCACTACACAAGTGTGGGACTGCGACCAGTCGCGGGTGATGAAGAAGGCCGCATTTGAGGCGCGCGTAGGCAAGCCTCTCGCCAAGGCGTGGCTGGATGACATGGGCAAACGGTTGATTGCTGATGATCACGTCCGCGACATCGAGCAAGCGCGGCGCATGGCGGGTAAGAAGGGTGGCGCGCTGGGCATGCCACCGACTGACCGTTACGTGTACATCGATGGCACCAAGGATGTCTGGGATCGGGAAAAGAAGCGGCGCATTGCCGAAGGCGCGGTGAAGATGGCGCTGGGTGACACTTATCCGCTGTGGCTGAACAGCAGTGAACGACGCACCGTGGATGTCGAACATATCGTGTTTGATCCGACCATGAGCAAGGACCCTGCGGTGTACATCAATACCTTTGATGGCCTGCCGCTCGAACCGGTTAGGAATAATGAAGCCTGCGCCAATCTGCGTTGGCTGATTTCGTTTTTGTGCAATCACGATGAAGCGGCGGCCCAATGGCTGATCCGCTGGCTGGCGTACCCGTTGCAGCACCTGGGCGCCAAGATGGACACCGCCGTGCTGATGCATTCGATCATGGAAGGCTCAGGCAAAAGCCTGCTGTTCGCCGATGCACTGGGCATGCTGTACGGCCAGTACGCGGCCACCGTTGGTCAAACGCAGTTGGAGAGCAACTTTAACGCCTGGCAAAGCCGCAAGTTATGGTCGGTGTTCGAAGAGGTGGTGAGCCGCGATCAACGTTACAACCAGGTGGGCAAGATCAAGCACCTGATCACCGGCAAGACGGTGCGGATGGAATCGAAGTTTATCAACGGTTGGGAGGAAGCCAACCACATGAACGCGGTGTTCCTGAGCAACGAAATTTTGCCGTGGCCGATCAGCGACAGCGACCGGCGGATGCTGGTCATGTGGCCTATGGAGACCTTACCGGTCGAGCGACAAAAGGCGATCGGACGAGAGCTGGAGCAGGGTGGCGTCGCGGCGCTGTACGGCTGGTTGTTGTCGGTCGATCTGGGCGACTTCAACCAGCGGACACGACCACCTTCGACTGATGCCCGTGAGCGTCTGGTGGCCTTGAGTCGCGCCGGATGGCAGACGTTCTTGCATCTGTGGAAGTACAGCGAGTTGGGTCAGGGTCTTTGGGGGCCATGTCTGTCGACGGACCTCTATTCGCTGTTCCTCGAATGGTGCCAGCGCAATAAAGAGCATGTGATGAGTCAGACGAAGTTCTCGCTGTTCATCAGTTCTGAGGTCGATAAGACACGAGCCATTCCCTGGACCGATGGCAACAACCGGCGCTTTGGCGCGTTCTTCTTTCCCGTCGATCAGGACGCTTCCCCGCCCCCATCACTGAAGGCGGCCGAGCTGGGCAAGCAGGTCGAAAACTGGCGGGCCAAGGCGAAGCTTGCGGGCTGGCATGTGGACAGCTGGGACCACATCAAGGCGGCTGCCGCATGACTACCTCTAAAAGTGTGTTGGGTGTGTCGTGTGTGTGTCGGGTTGATTTCAGATACCCCGCACAGATTGGAACCTTGTTTTTCGGCGGTTCGCGGGCTTTGTGTCGGGTGTGTTGGGTTTCGCTACGCGTGCGCGCATGTGTGACGTTAGATAGTTGGTTTCTGATGACTGATTATTTTCTTCATGCGAGAACAGAAATACCCAACAAACCCAACACACTAAACAAAGTTCGACCAAAGCTATTGATTTTAAAGAATTTTATTTGTGTTGGGTTTGTGTCGGGTTGGGTGTTTTTTGTGTCGGGTTCGGTTTTCGGGGGAGTAGGGCGATGATCGAGGCAATGGAAGTACTGCTGAAGCACTGGGGTGAGCAAATTCGGCTTAATGGCGAAAGCGGCGGCATGGGTAGCCCAATGGCAACGATCATGGAGTGGGGGGGCTGCGCCCCACGCGGCACGCCCGGATCCCGAGTCATCCTCGGCGCTGGTGCAGGGCCTGATGCTGTTGCACAAGAGATCGCGGCCGCTCTGTCGGAGATCGGGCGTCAGGGTCAGCAGGGTGATCGGCTGATGCAGTTGGCGGGCCTGCGTTATGGCGATGATCCGGCGCCGACCTGGCTGATGCAGTTGCATTTGCTTGGGATGGAGTCGAGAGCGAAACAGACTTACTACGACCAGGTTCACCGTCTGCATGAACGGCTGCTGGAAGTGCTGGCCGAGCGTGCTGATGCCCGTAAGTGGCTTACCGTTGGTCGGGGCGTTTTGCCTCAAAGTCTCCTTAAAGTTGCGTCAAAGTTGCGTCGAGTCGGTTAACCGAAAATGCCCCCTTTTCGGTTCCGTACTCAGGGGGTAAAAAGTCACCACGATATGAAATTTGCGCCTTGGCGCTGACCTCGCACGTGCTGTGCAGCTTTACCCGGCCCTGCCTGAGCCGGTCACCTAACCCCGCTTCGGCGGGGTTTTTCATTCCATTGCCGAGGAGGCAACGCATGTCGACTGAACAGGAGGTGCAGCAGTCGCTGGCCGATCTTCCAACCTGGCTGCTGATTTTGGTGGCACTCGCGGGTTTAACCGGGGAGATGTGGCGCGCTGATGCTGCAGGGATGGCGGTGCCGGTATTGGTCAAGCGGGTGCTGTTGCGCTTCGGAGCTTCGGCAGTGTTTGGCTTGGCGACGGTGATGCTCGCCACGGCGCTGGGCTGCAGTCTGATGACCGCTGCAGCAATAGGTAGCGTTGTGGCTTGCCTCGGCGCCGATGTGGCCAGCGGGTTGTACGCTCGGTGGTTGGCAAAGCGGGCAGGGATCTGCGAGGCACCGCCGAGCAGTGGCGGGCAGGCATGAAATCGCCGGGGACCCTGGGTTTCTTCGGCGGGTACGGGGTCGGAAACCCGCGGGAAAGTGTTAGCGGCAGGGTTGCCAGCTTACTGAAATTCAATCCATTGAAAATTGAAAGGTTCCATTGAAAAGCCGTTGAAAAGGAGGGCTTATGACAGAACCAATGTACCTGTCAAAGAGCGCCTTCGCGGCTCGGATCGGCAGGGCACCGAGCTACATCACCTGGTTGAAAAACAACGACCGTCTGGTGCTGACCGCCGACGGCAAACAGGTAGACGTGCTGGCCAGCGAAGCGTTGATTCGCGACACCGCTGACCCCAGCAAGGCCGCCGTCGCTGATCGGCACCACCAAGACCGGCTTCAGCGTGACGTGTACAGCCAGCTATCCAGCCAAGTCGAACCGACTTCAATGGCTGCGCCGCCGCCCGCGATCACCCCTGCGGGGCAGTTGCCCGACTTCCAGAAAGCTCGCGCGCTGCGCGAACACAACCTGGCCCAGCTCGCCGAGATCGAACTGCTCAAGGCCAAAGGCTCGCTGGTCGCGATGTCGACGGTCCAAACCGGTGCCTACAACGCCGGCCGTATGCTGCGCGATCAGCTGCTGGGCATGCCGCCGCAGCTGGCTCCCGAACTGGCGTCCATGACCGACCCTTGGGAAATTGAAAAACACCTGACGGCGGCAATTCGTCGCTCGCTGGAAGACGCCGAACGCATGTCTTCGGCGGACCTTGAACACGCACTGACCACGAGTTAAGCCCATGCCCACGGATATTCCTGACGGTGCAGAGGTGTACCGCGAGGCGTATTTCCGTGGGCTACGGCCCGACCCGGATGTCTGGATCGATCAGTGGGCCGACGAGTACATGCGGATCCCGCGTGATACTGGCGCCGCTGAGCCGGGCCAGTACCGTACCTCGCGCACTCCGTATGCCCGCGAGCCCATGCGTTGTCTATCGCCGGCTCACCCCTGCAAGCGCGTGATCACTATGGTCGCGTCGCAGCTGATGAAAACCCAGATCGGTCTGAACTGGATCGGCGGCCTGATGCACATGGCGCCGTCGAACATCCTGGCGCTGCTGCCAAGCCTCGGGCTGGCCAAACGGGTGTCGTCGCGGATCGGCAAAACGATCAAGGCGACACCGGCGCTGCGGGAACGAGTGGCGGCCAACCGTTCGCGGGATTCGCGCAACACCATGGACACCAAGGAGTTCGAGGGTGGGACGTTGTACGTCACCACCGCCGGCTCGGCGGCCAACCTGTCGGAGCTGTCGGCGCGCTACGTGTACGGCGACGAGATCGACCGCTGGGAAGTGGACATCGGCGAGGAGGGCGACCCCATCGAGCTGGCGGAAACCCGGGGCAGCACCTTCGGCCGTAACGCGAAGTTCTATTTCTCCAGCTCGCCGACGATCAAAGGCGCCTCGCGGATCTCCGACCTGTTCGACGGCAGTGACCAGCGTCACTACTACGTGCCATGCCCGACTTGCGGACACATGCAGACCCTGGAATGGGAGCGACTGCATTACTCGAAGGACTTCAGCGTGGTGCACTACCAGTGCGCCGGGCCTGAGTGTGACGTGCTGATTGAGGAGTACCACAAGGGCGAGATGCTCGCTAACGGCGAATGGCGCGCCCATGCCGAGGGCGACGGCGAGACGGTTGGCTTTCATCTCAACGCGCTGTATTCGCCGCTCGGTTGGATGGACTGGAAGTCACTGGCCAAGCAATTCGAAAAGGCCAAGAAGGCCCAGGCCAAAGGCGATCTGGAGCCAATGCAGGTGTTCTACAACACCCGTCTGGCGAAGGTCTGGGACGCCGCTCAGGAGCAAACCAAAGCCGATGTGCTGAGACAACGGGCGAGGTTGGAAGGCTTCAGCCTCGGCTCGATGCCGGCCGCGGTGCTAATGATCACCGGTGCCGTCGACGTTCAGGCCAACCGCCTGGAGTTCATGGCGATGGGCTGGGGTGTCGGCATGGAGCGCTGGGTCATCGACTACCAAGTGGTGTCGGGTGATCCCGCCGACGAACGAACCTGGGGCGCGCTGGACGAATTGCTCAAGGCCAAATATCGCCATCCCTGCGGTGTCGGCCTGGGCATTCTCGCGGTAGCTGTCGACTCTGGTGGTCACCACACCGATGAGGTCTACCAGTTCTGCCGGGTGCGTCGCTGGCGCAACGTGTTCGCCATCAAGGGCGCGAGCAAGCCTGGTAAGCCGGTGATCGCTCAGCGACCGTCGATGGTGGACGTAACGTGGAAGGGACAGACCGAGCGCAACGGTGCCGAGCTGTGGTTCGTCGGTACCGACACGGCCAAGGACTGGATCTACAACCGTTACCCGTTCGAGTCGGGACCGGGTGCATTGCACTTTGCCAATGACCTGCCGGACGACTTCTTCGATCAGTGCGTCGCGGAGCGCAAGGTCGCCCGATACATTCGGGGCCACAAGCGCATCGAATGGGTCAAGGGCAAGGCCGAGCGCAACGAAGCACTCGACCTGATGGTGTACTGCCTGGCCATGGCGCACTACCTGGGACTCAACCGCTACAAGGAACACGACTGGGAGCGGGTGCGTCAGGCCTTGGCGCAGTCAGGACTGTTCGACGAAGCATCGGGCAAGCCCGTGCAAGGCGAACGGGTCAGCAACTCGGTGCCAGCAGTACCCGTTGCCGCACCACAACCGGCACCGCAACCCGCTGCTCCGGTCATGCAATCGCGACCGGCCGCACCGCTACCTCAACGCCGCAGCTCCAGCAGCGGTTACCTGAAGAGACGCTGATATGTCGTTTACCCAGAAGCACCTCGACGCGGTTGAGGCGGCCATCGCTCGCGGTGAGAAAACCGTGCGCTACACCGACCGCACCGTGGAGTACCGCACCGTCGACGAGCTGCTCAAGGCTCGCGAAGAAATCCGCACGTCGCTGATCAGCGCTGCCGGGCCGCGCTCGCGTGTGGTTCGTCTGTACCACGGAGGCAAAGGAATCTAATGGCCCGCACCTATCCGACGCTGACCCGTAACGGATTCTTGCTGCCGTCGAACATCAAGGCCAGTTACGAAGGCGCCGGAGAGGGCCGCCGATCTACTGGCTGGGATGCTCCCGACAACGGGATCAACAGCATCAACACCCCGGCACTGCGTAACTTGCGGTCGCGTTCGCGGGCGGCGGTTCGCAACGACCCGTATGCCTACAACGTGATCGACAAGCGAGTCAGCAACCTGATCGGCACCGGTATCACGCCACGACCCAAGACCGACGACGAAACCCTGCGCAAGCTGCTGCAGGAACTGTGGGAGGACTGGGTTGATGAGTCGGACGCGGATGAACGCACCGACTTCTACGGTCAGCAGGCACTGATTGCTCGCACGGTCGAAACCTCCGGTGAGTGCTTTGTTCGCTTGCGGCCGCGCAGCCTGGATGAGGGGCTGGCGGTGCCGTTGCAGATTCAGGCGCTGGCGCCGGAGTTCGTCCCGCACGACAAGTACGAGATCACCAAGAGCGGCAACATCATCCGCGCCGGGATCGAGTTCACCCCCGGCGGAAAACGGGTGGCGTACTGGATGTACTTGTCACACCCGCGTGATGCCTCGTCGCTGAACGCCGGCTACAACCAATTGGTGCGGGTCCCTGCTACCCAGGTGCTACATATCTTCGAGCCGGTCGAGCCGGGCCAGTTGCGCGGCGTGCCGCGATTGTCACCGGTGCTGAAACGCCTGCGCAGTCTCGACAACTACGACGATGCGGTGTTGTTCCGTCAGGAGGTGGCCAACCTGTTTGCCGGTTTCATCAGTCGGCCGGCGCCGGACTCCGGACCGGTGCCGAGAGACCCGGTCACCGGCCAACCATTGAGCCTGGACCGTGACGGCTTCACGCCGATGGTGGCGCTGGAGCCCGGCACGATGCAGGAGCTGGGGCCGGGTGAAGAGGTCGAGTTCTCCAAGCCGCCGGATGCCGGCAACAACTACCCGGACTTTATGCGGCAGCAGCTGATGGCTGCTGCAGCGGGCACGGGTACGCCTTACGAAATCCTCACGGGCGATATGCGCGAGGTCAACGACCGGGCGCTGCGGGTGGTGCTCAACGAGTTTCGTCGTCGCCTGGAGCAGCTGCAATTCAGCGTCTATGTCCACCAGCTCTGCCGCCCGGTTCGGGCTGCCTGGATGGACATGGCCGTGTTGTCGGGTGCCCTGGTGCTGGACGATTACGCACAGCGTCGCCGCGAATACCTGCGCACGCGTTGGGTGCCGCAAGGCTGGGCTTACATCCAGCCGGTGCAGGACGTCCAGGCCCGGCGGATGGAAGTACAGGCGGGCTTTGCCTCGCGTAGCGAGATGGTCCTGCGCACCGGCTATGACGCGGAAACGGTCGACGCAGAAAACGCCGCCGACTTGGCCCGGGCCACGAAGCTCGGCCTCAACTACACAACCCTTGAAGCCGTCGAGCAGCTCGACGACAAGGAGCAACCATGAGCAAGAAGGCGCGACCGCGCATTTACAACCGGGCGGGCCAGCAGGTCCAGGTCCAGGACAAAACCTGGTATGCCCTGCAAGCCAGCGGCGAGGCCGCCGAGCGAGTGATCGAGGTGTTCGTCTATGGCGAGATCGGTGCCTGGGGCATTACCGCCAATCAGTTCGTGCAGGATCTGCGCGCCATGGACGATGGCGTCTCGGAGGTGATCGCGGCGTTCAACAGCGTCGGCGGCGACCTGTTTGACGGGTTGGCCATGCACAACGCCTTGAAGCGCTTGGGCGAGCGTTGCACCGGGCGGATTGATGCGTTGGCCGCCAGTGCGGCCAGCGTCGCGGTCTGCGGCGCGCACAAGGTCGTGATCGCCGCCAATGCCATGCTGATGATTCACAACCCATGGACCTATGCGGCCGGGGATGCCGAAGACTTCCGCAAGGTGGCCGACGTACTGGACCAGACCATGGAAGCGATCATCGCGGCCTACAAGGCCAAGGCGCCGGACATCGATGAGGGCGAGTTGCGGCGGCTGGTCGCCGCTGAGACCTGGCTGACGGCCAACGAAGCCGTGGCCTTGGGGCTGGCCGATGAAGTCGGCGACGGGATCAAGGTCAAGGCGTGCCTCGGCCAGGGTGGCGTGCTGCAGCGTTACCAGCATGCACCGGCCGAGTTGCTGGCCCAGCTCGATGAGCTACCCGAGCCGGACTCGGAACTAGAACCAGACGATCCGCCTCCGACGCCGCCGGTGATCGATGCGGCGAAATTGGCGCTGATGATTACCCAGAGTTGCGCCGAGGCGGGGATCAGCAACCTGGTGGCGCCGTTGCTCAGTTCGACCAAGCTCGAAAGCGAAGACATCGTCCAGGCGGGGCTGATACGCGCCAAGGCCGTGAATGACCTGTGTGTGGCCGCACGGTTGCCAGAGTTCAGTGTCGAGTTCGTCGCGGCCGGCCTGGATGCGGCGGCGGTTCGGGCGCGGTTGTTCGACAAGATTGTCGGCAGTGGTAAGGGCTTTGAAATCGACAACAGCCTGCCGCTGGACGAAGACCCACCGCCAAAGGTGCAGGCTAAGCAAATCGATCAACCCTCTATCTGGTCGGCACGCCAAGCCGCGCACGCCGCTAAACCCCAATCTGCTACAGGAGCAAGACGATGACGATTCAACGAGAGCCGATGCACGCAGGCGAGTTCCTCCTGTCCGAGGCCGCCGGCACCATTTCCCGCGAAGCCATCAACGTCGCGGCAGGGCCTGCGCTGGAACCGGGGCAGATCCTCGGCCTGGTGAGTGCGACCGGTGAATTCGCCCCGTACAACCCGACCGCCGAAGACGGCAGCGAAAACCCTATCGCCATTCTCTACGGCCCACTGGGCGAATCCGATGTGGTCCGTCGCGGCCGTGCCGTGGTGCGTTTGGCCGAGGTCAGCGAAGTCCATCTCACCGGTCTGGATCCGGCCGCTGAAAAGGCGCTGGCCACCCATTTTCTGATCGTCCGCTAAGACGATCACCCTGATTACCGAACCCGCCGAGTGCGGGTTTTTTGCTTTCTGGAGATAGCTTCATGGCTGACATTGAAATCTTTAACGATGACGCGTTTTCGGTCTCTTCACTGACCGCCGCCATCAATGACCAGGAATACCTGCCGGGCCGCATCAGCAGCCTCGGTTTGTTCCAGGAAGAGGGCATCACCACCCTAACGGTGCAGATTGAAAAGGACGGCGATACCCTGGCGCTGGTGCCGGCCGGTGAGCGTGGAACCTCCGGTTTGGTGGTCGCTGGCACCAAGCGCAACCTGATTCCGTTCAATACCGTGCACCTGCCTCAGCGCTTTGCGATCAAGGCTGATGAGATTCAAGGCATCCGCGCTTTTGGTACCCGTTCCGAGTTGCAGGCGGTGCAGGATGTCGTCAACAAACGCCTGGCCAAAGCGCGTCGACAGCTCGATGCGACGCACGAGTTTCAACGCATGGGCGCGCTGAATGGGCAGATCCTTGATGCAGACGGTTCGACAGTGCTGTTGGATATCTACAAAACCTTCGGCGTGACGCGCAAGAAAATGTCCATGGGGCTCAACAGTCCCGATACCGAGCTACGGGTAAAGTGCGGTGACGCGTTGGACCTGCAGGAGGATGCACTGGGCAGCATCACCAGCAGCGGCTCCCGGGCACTCTGTGGCAAGAACTTCTGGAACAAGTTGATCGTCCACAAGTCGGTCAAGGAGACGTTCCTCAACAGCCAGCAGGCGGCAGCGTTGCGCGGTGATGCCCGCGAAAGCTTTGAGTTCGGCGGCATCGTCTGGGAGCGCTATCGCGGCAAGATCGCGGGCGTGACCTTCATCCATGACGACAAGGCGCTGCTGATTCCCGAGGGCGTTCCAGACCTGTACATCTCGGTATTTGCCCCGGCGGATTACATGGAGACGGTCAACACCGAGGGCGTGCCGTACTACAGCAAGATCGAGCCGATGCCGTTCAACAAAGGCATGGCCGGCGAGGCTCAATCCAACCCGTTGCACCTCTGCACTCGGCCGCTCGCGCAGATCCTGCTGGAGCTCTGACCGTGGGCTTTCGCGATTTGATCGCCGAGGTCGACGCGGTGGTGTTCGAAACCTTGGGCGACACCGCCCGGATCGAGGGTTTCGACGAACCGGTACTGGGCATGTTCTCGGCGCCCTGGTTGCAGCCGAAGATCGGCAAGCTCAACACGGGGCTGCGAGAGCCCCGGTTTGAGATACGGGTCAGTGATTCGCACGATCTGAAGAAAGGTCTGCTGGTCAGCGTTGAGCTGCCGGAACTGGACGGTGGTGGTGATTACGATCTGCTGCAGCTGGAGCCGAGCGGTGACGGTCTGGTCGCCCTAATTCTGAGGTTGCATGTATGAGTGTCGGCAGCCACTTCAAACCCTCGGCCGGCGGCGGGATGATCTCGCTGCAGACTTCGACAGCGGATCTGCAAGCGTTCCAGGACTTCGCCAAACTGGTACCAAAAGCGGCCGCTGCTGCCCAGCGACGGGCGATCAACAAAACCCTGGGCTGGCTGCGCACGCACATTGCTCGTGCGGTCGGTCGGCAGGAGCGCATTGCGGTGGCGGCGGTGCGTCAGCGTCTGCGCAGTTACCCGGTCAGCGGCGGTGCCAACAGCGGCAAGTTGTGGTTCGGTCTTAATGCCATCGAGGCGAGCCGGATCGGTCGCGCCCGACAGAGCAATTCCGGCGTGTCGGTGGCCGGGCGCCGTTACCAGGGGGCCTTTTACAAGAAGGTCTACGGTAACAGCGCGGACATCTGGATCCGCACGGCCAGCAAGCATTTCAATGCCGACGACTACCCCGACAGCACCGTCAGTGCGCGAGGCGGGGCGAGTTCGGGCTGGATTGCCGAACACGACAGTCGCTTTCCGCTGGCCAAGGCCAAGGTTTCCCTGGAACAGGCCCGGCCGCATTTCGAAAGCTGGGTGCGCAAGGCCGATGAGCGCCTGCTGCAGATCCTGCAGCAGGAATTCAATTTTGAACTGCAGAAGTACCTGAAGGGGAAATAGCGTGGCAGATGAACCGTTCAGCCTTGAGCAGTTTTACCAGGTTATCGAGCAGTACATTCAGGCGCATTTGCCGGGTGTGCAGACGGTGGCCGTATGGCCGAACATCGAAGATCGCATCCGTCTGCCGGCGGTGTTCGTCGAGCTGGCGGAGATGGAGCCGGGGCAAGACCCGGGTACCGGTGAAATGGGGCTGGCCTGCAAGTTCGAAGCGAGGGTAATCACCGATCCGATTCAGCCGGATCACCATCAACAGGCGGTGTTTCTGGCGGGGCAGCTAGCGGTGTTGCTACGCATGCAAAGCTGGGGCGTGGCGGTCGAGCCAGCCGAGTTTGTTCAGGCCATGCAGGACTGGACCAAACCCGAACTGGATGGCTACACCGTCTGGGTGGTGGAGTGGACGCAGCAGATCTACCTCGGCGAAGTACAGTGGCCGTGGCCGGATCAACCACCGGGCACGTTGTTGTTTGGGATCGATCCGGAGACGGGCCTGGCCCACAAGGACAAGTACTTCTCACCGGAGTCGCTGGCATGAGCTATGCCAGCGCACAGCATGACCGCATGCTCGCCGGCCTGGTGAAGGGCTGTTATGTGGTGGCGGTGGACCTGGCCGCTTCACCGCCGGTGTGCCGCGTTTCGGATGGCGAGTGGGTGAGCAGTTGGGTCCGCTGGCACAGCATCGCGGCTGGCAAGGCGCGGCACTGGCGAGCGCCCAGTCTGGGCGAGCAGGGAACGCTGATCAGCACCAGTGGCGACGTGTCTCAGGGCACGTTTGTGCCAGGCCTTTACGGCAACGGCGGTCCGCCGCCTGACAACCGTGATCACGTCGAAGTCTGGCGCTTCGATGACGGTGGTTCGCTGGTCTACGACTGGCAGGCCAAGAGCTACTGCATCAGCCTGCCGACCGGGACCGTGACCATCAAAGTCGGTGCAACCACAGCGGAGGTCACGGACGACGCGGTCAGGGTGACCAGCACCACGATCAACCTGAAAGCGGCTGTGAACATTAAAGGGCCGGTGAAGATCGACGGAGCGTTGCACGTCACGCAGAACATCACCAGTGATGGGTCGATTATCGACACATCCGGCAACAGTAACCATCACTCGCATTAGCAATAACCCTCTACCCCAGCCCGCCTTGAGCGGGCTTTTTAATACCTGGAGAAAGCATGGCCAAGTCTCAAGAAGAACCGGTGGTATTGGATCAATCCACCGCTACCCGTATCACCTCGGCATCGACCACCGCCGAGGTCACCTACCGCGACAAGGTTTACACGTCACGCACCCTGATCATGCCCGAGGGACGCACCCTGGCCGTCGCACGCGGCCGCGTTACCGTAACGAAGGCCGACACCCACGCGGTGGCGTTCCTCGATCAGCAGGCCGACTTCGAACTGATCGCGGAGTGATGTAGATGATCGGCATGGACCGCGAAACAGGCCTGCCTATCTCGGGCCTCGATCACCTTCGCCAATCCATGGCGGACATCCTGACTACCCCCGAGGGCAGCCGGCGCATGCGCCCCGAGTACGGCAGCCGGCTACGGCGCTTTGTCGACCTGCCTGTGACCGAAGGCTGGAAAAGCGCGGTACAGGCCGAGGTTGCCCGGGCGATCGGTCGCTGGGAGCCGCGTATCAAGCTGGAGCGGGTCCAGGTGGTGGCCATGGTAGGGGGCAGGATTGATTACCTGATCCGTGGCCAGTACCTGGGCGACTCCGTCACCCTGGAAATTAGCGCATGACTATCAATCTTTCGTTACTGCCGGCGCCGGAGGTGCTGGAGCCGCTGGACTTCGAGGATATCTATCAGGAAGTGCTGACTGACTTTCGTCGCGATATGGGCGACAACTGGACGGCCAGTCTGGAGTCGGATCCGGTGGTCAAGCTGCTGGAGCTGTCGGCCTATCAGAAGTTACTGGGCCGGGCTCGGGTCAACGATGCGGCCAAGGCCAGCTTGCTGGCCTATGCCCGGGGCACCGATCTGGAAAACCGCGCCGCCGATTACGGTGTTGAGCGGCTAACGATCACCGAGGCCGATCCTGACGCCATTCCGCCGATTGCGGCGGTGATGGAAGAGGACGACGCGCTGTTGTACCGCACGCAACTGTCGCTGGAGGGCCTGTCAGTGGCGGGCAGCAGTGGCGCGTATGAGTTCCACGCGCTGACTGCCTCGGGCAACGTGGCAAGCGTGTCGGTCGACTCGCCGACCTTCAAGGCGGTGGCGGTCAGTGAGGCCGTCAAGGCGCAGATGCCGGCCGGGGCCATCGTGCTGGTGTGCGACTACGCAGCCGGTCTGAGCGATCCGTTGCCGGGTGACGTGTCGCTGGCGGTGCTGCCAATTCCTGACAGCACTGTCGCGCCGGCGGAGCTGGTGGCCACGGTGCAGGCGGCGCTGTCGGCCGAGGATGTCCGGCCGATCACGGATCGGCCCCGGAGTCAGTTGGGCCAGCCGAGCGACTTCAGCGTGGTCGCCCAGTTGGAAATCCAGGACGGCCCCTCGCGGGAGGTGGTGCTGGCGACAGCCAGGGCCGCTTTGGTGGCGGCCGTGGCGCAAGCCAGGGCGCTGAAAGGGGAAATGTCGCTATCGGCTATCTACGCCGCGCTGCACGTCACCGGCGTGCGGCGGGTGGTGCTGACCCAGCCCACGGCCGACGTGATCTGTGACAAGCGGCATTACCCGAACTGCACCGCGATGACCGTTACCGGAGTGGCCGCGCCATGAGCCAGTTATTGCCGCATAACAGCACGCCGCTGGAGCGGGCACTGGCGACCGCCTGCGACCTGGGTATTGACCCGGAAATTATCCGGGGCGTGGCCGACTCGGCGCGCTGTCCGGTCGACTTCCTGCCCTGGCTCGCCTGGGCCATGTCGGTCGAGGGCTGGGAGGTCGCCGATACCGAGGAACAGCAGCGCGCCCTGATTCGGGAGTCGATCCCGGTTCACAAGCGCAAGGGCACGGTGGGCGCGGTGCGCCGGGTGCTGAAGGCGGTCGGTGTGAATGCCGACTTCAAGGAATGGACGCAGATCCCCGGTGCCGTTCCCTACACCTTCGAGCTGATCGCCTGGGCCAACGACAACCGGGGCGGCGAAGGGTCGATTCTGTCGGCGCAGTTGTTTCAGCGGCTCAAGGCCCTGGTCGACGCGACCAAAAACGAACGTAGCCATTACGCGCTCAAGGTCGGCGCACGGTTTGACGGTGGCTTGCGGTTGGCCAATGCCAGCCAGGCGCGGCAGCTGGAGCGCCGGACGCTGGAGGCACAAGGCGTGCCGATGGACACCGCCGAGCAAGTCCTGGGGCTGGCCAATGCGTCCAGCGTTCGTTGTGTCATTCACCAATGCGCCGAGCTGCTGGGCGTTCCCATTCAAGCAGAACAGGGCTTTGCGGTCGCTAACGCGTACCGCACCCGTATCGTCGTTCGCGCCACTATGGAGGCCGTCCTCGTATGAGTACCCCGTTGCAACCCCTGATCACCAAGGCCGGGTTGGCCGCCATTTGGCGCGCTGACAATACCGGTGTGGCGGCCGAAATTACGCACATCGTGGTGGGCACCACCGGCTATACCCCCGTCAACACGCAGACCGCGTTGCGTACCCAAGTGGCGAAATACGCCATTTCCGATGGCCAGCGCCTGAGCGACACCCTGATCCACGTCACGGCGGTGGCCGACGATACCAAAGCCTATTGGGCGCGTGAGGTGGGCTTTCTGCTGTCCGATGGGACTTTGCTCGCCGTCTGGTCGCATCCCACCGAGGCGCTGACTTACAAGTCGGCTAACGCCGAGCTGCTGCTGGCCTACGACTTGTCGCTGACGGCGTTGCCAGCGAACAGCGTCACCATCACCTCGACCGGGGCGGGCTTGAACCTGACGCTGTCGGCTGAGCTGGCCGCGCTGGCGACGGCGAGCATCGCCGGCATGTTGCGCGACCAGAAGCAGCAGGACGCGCTCGACAGTCAGGCACAGTTGCACCAGTTGGAAGGTCAGCAAATTGCCAACCTGATGGACCGGATGAGGGCCGCTGAGCAGCGGCAGGATTCCGACCGTGACGGTCTGTTGACCGCCATCGCGGCCAACGCCACCGGGTTGATCAACCTGCAAAACCTTTTCTCTAAAACCACCCTTGGAGTTTGAGTCCTATGAGTCTCGAATCGCAGATTGCTGACCTGGTGTCGGCAACCAATACCCTGATCACCACTTACAACGGTAAAAAAACGGCAATCGACGCAGCCCTCGCTGCCGCTATTGCCGGTGTCCCCGAAACCAGCCGCACTTGGTTTGTCGATCAGGTTAACGGCAATGACGCCAACGCCGGTAACACCCTGGCGGCGCCGTTTAAGACCCTCAACAAGGCAATTTCGTCAACGCCGGCCAGTGGCCAATGCACTATCAACTTGCTGAGCGACTACACGTTCACAGTGAACGTCCCGGTCCTGTGCGCGTACCTGGTGATTTTTGGTTACAACGCTGTCACGTCGGGTGTCACGCCCAAATTGCGCCCGCAGTATTTCCTGGCCAATGACTCAACCACGCAGATGGCGAGTCTGATTTTCTATAGCCAATCCAGTAACGTGGAGCTGCGCAACGTGGATTTGGTGTTGCCATCGGTGGCCGGGCAAGCGCCGGCACCGACCATCACCCGGGTCTGTAGCTTTATCAAAACCAACGCCGCGTCGAACATGCCACCCGTGTTGGGCGTGATGTTGCAAACCGTGGTCGTGACCAAGGCGTCGGACTTTTACGGCGCCCTGGTGGGTATCTCGGCTTCTGTGTTGGCGCTGGGCTGCTACGGCGTGACGTTCCCGAGTGATTTTGCGGGCAAATATGTCAGTACCGTGGGTGCCGGCGTCGCCAGCAATACCCTGTCGCAAGTCACCACTAACCTGACGACCCTTTAATCCCGCCGAGACGGAGTGCACCTTATGCAACTGCAAAACATCAACGTCGTTCATGGTGGCCAAAGCTATGTCGGCTTTGCCTTTTCGGAGCTGCCCTTGGCGGCCGCTCTCGTCGCTGCCGCTCAGCAAGTTGACCAAGCAGCAGACGCGGCGCGGGTCGCCGTGTTGGGCGACTCGTTGCGCGCTCTGGAATATGAGCGGGCGGCTGTCGAAGCCAAGGCCTTTGCCGCTGCGGGCTATACCGGCGACATGCCGCCGTCGGTGCAGGCCTGGGCCGAGGCTGCCGAGCTGGAGCCACGCGCGGCGGCCGACGGCATCATTGCCGAGGCTGATGCCTGGCAGGCGGCGCTGTACGCGATCCGTGCGGCCCGCCTGAAGGGTAAGCAGCGGGTGCTCAAGGCTACCAGTCACGACGCCGCCGAGGCGCTGGCTGACACCGCGATCGCGGACATCCGCGAGAGCATTGTAGGGGTTGGCAACGCTGCCTAACCCCTGATTCACCGCCTTGAGCGCCCCGCATTGTCGGGGCGTTTTTGTTTGTGCAGAAGACCGCGCCGGGCGCGGTCTTTCGCTTTCTGGAGAGTGAACCTTATGAGTTTCTTTCACGGCGTCACGACCACTTCGGTCGATACTGGCGCACGCACCATCTCGTTGCCGTCGTCCTCGATCATCGGGTTGTGCGACACCTTCACCCCGGGCGTGATCGGTGGCGGCACCGCCAAGGCTGGCGAGCTGCAATTGATCACCACCGAGCGCGAAGCCATCGCCGCCTTCGGCGCCGGTGCGGCGATCACCCAGGCCTGCCAGGCGATCTACAAAAAAGCCAAGGCCGTGATCGTGGCCATCGGCGTGCCGAAGCTGGACGACCCGGCGCTGCAGACCTCGGCAATCATCGGCGGTGTCCTGGCTTCGGGTCAGCGGACCGGCCTGCAGGCATTGCTCGACGGCAAAAGCCTGTTCAACGCCCAGCCGCGGCTGCTGATCGCGCCCGGGCATTCGGCCACGCAGGCAGTGGCCACCGCCATCGATGGTCTAGCGCAGAAGCTGCGCGCCCTTGGCATCATCGACGGCCCTAGCACCACCGATGAGGCCGCCATGGCCTACGCGGCCAACTTCGGCAGCCGCAACCTGTTCATGGTCGACCCCGGCGTGCAGTTCTGGGACACCGATATCAGTGAAACGGTGAATGCGCCGGGCTCGGCCTGGACGGCGGGCTTGTTCGCCTGGACCGACGCGACCTATGGCTTTTGGGCCTCGCCGTCGAACAAGGAGTTTGTAGGCATCACCGGCACCACCCGAGCCGTTGAGTACCTGGACGGCGACGAGACCTGCCGGGCCAACCTGCTCAACAACGCCAATATCACCACGATCATTCGCGACGACGGTTTCCGCCTGTGGGGCAACCGCACACTGTCGAGCGATCCGAAGTGGGCATTCGTTACCCGCGTGCGCACGCTGTTCATTCTCATGGACGCGGTACAGGCCGCTCACAAGTGGGCTGTTGACCGCTCGATCACCAAGACCTACGTCAAGGACGTCACTGACGGTCTGGAGGCGTTCATGCGCGACCTGAAGACCCAGGGCGCAGTGATCAACTTCGAGGTGTACCCGGATCATGAGTTGAACACGGCCAGCCAGATCGAGCAGGGCAAGGTGTATTGGCGCATCCGCTTCACCGATGTACCACCGGCCGAGAACCCGAATTTCCTCTTTGAAGTCACCAACGAATGGATGACCGAAGTGCTTGAAGCCGCCTAAGGAGGCCACCTGATGATTCCTGAAGTTCTGTCCAACTGCGCCGGGTTTATCGACGGTGTGAGTTTTTCCGGTGAGATGCCGAGTCTCACCCTGCCCAAGGTGGTACTGAAAACCGAAACCTACCGGGGCGGCGGCATGGCCGGCGAAATCGAGATCCCGACCGGCGTTGAAAAACTCGAAGCCGGGTTCACCACCAACGGCGTGCGCCGCGAGGCCTTGAAGTGGTTCGGCCTCTCGGACCGTACCGCGTGCAACGCCGTGTTCCGCGGCTCGTTCAAGGGCCTCAAGGGCAAGGTCACCCCGGTCATCGTCACCATGCGTGGCGGTATCAAGGAGGTCGACATGGGCGACTGGAAAGCTGGTGAAAAGGCCGAGAGCAAACACAACATGGCGCTGACCTATTACAAGCTCGAAGTCGATGGTCGGTTGATTTACGAGATCGACATGGTCGGCATGGTGCTGGTGGTCGATGGCGTCGATCAACTGGCGGAAGAACGTTCGGCCCTGGGCCTCTAAGGAAAAATCAGCATGACTCAAGCAACGGCAAAAGACACGCTGCCCAAGTGGCTGCAACTCACCGAAGACGGCTTTCGCATCCAGCTCAAATACCCGACCGAACTCTCCGGCGTGCTGGTCGACAGCATGACGATGCGTGCCCCCTGCGTGCGCGATATCCGGGCCGCGCAGGCCACCTGCAATGGCGATGAAGAAAAACGTGAGATGTCGTTGTTTTCCTCGCTGACCCAGACTCCGGAGACGGATCTGATGGCGCTCAAGCTGGTCGACTACATGCGCCTGCAGGCCGGTTATTTTCGTCTGGTCCAGGACGACGGCGTTTGATGCGACCACGTTGAAAACGCTGGCCAAACGGGTAGCCAAAGAGACCGGGTTCTCGGCGGCCGAGATCGTGGCCATGCCATTCAACGAGCTGGTGTGGTGGCTCACGGATTGAGCCACTTCCATTTCTCCGACGCATAGGGCACGCACATGGCGAACAAACTGGCGCTCGGCTTTGTCATTGGCGGTGCCGTCGATTCGACGGTGGGCAAAGCGTTCAAGGACGTCGAAAGCAAAATCAAACACCTGGACACGGTGGGCAGCAAAGCCCGGGTGCTGCAGAACACCATCGGCGACACGATCCGTCTGCGCGAGGAATGGCGCAAGGCGCACATGGCCGGCGCCGAAGGCGCAGGCAAGCTATTGACCAAGCTGGAATCCAACCTCGACCTGCTGAAGAAACAGGGCATCGAGGTCGGCCGGCTCAACAAGGCCTACGCCGCGATGGGACGGGTGGCGGCCGGGGCCGAATTGAAGGCGCTGGGGCACCGCCAGCTGGAGGAGGGGCGGACCGGTCTCAAGAGCAGTATCGGTCAGGCCGGGGGCATGGTCGCCGGCGTGGCCATTCCGACCAAGGTCAGCGCGGACTTCAGCGCGATCATCCGCGACATCTCGATCAAGGCCGGCATTGCCAACACCGCGCAAGAGCAGGACATGTCCCGCACGATCATCACCACGTCGCAGGACACGGGCATGGCCCGCAACCAGGTGGCCGAGGTGGTGAACGCCCTGGTCGGTGCCGGCATGGACCTGAGCAAGGCCCTGGAGTACGCGCCGAAGGCGGCCAAGTTCGTCGTCGGCCAAGGGGCGGACGGCACCGAAACCGCGAAGATGATTAATGCCCTCGGGCAGAACGCCAAGATCACCGATCCGGCGATGATGCAGAAGGCGCTGGAGGCCATCGCCTTTCAGGGCCAGGCGGGCAGTTTCGAATCGGCGGACATGGCCCGCTGGTTCCCGGAGCTGCTGGCCAACATGGGCAACCTGAAGATCTACGGCATGGACGCGGTGACCCAACTGGGGTCGATGCTCCAGGTGCAGATGAAGACAGCCGGCGGCGCCGATGAGGCGGCGAACAACCTGAAGAACTGGATGGGCAAGATCGGTTCGGGCGATACGGTCGAGGCGTACAAGAAGGCCGGGATCGATTACCAGGCCTCGATGACCACCGGGCTGCAGAGCGGTATGTCGACCTTGGAGTCGAGCTTTGCCCTGGCCCAGAAGTACATCGCCGCCACCGACCCGAAGAAGGCTAAGGCAATGGCCGAGGCCACGGCCAAGATCAGCAAGGAGACCGATCCGGAAAAGGCCAAGGGCATGATCATCGCCCTGGAGGAAGCCCTGCGCACCGGTGACCTGTTTGCCGACATGCAGGTCAAGGCGGCCCTGACCGCGTACATGCAGAACAAGGATCTGTACAACCAGCTGAAAAAGGACTCGGCGGACGCCACCGGCATTCTCGACAAGAACCTGGCCGAGCGCCGGCAGACGTCCTCGCAGAAATGGGCCGAAATGGCCCAGAGCATGGATGACGGCATGCGCAGCATCGGCGATGCGTTGCGGCCGGTCACCGATGCGGTGGCCGACGGCATCACCAGCGTCGCCCGAGGCCTCACTACGCTCTCCGATGAAACTCCACGGCTGGTGACCGGGATTGGTACCGCCGTGGCCGGACTGTGGGCCCTGAAGACAGCGGTCAGCGCGTTCAAGATGGGCAAGGGGCTGATGAACCTCGGACGTGGCACCTTGCTGGGTAACCCGAACATTCCGCAGAAGGTGATCGTCACCAACCTGCCGGCCATGGGTGGTGAGCTGGATGCCGGCGGCCTCGAGGGCGACGGCAAGAAAGCGGGCAAGGAGGGCAAAGGTGCCGGCGACCGTCGCAGCGGCGGTGGACGCGGGCGCTCAGTCGCCACAGGCATCAAGGGGCCGGCGGTGTTCGCGGTGGTCGAGGCAGGGTTCAAGGCCAAGGACACCTATGACAACGCGGTGACCCAGGACGAAAAAGCCGAGGGCTACGGTGAGGCTGCCGGCGGATTGGCCGGCACCTTGGCGGGGGCTGCAGCCGGTGCGGCCATCGGCTCCATGGTGCCGATCATTGGCACCATCGTCGGCGGGCTCATTGGCGGTGCGTTAGGTAACTTCGGCGGTGATGCGCTCGGTGGCTACCTGGGTAAATCGATGTTCGGCGGCGATGAATCGTTGAAGACGATGCCGGCCAGCGGGCCGCTGATGATGGCCAACGCCGGGCAGAACCTCCCGCCGGTGATGGGCAATATCGCCCGGTCTTTTGCGCCGGTTGCGGTCAATGACCCGGGTGGTTCCGGTTCTCCGGTACCGCCGAAGTCCTCGGCAGCGCAGAGCCTTTTGCCCAAGCGGGAGGCTGATACCGCCGCGCCGGGCGATGTTCCTCGAGCCTTGTCCACTCCCTCGGCGCCCCGTGTGCCGGCGTTATTGGCACCGGTTGCGCCACCACCCAAGCCTTCGGCAACACAGAGCCTTTTACCGGAGCGGGAGGCTGACACCGCCGCGCTGGGCGATGTCGCCCGCTCCCTGATCACCCCAGCGGCGCCCAGTGTGCCGGCGCGATTGCCTCCGGTGCCGGTCGTGCCGAAAAGCGAACCGCCGAAGATCGAGCAGCGGGTCGAGATCCAGGCGCCGCTGAGCATCACCGTGCACGGCGACGTGAAAGACCCGGCGCAGTTAGCGCGAGAGCTGCGGCCATTCATTGAACAGCAAATGCGCGAGGCCACGCAGCAGCTGCAGAACCGCAAGCTGTACGACGAGCCGCATGTATAACGAGGAGGGCCTATGGCCTACATGGAGCAACTGCAGGCAGGCCTGAAAAGTCTGGCGGCGGCGGGGGAGACCGGGCGTCGTAATCTGGACGGCATGATGGGGCCGGTCAACGGCGCCATCAGTGAAATCAGCGGCGCGGCCTCGGAACTGGAGGGGCTGCCGATTGTGGGGCCGGCGGTCAGTCAGAAACTGCAACGGGTGATGCGCAGTGTCAACGCCGCGCAGGCCAAAGTGGGGCAGGTGGTGGCCACGTACAACAAGGCCACGCGGGCCGTGTCACAGATTGATGAGCGCATGGGGCAGCTGAAAGAGCAGGCCGCTCGAGCGTCCAGCGCGATCAACAAGCTCGCCGGCAAGGTCAGCCCCTCACTGGCCAACATCGTGCCCACCGGCTCGCTGGCCGGCGATGTCACCCCGTTGCCGGAGGCGGTCACGCCGTTTCCGCACCTGCTGATCATCCAGCCGCAGGATCCGAAGGCACAGCCGTACTACTTCAACCTGGACACCGCCGCCTTTGACGAGCTGCGGCGCTCGACGGAGTTTCGCTGGGCATCCCAGGAGCGCCTGGGCCGGCGACCGGCGCAGCAAGCGGTGGGCATAGGGGAAGAAAAGATCACCCTCAAGGGTGCGATCTTTCCCGGCTTCAAGGGTGGGATCAAGCAACTGGATACCTTGCGCAGCCTCGGTGCCCAGTTGAAACCCCTGACCCTCACCACCGGTTATGGCGATGTGCTGGGCACCTGGTGCTTGAAGAACGTCGAAGAAGAACAGAGCGCGCTGCTGCAGGGCGGAATCCCGCGCAAGCAGGCGTTCACCTTGGAGTTTGCGCGCTATGGCGACGACCTGCAGAA
Source organism: Pseudomonas frederiksbergensis (assembly GCF_017114915.1). Lineage (GTDB taxonomy): Bacteria > Pseudomonadota > Gammaproteobacteria > Pseudomonadales > Pseudomonadaceae > Aquipseudomonas > Aquipseudomonas frederiksbergensis_I. The sequence continues at coordinate 37,870 of NZ_JAAUOE010000007.1, forward strand.
CGTCTGACGGGGATCTGCTCGATACCCTGTGTTACCACGCTTACGGCCACCTCGGCGGCACCGTCGAGGCGGTGCTGAATGCCAATCAGGCACTGGCCGATGAGCCTCAACCGTACCGGGCCGGCATCGTGATCGTGCTGCCGGATCTGCCGGCTCCCACCAATGAGGTGGTGATGTTGTGGGACTGATGCCGGCACGCAGCACACCGCCCTGATGACCCTTATTTTGCCCGCCGAGTGCGGGCTTTCTTTTGGATAGAACAATGACCCCAGCCTTTCGCGTCGTGGCCGACGGCGCCGACATCACGGCGCTGATCAATGACCGCCAGCCGCAACTGAAAACCACCGACAAGACCGGAATGGAGTCCGACGAGTTTGAGTTGCGCATCGATGACCGCGACGGCGTCGTGGCCCTGCCGCCGCGAGGGGCTAGCATCGAGATCTACCTGGGCTATGCAGAAACGGCATTGACCCGTATCGGGCGCTACGTCGTCGATGATGTGGGTTTTTCAGGGCCACCGGACACCCTGGTGATTACCGGCAAGGCCAGCGACATGCGCGGCAGCGGCAAGACCACCCGCAGCGGCAGCTGGGAAGACGTGCCCTTGTCGCGGATCGTCGCCGATGTTGCCGCACGTAACGGCTGGCAACCGGTGTGCCCGGTGCAGACCAAGGTGCCCCGCGCCGATCAGCTCAACGAGTCGGATTTCAACTTCATCACCCGCCTGGCCAAGCAGTACGACTGCACGGCCAAGGTGGCCGACGGCAAATTGCTGGTGATGCCTCGGCAGGCCGGGCAGAGCGCCTCGGGCAAGGACTTTGGCGTGGTGGTGATTCATCGCCGTGACGTCAGCCGCTTTCAGTTCCGCCTCGGGGATCGCAACACCCACAAGGCGGTGTCGACCAAGCACCAGGACAAGAAAAACGGAAAGCTCGCCGTGGTCACCCTGGACAACGACGACTCACCGGACGGCCTGCCGCCGGTGCACACTGACCGTCACATCTACCCGAACAAGTCTGCCGCCGAGGCAGCGGCCAAGGCACGCCTCGCCGCGTTCAACCGCTCAACAGCCGGCGTCCGGCTGGAGATGCCCGGGCGCACCGACCTGTTTGCCGAGCGAACGATCGATGCCCAAGGCTTCAAGGTCGGGTTCGATGGCGAGTACCTGGTGGACTCGGTGGAACAGGTGTTCACCCAGTCCGGCTGGAGCACGACAGTCGAGTGCAACGGCGGCAAGCAGGGCAAGGCGAAAGCCAAAGGTAAAAAGAAAAAGCCGGCGAAGGAGCTGAAGGTCGTTCAGCTCAAGTAGTAGCGCCGCAACCCCCAAAACCCCATGGAGACCCGCTATGTCACTGACAGAGCAACAGCTACAGCGCATCATGCCTAACGCCCGCCGCCAAGCGGGCGTTTTTGTATCTGCCCTAAACACCGCCATGGCCCATCGGCAAATCAATACGCCGAAACGGCAGGCCGCGTTCCTGGCTCAGGTCGGGCACGAGTCCGGCCAACTGCAGTACGTCCGCGAACTGGGCGGCGATCAGTACCTGAGCAAGTACGACACCGGCAGTCTGGCCACCAAGCTGGGCAACACTCCGGCGGCCGACGGTGATGGCCAGCGCTATCGCGGTCGTGGCCTGATCCAGATCACCGGCCGCAGCAACTACCTGCGCTGCAGCCTGGCGCTGTTCGGTGACGAACGATTACTGCGCACCCCGGAGTTGCTCGAGCTGCCGCAATGGGCGGCCGAGTCGGCTGCGTGGTTCTGGTGGGGGCGCGAGCTGAACGCCCTGGCGGATCGGGATGAGTTCGAGGCGATCACCCGCAAGATCAACGGCGGCCTCAACGGGCTGGCGGATCGGCTGCAATTGTGGGAACGGGCGAGGGCAGTGCTATGCGTGTCATCGACCTGATCCCCGCGCCGTATCGGCTGCTGGCCATCGGCGTGCTGCTGGCCGCGTTGGTTGGTGGTTCTGCCGCGTCAGCCTGGCAGGTTCAGGACTGGCGCTACGGCCGACAGCTTGAGCAACAAGCCCGCCGGCAGACTGAAACCCTTAATCAACTGACGCTGGCCGCTGCCGCGCAGCAACAAGCCGAGCAGGCCAAGCGCCTGGCCCTCGAGCAACGGCTTTCAGCCAGCGAACAAACCTATTACCGAGCCCTGAGCGATGCCCAACGTGATCAAGGTCGCCTGCGCGACCGTCTTGCCACTGCTGATCTGCGCCTGTCAGTCCTACTCGACACCACCGCTGTCGCCGGCAACGGTCCAGTGCCAGCCACCTCCGCCACCGGCAGCGTGGTTCATGGACCCGCAAGAGCCCAACTTGACCCAGCGCATGCTCAACGAATTATCGGCATCACCGATGCCGGCGACCAAGGATTGATCGCATTGGCGGCCTGTCAGGCCTATGCCAAAGAAGTCTCAACACCGAAGTGAAAAAGAGCGACCGGGGTGGATGCGTCAACATCCAACCCGGCCGCCGTCCCTGCAGATGGTCCCTGCAAGTCCAGCTAAGGCTCTTGCTCCGTGCACAAAGCGCGGCGAGCCTAGCACCTGTTTATCCATACAGTAAAGATCTTGCTATCAATGTCTACTCCCATCATCCCTTGGATGGGCGGCAAACGCCGCCTAGCCGACCGCCTCATTCCGCTTTTTCCGCCTCACGAATGCTATGTCGAAGTCTTTGCCGGCGGTGCCGCGCTGTACTTCATGCGCCCCCAGGCCGCGCCCGTCGAAGTCCTCAACGACATCAACGGCGACCTGGTGACGCTGTACCGCGTCGTGCAGAACCACCTCGAAGAGTTCGTGCGCCAGTTCAAATGGGCGCTCAGCTCACGCCAGGTATTCGAGTGGCAGAAGATGACCCGCCCTGAAACCCTTACCGACATCCAGCGCGCCGCCCGGTTTTTCTACCTGCAGCACCATGCCTTCGCCGGCAAGGTCACCGGGCAGACGTTCGGCACCGCCACTACCGGCCCGGCCATCAACCTGCTGCGGATCGAGGAGAATCTCTCGGCGGCCTGGCAGCGCCTGTCCGGCACCTACGTCGAAAACCTCCCCTGGCTGGACTGCGCCGAGCGCTACGACCGGGTGCATACCTTCCACTACATGGACCCACCGTACTGGCAGACCGCTGGTTATGGCGTGGACTTTCCGTTTGAGAATTACGAGCGGATGGCGGGCTTCATGCGCCGCTGCAAAGGCAAGGTGATGGTCAGCATCAACGACCACCCGGATATTCGGCGGGTGGTCGAAGGCTTCCACTTCGAGACGCTGGATATCCGCTACAGCAACACCAACCAGCGGCAAGGCAAAGCTGAGGTGAGCGGTGAGTTGGTGATCATGAATTGGGAGCCTGCATCGTTGGGTGGGCTGTTTTAGTTACCAAAGCTGTCCACCCGCATATAGAGTCAGCCGGAAGGTCAGACAAATGAGTCGCTGATAGGGTTGATCAGGCCGCTTTGCTGATTGCGGACATTGCCGATTGCGCGGTCGACCTTAAACCACTCGAAAGCCTCGGGGGCTCGCCCTGCAACAGCACCATCTGCTCGGCGTGCTCGTTTGGCGTGGCCGGATCCAGCCATTCCCGGGCCAGTTCGGGGTTGAGCGTCACCGGCTGGCGATCATGAATATCCACCATGCCGCCCTTGCTGTCGGCGGTGATGATTACGAAGCCGTCATATTCACTCGGCCCAAATTCGGCGCTCGGGTATTGACCGATCGCGGCACACAGGATCGGCGCCCGGTCTTTCCGGCGGATTAGGTAGGGCTGTTTTTTCGGTCCGCCTTTCAAAGCATCACATCGCAAACCTACTGATTTATCTTGCAAATCACCAATGCAGAGTCTATATAGAGCGGCTGTGTGTGTGTGGAGGCGCCTAGCAAATTCTACCTGTCGGGTCTAGAGTTGATAGAAGCTAAACAGCTAAGTCAGATGCAGATACAGCTAACCCATAATATATTCAGGAACTTGTTTGATGATCGACTTGCAAAAAGCTTATATTTCTCAAGCTATTTATGTAGCGAGTAATGAGCTTGATAAGCGAATCCGGTATAAGCAAGAACAAGCAGAAGAGGCGTTTGGTTCATTTATATCGGCCCAATCTCAACAGACAAACTTGCCCGACGACTTCGATCCCGCACAAGCTCGGATTATTTTCCAGTCCGGGCCAAAACAAATGGTTATCAGCCAGATAGCATCGCAGTTATCCTTGGGTTTTGACTCCTCTGAAAAAAGCGTTGATTCACAGTTAGAAACTGTAATAAAAAACGTCAAGGAAGCCCAAGGGAAAATTGAGAAATTCAAAGGAAAGGAGCAATTAAGGGAAAATGCATTAGTTATTACCCTTAGCTTCCCTTCTACTTCAAGTAGGGCTGATCTTAGTGACTTTATCTTTAGTCGCTTCCTCAAAATGCCAAAGTTTGGCGAAATTGCTAGCAGCTCTGTCAAAGTAGGCTATTTGCTGGGTGATGGATATTTTATCAACATTGAAGCTGATGTTTACGAAAAGCGTGGCGGACCTATTCAAATTGCGCCCGGGGCTCCGGTAGATTTAATGACTCTTCCAATTATTGAAATTGGAATCAGCGTAAAAATTGATATAAATTCGAGGCCAAAAGCAGCCGCACCAAATTATGTAAGTGCTGGTCCTGACGAAATAATTGCTTTAATGAAGAATTATTTTCCGGGCGAAATATATAAATTACTTGAGCTGGCGTGAGGTTGTCATGACAGAGTTTTTTAAGATAGTAACAACAACCGAGCTAACAACACAGCCAAATATTAGTGGGTTCGATTTCTTGGCGCGGGTTTCTCGCTCCACATCTTCGAATGTCACACAAATATCTACAATAGAAACACAGACGTTTGTCTCTCGATTCCTCCAGCTACAGTCCGAGTGGAAGGATGACGTTAGACTTCTTAATGATGTTATTAATTGGCAACACAAAATAAATGATTTCAACTCAAGCTATGCAGCCTATCTGCTTGAGCAAATCGATGACGAGGAGTTTGATAAAGTCGCAGAAGCGCTAGCTTATGAAGAGCTAGATACTCCGCCAATAGCTATAGTACCGGTCATCGGTCGCCTATTAGAGCTAACAACTCTAGATTATACCCCATCAGATTTGGCCAACATGTTTCACTGCTCGCAGGAGACCGTACAAGAAGCATTGGCACTGCTACCTGATCACCTAATTGATGCTCATCCTTCACTTATTGAGATTTCGGAATGAGAACATCAGCCATTGGTGATTCTGTCGAAGGAAATGCCCTGAAGCTTCAATGTAGAAAGTTTTCTCTACAAGGCCCTATCAAAAGCAAGCATACAAAGGGCTTGGTGTTCACTTTCAAGCTTAACATTCATGGCTTTGCTACTATCACCAAAGAACTTTCCGAAAGCTCAACCAAAATTTCTGATAAGTCGCTCCTGAATGAGGGCGATGAAATCCATGGAGAGACAATTAATGGCTTTTCCTCTAAAGCACCAGGAAAAGAAACAGTAGATCACGCCACCAGCACTCATAAAGCGACTTTTGTTTCCACTCGAGGTCCGTCGTTTGCAACGGTAGAAATCGGGATTCGAGATCAACTTCAAGCTATTCAGAAGCGTATAGAATACAAAAAATAAAATAGGCAAAATTTGTTTCCACCCATACAAAACTCTCCGCAAGTTAATTGTAAAGTTGGCTGTATTGGTGATCGGTGTTGCAATTCCCGCGTGTATGCCTGGCACGCCTTCAGCGCAATCAATCCTTTGTCGCCGGCGTCGGTGATGGCGACAATTCGTTGAGCATGCGCTGGGTCAAGTTCGACTCTTGTGGTTTACGTCCGCAGCTGCTGGTCAAAAACGTTTTTACACAGCCTCGGTCGGTAGCTGCCTGTCAGGAAGGGCAGCATTCCACCCATAGCGGTTACGGGCAAAGAAGGTATCGTCACCGTTTGTTATTGGCTGTGGCTGCCTTTCAGGCAGCGTTAAGAGCATCAGCTCTAGTTGTCAAAAAGCCCCGCACGTGTACAGCCGGAACGGAGCTTTTATGTGTTGTGAGAGGGGGAAGTCCCGTACCAATTTTTGTACCAATGACTGCGTTTTGGCAGGAGATTCTGAGTTGGCCTGGGTCTTAATTCCCTGATTTCATTGACCCTGACAACTTAGTAAACTCCCTTGAACATGTCGGTGTAATTCTTACGTTGGGCTTACGGCTCGTGCGAAGACCCGAAGCGACCGCAATGGCAAACAGGCCCAGCCATCGAGAACGGCAAATTCAGGTTTTTCCGATTCTTCATTTTCCTACTCGAAACGTCTGCCTCTGGCCATTAGCACCTGTGAGGTGAACAGAATTAGCACTCAGAATTTACCCCGACATGACTTAACCGATATCCAATTTCTTCAATCGCGCCAGGCCTTGTTTGATATGGCCGGCGTTTTCACCCATGGTCCACAGTGCGCCACGGACATTTCCGCCCACTTCCTGCGCCCCTTGCTCCTCAACCAGGAGGGTCAGCTCCATAATGGCTGCCTGCAGAGCCTGCTGGTTTTCGTACAGCCTTTCCAGTACATCCGACAGTGCATAATCACCAGGCATGACGTCGACTCCATTCGAGAAAAAACATAAGCATAGTACCGGCAGTGCCCGTGTCAGGCAGTAATTGCAGCTTGCTTATAAATTGCTACAAAGCGAAGAAGTTACAGCGGTCTAGCCAGTCAGGCTAGGGTGTTGGAGGATTGCTAGACCCAATCCATCCAGGAAACGGGAGAGCCTCAAGGCGTGCCGATGGGTTAGGAAAATCGGCACTGATTTAGAGATACTCCTAAGCCTCAGAGGGAAGCTTGACCTGGCGATACTCAAGTGGAAGATTCAATTTTCCCGTAAGGTATCTGAGATATCTCTCGTCCTCAGGGCTCAGCGCTGTCCGACCAACCGCAACCAGCCTAACCGCTTTTTCTGGTAGCTCATTCCAGTAGTACGCGTACTCGAGTAGCTGACCAATCGCCAAGCGCAAAACCCTACGGGTGCAGAAATCTGATTTAACCTCGAAGAGGATTTTCTCCATTTCCGTTGTTACGGTGGCATCTACAAAATTTTCTTCGAAGACGATATTCGCCCCAGGGTATTCAATTTTCAGTTCCTCATGCAGGGCGGCCTGCATTATCCCATGCTCTGGCGAGCACTCCCGTCCCGAGCCGCCGCTCCTGAAATAGCTGTCTTGAATGGGAGGAAGATTCTGTCCTTTCCGAGCCGGGCGGCGTGTATTCACCGTTTCTGGCAGGGAGGCCTCGTGATTAAGCTCAATGAGCTGATAACGGTTGTAGTGCAGCACGGGGTCCCCAACCTCGGCAAATGTGTTTGGCGGATACCACTCAACATCTTCTGGGCGAAAACGAACATTCAACACGTAAGGTGCCCATTCACCGTTCCCCAAGCCACTTCTATCACCATCTACAGCGTCTATTTCCTCCAGCATACGGTCATACCACCCAACGCGCTTGTAGTGATCCAAGGCCGCAATACCTTGAGCTTCATCTAGGAACTCGATATGGCGAATACGGGCCACATAGCGGCGCCCATCAGGAGTAAGGGTGTAGAGCACAACATCACCTGCACGCTCACCACGTGCGAGCCGTGACTCCCAGCCCTTGTTTACTCCTTGAAGAAAGCCATACTGCCAGCCTCCAATTTGCCATTCGAATCGAAAAAGCCACTCCTCATGGCCATAGCCGTGCTGTGAGGAAAAGGTATTCGATGCTTCGGCTGCGCTCCTGGTGGGGTACTGCCAATTAGAGTTATTTTGACAGATGCGGGTGATATAGCTCGTCACTGTCCTTGTCGTCGATTTGGGGCTAATTGAGTTCACGTTGCCAGCTTCTACTTCAGCTCGGATAGCGGCGGCTTCTGACGCCAATCTATTGTGGTCATAGAAAAAATCTTTCCAGACAATTTCGTCCTCTTTGCCCCCATGAGAAAGTCCCTGAAGGCCCGCATCTATGTTAGAAGGTTCGAAATGGCTGAAGTTGGCAAGCTTCATCACAACAGCGTTTGGACTACGGAAATTTTGGGGCATAGGCCGCCCCATTAGCGTTCCCATTCGTCTCAGGAAATCAGATAGCTCCACAACATCTGGGTGATCTTCTGAAAGTGATTCTCGCTGGTGATCCAAGAAAAGATCGAGAGCCAATATCAACTCGTTCCGCAACCACGATGGGCTACGGCGATTTTTGGTTTGTTTCGCTGGGGTTCTGTCCATGATGGTGGCTCATTTGTTTTCGGTGAGTAGGTTGAGCTGAGCTTAGCGAAACCCAACGCCCCCGCCTGCTCAATCTCCAGCATCAACTCCGTCCCCTCTTTTTCACGCAGCCTGGATCGATTGCCGCTTGTCGTGAGGGGCATCCTTCAACCCTTTGCAGACATCCATAGCGTTCAGGTCAAGGGATGGATTTAGCCCGTCCCAATTGAGGAAAGCGAACGGCACGAACCCTTTGCAAGAGCGCAATGCCTCAATCCTGGATGATTACAACACTTATTGACGAGTTGTCCGCCGAATTAACCTTAAATTGGAAATTTTGAAATCCGATCACTTTGGACTCATTCAAGTCGTATTTTACTGACTGAAAAAATGCTGGCGCAGCAAGGCCGCTTCTATACTCACGGTAACCAATCTCAATTGTACTTCCGGATTTGCCGGAATAAACAAGCTCTTTTTTTATGAAGTCGGATGAGTAGACGTCATCAACTTTCCATCCGTCTGGCGAATTTAGTACACCGACCCAGCGCTTTACTTTTGTAATCGTTCCTGTTTGAGCTTCGATGAATGGCATTCCCACACTCGCAGTGACGGTGCTCCCAATTGAGTATGTTTTATATGGCTTGCTCTCCAGTATCGTAGAGGAACAACCACTTATTATGCTTATGGCGAGTATACAAGTAATTATTTTGAGAGTGGTGTTCATGATACTTTCCTTTTTTATATAACGTTCCTTGTCGTTCTGTAAGCCCTTGTCCAGTTGGGAGGGGCGTCGCAGCAAGCGCGGCATAGCCCAACGAGAAAAGTGACATGGATGACGGCAAGCTCAACTGCGGCAATGATTCAGCGTAGCAGGTCGATGCTACCGATTTGCCACTAATCTGTTGCGTCGACCGGTTGAATCCACAGCTGACAGCAGTCACTCCGGCGTCATCATCGCCGCGAGTGTCATCTTGATGAACTCTTCGTTGCGGTCGATCGCATCCAGGGCGCCGCGCACGTTGTCGGCGACATCCGCGGCTCCCCGCTGTTCGACCCAATTCGTGAGTTCCATGATGGTGGCTTCCAGGGCGAGTTGGTTTTCATTGATCTTTAACAGCAGGGAAGGGAGCAGGTCAGAGTGTGGCATCGAGAATCCTCCGCGAAGAATTCAGCGTAGCAGTCGAGTGTCGAGCGGATGACTCACTGCCTCCTTTATCCCAAGCAAGGGGCGACTCCCTAGACGACAAACCAAGAACCGGTAGTGCCCGTGACAGATCTGTGTGAATGCCTGCTTAAAAATTGCTACAAAGGTGAAGAAATAAAATGGGGAGGACTAAGCGGGCCGGGCCTCTGGTGGATGGCTACATCCAATCCATCATGGATAGAGTTGAATGGTTGCGTTTTACCCAGAACGGCATCCGTAAGCGGCGGTTATCTTCTCATAAAATACGATGCGCCTCCTCTCGTCCGCAGAGCGAGATCAACATCAGCCTTCGAATCAGCCAGATCTTATCAAGCGGTGCTTTAATAACGTATTGAGTCACTCGGGCGAATAGGAGATATTGAGGACAGCTAGGATGCTGGAGCTGAAGAGGCTGCAGTGCCGCTTGAGGCATTTGGCGCCAATAAAGAAAAAAGACCTTTGAGGTTTAGTCGGTATAATATACAAATTGTATTTTTATATAGGGAGTAGGCGCATGGTAGCAGTTTCCGCAGCAATTATATCGTCAGTCGCGCGGGCTTTAAGCCCAGTTGTGGCGGATCTGTATAAAGGTGCTAAAGGCAAGATAAAAGAAAGCTTGCAGATACTGTCGGTTGCGAATGGGGCGAAACGGTTGGCTAGGGGGCTTTTGAAAATCGAGAGCGTCAAAACTATTTGGTCTCCAGACAAGGAGTTATCAATACTTGATTTTTATTATCCCTCAAGAATATGCAATGATGACGATAATGAAGAGAGGGAAGTGAAAAGGATTGGCCAGTTGCCAGATGGCAACTTGGTTATACAGGGCATAGTTGGTCAGGGTAAATCTATCTTTATGCGTTATCTCGCTTCCGCCGCAATGCGAGATGAAGAGTGTTGTGTTATTCCTATATTTTTAGAGTTGCGAACGTTATCGGCGAAAAAAAACATCTTTCAATCAATCGGAAAATTTTTCGAGTCTGTTGGGCTTGAATTTTCGGATGAGCTCTTTAGCTATCTAGCATCCTCGGGCAAATTGATATTGCTTTTAGATGGATTTGATGAAGTCTCACCTGACTGTTTAAGGGATACACTAGAAGAAATAGAATACATGCAAGTGAAATACCCCGAAATGAGAATTATCGTCTCATCTAGGCCATCCAACGATATTCAGATGGTCTCAGGGTTTCGAGTTGTAGATCTGTCAGTTTTGAATTCTGCCGATTACGACCCGTTTTTGCGAAAATTAAAGGTTGCAACGGCGAAGCGAGTCGAATTGATTCATGCAATCGCTGAAAGTTCTTCCACTGTCGGGGGCATAATTAGTACTCCTCTGATGATGACCTTGGTTGTTTTAGTGTACGAAGCTGAAAGGGAAATTCCTCCAACGCTGCCTGAGTTTTTTGAAAAAATGTTTCATGTGGTATTTACGCGTCATGACAGATTGAAACTTGGATTTTCTAGGCGTCATTATAGTGGGCTTTCAGAGCGCAAGCTTCAGCAACTGTTTGAAGCTTTTTGTTTTATGGTCATCCAGTCGGGCAGTGGGAGATCCTTAACCGGTGAGCAGTTTAATGAAGCATTTGATTTGGCTCTCGATTATGCTGAGGGTTGTAAGTGCGATGTTGAGGACTTTAAAAAAGATATTGTTAAAGTTGCTTGTTTGATGTTGGAGGAAGGTGTGGATGTAGTGACTTTCTTGCATAAAAGTATTCTTGAATATTATGCGGCGGCGTTTATAAAACATTCCTCTCCCGAGGTTGCGTCGCTCTTCTATAAGGAGGCGGGAGTTGATAGGTATAGGAGTTGGAGCGATGTTTTGCGCTTTCTCGCATCAATTGATAGCTATCGGTACTCTAAGGAATATATTCTGCAAGGCGGGCCGGATTTTTTAAAGATGCTGCAAGATTTGATTGCGGCTGAAAAAAAATCAGAGCTTTTAAAGTTTATATTGTCTATTCATTCAGAGATTGGAATATGTTTCGAGGCGGACGGTGCTCCAATATCCTATGGGCCTCTCAATCCGACAAATGATCCTTGGGTTAACTATATAGATAATTATCTTATGAGGGCGTTTTTTAATTTGGTTGTTGCGGAGTCTGATATAGAGTTGGTCGTTCGCGCCATAAAAGGAAACGTGGAAGGGGTGATTGTACATGAAGATGAAGATGAAGAAGGCTTTAATATTCATGTAAGGGATTTGATGGAGATGTTTGGTGTGGAGGGGTTTTGGGAGAAACTAAAAGAAGCGGAAAATGATCTGAGAGGGCAGATATTAATTGCTGAGAAGGTCGTAGAAATTCAAGATAAGCGCAAGATGATATTCAGCAAAAGAAAAACTAAGGCTGGCGAGGGGGTGTAATAATGTTGGTTCGCTCTTTTGGATCTAGGTATTTCACGTTATATGACTAGCCAAAGTCTTTAATTATTACGAGGTCTTCCTCCCACCTCAATGGGATTTGGCTCTTGGGTTGAATCCTGTTGAGAGGGGAGGAAGTCTCGTGCCAATAGCTAGTTTTCAGTACGGCAAACAGAATACAGCTGGGCACTGAGCCTCGATTTCATTGGCCCTGACAGCTTGGCGAACGCCCCTCAGCGGTTCTTATACACGACGGGCGGGTCTCGACTCACTTGCCGAGCTGTGTGAGAAACAAGCCCCATCATCCATATCTAGGTGGTAATAGGGTTATTGACCGCAGGGGCATAAATCAGGGGGTGGCAGATTATTAACGGGATGGACGGCAAGTCTCGAAGCAGGGACACCATTAGTCCTAAAAACGATCCGAAACCACCCCAAGGCAGCCCCAGGGGATTCGGCCATGCGGCGAAATCCCGTACCAATTTCTGTACCAATGGGTAGGTTTTAGCGCGTGAAATCGCGTTCGCAGGGGTATGAACTCCCCAGTTTTATTGCCCCTGGCGACCTAGAAAACACCCTCTAACATGTCGGTGTAATTCTTACGTTGGGCTAACGCTCCGCGCGAAGGCCCGAAGCGACCGCAATTGCAAAGGGCTAGCTCACGCTTTTCCGTGTCTTCATTTTCCTACTCAAACGTCCGCTCCTGGCCATACCCGCTGTGAGGTGAACAGAACTGGTATCCAGAATTCACCCCGACGTACTTAACCGATATCCAATTTCTTCAATCGCGCCAGGCCTTGTTTGATATGGCCGGCGTTTTCCTCCATGGTCCATAGTGCTCCACGGACATTTCCACCTACTTCCTGCGCCCCTTGCTCCTCAACCAGGAGGGTCAACTCCATAATGGCCGCCTGCAGAGCCTGCTGGTTTTCGTACAGCCTTTCCAGTACATCCGACAGTGAATAATCACCAAGCATGACGTCGACTCCCTTCAAGAAAAACACAAGCATAGTACCGGCAGTGCCCATGTCAGGCAGTAATTGCAGCATGCTTAGAAATTGCTACAAAGCGAAGAAGTCGCAGCGGATTAGCCAGTCTGGCTGGGGCGTTGGAGGACTGCTAGACCCAATCCATCGTTGAGCCGAGCTTCAGGTCTCGCTCAGCAGGTACGACGTGGGGCCCCAGAGCTGGAGACGGGAAATCACTCAGGTGTCATGAGCACCGCTAGCGTCAGCTTGATGAACTCCTCATTGCGGTCGATCGTGTCCAGGGCGCCGCGGACGTTGTCGGCGACGTCGGCCGATCCGCGCATCTCCACCCAGTTCGAAAGCTCAAGGATGGCAGCCTCAAGGGCGAGCTGGTTTTCGTTGATCTTGTAGAGCAGGGAAGGGAGCAGGTCTGAGTTTGGCATCATGAATCCTCCGTGGAGGTTTCAGCGTAGCAGCAGGATTTCTCGGACGGTGATCGGGGGTGTTGGCAGGATGCGGGAAGGCGGGAAAAACGGGATAATTTTGTAACGACACCCGAAAAGTTTTGTAACGCTTCGGGTGTGGTCGGATTTTCGCCAAACCCCAGAAACGACAAAGCCCTGAATAATCAGGGCTTTGTCGTATAAAGATGGCGGAGGCGATGGGATTCGAACTCATGGACCTGTTACAGTCGACGGTTTTCAAGACCAAAGATTAATCCTTATANACCGTTGCCTTAAACCACTCGGCCACACCTCCGTTTGCGTTGCGGGCGCCATAATACCTGAATGAAACACACTGTCAAACTCTCTGCATGGCTTGTTACAGAGCGTCTGTTATGATCTTTGCGACTGAACGTTTCAAACCCAACAGGAGTGTCGCCATGCGCGAACAGGATTACGCAGTTAATAACAGCGTGCAGGCTGAGCAGCTAGAGGTTAGCCGCGTCCTGCGCAACACGTACGGCTTACTCGCACTCACCCTCGCATTCAGCGGCGTGATGGCGTTTGTCGCACAGCAGATGCGTGTCGGCTACCCGAACATCTTCGTGGTGCTGATCGGCTTCTACGGCCTTTTCTTCCTCACCAACAAACTCCGTGACTCGGCATGGGGCCTGGTTTCTGCGTTCGCGCTGACCGGTTTCATGGGTTTCCTGCTCGGCCCGATCCTCAACCGTTACCTGGGCATGCAGGGCGGCGCGGAAGTGGTCAGCTCGGCCTTCGCGATGACCGCGCTGGTGTTCGGCGGCCTTTCGGCTTATGTGCTGATCACCCGTAAGGATATGAGCTTCCTCGGTGGTTTCATCACGGCCGGTTTCTTTGTGCTGTTGGGTGCGACGCTGGCGAGCCTGTTCTTCCAGATCAGCGGTCTGCAACTGGCGATCAGCGCAGGTTTCGTGCTGTTCTCCTCGGTCTGCATCTTGTTCCAGACCAGCGCCATCATTCACGGCGGCGAGCGCAACTACATCATGGCGACCATCAGCCTGTATGTATCGATCTACAACCTGTTCGTCAGCTTGTTGCAGCTGTTCGGCATCATGGGTCGCGATGATTGATCGCCAGCCTTGAGTAAAAAACCCGCTTCGGCGGGTTTTTTTATTGTCTGGGATTTTGCTCCGGTCGTTGGTCAATCGGGTTCGTGGCAACACACGCAAAGTTTGTTGCCGTCCGGGTCGCGCATGTAGGCACCGAAGTAATCGGGATGGTAGTGCGCACGCAGGCCGGGCGGGCCCTCGCAGGATCCACCATGAGCCATGGCCAGTGCGTGACAGAGGTTGACGATCTCGCGACTTGGCGCAAGCAGGGCGATCATCTGCCCATTGCCCGGTGTGGCCGGCTGTTCGTCGAACGCCGTGCCAATGACGAACAGCGGACGCGGTGCATCCTTGCTCATCCACCCCGCCCAGGGTTTGCCGGGGTCGCAGAATTTCATCCGCAGTTGCAGTGCATCCATGATCGGTTGGTAGAACGCTAATGCACGATCGAAGTCAGTGATGCCGATAAAAACGTGAGACAACATTCACCTGCCCCCTATTCGGCAATGACAATGCTGCCATCAGCCTGCTGCCGATAAATGGTGTAGGGCAGCAGCATGGTGTCGAGTGCGCCTGAAATAACTACGTCGATCAGCACAAAGGGCGTGGCATTGTTGTATTGATACTCATCGATGCCCGGGCCTGGAGGCGCATGCAGCGTGCAAAAGTCATAAGTCACGCCGCTATAGATCCGTGGAACCGCACCGCAGTAGGTTTTCTGCTCCTTGAGGCTCTTCACTGCTGCTTCGTCACTGCGCACCACTGTCTGGAACGTACCGCAGCCTGCAAGCATCACCGCCGCCAGTAACATGGCCTGAGTTTTCATACCGCCAATCCTTCGCCGGAAAAAGATCAATCTACGCCTTTGCGAACCAAACAGCACTCACGCCATCGGCGGCAGCCGGCGCTTGATCGGGGTTTTCTTGACGATGGCGGTGTTGGTTTCGGCATGGCTGTTGAGGCGGTCGAGCAGGGTGTCCAGCTGTTCCATCGAGCGCACATGCAGGCGGGCGATGAAGCAGTCGTCGCCGGTGACTTTGTCGCACTCGGTGAATTCGGGGATCGCCTGAATCTGGCGCTCCACTTCCTGCAACTGGCCCGGCAACGGGCGGATGCGGACGATGGCCTGAAGTTGATAGCCGAAGCATTTGGGGTCGATCTCGACTGTGTAGCCCTTGAGTACACCGCGTTCTTCGAGGCGGCGCAGGCGCTCGGCGACACTGGGCGAGGACAGGCCGCTGATCTGTGCCAGGGCCTTGAGCGAGCGGCGGGAGTCTTCCATCAATGCGCTGATCAGCACTTGGTCGATGTCGTCGGTCATGGCGAATCCCCTGTTAGGCAATCGGCTGGATAAGCCTTGATAAAAAAGGTAGATGCCGAGTTTAGCCTGCTTTTTGCGCTGGAGAAGCCCCTTGATGGATTGGCATACTTTGGGCTCAAACACAGGAGGTTGATGATGGACAGAACACTACGTCGCGGCTCATTCGAGATGACCGCCGCCATGCTGATTTCCGGGACCATTGGTTGGTTCGTGCTGGTGTCCGGGCAACCGGTGCTGGACGTGGTGTTCTGGCGCTGCGTGTTTGGTGCCGGCACCTTGTTGCTGATCTGCGCGGCGTTCGGCTTTCTGCGCCCCGGCATTTTGACGTCCACCACTTTCTTGCTGGCCGTGCTGAGCGGCGTGGCAATTGTCGGCAACTGGGTGCTGCTGTTCGCATCCTACTCTCGCGCCTCGATTGCCATCGGCACCGCGGTCTATAACGTCCAGCCGTTCATGCTGGTGGGGCTGGCCGCGCTATTCCTGGGGGAGAAGATCACCCTGCAGAAACTGTTCTGGCTGGGCATTTCGTTTCTCGGGATGCTGGCGATTGTCAGCGCCCATGGTGAGCAAGGCGAGGGCGGCAACGATTACCTGATGGGAATCGGTCTGGCGCTGGGGGCTGCTTTTCTTTATGCAATTGCCGCGTTGATCATCAAACGCCTGACCGGCACGCCACCGCATCTGATCGCCCTGATCCAGGTCTGCACCGGCGTGCTGTTGCTCGCGCCCTTTGCGCACTTCTCGGCGATGCCGCAAGCGCCCAGTGCCTGGGCCAGCCTGGTGACGCTGGGCATCGTGCATACCGGTTTGATGTACGTGCTTCTCTATGGCGCGATTCAAAAGCTGCCGACCGCCCTGACCGGCGCGCTGTCATTCATTTACCCGATTGCGGCGATTTTCGTGGACTGGTTCGCTTTCGGCCATCGCCTGGAGCCGCTGCAATGGATCGGTGTCGCCGCGATTCTGTTGGCCGCCGCCGGGATGCAACAGGGCTGGGGCCTGAAGCTTCGGCCGGCGGCAGCACAGTAAACAGACCTCAGAAGATGTAGTCGGTGGTCAGGAAGCTCGAGTTTCGTCCGCTGATGATCTCGCTGAGAAGTTCTTTGCTGCTTTCCTGGAACTTGGTCGCCACCAGGGTCCGGATCGAAAATACCCGCAGCGCATCGTGCACCGACAGCGTGCCTTCGGCGGAGTTCTTGCGGCCGTTGAACGGGTAGGTGTCCGGGCCGCGCTGGCACTGGGCGTTGAGGTTGATCCGGCCGACCTGGTTGGCGAAGGTGTCCACCAGCCTGCCGACCGCCACCGGGTTGGTACCGAAAATGCTCAGTTGCTGGCCGAAGTCGGATTCCAGGACGTAATCGATCACGGTGTCCAGATGGCGGTAAGGCACGATCGGTACAACCGGGCCGAACTGTTCTTCCTGATAGACGCGCATTTGCGGTGTCACCGGGTACAACACGGCCGGGTAGAAGAACGATGCGCGGGATTCACCGCCATTGGGGTTGACCACGGCGGCGCCTTTGCTGACGGCATCTGCCACCAGGGTGTGCAAATAATCGACCTTGCCTGACTCCGGCAGTGGCGTCAGGGCCACGCCGCTGTCCCACGGCATGCCGGGTTTGAGGCCGGCGAGTTTGGCGTTGAATTTCTCGATGAACGCCTCGACCACGTCTTCATGGACGAAGAGAATTTTCAGCGCGGTGCAGCGTTGTCCGTTGAACGACAAGGAGCCGGTGACGGCTTCGCTGACGGCGTTGTCCAGATCGACCTCCGGCAGGACGATGCCGGGGTTTTTCGCATCCAGGCCCAGCGCCGCGCGCAGGCGGTGAGGCCTTGGGTGGAGTTTTTTCAGGTCGCTGGCGGCCTTGTTGGTGCCGATAAACGCAAAGATATCGATCTTGCCGCTGGCCATCAGCGCGCTGACGGTTTCGCGGCCACTGCCGTAAATGACGTTGATCACTCCGGCCGGGAAGCTGTCGCGAAAGGCCTCCAGCAACGGGCGAATCAACAGCACCCCGAGCTTGGCCGGCTTGAACACCACGGTGTTGCCCATGATCAGCGCCGGAATCAGCGTGGTGAAGGTTTCGTTCAGCGGATAGTTGTAAGGCCCCATGCACAACGCCACACCCAGCGGAACGCGGCGGATCTGGCCGAGGGTGTCTTGCTCCAATTCGAAGCGGCTGGAGCGGCGGTCGAGTTCCTTGAGAGCGTTGATGGTGTCGACGATGTAGTCGCAGGTGCGATCGAATTCTTTTTCCGAATCCTTGAGGTTCTTGCCGATCTCCCACATCAGCAACTTGACCACTGCCTCACGTTGTTCGCGCATACGACCGAGGAAAGTTTCGACGTGCTGGATACGCTCGGCCACGCGCATGGTAGGCCACAAGCCCTGGCCCCGATCATAGGCGCGCACGGCGGCATCGAGGGCGGTCAGTGCGGTGTCGGCATCGAGCAGCGGTGTGCTGCCGAGGATCACTTGTTCATCACCATTCGCACCGCTCAGGTACACCGGGCTGCGGACTTGGGCGAGGGGGCCGGACCAGGTTTTCAGTTCTCCGTCGACCAGATATTCGCGCTGTTCGGTCTGGCCGTTGAGGCGGTATTTTTCCGGGATGCTGTCGGCGGAGGGAAACAGGTTGCCAAGAATCGGTGCTGTGGTCATGTCGCTACCCCGTCTGGATTGGGTGATGCGGATAAGGTGTTATCGCTACGTACCGCTAATAGGTCAAGGCCTGATCAGCATAGCTGAATCGTTTTACCAGATCGCAACACGAATTGTCATGACCCGCTCCCCGGGTTCTGATCTTTTGTCCTGATAGCACACAACTGACGATCCCCCGGTTAAACTCCAACTCTTTTTAAGGAGTTCATATGAGTTACTACCAGCCGGGCATTCTCGCCACCCCTGTTCCGCCTCAAGCTCGTCATATGTTCTTCGCACTTGAATCCGCCGAGGCACTGCCGGCGGCGCTGGATAACCTGACACGCCTGGTGGACGGAAAATCGGCGGTGGTCGGTGTCGGCGAATCCCTGGTCAAGGCGCTGCACACGCAGATCGACGGCTTGCGCGCCTTTCCTGCGCTGGTCGGTGTCGGCGTCGACAACCCGTCGACCCAACACGCGCTCTGGTGCTGGCTGCACGGTGTTGACCGTGGCGAATTGCTCAATCGCAGCCACGCCATCGAAGCTGCGCTGGCACCGGCCCTGCGTTTGGTGCAGATGAACGAAACCTTCCGCCACATGACCGGCAATGACCTGACTGGTTACGAAGACGGCACCGAAAACCCTCACGATGAAGCCGCTGTAGCCGCCGCGCTGCTGGGCGAGGGCGCCGAGGGGCTGGTCGGTGGCAGCTTCGCCGCGATCCAGCAATGGCAGCATGACCTGAAAGGCTTCCACGCGATGCCATCCCATGAGCAGGACAACATCATGGGCCGGCGCCTGAGCGATAACGAGGAACTCGACGACGCGCCGATCTCCGCCCACGTCAAACGCACCGCCCAGGAAAGCTTCACACCCGAAGCCTTCGTGGTCCGTCGCTCGATGCCGTGGATCGAAGGCGATCGCGCCGGCCTGATGTTCCTGGCGTTCGGTTTTTCCCTCGACGCGTTCGAAGCCCAGCTGCGGCGCATGAGCGGTCTGGAAGACGGCATCACCGACGGTTTGTATCGCATCAGCCGGCCGATCACTGGCGGCTACTACTGGTGCCCACCGCTCAAGGACGGTCGCCTCGACCTGCGCGCATTGCGCATCGGCTAAATAGCGGATCGCGTACACCTGTAGGAGCGAGGCTTGCCCGCGAAGGCGGTGTGTCAGGTAAAACGCTTTCGCGGGCAAGCCTCGCTCCTACAAAAAACCATCAAAAGGATTTGCTGACACTCGCCACCAGGGTTGCGCTGCACACATCGTCGAACCCCCAGTTGCTGATGCATTGGCTTTTCGACAAATCGGTGTCGATGTAACTCAGCCCCAGCAACACCCCGGCCACTTCGCGGGTCAGCTTCGCCTCCCATTCATGGTAAGCCTCTTCGCCATGCCCCGAGGCCGAATACAATCGCGGATCCTTGAAATCCATTTCGCCGTAACGCAGTTTCAAACCCAACCCATAGGGCAATTCAGTTTCGTAGCCTACGTAGCGGTACAACGTGTTCTGTTTGCTGTCGATGCCGGGCGCATCGGCTGAGTAATAGGCCGCGAGTTTCACGCCATAGACGTTGAGAATCCCGTAGACCTCGCTCTGATTGAATTGACTCTCTTTTGGATACGCGTATTTGAGGTAGCCGACATCCAGGCTGATGACGTCGCTGGCCTGCCAAAACCAACCACCGTAGTAATCGATTTCCTGACGGGTTTTCAGGCCACCGCCGAAATCGACGTTCGAACTCCACGCGCCCAGGTACAGACCGCTGCTGTGGGCCAGGGTCACACCGGCCTGCACGGCGGGGTCGTTCTGGGTTTGTGAGATACCGCGAGTGCGGTAGTCGCTGGCCAGGGTCAGGTCGACCAGTAAAGCGAAGTCGTCATTCAAGGGCAGGGCCTGGCTGCCCAAGGGCAACAGGCTGAAGGCTGCGAGGGCGAACAGGGTGAACGCTTTCATGGGGCAGTGCCTTTGTTGTGATTGTTATGGGCAGATGTGAGACAAAGCTGCTCCAGACCCCAGCGATGAACGCGGAGTTGGGCAGCGTATACAGGCGATTTTTCTTAGCGTGTCGGTGCGTAGACTTCACGACCGGCGAACCAGGTTTGCAGCACTTGGGTGTCGTGCAGGGCTTTGTCATCGACACTGAACACATCGCGGTCCAGCACAATGAAATCGGCTTGCTTGCCGGGGCTCAGCGAACCGATTTGCTTCTCTAAACCGATCGTGCGGGCAGCGTTGAGGGTGTAGGCGTAGAACATCGTTTCCCGGTCGATGCGTTCGTCGGCGTTCAATACGCCCAGCGGGCCTTTTCGGGTGATCGCCTGGGCCATGGCGTTCCACGGATTGGGCGAAGACACCGGCCAGTCGCTGGCCCCGGCGATCATCGCGCCCTGTTTGAGCAGCGAGTGCGCCGGGTACTGATAGCGGAAGGCGAGGGCGCTGACGTATGGCTTGATCATGTCCTGGGTGTAATCGTCGGCGCTGGCCCAGAGCAACTGCATGGAGGCGATGACGTTGAGCGGTTTGAACCGCGCAAACTCTTTCGGGTTGACCATTTGCAGGTGGGTGATCGAATGGGTCACGCCGCTCTGGCGATCCTTGCGCGCCTGGGCGATGCCGTTCAGGGATTCGCGCACCGCGCGGTCGCCGATGGCGTGAATGTGCACCCGCCAGCCGCGTTGATCGATGGCACTGACCAGTTCGCCGAAGTGCTTGGGATCGATCAGCAGCTCGCCTTGTTTTTGCGAGTTGGTGTAAGGATCGATCATCGCCGCGCTCTGGGCCGGGTATTCGATCACGCCGTCGGCAAAAATCTTGATACCGGGCAGGGTCAGGTTGGGGATGCCCTGGAACTGCTGGCGAACCTTGTCCAGCGTATCCAGATCGGCCGGGAGACTTTTCGGGTTGGCCACCAGCAGGGCGGCGACGTGGGCGCTCATGCCACCGCTTTGCGACAGTGCTTTGTACACCGGCAGTACGCCGACGGTTTTCTCTGTGGGGGTGAGGGCGAACACCGGCTCGCCGGGAGCGGCGTTGGCGGCGGGGTCCATCCAGGCGGTGATGCCCAGGCTGTTGTTGTAGCGCACGGCGGTTTGCGCGGCGCGCAGCATGTCGGCGGCACTGGGCGCGGGCATTTTCAACGCGACTCGATCCCAACCGGCGTCCACCAGAAAACCGTTGGGGCTGCCGTCGGCGAGCTTGCCGATGGTGTCGCGTTCGGCGGCCGGCAGGTTTTCCAGCAGGGTGGCGTCGATGCCCGCGCGTTCGAGCATAACGTTGTTGGCCCAGGCGGTGTGGTGGTCGCTGCCGGTGAACACCACGGGTACCTTGGCCCATTCGCCGGTGTTGAACTTCTTGCCAAGGGCCTCGGCTTGGGCCCAGTACGCCGAACTCATGCCGGCCACGCTGAGCACATCGCCGTGTTTCGCCTTACCGTCGTCGCGCCATCCGCGCAGGCGTTTTTCCAGTTCATCGAGGCCGACCACCTCATCTTCCATGTTGGCCGAGGCCATTTCCAGTCCGCCGAAAATCGCGTGGGAATGGCTGTCGATCAGGCCGGGCATCAAGGTCTTGCCGCCGAGGTCGATCACTTTCGTTCCCGACTCGATCAAGGTTTTGATCTGCGCATCGCTGCCGACGTGCAGCACTTTGCCGTCCTGCACTGCCAGGGCTTGCACCTTGGGCTGGCTACGGTCGGCGGTGAATATCTTGCCGTTGAGCAGCACCAGATCGGTCGCCGCCATGGCTTCCATCGAGGCAAAAGCCACGGCGGTCATCAATAGATTCGGGATGAATCTTTTCATTGAATGTTTCCTTGTTATTGCGTCTGATGGCCAGATTAGTGGCTGCTCATGCTCAGCAGAACGCCTCACTCACGAAAAACGTTTTTGCCGGAATGGAAAAAGAATGGACAAACTGGGCGCGTTGAAAATGTTCGTGGTCACGGCGCAGTTGGGCAGTTTCAGCCGCGCCGCCGAGCAACTGGGCAAGACTCCATCGGCCCTGACTAAAGCGGTCAATCACCTGGAGGCCGAGCTCGGCGCCCGGCTATTCGAACGCAGTACCCGGCGGATTCTGCTGACGGAAGTGGGGCGGCTTTACCTGGAAACCGCGCGTCAGGTGTTGCAACGGCTGGACGAGGCCGGCGAGGAAATCGAGCAGTTGCAGCACGGCCTGCGTGGCAATCTGAAAATCACCGCGCCACTGGCCTATGGGCAAGCCTTTCTCGATCAGGTGTGTGGCGGTTTTCTGGAGCAGTACCCACAGATCAATCTGCAAGTGGACCTGTGCGATGAGTTCGTCAATCTGCTGGAAAGCGGCTACGACCTGGCCCTGCGCGAAGGCCATGACGACTTGCCGGGGCTGATCGCCCGCGTCGTTGGCAGCAATCGCCTGGCGTTGTGTGGCAGCCCGGCCTATCTGGCGCGCAAGGGGTTGCCGGTCACCCCGCAAACCCTCGATGAACACGAGTGGTTGCTGTATCGCCACCCTCTGCTCAGCCGCGAATTCTGGTGGGCCGAGCGCGACGGGCAGCGCCTGAGCCTGCCGCAACCCCAGGCGCCACGGCTGCGCAGCGACAATTACGACTTGCTGCTGGCCAATGCGCTGGCCGGGCGTGGGTTGCTGCACACGCCGCTGTGGAGTGCTGCGCCGTATCTGGCCGACGGTCGACTGGTGCGGGTGATGGCGGACTACGACATCGATCCCGACAGCTTTGGCCCGCACATTCTGGCGGTATACCCGAGCCATCGGCGAGCGACCGCCAAAGTCGTGGCTTTTATCGATTACATCGCCGGGTTTCTAACCTCTCGCGGGTTGAGCTGACTGGCGGTCCTTGCCAGGAAAAAGCCGAAAGAGTACAAATGTACTCCATGACGACTTTAACTCCCCGCCGTACCGCCATCCTGACCTTCATCCGCGATCGCATCGCCGAACATGGTCAGCCCCCGAGCCTCGCTGAAATCAGCGAGGCCTTTGGTTTCGCCTCCCGTAGCGTGGCGCGCAAGCATGTGTTGGCGCTGACCGAGGCGGGTTTCATTGAGGTCAATGCGCATCAGGCGCGCGGCATCCGCTTGTTGAACCAGCCGCCGCGGCCCGAATTGCTGGACGTTCCGGTACTCGGTCGCGTGGCGGCCGGTGCGCCGATCGGGGCCGATGCCGAGGTCCACAGCCGTTTGCTGCTTGATCCGTCGATCTTCTCGCGGGTGCCGGATTACCTGCTGCGGGTCCAGGGCGATTCGATGATCGAGGACGGCATTCTCGACGGCGATCTGGTGGGCGTGCGGCGCAATCCTGAAGCGCTCAACGGCCAGATCGTGGTGGCACGGCTCGACGGCGAAGTCACCATCAAACGTTTCGAGCGGGTCGGCGAGGCTGTTCGTCTGTTACCGCGCAATCCGGCTTACCAGCCGATCATTGTTCGAGCCGATCAGGACCTGGCCATCGAAGGCGTGTTCTGCGGCCTGGTGAGGCAAGGGTGATGGGCGCCGTCGTTGCGTTGGATACGCTGTTCAATGGCGGCCAGGTCTGGAAGGGCCGGCCTGCACCCCCGACCGTCAGCCCGCAACCCACGGGGCATGCGGCGCTGGATGCGGCATTGCCGAGTGGTGGCTGGCCGGAAGCGGCGCTGAGTGAAATCCTCCTGGCCGGGCAAGGCGTGGGTGAGTTGCAACTGGTGTGGCCGACGCTGGCACGGTTGTCGGCGGCGGGCGAGCGCATCGTGCTGGTGGCGCCGCCTTACGTGCCGTATCCCCAGGCCTGGCAGAACGCCGGGGTCGATCTGCGGCAACTGTCGATCATCCAGGCCAGCGAGCGCGATGCGCTGTGGGCGGCGGAACAATGCCTGCGTTCGGGCAGTTGCGGGGCGGTGTTGTGCTGGCCGCACAAGGCCGATGACCGGGCGTTGCGACGTTTGCAGGTGGCGGCCGAAACCGGACAGACCCTGGCATTCGCCTATCGCTCGCTCAGTGAAGCCATCAACCCGTCGCCAGCGGCCCTGCGCATCGCCATCGATGCCAAACCGGCTCAGTTGCGGGTGCTCAAGTGCCGAGGTGGGCTGGCCCGTTCGGCGCCGATTGCCTTTGCCGTGGGGCATTGAGGTTGCCATGCGCTGGGTGTGCATTGTCTTCCCGCAATTGGCGCTGGATGCGGTATTGCGTCAGCGCCCCGACCCCGACGAGCCGCTGGCGTTGCTGACCGGTCCGGCCCAGCGGCGGGTGCTGCAGGCGGTCAACGGTTCGGCGCGGGCGCTGGGCTTGCGGCCCGGTCAGTCGATGACCGCCGCCCAGGCCCTGAGCAAAGGGTTCGTCACCGCTGAATACGATGCGGCCGAGATCGAACATTGGCAGCAGTTCCTGGCCGCCTGGGCCTATCGGTTCAGTTCCCAGGTCAGCGTGCATTACCCCCGGGCCGTGGTGTTTGAAATCGAATCCAGCCTGGGCTTGTTCGGGCCCTGGCCGCAGTTCGAAGCACGGTTGCGCGCCGAACTCGGCGAGCTGGGGTTTCGTCACCGGATTGTCGCCGCGCCCAACCCGGTGGCGGCGCGGGTGCTGGCCAACGTTTATGACGGTCTGGTGGTGCCGGACAATAACGCCTTGCAGCATCACCTGGGGCAACTGCCCATCGACCGGATCGCCCTGGAGCCCAGCGTTGCCACGGCGTTATCGCGCATGGGGCTGCGCACCTTGAGTCAGGTGCAGGCGTTGCCCCGGCATAGCCTGGCCCGGCGTTTCGAGGCCCAGGTGCTCAAACATCTGGACAGCCTGTTCGGCGAGCGGCGGCTGGCGCTGGCGTTTTACCTGCCGCCGGATCGTTTCGATGTGCGCATCGAGCTCAACTTCGATGTGCAATCCCATCAGGCGTTGTTGTTTCCTTTAAGACGATTGACCGGTGATCTGTCGGCGTTCCTCTGCGGACGAGACAGCGGTGTGCAGCGTTTCGACTTGCACCTGGAACATGCCGGCTTGCCGGACACCGTGATCAAGGTCGGTCTGCTCAGCGCCGAGCGCGACCCGGCGATGCTGTTCGAGCTGGCCCGGGGGCGGCTGGAGCAGGTTCAGGTCGAAGCCCCTGTGCGCGGTTTTCGTCTGCGCGCTGAAGATCTGCCGGCCTTCGTGCCCCAGCGTCAGGAGTTGTTCGATGATCGTCCACAACAGTCCTTGCCCTGGGAGCAACTGCGTGAACGCTTGCGCGCACGGTTGGGGGATGACGCGGTGCAGGGCCTGCGCTTCCAGGCCGATCACCGGCCGGAATGCGCGTGGCAGACCACTGTCGACAGTCAGGCCTGCGGGGGGCTGCCTGCCGTGCAACGTCCGGGCTGGTTGCTGACTGAACCGCAGGCGGTACACGAAGGCTCGACGCGCATCCTCATGGGGCCGGAGCGCATCGAGTCCGGCTGGTGGGACGGCGACGACGTGCGCCGCGATTACTACCTGATCGAAACCCGTTCCGGTCAGCAGGGCTGGGCCTATCGGGCGGTGGGCGAAGACGGCCCGTTGTGGCTGCAGGGCTGGTTCGCATGAGCGTCGACTATGCCGAACTGCACTGCCTGTCGAACTTCAGTTTTCAGCGCGGTGCTTCCAGTGCGCTTGAGCTTTTTCAAAGGGCGAAAAAGCAGGGCTATCAGGCGCTGGCGATCACTGACGAATGCACCCTGGCGGGTATCGTCCGTGCCTGGCAGGCGGCCAAGTCCGTGGAGCTGCCGCTGATCATCGGCAGCGAAATACGCATTGAAGGCGGCCCGAAACTGGTGCTGCTGGTGGAAAATATCGAGGGTTACCAGACCCTGTGCCGACTGATTACCCGCGCCAGACGCCGCACGCAGAAAGGTCAGTATCAGGTGTTGCGGGAGGATTTCAGCGAGCCATTGCCGGGGCTGTTGGCATTGTGGGCGCCAGACACAGTCGATGATTTTGCGCAGGGCCACTGGCTGAAGCAGACCTTCGCCGAGCGCCTGTGGCTGAGCGTTCAGTTACATCGCGGGCAGGACGACACCCGGCAACTGGCGGCGCTGCTGACCCTGGCGCGGGAGCTGCGGATCCCGGCGGTGGCCAGCGGCGATGTGCACATGCACGCCCGGGGCCGGCGCGCCTTGCAGGACACCATGACCGCGATCCGCCATCACCTGCCGGTGGCCGAGGCCGGGTTGCGTCTGCACCCCAATGGCGAGCGGCATTTGCGCAGCCTCGACGACTTGCGCGATCTCTACCCGCAGGCGCTGCTCGACGAGACGCTGAGCATTGCCCGACGCTGCAGCTTCGACCTCGGTCAGTTGCGTTATCAATATCCACGGGAACTGGTGCCCGACGGTCACACGCCCACGTCCTGGTTGCGGGTGCTGGCAGAAAAGGGGATTCGCTGGCGCTGGGAAAAAAGCCCCAAGGCCGAGGTGTTGGCGCAGATCGACAAGGAACTGGAGCTGATTGCCGAGCTGGGGTACGAGAGTTATTTCCTGACGGTTCACGACATTGTGAATTACGCCCGCCAGCAACACATTCTCTGTCAGGGGCGCGGTTCTGCCGCCAACTCGGCGGTGTGCTTCGTGCTGGGAATCACGGAGATCGACCCGGATCGCAGCACGCTGCTGTTCGAGCGTTTTCTCTCCAAAGAGCGCAACGAACCGCCGGACATCGACGTGGATTTCGAGCACGAGCGGCGCGAAGAAGTCCTGCAATATGTGTTTCAGCGTTATGGCCGGGCCCGTGCGGCGCTGACGGCGGTGGTCAGCACTTACCACGGTGCCGGCGCAGTACGGGACGTGGCCAAGGCGTTGGGGTTGCCGCCGGATCAGGTCAACGCCCTGGCCGACTGTTGCGGCCACTGGAGTAATCAGGCGCCGCCCGTCGAGCGTCTGCGTGAGGGTGGTTTCGACCCCGATAGCCCGGTGTTGCGCCGAGTGCTGAGCCTGACCCAACAGCTGATCGGTTTTCCCCGGCACCTGTCCCAGCACCCTGGCGGTTTCGTGATTTCCGAGCAGCCCCTGAACAGCCTGGTGCCGGTGGAAAACGCCGCCATGGCCGAGCGCACCATTATTCAGTGGGACAAGGACGATCTGGATGCGGTCGGGCTGCTCAAGGTCGATATTCTGGCGCTGGGCATGCTCAGCGCGATTCGTCGTTGTTTCGATCTGCTGCGTCGGCACCGGGGCCGTGATCTGAGCCTGGCGACGGTGCCGGCCGAAGACCCGCAAACCTACGAGATGATTGGCCATGCGGACACCATCGGGGTATTCCAGATCGAGTCCCGGGCACAGATGTCGATGCTGCCCAGGCTCAAGCCCAAGAACTTCTACGATCTGGTGATCGAGGTGGCGATCGTTCGTCCGGGGCCGATTCAGGGCGGGATGGTGCATCCCTACCTGCGGCGGCGTAAGGGCGAAGAGGAGGTGAAATACCCGTCGAAAGAACTTGAAGCGGTGCTCAAACGTACGCTGGGCGTGCCGCTATTCCAGGAACAGGTGATGCAGATCGCGATTGTCGCCGCCGACTACAGCCCCGGCGAGGCCGATCAATTGCGCCGCTCCATGGCGGCCTGGAAGCGCCATGGCGGGCTGGAACCGCACAAGGAACGTCTGGCGGACGGGATGAAGAAAAACGGCTACACGGCGGAGTTCGCCGCGCAGATCTTCGAGCAGATCAAAGGCTTCGGCGACTACGGTTTTCCCGAATCCCACGCCGCCAGTTTCGCCTTGCTGACCTACGCCAGTTGCTGGTTGAAATGCCACGAGCCGGCGGCTTTCGCCTGTGCGCTGATCAACAGCTGGCCCATGGGTTTCTACAGCCCGGACCAGATTCTCCAGGATGCCCGCCGCCATCATTTGCAAATTCGCCCCGTGGATGTGCGGGCCAGTGACTGGGATTGCAGCCTGGAACCGGTCACCGGCGCGCAGCCGGCCATCCGCATGGGGTTGCGGATGATCAAGGGCTTTCGCGAAGACGATGCCCGGCGCATCGAGATGGCAAGGTCGAAAGGGGCGTTTGCCGACATCGCCGACCTTGGCGAACGGGCACGACTCGATGCTCGCGCCCAAGAGCAACTGGCCGATGCCGGTGCGCTGCGCGGGCTGGCCGGCGACCGGCATCGGGCGCGCTGGGAGGTGGCGGGGGTGCAGAAACAACTCGGCTTGTTTGCCGGTCTGCCGAGTCAGGAAGAGCCGGCGGTGTCTCTGCCCAAACCCACCGTGGGCGAAGACCTGCAAGCCGATTACGCCAGTGTCGGCACCACCCTCGGCCCGCATCCGCTGGCGTTGCTGCGGGGGGAGCTCAAGGCCCGGCGTTGTCGCAGCTCCAGGGAATTGCTGGCGGTCGAGCATGGGCGTCCGATTAGCGTCGCCGGGCTGGTCACCGGTCGGCAGCGTCCGGGCACCGCCAGCGGCGTGACCTTCGTGACCCTTGAAGACGAGTTCGGCAACGTCAACGTGGTGGTCTGGCGCGACCTGGCCGACCGGCAACGGCAGGTACTGGTCGGCTCGCAATTGCTCAAGGTTGATGGGCGCTGGGAAAAGGAAGGTGAGGTGCGGCACCTGATTGCCGGACGCTTGAGCGACCTGAGTTCATTGCTCGACGGCATTCATGTGCGCAGCCGGGATTTCCGCTGAGCCTGCGACATGCGTCACCCGCGCAGGAAGCAATCACGTTCGCCGAAATACGGCCAGGGCACCGGCCTGGGGTTGAGCATGGTGTTCGGTTTCGTCAAACAGAGCGGTGGGCATATCGAGATCGCAAGCGTCGTCGGGCAAGGCACCCGGGTGCAGCTGTATTTCCCTCGCAGTTTGCGCCCGTTGCCCAGTGAAACAACGCGCCATGCTCCGCAGCACCGGGGCGGGCATGAAACCATTCTGGTGGTCGAGGACAACGAAGCGGTACGTTGCTCGGCGGTGGACTTGTTGTGTGAAGAGGGCTATCAGGTCCTGACCGCGGCCAACGGTGACCTGGCGATGCAGATGTTGCTGGACGGCGCGACAGTGGACCTGATCTTCACCGACGTGGTCATGCCCGGCCTGATCAAAAGCTCGGACCTGGCCGCCTGGGCCAAGGTGCAGAATCCTCCGGTGGCGGTGCTGTTTACCTCCGGCCACACCCGCGACATTATTTCGCGCGATCACCAACTCAGCCCCGACACTTATCTGCTGAGCAAACCTTATGGCCCGCAAGCGCTGACACGGATGGTGCGCACGGTGCTTGGTGGCTGAATCAAGGGTGGTTTCATGGGCGCTCGGCAAAGGTTTGATCGCGTTTGCGACAGGACGACGAACGGGCACCGCTGGTCTGATAGACGGTCGACAGAACCGGGTAAGCGAGGCCATTCTGATAATTGGCGAACGCCATCGATCACGTTTGCCACCGATTAACAAACGGAGGTGTTCCATGCCGGTGACCCATGACCTTTATCAGGACTTGCGCTGCACGAAGGAAGAGATCCAGCAAAAACGCACCAAGGATCCGTTACTGGATTCACTGCTCAACAAGTACTCCCAGGCGGACGCGGAGGTGGTGAAGGCCGAGTCCGCACAATCGGATGCGCCCAGCGATGAGGCACTGAAGAAGCTCAAGGAGAAGCGCGTACAGGTCAAGAACAAGATCGTTGAGCGACTTCAGACGCCGTCCTGAACGCTATGCAGAATCACCGACGACCGGTGACTGAAAAATTGGAACGGGGATCAATACCGGCACCTCGAACGATCAGAGTCCGACTTTACGGCTCCATGCGAGGTGCCCCATGCCCCGATCCAGCCTTTCCCCGTAAAGAAAAGTACCGCAGGCTTCGCCAGCCGCTACAAGAACTGATATTCAACATTGATGTTGACTGGCATGGCGTCATTCACGAACAGTTGGTCACCGTTACTTCTGCAATGCCGTGCTCAACGGTAACCGCGCCATGTGCCGCGCTTTCAGCGACCCCAGATACAGCCAGTCCCCATACTCGCGCACGGTGGTAATGGGGGAGTAGTTGCCGCTGCTGGCGTCTTGCAGGTTGGCAATCACTTTACCGTCGAGGTCCAGGCCGAGGGCGAAGGCGCGCTTCTCCACCGGCTTGGGCAGCACTGTCATCGCCCGCACAATCATTTTGCGTACCAGGGGATAGGGCGCCGTGGCGTCGAGCAAGGCATTGCGCGGTGTATACAGCGCCACCCAGAAACGGTCGCGGCCATTGAACGCCAGGTTGTCCGGCAGCCCTGGCAAATTGTCGATGAACAGGTCGTGGGTGCCGGTTTTCGGCCCGGTCAGCCAATAGCGGCTGATGCGATAAGCACCGGTTTCATTGACCAGCACAAACGCATCGTCAGGCCCCAGGGTCACGCCGTTGGCGAACTCCAGCTTGTCCATCAGAACCGCCGTTTTGCCGGTCTGGAAGTCATAACGCAGCAAGCGGCCGTCGCCACCGTGTTCGATGATCGCCTCGCCATCCATGCCATACCCCCAACGGCTGGAAGCATCGCTGAAATAGGCATAATGCCCGGACTTGTCGATGGTCACGTCATTGGTAAAACCCAAGGGTACGTTGTTGGCCGTGGTGCTCAATGCAATCAACCGGCCCTGGGCGTCGAGCGACAGTAAACCCTTGATCCCGTCGGCGATCACCAGCAAACCATTAGGATGCCGCGCCAGGCCCAACGGTCTGCCGCCGGTATCGGCCAGCACCTTGGTGGTTTTGCCGTCGAGGCTGCTGCGAACCAACCGACCGTCATGCAGACCGGTGATCAGGACGTTTTCTTCCAGCAGCAACGCCTCCGGGCCGTCGATGTCAGCGGCGCCGACACGCTCCACGCCTTTGAGTCGCTGATTGGCGGCGTAGATGCCATCGACGAGGGAGGGCGCCGTCGGCGGTGTCCAGGCTACCGGTTGAACCTTGGTCGGTAATAACAACAGCAAGGCGCCAATCACAATGATCAGCAGCAACAACGCATGCCGGAACTTGAGGGCTCTTTTCACGCGCTGACTCCTGCCGGGGCCAGATGTTTTTGCGCCATCTCGCGTAACGCCAGCATCGATTGCGCAGATTCACGCTCGATGCGCCGCTTGAGCAGCAGTCGATTGGCGATGCGCATTCCCAGGCCGCTGAAGTGATATTCCAGGGTGCGGACAAACCGCGTGCCGTCGCCCGCAGCCTCACACTCGTAAGTCACCACCAACGACAATCCATGATCGCCCCGGGCCCGAGCGCGCCAGCGGCGACCGGGCAGGTATTCGTCGACTTCCCAGCGCAAATGCCCCTCACGCCCACCGGCCCGAATGTCTTCCTCGAACCGCGCTCCGGCGTACAGCGGTCCGCTCTGACCGTCGACCTTGAGAGAGGACGGATGCCACTGCGGCCAATGGGTCACCGTGCTGGCGTAGGCGAGTACGGCCACCGGATTTCCAGGGATGTCAATCACGTGCTGCATACGGGTCATGGGTATTCTCGTCAGGTGCAGGAGCGCTTGCTCCGGTTCCCAGTACAGGGTGCCGAACAGGTAATCCATCAGTGGCAACACGATATTGAAGTTGCGCTCTTGCATCAGCTCACGGCGGTGATGCAGTTCATGCAGACGGCGCATCTGGCGGATCCACGGCAAGCGCGTTACCGGGTTGCCGGGCGGTAGATGTTCGCAGGCATGGAACACCTCATAGCTCAGGTAACCGAGGACCATGCAGCCGCCAAACAGCCCCGCGATGTTGCCGTTGAGTTGAGCCAGCAACCACCAGACGGGCGCGGTGATGACGAGGGTGTGCAACACGATCAGCCAGGCCGGAAACAGAATCACCCGCCAGTCGCGCGCGCTGTCGTAAGTCATGTGGCCTAGGGTGAAAAAGCTGTGATGATCACCGGCGTGACGGGCGTAGAACATCCGCGCCAGGCTCTTTTTATGGTGCCCCAGATGCCGATGCACGACGTACACGCCAAAGTTGAAAAACAGCAGGGTCAACGGCACCGCCAGCCATTCCAGGGGTTGCACCTGATGCACGGTGCTCCAGAACATGCCGATGGCCAGCCATCCGAACAGCAACACAAAGGTGCCGTGCAACCAAGGGTTGTAGAGCGGATGAATGTCGGCACGATAGCGCGCGCGGAATGCTTCGGTGGTCTGCCTCACTGGGTTCACCTGTGGTTATTGTTATAACCAGCAGATTAGCCGATCCCACCACAAAGGCTGGCCGAACCTTGAGGACACAAGCGCCATGCTCCGGTGCAAGACGCCTGTTGGGTGTCAGGCCAACGGGTTCCAGCGCTGGGACCAGTCGTCGTCCGTCTTGATCACTTCGCGCAGCAGATCGAAGGCCCGTTGCAGGGTCGCCGAGTCGCGGTCCCGGGAATAAACCAGATAGGTCGGGTAGCTGAACTCCGGGGCTTTGGGCACGGGTTCCAGCACGCCGCTTTCCAGATAGCTCTGGACCACGCGGGTGCGGAAATAGCCGCTGCCGCCGTTTTCCAGAATGTATTGCAAGGCCAGCGGTCCGAGGTTGAAGCTCAGGGCCGCCTTGGCCTTATCCGGCAGTGCGGCATCGTGCTGTCGACGGAAGTCCGGGCCCCAGTCGATATACACGTAAGGGTCGGGTTGTCTGGCCAGGCGTATCAGGATGAGTTTCTCTTCCAGCACCTGCTCCACTTGCAGGCCCGGCCAGTACTCGGGCTGATAGACCAGCGCCGCATCCAGAACCCCCAGCTCCAATTGGCGCAGCAGGTTTTCGCCGTCACGGATTTCCATGCGCAGGGCATGGCTGGGAATTTTTTCGCGCAGCTCGCCCGCCCAACTGAGCATCAACGGGTTGCACAGACTGACCTCGCCACCGATGTGCAGCACGTCGCGGTAGCCCTCGGGCAGCGGCAAGTCCCGACGCGCCGCTTCCCAGGTTTGCACCAGTTGATTGGCGTAAACCACGAAGGCCTCGCCGTTTGGCGTCAGGCGCGCACCGGCGCGGTTGCGCACAAACAGCGTGCTGCCCAGCTGACTTTCGAGCTTCTGCACCCGGGCGGTGATCGCGGTCTGGGTGACGTGCAACTTTTCGGCCGCCGCGGCCAGGCTGCCGTGGCGGACGATTTCCAGAAAGGTGCGGGCGAGGTCGATGTCCATGGGAATGCCGATGCGGGAGGTGCGGGCATTGTAAGAGAAAGCAGGATCAAAAGATCACCCGACTAATTCAACATCCCGAACAATCGCCCACTCAGCCACTAACCGCTGCGGCGTGCCACACGCCTTGCGCTTGAACACAAAATTGCGACACTTCTCGGCGAACTGCTTACGGTTCTGCACCATATCCTGGTGCATTTCTTCCAGCTCGGCATTACGGCAGTGCTGCATCAATTGAGTATCGAACCGGTTTTTACGCTCACGCACGGCCTGGTACGCCGGATCACTCAACGCTCCATTGGCGCGCTGCAACAGCCACAGGCCAAACTCGTCCGGGCAGCGCGGACCGATTTCCTGGACCATGCCTGACTGCAAGGCCTGGACGGCGCTGATCGGCAGACAGTCTTCGGTGAGTTTTTCCGCCATCGCCGGGCCGACGGCGCGGGGCAGGCTGTAGGTCCAGTATTCGGAGCCGTACAGGCCCATGGTTTTGTAATGGGGGTTGAGCACGATGTCGGAGCGGGCGAAGACGATGTCGGCAGCCAGCGCAAGCATCACGCCACCAGCCCCGGCATTGCCGGTCAGGCCGCTGACCACCAGTTGCCGGGCGCTGAGCAGTTCTTGGCAGACGTCGTCAATCGCCTGAATATTGGCCCAGGCTTCCAGCCCCGGAACCGCTGCGGCCTGGATCACGTTGAGGTGCACGCCGTTGGAGAAACTGCCGCGTCCACCCTTGATCAGCAGCACTTGGGTGTCCCGAGACTTGGCCCAGCGCAGGGCCTCCACCAGTCGTTGGCACTGTTCGGTGCTCATGGCGCCGTTGTAAAACTCGAAGGTCAGCTCGCCGACATGCCCCGACTCGCGATAGCGGATCGGTTGATAGCTTTCGTTGTTAAATGGCTGAGAGGCGATCGACCAATCAAGGGTCGGGACTTGCGCAAGCTGCTCGGCGAGCACATGCCGGGCTGGACGCTTGAAGGTTTCTTCGCCGGGTCGGGGTTTGCGTCGCAGCGAGCCGATCCACAGGCTGTGATCGCCGGTCGCCACCAGCACCGCATCGTCATGCACCGCCAGAATCTCCCCCGGCGTGCCGCTGCGCGAATCCGGATGGGCGTCATACAGGTAGTATTGACCGCCGGCCAGGCTGGCCAATACGCCGGGCTGGCCGTCGGCGGCGTCGATGCAGCGTTTGATGAAGTGTGAGCTGTCGTGCCAGCTGAAGGATCGGTCGACTTGCTTCATGTTCGGCTGCAACCGGCCAATCACATGGCGTTGGCTGTAGTCCAAAGGCACTGGCTCGAAACCGTCGATAAACTTTTCCACGACTTCGCGGATGCAGGTGATTGCCGCGTCGCTGACGCGCCCGTTGTACAGCTCGGATTTGCGCAGACCTTGAGGCAGGTTGAATGCACACGTGGCCCAGACTGGCCCGGCGTCCATTTCCTCCACCGCTTGCAACGCGGTCACACCCCAGCGACCGAGTTCACGGGTGATCGCCCAGTCCAGCGCGCTGGCGCCACGGTCACCGACGATGCCCGGATGAATGATCACCACGGGACGCTGGAGGTTGCTCCACAGCTGTTGCGGTACCCGGTCCTTGAGGAACGGGCAGATCACCAGGTCGGCGCCGGAGTGTTCGATCTGTTCGCACACCGCATCTTCATCGGTGAACAACACCACGCTGGGTGAGTGGCCGGCCTGACGCAGATCCAGCCAGGCCCGCTGGGTCAGACCGTTGAACGCTGATGCCAGCAAAATGATTTTCAATGACCGCATGATCAACTCTTCCTTGAGAAAAATGGGCCGCAGGCTCCCGATGAGCCGTCCTTGGCTTTCGATGGAAGCGTGATGGTAGAGGTTGTGCGGTGGTGAACAAGTGATCGAGGTCAAGCTTGTGTCAGCGAGTGTTGCAGAGGCTTGGAATCAAAAAGATCGTCCGAACGCGGCCCGAGCCTTCGGACGATCTTTTCTCTTTTCAGAATGCGAAACAGGAACAGCCAAACGCGCCCCAGAACCCTTGATAGTCACTGACCGGCGCGGACGACAATCGCGCCCGTTCATGGCTGTGGGCATGCACCGCGCAAGCGCCCACACACTGGTGCACTTGCGCGGTCAGTGGCGCCAGGGGTTTCCAGTGCCCCGGTACATTGACCACCGGCGACCACTCAGGCACTACCGGGATTGGCGGTGGCCCCAGTTTTTCGAACTCGACACTACCGTGGACGATCTTGCCGTCGACAATGGTCAGCACCGACTCGATCCATTTGATGGCTTCGTCTTCGATGTGGAAGTAGTCCGCCGACAGCGCAATCAGGTCCGCCAGTTGCCCGACCTTGATCTGGCCTTTCTTGCCTTGCTCGGAAGAAAACCAGGCGCTGCCGTGGGTGAAGAGTTCCAGTGCGGTGTCGCGGCTCAAGCCTTGCGGGTACAACGCCAATCCGCCGACGGTGCGGCCGCTGACCAGCCAGTACAGCGAGGTCCACGGGTTGTAGCTGGAAACGCGGGTGGCATCGGTACCGGCGCCCACCGGCACGCCCTCGGCGAGCATGCGCGCGATCGGCGGTGTCGCTTCGGCCGCTTTGGCGCCGTAACGGTCGACGAAGTATTCGCCCTGGAACGCCATGCGGTCCTGAATGGCGATGCCGCCACCCAGGGCCTTGACCCGTTCGATGTTCCGGGGGCTGATGGTTTCGGCGTGGTCGAAGAACCACGGCAAGCCGTTGAACGGAATATCCCGGTTGACCTTCTCGAACACGTCGAGCATGCGGCTGATGGATTCGTTGTAGGTGGCGTGCAGGCGGAAGGGCCAGCGCTGTTCCACCAGATGCCGCACCACCGGTTCCAGCTCCTGTTCCATGGTTTGCGGCAGGTCGGGGCGTGGTTCGAGGAAATCTTCAAAATCCGCTGCCGAAAATACCAGCATCTCGCCGGCGCCGTTGTGCCGCAGGAAGTCATCGCCCTGGCCGTAATGGGAGGTGCTGGTCCAGTTCTTGAAGTCGGTCAGTTCTTCCTTGGGTTTCTGGGTGAACAGGTTGTAGGCAATGCGCACCGTGAGCTGTTGGTCTTTGGCCAGTTGCTGGATGACTTGATAGTCGTCCGGGTAATTCTGATAACCGCCGCCGGCATCGATGGCGCTGGTGACACCCAACCGGTTGAGTTCGCGCATGAACTGGCGGGTCGAGTTGACCTGATACTCCAGTGGCAGCTTCGGCCCCTTGGCCAGGGTTGAGTAGAGGATCATCGCGTTGGGGCGGGCGATCAACATACCGGTCGGATCGCCATTGGCGTCGCGCTGGATTTCGCCGCCCGGCGGGTTCGGCGTGTCACGGGTATAACCGACCACTTTCAGCGCGGCACGGTTGAGCAGGGCGCGGTCGTAGAGGTGCAGCACGAACACAGGAGTGTCTGGCGCGGCCTTGTTCAGTTCTTCAATCGTCGGCAGGCGCTTCTCGGCAAACTGGAACTCGTTCCAGCCACCGACCACCCGCACCCATTGCGGCGTGGGTGTGCGATCGGCCTGATCCTTGAGCATGCGCAGTGCATCGGTCAGGGAGGGCACCCCTTCCCAGCGCAGTTCGAGGTTGTAATTGAGGCCGCCACGGATCAAGTGCAGATGGGAGTCGTTGAGACCGGGAATCACCGTGCGCCCATGCAGATCAATGATTTGCGTGCCGGGGCCTTGCAGGGCCATGGCCTGGGCATCGCTGCCGACTACCACGAAGCGCCCGTCCTTGATCGCGACGGCACTGGCCTGGGGTTTTTTGCGGTCGACGGTGTGCAGGCGTCCGTTGTACAGAATCAGGTCGGCGGGGGTGTCGGGCATGGTTTTACTCCCTGCGGTGAGCGGACTGATCCAGGCACCGATGGCGCCTGCCGAAAGACCTTGCAGTACACGGCGGCGACTGAAGTCGTTGGGCTCGTCAGGTGGGCTCATGGCAGCGCTCTCCACACAGTTCTTCACAAAAGAAGCGAAGGCAAACAGCCGATGTCTGACGCATGCGGCCTGAAGGAATATAGTCGGCATATCCGCAGATAGCCGTTTTCCGAGGGCGAAAAACGACGAATCCCGCCACGAGGGGCGGGATTCGCATGCAGCCAGAGAGGCTCCCGGGAGCGGGAGCCGTCGTCTTACGCCGGGAACAGCTCGGACAGTTTCATGGCCAGCATCATGTCGCCTTCAGCACGCAGTTTGCCACCCATGAACGCTTGCATGCCGTCGGTCGAACCGTCGACGATGCCTTCCAGAGTTTCGCCGTCCATCACCAGAGTGACCTGGGCGTCCGGGTTTTCGCCTTCTTGCAGTTCGCAGGTGCCGTCTTTGACGATCAGCGAGAAGTTCTTGGTATCGTCGATGCGGAAACCGAATACCAGGTCCAGACCGGCAGCGGCGGCTGGGTTGAACTTGGCTTTCATTGCTTGTACGGCATCAGCTACGGAGGTCATGGTTCGATCCTTTCTTGGGTAATAAGAGCTGGGTGATTACAGCCAGGGTCACAATAGTCCGGACTCAACGAAACGTGATGAGTTCCGGGGCCTTCAGCAGTTGCAGGTGCGCATGACTGTTGAAGGAAGCCAGGGCCACCTCGCGACCCCGAAACTTGAGCAGGTTGAGCGAGGTGTTGACGATTTGCCAGTTCAGTTCAAAGGCCTGCTTTGCCGGCATTTGCGTAATGAGATGGAGCAGGGCAGTGATGGTGCCGCCGGAAGTGAACACAGCGATTTTCTGAGTGTTGTCAGCGTGTTCGAGCAGCCGCTGCAGACCGGCCTGCACGCGTTCGACGAAACCCAGCCAGCTTTCCAGACCCGGTGTGTCATAGGTACCGGCGAGCCAGCGCTCGATGATCAGGGCGAAGATGCGTTGGAACTCGGCACGGTTCTGTGCGGCGTTGCGCAGAATTTCCAGCGCTTCGGGCTCGTCGTCCAGCATCGCCGGCAGCAGGGCACGGATCACCGCGTCGGCGTCGAATTCGTTGAAGGCAGAGTCGATTTCCAGCGGCGGTACCGGCAAACCGACGGCCGCGAACTGTTCCAGCGCGCTGTTGGCGGTGTGTTGCTGACGGCGCAGGTCACCCGACAGGCAGCGATCGAAGCTGACACCGAGTTCGGCCAGGTGCCGGCCGAGGACTTCTGCCTGGCGAATACCGGTCGGCGACAGAACGTCATAGTCGTCTGCACCGAAGGAGGCCTGGCCATGTCGAATCAAATAGATGCTGCCCACGTCCGCGTCATCCCGGTACGTTGAAGGTTTGGCGAGGTTATGAGGATGGCGGTGAGCTGTCAATGAAAAAACATACGCTTGTTTGAAATGCCCGTTACAGGCCTGTTGCTAGTGTCCTGTCTTACAAATACGTTCCTCTTTTGACGAGTGGCTGTTGTCGTCAGGCAAGGCGCCGCGACGAGTCATAGCCCGCTATGGCGAGGAGCGGCAACGCAGCATGACGGCAACGGACGCCGTCAAAAAGGAACAGTATTTGTGAGATAGGACACTAGAGGTTTCACGGCTGGTCGTCGGGCTGGCGCATGGGTATGCTGGAGGTATCCCGCGCGTGTTTATACCGCGCATCGCATTGAAGGAGTCCCTGTGGAGCTTTTGTTCGAGTACGCCATTTTCCTGGCTAAGACTGTGACCCTGGTGATCGCCATTCTGGTGGTCCTGGCCAGTTTTGCGGCGTTGCGCAGCAAAGGTCGACGCAAGTCGCCCGGCCAGTTGCAAGTCAACAAACTCAATGACTTCTACAAAGGGCTGCGCGAGCGTCTGGAGCAAACCTTGCTCGACAAGGATCAGCTCAAGGCCTTGCGCAAGGCCCAGGCTAAAACCGAGAAAAAACAAAAGAAGAAACCCGAGGCCAAACCGCGGGTGTTCGTGCTGGATTTCGACGGTGACATCAAGGCATCGGCTACGGAAAGCCTGCGCCACGAAATCACCGCGCTGCTGAGCCTCGCCACGCCCAAGGATGAAGTGGTGCTGCGCCTGGAAAGCGGCGGCGGTATGGTTCACAGCTATGGCCTGGCGTCGTCGCAACTGGCGCGGATTCGTGATGCCGGCGTGCCGTTGACCGTGTGCATCGACAAGGTCGCGGCCAGTGGCGGCTACATGATGGCGTGCATCGGCGAGAAGATCATCAGCTCGCCGTTCGCCATTCTTGGCTCGATCGGCGTGGTGGCGCAGTTGCCCAACGTCAATCGCCTGCTGAAAAAGCACGACATCGACTTCGAAGTACTGACGGCCGGCGAGTACAAGCGCACCCTGACGGTGTTTGGCGAAAACACCGAGAAGGGCCGGGAGAAGTTCCAGGAGGAGCTGGACATCACCCACCAGCTGTTCAAAAACTTCGTTTCCCGTTATCGCCCGCAACTGGCCATCGACGAAGTGGCCACCGGTGAAATCTGGCTGGGCGTCTCGGCCCTGGATAAACGCCTGGTGGATGAACTCAAGACCAGCGATGAATACCTTGCCGAACGCGCCAAACAGTCCGAGCTCTATCATTTGCATTACGCCGAGCGCAAAAGCCTGCAGGAACGTATCGGCATGGCGGCCAGCGGCTCTATCGATCGCGTATTGCTGAACTGGTGGAGCCGGTTGACCCAGCAACGGTTCTGGTAAGCGTCTGGAGGGTGGGAAAATCAAACCGCGGATTTCCGCGGTTTTTTTCGCCCGGTATTTCAGACTGGCCACTTTCCTGCGAACGCGGTGAAACCTCCTAAATGAGTTGGCGATCATTCCGACTTACGCTTGAGTCGTGGCTGCTTATTCTGGCGGTTCTCAACAGTTTGCAATGGAATGCATATGAATGATCACGCCCACGGTGCGGCTCCGACGCCCGCCGTCCTGATGCGTAACGAACTAAAAAACGCGGTGGAGACCGCCCTGCCGCAAACCCCCGCTCAGTTTGGTGAGCGCTTGATCAAGGAGAAGTGGGGCGCCGATATTGATCCGCAGACAGCCTTGCTGGTAACGCTCGACTACAACTATCGGGGGCATCCCCCGCAGAACGGTGTTCATCAGGGCCAGGTGGGAAACTCCCGCACCCTGATCCAGGCATTGCTTGGCAATTATCAGACCGTGGGCGACGGGCGCTTCGGCGAAACCGCATTTGGGCTGTACACACCGCCGGACATCGGGCCGTCGGTGCGCATTGTCGAGAAGGTCGATGAGTTTGCCTATGTGGGCAGCGGCAACCACGACACCTATGAGGGCATTTATCGCGCTACGGTTGCGCAAACCTATGGGCCGCACACGCAAATCAATCTTCGGCCTGCCGATTTCAAAAAGTGGGTCTGGGAACTGGAGTTCAAGGACTTGTATCAGGCCTATGTCGATAAAGCCTGGCCGTCTGACGAGGTACTCGCCGGTGTCAGGCCTTACGCCCTGAGAACATCGACAAAAGCCGCTTTTGTCATGACAGCCTGGCTGCAGCACCATGAACGTTGCCTGTCACGAAAAGGTCTGGAACTGGCTATGCAAGCAGCTGGATTGCCACCCGATCAGGCATGGGAAACGCTGACGATGAACCAGTTGCAAGCGCCCACTCATATTGCCTCGGATGTCGAGGCAAGCCGTTTGAAACTCTATCGATACACCGCGACGGACATCTGGTGTTTCCGTGATCGATCCAGCGACAGGGTGATGGTGTATATCCCTGGCAACTCTTCGCCGATTCACGAGTTTTCCGATAGACGCCAACTGCGCCAATGGATGGTGGATCAGGGCAGGGCGCCCGAAACGAAGCATGCGCTGGCGTCGCACTTTGCCGATGACGATCGCAGCGATGGGACATTTCACGCCGGCGTACTGACGGCGCTGGACGGCATGGTTGAATACCCGGCACAGCATCACCTGAGCACAGAGGCCGGTTTCTTCAACAATGATGGTTATTGGAATCCTGCCGACTACATTGACTTCGACATTCCTCGTTCAGGCACCGATCCCTTTGCGCAGCTGGTCTTGACCATGAAACAGGCCGCTCAGGCCAGTGTAAAAACCATCCGCGATGATGCTCAGGTCAACCGCGACAATCTGAGTGCGCTCATCGAGCCGATCGTCCAGTGGGTGAATCAATTCGGGCCCTTGGCGTTGTTTGTACCGGGAGGCGAGGGGTTATTGGCCCTGGCCGGACTTATCGACGCCGGCTACGGCCTGGATCAGGCCATCAACGGTGAGACGGCCGACAAGCGCTCGCAGGGGGTGAGCCGCACGGTGTTCGGTTTGCTCAACGCGTTGCCGTTGGCCGCAGAGACCGCCGCGATCGGTCGCGATGGCGTAGAAGGGCGCGCGTTGACCAAGGCTGGGGATGGCGGTGAAACCGCAATGCATTCCGAATCAGCCGCGAGTGCAATGCCGGTCCGGCCCTTGCCAACGCGTGTTGACCTTCTGCGAGGCGTCGGTGCTCCGGCAGGTACGTTCAGTGACGAAGTGTTGGCACACATTGGCAAGGTCAGCGCAATCGATGATGACATGCTGCGCCTGATGCAGGCAGGGCGTGCGCCGACGCCCATGCTGGCCGACACCATCGACCGCTTCAGGATCGATCAGGACATCGCGGGGCTGGCCGATTCATTCGCCGCACGCGTCGAACTGTTCAACAGCCGTTACCAGGCGCTGCAAAAATCCGAATACGAATGGGTCCGGTTGTTTCAACGGCAATATCCCGGTCTGCCCAAAAAAGCCGTGGAACAGATGCTCGACCGTTACGGCGTTGACTTCAAGACACTGCCGGACGCTGACCAGGCAAAACAATTGTTCAGGCAGCTGGACAGCAAGGCGCGCCAATACCAGAAGCATGTGCGTCTCCAACGTGCTTATGAAGGGTTCTATCTTAACTCTGTGACCAGTGCAGAGTCGGACGTACTGGCGTTGCATTCACTGAAGAACCTGCCTGGCTGGCCGGAAAAATTACGAATTGAAGTGCTCGACGGTTCACCCGGCGGTCGGGTTCTGGATTGTAGCGGTCCGTTCGATACGTCCGATTGTCGACGCCTGATCAAGATGGGAGACCGTTATCAACCCTACGATTTGTCAGCTCACTCTTCTGCGGGCACGAATATCTATGAAGCTGTTGTCGGTGTCCTGTCCAGGGATGAGCGTTCGACCTTGCAACTGCTGTCCACGGATCCAGGCGCTGAGCTGAAACTCAAGATCGGCGATCACGCGTTGTCCCGTTCAGAGTTGGTCCTGGGGCTCGATAGAATGAATTCAGGGTTGCCCTTCGAAGCGCAGGGACTGAGAGGGGGATCGTATCCAGACCCACTTGAAGAGGGGGCCTTGGCGCACGCCATGACGAGGTTACAGCTCAAGGAAATTTATCCCGAGTTCTCCAACGACGAGGCCGACTCACTCTTGCAGCAACTGGGAGACGGGGCTCAGGCGTACATCGACAGCTCAAGACTGCAGTTGCAGCAATTGCACGTGGATCTGGAGGCGTGGATCGATCAAGTAGCGGACGACATCGACGATATGGATGTCGACTTCCTGCAGATGGGGGACCCCGGGACAGAGGGGCTGACCCACGTGGACATCGGGTTCCGCAACTTTGAGCGTTTGCAGCGCGCGATGGCATATGAGCGCCGGACCCGGGGTGAACTGGCCGATGAGCTGATTGCCATCTTGCAAAAGCGAGCGCCCCAGCAAAACAGCCACTACTCCGGCAATCATAGTGTCGGGTTCACGATGAATATGGGTCATGAAGACTTCCATCGATTACCGAAGCTGAATGCCCGGTTCGATGACGTGGTCGGGCTGAACCTGCAAGAATTCCAGGTGTTCGAACGGAAGTCTTTGACGAAGTTTCTGAAGCGCTTTCCAAATTTGCGCAGCCTGGACCTGGAAGGCACGGACCTGCGAATACCCAATCCAAATGGTGAGCTGGTACGCGCGTTGCCATCCTCGATCCTTACGCTACAGCATCTCACTTCGCTGAACCTGCGCTCCACCGAGCTGGCTTTCCAGGAAAACACGGCGGCGCAATTAAGTCAGTTGGTTAACCTGCAATCGCTGGATCTGAGCCATAACCCGTTGGGTGTGCCTCCCGTGGTGCTGGGAATGGACCAATTACGATCGCTGAAGCTGAATGACACGGGCATCACCACGTGCCCGGTCGGGATCATGGACCAGCCTTACATGACCACGCTGGATCTGAGCAATAACCAGATTCGTCGCGTTCCGCAGGCAGTACTGAACCAGGCCATCGCCAGGGACCGCGTGCTGCTGTGGAACAACCCACTGACCGATGAGGACACCTTGCAGCGACTGGTCTCGCATCGGGAGCAAACGGGTCTCAACTTGTGGCTGAGTGCGCCGGGCCCGGGCTATTCGGATCCGGTGGCCTGGTTGAACGGAATTGAAGCAGGGCCGCGCGATGCCCGGCTACAGGTCTGGAATCGCCTGGCTCTAAAACCTCGTGGCGCGAGGTTTTTAGGGACCATGAGCGCGTTGACCCTCACCGCGGATTTCCGGGTCAATTATCTGGATCTTCAGACACGGGTGTGGCGACTGTTGGGTGAAGCGGATGCTGCGGAAGAATTGTGGGGACGATTGACCCTGAATCCACCGATGCCGGAGGGGGCTTTCGATAACCCATTTGCGGTATTCACGGCGTTGGAAACCCGTGCGCAGCTGTACCGGAATTGGGTGGCTTTGGGGCAGCCGATTCCGATCTGGCGATAGCAGTTTTGGGTAGCACGGCTGAGCCTACAAAGCCCTGATCCCGATGGGATCAGGGCTTTATTGTCAACGACGACGGAACAGCGGCAGCGGTTCGTCGGTGGCGGCCTGATAGGTCACCGAGAAGTCCTTGAGACTTTCCAGGGCTTCGTACGGGTCTTTATCGGCGCGCAATGCAAAGGCATCGAAACCGCAGCGATGCATGTAGAACAGCTGGTCGCGCAGCACATCGCCGATCGCCCGCAGTTCGCCTTTGAAACCATAACGGTCACGCAGCAGACGGGCGTTGGAGTAGTTGCGGCCATCGGTGAAGGCCGGGAAATTCAGGGCGATGACCTGGAAGTTCGCCACGTCGTCACCGATTTCTTCAGCTTCTTCATCGGCATCCAGCCACACACCCAGGCCGCCATCGCGGGCCTTGAGCATACGGCTGTGTTCGCGCCACAGTTGCA
Source organism: Pseudomonas frederiksbergensis (assembly GCF_017114915.1). GTDB lineage: Bacteria > Pseudomonadota > Gammaproteobacteria > Pseudomonadales > Pseudomonadaceae > Aquipseudomonas > Aquipseudomonas frederiksbergensis_I. The sequence goes on from NZ_JAAUOE010000007.1 coordinate 82,253, forward strand.
GCGGGACGATCAGGTCGTCGCAGTTGCTGATCTCGTCGATGTTGAAATCTTTGGGCAGCAGGTGCCAGGTTTCGTCGACGACTTCGTTGTTCTTAATTATTCGCTGCATAGACGCGCTCCTTGAAGAGGTCGATGCCAATACGCTGATAGGTGTCGATGAAGCGCTCATCTTCGGTACGTTGTTCGATGTACACGTCGATCAGCTTCTCGATCACGTCAGGCATGGCTTCCTGGGCGAAGGACGGGCCGAGGATCTTGCCCAGGCTCGCGTCGCGACTGGCGCTGCCACCCAGGGACACCTGGTAGAACTCTTCGCCTTTCTTGTCCACCCCGAGAATGCCGATGTGGCCCACATGGTGGTGACCACAGGCGTTCATGCAGCCGGAGATGTTCAGGTCCAGCTCGCCGATGTCGAACAGGTAGTCCAGGTCGTCGAAACGGCGCTGGATCGATTCGGCGATCGGGATCGACTTGGCGTTGGCCAGGGAGCAGAAGTCGCCGCCCGGGCAGCAGATGATGTCGGTCAGCAAGCCGATGTTCGGCGTGGCGAAACCTTGCTCGCGCAACTCGCCCCACATGGCGAACAACTGGCTCTGCTCGACATCGGCCAGAATGATGTTCTGCTCGTGGGAGGTGCGCAGCTGGCCGAAGCTGTAGCGGTCGGCGAGGTCGGCCACGGCATCGAGCTGCTTGTCGGTGATGTCGCCCGGCGCAACGCCGGTCGGCTTCAGGGACAGCGTCACGGCCACATAACCCGGTTTCTTGTGGGCCAGGGTGTTGCGGGTGCGCCAGCGGGCGAAGCCTGGGTGCTGCTTGTCGAGCTCGGCCAGTTCAGCGGTCTGGTTTTCCAGCGCCTTGTAGTCCGGATCGACGAAGTGTTTGGCCACGCGATGCACTTCGGCTTCGGTCAATGTGGTCTGGCCACCGCGAAGGTGTTCCATTTCCGCGTCGACTTTTTGAGCGAACACTTCAGGCGTCAGGGCCTTGACCAGAATCTTGATCCGCGCCTTGTATTTGTTGTCACGACGGCCGTAGCGGTTGTAGACACGCAGGATGGCGTCGAGGTAGCTCAGCAGGTCTTGCCACGGCAGGAACTCGTTGATGAACGCGCCCACCACCGGAGTACGGCCCAGGCCGCCACCGACCAGCACGCGGAAACCCAATTCGCCCGCGGCGTTGTGCACGGGCTCGAGGCCAATGTCATGGACTTCGATGGCCGCACGGTCGGACGTCGAACCGTTGATGGCGATTTTGAATTTACGCGGCAGGTAGGCGAATTCCGGGTGGAAGGTGGTCCACTGACGGACGATTTCGCACCATGGCCGCGGGTCGATCAACTCGTCGGCCGCGACACCGGCGAATTGGTCGGTGGTGACGTTGCGCAGGCAGTTGCCGCTGGTCTGGATCGCATGCATCTGCACGGTCGCCAGCTCAGCCAGGATGTCCGGGATGTCTTCCACGGCCGGCCAGTTGAACTGCACGTTCTGCCGGGTACTGATGTGGGCGTAGCCCTTGTCGTAGTCGCGGGCAATTTTGGCCATCATTCGCGTCTGGCGCGAAGTGAGTTGGCCATAAGGCACCGCCACCCGCAGCATCGGGGCAAAGCGCTGGATATAAAGGCCATTTTGCAGGCGCAGGGGGCGGAATTCTTCTTCGCTCAGCTCGCCTGCCAGATAGCGTCGGGTCTGATCACGGAACTGCTTGACGCGGTCCTCGATGATCCGCTGATCGTACTCGTCGTATACGTACATATAAGTCCTGTTCTCAGGCTTGGGCCGGTCGGATGCAGCTGCGTGATCGCTTGCTGGAGTCCGATTCTGCCTCGGCAATTCTGCGCGCACGGCCGCGCACTCCCAACGGAGCCGACGCAAGATACCAGTTTGCAGTTATGCGCAAAAGTGATGTTTGAGTATATGCAAAGAACCAAAACGACTAATGAAATTCATAGTGGTAAAACCCACGTTTGTAGTGCGGGCAATCATCGTCTTAACTGTGCTCGAGTCTTTATGCAATCACCGATAAAACCGACAAGAGGCGATGCAATGAGCAACCCAACCAAAGCACGGAAAAGCGATAGCACGGTCGATGCTTGGGCGATTTTGTTCCTGATCATCCTGGTCGTGGGCACAGCGGTATTCTGGGTCAGCCACCAATAACGACCCCGTCCGGGCCCGGTGCCGACACTTGTCGGACAAAAGCTGGAATAAGCGCCGTTTCAAGGAATTCCGCTGGCTATAATGCGCGGCGGATTTTCGGGGGCTCGGACGATCAATGTTGAAATTTTTCTGTGGTGCGGTACTGGCGCTTGGCACGGTCCTGGGATCGTGTGCCCAGGCAGCGTCCGTATTGTTCCTCAATCCAGGGACCACCCAAGAGGTCTTCTGGGTCAGCTACTCGCAATTCATGCAGGCCGCGGCCAAGGACCTGGGCATGGATTTGCGTATTCAATATTCCGAACGCAACGCCGAGACCGCGCTCAAACAGGCCCGCGAAGCGCTGCAAGGGCCGGATCGGCCGGACTATCTGGTGTTCGTCAACGAGCTGTACGTCGCGCCCGAAATCCTGCGCCTGGCGCAAGGCAGCGGCGTGAAGCTGTTTATGGTCAACAACGGCCTGACCGCGGACCAGATGCGCCTGCTCGGCGCCCAGCCGGACAAATATCCCGACTGGCTGGGCAGCCTGGTGCCCAATAACGAGGAGGGCGGCTACCTGATGCTCAAGGAACTGATTCGCCTGCATCGCCCGGTAGCGTCCGGCGAAGTCATTGAGCTGGTGGCCTTTTCCGGCCTGAAGACCACGCCAGCCGCGCAACAGCGTGAGAAGGGCATGATGCGGGCATTGGCCGAACACCCGGAAGTTCGTTTGCGCCAGCTGGTCTATGGCGGCTGGAGCCGCGAGCGGGCCCACGAACAGGCCAGATTGTTGTTCAAGCGCTACCCGAAAACCTCGCTGGTCTGGTCGGCCAACGATGAAATGGCCTTCGGCGCCATGCAGGCGTACACCGAAACCGGAGGCCAGCCGGGCAAGGACGCGCTGTTCAGCGCCGTCAACAACTCACCGACCGCGTTGCAGGCGCTGCTGGACGGCCGATTGAGCGTGCTATTGGGCGGGCACTTCACTCTGGGTGGTTGGGCCCTGGTGCAGCTGCATGATTACGAACAGGGGGTGGATGTCAGCCAGTACGGCGGACGCGACCGGCAGATTTCGTTGTTGCAACTGATCGATCACGCGCAAGCCCGGCGACTGCTGGCCTTGAGTACAACTCAGGATTACGGGGTGAATTTTCGAAAGCTCTCGGCCAAGGGGCGGCCGACGTCCTATCGCTACCCGTTCAGCCTGCAAACCCTGATGCACTGAGCCGGCTCAGATCCCGGCCAGGTGCAGCACCAGTTTGACGATGCCGAACAGCGTCAGGGCGAACACCGCCGTGAACACAATCCCCAGAATCACGAAATGACTGGGCTTGCCGTGGGTGAAATCCCGCGCCCGGTTCTTCCCGCTCTGCACCCCGAACGCCGCCGCCATGACGCTGTGCAGCATCTGCCAGAAGGTCGGAGGTTTGTTGTTGTCGACTGGATCGTCCATAAATCCCTCGCCACGTATGCATGAGAACTAAGCATAGATTGTAGGAGCGAGGCTTGCCCGCGAAGCACGATGACACGGTCTCACAGGGAAATCGCGTCATCGTTCTTCGCGGGCAAGCCTCGCTCCCACAGGGGATGGGGGTTAGTTGTCGTAACCCAGGTTAGGCGCCAGCCAGCGTTCGGTCACGCTCAGCTCCTGACCTTTGCGCGACGTATAACTCTGCACCTGGTCCTTGTCGATCTTGCCCACGGCGAAGTATTGCGCCTGCGGATGAGCGAAGTACCAGCCGCTGACCGCCGCCGCCGGGAACATGGCGTAGTGCTCGGTGAGGAACACGCCGCTGCGGCCGGCCTTGAGTTCTTCCGCCTCCGGGTCCAGCAGCTTGAACAGCGTGGCTTTCTCGGTGTGATCCGGGCACGCCGGATAGCCCGGAGCAGGGCGGATGCCGGTGTACTGCTCTTTGATCAGCGCCTCATTGTCCAGCGCCTCGTCCTTGGCGTAGCCCCAGTAGTCTTTACGCACTTGCTGGTGCAGCCACTCGGCGCACGCCTCGGCCAGGCGGTCGGCCAATGCCTTGACCATGATCGAGTTGTAATCGTCGCCAGCCTCCTGATAAGCCTTGGCCACTTCTTCGGCGCCGATCCCGGCGGTGGTGATGAAACCACCCACGTAGTCGGTCACGCCGCTGTCTTTGGGCGCGACGAAGTCGGCGAGGGAGAAGTTCGGTTTGCCGTCGGTCTTGATGATCTGCTGACGCAAGTGATGCAGTTTGGCCAATGGCTTGCCGTCATCGCCGTAGACTTCGATGTCATCGTCGCGCACCTGGTTGGCCGGCCAGAAACCGAACACGGCACGGGCGCTGATCAGCTTCTCGTCGATCAGCTTGGCAAGCATTTCCTGGGCATCGGCGTACAGCGCGGTGGCGGCTTCACCGACCACTTCGTCCTTGAGGATGCGCGGGAATTTGCCGGCCAGGTCCCAGGAGATGAAGAACGGTGTCCAGTCGATGTATTCGGCCAGAACCTTCAGGTCAATGTTGTCCAGCACCTTGGCGCCGGTGAACGTCGGTTTGACCGGCTCATAGTTGGCCCAGTCGAACTGCGGCTTCTTGGCGATGGCCGCCGGGTAGCTCAGGCGCTCGGTGCGGGCGCTGCGGTTGGCGGTGCGCTCGCGAACGTCGATGTATTCCAGACGGGTCTTCTCGACGAAGCCGGCCTTAAGCTCCTTGGACAGCAACTGGGTGGCCACGCCCACGGCGCGGGAGGCGTCGGTGACGTAGATCACCGCGTCGTTGCTGTACTTGGGCTCGATCTTCACCGCCGTGTGCGCCTTGGAGGTGGTCGCGCCACCGATCATCAGCGGCAAGTGGAAGTCCTGACGCTGCATCTCGCGGGCCACGTGAACCATTTCGTCCAGCGAAGGTGTGATCAAGCCGGACAGGCCGATGATGTCGCATTTCTCGTCTTTGGCGACTTGCAGGATCTTCTCCGCCGGCACCATCACGCCGAGGTCGACGATGTCGTAGCCGTTACAGCCCAGCACCACGCCGACGATGTTCTTGCCGATGTCGTGCACGTCACCCTTGACCGTGGCCATGAGGATCTTGCCCTTAGCTTCCGGTTTGTCACCTTTTTCCAGCTCGATGAACGGGATCAAGTGGGCCACGGCCTGCTTCATCACGCGGGCGGATTTCACCACTTGCGGCAGGAACATTTTGCCGGCGCCGAACAGGTCGCCAACGATGTTCATCCCGGCCATCAACGGGCCTTCGATGACTTCGATCGGGCGCGCGAACGACAGGCGCGACTCTTCGGTGTCTTCCACGATGTGGGTGGTGATGCCCTTGACCAGCGCATGTTCCAGACGCTTGTTGACGTCCCAGTTACGCCACTCTTCGGTCTCGGCTTCCTTGACGCTGCCGTCGCCCTTGTACTTGTCGGCGATGGCGAGGAGGGCGTCGGTGCCTTCCGGAGTGCGGTTGAGGATCACGTCTTCAACGGCGTCGCGCAGTTCCACCGGAATCTGGTCGTAGATCTCCAGTTGGCCGGCGTTGACGATACCCATGGTCAGGCCGTTGCGGATCGCATACAGCAGAAACACCGAGTGAATCGCCTCGCGCACCGGGTTGTTGCCACGGAACGAGAACGACACGTTGGACACGCCGCCAGAGCTCAAGGCGTACGGCAGTTCGTCGCGGATGTAGGCGCAGGCGTTGATGAAGTCCACAGCGTAGTTGTTGTGTTCTTCGATGCCGGTGGCCACGGCGAAGATGTTCGGGTCGAAGATGATGTCTTCCGGCGGGAAGCCGACTTCGTTGACCAGAATGTCGTAGGAGCGTTTGCAGATTTCTTTCTTGCGCGCTTCGGTGTCGGCCTGGCCGGCTTCGTCGAAGGCCATCACGACGACTGCGGCGCCGTAGCGCTTGCACAGTTTGGCGTGATGAATGAACTGCTCCACGCCTTCCTTCATGCTGATGGAGTTGACGATGCCCTTGCCCTGGATGCACTTGAGGCCGGCTTCGATCACTTCCCACTTGGAGGAGTCGATCATGATCGGTACGCGGGAGATGTCCGGTTCGCCGGCAATCAGATTGAGGAAGGTCACCATGGCCTTCTTCGAATCGAGCATCCCTTCGTCCATGTTGATGTCGATCACCTGGGCGCCGGCTTCAACCTGCTGCAGGGCGACTTCCAGGGCTTCGGTGTAGTTGTCTTCACGGATCAGGCGGGCGAATTTGGCGGAACCGGTGATGTTGGTGCGCTCGCCGACGTTGACGAACAGCGAGCTGCGATCGATGGTGAACGGTTCCAGGCCCGACAGGCGGCAGGCCTTGGGAATGTCCGGAATTTCACGCGGGGCGTAACCGGCGACCGCTTTGGCGATGGCTTCGATGTGCCCCGGCGTGGTGCCGCAGCAGCCGCCGACGATATTCAGGAAGCCGCTTTGGGCGAACTCTTCGATGACCTTGGCGGTTTGGGCCGGCAGTTCGTCGTACTCGCCGAATTCGTTCGGCAGGCCGGCGTTCGGGTGCGCCGACACGTGGGTGTTGGCTTTGTTCGACAGCTCTTCCAGGTACGGGCGCAACTCACGGGCGCCGAGGGCGCAGTTCAGGCCGACGGAAATCGGTTTGGCGTGAGCCACGGAGTTCCAGAACGCTTCGGTGGTCTGGCCGGAGAGGGTGCGGCCAGAGGCGTCGGTGATGGTGCCGGAAATCATGATCGGCAACTCGACGCCCAGCTCTTCGTAAACCCCTTGCACGGCGAAGATCGCCGCTTTGGCGTTGAGGGTGTCGAAAATGGTTTCGATCAGGATCAGGTCGGCGCCGCCTTCGATCAGGCCTTTGGTGGCCTCGGTGTAGTTTTCCACCAGTTCATCGAAGGTCACGTTGCGGTAGCCGGGGTTGTTCACGTCCGGCGACAGCGAGCAGGTGCGGCTGGTCGGGCCGAGCACGCCGGCGACGAAGCGCGGCTTGTCCGGGTTCTCGAGGGTTTTCGCATCGGCAATCTTGCGGGCCAGGCGCGCGCCTTCTACGTTCAGTTCGTAGGCCAGTTCTTCCATGCCGTAATCGGCCATGGAAATCCGGGTGGCGTTGAAGGTGTTGGTTTCCAGAATGTCGGCGCCGGCATCCAGGTAGGCTTTCTCGATGCCACCAATCACGTCCGGGCGGGTCAGTACCAACAAGTCGTTGTTGCCTTTTACATCAGTCGGCCAGTCGGCGAAGCGTTTGCCACGGTAATCCTGTTCCTCGAGCTTGTAGCTCTGGATCATCGTCCCCATGCCGCCATCGAGAATCAGGATGCGCTCTTTGAGGGCGTGCTTGAGAGCTTGAAGGCGAACGCTGCGATCGGACATTTGGACTACTCGGTAAGGCCATGACGAAGGGCCGGGATAATAACAAACCTGTGCGCTTTTGGAGCATGTGCCGGTTTTGCATGAATATCGTTCATGTTGGTGCACAGGCCAGACCGGTAGAATCGCGGCGTTTTCTTTTGATCAGGACCAGGGATATGTCGTATCGCGTCGTCACCAGCCTATTGCTGCTGTTTTTAAGCGGGGGCGCCGCTGCGCAAGGTCCGGACATTTCCTACGCTCGCGATATTCAACCGATCTTCACCGAAAAGTGCGTGGCCTGCCATGCCTGCTACGACGCCGCCTGTCAGCTCAACCTGGGCAGTGGCGAAGGGGCGGCCCGAGGCGCGACGAAGGCGCTAGTCTATGACGGCGAACGCAGCCGTGCCGCCGCGCCGACCCGGTTGTTTTATGACGCCTTCGGCAAACGTGCCTGGCAGCAAAAGGGCTTCTATTCGGTGCTCGACGCCCAAGGCAGTCAGGCGGCGCTGATGGCGCGCATGCTTGAACTAGGCCATGGAACGCCGTTGCAACCCAACGCCAAATTGCCGGAAGAGATCGTCCTGGGCCTGAACCGGGAAACGCTGTGCGCCATGCCGGCGGAGTTCGACGGTTACGCCAGCTCCCATCCGAAAGAGGGCATGCCGCTGGCAGTCACCGGCCTGACCGATCAGCAATACCAGACGCTGCAACGCTGGCTGACCTCCGGTGCGCCGATTGATGAGCAGGGCCTGGTACCCAGCGCCAAGGAAGCCTTGCAGGTGGTGCAGTGGGAAAACCTGCTCAACGCACCGGGTGCGCGGGAAAGTCTGGTCGGGCGCTGGTTGTTCGAGCATTGGTTCCTGGCCCATCTCTATTTCAAGGACGGCGAGCCGGGGCATTTCTTTCAGTGGGTGCGTTCGCGCACGCCGACGGGGCAGCCCATCGACCTGATTAACACTCGCCGTCCGAATGACGACCCGGGCACTCAGGTCTATTACCGTCTGTGGCCGGTGCAAGGCGTGATCGTGCACAAAACCCACATCACCTACCCGCTGAGTGCGGCGAAGATGGCGCGGGTCAAAAGCCTGTTTTACAACGGGAACTGGCAGGTCAACGCCTTGCCGGGATACGGCCCGGAGCGGCGGGCCAATCCGTTTGCCACGTTCGAGGCGATCCCGGCCCAGGCGCGTTACCAGTTCATGCTCGATAACGCCGAATACTTCGTACGCACGTTCATTCGCGGCCCGGTCTGCCGCGGCCAGATCGCCACCGACGTGATTCGCGATAACTTCTGGGCATTGTTCCAGGCCCCGGAGCATGACCTTTACATCACCGACCCGAACTATCGCGGCCAGGCCACGCCGTTGCTGGCGATGCCGGGGCAGAACGATGACGTCGGCAGCGTCCTGAGCCTGTGGCACGACTACCGCAATAAGCGTAACGAATATGAGGCCCTGCGCCGGGACAGCTATGCCGACTTGCCGGCGCCGAGCTGGTCGACCTTGTGGGCCGGCAATGACAACGCACTACTGAGTATCTTTCGGCATTTCGACAGCGCCTCGGTGACCAAGGGCCTGATCGGCGATGTGCCGCAGACGATGTGGCTGTTCGATTACCCGCTGCTGGAACGCACGTATTATCAGTTGGCGGTCAACTTCGATGTGTTCGGCAACGTGTCCCATCAGGCCCAGACCCGGCTGTACTTCGACCTGATCCGCAATGGCGCCGAGCAGAATTTCCTGCGCTTGATGCCGGCCGATTCACGCAACGGCTACCTTGACGATTGGTATCAGAACAGCGGCAAGTTCAAGATGTGGCTGGATTACGAGGACATCGACAACGACAAGCCGACGGCGCTGAATCTGGACGAAACCGATCCGAAACGCGATTTCGTCCAGCAGTTGCTGACCCGTTACGGCGACCTCAACGCCAGGCCCGACCCGATCAACCGCTGCGACGGCGCTTATTGCTCGCGGCCGAACATTGATCTGGCGTTGCAGAACGCCGAGCAGGCCCTCAGTCGCCTGGCTTCACGCCCGGCTGCCGGTTTGAAAGTCATCGATCAGTTGCCGGAAGCCACGGTGTTGCGCATCGAGACTCAAAGCGGCAAACGTGAGGTATACAGCCTGTTGCGCAACCGGGCTCACAGTAACGTGGCGTTTCTGCTCGGTGAATCGCTGCGTTATCAGCCGGGGCTCGACACCTTGACGATTTATCCGGGTGTTCTGAGCAGCTACCCGAACTTCATGTTCAACATCCCGGCCGGGCAAGTGCCCGCGTTCGTCGACGAAATGGAAAACGCCAGGGACGCTGCCAGTTTCGAGAAAATCGTCGAACGCTGGGGCATTCGCCGCAGCCATCCGCAGTTCTGGCAGTATTTCCATGATCTGAGCCGGTACATCCACGACACCGATCCGGTGGAAGAGGGCGTGCTGGATATGAACCGTTATGAGAATCTCTGATGGCTGCTTTCCTGACAAAAATACTGGGACTTTGTGCGGCGCGTCGATTGGCGTAAACTGCGCCCAAGCCTGCGAGGAGTTTCCATGACCGCTATTACCATTACCGACGCCGCCCACGATTACCTGGCTGATCTGCTCTCCAAGCAGAACACCCCGGGCATTGGCATCCGCGTCTTTATCACCCAGCCTGGCACCCAGTACGCCGAAACCTGCATTGCCTACTGCAAGCCGGGCGAAGAAAAACCTGAAGACACGGCGCTGGGGCTCAAAAGCTTCACCGCCTACATCGACTCGTTCAGCGAAGCGTTTCTGGACGATGCGGTCGTCGACTACGCCACCGACCGCATGGGCGGCCAGCTGACCATCAAGGCGCCAAACGCCAAAGTCCCGATGGTCAACGCTGACAGCCCGATCAACGAGCGCATCAACTACTACCTGCAAACCGAGATCAACCCGGGGCTGGCCAGCCACGGCGGTCAGGTCAGCCTGATCGATGTGGTCGAAGACGGGATCGCCGTGCTGCAGTTCGGCGGTGGTTGCCAGGGCTGCGGCCAGGCAGACGTCACCCTGAAGGAAGGCATCGAGCGCACCTTGCTCGAGCGCATTCCCGAGCTCAAGGGTGTTCGTGACGTGACCGACCACACGCAGAAAGAAAACGCCTACTACTAAGGTGTTCGCTGCGACATAAAAAAACGGCGCCTCCGTGAGCGCCGTTTTTTATGGGTGAAGCTTTTAAGGATGATCGTTCCTACGCTCTGCGTGGGAATGCCTCAATGGACGCTCTGCGTCCGCTCTTGGGACGCGGAGCGTCCCGGGCTGCATTCCCACGCAGAGCGTGGGAACGATCAGTGCTTCAGGGTCTGTATAGGTGCGCATGCCCCGCGCGATACAGCGACGACTCACTGAAGTGATCGCTGCCCAACACCCGACCCACCAGAATCAGCGCCGTTCGGCGAAAGCCCTTGGCTTGAACCTTCTGCGCAATGTCCTCAAGCGTCCCCACCACCCAATCCTGATCCGGCCAGGTCGCCCGATGGATCACCGCGATCGGGCAATCGGCGCCGTAATGCGGCAGCAATTGGGCAAGGATCTTCTCCAGATGATTGACCCCCAGGTGGATCGCCATGGTCGCCCCGTGCTGCGCCAGGCTCCCGAGTTCTTCCCCGGCCGGCATGGCGGTCTTGTCGGCGTAACGGGTGAGAATCACGCTCTGTGACACGTCCGGCAGGGTCAGCTCGGCACCCAACAGGGCAGCGCAGGCGGCGGTGGCGGTGACGCCGGGAATGATTTCGAAAGGGATGTCGAGTTCGCGCAGGTAACGAATCTGCTCGCCAATCGCGCCATACAGGCTCGGATCGCCGGAATGCACCCGGGCCACGTCCTGGCCGTTGGCATGGGCGCTCTTGATCAGCTCGACGATCTGTTCCAGGTGCAGCTCGGCGCTGTTGACCACCTGTTCGGCCCGGTGGCCCTCCAGCACGGCGGCGGGGACCAGGGAGCCGGCATAGATGATGACCGGGCAGCTACGAATCAGCCGCTGGCCTTTGACGGTGATCAGTTCCGGGTCGCCGGGGCCTGCGCCAATGAAGTAGACGGTCATCGTCGTTTCCTGTCAGAAAAGGGCATGGGCACACTGCAGATGAAGAATGCTCATGATCGAAGGCGGGGATTATCGGGATTTTACGCGGCGCTGGCCAATGCCAGGGTGGCCTGGGCGTATTTTTGTCGTGGAATCAGTAGCTTTGCCGGTGCCCGGGCCAATTGTTCGGCCAGGGCCAGCGCGGCACTTTCCGCTACGCCGTAGCAGCCGGTGCGTTCAAATGCGATGTCCGAGTGATGGCTGAGTTGCCCTTGATAGGCCGCCAACTGTTCGCTGCTGAAGTACACCAACGGTAATGCCAGCTGTTCGGCCAGTTCGATCAGGCCAGGTTCTTCGCGCTTCAGGTCGATGCTGGCCAGGGCCTTGATCTCATGGAGCCCGATTTGATGAGCCTGTAATGCCTGATCGAGCAGCGCCCGCAGCGTGCTGACGGGGCAGCCGCGCTGGCAGCCCAGGCCGACCACCAGGGTCGGCGCTGCGCTGACGTCCGTCATGCGCAGTATTGGCCATCGCTTTTGCGGCGGAACAACCAGGCGCTGATCAGGCCCAGGGCCAGCCAGAACGCCATGTTGGTCAGCTGCGAAGCGATTTTGAATTGCGCTTCCAGGGCCTCCGGAGCCAGCATCGAATGGACTTCCGGTTGCGGCGCGCCGATCACATGCGGCACGGCCAGGATCGCCACACCGAGGACTTTCATCAGCCAGTGACGGCTGAACACGATCAGCGCGATGCCTACAGCGGTGGAAGCGGCAGTGCCAATCCACCAGATCTGCCGTTGCGCCAGATCCGCCGCGGCAGTGCCCGGCAGTTCAGGTGGCAGGCCAAGCGTTGGTGCCAGCACGAAGGTCGCGTAACCGGCCAGCCCCCAGAGCAAGCCCTGAGAGGTTTTGGTCGGTGCGCGCAGGGTGTAGAGACCGGCAAGCATCAGGGCGAAACCGACTGCCACCACCAGGTTGCCGCCGGTAGTGGACAGCACGCGCTGCCAGCCGTCTTCCGGTTCCCAGGCTTCGGCATCATGGGTGTGAGCGACAGCGCCCGCGGCGTGTTCGTGGACTTCAACAGCGGCCGGCTCGGATTTTTCGTAAGTCTCGGCCTGCAAAATCAGCGGGGCGACCCAGAAGCTTTGCAGCAGGGTCAGCAGCAGGGCGGCCAGCAGCCCGGTGAACCCTGCGGTTTGCGCAATACGCTTGATCATCTCAGCGGGTCTCAATGGCACGGAAAGGCAGAGCTGTGACGGGTATCGTGGGCGGCGTTGTGCACCGCTTCGATGTGCGAGAAACCGGCGAAATACACAAGGCTGGCGCCAAGGATCGACGCACAAAAAGCGGCGGTCAGGCGTTGGCTCAGGGTTGTGGTGGTGCTGGCGATGCTCTTATCGGTGTTGCTGCCGGTGCTGCTGATGATCGACATGGCGCTTCCCTCTGGTCTGTCAGCGGGTGAATAGAGCGCATGAAAACCTCCACACGCCAAGGGCTCGCAGAGGTTTCGAACAGCGCCCGCCCACCGCGGGTTTGTTATTCAGTGAACGTAAAAGTCACTTTGTGTTGCGGGCCGGTCTCCGGGCTCGCGAGGGGCAGGGCTAACGCCTGGACCTGCAAGCATCACCTTCCCATGCCGTATGACAGGCACAGTGGATCTGACGCTTCACTCGCTTACCGTTGCGGGGGCAGCACCGGACTGACATGGCTTTAGAGTAAAGCACATGATTCACCGGTTTCCCGTTTCACCCTGTGAAGGGCACCCGTAACAAGGCGTGTAGGAGAGCATGGGCGAGGGTTGGGCGTCAATTGGAACGGGTTCTCGTTTGGATGCTGATTGGCTTTTGGTAGGAGGAGGTGGCGTGCGCAGTGATTGACCCGCCCCCACACGATGCGTAGCCTTGCGCTCTCGAGGTTCTTCGGCGTCTGCCGAAGCTAAGAAGGGAACGCGGTCGATGCCGCGGCTGCCCCCGCAACTGTGAACGGTGATGTTCGCTGCCACGCCACTGCAAGCCCTGATCCATCAGGTTCGCGGGAAGGCGCAGCAAACGCCAGTCCAACGATTGGCACACCGTCAGCCAGGAGACCTGCCTCGACACAGATTCTCACTTTCAACCGGGCGGGGTGATCCGGTGGCGAACTCTTCAGGCACGCGCGCCCGCGTTGCCGGTCGTCGTCCCGTATGCCCGCCACCTTGCCAAAGGGCATCCGATGAAAACACTGGCCAAACTCCCCGTCACCATCGTTACCGGCTTCCTCGGCTCGGGCAAAACCACCTTGCTGCGCCACATGCTCGACAACGCCCAGGGCCGTCGCATCGCGGTGATCGTCAACGAGTTCGGCGAGCTGGGCATCGACGGTGAGATCCTCAAGCAATGCTCGATCGGCTGCACCGAAGAGGAAGCCAGCGGTCGCGTCTATGAACTGGCCAACGGCTGCCTGTGCTGCACCGTTCAGGAAGAGTTCTTCCCGGTGATGCGCGAGCTGGTTGCTCGTCGCGGCGACCTCGACCACATTCTCATCGAAACCTCGGGCCTGGCCCTGCCAAAACCTCTGGTTCAAGCCTTCCAGTGGCCAGAAATCCGCAGCGCCTGCACCGTTGACGCGGTGATTACCGTGGTCGACAGCCCGGCCGTCGCTGCGGGGACCTTCGCCGCGTTCCCGGATCAAGTGGATGCCCAGCGCAAACTCGACCCGAACCTGGACCACGAATCGCCGCTGCATGAACTGTTCGCCGACCAATTGGCCAGCGCCGACCTGGTGATCCTCAACAAGGCCGACCTGATCAGCGCCGCAGACCTGGCCCGTGTGCGCCTGGAAGTCGCTGAAGAACTGCCGCCGGCGGTGAAAGTCATCGAAGCCAGCAGCGGTCGTCTGCCACTGGACGTGCTGATCGGCCTCGGCGCCGGTTCCGAAGAACACATCGACAGCCGCCACAGCCATCACGATCATCATCATGAAGGTGAAGACGATCATGATCACGACCATGACGCGTTCGACTCCATCTCGATCGAGCTGCCACAAGCCGACGAAAGCCTGCTGATGGACGCGCTGACGCAACTGGTGGTCCAGCATGACATTCTGCGGGTCAAGGGTTTCGCGGCGGTGCCGAACAAACCGATGCGCCTGCTGATCCAGGGCGTAGGCACGCGTTTCGACAAACACTTCGACCGTCAGTGGGGCGTCGAAGAGGCACGCACTACGCGACTGGTGTTGATCGGTCAGGCGCTGGACGCCGTTCAACTCGAAGCGCAATTGCGCGCTGCGCTCAGCGTTTAACCCATGCACCTGCTCAGGACCCAGCCCGGCGGTTTCGTGTCGGATGACAACATTGCCGACCTTGGACAAACCCCCGCCGAGCTGGTGGTCCTGTGCAGCGGCGATTCCAGCCTGGCGTTGCTCGCCGAAGCGGCGCAGCAGCTGCCCGACGATTACCCGAGCTTGCGCCTGGCCAACCCGATGCAGGTGCAGAATCACGCCTCGGTCGATCTCTATGTCGACGAAGTGCTGCGCCACGCCAAGGTGATTCTGATCTCGCTGCATGGCGGCATCGCCTATTGGCGTTACGGCATCGAGCGTCTGGTGGAATTGTCCCGGCGCGGGGTGCAACTGATTCTGGTGCCGGGCGACGATCGCCCGGACCCGGAACTCAGCGACCTGAGCACCGTGATCCCCGAAGACCGCGACCGGCTCTGGCAGTTTTTGCGTCAGGGCGGCATGAGCAATGCCCTGGATTTTTTCCGCTGCCTGGCCAATCGCTGGCTGGATCGCGATTACACCTGGGGCGAGCCGCAAACCCTGCCACGCACCGCGATCTACCACCCGCAAAAAAGCCCCGCGCACCTTCAGGACTGGCAAGCCGACTGGCAGCCCGATCAACCGGTGGCGGCGGTGCTTTTTTACCGCTCGCACTTGCAGGCAGCCAACACTGGTTTCATCGATATTTTCTGCCAGCGTTTGCAGGCGGCGGGGCTCAACCCGTTGCCGATTGCGCTGGCCAGTCTGAAAGAGCCCGGCTGCCTGACGGTGGTCGAAGACCTGCTGGATGAGGTCGAGGCGGGGGTGATTCTGAACACCACCGGTTTCGCCCAGTCCAGCCCCGAAGCGCCGCACCTGCGGCCGTTTCGCCGCAACATCCCGGTGATCCAGGCGATCTGCGCCCAAGACAACGAGCCCGGTTGGCTGGCGAGCGAGCAAGGCCTCGGTCCCCGTGACCTGGCGATGCACATCGCGCTGCCGGAGCTGGACGGGCGAATCATCAGTCGGCCAATCAGCTTCAAGGATCTGGCTTGGCGCAGCGAGCGCAGTCAATCCGACGTGGTTTGCTACCGGCCACAACCGGAACGCATGGATTTTGTCGCCGAACTGGCGCGGCGCTGGATCGATCTGGCGCGAGTGCCCAATGGCGAAAAACGCATCGCCCTGATCCTCGCCAACTACCCGACTCGCGATGGACGAATCGGTAATGGCGTCGGTCTCGACACGCCCGCCGCGGCGCTGAACATCCTGCATGCACTGCATCAAGAAGGTTACCCGCTACCGGCCGAGTTGCCGGACAGTGGCACCGCGCTGATCCAGCAATTGCTCGGCGGTGTCAGCAATGACCTGGACACGCTTGATCAACGTCCGTGTCAGCAAAGCCTGGCGCTGGATGATTACTTTTTGATGTTCAACGCACTGCCCGACGCCAACCGCCAGGCGGTACTGGAGCGTTGGGGTGCGCCCGAAAGCGATCCGATGTTCCGTGGCGGGCGAATGATGATTGCCGGATTGCGCTTCGGCCTGACCTTCGTCGGCATTCAACCGGCGCGGGGTTATCAGGTTGACCCGAGCGCGGTCTATCACGACCCGGACCTGGTGCCGCCCCATGGCTACCTGGCGTTCTACTTCTGGTTGCGCAACACCTACGGCGCCCACGGCGTGATTCACGTCGGCAAGCACGGCAACCTCGAATGGCTGCCGGGCAAGGGCGTCGGGTTGTCGGAAAACTGCTGGCCCGACGCATTGCTCGGGCCGCTGCCGAACATCTATCCGTTCATCGTCAACGACCCGGGCGAGGGCGCCCAGGCCAAGCGCCGCACGCAAGCGGTGATCATCGATCACCTGATGCCGCCGCTGACCCGCGCCGAAACCTATGGTCCGCTGCGCAATCTCGAGTGGCTGGCCGACGAATATTACGAAGCGCAATTGCTCGATCCGCGCCGCGCCCGGGAACTGCAGCGCGACATTCTGCAACTGGTGCGCGATACGCACATTGACCGTGAACTGCAACTGGACGAGCCACTCGACAGCGATGCCGACGCGGCGATCTGGTTGCCGCGTCTGGACACCTACCTGTGCGACTTGAAGGAGTCGCAGATCCGCGATGGCCTGCACGTGTTTGGCGAATCGCCGGTCGGTCGGTTGCGCGTCGACACCTTGTTGGCCTTGCTGCGCATTCCTCGCGGCGACGGTCGTGGCGCGCAGTCAAGCGTGCTGCGGGCGCTGGCCAAGGCTTTTGGATTGGGCTTCGATCCGCTGGATTGCGCCCTGGCTGAACCGTGGACCGGACCGCGTCCCGAGCCACTGGAAACCCTAACAGACGAAGTCTGGCGCACGGCGGGTGATACCCGCGAACGTCTGGAATTGTTCGCCGCTCAACTGATCTCGCAGACTTTGAATGCCGAGGTCGAGGGACCTCAAGCCATATCCGGCCCCTGTGGGAGCGAGCCTTTGTGGCGAGGGGGCTTGCCCCCGTTGGGTCGCGAAGCGGCCCCAAAAAACGGGACTGCTGCGCAGTCCAACGGGGGCAAGCCCCCTCGCCACAAAGGCTCGCTCCCACAGACGGCGGGCTGGTCCGACGTGAGTGCGATCATCGACAGCTTGCGCGAGGTCGTTGCCCCGCGTCTGGACGCTTGTGGCCCGGCAGAAATGCGCGGCCTGCTGGACGCCCTCAGCGGTCGATTCGTCCCAGCCGGGCCGAGTGGCGCACCGAGTCGCGGGCGGCTGGACGTGCTGCCCACCGGGCGCAATTTCTATTCGGTGGACGTGCGCAACCTGCCGACCACCACGGCGTGGCGTATCGGCTTCCAATCCGCCAACCTGATTCTTGAGCGGCATTTGCAGGACCACGGCGATCACCTGCGTCAGCTCGGACTGTCGGTCTGGGGCACCGCGACCATGCGCACCGGCGGCGACGACATTGCCCAGGCCATGGCGTTGATGGGCGTGCGGCCGGTGTGGGCGACGGGCAGTCAGCGCGTCGACGACTTCGAGATTCTACCGTTGAGCCTGCTGGACCGGCCACGGGTAGACGTGACCTTGCGCGTCTCCGGATTTTTCCGGGATGCCTTTGCCAACCTGATCCGCCTGTTCGACGCCGCCGTGCAAGCGGTCGCCGCGCTGGATGAACCGGACGATCTCAACCCGTTGGCGGCCAAGGTCCGGGCCGAGCAGCAAGCGCTGCTGGAATCCGGTCTGGATGAAGAGGCGGCCAGGCGGCAGGCCGGCTGGCGCATCTTCGGGGCCAAACCGGGTGCTTACGGCGCGGGCGTGCAGGGCGCCATCGACGGTCGCTTGTGGCAAAGCCGTGAAGACCTGGCCGAGGTTTACCTGAACTGGGGCGGCTACGCCTACGGCGGCGCTGATGAAGGCACCGTCGCCCGCGAACAGTTCGCCCAGCGTCTGAGCCAGGTGCAGGCGGTGCTGCAAAACCAGGACAACCGCGAGCACGACTTGCTCGATTCCAACGACTATTACCAGTTCCAGGGTGGCATGCTGGCGGCCGTCGAAAGCCTGCGCGGTGAAGCGGCGGCGAGTTATCACGGCGACCACAGCCAGCCGGACTTGCCGAAGATCCGCACATTGAAGGAAGAGCTGAACCGGGTGATCCGTTCCCGGGCGGCCAATCCGAAATGGATCGACGGGGTCAAGCGACATGGCTATAAAGGCGCGTTCGAACTGGCGGCGACGGTCGATAACCTGTTTGCGTTCGACGCCACCACGCAGTTGATCGACGATCACCAGTATGCGTTGCTGGCGGACGCCTATTTGCTCGATCCGGCGACCCGGGAGTTTGTCCGCGAACACAATCCCCACGCCTTGCGCGACATGACCGAGCGCCTGCTCGAAGCGCAGCAACGGGGGATGTGGCAGGAGCCGGGTGAATACCGCGAGGCGCTGGAGAATTTGTTGCTGGATATAGAAGAAGACAGTTAGCGGGATCGTTCCCACGCTCTGCGTGGGAATGCCTCTACGGACGCTCCGCGTTCGGCTGTTGGGACGCAGAGCGTCCCGGGCTGCATTCCCACGCAGAGCGTGGGAACGATCATCATCACCGACCATGACTGAGATTTGAACATGACCGACACCCCCCATTTCCCGCTCTCCGCCGTGGTCGGCGCCGATGACTTGAAGCTCGCGCTGTACCTGACCGCCATTGACCCGAAAATCGGTGGCGTGCTGATCGAAGGCCCGCGCGGCATGGCCAAGTCGACCCTGGCCCGAGGCCTGGCAGACCTGCTGGCCAGCGGTCAATTCGTCACCTTGCCCCTGGGCGCCACCGAAGAACGGCTGGTGGGCACCCTCGACCTCGACGCGGCCCTGAGCGAAGGTCGCGCTCAGTTTTCTCCCGGCGTGCTGGCCAAGGCCGACGGCGGCGTGCTCTACGTTGATGAAGTCAACCTGCTGCCCGATCACCTCGTGGACCTGCTGCTCGACGTGGCCGCCAGCGGCACCAACCTGATCGAGCGCGACGGGATTTCCCATCGGCATTCGGCGAAGTTTGTGCTGATCGGCACCATGAACCCGGAAGAGGGCGAACTGCGCCCGCAACTGCTCGACCGCTTCGGTCTGAATGTCGCCCTCAGCGGCCATACCGCACCCGCCGAGCGCGGCCAGATCATCCGTCGTCGACTGGATTTCGACAGCGACCCGCCAGGGTTCTGCGCCGAGTGGGAACGTCAGCAACTCGCCTTGCGCGAGCGTTGCCAAAAGGCGCGCTCAGCTCTGGCGAGCATTCCTCTCGACGATGCCGCATTGGCGCAAATCACCGAGCGTTGTTTTGCCGCCGGCGTCGATGGCCTGCGCGCCGATCTGGTCTGGCTGCGCGCGGCCCGGGCTCATGCAGCCTGGCGCGGCGCGAACGCGATCAGCGAGGACGATATCGACGCGGTCGCCGAGTTTGCCTTGCGTCATCGTCGTCGCGAGCATTCGACTTCTGCGTCGCAACATCCCCAAGCGCCGCAGCAGAACGCTTCGCAAACCTCCAACCCGAGAGAAGGCCAGGGCCAGTGGGGCGAAATGCCCGCCCAGGCGCTGCCGGTCGGCGCACGACGTGAAGTGCCGAGCTGGCCAAAAAAGCCCTAGGCATTCGCCCTCGATCGGACGCGGGGGCGAATGCCAGACCCCGCGCAGGACGACTGGATAGCGGCAAGCAGGGCAAGCGTCATACTGCGCGCAGCGGATCGATCAACTGGCCCGGCACCTTGATCAATGGCCGACCGCGTCAACGCGACGATGTGCTGTTTCACCTGCGCACCCGCACCCCTCATGAACTGTGGCTGGTAATCGTCGATGCCTCGGCCTCGACCCGGCGCCATCAGGCGTTGAGCGATGCCAAGGGCCTGCTGGCGCAACTGTTCGACGACGCCTATCGTCAGCGTGCGCGCCTGGCGTTGCTGACGGCCAGCGGTCATGGGCCGAAGTGGCAGGTGCAAGGGTTGAAAGCCTCCACGGGCTTGCGCGACTGGCTCGAGGGGCTCGGCGCCGGTGGCGGTACGCCGATGCTGGCGGCATTGGGTGAGGCGGGGCGCTGGCTGGCGGCACGGCAAAAGCGCTTTCCGGCAGAGCAGCAGCGGCTGTTGCTGGTGACGGATGGACGGTTGAAGGAATGGTCGGCGTTGCCGGCGCTGGATTGCCCGGGGTTGGTGATCGACATCGAGCGCGGACCGATTCGCCTTGGACGGGCTAAAGTGTTGGCGGCCCAGCTGCAAACGCATTACCAACATATCGATGATCTGTAGGGCGAAAAGATCTTCACAGGAGTGACTCATGCGCGTTCTAGCCCGCAACGATCAGGACGATTTCCGCGTCAAAGCCTACGCCGGCACCAACGGTGTGTTGCTGGCCATCGACCTCGCCGAACCCCGCCGCAAAGGCCTGCTGGGGTTCGCCATCGAAAAACAGCAAGGCAGCAAACCCTGGCTGTTTCTGTTCAACAGCCTGACCTTTCCCGGCAAGACCCATACGTTCCCCCAGTTTCACGCCACCCCCAGTGATACCGCGCCGCTGCAGAAATTTCGCTGGGCCGATTACGCGGTCAATCCGGGGGTGACGATTCATTATCGGGTGCACCTGGCCTACGGCACCGCCGATGCGATACAGCTGGGTGAAAGTCTGGAGGTGACGATCACCACGGACAATGGCCTGCCCAATGGGCAGAGCGTGATTTTCAACCGGGCGGTGGCTGCCAGTCAGGCGTTCCAGCGCAAGTTCGCCGACCTCGATGCGCTGCTCAGCGCCAACAAGAAACTACCCATCGAAGAGTGGCCTGACGCGCCACGGCAATGGCTGGAAAATGGTTTGCTCGCCCGCTTGCTGGGGTTCATCGAACGTGCCGAGGATGGCCGGTGGGCGCTGGACATCGCGATCTATGAATACCAATTGAAGGTGATCGTCGATGCGGTGAACGCTGCCTTCGAGCGTGGCGTGAAGGTTCGGGTGCTGTACCACGCTCAACCGGACGAAGACACCACGGTGCTGAACGAAGCCAGCCTGGAAAAAATCCCGGCGGCGAACAAGCGCGGGCGGGTCACTCACAACATCTTTCACAACAAGTTCATGGTCCTGAGCCGGCTCGACGCCACCGGGCAGCATCAACCCGAAGCGGTACTGTGCGGCAGCACCAATTTCACCGCAAACGGCGTTTACCGTCAGGCCAACGTCGTGCATGTGCTGGACGATGCCCGGATCGGCGCCCGTTATCTGCAAACCTTTGAGCAAGTCTGGGCCACGCCGGCGGACGTCGGCGCTACGCGGGACTGGCTCACGCAGCACAATCCGATGCAGCCGGACCGGCCGTTGTTCGCCGGATTTTCACCGCGTTCGGGCAAGGGCGACTTGCGTCAGTTCGTCGAGATTATCGACTCCGCGAAAAAAGACCTGCTGTTTGTCACCGCGTTCTCCTTGCCGGACGAAATACTCAACGCGTTGCTCGGCCAGCCCCACGACGACATCTTGCGTTACGGCCTGCAAAACACGGCCAGCAGCATCACCGGTTTCCACGCCGACCGCACCGCCGAATTCGCCGCCACCGCGCTGCTCAACACCGGCCTGGAAGGCTGGCTCAAGGAAAACATGAAAGGCCAGAAGGGCAATCTGCTGGTGCACACCAAAGCCATCGTCGTCGACTTCACCAGTGATGCACCGACGATCATCAGCGGCAGCCACAACCTCAGTGACGCGGCCAGCAACGGCAACGACGAGAACTACCTGATCATCCGTGGCGACACCGACCTGGCCGACCGTTACGGGCTGGAGCTGCTGCGCTTCTACGAGCATTACCGGTTCCGCTACTTCGCCAAGAAACTGCAACTCAAGCAGGTCAGGCCGTTGGCTCCGGATAACAGCTGGACCGATGACTATTACCGCGAGGGCGATTTGCGGATGCTGTCACGGCTGCGTTTTTCCGGTCGATAAAAACCCCGACGGGCGCCCTTTGTAGCAGCTGCCGAGCCTGCGAGGCTGCGTTCGGCTGCGCAGCAGTCGTAAAACCTGAAACTGCGGTGCATCAGGCAGACCGCGTCAGCCGGACTCACGACTGCTACGCAGCCGAACGCAGCCTCGCGCTGCTCGGCAGCTGCTACAGGTCGGTTATTTGCCCATTGCCTGGCGGTACTGGCNACGCAGCCGAACGCAGCCTCGCGCTGCTCGGCAGCTGCTACAGGTCGGTTATTTGCCCATTGCCTGGCGGTACTGGCGGGTACGCCGGGCGATGTACAACCGGTCGAGGATCAATGCCCATACCGCCGAAACCTGCGGTCTGGGCGTGCGCCCGCGGCCCAATCGATGGAGCTGAAACTTCACCACGGCCATGTTCGCCAGCGACGCCAGGGCTTTGCGTTTCCAGCGAATCGGTGGCAACTGCGGGTGGCTGTTCTGGCCTTCGCGCCAGCGTTTGACCAGCTGCGGTTCAATGGCCAGTGCCGTGCCGATGCCAGCCATGGCGATGCCGCTGTCGAGCACCTGTTCGACGATTGCCAGCCGGCGTATTCCCCCGGTCACCATCACCGGCATGCGCGCCACACCGGCCAGTTCGCTGGCCATCTCCAGAAAGTACGCTTCTCGCGCCAAAGTCCGACCGTCGCGCGCCTCGCCTTGCATGGCCGGGGCTTCGTAGCTGCCACCGGAGAGCTCGAGCAAATCGATCTGTTGCTCGTTGAGCCACTGGATCACTTGCCGGGCGTCATCGGCGTCGAAACCGCCGTGCTGGAAGTCCGCGGAGTTGAGCTTCACGGCCACGCAAAACTGCGGCGACACCGACTTGCGGACAGCACTGAGCACTTCCAACAGCAAACGCGCGCGGTTTTCCAGAGAACCCCCCCAGCGGTCGGTGCGGCGATTGGTCAACGGCGACAGAAACTGGCTGAGCAGATATCCGTGCGCGGCATGAATCTGCACCCCGGTGAAACCGGCCTTTTCCGCCAGGGCGGCGCTGGTGGCGAAGCGTTGAATGAC
Organism: Pseudomonas frederiksbergensis; assembly: GCF_017114915.1. Taxonomy (GTDB): domain Bacteria; phylum Pseudomonadota; class Gammaproteobacteria; order Pseudomonadales; family Pseudomonadaceae; genus Aquipseudomonas; species Aquipseudomonas frederiksbergensis_I. Next base: position 105,424 of record NZ_JAAUOE010000007.1, read on the forward strand.
TTCTGCAATATCGTCCTCGCCCATGGGCTTGGGTTCGGCAAACATCTTCGAAAACCCGCCCAGGTCCAGCGCCACGGCAGAGGGCGCCCAGGCTTGCTGGCCGAGGTTGGCCATGGTCTGGCGCCCAGGATGATTGAGTTGCATCCAGAACTGCGCGCCACCGGCCCGGCCGATGGTTGCCCACTGGCGAAAGCGTTCCAGGTGTCGCTCGTCTTCCAGCACCACGCCACCGGGGCCGGTCATGGCGCGGCGGTCGATCATCACATTGCCGGTCAGCAACAATCCGGCCTCGCCGTCGGCCCAGGCTTGATACAGCCGAAACAACTCGGCGGAAGGTGCCTGCCCGGTATCGGCGAGGTTCTCCTCCATCGCGGCTTTGGCGATGCGATTGCCGATGGTCTGGCCGTTGGGCAAATTCAACGTTTGGAAGGGCGACATGCTTGACTCCTCATCAGTGATGAGTAGAGGCTAAGCTTAAAGTTAACTTTAATGTCAAGCGTGTAGATGAGGCCGTGATGAAGATTGGTGAATTGGCGCAACTGAGCGGGTTCAACGCTTCGCGCATACGGTTTTACGAGGCTCAGGGGCTAATCCGTCAGGTCGAGCGTCAGACCAACGGCTATCGGCGTTATCCGCCGCAAGTACTGCAAACCCTGAAAATCATCCAGTGCGCCCAACAGGCCGGTTTCAGCCTCGAAGAGCTGAAACTGCTGCTGCCGGATGCCGCGACGGGTGAGTTCAATCACGAGGAGCTGGTGGCGAGCCTTGGGCGCAAGGTCGAACAGATCGAAGCGATGCAACTGCACCTGGCCCAGAGCAAGGCGCAGTTATTGGAGGTGATCGAGAGCATCCAGACGCGGCCCGAGGGCATGGGGTGCGGGGCGAATGCCGAGCGGGTGCTGGGGTCGCTCAAGCAATAGCACCAATGCCGGCAAGTCAAGACGCATGACCTGTAGGCGCGAGGCTTGCCCGCGAAGAATGCACCGCGGTTTTTCAGGTATTGCGCGTCATCGTTCTTCGCGGGCAAGCCTCGCTCCCACAGGTTTTGCGTGAATCAACCGTACATTCAACAGCTCCCGTGCCCGAGGCGCGGTGCATAAAGTGCTGAAGGTTTTCTGCAACCACTGCAAGTCGTGGCGGGGTTTGCGGGCAATCTGTTTGGGCCTGAGCTTGCCGATGTGATTTTTGAAATTTTCTTCCAGGGTTTCCCGGGTTCCAATCCCCTTGAGCTTCTTCAGCAGTCTCCCGTCCTTATAGATCAGAACAGTGGGTGTGCCAGTGACTTCCGGATGCCGAGGGGATTGGCTCGTACTCAGCACATAGATGTGCGCGTGATCCTTGTACTTCTCGGCAATTGCACGGAAAACCGGCTCGGCCATTTCGCAGGCGGGACAGTGTTGGTTGCCGAAATACAGAATCACCGGCCGCCAGGTTTTGAGCGCCTTGCGGTAGACCGCAGCCATGGTCGGGTGGGTGGATATCGAACTCATTGAAATCTCCTTTTCAAAGACAATCGAAGGCCTGTTGACGTTAAAGGAGGCGAGCAGGTGGGTCTACTGTCAGAAATTACAGGTGAGGGGGCAGGTGCCGGTGAGTCCCTTTACGTATAAGGGGACATCCTATGAACAAAGGGTAGATGCCAGACTCGATTTGGAGTGCTATTTTTAGCGCTATTAAAAGCACTTCAAGGAGTAGCGAAATGACACATATCGTGCTTTCACAGGTTGTAGCGAGCATCTCCGAACTAAAGAAAAATCCGATGGGTACAGTCGCTGCGGGTGGTGGGTTGTCTGTCGCAATCCTCAACCGTAATGAACCCGCTTTCTACTGCGTCCCCGCCAAAGAATACGAAGCGATGATGGACCGGCTTGAAGACATGGAACTGATTGCCCTTTGCCGCGAGCGAGAAAACGATCCTGTAATCAAGGTTTCTCTCGATGACCTATGAGCTGGAGTTTTCTGAGAAAGCCTGGAAGGAATGGCAGAAGCTCGGGTCAACGTTGAGGGAGCAGTTCAAGAAAAAGCTTCAGGAGCGGTTGGCTAATCCGCACGTTCCAGCAGATCGGCTGAGTGGGCTGGGCAATGCTTACAAGATTAAGCTGCGCAGTGCCGGGTATCGACTGGTTTATCGGGTTGTAGATGAGGTTCTGGTTGTGACGGTGATAGCAGTTCGGAAAAGAGAGCGGGGAGATGTTTACAAGGACGCAGGCGAGCGGTAGAGCTGCAAAAGTCCCTGAGCTTCGGCATTTATCCGGGTAGATCAAAGGCCAGGTTGTCTTGCCTTGTTTTGAATCGTTATGCCTTCAACTGTGGCGCAAGTACCCGTGTGCTGGGGTCATCGGTAGCGCTCATTCAATTGTCCATTTCGTAACACCTTCCTCGCGCTAACGCGCATCCATCTGATTCAAAACACTTTTCAATTCCCTCGAGATTCCACTCACAACCTGTGGCACACTTTCTGCTGCCTATTCCGTTGTTACATACCAAGTTCCGGTATAGCGGAATAAACATGACCCTGGAGTGCTTGCCATGCATCGCCGACCTTCGTTGTTTAAAGCGTGTGTTTTTCTGTTCGCGGCTTCGGCCGCTGTCATGGGTGTCGCCCAAGCGGCAGACAGCAAGCTCGACAGCGTGCTGGCCCGTGGGAAGTTGATCGTGGGCACGGGCAGTACCAATGCGCCGTGGCACTTCCAGGGCGCGGATGGCAAGTTGCAGGGTTTTGATATTGATATCGCGCGAATGGTGGCCAAAGGGTTGTTCAACGATCCGAGCAAGGTCGAGTTCGTGGTGCAATCGTCGGATGCGCGGATTCCGAATCTGCTGACCGATAAGGTCGACATGAGTTGCCAGTTCATCACCGTGACCGCCAGCCGCGCCCAACAGGTCGCGTTCACCTTGCCGTACTACCGCGAAGGCGTTGGCCTGTTGTTGCCGGCCAACAGCAAGTACAAGGAAATCGACGACCTGAAAGCCGCCGGTGACGGTGTGATCGTGGCGGTGCTGCAGAACGTGTACGCCGAAGAACTGGTGCATCAGGCGCTGCCCAAGGCCAAGGTCGATCAGTACGACAGCGTGGACTTGATGTATCAGGCGGTGAACTCCGGCCGTGCCGACGCGGCGGCCACCGATCAGTCGTCGGTGAAATACCTGATGGTGCAGAACCCCGGCCGCTATCGCAGCCCGGCCTATGCCTGGAGTCCGCAGACCTATGCGTGCGCGGTCAAACGCGGCGACCAGGATTGGCTGAACTTCGTTAACACCGTGCTGCATGAAGCCATGACTGGCGTTGAGTTCCCGACTTACGCGACGTCGTTCAAGCAGTGGTTCGGTGTGGACCTTCCAACACCTACGATCGGTTTCCCCGTCGAATTCAAATGATCCCGTGAGAGCGGGGCGCCTGAAAATCGCCCCGCTCAAGGTACTGCTGACCATGAACTATCAGTTGAATTTTGCCGCCGTCTGGCGCGACTTCGACACCTTGCTGGCGGGGCTCGGTCTGGGCCTTGAGCTGGCGTTGGTGTCGATCGCCATCGGCTGCGTGATCGGCCTGCTGATGGCATTTGCCTTGCTGTCGAAGCACCGGGCGTTGCGGGGGCTGGCGTCGGTGTATGTGACGGTGATCCGTAATACGCCGATTCTGGTGTTGATCCTGTTGATCTACTTCGCGTTGCCGAGCCTGGGCATTCGTCTGGACAAGATCCCGTCGTTCATCATCACCCTGTCGCTGTATGCCGGGGCGTACCTGACCGAAGTGTTTCGCGGCGGGCTGTTGAGCATTCCCAAGGGGTTACGTGAAGCCGGCCTGGCCATCGGGCTCGGTGAGTGGCAGGTCAAGGCGTACATCACCGTGCCGGTGATGCTGCGCAATGTGCTGCCGGCGCTGTCGAACAACTTCATTTCGCTGTTCAAGGACACCTCGCTGGCGGCGGCGATTGCCGTGCCGGAGCTGACCTATTACGCGCGCAAGATCAATGTCGAGAGCTACCGGGTGATCGAAACCTGGCTGGTGACCACAGCGCTCTATGTTGCGGCCTGTTACCTCATTGCCATGATGCTGCGTTACCTCGAACAGCGTCTGGCGATTCGCCGATAGGAGGCCCCCATGTACGAATCCCCCAGTTGGTTGCATGAGTTGTGGGTGGCCCGGGAAGTGCTGTGGCAGGGCTTTCTGACCAGTGTGCAGTGCTCGGCGCTGGCGATTTTGCTGGGCACGCTGGTCGGCATCGTTGCCGGTCTGGTGCTCACTTACGGCACGTTCTGGATGCGCGCGCCGTTCCGGTTTTACGTCGACATCATTCGCGGCACGCCGGTGTTTGTATTGGTGCTGGCCTGCTTCTACATGGCGCCGGCGCTGGGCTGGCAGATCAGCGCGTTCGGGGCCGGCACCTTGGGGCTGACGCTGTTTTGCGGCTCCCACGTCGCCGAGATTGTGCGCGGTGCGTTGCAAGCGCTGCCCAGCGGCCAGATGGAGGCGAGCAAGGCCATCGGCCTGACGTTTTACCAGGCGCTGGGCTACGTGTTGTTGCCCCAGGCGCTGCGGCAGATTCTGCCGACCTGGGTCAACTCGTCCACCGAGATCGTCAAGGCCTCGACATTGTTGTCGGTGATCGGCGTCTCCGAGTTGCTGCTCAGCACCCAGCAGATCATCGCCCGGACGTTCATGACCCTGGAGTTTTACCTGTTCGCCGGTTTGCTGTTTTTCGTCATCAACTACGCCATCGAATTACTCGGCCGGCACATTGAAAAGCGGGTGGCCTTGCCATGACACAAGCTCAAGTTTCGACCCAGAACCAGGCGCTGCTGGACATCCGCGGCCTGCACAAACAATACGGTCAGCTCGAAGTGCTCAAGGGCGTCGACCTGACGATGCAGCGCGGCAACGTGGTCACGCTGATCGGCTCCAGCGGCTCGGGCAAGACCACGCTGTTGCGCTGCGTGAACATGCTTGAAGAATTCCAGGGCGGGCAGATTCTGCTCGACGGCGAATCCATCGGCTATCACGAGGTCAACGGCAAACGCGTGCGCCACCCGGAAAAAGTCATCGCCCGCCATCGCGCCATGACTGGCATGGCGTTCCAGCAATTCAACCTGTTCCCGCACCTCACCGCGTTGCAGAACGTCACCCTCGGGTTGCTCAAAGTCAAAAAGCTGCACAAGGACGAGGCGGTGGCGCTGGCGGAAAAATGGCTGGAGCGGGTCGGCCTGCTGGACCGTCGCGATCATTACCCCGGTCAGTTGTCCGGCGGCCAGCAGCAGCGCGTGGCGATTGCCCGGGCGATTGCGATGAACCCGAGCCTGATGCTGTTCGATGAAGTCACCTCGGCCCTCGATCCGGAACTGGTGGGCGAAGTGCTGAACGTGATCAAGGGGTTGGCCGAGGACGGCATGACCATGCTGCTGGTGACTCATGAAATGCGTTTTGCCTTCGAGGTCTCGGACAAGATCGTGTTCATGAATCAGGGGCGGATCGAAGAGCAGGGGCCACCCAAGGAACTGTTCGAGCGCCCGCAGTCGCCGCGGCTGGCGGAATTTCTCAAGAACACCCGTTTTTAAGTCTTCACTTTTTTAACAGGAGAAACACCCATGAGCATTACTCGTTACGGCGCCGGCAGCACCGCCGGTGGCGGTCAGCCCCGTCCTTTCGCCCGTGCTGTCGAAGCGGATGGCTGGCTGCACGTGTCCGGCCAGGTGCCGGCGGTGGATGGCGAAATCATCGTGGGCGGGATTGTCGAGCAGACTCACCAGACCATGAAAAACCTGATCGCGGTCCTGGAAGAAGCCGGTTACGGTCTGGAAGACGTGGTTCGTACCGGCGTGTGGCTGGAAGACCCGCGGGATTTCTGGAGTTTCAACAAGGTGTTTTCCGAGTACTTCAAAAGCGAACACGCCCCGGCGAGGGCCTGCGTGCAGGCGAGCATGATGGTCGATTGCAAGGTCGAGATTGATTGCATCGCGTACAAGAAAAAGGCCTGAGGCTAATGATCGTTCCCACGCTCGGCGCGGGAATGCATCGCGTGACGCTCCGCGTCACATCCAGAGCCGAACGCGGAGCGTCCGTTGAGGCATTCCCACGCCGAGCGTGGGAACGATCATTAGCGGTAAACTCCCGGCACTTTGAATGGGAACCTGAAACATGACCGAAGACACCATNATCATTAGCGGTAAACTCCCGGCACTTTGAATGGGAACCTGAAACATGACCGAAGACACCATCAAGCGCCGGGCTCGCGGTCTGGACCGGGCGTTCGACATCCTCGATTTCCTCAAGGAAATCGGCCAGCCCCTGCGCCCGAACGAAATCGCCAGTGGCATCGGCAGCCCGAAATCCACGGTCTACGAATTGGTTGCGTCCTTATTGGAGCGACGCATTCTCGAACCCGTGGGCAAGGACGGTCACGTTTACCTCGGCCGTCAGTTGTACTTCCTCGGGCAGGCGCATTTGCGCCATTTCGACCTGTCCCGCGAGGCCGATCACGCCTTGCAGGAGATCGTCAGCCAGACCCACGAAACCGCGCAGATGTGCCTGCTCAACGGGCGCAAATACACCGTGGCATTGATGAAAGAGGGCGAGCGGCATTTTCGCATTTCTTCGGACATCGGCGAGAACGCTCCGATCCCCTGGACCGCTTCCGGACGCCTGTTGCTGGCGCACCTGAGCGATCAGGAGATCGTCGATTTGATCGACCCCGACGACTTCATCCTGCCCGACGGCGAACGCCTGCCGCTGGAGCGGTTTCTTGAAGAAATCCGCCAGGCCGGTATCGATGGGTTCTTTTCCTTCGACAGCGTCGCCGACACTTTCACCCATTGCTTCGCCGCCCCGGTCAAAGACCCGAACGGTGTGGCCATCGCGACCCTGTGCATCGTCGCTCCACGGGCCGATGCGAAGAACAATTACAACGACTATCGCCGGGTGCTGATCGACAGCGCCAACAGCCTTGCCCGGCGTATCAACGAATAACAGCGGCTGCCTGCGGCCGCGTGTGTGAGGAGATCGACCATGTACTCCAAAAATACTGCCGCCGTGGAAAAGGGTTTTGCCCACACTGGCGCCAACCTGGTGCGTGACGTCAGCCTACCGGCGCTGGTGCTGCACCGCGACGCGCTGGAACACAACATTCGCTGGATGCAGGACTTCGTCAGCCATAGCGGCGCGGAACTGGCGCCCCACGGCAAAACCAGCATGACCCCGGCGCTGTTTCGTCGCCAACTGGACGCCGGTGCCTGGGGCATCACTCTGGCCAGTGCCACGCAAACCCGCGCGGCTTACGCCCATGGTGTGCGCCGGGTGCTGATGGCCAATCAACTGGTCGGCACGCCGAACATGGCGCTGATCGCCGATCTGCTGGCAGACCCGACCTTCGAGTTCTATTGCATGGTCGATCACCCGGATAACGTCGCCGACCTCGGCGCGTATTTCGCCTCGCGCGGCGTGCGCCTGAACGTGATGATCGAGTACGGCGTGGTCGGCGGTCGTTGCGGTTGCCGCACCGAAGCCGAAGTGCTGGCGCTGGCCAAGGCGATCGCCGCTCAACCGGCGTTGGCGCTGACCGGCATCGAGGGTTACGAAGGGGTGATTCATGGCGATCACGCCGTCAGTGGCATCCGCGAATTCGCCACCTCCCTGGTGCGTTTGGCGGTGCAGTTGCAGGACAGCGGTGCGTTCGCCATTGCCAAGCCGATCATCACCGCATCGGGTTCGGCCTGGTATGACCTGATCGCCGAGTCGTTCGAAGCGCAGAATGCCGGCGGCCGATTCCTCAGCGTGCTGCGCCCCGGCAGTTACGTGGCCCACGACCATGGCATCTACAAAGAAGCGCAATGTTGTGTGCTCGACCGTCGCAGTGACTTGCACGAAGGTTTGCGCCCGGCGCTGGAAATCTGGGCGCATGTGCAGTCGTTGCCGGAGCCGGGTTTTGCGGTGATCGCCCTGGGTAAGCGCGACGTGGCTTATGACGCCGGTTTGCCGGTGCCACTGCTGCGTTACAAGGCCGGCGTGGTGCCGGCGATCGGCGAGGATGTGAGTGCCTGCAAGGTCACGGCGGTGATGGACCAGCATGCGTTCATGACGGTGGCGCCGGGGGTTGAGTTGCGGGTGGGCGATATCATTTCGTTCGGGACTTCGCACCCGTGTTTGACGTTCGACAAGTGGCGCGTCGGGTGTCTGGTGGATGAGCAATTGAATGTCATCGAAACCATGGAAACCTGTTTTTAAGAGCCCCCACAACATGAACAACATCAGCCCTCTGGGCCCCAACATCCCGCGCATCGCTCTGATCGGCGAGTGCATGATCGAATTGCAGCAGCGCGCCGACGGCTCTCTGCAACAAAGCTTCGGCGGCGATACCCTGAACACTGCGGTCTACCTGGCCCGTGAGTTGGGCGACGGCGGCTCGGTGGATTACGTCACGGCCCTGGGTGACGACAGTTTCAGCGATGCAATGTGCCAGAGCTGGGCCAGCGAACACATCGGCTTGGGCATGGTCCAGCGTTTGCCCGGTCGCTTGCCCGGCCTGTATTGCATCCAGACCGACGCGGCCGGCGAGCGGCGTTTTCTCTACTGGCGCAACGAAGCGGCAGTGCGCGATTGTTTTACCACCCCGGCGGCCGCGCCGATCCTGGCGGCGCTGCCGGATTACGACGTGCTGTATTTCAGCGGTATCACCCTGGCGGTGCTCGGTGAGCAGGGCCGGGAGAAACTGCTGGACACCCTGATCGAAGCCCGGCAGCGGGATGCGCGGATCGTATTCGACAATAATTATCGACCACGGCTGTGGGCCTCGGTCGAGGACGCGCGGGCGGCTTATCGCAGTGTGCTGCCCTATGTCGACCTGGCGTTGCTGACGGTTGACGACGAGCAGGCACTGTTCCACTTTTCCGATTGCGCGGCGGTGTTTGCCGCTTACGAACAGATGGGCACGCCCGAAGTGGTGCTCAAGCGCGGTGCCGAGGCGTGTCTGATTCGTTGTGGTGGTGAGTCGTTCGAAGTGCCGGCGCAGGTGGTCGAACGGGTCGTGGATACCACGGCGGCGGGGGATTCATTCAGTGCGGCGTATCTGGCTTGCCGGCTCAAGGGCGGTAGCCCGGTCGAGGCCGCAGAGGCGGGGCATCGGTTGGCGAGTCGGGTGATTCAGGTGCCTGGGGCACTGATCCCCAAAGATTGAAATGCAATCTTTGGGGTTGTTGTGTTTTTTGTGGCGAGGGAGCCTCACCCTATAGATAGAGCCAACCGATCAATCCCGGTAAAACACCTGCACCAGGTGATAGCCGAACTTGCTCTTGATCGGCCCGTGCACCACCCGCAGTGGTTTTTTGAAGATCACCGCGTCGATCGCCCCGACCATCTGCCCGGGCCGCACTTCGCCAAGGTCCCCGCCGCGTTTGCCGGACGGGCACGTGGAGTATTTCTTGGCCAGCACATCGAAGGCTTCGCCCTTGGCGATGCGTTGTTTGAGCTGCTCGGCTTCTTCCGAGGTTTTCACCAGAATATGGCGGGCTTGGGCTTTCATTGGGCGTACCTTGCAACGGTGGTGGCTATGTTGGTGCCAGCGTGGGGCGCGCGATTATGCCTTAACTCAGTCGGCTTGGCCGATCATCGTGCGAATCTTGTTGGCCAACAGGTCCATGGAAAAGGGTTTGGCCACCATGTCCATGCCTTCCTCCAGGAAACCCTGACGTTCAGCGGCTTTCTCGGCATAACCGGTAATGAACAACACTTTGAGCTCTGGGCGGTGCTGACGAGCGATTTCCGCCAGCTGTCGACCGTTCATGCCCGGCAACCCGACATCGGTCACCAGCAGATCGACCCGCAGGTCGGATTCCAGCAAGGGCAGGGCGCTCTGCGCATCTTCGGCTTCATGGGCGTGATAACCCAACTCTTTGAGCAGGTCGAGCACCAGCATGCGCACCGCCGGATCGTCTTCCACCAACACCACGGTTTCGCCGGCAACTGCTGGCGGAGCTTCACCGGTGACCGGCGTCAGCGTGTGTTCCGGCACCGCGACGTGCAACCGTGGCAAATACAGACGAACGCAGGTGCCCTGGCCCGGCCGGCTTTGCAGGCTGACATGCCCGCCGGACTGCTGGGCGAAACCATAGATCATCGACAGTCCAAGGCCGGTGCCCTGGCCGATGGGTTTGGTGGTGAAGAACGGGTCGAAGGCCTTGGCCAATACCGATGGCGTCATGCCGGCGCCGTTGTCGCTGACGGCAATCATCAGGTAGTCCCCGGTCCTGACCGGTTCCAGGGTGGTGATGTCGCTGCCGTCGAGGTAAACGTTGGCGGTTTCGATCAGCAACTCGCCGCCATCGGGCATCGCGTCCCGGGCATTGATCACCAGGTTGAGCAAGGCGTTTTCCAGTTGGCTGACGTCAGTGCTGACCGGCCAGACCTCGTCGGCCAGCTTCAGTCTGAGTTCGATGTGATCGCCCTTGGTGCGGCTGAGCAAATCTTCCAGGGAATGCACCAGCTGGTTGGCGTCCAGTGGTCTGCGATCCAGTGACTGACGCCGGGAGAACGCCAGCAACCGGTGGGTCAGGGCCGCGGCGCGGTGGGCTGAAGACACCGCGGCTTCGGTAAAACGACCGATTTCATCGGCGCGACCATTGGCGATGTAACGTTGCATCAAATCGAGGCTGCCGATGATCCCGGTGAGCATGTTGTTGAAGTCATGGGCGATGCCGCCGGTGAGCTGGCCGACCGCTTCCATTTTCTGCGCATGCCGCAAGGCGTCCTCGGCGCGCTCACGCTCGAACATCTCGTTCTGCAGTCGCTGGTTGGCTTCGGCCAGTTGTTGGGTGCGGGCGCTCACGCGTTCTTCAAGGGTTTCGTTGAGGTTACGCAGAGCCTCTTCGGTCTGTTTACGCTCGGTCTCGTCGATCACGAAGATGTAGAAACCATTCACCGCACCATCCGAGCCATGACGGGGCAGGTAGTTCATCAGGGCCTGACGGGTGCTGCCATCGCGATGTGAGGTGCTGATGCTGAAACAGCAGGTTTTGCCTTTCAGCGCCTCGGCGATGTGTTCGGCGCGCAGGGCATAGGCTTCATCGCCCAGCACGTCACGGATGGTGCGGCCGTAAAGCTCCTGGGGCGTCAGGCCATACCATTCCAGGTAGGCGGCATTGTTCAGGCGAAAGCGCTCCTCGCGGTCCACGTAACTGATCAGGATCGGCATGGCGTTGATGATCAGTTGCAGCTCGGTCTGGCTCTGGCGCAGGGCTTGTTCGATGTGTTTGCGTTCGGTCAGGTCCAGGGCTGCGCCGAGGAAACGGATCGGCCGACCATGGTGATCCTTGTAGCAACGGCCCCGGGCAAACACCCAGCGCAACTGGCCGTCGGCCTGCAGCAAGCGATATTCCTCGGCGTACTCGCTGCCATGGGTGATGCAGTGCTTGATGCTGCGGGCAATCATGGCGCGGTCTTCCGGGTGCACGCCGTGCAGGTATTCGCTGATGGGCAATTGGCTGGCCATGCCCGGGGCGACGCCGTGCAATTGCGCGAAGTGGGCATCGGCGATGAAGCGGTCTTCGCCAATGTCCCAATCCCAGGTGCCGACGGCATCGGTGGCGGCCAGCGCCAGTTGCAGACGCTGCTCGGTTTCTTGCTGGGCCTTGAGGCTGGCGGCAGAGCGTTGTTCGAGCTCCAGGGCAATGCGGCGGCGTTCATTGGTTTCGATGGCGGTGACCAGAATCCCGGCCACTTCGGCGCTTTCGTTGCGAATGGGGCTGTAGGTCAAATCCAGCCAGAAGTCGGAATCCCGACCGTCGCGCTGCAAGGTGAAGCGTTGTTCGCTGTAGGTCCGCACCTGGCCCTGTAGGACGGCGCTGTAAATCGGGTCGGTAAAGTCTTTGAGTTCCGGCCAGATCAGGTGCGTCGGTTGTCCGAAAGCATGAGGATGTTTACCGCCGGCGAGGAAGGCGAAACCGTCGTTGTAGATCTGGGTGAGCTGCGGGCCCCACAGCAACAGCATGGGCATCGGTGAGTGGATCACGATGTCCACGGCGGTGCGCAGGCTCTGCGGCCAGTTTTCAGCGGCACCCAGCGGGTTGTTTGTCCAGTCCAGTCGGGCAATCAAGGCCTGGGCATCGCTGGCGGTCGGTGGTGCGTTCATCTACATGTCCTGCGCGTGAGTCAATGTGGCGGCGTCTACTATCCTTGCTGGGTGGTAGACGCTGGATGACCCGCATGGGGTCATTTTTTCCTTGAATGCTTCGCGGGTGCTTTTTGCCATGGAAATCGATGCATTGTTGCAGATTCTGGCCAGCCGAAATGGCTCTGATCTTTACCTGTCCACCGGCGCGCCACCCAGCGCGAAATTTGACGGTGTGCTTAAACCCCTGACCGATCAACCGTTCAAGCCAGGAGAGGTGGCAGCCATTGCCGCATCCATCATGGACGCCGAACAGCGCCTGGAGTTCGATCGGGAACTGGAAATGAACCTGGCGCTTTCCCTGCCCAGGGTCGGGCGTTTCCGGCTCAATATCTTCAAGCAGCGCAACGATGTGTCCATCGTGGCGCGCAACATCAAACTCGACATTCCACGCTTCGAAGACTTGAAACTACCGTCGGTGCTGCTCGAAGCCGTGATGCTCAAACAAGGGCTGATCCTGTTCGTGGGCTCGACCGGCTCGGGCAAGTCGACCTCGCTGGCGGCGCTGATCGATTACCGCAACCGTCATAGCAGCGGCCATATCATCACCATCGAAGACCCGGTCGAGTTTATCCATCGGCACAAGAAGTCGATCGTCAACCAGCGCGAGGTCGGCGTCGATACCCGCAGTTTCCACGCTGCGCTGAAAAACACCCTGCGCCAGGCGCCGGACGTGGTGCTGATCGGCGAAATTCGCGACCGCGAAACCATGGAGCATGCGTTGGCGTTTGCCGATACCGGTCATCTGGTGATTTCCACGTTGCATGCGCACAACGCCAATCAGGCGCTGGACCGGGTGATCAATTTCTTTCCGGAAGAACGCCGGGCGCAGCTGCTCCACGATCTGGGTAATAACCTCAAGGCGTTTGTTTCCCAACGCCTGGTGCGTACCCGCGATGGGCAGCGTCGGGCGGCGGTGGAGGTGATGCTCGGAACGCCGACCATCGGCGACCTGATCCGGCGCAACGAGTTTGGCGAACTCAAGGGGATCATGGAGAAGTCTTCAGAGGAGGGAATGCAGACCTTTGATGGCGCGTTGTTCACGCTGTTTGCCGAGGGCGCAATCGATGAGGCAGAGGCGTTGAAACATGCGGACTCGGTGAATAACTTGCGCCTGCGGCTGAAAATGCACGCCGAAACCACGTCCAACCCCCATGCACCGCCGGGTGAATGGGGTTTGGTGGACTAGCGCCGGCGTCAGTCATTCAGTTCGGGGCGGTCGCGAAACTGCTCCAGTGCCTCGGGGTTGGCCAGTGCATCGGTGTTCTTCACCTTCTGGCCATGCACCACGTTGCGCACCGCCAACTCGACCACCTTGCCGCTGATGGTGCGCGGAATATCCGTCACCGCGACTATCTTCGCCGGCACATGCCGCGGCGTGGTGTTGGCGCGGATGACCTGGCGAATCTGTTGTTGCAGCGCTTCGTCCAGTTTGACGCCATCGCGCAACTTCACGAACAACACCACTCGCACGTCATCCTGCCATTGCTGACCGATGGCGACGCTGTCCAGCACCTGCGGGACTTTCTCCACCTGACGGTAGATTTCCGCCGTGCCGATGCGTACCCCACCGGGGTTGAGCACCGCGTCGGAGCGGCCGTGGATCAGCATGCCGCCGTGGGGCAGTTGCTCGGCGTAATCGCCCTGGGCCCAGATGCCGGGGAACAGGCTGAAATACGAGGCGCGCAGCTTTTCCTGTTGCGGGTCGTTCCACAATCCGATGGGCATCGCCGGAAAATGCCGGGTACACACCAGTTCGCCTTTTTCACCGATCACCGACTGGCCGGCGTCGTTCCAGACCTCGACCGCCATGCCCAGGCCCTTGCATTGCATCTCTCCACGGCGCACCGGCAGCACCGGGTTGCCGAGCACAAAGCACGAAACGATATCGGTACCGCCGGACATCGAAGACAGACACAGATCGGACTTGAACCCGCGGTAGACGTAATCGAAGCTTTGCGGCGACAGCGCCGAGCCGGTGGACAGTATGGTTTTCAGGCTGCTCAGGTCATGACTGTCGCACGGCTTCAAGCCATTGCTTTCCAGCGCGGTGAGGAATTTCGGGCTGGTGCCGAAGACGTTGAGGCGTTCGTCGTCGATCAGGTCGATCAAGCGCTCCGGGCCTGGATGAAACGGCGAGCCGTCATACAGCACCACGGCGCTGCCCACGGCCAGGGCCGAGACCAGCCAGTTCCACATCATCCAGCCGCAGGTGGTGTAGTAGAACAAACGGTCGCCGGGGCCGAGATCGGTGTGCAGGCCATGTTCCTTGACGTGTTGCAGCAGCACGCCGCCGGTGCCATGCACAATGCACTTCGGCACGCCGGTGGTGCCGCTGGAGTAGAGGATGTACAGCGGATGAGCGAAGGGCACGGCAACGAATTGCGGCTCACCGCCCGGGTCGTAGAAATCCTCCCACAGGGTCACGTTGGCCTGGCTGCGGAAATCCTCGATGCGCGCTTGAGGGCGTGCGTAAGGCACAACAATCAATTGCTGCAAGGATGGCAGTTGTCCGAGGATTTCATTGACCTTGGTGGTCTGGTCGATCTCTTTGCCGGCGTAGCGGTAACCGGCGCAGGTGATCAGCACTTTCGGCTCGATCTGGCCGAAGCGGTCGATCACCCCGTGGGTGCCGAAGTCGGGCGACGAGCAGGACCAGATCGCGCCCAGACTGGTGGTGGCGAGCATGGCCACCAGGGTTTGCCAGGTGTTCGGCATGCACGCCGCCACGCGGTCGCCGAGGCCGACACCGGCGGCTTTCAGGCCGTTTTGAAAACCGGCGACTTGGCTTGCCAGTTCGGCCCAGGTCAATTGTTCCCGTTGGCCGTTTTCTCCGATGGCCACCACCGCAACAGCGTCGTCGCGACGGCGCAGCAGATGTTCGGCGAAGTTCAGCGTGGCGCCAGGGAACCACCGGGCGCTGGGCATTTGCGCACCCTCGATCAGCACCGCGTCTGGCTGATCGTGAAAACGGATGTCGAAGAAATCGACGATGGCCTGCCAGAAGGCTTCCCGCTGGTCGATGCTCCATTGGTGCAGGGCAGGGTAGTCGGCGATCTCAAGGGTGTGTCGCTGATTGACGAAGCGCCGGAAGGCCTCCATGCGGCTCTTGCCGATGCGCTCGGTGCCGGGTTGCCAGAGGATGTCGGACATGGCTTGGCCTCTTCTTGTTTATGCATCAGATCGTTCCCACGCTCTGCGTGGGAATGCAGCCCGGGACGCTCCGCGTCCCAAGAGCGGACGCAGAGCGTCCATTGAGGCATTCCCACGCGGAGCGTGGGAACGATCAACGATCAGTGAGGGCGGCAGGTTACTGCGCCAACCACCCACCATCAATATTCCACGCCGCCCCACGCACCTGGCTACCGGCTTCGCTGCATAAAAACAGTACCAACTCACCCAGTTGCGGCGGCGTCACGAATTCCAGTGACGGCTGCTTCTCGGCCAGCAAATCATGTTGCGCCTGCTGCGGGTCGATCCCGGTCGCGGCGCGATCGTCGATCTGTTTTTGCACCAGCGGCGTCAGCACCCAGCCCGGGCAAATGGCATTGCAGGTCACGTTGGTCGTAGCGGTTTCCAGACCGACCACTTTGGTCAGGCCGATCACGCCATGCTTGGCCGCGACGTACGCCGCTTTGCCCACTGAACCGACCTGGCCATGCACCGAAGCGATGTTGATGATCCGTCCCCAGCCTTTGGTACGCATGCCCGGCAGGCTCAGGCGGGTGCTGTGGAACACCGACGACAGGTTGATCGCCATGATCGAGTCCCAGCGCTCCACCGGAAACTCTTCCACCGACGCCACGTGCTGGATGCCGGCGTTGTTGACCAGGATATCCACGCCACCGAACTCGCGCCCGGCATACTCGATCATATCGGCGATCTGCGCCGGGTCGCTGACGTCGGCCGGGTGATGTCCGACCTTGCCACCGAATTGCTCGACCTCAGTGATCACCGTCGACGCATCGCCGAAACCGTTGAGGATCAGGTTGGCGCCAGCCTTGGCCAGGCTCAGGGCGATCCCCAGACCAATGCCGCTGGTGGAACCGGTGACCAGTGCGGTCTTGCCCGAAAGAGTCGTCATGAATACCTCACACAATGCCAGTGGCGTAGAAAGTACCGATCACCACAAAAACAGCGAGTGTCTTGATCAGCGTAATACAGAAAATGTCTTTGTAGGCCTCGCGGTGGGTCAATCCGGTGACCGCCAGCAAGGTAATCACCGCGCCGTTGTGCGGCAGGGTGTCCATGCCGCCACTGGCCATCGCGGCGACCCGGTGCAGCACTTCCAGCGGAATATTGGCGGCGTGGGCGGCGCTGATGAAGCTCTCGGACATCGCCGCCAAAGCGATGCTCATGCCGCCCGACGCCGAGCCGGTGATACCGGCCAGCAGGGTCACGGTAATCGCTTCGTTGACCAGCGGGTTGGGAATGCTCTTGAGCCAGCCGGACAGCACCAGAAAACCTGGCAAAGAGGCGATCACCGCGCCGAAACCGTATTCCGACGCCGTGTTCATCGCCGCCAGCAGCGCGCCGCTGACCGCACTTCTACTGCCTTCGGCCAACTTGCCGCGAATCGCCTGAAAGCCGAACACCAGCACCATGATGATGCCCACCAGCAAGGCCGCCTGGACCGCCCAGATCGCCGTCAGCTTGGCAATGTCGGTGGTTACGGGAGCGGCCATGCCCGGCAGCGCGAGGCTGTGAGTTTTGCCGTACCACACAGGAATCCAGCGGGTGAACAGCAGGTTCATCAGGCCCACCAGCAACAGCGGCGACAGCGCGATCCACGGGTTGGGCAGCTGGATGTCCGGCGCGGTTTCCGGCTCGTTGCGCAGCGCCGAGCCATAGCCTTCACCGGTGCGCTGGGCCTTGTTGCGCTGGCGTTGCAGAAACAGCATGCCGGCGCAGAACACGAAAATCGTGCCGATCACCCCCAGCCAAGGCGCCGCCCAGGCGGTGGTGTTGAAGAAGGTGCTGGGGATGATGTTCTGGATCTGCGGGGTGCCGGGCAGGGCGTCCATGGTGAACGAGAACGCGCCGAGGGCGATGGTCGCCGGGATCAGGCGCTTGGGGATATTGCTCTGGCGGAACATCTCGGCGGCAAACGGGTACACCGCAAACACCACCACAAACAGCGACACGCCGCCGTACGTGAGCAGGGCGCAGACCAACACGATCACCAGCATCGCCTGGCGAGTGCCGAGCAGGCGAATCGCCGCCGCGACGATGGAACGAGAGAAGCCCGACAACTCGATCAGCTTGCCGAACACCGCACCGAGCAGGAACACCGGGAAATACAGTTTGACGAAGCCGACCATTTTTTCCATGAACACCCCGGTGAAGACGGGGGCCACGGCGGAAGGGTCGGTAAACAGGACGGCGCCGAGGGCGGCGATCGGGGCAAAGAGGATAACGCTGTAGCCACGGTAAGCAGCGACCATCAGCAGCGCTAGGGCTGCCAAGGCAATGATCACACTCATGGTGTGTCTCTCCTGGATTGTTATTTTTGTAGGGTGAAGCTTGGTGGAGAGGGCTATAGCGGGTTTCGTGCCAGATATCTAAATTGTTGAAATTTAAGGTTATTATTGGTTTGCGAGGTGTTTTTTTTTTGATTTTTGTCTCTGTATCGAGACTTTTTTGTGGTTGTGCTGACGCTTTCGCGGGCAAGCCCGCTCCTACAGGGTTGTGGTTATTTACGAAATTGCACGACCCGTAGAAGCGGGCTTGCCCGCGATGAGTCCCTATCTACCAATAGAGATCTATGTCTCTTTATGGAGACTCGGCAATCCCCAACGCCACCATCTTCTTGTACAACGTCGACCGCCCCAGCCCCAACCGCGCCGCCGCTTCAATGACCTTCCCGCCGCATTGCGCGAGGGCGGACTCAATCAATTGTCGATCAAACCGTTCGCGAGCCTCACTGAAGGTTTCATGGGCAATCGGTTCAAGGGGCAGAGACGCCGCACGCTCCACCGGGGTAAAACTGCCAATCGCCGCGCGGATATCCGCCGCGTTCAACATCAAGTCATCACTGAGCAACGCCGCCCGTTCCAGCACGTTGCGCAGTTCACGAATGTTCCCCGGCCAGGCGTGTTGCCCCAACAAATCCAGGGCTTCGCGGTTCAATTCGTGCTGACTGCGCAGCTCTTCGAGGATGGCTTCACTGAGAGCCGGCAAGTCGTCGAGGCGATCACGCAGGGGCGGGACCTGGATCGGCAGCACGTTGAGGCGGTAATACAAATCGGCGCGAAACTCGCCGCGTTTGATCGCCGCTACCAGATCGGTGGAGGTGGCTGCAATCACTCGCACATCACTTTGAACCACTTCGTTGGAGCCCACCGGTTCGAATTCTTTTTCCTGCAATACCCGCAGCAACTTGCTTTGCAGCGGCAGCGGCATGTCGCCGATCTCGTCGAGAAACAACGTACCGCCCTGGGCGATCTGCAACTTGCCAGCGCGGCCCTTGCGGTCGGCGCCGGTGAACGCTCCGGGGGCGGTGCCGAAGAACTCGGCTTCCAGCAGCGACTCGGGAATCGCCGCGCTGTTGATGCTGACAAAGGCTTTGTGCGCCCGAGGCGATGCGCCGTGGATCGCCTGGGCCAGCAGCTCCTTGCCGGTGCCGGTTTCACCGAGCAACAGCACCGGCGACTCGGCGCTGGCACTGCGTCGGGCACGGCGTTTGACCTCAAGGCTGGCAGCGCTGGTGCCGATAAAGTGCGCGAAGTTGTATTTGGTCTGCCGCGCCCGCAATAGCGAGCGGGTCGAGGCCAGTTCTTCCTGCATGCTCAGGTAGCGCTTGAGCATCGGCGACAGGCTGCGCAGCTCGTCGAACAGGGCAAAACCGATGGCACCGATCACCGCGCCGGCATCGTCGTGAATCGGCAGGCGCATCACGATCAGCGGTTCCTTGGGGGTGTCTTGCATGTCCAGCAGAATCGGTCGGCCGGTGCGCACCACCTCGCGCAACAGGCTGCCGGGGATCACGCTTTCGCAGGCCCTGCCGATGGCACCTGCGGCCGACTCCAGGCCGAATCGCCGGGCATAACGCTCGTTCATCCAGACGATGTTCGCGTCGCGGTCGACAATCACCGTGCCTTCGCTCGATTGCTCGATGATCTCGAACAGCGAGCGGATCGCCAGGGTGCGAACGCGCTGGTAGTCCTTGAGGCTTTCGGTGGTGTTCATCGGTGTCATGTCCAGAGTGTGTGGTGTCTGTGCGGGCCTCTTCGCGGGCAAGCCTCGCTCCTACAGGGATTGTGATCTGTAGGAGCGAGGCTTGCCCGCGAAGGCCGCGACGCGGTCCAACGGCATGCCGCCGATTATGCCAACCCCGGATGCGCCGCCGCCAACAGCTCCTTGGTATACGGATGCTGCGGCGATTCAAACACATCATGGCTGGCGCCGCTTTCCACCACTTTGCCGTCCTTGATCACGATCATGTCATGGGCCAGGGCGCGCACCACCGCCAGGTCGTGGCTGATGAACAGGTAGGTCAGGCCATGTTTCTCCTGAAGCTGGCGGAGCAGGGCGACCACTTGTTTTTGCACCGTGCGATCGAGGGCCGAGGTCGGTTCGTCGAGCAGGATCAGCGCCGGTTTTAGCACCAGCGCCCGGGCAATGGCGATGCGCTGGCGTTGGCCACCGGAGAATTCGTGCGGGTAGCGATGACGGCTTTGCGGGTCGAGGCCGACTTCTTCCAGCACCCGGATCACCTGGGCTTCGCATTCGTCCGGGGTGGACTGGCTGTGCACCTCAAGGCCTTCACTGATGATCTGCGCCACCGACATTCGCGGGCTGAGGCTGCCGTAGGGGTCCTGGAACACCACCTGCATTTTCTTGCGCCACGGTCGCAGCTGCTTTTGCGTCAAGTTGTCGAGCGCCTCACCCTGAAAGCGAATGCTGCCTTCGGAATCGAGCAAGCGCAGGATCGCCTGACCGAGGGTGGACTTGCCCGAACCGGACTCACCGACGATGCCCAGGGTCTTGCCGCGTTGAACGTTCAGGCTGATGCCGTCCACGGCGCGCAGGTAAGTCTTACGCTGGAACAGCCCGCCACTGAGGGTGAACCGCACTTGCAGATTCTCCACTTCCAGCACGTTTTCACGCTCGTCCCGGGGCAGGGCTTCACCTTCCGGCTCGGCGTTCAGCAGCACGCAGCTGTAAGGGTGTTTCGGCTCGGTGAACAGCGTTTCGCAAGGCGCCTGCTCGACGATTTCCCCGGCGTGCATCACGCACACCCGTTGGGCCATGCTGCGCACCAGATTGAGGTCGTGGCTGATCAGCAGCAGCGACATGCCAAGCCGCTGTTGCAGAGATTTGAGCAGCCGCAGGATCTTGCGCTGCACCGTCACATCCAGCGCGGTGGTCGGCTCGTCGGCGATCAGCAATTCCGGTTCGCAGGCCAGGGCCATGGCGATCATCACCCGTTGCCGCTGGCCGCCGGACAGTTGGTGCGGGTAGGCCTTGAGCCGCTCTTCGGGTTTTTGGATGCCAACCAGTTGCAGCAACTCAATAATCCGCGCTTGCGCCGCTTTGCCACCCAGCCCTCTGTGCAGCAGCAGGGTTTCGCCGATCTGCTTTTCGATGCTGTGCAGCGGATTGAGGGAGGTCATCGGCTCCTGGAAGATTATCGCGATCCGGTTGCCGCGCAGCTCGCGCAAGACGTTGGCGTCGGCGCCGATCAATTCCTGGCCGCGATAGCGAATGCTGCCAGTGGTTTGCGTGCCGTTTTCGGGCAGCAGTTGCAGGATCGAGTGCGCGGTCACCGACTTGCCGGATCCAGACTCGCCGACCAGCGCCAGGCATTCGCCGGGGCGGATGTCCAGGCACAGGTTGCGCACCACGGTCTGGCCGCTGAAGGCCACGTTGAGGTCACGGATTTCGATCAGGTTGTCAGTCATATCAACAGTCCGTCTCATGATCGGGAATCAGGATCGTGGATCAAAGGCATCACGCAATGCCTCGCCAATGAACACCAGTAAAGAAAGAATCAGCGCCAGGGTGAAAAACGCCGTCAGCCCCAGCCACGGTGCTTGCAGGTTCTGCTTGCCTTGACCGATCAACTCGCCCAGGGACGCGCTGCCGGTTGGCATGCCGAAACCGAGAAAGTCCAGCGCCGTGAGGGTGGAAATCGCCCCGGTCAGGATGAACGGCAGATAACTCAGGGTGGCGTTCATTGCGTTGGGCAGAATGTGCCGCACGATCACCTTGCGGTCGGTCAGGCCCAGCGCGCGGGCGGCTTTGACGTATTCCAGGTTACGCCCACGCAGGAACTCGGCGCGCACCACGTCCACCAGGGCCAGCCAGGAAAACAGCGCCATGATCCCCAGCAGCCACCAGAAATTCGGCTCGACGAAGCCCGACAGAATGATCAGCAGGTACAGCACCGGCAACCCCGACCAGACTTCCTGCAAGCGCTGACCGAGCAGGTCGACCCAGCCGCCGTAATAGCCCTGCAATGCACCGGCGGTGATACCGATCAAGGCGCTGATGAACGTCAGCGCCAGTGCGAACAGAATCGACACACGTGCCCCGAAAATCACCCGGGCCAACACGTCCCGGGCCTGATCGTCGGTGCCCAGCCAGTTGATCTTCGACGGTGGGCTCGGCGCTGGTTGATTGAGGTCGTAATTGGGCGTGTCGTCGCTGAACGGGATCGGCGGAAACAGCATCCAGCCGCCGTCCTTGTGAATCAGCTTCTGCACGTAGTCGCTGCGGTAATCGGCCTGAAAGGGCAGTTGGCCGCCGAACGCCTGTTCGGTGTGGCGTTTGAAGGCCGGGAAGTAAAGCGAGCCCTGATAACTGACCAGCAGTGGTTTGTCGTTGGCGATCAGCTCGCCGCCCAGGGTCAGCAGGAACAGGCCGACAAACAACCACAGCGACCACCAGCCCCGGCGGTTTTTCTTGAACCGTTCGAAACGGCGACGGCCCAGCGGCGAGAGCTTGAGCATCAGGCGTTCCTCGCGGCGAAGTCGATGCGCGGGTCGACCAGGGTGTAGCAGAGGTCGCCGATGATTTTTATCAGCAGGCCGAAGAGGGTGAAGATGAACAACGAACCAAATACCACCGGATAGTCCCGCGATACCGCGGCTTCGTAACTCATGCGACCCAGGCCGTCGAGGGAGAAGATCACTTCGATCAGCAGGGATCCGGCGAAAAACACACTGATGAAGGCCTGCGGAATCCCCGACACCACCAGCAACATCGCGTTGCGAAACACATGGCCGTAAAGCACCTGGCGTTCGCTCAAACCCTTGGCCCGGGCGGTGACCACGTACTGGCGAGTGATTTCATTGAGGAAGGAATTTTTGGTGAGGATGGTCAGGGTTGCGAAACCGCCGACCACCAGCGCCGTTACCGGCAGCACCAGGTGCCAGAAGTAATCGGCGATTTTGCCGACCGTCGACAGCGATTCGAAGTTGTCCGAAACAAGGCCGCGCACCGGGAACCAGTTCAACGAGGTGCCGCCGGCGAAGACCACGATCAGGAACATCGCGAACAGGAACGCCGGCATCGCGTAACCGATAATGATTGCGGTGCTGCTCCAGATATCGAAATGGCTGCCGTGGTGCACGGCCTTGCGGATGCCCAGTGGAATGGACACCAAATAAGTGATCAGCGTCGCCCAAAGTCCGAGGGAAATGGTCACCGGCATTTTTTCCAGGATCAGGTCGGTGACCGTGGCGCCGCGGAAAAAGCTTTTGCCGAAGTCGAGCCGGGCGTAGCTCTTGAGCATCAGCCACAGGCGTTCCGGTGCGGGTTTATCGAAACCGTATTGTTTTTCGATCTCCTTGATCAGCTGCGGGTCGAGCCCTCGGCTGGCGCGCGAACTGCCATGCACGGCTTCGCTGGAACCGCCGCCGACACTTGCGCCGCCGATGCCTTGCAGCTGTGCGATAGCCTGTTCCACTGGGCCACCGGGTGCGGCCTGGACGATGACGAAATTGACCAGAAGAATGATCACCAGCGTCGGAACGATCAGCAGCAAGCGCCGCAGTACGTAAGCCCACATCAGCGTGGCCCTCCGGGTTTGCCGCGCTTGATCAGTTCGGCGGTCATCTGTTGGTTGGTCAGGGGCGTGGCGCTGACTTCCCACCAACTCTCGATGGCTTCGTCATTGCTCGCTTGCACGGAAGGAATGCCGAAGCGGTTCCACCACACGGTCGAGCTGCCTGGCGGGTAATAGTTGGGAATCCAATAGAAGTTCCATTGCAGAACCCGGTCCAGGGCATGGGCATAGCGCAGCATGTCGGCCTGGGTGGTGGCGCGAACCAGGCCGTTGATCAGCGTATCGACCGCCGGGTTCTTCAGCGCCATGTAGTTGTTGGAGCCCGGATCGGTGGCCGCCGCCGAGCCAAAGTAGTTGTACAACTCGTTGCCCGGCGAGGTGGTGACCGGGTAGCCGGTGACGATCATGTCGTAGTCCCGGGACATCAGGCGGTTGACGTACTGGGAGGCGTCGATGCGGCGAATGTTCAGGTCGATGCCGATTTGTTTCAGGGTGCGCTTGTACGGCAGCAGCAATCGGTCCATGCCGTTCTGGCTGATCAGAAAGGTGAAGGCCAGCGGTTGACCTTGGGCATTGACCAGTTGATCGCCATCGGGTTTCCAGCCGGCCTGTTCGAGCAGGTCCAGGGCCTGCAGCTGTTTGTCGCGTATCACGCCGCTGCCATCGGTTTTCGGTGCTTCGAAGACCTGAGTGAAGACTTCGTCGGGGATCTGCCCGCGCAGCGGTTCGAGGATCGCCCGCTCACCCGCGTCGGGCAGTTGTCGGGCAGCGAGGTCGGTGTTGGAAAAAAAGCTCTGCTGGCGGATGTACAGGTCGCGCATCATCTGCCGGTTGCTCCACTCGAAATCCCAGAGCATGGCCAGCGCCTGGCGCACGCGACGGTCCTGGAACATCGGGTTTTGCAGGTTGAACACAAAGCCCTGGGCCGATTGCGGTGCCTGCGTTGCCAGGTGGGCTTTTTGCAGGCGACCGTCGCTCAGGGCCGGGCTCTCGTAGCCGATGGAGTAGGCGGTGGCGGAGAATTCGCGGTTGTAGTCGTAGGCGCCGCCACGCAGGACCTGACGGGCGACGTCGGTATCGCCGAAGTACTCGATGCTGAAATGATCGAAGTTGTAGAGGCCGCGGCTGACCGGTAAATCCCTGGCCCACCAGTCGGCGTTACGCTCGAAGGTGATGCTGCGCCCGGAGTCGACCTTGCTCACGCGGTACGGCCCGCTGCCCAGTGGCGGCTCGTACCCGCCACCGTCGGCGAAGTCGCGGGTCTTCCACCAGTGTTCGGGAAACACCGGCAAGGTGGCAATGTCGAGGGGCAGGGTGCGGTTTTCGTTGCTCTTGAAGTCGAACCGAATGGTTCGCGGCGACTCCACTTCGACGCCTTTGACATCGGCGAATTGCGTGCGATAGCGCAGGCTGCCCTGGGTCATCAGCAGGTCGAAGGTGTAGCGCACGTCCTCGGCGGTGATCGGCTGGCCGTCGGCGAAACGGGCTTTCGGGTTCAGGTAGAAACGCAGCGACAGTCCGTCGTCGGAGCGCTCCATCTTTTGCGCCACCAGGCCGTACACGGTATAGGGCTCGTCCAGCGAGCGCTGGGCCAGGGGCGAGTAGATCAGGCCGTCAATCTGTGTGACGCCTATGCCTTTGTCGATGTATGGCAGGATATGGTCGAAATGACCGATTTCCACGGCCGAGCGACGCATCGTGCCGCCCTTGGGCGCTTGCGGGTTGGTGTAGGCGAAATGACTGAAACCGGCGGGATACTTCGCCGGTTCACCGTACACGGTCAGCGCCTGTTGCGGTGCAGCGTTCACACTGGCGGCGCCCAACAACAGAGCCACGGCAGTGAACAACAAGGAGGGGAAAGCCAGTCGCATTGTCAGCCTTAGAGCCGGGTGATCGATAAGCACAATTTGTACGCTAGCGGCGCGTCCCTCGCCAGCCGTATCACGTAACGAAAACACAACGGCCCACCAAAAAGGCGGGCCGTTGTGTAGAAAAACTCAAGTGTTGATCAGTCCTGACGGCTGGTCACTTCCAGCAGGTGGTAACCGAACTGGGTCTTGACCGGGCCTTGCACCACGTTGATCGGTGCGCTGAAGACCACGGTGTCGAATTCCTTGACCATCTGGCCCGGGCCGAACGAACCCAGGTCACCGCCCTGGCGGCTCGATGGGCAGGTGGAGTTGGCTTTGGCAACTTCGGCGAAATCGGCGCCGGCTTCAATCTGAGCCTTGAGTTCGTTGCACTTTGCTTCGCTGGAAACCAGGATGTGACGGGCAGTGGCTTTGGCCATGGGAAATACTCCATTCAATGTTCAGTAAAGTGCGGAGCCTACCGGATTCAGGCGGCTATTTCTTCCACAAAGTTCCGTCCGGTTTCAGGGGCATTGCTTAAAGGCCGGCATTTCTCAAGCGTTCGGCATGCTGTACATACAGGGCGATCGGGTCGATGCCCTTGCGGACCTGACCAGTGGTCTGGCTGAGGCTGTCCAGATGATCCAGCGGATAGTCCGAACGGATCACTTTACCCAGATGGGAGCTGAATCGGCCGACCATGCCGTCATTCTGCTCGGCTTCGGTGGTGAAGTAGTGGGAGAAGGCCCGAAGGAACCCGTGCAGCGGGTTTAGCGCATAGAGCCCCTCGTCGAGGGTATTTTCCTGCAGGGTGCCGCTCCAGGAATAGTAGCGTACGCCATTCACCAGTTCGCGACCCTTGCCTCCCCAGGTTTTCGGCAATCCTTGAGGGTATTTGTCGTTGAATGCGCCGACGCCTTCGGTGGTCAGCGCGTTGAGCGCGGCGATGGCATTCTGCGGCAGGTGCCGGTTGCCACTGAGCAACGACAGGAAGTCGGCGAACAGGGTGGCCACCGCCCCGGCGACCTGTTCCGGCAGGCGTCCGGGCGTCAGCGCCTTACGCAGGAAGTCGGCCAGTTCCGAGCCATGGTTCGGCCCGCTGACCGACGTCACCGAAGCGACCGCCTCTGGCGCCAGCGCCCCCGCATATCGCGCAGCCAGTGCGCCCTGGCTGTGACCGATCAGGTTGACTTTGCTGGCACCGGTTCCTTGCAGTACCCGGTCGATCTGCGCCAGCAGTTGTTCGCCGCGGGCTTCATTGCTGTGGGTCGCGGACAGGTGCGGGATAAACACCCTGGCGCCGGCATCTCTCAGGGCCAGTTTGACATCATGAAACAGTTCCAGATTGCCGATGCGATCGAAGCCAAAGAGCCCGTGGACCAGCAGGATCGGATAGTGAGTGGTTGCATTCCGTAGCATGTGAATTCCTTTTTCGCAGTAGGTCAGGTGTGTGTTCAAGGGGGGCACTCTAAAGCACGCCAACCCCTCGGCGATGTATGAAAAAGCCGCTGTAACCTGATGAAAACGGAATAGAAAAGGTGCGAAAACTCGGATGAGCATGAGGTCTTGGTCGGAATATTCGGACATCTTTTTAACGATGGTCGAGCGCGTCGTCGCAATGACCTACCTCTGAAACGTCATTTTTCCGTGCAAACCGGAGCGATTGCCCGGCATCGCGGATTGGCCCCGCGGGTTTCAATAGGCTTCGTTCGATGTCGACCTTCGAGGCGACATCTATTCCAAGGACTGGAGCGTATGAATGACCATTTATGAAGCAGACAACCTGAATATTGCAGAGCAATACATGGCGGCACCACAGCTGGACCAAGCGGATAACTCGGTGCTCGATCCGGCCGAAAACAAGGCCGTCGTCACCGTCGCGCCTTACCCGAACATGGCCTGCGGAGACAAACTGGTCATGTCCTGGTCAGGTATCGATACAGAGGGCGTTGCGTATCGGCATGAGGTGTCGCGTTTTGTCAGTGACGCCCAAGTGGGCAAGGCGGTGGTCTTTTGCGTATCGGCTGTACACATCGCCGCACTGGACGGCGGGTCACTCGAGGTTTACTACACGCTCTACAGCGCGCGCCTTCGTAAACCTGTGGAGTCCGGGCGCTTATACCTGAACATCGGTGATGTCCGGCACGATTTGCTGCCAGCGATTGTGAATGATGCGGTGGGCGGCACGCTCGATCCGGACAGGGTCGCCGAGGGCGCGCGCGTAACGATCAGACCGTATGCCCGGATGGCGATTGGCGATCGGGTCGTGCTGTCCTGGGCGGGGGGTACGACTCAAGCGAGCTTCAATGACTCATTGAACATCGAATCCTTTGCAGTGGGCGGTGAACTGTCGTTCTGGGTAAGCGCCGACTGTATTGCGCCTAACCTCGGGACAGCCGTTACGATCAGCTATTGCGTCGAGCAAACGGGGCAAGAGCCTCGTCTCTCGGAACCTGCGCAGTTGTTGATCGGGCCGTTGAAACGAGGGCCGCTTTTGCCACCCTCCGTGCTGGAAGCCGATGAGGGTTGGCTGGATATGCAGGATGCGATCGACGGTGTCACCATCGTGATCGATAACGCCCAGGCTGAAGAAGGGGAACTGGTCTATCTGAAGTGTGACGGGGAGCATTCCAGTCACCGCGATGATCGGGAGATTTCCAGGGAAATGGCCGGTCAGCCGCTGGTATTTATCGTTCCCTACAGGTTCTGGCGCGAGCATCGGGACTTGACGGTCCGAGTCGCCTATTCGGTCGAACGTCTCGACGATGTGAGCCAGCAGTCCGAAGTCACGTTGGTGCAAGTGCAGTCTTAAACTGCATAAGCCGCCTTCCAGTGATCGATTCAGAACTGGAAGGCGGGCATGGATCACTCAGGCTGTTGAGTGCAGCGTTGTGCACGAAGTCGCTCGGTTGCCTGCAGCAACAATTGTTCTGTCCCGGTCCAGCCCAGGCAGCCGTCCGTTATCGACACCCCGTAACGCAGCGACGGGCTCAACGGTTGGCAGCCTTCGAACAGATGGCTCTCAATCATCATGCCGACCAACGAGCGATCGCCTTGCAGGCGTTGTTCCAGCACGTCGTTGAACACGGCGGGCTGACGCAACGGATCTTTACCGCTGTTGGCGTGGCTGCAGTCGACCATGATCCGTGCCGGAATCTTGAGTCTGGTCAAGTCGCTGTGCACCTTGGCAATGCTGTCGCGGTCGTAGTTCGGTCCGCGATGGCCGCCACGCAATACCAGGTGGGTGTCAGGGTTGCCCGGTGTCTGGATGATCGCAGGATGCCCCTGGCTGTCGACACCGAAATGGCGATGCGGATGGGCGGCCGAGCGCATGGCGTCGCTGGCGACCGCCACACCGCCATCGGTGCCGTTCTTGAACCCTACCGGCATGCTCAGGCCGCTGGCCATTTCCCGGTGGATCTGCGATTCGGTGGTACGAGCGCCAATCGCGACCCAGCTCAGCAAGTCGTCAAAGTAGCCGGCGGCCATCGGTTGCAGCAGCTCGGTGGCAACGGGCAGGCCCAGCTGGAGCATTTCGCGCATCAATTCGCGCGACAGCGTCAAACCGCCCGCCATGTCGTCGCTGCCATCCAGGTGCGGGTCGTAGGCCAGGCCTTTCCAGCCGACCGTGGTCCGGGGTTTTTCGACGTAGGCGCGCATGACCAGCAGCATCTGATCGCTGACTTGCGCAGACAGACGGGCCAGGTTGGCGGCGTATTCGAGCGCTGAGCGGGGATCGTGAATCGAGCAGGGACCGACAATGACCAGCAGACGGGAGTCTTCACCGTTGAGGATCGCGCGGACCGCCTGACGGTGGGCGGCGACTTGCCGGGCCAGGGCGTTGCTGAGGGGTAATTGTTGCTTGAGCTGCAATGAGCTGGGCAGACGCATGGTCAGCGCTTCATTGGCAGGGCTCAGGGTGGACAGTGGCAGAGCAGAGACGGACGAGTTCATATTCGGGCTTCCTGGGCTGGCGGCGGGTTCGTTTCCGCGCGCTCGGCCCTACTGGGGTGTTCGACAATTGGCCGGATTGGCTGCGTGTGTGTGCTTGCCACCTGTGGGTGACCGATCGGAGGCGGCAGGCTGTCCCGAGCGGAGGCTGGTAAATCGCCAGGCGGTAAAACTGTCGTAACGGTAATAAGTGGTGTTGTTCATGTCGTGAATCCTCAAATTGTCAGGTGTGACGCTAAAAAATGTTCAGGGCTGAAAAAACAAAACCCCCGGTCGGGAGGCCGACCGGGGGTTGAGAATTCTCTGGTGGCGACCCGTTTAAAGTGGGCGCCGTGTGGGTATCAGGCGCGCCAGTGGCTAAACCAATACCCAAAATAAAAGTTGACCGAAGCACAAACGCCCTTCACCCGGGCAGCCGCAACCGAGCGCGGGGCGCTGGCGGTACGAAGCTGTGAGAGGGCGTTGAGCATGGTCTGTCTCCGATGAATGCGCCGAGCTTACTAGAGGCCGGTACGCGGATTCAATCAGAAAATGCTATCGATGATCACGGGGTTTTCTATCGCTTGAGTACGTCAGGGTTTGTGACACACTTTGCGCTGCGCCCAAACCACTACGTCACAAGGACGAAGCATGACGACACTGACCATCGCCGCCGCTCAATCGATCTCCATCGCCGGTGATCTTGCGGCCAATGTTGCCTGGCACTTACGTTTCATGCAGGTCGCCGCGGAGCAGGGCGTGCAATTGTTGGTGTTTCCGGAACTGTCGCTGACCGGGTACGAGCACGGCCTGGCGGCGGAGTTGGCCATAGCGCCAGACGCCAGGGTGTTGCAACCATTGCGCGATTTCGCACGGGAAGTCGGAGTGACCAGTGTCGTCGGGATGCCGATTCGTCTGTCGGAAGATTCACCGGTATTGATCGGCGCTCTGGTATTGGGCGCCGATGGTTCGCTCGGGGTTTACAGCAAACAGCATCTGCACCCGGGCGAAGAGGTGTCGTTTGCCCCGGGAACGGGTGGCTCGACATTGAAGATCGGTACCGACACCGTCGCACTGGCGGTATGCGCCGATTTTTCTCACGCCAGTCACGCAGCCGCCGCGGCTCGGCAGGGCGCTGATCTTTATGCCGCGGGCGTGCTGATCACAGAAAACGGCTACGCTCCAGATACCGCACTGTTGCAAGGCTATGCTTGCACCCATTCGATGGCGGTACTGATGGCCAACCATGGTGGCGCAACGGGTGGCTGGGCGTCGGCAGGGCGCAGTGCAATCTGGGCGGCGGACGGGGCGCTGATTGCTGCGGCGCCGGGTACGGGGAACCTTATGGTCGTTGCTCGCCGCAATGCTGACGGCTGGAAAGGGCAAATCGTGGCTGTCGCGGAGGCTTGAATGGGTTTCGAATTGCGTCCGGCAACGTCTCGTGACTTGGACTTCGCTCGTAATCTGACTTGTCGAAATATGCTCCGCTACTACATTCAGCATGAGCTGTTGTGGCTGGATGAAGCTTTCGACGTTGCCTGGGAGGGACGTGAAAACTGGCTGATTGTGCGTGATGACACGCTGATGGGGTATGTCAGTCTGAGCCGTGACGGCAACGCCTTGTATATCCGCGAATTGCATGTGCTTGAGGCGTATCAGGGGCAGGGCGCCGGTTCCTGGGCGATCGATCAGGTATTCGCCATGGCATGCAAGGAAAGACGCCCGGCATTGCGTCTGACCGTTTTTGAAAATAATCCGGCAAAAATACTCTACGAGAGAAAGGGCCTGAAGGTGGTCGGTCAAGACCAGTGTTTCCTGAGAATGCAGCGTGATATCAATGGACTGCATCGCTGAAACACACTGGCGGCAAGCCTCGCAAGAAGAATTGACACTTTTTATATGCTGCTTTGCGCTAGGTCTGCCAGTCGCTTTTTGCTAAGGTGTCCGACAACCCAATAAGACCAAATCGCGAGGTGTCTGCTTGATTAGGGTGCTAGTAGTCGATGACCATGATCTCGTTCGTACAGGCATTACACGAATGCTGGCTGACATCGATGGCCTGCAAGTAGTCGGTCAGGCCGAGTCAGGGGAGGAATCCCTGCTCAAAGCGCGTGAGTTGAAACCCGATGTGGTGTTGATGGACGTCAAGATGCCCGGGATCGGTGGTCTCGAGGCTACGCGCAAATTATTGCGCAGTCATCCGGACATCAAGGTCGTCGCAGTCACCGTGTGCGAAGAGGATCCGTTTCCTACCCGGCTGTTACAGGCAGGTGCCGCAGGTTACCTGACCAAGGGCGCCGGATTGCCGGAAATGGTTCAGGCCATTCGCCTGGTGTTTGCCGGGCAACGCTACATCAGCCCGCAGATTGCCCAGCAACTGGCGATCAAGTCGTTCCAGCCAACCAATGATTCGCCCTTCGACGCCTTGTCGGAGCGGGAAATCCAGATTGCGTTGATGATTGTCGGCTGTCAGAAGGTGCAGATCATCTCCGATAAACTGTGCCTGTCGCCCAAAACAGTGAATACCTACCGTTACCGTATTTTCGAAAAGCTTTCGATCAGCAGCGATGTCGAGTTGACGCTGTTGGCGGTTCGTCACGGCATGGTTGATGCCAGCCTCTGAAAATGACTGAAATATTCGATTCAGGTGCTTTTCTGTCTACCGTCAGTGGACGGCCGGGCGTCTATCGCATGTTCGATAGCGATGCCCGCCTGCTGTATGTCGGCAAGGCCAAAAACCTCAAAAAGCGTTTGGCGAGTTACTTCCGCAAAGCCGGACTTGCCCCCAAGACCGCCGCGCTGGTAGGCCGTATCGCCCAGGTCGAAACCACCATCACGGCCAACGAAACCGAGGCCTTGCTGCTCGAGCAGACGCTGATCAAGGAATGGCGCCCGCCGTACAACATCCTGCTGCGCGACGACAAATCCTACCCTTATGTCTTTCTCTCGGATGGCCAATTCCCGCGCTTGAGCATCCATCGCGGGGCGAAAAAGGCCAAGGGCAAATATTTCGGCCCTTACCCCAGCGCGGGTGCGATCCGCGAAAGCCTGAGCCTGCTGCAAAAGGCTTTTTTTGTTCGTCAATGCGAAGACAGCTATTACAAGAACCGCACGCGACCTTGTCTGCAATATCAGATCAAACGCTGCAAGGCACCGTGTGTCGGGCTGGTGGAGCCCGAGGTGTATGCCGAAGATGTACGCCACTCGGTGATGTTTCTTGAGGGGCGCAGCAACGCGCTGGCGGACGAGTTGTCCACAGCCATGGAAGAGGCGGCGGTCAACCTCGAGTTCGAGCGCGCCGCCGAATTGCGCGACCAGATATCACTGCTGCGCCGGGTCCAGGACCAGCAGAGCATGGAAGGCGGGACGGGCGATGTCGATGTGATCGCGGCATTCGTCAACCCGGGTGGTGCCTGCGTCCACTTGATCAGCGTGCGCGGTGGCCGGGTATTGGGGAGCAAGAACTTTTTCCCGCAGGTGGGTATTGAAGAAGACGTTTGCGAAGTCATGGCAGCGTTTCTTGGTCAATATTTCATCAGCAGTCCCGAGCGCGACTTGCCGAGCGAGCTAATCGTGAACGTGGTTCACGAAGACTTTCCGACCCTGATCGCGGCCATCGAAGAGCTGCGCGGTCGAGAGCTGACTATCAGCCATCGAGTGCGTGGCACCCGAGCGCGCTGGCAGCAATTGGCGGTCACCAATGCCGAGCAGGCGCTGGGCGCACGTCTGGCGAACCGGCAACACGTTGCGGAACGTTTCGAGGCTCTGGCCGAAGTGCTGAGCCTGGACGAGCCACCGCAACGTCTTGAATGCTACGACATCAGCCATTCCAGCGGCGAGGCCACCGTGGCGTCCTGCGTGGTGTTCGGCCCGGAAGGCCCGATCAAGTCCGACTACCGCCGCTACAACATCGAAGGTGTCACGCCGGGTGACGACTATGCCGCCATGCATCAGGCCTTGACCCGACGCTTCAGCAAGTTGAAGGACGGGGAGGGCAAACTGCCGGACATTCTGCTGGTCGACGGCGGTAAAGGTCAGTTGTCGATGGCCCGTGACGTACTTAATGAACTGGCCGTTCCAGACCTGATTCTTTTGGGCGTGGCCAAGGGGGCGACGCGCAAGGCCGGTTTTGAAACCCTGTACCTCAACGACGCCGCCCATGAATTCACCTTGCGTGGCGATTCCCCCGCGCTGCATTTGATCCAGCAGATCCGCGACGAAGCCCACCGTTTCGCCATTACCGGGCACCGTGCACGTCGGGGGAAAACGCGCCGCACCTCCACGCTTGAGGGTGTCGCCGGCGTCGGGCCGACACGTCGACGCGATTTGTTGAAACATTTTGGTGGATTGCAGGAGCTGTCTCGTGCCAGCATCGAGGAGATCGCCAAAGCACCCGGGATCAGTAAAAAGCTCGCAGAGTTGATTTATGCAAATCTGCACAGCGAGTAGAATGCCCAACTCACCTCGTAGCCAGTTGTGCCGATGAATATCCCTAATCTGATTACCGTTCTACGCGTCCTGCTCATCCCGATCTTCATTTTGCTGTTTTACTTGCCTTACCACTGGAGCTATCTGGCGTCCGCTTCGGTCTTTGCCTTTGCCGCCGCGACCGACTGGCTGGACGGGTATCTGGCCCGTCGTCTGGAACAAAGCACACCGTTCGGGGCGTTCCTCGATCCTGTTGCAGACAAGCTGATGGTCGCCGTTGCGCTGGTGCTGCTGGTGCAAGAGCATGGCAACCTGTGGCTCACGCTGCCGGCTGCCGTCATCATCGGTCGCGAAATTGTCGTCTCGGCACTGCGCGAATGGATGGCCGAACTCGGCGCCCGTGCCCAAGTAGCAGTGTCGAACCTGGGCAAATGGAAAACCGCCGCGCAAATGCTGGCGCTGGTGATCCTGCTGGCCAATCCGTCGGATTTCAGCTTCTGGGTCCTGATGGGGTATGCGTTGCTCATGGTGTCCGCTGGCCTGACCTTGTGGTCCATGGTCCAATACTTGCGGGCCGCCTGGCCGCATCTGAAGACGGATGTGGAAAAGAAATAAACTTTTTTTGAATCAAAGGGTTGACGAGGGATCTGGATTCTATAGAATGCGCCTCACCAAGACGCGGGAATAGCTCAGTTGGTAGAGCACGACCTTGCCAAGGTCGGGGTCGCGAGTTCGAGTCTCGTTTCCCGCTCCAAATACAGAAAAAACGCCACTCATTGAGTGGCGTTTTTTTTGCGCATTATTTTTGTTGTCAGCATTGAAAAGAGGCTTTTGCCTCTTTTTTTTTTCCAGTGATTTCTACTGAAAACCACCCCCAGCCATGCTTTTTTTGTACATTAAAACGTACATCGAAATCCGGTCCCAGGACGTGCCAGTTTTCAGATAGATGATGCATTGCTGGAACCCGTACATCACTCCTCAATCGATCGAGACGAGGAGATGTACATATACCTTTGACTGATACGGCTGTTCGCCACGCAAAAAACCTCGGAAGAAATTACAGCCTCAAGGATATGGACGGCTTGTACCTGTTCGTCAGTTCGACGGGTGCCAAGAGCTGGCATTTTCGTTTCACCTGGCTAGGCAAGCCGGCTCGCATCTCCTTGGGAATGTATCCGCAGCTAAGCCTTAAAGACACTCGTTTTGCACGCGACAATGCGCGTACCCAAGTCGCGAAGGGGATCGATCCTCGAGCCGCTCAAAGACAGGATCGTCTCGCTGCCTTGGCTGCTGATGAGAATTCTTTTGCTGCAGTCTTTCTTGCCTGGCGAACCTTCAAGGCGGTTACATTGAAGCTCGGACGCCAAACCTCGCTTTCTCAGATTGATCGCATTTTTGCCAAAGACGTTTTGCCTTTGCTTGGGCCTCTACCTATTGCCGAGATTTCTCGTCAGCACTTGATCGAATTGCTGCGCAGAATTGAGAGTCGTCAGGCGTTCACTACCGCGGAAAAATGCCGGACCTGGTTCAACCAATTGACAAATTCTGGTCCGACCTGTCATTCCAGAAACTGCTTGGCTATTTCATGGAAGCCATGGGGCTGTGGATGGCCGTGGACTTCCTCAAGCAGAAGCTTGCCGGCAAGAACGAAAAACTGGAGAACGACAAAGCCAACGAGAACCAAGGCAAGGAGCCTTCAAGCGATCAGGTCGCGGACGCGCAGAAATCCGGCGAGAGCATTGGCGACCAGGCGCAGAAAGCCGACCAGAGCGCCGCCGATCGTGTGTCGCCGAACGAAAAAGTCGACGTGCCGGCCAACGATGCGGAGTTTTCCAGCGTGGTGAGCGAGGTACGAGCCAGTGGCTCCTCAGCCTTCAATCAGGTGGCCAGCGACAAAGTCGGCGGCGCCATCGATAGCGGTGCCGAGCAAGTCAGCGACCTGGCGCAGATCGAAATGACTGAAAGCCTGCAGGAGGCCGAAGGCAATCTGCTGGATGCCAAGGCGAGCCTGAGCGATGGCAATATTCCCGCGGCCAATGAGAGCATCGGCGAGGTGAACACGGCGCTGCCGGATATTGTCAACGAGATGGGTACGGAGATCAGTGCCGACCTCAAGGCGCAAGTGGAGGAGGCGGTGAAGATCCAGGAAGAAGCCTCCGAGATCTCCAAGGAGGCCAGCGAAAACTCCGAAGACACCGGCAACGGCGAAGAGGAGCCGTTCGAGGACACGACCATACCGGAGATCTGATCTACCGCATCTGACACGATGGTCGCGTGACGGCGGCCATCGTGTGTTCATTGCCTGTCCTCCGCGTTCATGGGGGACTCACCTTTGCTGTTCATGGCCAGTTAACCCTTTGGGCCAGGTCGGTGATCAGTCATTAGGCAAGTGCAACTGCACTTCCATGGCGTCATGAAGGAGTCTGACGACCTCGATCACGTCGTCGTTTGCCACACGATAGAACACGATATAGCGTGAGCTTTTGACCGTCCCAGGGGGGTGTTTGGCCTGCTGGCGTGAATAGATGAGGTGATAACTGCGAAGGCCTGGTGCAAGCTCATCGCGGTCGTGGCTGGGCGTGTCGGCAATCGCTTGCAGCGCAGCGAGGATCAGTGCCTGGTAGCGCTGGCGTGCTTGATCGCCGAACTGCGTCTGGGAGAGCCTGAGGATGTCGACAATGTCGACAATGTCGGCGCGCGCCGCGTTGGAAATCCGCGGCGGCATGCTCAGTGTTTCTTACGTGCGGGGAGGGTGGCCTCCAGGCTCAAGCCCTCGAGGTAGTGCTCCAGATCCCCTTCGTTCAACTGAGTAAAGCGCCCGTGCTCAAGGTCCATGATGCCGATCGAGGTCGCCTGACGCAGGGCCTCAATTTTGGCGGTGTCTTCGGCGACGCGCTGTTCCAATAGACGCCAACCTTCTCGCATCACTTCGCTGGCATTCTGATAACGGCCGGACTGCACCAGGTCCTGGATAACCTGTTCCTGGTGAGGGGTGAGCACAACGTTTCGCGTCGCCATAATTAGCTTCAGCTCTGGGCAAACGTGATCTTTCGATCATTGGCATATTATGCCATTTTGCCCATCGTTTGAGATTTGTATCTGACGGGCTCATCCGCCGCTCCAGACAGCGCACGCTGGTTCCGGAGGGTATGTGCAAACGCCCAGTGGAGTATGGTAGGCCGGGTAAGGGGCGGCCTTGATCGGTGTGGGCCTGGATTCTTAGTCTGGCAAAGCGGACATTTATAAGGTGATTTTTTGATTCCTCACCGGCTTCCTCATTGCTGCCCCTCAATCAGGATCCTTACCCGCTGTAGCGCTCAAATTGGAAGCTCCCAAGAAGTAAAACAATCCACCGGCAACAATGAAGAGCGCGAGCATGTAGAAGATGTAGTGGGGAGGCTGGGTCGCCAATACGACGCCGCAAAGCACCGGCCCCAGTGCCGCACCGAGGCTGGACAGGTTTTGCGCTCCGTAATACATGCCGCGCAGGTTGTCCGGAGCGATTTTGTCGATGAACATGTACTCGGCGGGGAAAACGATGATTTCGCCGACCGTGAAAATGGCCATGGAAATCACCCAGTGCAGAACAGAGGTCGACAGGGCAAAACCCGCCAACCCCATCATGAACATACTCAGTCCCGCCGCCAGCCACAGACGCAGATGTCCGTGAGAGATCTTCCTGCCTATGGAGTATTGCAAGCTGATCACCATCAGCGCGTTGGTCGCCACGACGGTGCTGATGATCTGGTAGGTGGATTCTGGCGTAGTCGTGATCACCAGATACTGCGAGAGATAAGCGGTAAACTGGCCGAAGACCACTGCGCTGAGCAACCCGCCAAGGGTGAAGCACACCAGCCGATAATCCTGGAGCAGCAGTTTTCCCACGGCCAGAAACGGTGCGGTTTTTCGAGCTTCATCGGTGGCTTTCAGTTCTCTTTCGCCCCAAACGAAATAGATGAAGAAGAATCCTGCCCCAAGCCCGGCAGACAGCAGGAATGGCAAGCTGATATCCAGCTTGGCCATTCCCGCCCCAAGAAATGGACCTACTGCATACCCGATGTTGGTCAGTGTGTATTTGATCGAGAACACTTCGCTGCGACCCGTGACTGGAAGCAGGCTGCCAAACCCTGATTTGATGGCGATATCAATGACGGCATAAGCCAGGTTGATCAACACCAGGCAGCTGTAGAACAACCAAAGCTCGCGAACAAGAAACGTCCCGAGAAAACCCAGCGTGAACAGACCGCTGAAGACCAGGATGAGCCGGTAACTGGACATTTTGTCGACCAGAAACCCTCCATAAAGGCTCAATAACGATCCGATGATCAGTGTGCTGCCAATGACCAGGCCGATATCGGCGACGCTCAAGCTGAACCTGTCGGATAGGTAGATGACCAGATAAGGCAGGGTGATGGCTCGCGCCAGGGTCAATATCAGGGACGCCGAAAGCAGCAAATTTACTGTCGTTGGATAGTTTTTTAGCGTGGTCAGCATCCTTGCCCTCGTCGTTAAGCCGGTAATTTTTATGGATTCGCTAGTCGCATAGAGTTGATTGGTGCGTTCGAATCCAAGCTTACTGGAGAAACTGGTTCTGACTTGTGATGGTTTTTATTGAATTGGCGGAACTGAATTCATGAATACGGAACGTCTATGTTTTCCTCCGAACGATTAAAGGGCATTGATGTATTTGTCAGCGTTGCGGACTGCGGCAGTTTCAAAGCCGCCGCCGAGCGGATGAGTCTGACACCTTCTGCAATTAGCAAAGGTATCGCTCGATTGGAGAGCAGGCTGGGTACTCGGTTGTTCCATCGCACCACTCGAAGTTTGTCACTGACGGATGCGGGGATTGCGTTCTATCGGACGTGCACAGGGGTGCTGGCGGACCTCGAAGAGGCTGAGTGGTCTCTACATGCCGAAAACACCGAGCCTCGTGGCAGGGTTCACATTGGCCTTCCGGGTGCCTTCGGCCGTTTGCAGGCACTTCCAGTCATTCTGCGGTTTGCCCAGGAGCACGCTCTGCTGTTACCGCACATCTCATTTTCCGACCGTTTCATCGACCCTATCGAAGAAAGTGTCGATATCGTCGTGCGCATCGGTGGTTCGGACGTTTGGCCCGACACATTGGGGCATCGTTACCTGGGCCGTGAGTGGCATATCTTTTGTGCGTCGCCCGCGTATTTGAGCAGCCATGGCACGCCCGTGACCGATCACGATCTGGAGCAACATCAGTGCATCGCATACGGCTGGGCGGATGGAACGATTAGCCCTTGGAGTTTTGCAGGAACGCAGGCAGGCGAAATTGAACGCAGGGCGATAGCCGCAAGGTTCGTCGTGGGAGATGGCGAAGGTCTGGTGATCGCTGTATCAGCGGGATGCGGGATCGCGCAGTTACCTTCGTGGTTGGTCAAGCGTCAGCTTGAAGAGGGGACATTGGTTGAAGTGCTTCCCCACTTGGCAACCGATGGCCTGGCGATCAATCTGGTTTGGGTCAAAAGTCGACAAGCGCTTCCCAAGGTCAGTGCATTGCTGGAGGCACTTGCCGCTGGGTTGGTGCCGTCTGGTAGCAAAATCCAATGACCACTTTTGGCGGTAGCGGTCTGTCAGGAAGTGCCCGCTTTCACCCAAAGCCCGTCGTAGCAGTTGGCCAAAAACCAATTCGACGAACATGGATCAACTTCCTCGCGGTGACGTTTCATCCAGCGCAATGACGTCCAGCATCACGCCCGTGCGCGCCACCACCCGGACCTGTTGGCCCAGGTGCAGGGGCGAGCGGCTCTGAACTTGCCATTTTTCGCCCTGCAGTTGCACCCAGCCGCTCATAGGCAGACCTGGCAGCAGCCCCGTCACCGTGGCCAGGCTGCCGACTAAGCCCGCATCGCCGCTGACCAAGGCACGGCGTCTGGCCTTGAGCGCCATGCCGACCAGAGTCATAAGCAACAGGGCGCTAATTAGTGCCATGCCGATGATCAGCGTCAACGGAATGCCGAAGCCCGGTACATCGGTGTCCATCAAAATCACTGCGCCAACTACAAAAGCAACCACCCCTCCGAAGCCGATTACACCGAAACTCGGTAGAAACGCCTCGGCGATCATGAAGGCGATCCCTAGCAGAATCAGTCCGACCCCGGCGTAATTCACGGGCAACAGTTGCAGGGCATACAGCCCCAGCAACAGGCAGATGCCGCCTAGCACCCCACCAACGCCCGCCCCAGGGTTCATGAACTCGAATATCAAGCCATAGACCCCGAACATGATCAGCAGCAACGCCACGCTGGGGTTGGTGATCACCGCCAGCAGTTGTGTGCGCCAATCAGGCGCATGGTCGATGAGCGCAACCCCGGCGGTGCTCAGTCTCAACGTTTGACCGGAGACATTTAGGCTCTTGCCGTTCAATTGCTTGAGCAGGTCTGCCACGTCATTGGCCACATAATCGACCACCTTGAGTTTGAGCGCTTCGTGGGCCGACAGGCTGAGCGATTCACGTACCGCTTGTTCGGCCCAGTCGGCATTGCGTCCGCGTAGTTGCGCAAGGCCACGGATGTAAGCCGCCGCATCGTTGATCTGTTTTCGAGTCAAGGTGTCCTGCAACTCTCTCGGAGAATTCTGGTCGGTGGTGGGTGGGCCCGACGGTTCGGGCGCGGTCCCGGGCAGGCCGCCGATCTGCACCGGTGTAGCGGCGCCCAGGTTGGTGCCCGGGGTCATCGCGGCAATGTGGCTGGCATACAAAATATAGGTGCCGGCGCTGGCCGCACGTGCGCCACTAGGGGCGACGAAACTGGCCACTGGCAAGGGGCTGGCCAGAATCGCCTTTACAATCAAACGCATTGAGGTGTCCAGCCCGCCGGGGGTGTCGAGGCTGATGATCACCAACTGCGCGCCCTCGGTCACCGCACGCGCCAGGCCGCGCGACACGTAGTCGGCACTGGCTGGACCGATAGCATCGTTGACGGTCAGTACCACGACACTGCCTGCTGCCGTCGTCGAACCCATCGGTAACCCGATCAGTATTATTAGCAAGAGCAGGCGGCACCACAAATGACTGTTCACGGGACCTCCCGGTTGCGGGTATGACAGCCTGCAACCCTGACTTAAAGCGTAGTTGAGTCAGTCATGGGTGATGCAGGCGCGGCGGTTAGTCCGTTGCCTGTGGAGATAGGGGCGATTCTGAACATGTCGAACGACATACCCTGTCGTCATTGGTTGGCAGATCGATCAGAGCGATCATGCTGCTGGTGAACTCGTCGCCGTTACACTGATAAGCGTCACGGCTACGGTTCACCTGGCTGGCTACCGAAGGTATTACAGAGGAGATCGTTCGATCGTGGAATTCTATCGAAAATATGGAGCGCTGCTCCCGAGGCAAATGGGGGGTGGGCAAAGCCGCACTGCGCGCTCTGAATGCTCGGAACCGCTTACAATCACTCTCGCGGTCGGGGTTCGAGCGATGGCCCGTCGCAATGTCATTGTTCGCCGCCTGCCTGCGATTGAACGTTGGGTTCGCCCAGACTCACCTCGTGACTCGGGCCGCTGCCTTGCGTGGTGCCGTCGGCAATCACCAGGACCTGATCGGCGAAACGCAGTGCCTGATTCAGGTCGTGGATGGCGATGAACACAATGACGTCGCGTTTTCGGGCCAGGCGGCGCATGAAGTTCAGCACCTGAACCTGCCGATGCATATCGAGGGCACTGGTCGGTTCGTCCATCAGCAGTATTTCCGGTTCGCCCACCAGGGTTTGCGCGATGGACACCAACTGTTGCTGACCGCCGCTGAGTTCACCGAGGTTGCGAAAGGACAATCCGGTGATGCCCAGCGCCGCGAGAATCTCATCGACCAGTTTCAATTCATCATCGTGAACGACCCAGCCCGGCGTCAGTTGCTTGCGCGCCAGCAGCACCGACTCGTACACCGTCAACCGGGCGCTGGCATTCAGCCCCTGGGGCATGTAACTGATGCCCGACGGGCCTCTTTTCGACTCTTGCAAGATCACCTGTCCGGGGCCGTCGATCAGGCCGGCCATGCGCTTGAATAGCGTCGATTTGCCGGCCGCGTTGGGCCCGACCACGGCGACCACCTGAGCGCAGAAGAACGTCGCCGTCGAGACACCACGAATGATCTCGCGCTGGCCGTAGCGGGCACCGAGGTTCTCCAGCAGCAGCTTCACCGTGAGTTTTTCTTCCCGCCGAGAATCAGAGATATGAAGAACGGTACGCCGATCAGCGATCGTGACCACGCACCCATCAGCCGTGTGCGCGAAGTGCTTAAACGCCTGTGCGACGAGGGCGTGATCCTGCTTCAGGCCGACAAGAACTGCCGTATCACCGACGAAGCCTGGGCGATGCTGAAGCAGTACCTGGATGGCTGAAAAGGTTCCAGCAGGCTCCACTCGAAACCACTACCAGCCGTAAGCGGACTGGCGAACACCGATTGAGGGGCGGGGCTGCTTGACTCGCTCTGAATAAGGGGCAAGTCCAGGCACTTACAGTGGCAAGGTATTGCAGTGCTTGATCTCCTTGAGCGAAAACCCGGTGTACATTTCCTTGATATTGCCGAGCGTACGTATGCGATGCATGGCGAGTTCATGGAATGCCTCCATGTCTTTGACGACGACTTGCAAGAGGTAGTCGTATTTCCCCGACACTTTGTGACAGGCAATGATGTGGGGCAGCGCCAGAACGCCTGCTTCGAAATGCTCCATGGCGTCCTCGGAGTGACTATCGAGGGTGACGCTGATGAAAGCAAAAAGTCCCAGCCCCACGGTCTTTGGGTTCAAGTGCGCGTGATACCCGACAATCACCTCCTCTTCCAGGCGCTTCAGGCGCTTCCAGCAGGCTGGCGCTGACAGGCAAACACGAACGGCGATCTCGGCGTTCGTCAGGCGACCATTCATTTGCAGAATTTCCAGAATTGAACGATCAACCTTATCCATTTCCGCCATGTGTTCTCTCCGTTTAACAATGAGTACGCGGTAGGGCGATTGGCCCCATCCCGCAGGTCCTTGATCAAGCATCCATTTCTAGAAGCGGCAAATATTAGAAAGAAAATTACATAAAGAGCACGTTTTGGATAATTAACGACTGAAAAAAAATCAAATACAGACCCGTTTCGAAAGCTAATTTTCGAGGCACTGAAATACAATTTCTTGTCGTTTCCGACACCCAGGCCACTGGCTCTGACAATAAAAATAAGTAACAACGGAGGCAATATTGAGCATTTTCAGAACAAAAGACCTGGACGCAATGATTGCTGCTGCCCGAGCTCCTGCCGGGTTGAAAAAAGTGCTGGGGCCGATGGATCTGGTCCTGATTGGTATCGGTGCAATCGTGGGGACGGGCATCTTTGTATTGACCGGAACCGGCGCATTGACTGCGGGACCGGCCCTCATGGTTTCATTCCTGATAGCGGCGTTGGCCTGTGGGTTTGCAGCGCTCTGTTATGCCGAGTTCGCCTCATCTGTACCGGTAGCAGGCTCGATTTACACCTACAGCTACGCGACGCTGGGAGAGTTGGTGGCCTGGATGATCGGCTGGGATCTGATGCTCGAATACGGACTGGCCAGTTCGGCTGTGTCTGTTGGGTGGTCGGGTTACTTCCAGTCCCTGCTGAGCGGGTTTGGGCTGAATCTTCCGGTTGTGCTTACGGCGGCTCCAGGCTCTTTGCCCAGTGTGGAAACCTGGTTCAATCTACCCGCGCTGGTGATTATGCTGGCAGTTACCTGGATGCTTTCCATGGGCATCAAGGAATCCGCGCGCGTAAACAACGTGATGGTGATTATCAAGATCGCCGTGGTGCTGCTCTTCATCGCCGTTGGTGTGCGGCATGTTCAGCCGGCTAACTGGCAACCTTTCGCTCCCTTTGGTGGCCATGGCATCTTGAGTGCTTCGGCCTTGGTTTTTTTTGCTTTTATTGGTTTCGATGCGGTTTCCTCTGCCGCCGAAGAAGTGAAAAAACCGGCGCGTGACCTCCCCATCGGTATTATCGGTTCCTTGGCCGTTTGTGCAGTGTTGTACGTTGCCGTTTCAATGATCATGACCGGCATCGTGCCCTATGCCCAATTCCTTGGCGTTGATCATCCGGTCTCATTGGCGTTGCAACATGCCGGTGAAAACTGGGTTGCCGGGTTCGTTGATTTAGGCGCAATCGTTGGCATGACGACTGTCATTCTGGTTATGGCTTACGGTCAAACCAGGATCATCTACGCGATGTCGCGCGACGGGCTGCTTCCCCAGCGCCTTTCCAGGGTTCATCCACGATTCGGCACACCATTTTTCGCCACCTGGATGGTCGGAATAGTCTTCGGGCTGATCTCGGCACTGATTCCGCTGAACGTCCTCGCCGAGCTGATCAACATCGGTACGTTGGCCGCATTCAGTCTGATCTCGGTGGCAGTGATCGTATTGCGCAAGACCCGACCCGATCTCCCTCGCGCATTCAGATGCCCGGGCGTGCCCGTTGTTCCGTTGCTCGCCATCGCGTTCTGCGTAACCTTGATGACCTTCCTCAAGCAGGCGACCTGGCTGGCATTTGCGGCGTGGTTGGCAATTGGCCTGGTGATCTACTTCGCCTACGCGAGGCGCCGCTCGTTGTTGCATTGATCCTGCGTTTCGTCAGGTCTCTTTGGAGTGTCAATCAACCTCCAATAGTTTTCAGGTGCGAAATTGTATTCCAGTTGCGCACCTGAGCACGAAGCTGATAGCGAGGACGTCTGCTGTTCTATCGCCAGGGCCGGGGCGCAGCGGGTTGGAGGGATGTGCACCGATGCGTTCGGTGCGCAATCGCCCGGATAAAGCCACGGATTCAGCTTCGGAATCTGAGCGTCGTTGAAGGTGCCTCGCCAAAACGGTTTTAATATTCCTGGGCAAAAGAAAAGCCGCGACCGCTGAAGGCGGGCCGCGGCTTTTTCCTGTTGCATCGATGAAGCCTGGGGCAGTTATTTCTGGCTAAGAGCAGCGATGGAAAGTCCTGACACGATGAAGGTCAATCCCGCGCCGAGGTTGAGTCCGTTAGCAAGGCGCGGGCGTTGACAAATGTATTGCGACAGGCGCGTGGCGAAGACGCCCATCAGCGAGAACCCCACGGCCGTCAGCAGGGCGAACCAGAACCCATAGACCAGCATCTGTAGAGTGACC
Organism: Pseudomonas frederiksbergensis; assembly: GCF_017114915.1. Lineage (GTDB taxonomy): Bacteria > Pseudomonadota > Gammaproteobacteria > Pseudomonadales > Pseudomonadaceae > Aquipseudomonas > Aquipseudomonas frederiksbergensis_I. The sequence goes on from NZ_JAAUOE010000007.1 coordinate 149,922, forward strand.
GAGCCGAGCGTGGGATTGATGAATTGAGGGATGAACGCCAGTACGAACAACCCTGGCTTGGGATTGAGCGCCGCCGAAAGGAAGCCAGTGAGTAAAATGCTGCGCAGTGGCTGCCGCGCGGCGGGAGCGAAGGTCACCAGGCTTCTGGAGCGCAGCACCTTGACCCCGAGCCAGAGCAGGTAGGCGGCCCCCACCAACTTGACGACCCAGAAGGCGACTGTCGAGGTCTGGATCAATAGCGTCAGCCCCAGCGAAGCGGTGGTGACGTGAAACAGGATGCCCATGCCAGACGATAGGCCTGACACGATGGCTGCCAGGCGACCCTGGCTTAGTCCGCGCCCTATCGCCAGAAGATTGTCAGGGCCTGGAGACAGGACCAGCAGTAAGCAGGCTGTGGTGTAGGTGAGCCAGATATCCATTGGAAACACGGTGATGCTCCTTGTGAGGTATGAGTTGGGTCAACTGATGATGCCCAGGACGGCTGCCCTGACCACCGCTGCGGTTTTGTTAGTTTCGGCGAGCCAGCGCATCTTGAGTTCCTTGGCATTGAGTTCGGTCACATTCAGCGTGGAGCCGCTGCGGGCGAGCGTCAACATGCTCTGGTGACGCGAGGCAATAGGTGAATGAAACAGCCGGAGCGTGGGAAAGAAGGGGAGTGTGCCCCTCCTGGCGGATCACTGGCGCACGTGTTCCAGGTACTGGCTGATGATAAAGACGAAGCTATCGTAGGCATCGATCAGCAATACTTTCACAGTGCGATCTCCTTGCCGGTCACCGCCCGGTATACAGAACCCATCTTGTATAACGTCTCTTTCCACTCCATTTCGGGAACCGAGTCGGCGACTACCCCGGCGGATGCACGCAAGTGGTAGGTACCTTCGTCGAAGACCGTCGAGCGAATGCACAATGCGGTATTGACGCTGCCATCAAAACCCACCAGGCCCAGGGCTCCGGCGTAGATGCCCCGGCGGTTGCTTTCCATCCCCTCGATCAGCTCCATCGCTCTTATCTTGGGAGCGCCGGACATGGTTCCAGCGGGGAACGAGGCCTTGATCACGTCGTAGGCATCCAGGCCCGGACGGAGCAGACCGCGAACGTTCGACACCATGTGATAGAGGTGCGAGTACTCCTCCACCAACATGAACTCGTCGACCTCCAGCGAGCCGGCCTGGCACACGCGACCGATATCATTGCGACACAGATCGATGAGCATCAGGTGCTCGGCGCGTTCCTTCTCTGAGCGTGTCAACTCCAGGACCAGTTGAGTCGGATCGACGCCAGGTTTCTTGCCGACGGTACCGGCGATCGGACGCATCTCTATCAAATCGTCCTTGATCCTGACAAACAGCTCAGGACTGGCGCCGATCAGGTCGATACCGCCCACATGGGCCAGGTACATGTAAGGAGAGGGGTTGCGAAGGCGCAGGTTCTGGTACACATCGAACGGAGAAACCTGCGAGCGGATCCGAATCTCATGGCCGAGCTGGATCTGGTAGACGTCGCCGGCTCGGATGTGCTCCATCGCTACTTCGACACGTTCGAAGAATTGCTCCGGGGTGACCGTGAGGACTTCCTCGAATGTCTCTGGATACGGTGGCAGTTCCACCGCCTCGCAGGCTGAGGGGCTTGCCAGGAAAGGGTAATCCTCCAAAGTACGGGGCGCCCACAGGGAGTGGTTGTTGATCAGGGTTTCGACAATGCCATTGCTGTGGAAATAAACCAGTGTCTGATAGACCGACAGGGCGATGAGCGGGTAGCTGTAGGTCTGTTCGGCCAGATCGGGAAGCTGCTCAATCAGGCGAACACAGTCATAGGAGAAATAGCCGAAGAATGCCAGGCTGGAAGGGGCATTGGATGCAGGCTGGAACGTAACCTGGACAGCCCGGAGCAGGTTCCACGCGGCCTCGCTGTCCGGTAGATGGATCTTGTGCTCGTGATCTATCTGCACGCCCACTTGTCGCAGGCTGGCGGACAAATGTTCGCAAAGCGCAGGACAGCCTCGCAGTTGTGCCTGGCCCTGATCGATAAGAACTTCGAAAAGGGGATCGAGCCCGATGATCGTCGCCCGGCGATCACGGCGTGGACCGGAAAGTGATTCAAGAATGAAGACAGACTTACGACCCAGTTGCGCCAGTGCATTTGCATATATGCCAAGTGCATCCATAGATCGACGTTTCTCGTGGCGAAGAACATTCACGTTAATTAAATTTTTATTCACGGTTAATACCATTTTCAAGGTGCAACGATTCAGGCGCTTCATTAAGAAAGCGCCACGGAAATACAAAGTGCGCAGGCACTTTAAATAGGTATTGTCGGATGTCCTGAATGTTCGGGGCGGACGCTTTTCATGCCGCGCGCAATACAAGGCTTGCAACGGGTTGCAGCCAAGCGATGTGCAGGGCACAAGGCGCGAGCGCCTTCGATTTCATTGGAGAATGATCAGGACGTTGCTGGCAGGGCAGCAGACAGGCTCCGGTCTTCGCTTGATTAGCGACGCCAGATATTGCTTTTGAAGATGGCCAGAATGGCCCGGGAACAGCTGTTGAGGTAGCTGTGGGAAGAGCTGATAGCAGAAAGGTGATAGTACATTTTAGACATCCCAGTCTTGGCTAAGCACTGCAAGGGTATGATCGGCAGTTCGGCGAAATTACCAGTGTGCCCCGGGGGTGTCAACTTCTGTGCGGATATTAATCTTTTATTAATTTCTCAGTGTCGAGGGGCCAAGAACTATCTGCGCATGTCGCGCGTGCCTTTAACAAGAAGCTCGTGCGCGCACGACTGTGGGATGGCGCAGCTGGGTCTTTGTAACTTCTGTCTCTAACGTAGCGGCCGTTGAGTTCCAGTAACCCATAGAACCTGAGCGGCTGAAATGAAAGAACGTCTAGAGACATTCAGGAAACGGTGCGATCCGATTCATCATGCCTATTGGACCGACGTCCTCAGCGACACCGCACCGGCGGCATGGCGCCAGGAACACTTTCGAACCACCGTATCCCACGCTTTTTCTCCGTGAACCGAGCCTTCCTGACACAAGTGTATCTCTGTGTATCCAGGTTGTATGCCGAGACGGACTGTTTCTTTGTGGGCCGTTTTTGACACATCCGGGATACCTGATCGGCGTCAAATGAACCCCATCGAGACAGCACATGCCGTCTCACAGGATCACTCAACGTCTGGAGATGTCGTCATGAGCTGGAAGAACCTCAGCACCGCTTCATTGTTTGCCGTGCTCAGTCTTGGCGCCTTAGCGGCCAACGCCCAAGACAGCGTCAAATCTCACAGCTACATGTATGGCGATCACCTGGACATCGCCAAAGTGCTGTCGATCAACGAAGCATCGTCCTCGGGCTGTGGCGTCGTGGAGACTCGTATGACTTACCTCGACTCGCTCGGCAAGATCCAGTCTCTGAATGACAGCACGATTGCTCAAGATTGCGGCCAAGGCAGTTGATAGGTTGTGCAGGGCAGGCCGCCAACACTCCGGCTGACGGCCACGCTCGGCAGCATTACCAGGCGCGAGTACAGAACCGCGATTTTGTCTTCACGCGATTGGCTCAATAGTCCAACCCCCCAAGGAGTTCCCAATGAAAAAAGTCATGGCCGCTCTGGCCTGCACCGCCAGCCTGATCATCGGTGCCAACGCGTCGGCGCAAACTGAAAAACCTACAGTCGTTCTCGTGCACGGTGCCTTTGCCGATGCTTCGAGCTGGAATGGCGTGGTGAAGATCCTCGAAAAAGATGGTTACCCCGTTGTGGCCGCGGCCAATCCATTGCGCAGTGTGAAGAGCGATGGCGCTGCTGTTTCCGCATTGCTGGCAGGCATCAAGTCGCCTGTTGTTCTGGTCGGCCATTCCTACGGCGGCAACGTCATCAGCGAAGCGGCCAACGACCGTGCCAATGTAAAGGCACTTGTTTACGTCGCCGCCTTCGCACCCGAGGCGGGTGAAACCGTCGCCGGGCTAGCCGGCAAATTCCCGGGGAGTACCCTCGGCCCAGCCCTGGCGGCGCCGGTCGCGCTGGCTGATGGCGGCAAGGATTTGTACATCCGGCAGGATAAGTTCCACGACCAGTTCGCCGCTGACGTCCCTGCCGCGCAGGCGGCATTGATGGCGGCGACTCAGCGCCCGGTCACCGAAGCGGCGCTGAACGAGCAGGCAGGTACACCAGCCTGGAAGCATATTCCGTCCTGGTACATCTATGGCGACAAGGACAAGAACATTCCACCGCAGGCCATGGAATTCATGGCCAAGCGGGCTGAGGCCAAGGCGGTGAAAGTCGTTAAAGGGGCTTCCCATGTCGTGATGGTTTCACATCCGGAGCCGGTAGCCCGACTGATTGAAAAAGCGGCTGCGGCGATGTGATTCCTGCCCTTATTCAGGACGGGACAACAGCCATAAAAAAGGGCAGCTCAAAGCTGCCCTTTTCCCAACCTACTCCTTAGGCCGCGGTAAACAGCTTGTGCGGATCCATGACGAATTTCTTCGGCGCCCCGGCATCGAACTCGTGGTAACCACGCGGCGCGTCGTCCAGGCTGATCACCTGCACGCCGACGACCTCGGCAATGTTGATCCGGTCCCACATGATCGCCTGCATCAACTGACGGTTGTACTTCATCGTCGGGGTCTGGCCGGTGTGGAAGCTGTGGGACTTGGCCCAGCCGAGGCCGAAACGGATGTTCAGGCTGCCATGCTTGGCGGCTTTGTTGACCGCGCCCGGGTCTTCGGTGACATACAGACCGGGGATACCGATATTGCCGGCGACCCGCACCACACCCATCAGCGCGTTGAGCACATCGGCCGGGGCCTCGTGCTGCGCGCCGTCATGGCCGTGGCCACGGGCTTCGAAGCCGACCGCGTCGACCGCACAATCGACTTCCGGCTCACCGAGCAGATTGGCGATTTGCTCGTGCAGCGGAGTGTCCAGGGTCAGGTCGGCGATCTCGAAGCCCTGGGCCTTGGCATGCGCCAGACGCAGCGGATTGACATCGCCGACTATCACCACCGCCGCACCTAGCAGACGTGCGGAGGCGGCGGCAGCCAGTCCGACCGGACCGGCTCCGGCGATATACACCGTGCTGCCAGGGCCGACACCGGCGGTCACCGCGCCATGGTAGCCGGTCGGCAGGATATCGGAGAGGCAGGTCAGGTCGCGGATTTTCTCCATTGCCTTGTCGCGGTCGGGCAGCTTCAGCAGGTTGAAGTCGGCATACGGCACCAGCACGTATTCGGCCTGGCCGCCGACCCAGTCGCCCATGTCCACATAGCCATAGGCACCGCCGGGGCGCGCCGGGTTGACTGTCAAGCAGACGCCGGTGTGCTGTTCCTTGCAACTGCGACAACGGCCGCAGGCGACGTTGAACGGCACCGAGACCAGGTCACCGATCTGCACGTTTTCTACATCACGGCCCTTCTCGATCACCTCACCAGTAATTTCATGACCCAGCACCAGCCCGACCTGGGCCGTGGTTCGGCCACGCACCATATGCTGGTCGGAGCCGCAGATATTGGTCGAGACCACGCGCAGGATCACGCCATGGTCAATGCGTTTGCCGCGCGGGTCTTCCATTTTCGGATAGGGGATGGTCTGCACTTCGACCTTTCCTGCGCCGAGATACACGACACCACGATTACCAGACATGTTTTCACCTCGCTTTGGTTGTTGTGAGAACACGGCCCTTGTACTGCGAAGGGTCGCGCGGCCTTACAGTGCGGCGGTATATGTCTTGCGTTTGCGCGTGAATGCAGATGGGTTGGAAGTCACCTTCCAACCACGCGTGATTAGCAGTCGTCGTATCGATCCTACGCTTGGTATCAGCACTCTGCGAGGGCGTTTAGTCGCAAGTCGGGCCCTACAAATCACCGCTACCGACCACCAGTAAGTCGCGAGCACTGCTTGCGCTCAATCACCAACCCCTTAGCCTTTTCGACGAGTAAATCGACCTGGTTGCCGTGTTTGCCTCATCAAAGCACAGTGATCAGAATGTTTTAATCAGTAAAAATGTTTTATTGACTAAAAAATAATACCGGGTAATTATTTCCCTGCATCTGCTTCCACGCAGAGTCATTTTTCAGGGGCAACCCGATGAATCAGAACACCGTGCCGTTGCTGGCCAGTCTTTACATCGAGACGAGTGAATCGTCGCTCGACGGGCGCATGACGCCTTTGCTGATGCAGGGTTTTCCGGCCGAACCGGAACGCCGCGTTACGTGGAACAACTGGATGCGTCCACCGTTCAATCAGTGGGGGTTCCGCAATCTGGCGCGCCTGCGTCCCTCCATTGATGTGGAGGCGGGTGGCGGACCGGTCAGTGTCCTGAAGGAAGCACCGCAAGCGCTGGATGAACTGCACTTCGACAGTGAATGTGGTCTGAGCGTCAGCGTCATCGATCACCTGGTAGCCAGTCAGACCGACGCCTTTTTGGTGATGCAGGGCGACACCGTGCTGTTCGAGCGTTACTTCAACGGCCAGCGTCCCCGGGACCGGCACGTCATGTTCTCGGTGACCAAGTCGCTGATCGGCACCCTGGGGGAGCAACTGGTCTGCGATGGCTTCCTCAATCCGCAATTGCCGGCGGCGTATTACGTGCCTGAACTGTTGGGCAGCGCATTTGGCGATGCCACGGTGCGCCAGCTGTTCGACATGGCTGTGGGCATCGACTACAGCGAGGTCTATGACGATCCCTACTCCGAAAGTTCGCAGTACGGCTACGCCTGCGGTTTCCAGCCGGCACCTGCGCAGTACGCTCAGTTCGAGTCGCTGTATCAGTACTTGCCGTCGCTGAAAAAACGCGGCAACCACGGCGGCTTTTTCCATTACGTGACCGCCACCACCGAAGCCCTGGCCTGGGTCATGGAGCGTGCCTCGGGCAAGGCTTGCAATCAGTTGCTACAAGACATCTGGAGCCAGTTGGGATGTGAGCGCGACGGCTACTTCATGGCCGACCCTTGGGGCCGCAGCGTCGCCGGTGCCGGTTTCAACGCTACCTTGCGAGACATGGCGCGGTTCGGTCGGCTGCTGGCCAACGACGGCCGCCATAAGGGGCAGCAGTTGCTGTCGACCGAGACGGTTGCACGCATTTGCGTCGGGTCCGATCCGGTGATCTACGCCAAGAACTCCGAGTTCTCCAAATGGACCCCCGGCGCTTCCTACCGCAGCCAGTGGTACGTCTTCAACGACCACAGCCAGGCGACCATGGCCGGTGGTATCCACGGTCAATACCTGTTTGTCGACAAGCCGTCCGGCGTGGTGATCGTCAAGCAGTCATCGCTGACCGAGGCTGTCGGCCCATTCGATGCTGACAGCGTGCGCATGCTGCGTGCCATCGCCGCGCACCTGACTCACTGAAACGCCCCATAACGACAAGAAATTTGCGTCCTATTCGCCTGGCTCGGCCAGGTGTTGGCGGCGCTTTGCGCCGCCATTCACTGCCCTGTAACAACAATAATCACACAGGAGCTTCATATGGTTTTCATGACGCGTTTCTCTCGAGCGCTCTTGGCGGTCGGTTTACCCCTGACCACCCAAGTCGCGCTGGCGGGCTACACCTTCGAGGACGGCAACCTCAAGGGTGAGGTCAACCTCACCGCCGGTGGGGCGACTCTTTCCACCCGTAACGTCAACTTCGGCAGCGGCCGCGTCGATGCGCGCAGCGGTAAGAATGGCGGCACGAAAATCGACTGGCAGGAGTTCTACGTCAAGCCCGGCGTCAAGCTGGAATACGCCCTGCAGCCAGACTTCAGCCTGCTGGCCGGTGGCTCGCTGGTGGCAGCGACCACCTTCGGCGATGGCGATGCCGGCGGCTTCACTCGCAGCTCTGATGGTGACGTGGCCACCGAAGAACTCTACGGCGGTTTCCGGGCTGGGGAGTGGACGCTCACTGCCGGCCGTCAGAATTACATGATCGGTACCGGCTTCATTGTCATGGACGGTAACCTCGACCAACTCAATGACGGCGCCTACTGGCTCGGCCCCAGAACCGCCTTCAAGGATTCGGCCGTCCTGGCCTGGGATCATGGCGCGTTGAAGACCCAGGCCTTCACCTTGCGAGTCGACGACGATCTGGGTGACTTCCGCATGACCGGCGCTAACCTGGATTACAACCTCGACGATCAGGTGACGCTGGGGGCCATGGCGATGAAGGTCGACGCGCTGGGGCCCAAGGGCAGCACTTTCCCTCGACACCGGGACGGGATGCAGGTGTACAACGTGCGTGCGTTGAAGGCCAAAGTACCGGGCGTGCCGGACCTGACCCTGAATGCCGAATTCGCCGTGGAGCGGGTCAGTGGTGAGGGCGTGGATTACGATGCCAACGCCTGGTACGGCCAGGCGGATTACGCCTTTAACACGTTGCCGCTGACCCCGGTGATCGGCTATCGCTACGCCAGTTTTTCCGGCGACGACAACCTCGCCGACAACCGGCAAAAAGCCTGGGAGTCATTGAGCAAGGGCTTCGTCGACTGGAGCACCTGGCTGGTGGGGGATGTCGTCGGCAACTACCTGCTGTTCAACAGCAACGAGAACGTTCAACAGTTCTCGCTCAAGACCCACCTCAATCAGACGCTGACCCTCGGCGCGATCCACTATCAGTTCTGGCTGGACGAGAAAAACTACATGGGTGCGCCGGTCAGTGATCGGCGATTTGCGGATGAGAGTGTGGTTTTCCTCGACTGGACCCCGACGCCGTCGTTCTATACGTCGCTCTCCTATAACTGGGTCAAGCCGCTGGCCGCCGCCAAGCAGGTGTTCGGCGATGACCAGAAATTCAGCGCGCTGGAACTGTACTTCACCTACCGCTATTAAGTGCCGCGAGCCTTCGCGGCCGCGCAGGAGTGCTTCACCATGAACACGTTTTTGCGTAACACCTTGCTGGGTGCTGTGGTTTCGTTGCTGGCCAGCGGTTTGTGCCTGGCTGAAGAGCGCACGGTGCGGATCTACAACTGGATCGAATACCTGCCACCTGAGGTGCTCAAGAGCTTCCAGGAGGAAACGGGTATCCGTCCGGTCTACGACGTTTTTGACAGTGTCGAAACCCTGGAGTCCAAACTGCTGACCGGCAATTCCGGGTATGACGTGGTGTACCCGGGCAGCGCCAACCTGAGTCACTTGATCGCTGCCGGTGCCGTCCAGCCACTGGACCGCAGCCAGCTGCCGAACTGGCAGCACCTGGACCCGGAGTTCATGAAAACCCTGGAAGCAGCGGGTGACACGGGCAACCGCTACGCGGCACCGTATCTGTGGGGCACCACGTTGATCGGCTACAACGTCGACAAGGTTCAGCAAGTCCTGGGCGCCAATGTGCAGATGAACACCTGGGACATGATCTTCAAGGAAGAGAATCTCGCCAAACTCGCCAGTTGCGGTGTCGGTTTCCTCGACGCGGCCAACGAAATCGTGCCCATCGCCTTGCACTACAAGGGCCTCGACCCCAACAGCCAGAAGCGCGAGGACTACCCGCAGGCCCAGGCGGCGATGATGAAGATTCGCCCGCACATCACCTACTTCAACTCCTCACGCTACGGCATGGACCTGGCCAACGGTGACATTTGCGTAGCCGTCGGCTGGTCGGGTGGCGTGGCGCTGGCCAAGCAACTGGCCGATGCTGCCGGCAAGGGCGTCAAGGTGGAGATGGCGTTACCCAAGGAAGGTGCGCCGATGTGGTCGGACGTGATGATGGTGCCGGCCAACGCTCCCCATACCAAAGAGGCCTATGAGTTCATCAACTACATCCTGCGCCCTGACGTCATTGCCCGGATCAGCAACAAGATCGGTTACCCCAATTCAAACAAGGACGCCACCGCGCTGGTGAACGCCGACATCCGTAATAACCCCAACATGTATGTGCCGGACGAAGCGCGCAAAACCCTGTTCGCTTTGCAGCCCATGCCGGCAGCCGTGGAGCGGATCCGCACCCGCACCTGGACCAGCATCAAGACCAATCGCTGATCATCGTGGCCCGGCGTCGTGACGCCGGGCTCGCCAGCAACGACGCGCCTCGGCTATGGCAGCAAGCCAGTCTGGAGACTGGCGTTCTCAGGCCCGCATTCCGTAAAAGAGCAGTTCAGTGATACGCCTTACCTGGGCGGAGTGTGACTCGATATCCGGCTGTTCCTGGTTGACCAGTCTGAACAACAGCAGGTGTGAGTAGTCGTTCAACAGGAAGGCGGCCAGGTCGACGTTGAGGTCGGCGCGCAGTTTGCCGGCCTGCTGCAGTTCTCTGAGCAACCCGCTGATTTCGGCCCTGAGCGCATCGTTCATGGCCCGATAACCTTCGGGCAGTCCGTTATCACCACCAAACAGAATCAACGGCAGCAGTTCACGCCAGAGGCTGGGGTGCATGACTTCCAGGGCGTAACCGGTCAGCAGACGTTCCAGGTAGCACAGGGCCTCGACCGGATCTTCTATTTCAGGAATCTGACTGCGGGTGTCCTTGAGGGCGCGCTGGTCGGCCTCGTGGAGGATTTCCAGGATGATTTCCTGTTTGTTGCCGAAGTACTTGAACACGGTGGGCGCCGATACCCCAGCCTGGCTGGCGATCTGTTCGATGGTGGTGTTCTGGAAACCTTGACGCTCGAACAGTTCGATCGCCGCCTTGCTGATGGCTTGGCGTCGTTCGACTTTCTGGCGTTCACGCAGTCCGCTCACGGGAGATCCTTGTCGCTATGAATAAAGGGGGCGCCTGTCGCCCAATCATTCATGCAAAATACTTAATCGAGTAAAACTTTTAAAGCGATAATTTCTTTAGTGCGAATCAAGCCGGTGCCTGTCGGTATTTTTTCAGTCGATAGGCAAACTGCGCACGACTCAACCCCAACAGTCGCGCGGCAGCGGCCAGATTGCCTTCGCTTTTTTGCAGCGCTTCATCGATCAGGCGCGACTCCAGTCCTTCAATGGAGAAGCCGTGTTCCAGGCGAGCCAGGGTTTCCAGCAAGGCTGGGCGAGGCTGTGTGTCGGCGGGGCTCTGGTCGGTGGCGGTGAGGCTGCCATTGTCGTCCAGAGAGTACGCTTCCTGCGGCATCGGTTCGTTGCGAAACAGGTGGACCAGATCGATGGCCTGGCCGTCTTCGCTGGCGATCAGGCCGCGCTCCACCAGGTTCTGCAATTCCCGTACGTTGCCGGGAAAGTCATAGCGCAACAACACCTTGAGTGCGCGCATGGTCAGGCCGGCGGGTTTGCGGGCATAGGCCTGACAGAAGCGCCGCAGGAACGCGTTGACCAGCAATGGAATGTCGTCGCGACGTTCGCGCAGTGGCGGCAGCATGATGGGGTAGACATTCAGCCGGTAGAACAAGTCTTCGCGAAACTCTCCCGCCACCACGGCTTTGCGCAGGTCGACATTGGTGGCCGCCACCACCCGGACGTCGACCTTGATTGCCTGACCACCGCCGATGCGCTCGATCTCCCGCTCCTGCAATGCGCGCAGCAGCTTGCCCTGACCCGGCAGGCTGAGGCTGGCGATTTCGTCGAGAAACAGGGTGCCGCCCTGGGCGCGCTCGAAGCGTCCGGGGCGCGAATGGGTCGCGCCGGTGTAGGCGCCACGCTCGACACCGAACAGTTCAGCCTCGATCAGATTATCCGGGATCGCGGCGCAGTTGAGCGCCACGAAAGGTGCTTGATGACGTGGGCTGAACTGATGTAACTGACGGGCGAACAACTCTTTGCCGACCCCGGACTCGCCGCTGAACAACACCGTGGCGGGCGTCGGCGCCACGCGCTGCAAGGCGAGGGTAGCGGCATTGAAGGCCGCGCTGGCGCCGATGGGTGTTGGCCCGCCGGGGTTTTCGCTGTCGTCGTCCAGAGGCGCGGACGCCGGGGTTGAGCGCTCACTGGGGGCGACGCTGGAGGGGGAGGCGGTGAGATAACTCAGATCCTGTTCGACATCGCCCCATTGCTCGGCGGTCTTGCCGATCACCCGGCAGCACTCATGGCCCATGCCCCGGCATTCGGTTTCGCGGAAGATCACCAGGCGGCCGAACAGCCCGCTGACGTAGCCGATGGCATAGCCCAGTTCGGTCCAGCACACCGGATCCTGACCGATGCCGAAGGCGGCGATATGTTCGTCGGCCTCACAGGAGTGGTGCCAGAGGAATTCACCCTCATAGAAGCCTGAGTCGGCGTCGAACTTGAAGTGCAGGGGTTCGACCTTGGTCATGCCTTCGAGTGTGTGCAGACGCGTGCCGGCCGAGAAAACCGCCGCGGCGTCGGCGTCTGGCCAGCGCTCGCGGATCAGTCGCGCATCCCGTGCGCCGGAGAGATAGCCGGTACGGGTAAACAGGCCGCGGGTCTGTTCCAGTCCCTGGCGCTCGATAATCTCGCGCCGCAGCGCGCCGAAGGATGAACTGTGCAAGAGCAGCATGCGCTGGTCGTTGAGCCAGATGCGTCCGTCAACGGGGGAAAAGAACAGGCATTCGGCTAACTCGGCCAGGGTCGGTGAGTTGCCTTCGGCCAGTTGTGTGCTGTCTCCTCGGGGCGAGAAATGCTCCTCCTGCACCGCGAGATGAGGAAGCAGCGAATGGGGATTGTTCATTGTTATGCCCCTTTGCGAGTCGACTGATCGAAATGATCAATTAGCAAAACAGTTATTAAACATAACTTTATCATTTGGACAAGTGACGAGCTGCCAGCGGTACACCAAGCACCTTGCCTTACTCGCAAACGCCCCTCTAAAGCCCGCAGGCCAGAGCCTTCACCACCTGAAATGCGGCGCAACGCAAGAAATCGGCACAGCCCTTGCTCTACCGCTTTCACCACGCAGACGCCTTGCATCGTTTTAGCAAGGCCGCGTCAGGCAACGACAAACACAAGAGCCGGGAGACCGAAATGTCGGTAAGTGAACCATTTGATTTTCTGCGGGACGAGCCCTGGCGCGAGCGCATCTTCAATGGCGACTGGATACGTCCGTTGGGCGGCAGCCATAGCGTCATCGAACCGGCCACCGGCGAGGTGTTGACCAGCACCGGTTTGGCCGATGCAGCGGACATGGCGTTGGCTGGCCTGAGCGCTGCCCGTGTTCAACCGGCCTGGGCCGCATTGGGCCCCCGGGAACGCGCAGAGATTTTTCGCAAAGCCGCCGCACTGGCCCAGCAACACTTTGCCGAACTGGCGTTGTACATCGCCCGGGAAAGCGGCGGCAGCCTGTTCAAGGGTGAACATGAGGTCCGTGAGGCGATCGTGTTGCTGCATCAGGCGGCCGGGCTGCTGTCGCAACCCCATGGTCTGGTTCTGCCGAGCGAAGCGGGGCGCTTGTCCTATGCACGCCGCTTGCCCCATGGCGTGGTCGGGGTGATCTCGCCATTCAACTTCCCCCTGGTGCTCTCGCTGCGTTCGGTGGCGCCGGCGCTGGCGGCGGGCAACGCCGTGGTGCTCAAGCCCGACCCGCAGACCCCGGTCAGTGGCGGTTTCATCATTGCCCGGTTGTTCGAGGCGGCCGGTCTGCCCAAGGGCTTGCTGCAGGTGTTGCCGGGTGCGGCGCCAGCCGGAGAAGCGCTGTGCCGCGATCCGCATGTGCGGATGATCGCGTTCACCGGCTCCACCGCAGCGGGGCGCAAAGTCGCGGAGCTGGCTGGGCGTCATCTGAAAAAAGTCGCCCTGGAGCTGGGCGGCAAGAACTCGTTGATCGTGCTCGAAGACGCCGATCTCGAACTGGCGGCCAGCAACGCCGCGTGGGGTGCCTGGCTGCATCAGGGGCAGATTTGCATGGCCACCGGACGCATCCTGGCCCATGAGTCGATTGCACAAGAACTGGTCCGCCGCCTGGCAGAAAAGGCAAGGGCAATCACGGTCGGCAATGCCGCTCGCGGCGAGGCGGTGCTGGGGCCGTTGATCAACAAGCGCCAGTTGTTGCGAGTGCATGAAATCGTCACGGAGAGTGTGGCGGCCGGGGCAACACTGCAAGCCGGTGGCGAGTATGAGCAGCTCTTCTACCAACCCACGGTGCTTTCCGGTGTGCGCCCGGGCATGCGCGCATTCGACGAGGAGATCTTCGGCCCGGTCGCCACGGTGGTGAGTTTTACCAGCGACGATGAGGCCATCGACCTGGCCAACCGCACCGAGTATGGCTTGTCCGCAGGGATCATTTCGCCTTCGGTCGGGCACGCGATGGCGATGGGCGAGCAGCTCAATTGCGGTCTGCTGCACATCAACGACCAGACGGTTGCCGACGAGTGCATCAACCCGTTCGGTGGGCGCGGTAACTCGGGCAATGCCGGCAGCGTAGGCGGCCCGGCCGACTGGGATGAATACACCCAATGGCAATGGGTGACGGTCAAGGATAAGGCGCCGCGTTACCCGTTCTGACGGGCCGGTTTTACCGGGGTCGACGAGGTGAGTCAGCCCACCGAGTACACAAAAATAATAAGAGGACTCAACATGAAACTCGACAACAAGCTTGTGCTGGTGACCGGCGTCTCCTCGGGAATCGGCGCCGCCACGGCAAGCCTGCTGCGCGGCCACGGCGCCCAGGTGATTGGCGTGGACCTCAAGGCTCCGCACATGACCCTGGACGGTTTTGTTCAGGGCGATCTGAGCAGTGCCGAGAACATCGACCGGTTGCTGACGCACCTACCGGCACGGATCGACAGCCTGTGCAATATCGCCGGGGTGCCGGGCACTGCAAACCCGCAACTGCTGGCGCGGGTCAACTACCTGGGATTGCGCCATTTGAGCAGCGCGCTACTGCCACGTATCACCGCTGGTGGCAGCATCGTCAATATCGCCTCGATCCTCGGCGCCGAGTGGCCGTTACGCCTGGAACAGCACAAGGCGCTGGCGCGCGTCGAAGGTTTCGCCGCCGGGCAAGCCTGGCTGGCCGAGCACCCGGTACCGGACCAGACCTGTTACCAGTATTTCAAGGAAGCCTTGATCGTCTGGAATTACCTGCAGGCCCAACCCTGGTTTCTCGAACATTCGGTGCGCATGAACAGCGTGGCGCCAGGTCCGGTTTTCACACCGATCCTCGGCGACTTCGTGAGCATGCTCGGCGAGGCCCGAACCCAGGCCGATGCCCATCGCATGAAACGCCCCGCTTACGCCGATGAGGTAGCGGCGGTGATCGCTTTCCTGTGTGCCGACGAGTCGCGCTGGATCAACGGCGTCAACCTGGCGGTCGATGGCGGATTGGCTTCCACCTACATCTGAAACGCATACCTAGACAGCGGCGCAAGCCGCGCCCCGAGCGTGTTGGCTGGCGCCATGCGTGCAAAGCCATGCCAAAAATAAAAATAATGAGGAGCGTCCATGGACAACGTTAAACGTTGCTTTCGTTTCAAGCATTGCACCCTGTTCCTGGCGTTATGCGGCGCCGGAGTGATAGTCGAAAGGGCCGATGCCATGCAAATGGACCTGGGGGATTCCGACTGGAAACTGCGTTGGGACAACACCATCAAGTACAGCCAGGCCTGGCGGCTGCAAGGGCAGGACAGCCGATTGATCAACGCACCGACCGCCAACGGCCTGTATCCCTCGATCCAGAGTCAGGGCGATAAAAACTTCAGCAGCGGTCTGGTCTCCAACCGTCTGGACCTGTTTTCCGAAATGGACCTCAGCCGGCAAAACTATGGGCTGCGCGTGAGCGGCGCAGCCTGGTACGACGATATCTACAACCAGGACACCGACAGCAGCGAACAAACGCATTTCCTCAGCGAAACCCGAAAGCTTCACGGTCGCGACGCGGAAATTCTCGACGCCTTCGTGTTCCTGCGCGGTGACCTCGGTGAAGACTCCCAGGGCGTGGCGCGTCTGGGCCGACACAGCCTGATCTACGGCGAAAGCCTGTTCTACGGTGGCAACGGCATCGCCAATGCCCAGGGCCCGACCGATGTGGTCAAGTTGCTCAGCGTGCCGGGGACCCAGTTCAAGGAGATCCTGCGTCCGGTCAATCAGATTTCCGGGCAGTTGCAGATCAACCCGCAGTTGTCGGTGGGCGCTTACTACCAGTTCGAGTGGGAGCGTTCCAATGTGCCCGGCGCCGGCAGCTACCTGAGCGACGTCGATGCCATCGGTTACGGCAGCGGTTCACTGCGCGAAGTGTTCGGCAACGACACGGTGAACGCCGGCGATCTGAAACCGAGAAATTCGGGGCAGGGTGGTATGCAGATCCGCTTCAAGCCGACCGGCACCGAGCTGGAGCTGGGTTTCTACGCCGCGCAGTATCACGACAAAACGCCGACTGGCCTGTACGCCTACCTCGACGGTGCGGCTGCGGCGGCCACTGGGCTGCCGATCCTCAGTTCCTATCGTCAGGTCTACGCCGAAGACATCAAGACCGCCGGCGTCAGCTTCTCCACCGCTTATGGGCCGTTTAACTTTGCCGGTGAAACCTCCATACGCTGGAATGCGCCGCTGGTGAGCAATCTGCAGGTGGTGACCCCTGGCATGGAGGCCGATGGCGGCGATGATGTGCTGTTTGCCCGGGGCAAAACCGCTCACGCCAACCTGTCGGCGATTTACCTGTTATCGCCAACCGCTTTCTGGGATGGCGGCTCGGCACTGGCCGAACTGGCGTGGAACCGCACCTTGAGCGTCACCAAGAACGCCGCAGCGCTGGATTCCAACACCACCCGCGATGCCACGGCGCTGCGGGTATTGGTGGAGCCGGCGTACTTCCAGATCGTCGACGGGATCGACCTGACCGTGCCGATCGGCCTGGGCGTGGTACTCGATGGGCGTTCTTCGGCGGTCAACAAATCGGGCTTCGGCAATACCCATTCCGGCGACTGGAGTGTCGGGCTCAAGGCCACCTACCTGCAACGCTGGGATGTCGGCCTGAACTACGTGAACTTCTTTGGCGCCCCGAAAGCCGGGCTGCGCGAGGACGGCAATTTCAGTTACGGACAGTCGCTGGCCGACCGCGATTTCGTCTCGCTCTACGTGAAAACCTCATTCTAATAAGGTGGATTCGCCATGCAGAACAAAGCATTTCTGAACATTTGCGTCCTCACCCTGGCCCTTGCCGGCATGAGCCTGGCGCAGGCAGCGGTGTCACCTGAGCAGGCTGCCCGTTTGAAGACTGAACTGACCCCCCTTGGCGGCGAGCGCGCCGGCAATGCCGACGGCAGCATCCCGGCCTGGGATGGCGGCTACACCAAGGTCGCGCCGGGCTACAAGCCAGGTGACAAACGTCCCGATCCATTCGCTGGTGAAAAACCGCTGTATTCGATCAAGGCCTCGAACATGGAGCAGTACGCCAATGTACTGGCCGAAGGCACCAAGTTGCTGCTCAAGAAATACCCGGACTATCGCCTGGACGTGTACCCGACCCATCGCTCGGCGGCGGCTCCGCAATGGGTGTATGACAACACCGGCAAGAATGCCACCCGCGCCACGCTGGACGTGGCGAGCGAGAAAGTTGCCAGCGCTTATGGCGGCATCCCGTTCCCGATCCCGGAAAACGGCGCCCAAGTGCTGTGGAACTATCGGTTGTCCTGGCAGGGCGGCGACACCATCAGCTCGCCTTTCGATACCTGGCTGATGACCGCCGGCGGCAAGAAAGTCCAGGCGACCCGGGCCCAATACACCTACCAGTTTCCCTACTACGTCGAAGGCGGCAGCCTGGAAAACTTTTCCGGCAAGTACCTGGTGGGCAAGCTGCTGACCGAGTTGCCGTCGTCCAAGGCCGGCGAAGGCCTGATGACCCATTGGGACCTGGACCCGGCCAACCGTGCGGCCTGGCAGTATCTGGTCGGCCAGCGCCGGGTGCGTCGGGCGCCGAACATTGCCTACGACACCCCGGACTTCGTGACCTCGGGGGTCGGTCTGTTCGACGAAGCGTTCATGCTGTTCGGGCCTACCGATCGCTACGACCTCAAGCTGATGGGCAAGAAAGAACTGATCGTCGCCTACAACAATAACCGCGCCGCTCTGGCCAAGAGCGACGACCTGGTCAAACAGAACTTCCTCAATCCTGACCTGGTGCGCTGGGAGAAACATCGGGTCTGGGTGGTCGAGGCCACGCTCAAATCCGGCAAGCGCCATGTGGTACCGCGTCGCACTTACTACATCGACGAAGACTCCTGGCAGATCCTGATGGCCGACGGGTATGACGCCCAGGGCAAACTCGGACGGCAGATGTATTCGCTGACGCTGCTGGCGCCGGACCTGCCGGCCCTCACCGCACAGGTTATGTGGGGCAGCTACAACCTCGACACCGGCGCCTACTTCCTCAACTCATCGAGCAACGACCTGACGGTCCAGTACCAGAAAGTCGCGAAACCTTCGGCGTCCTACTTCACGCCGGATGCCATGGCCAACGAAAACATGCGTTGAACCTGAGGGAGGCCGCGGCGGGTGAGGGTGCGCGCTGCGGTCGCCTGTGACTTTGCGAGTGGGATACAGACATGATGGGGCAAAAACGCTATGCGGGCTTCGGCCTGCGCCGGGGCGCGTGCGTCCTGGCATTGGGCTTGATGGCGTGTGTGTTCAACGCCCAGGCGAGCACGTTTGCAGTACTGCAGCAGCCGGCACTGTCGACCGCCAAGGCCCAGCGCGCGGCATTGCTCGGGCTGACCCGGGCCGGTGAGCGGCTGGTGGCGGTCGGCGAGCGCGGGATTGTGCTGCTCTCGGATGACGCTGGAGTCAATTGGCGCCAGGCCCGTGTGCCGGTCAGCGTCAGCTTGACGGCGGTGCAATTCGTCGATGCCGAGCAAGGCTGGGCGGTCGGTCATCTGGGCGTGGTGTTGCACACCGAGGACGGCGGTGAAACCTGGCACAAGCAACTCGACGGTGAGCGTGCCGCCGCGCTGGCGGTGCAGGCCGCTGAGCGCGATGCCAATCAACCGGACGGCGCCAGCGATCTGGCGCAGGCCCGGCAGATGCTCGACGACGGACCGGATAAACCGTTTCTCGACCTGTACTTCAGTGACCGCCAGCATGGCTACGTCGTTGGCGCCTACAACCAGATCTACCGCACCGACGACGGCGGGCGAAGCTGGCAGCCGTGGATGCAGCATGTGGACAATCCGCAGGGCCTGAACCTGTATGGCATTCGCGTCTCGGGCAACGACCTGCTGCTGGTGGGGGAGCGCGGTTTGCTGTTGCGTTCGACCGATGCCGGGCATTCGTTCCAGGCCTTGAAGTCACCTTATGAAGGCAGCTTTTTCGGGTTGCTCGGCACCCGTGGCGGCGCCTTGATTGCCTATGGTTTGCGCGGTAATGCCTGGTGGTCCGATGACCGTGGCGGCAGTTGGCGACGCCTGGACACCGGCATCGAATCAACGCTGGCGAGCGCCATCGAACTGCGCGATGGCAGCCTGCTGTTAGCCAGCCAGGGCGGCGAACTTTTATTCAGTCATGACCAGGGTCGCAGCTTCGACAAACGTCAGAGCCGCAGCGGCGGGACGGTCGCGGCCGTGCAACAGGCGGCCGACGGCAGCCTGGCCAGCGTCGGTTTGAGCGGCGTGGCCGCTGACCAGGATCCGCGGGGCTTGGGCAAACCTTGAAACTTCACGGTGTAGCGCTATCGGGCCATGGCCCGTGCAACAGGAGTCAGACTTGAAAGACGACAAAACCCAAACCGTGATCGGCCGCCTGGCAGACTTCGACCAGGCATCGGGCAACTTCGCCGAGCGGGCGATCTTCAACCATCGACCGCTGGTGATCCTGCTGTGTCTGCTGGTGACGCTGGTGCTCGGCTGGCAAGCCACGCGCATCGGCATCAATGCCAGTTATGAGAAGACCATTCCCACCGGGCATCCCTACGTCGCCAACTTTCTGGAGAATCGCAGCGAGTTGAGCGGTCTGGGCAACTCGCTGCGGATCGCCGTGGAGGTCAAACAGGGCAGCATTTTCACCAAGGACTACCTCGACACCCTGGCCAGGCTCAACGACGAGCTCTATCTGCTGCCGGGTGTCGACCGACCGTACATGAAATCGTTATGGACCCCGACCACGCGCTGGACCGCCGTGACCGAGGAGGGGCTCGATGGCGGCACCGTGATCCCCGACGACTACGATGGCTCGACGGCCAGCATCGAGCAGGTGCGGACCAACGTCGCCCGTTCCGGTGAGGTCGGTCAATTGGTGGCCGGCAACTTCAAGTCCAGCGTGATCTTCGTGCCGTTGCTGGACATCAGTCCGCAGACCGGCAAGGCCCTGGACTACGGCGAGTTTTCCCGGCAACTGGAAGCCCTGCGGGACAAGTACCAGACCGATGACCTGCGGATTCACATCACCGGTTTCACCAAAATCGTCGGCGACTTGATCGAGGGGTTGACCCAAGTCTTGTTGTTCTTCGTGGTGGCGGTGCTGGTGACGGTGTTGGTGCTGTTTGGCTACACCCGTTGCGCGCGCAGCACTCTGGTGGTGGTGACCTGTTCGCTGGTGGCGGTGCTCTGGCAGCTGGGTCTGCTCGCCATCCTCGGTTATGAGCTGGACCCCTACTCGGCGCTGGTGCCGTTTCTGGTGTTCGCCATCGGCATGAGCCATGGCGCGCAGAAGATGAACGGCATCATGCAGGACGTCGGTCGCGGCACCCACCGGGTGGTGGCCGCGCGTTATACCTTCCGCCGACTGTTCGCCGCCGGCATGACCGCGTTGCTCTGTGATGCGGTGGGCTTCGCCGTGTTGCTGCTGATCAACATCCGGGTGATTCAGGAACTGGCGATCACCGCCAGCCTCGGCGTGGCGGTGCTGATCTTCACCAACCTGATCTTGTTGCCGATCCTGCTCAGCTATATCGGCGTCAGCCCGGCAGCGGCGCAACGCAGCCTGAGTTCGGAAACCGCCGAGCTGCAGGCGCAGATCAAGCATCCGTTGTGGCGCGTGCTCGATTTGTTCACCCAACGGCGTTGGGCCATCGGCGCGATGCTGGGCGGTCTGCTGCTGGCAGTGTTCGGTTTTGCCGTGAGCCTGCACCTGAAGATCGGCGATCTCGATCCCGGCGCCCCGGAGTTGCGCGCCGACTCACGCTACAACCGCGACGCGCTGTTCATGACCCAGAACTATGCGGCCAGCTCGGATATTTTCGTGGTCATGATCAAAACGCCGGAAGATCAGTGCACCCGCTACGCGAGCCTGTCCGCGGTGGATGCGTTGGCCTGGCAACTGGAGCAATTGCCCGGCGTGGAATCGACCACCTCGATGGCGGCGCTGAGCAAGATCGCCACGGCCGGTTACAACGAAGGCAACTTCAAATGGTTCGAGCTGATCCCCAATGACGGCGCGCTGGGCGCCGTGCAAACCCGTGCACCGCGGGAGCTGTTCAATCAGGGCTGCTCGATGTTGTCGCTGTACGTTTACCTGGCCGATCACAAGGCCGATACCTTGAATCGGGTGGTGCAGGCCAGCGAGAAATTTATCGCTGAGCATCAGGTGCCAGAGGTCAAGTTCATGCTGGCCGCCGGCAGCGCCGGGATCGAAGCCGCGACCAATATCGTGGTGAAAAAATCCATGCGCGAGATGCTGTTCTGGGTCTACGGCGCGGTCAGCCTGTTATGCCTGCTGACCTTCCGCAGCTGGCGCGCAACCCTGTGCGCGATGCTGCCGCTGATGCTTACCTCGATTCTGTGCGAGGCGCTGATGGTGGGGCTGGGCATGGGGGTGAAAGTCGCGACACTGCCGGTCATCGCACTGGGCGTGGGCATTGGCATCGACTACGCGCTCTATGTCTTGAGTGTGATCCTGGCTCGAATGCGTGCCGGCGACACCCTGGCCCAGGCGTATTACCAGGCGCTGTTGTTCACCGGCAAAGTGGTGTTGCTGACCGGCATGACCCTGGCGGTCGCGGTGTCGACCTGGGCCTTCTCGCCGATCAAGTTCCAGGCTGACATGGGTATCCTGCTGGCCTTCATGTTCCTGGTGAACATGCTCGGTGCCTTGATCCTGCTGCCGGCCTTGGCCTGGTTGCTGCTGCCGCAGAAGGTCTTTGCAAAAAAGCCTGAAGCGAGCCGGCATGGGCAGTGGGTCAAGGAGAGCTGAAGGGCAGCGGTACACCGTCTGTAGCAGCAGCCTCGCAGGCTCGGCAGCTGCTACAAGGCGTTCACCCCGGTCAGGTTTTATCCGCAACCGGGTTCGCCGTACGCAACTGCGGCTCGGCCGACCGGGCAATCACGCTGATGACCGCCAGTGCTGCGATCAACAACCCAGGAGACGTCGCCAGCAGCACCCCAGTGGTGCCAGCCCCGGCCGCCAGAATCTGCCCCGCGGCCAAGGGGCCGGCCACCGATCCGAGGCGACCGATAGCCACCGCCGCGCCGACGCCGGTGGCGCGCACCGAAGTCGGGTACGACGGCGGTGCCAGGGCGTAAAGCACCAACTGCGCAGCCATCACAAACAACCCGGCGGAAAAACCGGCGATGGCCATGGGGACGATGCCCACCGACAGGCCGACCCCGGCCAGCGCCGCCAGCAACCCGGCGTAGACAAACAGCACCACTTTGATGCCGTTGCAGCGATCCAGCAGCAGCCCGCCGAGCAGGGAGCCGAGGGCGCCGCCGATGTTGAACAGCATCTGCACCAGTCCCGCCTGGGGTTTGCTGAAACCCTGTTCCAGCAACAGCGATGGCAGCCAGTTGAGCAGCATGTACATCACGGTCAGGGTGAAGAAGTAGCTTAGCCACAACGCCAAGGTGACGCGGGCCCGGTCCTCGCTGAACAGTGCCTGGCCGGTTGAAGCGCGCGCCAGGTTGACGCTGCCTTGTTGCTGGCGAAAGGCGCTGGACTCGGGCAGCAGCAGGACCATCAGTGGCACCACCAGCAAGGGCGCGAGACCACCGATGATGAAGGTCGTCTGCCAATGCTCGGTGAAGAGCATGGCGACCACCGCCGCCAGTGCGCCGCCCAACGGCACGCCGGCATACATGATGCTGATCGCAGTACCGCGACGTTGCTCACCCACGGCTTCGGCACACAAGGCAATTAGGTTGGGCAGGGCAGCGCCCAGGCCGAGGCCGGTCATGAAGCGCGCCAGTAGTAGGGTTGAGAAACTGCTGACGTAGGCGGTGCTGAGGGAGAACACGCCGAACAGCAGCACCGCCGCGATGAGGATTTTCTTGCGGCCGATGCGATCGGCGATCCAGCCGCCGAAAAAGGCGCCCGGCAGCAAGCCGATAATGCCGGCGCTGAATACCCAGCCCATCATTTTCGGGTCCAGGGCAAAGGTCTGGCGCAGGCCCGCGGCGGCGGTGCCGGCGGCTTGCAGGTCGAAGCCTTCGATCAGTGCAACGATAAAACACAGGGCGATGGTCAGCGTCGTGCGACGTGATGGGGTGTCCATGGCGAACCTCGTTATTGTTTTTGTTGGGGGCTGAGGGGGAACGCGAGCCTGCTCGCAGCAGGCGATAACAGGCTGGAATTAAGATTAACAAAGATAACTAAAAAATGAATGGGTAAGGTTCTCGGCTTAAAAATGCCATTAATTTCATTAAAATCAATGTGATGGCGTGGAGTTGAGGATGAATTTATAAAATAGATAATAATATTAATGTTCGTTTATCGGTCATTGTGGGTTGACGCCGCCTTCAGGCGTTTCCATTCTCTGGCCGGAGATCCTTGGGACAAGCCCGACGATCCCGTTCAAAAAACAACAACAATAAGTGGACATCGAACATGCCAAACCTCCCTCGGGACGCCCTTGCGGCGACCTCAGCCTTACCTGTTCGCGCACGTTGCCTGGCCCTGTTGGGCTTGAGTGTGATTGCTACTCCGGCGCTGGCCGAAGGCTTCATCGATGACAGCCACGGCACCTTGACCTTGCGCAATTACTACCTGGATCGGGACTACAAGGACGACGGTGCGAAGACCGCGGCCCGGGAATGGGCCCAGGGTTTCATCATGAATGTGGAGTCAGGCTTTACCCCGGGGACTGTCGGTTTCGGTCTGGACACCCGCGGCTTGATGGGGGTCAAGCTGGACTCGTCGCCAGACCGCAGCGGCACCGAGTTGCTGCCGGTGTCCGCCAGCGACAAGCGGGCGGCGGACGAATATTCGCGCCTGGCCATGACCGCCAAAATGCGCTTTGCCCAGACCACAGTGAAGACCGGCGATGTGTCGATCTTCCTGCCGTTCGCGTTCGCCAGCCCGTCACGGCTGCTGCCGCAGACGTTTCGCGGCACCACGCTCAGTTCGAAGGACTTCGACGGACTGACCTTCAATACCGGCTACATCGATCGCATCAACAAGCGTGATTCCACCGACTATCAGGCGATGAGCATCGCCTCGCCGAACCGGCGTTTCAACGGCGCGGCCACCTCGTCGCACATGGCCTATGTAGGCGGCGATTACCAGGTGAACAAGGACCTGAGCCTGCGTGCCTATCATGCTGAAGTGGCGGACTTGTATCAGCAGAACACCCTGGCGCTGCTGCACAATCTACAGGTGGGCGAGGGCACGTTGACCACTGACTTGCGCAGTTTTTTCAGCGACGAGGACGGCAGCGCCAAGGCCGGCAAGGTGGACAACCGCAACCTCTCGGCGTTGTTCGGTTATCGCTTTGGCGGCCATCGCCTGAGCCTGGGCTATATGCACTCCAGTGGTGACACCGCGACGCCTTACGTGTCGGGCACCGAGTTGATGGGCATGAGTGAGCTGACCATGAGCTCGGACTTTCTCAATGCCAAGGAGCGGACCTGGCAGGCGATCTACGACTATGACTTCGCCGCCGCCGGGGTGCCCGGCCTGAAGAGCCGGCTGCGTTATGTGCGCGGTGACCATATCGAACTGGCGGCGCTGAATGCCGACGACCGCAAGGAGCGGGAGTTCCAGATGGAGCTGGGGTATGTGATCCAGAGTGGCCCGCTGAAGAACGTCGGGCTGATGGCGCGCAAGTCGATCTATCGCAATGACTTCCCCACCGGCGCGGCGTTTCGCGATGAAAACCAGACCCGCTTTCTGGTGCTCTACACCGTGCCGATCTGGTAAGTCGTTTCAGGCCTGATAGACCTTCTTCAGCAACCTGAGCAGTTCTTCGCGTTCCTGACTGTCGAGGGCGGACGTGGCATCCATGTCGCTCTCGGCAGCGATCAGTTTCAGCTCCTTGAGCAGGGTTTCGCCGGTCTTGCTGAGAAAAATCCCGTAGGAGCGTTTGTCCGGTTTGCAGCGCACTCGCACCGCCAGCGCCCGGCTTTCCAGTTTGTTCAGCAGCGGCACCACTTGCGGTGGCTCGATGGCCAGCGCCTTGGCCAGGTCGGCCTGCATCAGCCCGGGGTTCTGGTCGATGATCGCCAGGGCCGAGAACTGCGCCGGGCGCAAGTCGTGGGCCGAGAGCCGGCCAATCAGGTTCTGGAACAGTTTCAGCTGCGCTCGGCGCATGGCGTAACCGATCAGGTCGTCGAGGGCTGCGTCCAGCGACGCCTGGGTTTCGGGGCTGTCGGCAGACGCCTCGGGGGCGGCGGCAATCTTGGAAGACTTGGCCATTGCAGGGTGAATCCTCGGGGGGCGGTTAAGAAGGCTATCTAGTTTGCCGAGATTGGTCGGGGATAGCCACGACCTCTTTCAGATTTCTGGGCGCTGCGCCCGTTTCAGGCACGAAAACAACTCGGTTAATTTTATTAATAGTTAATTGACATAACTATATTTGCAGTTTAGTTTTTACCCATCGTCAAGCCAAGAACAAGAGAGCATCGCCATGAGCAATTACGAAGGTCGCTGGACAACCGTCAAAGTGGAAATCGAGGAAGGCATCGCCTGGGTCATTCTCAATCGCCCGGAAAAACGCAACGCCATGAGCCCGACCCTGAACCGCGAGATGATCGACGTTCTGGAAACCCTGGAGCAGGATCCGGACGCCGGTGTACTGGTGCTGACCGGTGCGGGCGAAGCCTGGACTGCGGGCATGGACCTCAAGGAATACTTCCGCGAAGTGGACGCCGGCCCGGAAATCCTTCAGGAAAAAATCCGCCGCGAAGCTTCTCAATGGCAATGGAAACTGCTGCGCATGTACGCCAAACCGACCATCGCCATGGTCAACGGCTGGTGCTTCGGTGGCGGTTTCAGCCCGCTGGTGGCCTGCGATTTGGCGATCTGCGCCGATGAAGCGACCTTCGGCCTGTCGGAAATCAACTGGGGCATTCCGCCAGGCAACCTGGTGAGCAAGGCCATGGCCGATACCGTGGGCCATCGCCAATCGCTGTACTACATCATGACCGGCAAGACCTTCGGTGGGCAGAAAGCCGCCGAGATGGGCCTGGTCAACGAGAGTGTTCCGCTGGCGCAATTGCGTGAAGTGACGATCGAGCTGGCGCGCAACCTGCTGGAGAAAAACCCGGTGGTGCTGCGGGCGGCCAAGCACGGCTTCAAGCGTTGCCGCGAACTGACCTGGGAGCAGAACGAAGATTACCTGTACGCCAAGCTCGATCAGTCGCGCCTGCTGGACACCGAAGGTGGCCGCGAGCAGGGCATGAAGCAGTTCCTCGACGACAAGAGCATCAAGCCCGGTTTGCAGGCTTACAAGCGCTGAGCTCCAGCGTTGAGAAGCGGCGTTGAGAACAAGGCGAGCTGGCCGGGCGATCGAGCGTCCGCCAGCTGTTCGCCCCGGCGCCCAGGCGCTACTGTGAGCCCCTCGAACGTATTCCCGATAAAGACAATAAAGAGGAATCACCATGCTGGACGTGCCCCTGCTGATCGGCGGCCAGTCGTGCCCCGCCCGAGACGGTCGAACCTTCGAACGGCGTAATCCGGTGACCGGCGAAATCGTGTCGCGGGTTGCCGCCGCCACCCTGGAAGATGCCGATGCCGCCGTGGCTGCGGCCAAAGCGGCATTCCCCGCCTGGGCGGCCCTGGCCCCCAATGAGCGACGCACCCGCTTGCTGCGCGCCGCCGAGCAGTTGCAGGCCCGCAGCGCGGAATTCATCGCCGCCGCCGGCGAGACCGGTGCCATGGCCAACTGGTACGGTTTCAATGTGCATCTGGCGTCGAACATGCTGCGTGAAGCGGCATCCATGACGACCCAGATCAACGGCGAAGTCATTCCTTCGGATGTGCCCGGCAGCTTCGCCATGGCCCTGCGGCAACCCTGCGGCGTGGTGCTGGGCATCGCGCCGTGGAACGCGCCGGTGATCCTCGCCACCCGCGCCATCGCCATGCCGCTGGCCTGCGGCAACACCGTGGTGCTCAAGGCGTCGGAACTGAGCCCGGCGGTGCACCGGCTGATCGGCCAGGTGTTGCAGGACGCCGGCCTCGGCGATGGCGTGGTCAACGTCATCAGCAACGCGCCCCAGGATGCCCCGGCGATTGTCGAGCGGCTGATCGCCAACCCGGCGGTGCGTCGGGTCAACTTCACTGGCTCGACCCATGTCGGGCGAATCGTCGGTGAACTGTCGGCGCGTCATCTCAAACCGGCGTTGCTGGAACTGGGCGGCAAGGCGCCGTTCCTGGTGCTGGAGGATGCCGACCTGGACGCGGCGGTAGAGGCGGCGGCCTTCGGCGCCTTCTTCAACCAGGGACAGATTTGCATGTCCACCGAGCGCCTGATCGTCGATGCCAAAGTGGCCGATGCCTTTGTCGCCAAACTGGCGGCAAAGATCGCCACTTTGCCCGCCGGCAACCCCAATGCCGAAGGTTCGGTGCTCGGTTCGCTGGTGGACAGCAACGCTGGCGAACGGATCAAGCTGATGATCGACGACGCCCTCGGCAAGGGCGCAACCCTGGTCGCGGGTGGCCGGCTGGAGGGCAGCATTCTGCAGCCGACCTTGCTCGATGGCGTCACCGACGCCATGCGTCTGTACCGCGAAGAGTCCTTTGGCCCGGTGGCGGTGGTGCTGCGTGGCGAGGGTGATGAAGAACTGCTGCGCCTGGCCAATGATTCCGAGTTCGGTTTGTCGGCGGCGATCTTCAGTCGCGACACCGGCCGCGCGTTGGCCTTGGCCCAGCGAGTCGAGTCGGGCATCTGCCATATCAACGGCCCGACCGTGCACGACGAGGCGCAGATGCCTTTCGGCGGGGTCAAGTCCAGCGGCTATGGCAGTTTTGGCGGCAAGGCGTCCATCGAGCACTTCACCCAATTGCGCTGGGTGACCTTGCAGAACGGACCGCGGCACTACCCGATCTGAGCATCCGCCGCACCGTCGGGCGACGAGCGCTTGAGAGCGATCGCCGCCCGCGTGCAGGCCAGATATAACAATAACAAGGCTGCAGCCACAGGCTGCCATGCCCCGGTTGAACGCATCGCTGCGAGCCGGTGGCGTGCCTTGATGGAGGACAAGCACGTGAGTTCCGAATTCAGATCGCCACCCCAGACCGAAGCCAAGACGCCGCGCTATCGCCAGGTGTCCATCGGTCATCCTGCGGTCGAGGTCAGCGAAGAGCAGGGCATCCTGCATATGCGCTCCCTGGAGCCCTTGGCCAAGTTGCCTGTACGTTTGCTCGATCGCCTGGTGCATTGGGCCCGGGTGCGCCCGCAACAGACCTTTATCGCTGCTCGCCAGGGCGGCGGCGACTGGCGCCGGGTGAGTTACGCCGAAATGCTGACCAGCGTCCGCGCCATTGCCCAGAGCCTGCTGAGTTACGGTCTGTCGGCCGAGCGACCATTGGCGATTCTCTCGGGCAACGACATCGAGCATTTGCAGATGGCCCTGGGCGCGATGTACGCCGGCATTCCCTATAGCCCGATCTCACCGGCCTATTCGTTGTTGTCCCAGGATTTCGCCAAGCTGCGGCATGTCTGCGACTTGCTGCAACCGGGCCTGGTATTCGTCAGTGACGCCGCGACCTATCAGCGGGCGATCGACGCGGTGCTGCCGGCCGAAACGCCGCTGATTACCGTGCATGGCCAAGTACCGGGCCGCCGTCAGGTGAGTTTTGCCAGCCTGCTGGAACAACCCGGCGGTGCCGAGGCCGATTGCGCCTTTACGGCCACCGGGCCGGACAGCATCGCCAAATTCCTGTTTACCTCAGGTTCCACCAAACTGCCCAAGGCGGTGGTCACCACCCAGCGCATGCTCTGCGCCAACCAGCAGATGCTGTTGCAAACCTTCCCGGTGTTCGGCGAAGAACCTCCGGTACTGATGGACTGGCTGCCGTGGAATCACACCTTCGGTGGCAGCCACAACGTCGGCATCGTGCTGTACAACGGCGGCACCTTTTACCTGGACGACGGCAAGCCCACCGTTCAGGGTTTTGCTGAAACGCTGCGCAACCTCAAGGAAATATCGCCCACCGCCTACCTGACTGTGCCCAAGGGCTGGGAAGAACTGGTCAACGCCCTGGAGCAGGACGGCGAGTTGCGCGAATGTTTCTTCTCGCGCATGAAGCTGTTCTTTTTCGCCGCCGCCGGCTTGTCCCAGAGGATTTGGGATCGCCTGGACCGGGTCGCCGAACAGCATTGTGGCGAACGCATTCGCATGATGGCCGGGCTCGGCATGACAGAGGCGTCGCCGTCCTGCACGTTCACCACTGGGCCGCTGTCCATGGCCGGGTACATCGGCCTGCCGGCACCCGGTTGCGAAGTGCGCTTGGTGCCGGTAGACGGCAAGCTGGAAGGACGTTTTCGCGGGCCGCACATCATGCCGGGCTACTGGCGCGCGCCGCAGCAGACCGCCGAGGTGTTCGACGAACAGGGTTTCTATTGCTCCGGCGATGCGCTGAAACTGGCTGACCCCCGTGATCCGCAACTGGGGCTGATGTTCGACGGGCGCATCGCCGAGGACTTCAAGCTGAGCTCCGGCGTGTTTGTCAGCGTCGGCCCGCTGCGCAATCGCGCGGTGCTTGAAGGTTCGCCCTATGTTCAGGACCTGGTGGTGGCCGCGCCGGACCGCGAGTGCCTGGGTGCACTGGTCTTTCCCCGGTTGTATGAATGCCGACGTCTGGCCGGTTTGAGTGCCCAGGCCAGCGATGCCGAGGTTCTGGCCAGCGCGCCGGTGCGTCAGTGGTTTGGCGATTGGCTGCAACGGCTCAACCGCGACGCCACCGGTAATGCCAGCCGCCTGGAATGGATCGCGCTGCTCGACGAACCTGCTTCCATCGACCGTGGTGAAATCACCGACAAGGGCTCGATCAATCAGCGTGCGGTGTTGCAATGGCGCGCCGACAAGGTCGAGGCGCTGTATCGCGGCGAGGAGCCTTCCATCCTGCGTGCAGGACTTCTTCTGTAAACGGCGTGGGGTAATACTTGGCGCCCTGCAGTCAACCCAATCCTTGGGTCACCCTCTTTGCGTTACTATGCAGGCCCACCTTTCTGGAAGTTGCCTGGATGAGTAAGCCCGGTCAAACGGTGCTGGTCGCGTTGCGCAAGATGATCGCCTCGGGCGAGCTGGCGGCGGGCGAGCGGTTGATGGAAATCCCCACGGCGCAGCTGTTCGGTGTTTCGCGGATGCCGGTGCGCATGGCGTTCCGCACGCTGGAGCAGGAAGGCTTGCTGGTGCGTTTTGGCGGGCGCGGGTTTCAGGTGCGCTCAGTCAGCCCCGATGACATTGCCGGTGCGGTCGAAGTGCGGGGCGTACTCGAAGGCCTGGCGGCGCGTCAGACCGCCGAGCGCGGGCTCTCGGACGAAGCCCGGGCGACCCTCGAACAGTGCCTGATGCAGGGCGATCAGCTGTTCGACAAAGGGTACGTGACCATAGAAGACCTGGAGGTCTATCACGACCTCAACATGCGTTTTCACGAGGTGATCGTCGAAGGCAGCCACAACCCGGCGATCGCCGACGCCCTGGCGCGCAACGATCATTTGCCCTTCGCTTCAGTGACCGCCCTGGCCGTGGACCGCAACGACATGGTCCGGGAATACCGACGCTTCAACTATGCCCACATGCAACACCATTCGGTGTTCGATGCCCTGGTCAACCGCCAGGGCGCGCGTGCCGAAGCGATCATGCGCGAACACGCCAATGCCACGTTGCGCTATGCCGAGATCTTCGGCTCGGCGACGGCTGACGAGCGGATGAAGGTCATTCTCCGCTCGGAATAAGCGCGGTTTATCAGATATCCAGCACCAGCAGCGGTGTTTTCGAGCGCGAGCAGCAAGGGGTGAACTGGTCGTTGCAGGCCTGTTCATCCTCGGTGAGGAACAGGTCGCGATGCTCCGGCACACCCTCCAGAACCCGCGTCAGGCAAGTGCCACAAATGCCTTGTTCACAGGAAATGGCGATCTCGATGCCCTGGTTTTGCAACACTTGCACCACGCTCTTGTCGGCCGGCACCTCAAAGACCTGACCGCTGCTGGCGACCTTGATCGAGAAACTGCCATCGGCGCCCGTGTCGACGGGCGCGGCGGCGAAGTACTCGCGATGCAGGCATTGCTCCTGCCAGCCTTCGGCCTTGGCCGTGTCCAGCACATGTTGCATAAAGCCGCCGGGGCCACACACATATAAATGAACGTCGCTCTGAGGCATGGCCAGGACCTTGGCCGCGTCCAGCGCAGTCTCGGGCTCTTGATCGAAATGCAGGAACACCCGGTCGGCAAAAGACGAGTGTTGCAGGCGTTCGACAAAGGCTGCACGGTCCCGTGATCGGGCACAGTAATGCAGCTCGAAATCCGCGCCGCTGTGGGCCAGGCGCTCGGCCATGCACAGGATCGGCGTGATCCCGATACCGCCCGCAAACAGCAGACTGCGCCTGGCCTCATGGACCAGCGGGAACAGGTTGCGCGGTTCACTGATCGGCAGGCGCGTGCCGGGCTGGATCTGCTCGTGCATGGCCAGTGATCCGCCCCGGGAGGTCGGGTCCTTGAGCACACCGATCAGGTAGCGATGGCGTTCTTCGGGGTGGTTGCACAGGGAGTATTGCCGGATCAAGCCGCCGGGCAGGTGCACATCGATATGCGCACCGGCGCTGAAGGCCGGCAGCGGTCGGTCATCGACACTGGCCAGCTCATAGCTGCAGATGTCCTGGGCTTCGTTGTTGCGCGATACCACCAGCACTTCGATCATGCCATTGACTCCTGCGGGGCTTGTTCCTTGGCGATCAGACGCTCCAGAACGCGACGCGACTGCACGCCGCCAGCGTCGATATTGAGCTTGAGCAAGTTGCGCGCGGGATGGCTGAGCAGGTTCTGTTGCTGGCGTTCGAGCATCTCCAGGTCTTCGCTGAAAATCTTGCCCTGTCCCTCGCGAATGCTCGCGGTCAGGGCTTCATCCTGCGGGTTGAAATTGCGCGCCATGCCCCAGAAGTACCAGATCGAGGTTTCGGTTTGCGGGGTGATGAAGTCGACGACGATGCTCGACGCCTTGAACTGCTGAGGCGCGTGATAACCGCCATGGCCGGCATGGGCCACGCCGACTTCGATCAGCACATGGCTAGGCGGGGTGAAGCGGCAGATCTGCCAGCGGTCCACCGGCACATCGTCGGCCAGGTTATTGCCGCGCAGGGCCATGCGCCAGAAGGGCGGGGCCATGATGTTTTCCATGTGGCGGGCAGTGACCACCTCGTCGCCGTCGACCGTGGTCACCGGCGGCGCTTCGTCGATTTCCTTCTGGCCGATGCTGGACGCATGAACGTAGGTTTCATGAGTCAAGTCCATCAGGTTGTCGATCATTAGCCGGTAGTCGCACTGGATGTGGAACAGGCCGCCGCCATAGGCCCACTCGTCACTGACCGCCCATTCCAGATGATGGATCAGCGCCGGATCCGCCAACGCCTGATCGCCAGGCCAGACCCAGATGAAGCCATAGCGCTCGACCACGGCAAAGGTCTTGTTGCAGGGAAAGCCGCGAACCCGCTGCCCGGGCATGTCCACGGTCTTGCCGTCGCACCCCATCACCAGGCCGTGATAGCCGCACACCAGATTGCCGTTTTCCACATAGCCCAAGGACAGCGGCGCGCCACGATGGGGGCAGAAGTCCTCGACAGCCGCCACCTTGCCCTCATGCCCGCGGTAAAAAACCATCTTTTCACCACAGATCTGACGGCCCAGCGGCTTGTCGGCGATTTCATCGGGCGTGCAGGCGACGTACCAGGTGTTCTTGGGGTACATGGAGATTCTCCAAGGTTGTTTGTTGTTATTTAGTGGATCCATTAATGGTGGTTTGCGGGGTGTTGTCAAATTAATTCTGGTTTTTAATGATTTAATGGATCCATATGTGAGTTGTGAGCCCTTCCGGTCGCCAGGAAATCGAGCGCGCGCTAAGATCGCCTGCAAACGTTTCGACCGCCATCGAGGCAACTTCACGGGGCCCTGTAGTGAACATCGACACCCGCATCAAATTCCGTCACCTCGTGTGCTTTCTTGAAATGGCTCGTCAGGGCAGCCTGGCGCGGGCGGCGGATACTTTGGCAGTCAGTCAGCCAGCGATGTCGAAGACGCTCAAGGAACTGGAGGAGCTGCTGGCGGCAAGCCTGTTTGTACGCAGTAAAAGTGGTGTGAACCTGACCGAAGCCGGGGTTGCCTTTCTGCGTTATGCCGGGCCCTCGGTGCAGGCGCTGCGTGATGGGGTCAATACCTTGCGCGGTGGCGAATATGCGGCGGGCAAAGTCCGACTCGGTGTGTTGTCGACGGTGGAAAGCTTGCTGGTGCCTGAGGTTGTACGGCGCTTGCACGAGCGCCATTCGGCGCTGGTGGTGAGTGTGGTGACCGGGCCAAGCGCCTATTTGTTGTCGCAGTTGCGGGTGGGCGATGTGGATCTGGTGGTCGGCCGTATGACCGATAGCCCGGAGATTCAGGGGCTGACTTTCGAGCATCTGTACAGTGAATCCATGACGCTGGTGGTGCGTCCCGATCATCCTTTGCTGGCCGAGCCATTGGAGCGTAGCGCTCTGGAAGATTTCCCGCTGGTGCTGCCGCTGGCAGGGACGACGATTCGCAAATTTGCCGACAGCCTGTTCGTGCAATGCGGCATCAGCCAATCGCGGCAGCGTCTGGAAACCTTGTCCGTGACTCTGAGCCGTCGTTATGTGTTGTCCAGCGAGGCGATCTGGATCGCGCCACTGGATGCCGTGCGCCTGGATCTGGCAAGCGGCGAACTGGTTGAGATCAATCTGGGGCAGCGTGAACCGGGTGGTTCGGTGGGGATTTCCAGTAACGCCAGTTTGCCCTTGTCTCTGGCGGCCCAGTGGTGTGTCGAGGTGCTGCGCGAGGTAGGGCAGGCGTATCGCGAAGGGGTTTATCCATAACCATTTGGTTATGTGTCGAGGGCGGTTTTTCAATGTTCCCCAGCCTTCTGTTGTTTGAAACTGCGCAAGCAGTGCTCCATAAATCAAACAACAGGAGATCGACATGTCTGATGCAGACAGCAGTCGTTTCGTTATTCGTGACCGTAATTGGCACCCCAAAGCCCTGACCCCTGATTACAAAACCTCTGTCGCCCGTTCTCCACGCCAAGCCTTGGTGAGCATTCCCCAGTCGGCCAGCGAAACCAGCGGCCCGGATTTCTCTCATCTGAAGATGGGCCGGTTCGATAACGACCTGCTGCTCAACTTCAATAACGGTGGGTTGCCGGTGGGGGAGCGGATCATCGTTTCCGGCCGGGTCTGTGATCAATATGGCAAGCCCATCCCGCATACCCTGGTGGAGATGTGGCAGGCCAACGCCGGCGGTCGCTACCGGCACAAGAATGATCGCTACCTGGCGCCACTGGACCCGAATTTCGGCGGTGTCGGCCGGGCCCTGACCGACCGTGACGGCTACTACAGCTTCCGCACCATCAAGCCCGGTCCTTACCCATGGCGCAATGGCCCGAACGAGTGGCGCCCGGCGCACATCCATTTCTCCATCAGCGGGCCATCGATCGCCACGCGCCTGATCACCCAGCTGTATTTCGAAGGCGATCCGTTGATCCCGATGTGCCCGATTGTCAAGTCGATCGCCAACCCAGACGCGGTTCAGAGCCTGATCGCCCGGCTCGACATGGGTAATGCCAATCCGATGGATTGCCTGGCCTATCGCTTCGACATCGTGCTGCGCGGTCAGCGCAAGACCCACTTCGAAAACTGCTGAGGAGTCCGTCCATGCCTATCGAACTGCTACCCGAAACCCCTTCGCAAACGGCCGGCCCTTACGTGCATATCGGTCTGGCGCTGGCGGCTGCCGGCAACCCGACACGGCCTGAGGAAATCTGGAATCAGATGGCCAAGTCGGGTGCCGAGGGCGAACAGATCCTGCTGATCGGTCATGTCTATGACGGCAACGGTCACCTGGTGCGAGACTCGTTTCTGGAGTTTTGGCAGGCCAATCATGAAGGTGTTTACGACCCGGTCTTCGACTCGGAAAAAGCCTTCAACAGCTTCGGCCGAACCGCCACCACCTTCGATGCAGGGGAGTGGACACTCAATACCATCAAGCCTGGCGTGGTGAAGAATGCCGCCGGGGTGCCGATGGCGCCGCACATCAATGTGTCGCTGTTTGCCCGCGGGATCAATATTCACCTGCAAACCCGGCTGTACTTTGCCGATGAGCCACAAGCCAACGCGAAGTGCCCGGTGCTTAATCTGATCGAGCAACCGCAGCGTCGCGAAACGCTGATAGCGCAGCGTTGCGAGGTGGATGGCAAGGCGGCTTATCGTTTCGACATACGTATTCAGGGGGAGGGTGAAACGGTGTTCTTCGATTTTTGAAGGCAACAAAAAACCGCTGCCACGCTCACACGGCGGCAGCGGTTTCAGGTGTTACTGGCTTACTTGCTGTCAGGCAGCGCGTAAGCGATCACATAATCGCCGCGATCGGGCGACTGACGCGCACCACCCGCGGTGATGACAATGTACTGCTTGCCTGTTTTCGGCGACACATACGTCATCGGGCCACCCTGGCTGCCCACGGGCAGCCGGGCTTTCCAGGCCTCTTCGCCGTTGGCGGAGTTGAAGGCGCGCAAGTAGTAGTCCTGTGTACCGGCAATGAACACCAGGCCGCCCTGGGTGGAGAGCGTACCGCCCAGCGTCGGCATGCCGATCGGCAAAGGCAGATGCATCTTGATACCCAACGGGCCAGTGTCCTGGACGGTGCCAACCGGCACTTGCCACGCGACTTTCTGGGTTTTCATGTCGATCGCGGTGAGTGTGCCAAAGGGCGGTGCCTGGCAAGGGATACCGGCGACAGACAGGAAGCGGTTCTTGTTCACTGCATACGGGGTGCCTTTGAGCGGTACCGCGCCCATGCCGGTGTTCAGTGCTTCACCACCGGAAGAGGCCTTGGCATCTTTCTTCGCCGCAATCATCTGGATCCACAGGCCCAGACGCATGTCGTTGACGAAGATAAAACCGTGTACCGGGTCAGTCGAGATACCGCCCCAGTTCATCCCTCCCAGCGAACCCGGGAAGCTCAGCGAGATATCGGTGCCGGGTGCGGTGTACAGCCCGTCGTAACGCATTTTCTTGAACGAGATACGGCAGAGCAGTTGATCGAACGGCGTCGCCCCCCACATGTCCGACTCGGTCAGCGTCTGCGCGCCAATCTCTGGCATGCCCACCGATTTCGGTTGAGTCAGCGAGTAAGGTTCGTTCGGGATGTTCGACGCTTTGACCGGCACCTCTTCCACCTTGGTCAGCGGTTTGCCGGTGGCGCGGTCAAGCACGAAGATCTGACCGGCCTTGGTGCCGATCACGACGGCGGGCACCTTGCTGCCGTCAGCTTTGGTGAAGTCGATCAGGCTTGGCTGCATGGGCAGGTCGAAGTCCCACAGGTCGTTGTGGACGGTTTGGTAGACCCACTTTTCTTCGCCCGTGGTTGCGTTCAGTGCAAGCACGGAAGCGCCGTACTTGTGGTTCAGTGCGGTACGTTCAACACCGTAGATGTCGGTGGACGAACTGCCCATCGGCAAGAACACGGTATTCATCGCCGGATCGTAAGACATCGGTGCCCAACTGTTGGGGGTGCTGCGCACATACGTGCTGCCGGCAGCCGGAGCCTGCTTGTCTTCGGGGTTTCCCGGGTCGAATGCCCAGCGCATTTCGCCGGTGACGACGTCGAAACCACGGATCACGCCACCTGGCATGTCGGTCTGGACGTTGTCGGCGACACGGCCGCCTACGACCACGGTGGTCCCGGCCATCAGCGGTGCCGATGACAGCTGGTAATAGGCGTCAGGGACGTCGCCGAGACCGGCTTTCAGATCAACCTGGCCATTGTTGCCGAAGCCCTGGCAGAACGCCCCTGTGTCGGCGTCCACTGCGATCAGGCGCGCATCGATGGTGTTGGTCAGCAGACGGCGCTGGCAATTGGCGCCGGCCGGTACCGACACGGGCTTGGCAGGTGTGCTGCCGTCCGCAGGCTGGGCGACCGCGGCGGTAGCGTCGAAGTAGGCGACACCGCGGCAACGTTGCCAAACACGTGCCTTGGCGTTTATCTCATTTTTCCATAGCTGTTTACCGGTGTCGGCATCCAGTGCGATGAGGTTGTTGTGCGGGGTGCAGATGAACACCTTGTCGCCAACCTGCAACGGCGTCAGCTGATCTTCGGCGCCATTGCCGTCGCTGATCGCGATGTCCCCGGTTTGGTAGGTCCATGCCGGCACCAGCTTCGAGACGTTGCTACGGTTTATCTGGTCCAGCGCGGCGAAGCGGCTGCCGCCTTCGTCGTTACCGTAGTGTTCCCAGTTTTTCTGGGCCTTGGCAGGGTCGACCTTTGTCAGGCCTGGGCCGTCACCGGTCGGCGAGACAGGGGCATGGGGGACGAACATACCGGCTCCACCTGCAACCACGGCGATTGCCAGCACACCGCTCAGAGCGTAGCCACTGCGACCGCTGGCCAGGCTATTGGCCTTGCGCAGGTGGGGGTAGACCAACGCCACCAACAGGCTCAGCACGCCCAAGGCGAACAAGCGAGAGATCAGTGGCCAGAAGTTCAGCCCGACATCGGCCAGCGCCCAGATCACGGTCAGCACCATCACCGCCGCGAACAGCCAGGCACCCTGCAGACGCTGCTTGAAAAGCAGTACGGCCGATACGATCAAACCGAAACCGGCGAGCAGGAAGTACCAGCTGCCACCCAGCGTGGCGAGGTAACCACCACCTGCCGCGAAGAATAATCCAAATACCAGCACGCCGAAGGCGACGACCCAGATGGGCCAGCGACTGACGGATGCCGAAGGTCGAGACTTAGCCATGTTGCATGATCCTACTGACGCATGAACGTTTGTGGGGAGGGTTAAGAGCAGTGAAGGCAACAGCCTTGGGAGCTGTTTCCTGGACAGCAGTTGCAGAGGGAGCTTTCAAGGCCTGCGCATCGTCGCTGACACGGCCCAAGGCGATGCATTCAGGGAAGTCTGAAAGCTGTTAACTAACTAGTTAATTGCGCAAAGATATCAAAAAAAACGGGCCCTGCGACAAATTGTCATTTGCCGAAAAGGAGAAACACTGTTGCAGTGATGGTAACAATCGAGAGGGAAGGCTCTGAACACTCGGTGGCGAGCTGGTGAAGTCTCCACCGTCGACCCAAGCGCACGGGCCTTTGCCGTCACTAAAACGCGGCGGGTGTCTGGATTTTTTTGGATGTTTTTTCTAAAGGTGGGGCGAGGCTTATCGCCTCATGTGTGCGTCTTGGCGACAGCAACCGCTCGATGGCGCCACTCACCATGGTTTCCATCAGGTTATCGCGCTCTCGCTCATCCAGCGAATAGTGCGTCAGCCAACTGGGCGCGCTGTTGAGCAAGGAGGCAATGGCGTGACCGGCGGCCAACAGGCCCTGTTCACTGAGTCGGGGGCGGACACCCAGGATCAGCAGCAACTTGCGTTCGTACTGCTCGCGCAGTTGCCGGACCTGTGCCTGCTGCTCTTCATTCAGGCAGCCGCTGTCACGCTCCACCAGACGAAAATGCCAGGGCATTTCCTGATGCATATTCAGGTGCGCGCGGATCAAATGGTTGAGTCTGTCGCGTTTTGCCGGCGACTGTTGCTCGAGGCGACCCAGAGTGGCCAATAGCTCTTCATAGAACTCCTCGATCAGGTCGAACAGCAAGTGCTGCTTGCTGGGGTAATGGTGATACAGCGAGCCCGGGGTGAGCCCCAGGCTCGTCGCGAGCTCACGCATGCCGACCTGACCGAAACCCTTGCTGGCAAAGAGCTCCAGCACCTTGTCCCGGTATTCGGCGAAACGTGAGCAACGCTCAGGCATAGGCATGGAAGCCACGCCCCGTTTTGCGTCCCAGGTAGCCGGCGGCGACCATTTCCTTGAGCAGTGGAGCGGGGCGGTATTTGCTGTCATTGAAGCCGTCGTAGAAGGCTTCAAGAATCGCCAGCACGGTGTCCAGGCCGATCAGATCGGCCAGAGCCAGGGGGCCGATGGGCTGGTTGCAACCCAGGCGCATGCCGGCGTCAATGTCTTCGGCGCTGGCCAGGCCTTCCTGAAACACCAGGATCGCTTCGTTGATCATCGGTACCAGAATCCGGTTGACCACGAAGCCCGGACGGTTGCCCGCGGTGATCGCGGTCTTGCCCAGGGTCGTGGCCATGTCCAGCGCCAGGGCGTGGGTGGCGTCGCTGGTTTGCAGGCCACGAATCACTTCGATCAGGCCCATCACCGGCACCGGGTTGAAAAAGTGCAGACCAATGAAGCGCTCAGGCCGGCTCACGCTGGCGGCCAATTGGGTAATGGACAGCGATGACGTGTTGGAGGCGATCACGCACTCGGCGCTGACCTGCGCGGCGATTTGTTGCAGCACGCGCAGTTTCAGGTCGAGGTTTTCGGTGGCGGCTTCGATCACCAGTTGCACGTTTTGCAGGCTGTTGTAATCGGTACTGGTACGAATCCTGTCGAGGGCAGCGAGCTTTTGCTCTGGGGTCAGCGTGTCCTTGGCAACTTGCCGATCGAGGTTTTTGTCCACGGTTACGAGAGCCTTTTGCAAGGCACTCTCCGAGATGTCGATCAAGGTCACATTGAAGCCGGCCAGGGCGCAGACTTGCGCGATGCCATTGCCCATGGTGCCGGCGCCGATGACGCCGATGTTCTGTAGGTTCATGTGCATGTCCTTGTGATCAAACCCGTTCAAACAACACGGCGATGCCTTGGCCGCCGCCGATGCACATGGTCGCCAGGGCATAACGACCCTGACAGCGATGCAGTTCGTGAATGGCTTTGGTGGCGATGATCGCGCCAGTGGCGCCCACCGGATGGCCCAGCGAGATGCCCGAACCGTTGGGGTTGACCTTCTGCGGATCGAAGCCCAGCGCTTGCGCTACGGCACAGGCCTGGGCGGCGAAGGCTTCGTTGGACTCGATCACGTCAAGGTCGGCAACGGTCAGGCCGGCGCGCTTGAGTACCAGGCGGGTGGCGGGAATCGGTCCCAGCCCCATCATTGAAGGCTCAACGCCTGCGTGGGCATAACCCACCAGTCGGGCCATGGGCTTGAGGCCTTGTTCCTGAACGGTTTGGCCCGTGGCCATGATCAGTGCGCCGGCACCATCATTGAGGCCGGACGCATTGCCGGCGGTGACGCTACCGTCCTTTTTGAAGGCGGGTTTCATGCGGCTCAATTGCTCGGCGTTGACCTCAGCCCGTACATGCTCATCCGTCGCGAACGAAACCGTCCCTTTGCGGGTCGCTACTTCGATCGGCACGATCTGCCCGGAAAAACGCCCTTCGGCAATCGCCCGGGCCGCACGCTGCTGGCTCAGAAGCGCCAATTCATCCTGGGTCTGACGCGTGATGCCATAGTGCTCGGCGATATTTTCAGCGGTGATACCCATGTGGAAACCGGCAAACGGGTCTTGCAGTACCCCAAGCATGTAATCGATGGCCTGCATGTCGCCCATTCGTGCGCCCCAACGCGCCTGCGGCAACAAGTACGCGCCTCGGCTCATGGACTCGACGCCACCGGCCAGCGCAGCGCCCGCATCCCCCAGCATCAGACTTTGCGCGGCACTGACTATCGCCTGCAAACCCGAACCGCAGAGACGGTTGACGTTAAACGCAGGGGTTTCTTTCGGCAGGCCGGCATTCATCGCTACGGCCCGGGAGATGTAGGCATCGCGCGCCTCGGTCGGGATCACATGCCCCATCACCGCATGACCGATGTGTTCGGGCGCCAGGCCTGATCGTTCGATAGCGGCGCGGCAAACGTCGGTTGCCAACTGAATAGGCGGCACATCCTTGAGTGAGCCGCCAAAGCTGCCGATGGCAGAACGGACAGCGCTCACTACAAAAATATCGGAATGGTTCATGTTGGTTCCCTGAAGAGGTCTTTTTTGTTGGGCATGAGTCTAGAATCAGCGGCGCCACTGGCCTATGCCAAAACTGTTCAAGGGTGATGGCGTTTTTTGCCATGTTCAGATGTGAGAGAGGCGTTCAAATGCGGGAAACGGATTCGGTGGCGGTTTACTTCATGTATCCCATGATCCATGCGCTGCGTGATAAGCCGCAGCGTCTGCGGTCAGTCCTTGAACAGGTGGGCATTGATCCGGCACTGATGGAGCAGCCGACGGCACGGGTGCCGGCCACGGCTTTCGCCGCGTTGTGGCTGGTGCAGATTCGAGAGTTGAACGACGAATTTTTCCAGCTGGACTCCCATGGTATGCCGCCGGGCGGTTTTGCCTTGATCTGTCGGGCATTGATTCAGGAGCCGACGCTGGAAAAAGCCCTGCGTCAGTGCCTGGCCAATTTCGCCCTGTTCCTGCGTGATTTTCGCGGCACGTTGAGTGTGCGTGGCAAGCGTGCGGTCATCACCTTGCAGACCCGCTCGCAGAACAGCGAGCTCAGCCGGCTGGGTGAAGAAACCTTCTTGGTGTTGATGATCAGCCTGCTGTGCTGGTTGGGCGGGCGACGCATTCCTATCGATCGCGCGGACTTTCGCCATCAGCGTTTGTCGCTGCGTGATGATGCCTTGCTCTGGGGCCCCAACCTGACCTTTGGCACCGAATGCACTGAAATCGAGTTCGCCAGTGACTACCTGCAACTGCCGGTGGTTCAGGACCTTGCCTCGCTGAAAGTGTTTTTGCGCACCGCGCCGCAATGGCTGGTGATCCGCTTCCGCAACCAACATGGGCTGGCGTCGCAGGTCCATCAGCGCCTGCGCCACAGCCAGTACAGCGAATGGCCGACCTTGCAGACCTTCGCCCTGGAACTGAGCCTGAG
This sequence comes from Pseudomonas frederiksbergensis, assembly GCF_017114915.1. Classification (GTDB taxonomy): domain Bacteria; phylum Pseudomonadota; class Gammaproteobacteria; order Pseudomonadales; family Pseudomonadaceae; genus Aquipseudomonas; species Aquipseudomonas frederiksbergensis_I. Next base: position 191,773 of record NZ_JAAUOE010000007.1, read on the forward strand.
CCCCAGCACCTTTCGCCGCAAACTGGGACGTGAAGGCTGTTCGTATCAGGAAATCAAGGATGAAGTGCGGCGCGGGGTGGCGCTTGAACGGTTGCGCCAGAGCAAGGCGAGCATCAGCGATATTGCCGAACAGTTGGGGTTTCAGGAGCCGAGTGCGTTTCATCGGGCGTTCAAGAAGTGGACGGGGGAGAGCCCGGGGCGGTATCGGGCGCGGTTTCAGGATCGTTCTGAATGAGCGTTGCCCTGTCCATTGCTGCGCACAGTCCTTCGGCATGATCTAAGCTCCACGGAGTACGGCTTTTCGAGCAGGGGTTTCAATGCAAAGCACACCTGAAAACAGTCTGCAAACTGCGTTGAAAGCCTGTAGGGACAGCTTTGTTTCTGTTGGCTTTTTCAGCTTCTTCATCAATGCGCTAATGCTCGTTCCTACCTTCTATATGCTTCAGGTGTATGGGCGAGTGATAACCAGCGGCAGTCTGACGACCCTGGCCATGCTGACACTGATCATGACCGGGCTGGTGATCACGCTCGGCTCACTGGAATGGATCCGCTCGCGCATCATGGTTCGGGTCAGTACCCGGTTGGATGTGTTGCTCAGTCGCCAGGTCTATAAGGCCAGTTTCAAACGGGCTCTGGAAAGTGGCGGCATGGATGCTTCGGCCCAGTCGCTCAACGACTTGACGGGCTTGAGGCAGTTTCTCTCCGGTAATGGATTGTTCGCCTTTTTCGATGCGCCCTGGTTGCCTATCTATATCGCTGTGATGTTCATGTTTCATCCCTGGTTTGGCTGGGTAGCGACGGGCAGTGCGCTGTTGTTGTTAATGCTCGCGTTTATCAATGAGAAGCTGACGGGGCCGGCACTTGCCCAGGCTAACAAGGAGCATATCGGCGCGACGCTCTACACCACGAAAAATCTGCGCAACGCCGAAGTCATCGAGTCCATGGGCATGCTTGAAACCCTTATCGACCGTTGGGGGCGTCGTCAAAAAAACGTCCTGTCGCTGCAGTCCGGGGCGAGCGATAGAGGTTCCATCATCAGCGCACTTTCCAGGACCTTCCGGATCCTGGTGCAATCACTGGTCCTGGGTCTGGGGGCGTATCTGGCCGTGGACAATCAGGTAGGGGCTGGCATGGTGTTTGCCGGGGCCATACTGCTAGGGCGCGCATTGGCCCCCATCGATCTGATCATCGGCAGCTGGAAGGGCTTTATTGCGGCCCGTTCGCAGTACAGCCGTCTCAACGACATCCTCGACAAACAACAGGCTGAGCCCGAGCGTATGTCATTGCCTGCGCCTCAGGGGCACGTGCAGGTGGAGAATCTAGTCGTCGCGGCACCCGGCTCGAAAACCCCGATCATCAACAACGTAAGTTTCAGCGTACCTGCCGGCTGCGTTGTTGGAATCATCGGTCCAAGTGCCGCGGGCAAGTCCACACTGGCCAGGGCGCTGATGGGGGTATGGGCGCCGCAGCATGGCGTGGTCCGGCTCGATGGGGCGGACATCAGCGCGTGGGACAAACGCGAGCTTGGGCCGCATATAGGTTACTTGCCCCAGGACATTGAATTGTTCGAAGGCAGCGTCAGCGAGAACATTGCCCGCTTCGCCGAAGTCGATTCCGAGAAAGTCATTCAGGCGGCCAGGATTGCTGGCGTTCACGAAATGATTCTGCTGCTGCCCGATGGCTATGACACCGTCATTGGCAGCGAGGGCGTCATGCTTTCGGGAGGGCAGCGCCAACGCATCGGCCTGGCCCGTGCGCTGTATGGCAACCCGCGGCTGATTATCCTGGACGAGCCCAATTCCAATCTCGACGAAGTTGGGGATCGCGCCCTGGTGGCGGCCATCCAGCAGCTCAAGCAGACCGGAGCAACCCTTTTTGTGATTACCCACCGAACCAACATCGTGTCCCAGCTTGACCGGCTCATGGTGATGAGCGGTGGCACCATCAGTCTCTATGGGCCACGCGAGCAGGTGCTGGCCGAACTCACGCAACTGGCGAAAAAGCATGCAACCCAGGCAGGCGCTAGCATTGCTTCGGTCGCTACCTGTAAGGGCGATGTCAATGAACCCTATGATTCCCAGTCCTCAAACGGATAGCTTCGCCGACCTGGCAGTATCCGATCGAAAAATACGTCGCCTGGGTTTTGGCATTGTATTGGCGATCTTCGGCGTGTTCGGCACCTGGGCGGCGGTCGCGCCGCTCGACGGTGCTGTTTACGCGCCTGGGGTGGTCACCGTGCAGGCTTACCGAAAAACGGTCCAGCATCTTGAAGGTGGCATCGTCAAAGAGGTACTGGCCCGTGACGGCGACATCGTCGAGCGTGGTGCTCCGCTGATCATTCTTGATGATGCTCAGCTGCGCTTCGAATACGAGATGACCCGAAGCCAACTGATCGCGACCAGAGCCATGGAGGCAAGACTCAGAGCCGAGCGCGATACGCTGCCGGCGATCGGCTTTGGAGAAAAAGCCGATCCCGCCAGTCTGCGAGTAGTGGAAGCGCGCCACAGCGAGACGCAGGTATTCAACGCTCGGCAGCGTTCGCGGCTGGGCCAGATATCGGTGCTGCGCGAGCGTATTGGCCAGTTGAATCAACAGATCAAGGGGCTGGAATCGATGATCGGTGTCAAGGTTCATCTGGAGAAGTCCTACAGCGGTGAAATCAACGAGTTGACCGACATGCTGAAACAAGGGTTCGTTGACAAACAACGTCTGCTCGAGCAGGAGCGCAAGCTGGGGATGCTCAGGTCGGAGGTGGCTGATCACCGTTCCACGATTAACAGGACCCGTCTGCAGATCAACGAAACACAGCTGCAAATTCTGCAAATCGACAAGGATTTCAGTGCCGAGGTCGTCAAGGAGCTGACCGAGGTTCAGACCAGAATGTATGACCTGCAAGAGAAAACCTCGGCCCTGGAAGACCGGCTCAGTCGTATCGTCATCCGGGCACCCGAGGCGGGTATGGTCATTGGCATGACAGTGCACACCAATGGTGGTGTCGTCAGCCCGGCGACGCCGCTGCTGGACATCGTTCCATCGGTTTCCGAACTGGTCATAGAGGCCCAGGTAGCCCCGGTCGATATTGATCGTGTCGCCATCGGCAAACGCGCCGATATCCGTTTCGGCGCGTTCAACAGCTCGACCACTCCGGTGATCGAAGGCGAAGTCATCAGCGTATCGGCTGACCGGCTGACCAACGAAAAGACCGGCACCGCTTACTACCTGTCGCGGGTCCGGGTAACCGAGGCCGGTGTGCGTACTTTGGGTGAGCGCAAGTTGTTGCCGGGGATGCCGGCGGACGTATTGATCATCACCGGGGAACGAACGCTGCTGCAGTACTTGATGCAGCCGGCCCGTGATGCCATCTCTCAATCGATGATCGAGGAATGACCGTGAGCGCGCCGGTAGTTCTGATGGGCGGTGCATTCATGCTTGCAGCGGGTGTCGTCCTGGCGCAAACCTCTGCCGCAACGCCGACCGCGGTCAGTGCCTCGACGTTTTCCACCGACCTCATGCAGTTGTATCGCGAGGCCCGGCTGGAAGATCCGCGGGTATTGGCCTCCTATTCGCGAGCTAAGGCGGGCCAGGAACATCAGCGCGAGGCCTTGGGTGCGCTGTTGCCGCAGGTATCGCTCAACGCCGGGACGAATCGGATCCATCAGGAAAGCGATCTGGTGCAGCAGAGTTACGATAGCGAAAACTACAGCCTGGTGCTGCGTCAGTACCTCTACAACAAGGCCGCGTGGGAGAACTACCAAAAATTTAAAAGCCTGGCCAAGCAGTCCGAATCGGAAGCGCTGGAAACCCAGGCCGAGGCCACGGTGGAACTGGCGCAGCGTTACTTTGCCGCGTTGGCGGCCGAGGATGAACTGGAGTTGGTGAGGGCGGAGCGTCAAACCACGCAAAAGAGTCTGGACAGGGTCAATGCGTTGTACGAAAAGCAGATGGCAATGATCACCGATCAGCTCGACCTCAAGGCCCGGGTAGATTTGCTGGCGGCGCAGGAGCTCGATGCCCGGAACCAGGCCAGTATCAGTCGCGAGGCACTGGCGGAGATCGTCGGCCGGCCGGTCAAGGAAAAGCTCAACCGGATTCGCGATGACGTGCAATTACGGGTTTCGGCGCAGAGCCTTGAAAGCTGGGTGCGCGAGGGCATGGCGCTGAACCCGGCGCTCAAGGCCAACGAAAGCGGTGTCGAAGCAGCGGGCGCAGCGTTGCGCAGCGGCAAGGGCGGGCACTATCCGACCTTGAGCCTTACCCTGAGCGCGCAGCAGACCAACGAGGGCTACAACAACGCTCTGGCGCCGCGTACCGACAGTTACGTCGCCGGTATTGGTGTGCAAGTGCCGCTGTATAGCGGCGGCTCAACCTCAGCGAGGGTGCGTGGGCTCTACCAGGATCAGATTACGGCCGAGCAGCAGCTGGAATCGGTCCAGCGCCGGGTGGTCAAGGAGATCACCAGCGCTTACCTGACCGCCAATTCGAGCGCAGAGAAGATCAGTGCAAGCCGCAATGCCCTGGCCTCGGCGCAGCTGTCCAGAGTGGCGGCGGAGAAAGCGCTCACCTACGGCATGGTCAATGCCGTCGATGTACTGACCAGCGTACGCAACGAATTCCGGGCTCGTCGTGATCTGCTCAAGACGCAATACGACTTCATTACCAATGTCCTGACGCTCAATCGCTGGGCAGGAAAGCCGCCCGCCGAGGGTGTCGAAAACGTCAATGCCTGGTTGAGCCCCGGCAGCCCCGCCCAAAACCTCACTTCCCCCTGATCCCGCCAGACAATACCGATGTTGTATCCCCGGCCTGACTGGACGCTGCCAGGCCGGTTTTTCAATGCGCGTCCCACTCACCGGCGAGGCAGATTTCGCCGATAAATTGACGCCATTATTATTTCTGTAATTGTTCATGCACCATTCGTCGGTTAATTGACGATTTTGATCGGAAACAGACGTTGCTCGCAGGTGGTCCCAGTGAGCCTAAGACCTTGATTTTCTAGGGGTGAGGAGCTCTCGGGAGTGTCGGCCGGGCTACCCGCATGAGGCGTGAGTCGACGACCGGCGGAAGGGCGGGCCGGCAGCGCGCTGTGCTGGCCTAGACTCAGTTGAGCGGCTGGTAGCAGCCCATCATCATGCGCAAGCCATTGATGATTATTCCTATTTATGTTGTTTTCGATGGCTTTGCCCGGCGAGCTGCTGATCCAGAAAGGCCAGCGTTTGCAGTCCATAGTCCATTGTTCACGGGAGTCAGGAAAGTAATGACGGCCCAAAGAAAACCAATACGTGTGATGCTGATCGATTGTCGTCCCCTCGTTCTCATGGGTCTTCAAGACGTGATCAATGCCAGGAAGCCTCAGATGGAAGTGAGCGGCCAGGCCACCACCTATACCAATGCGCTGGACCTTGCCGATCAGTTGCGTCCCGATGTCATTTTTTTCAGTTTCTTTCCGGATGCGCTGAACCCGCTGGCGGTCATCACGGGGCTCGCCCGTAGCGCCGAAATGAAAGTGCTGGTGCTCAAGGGCCTGTACGAAACCATCCCCGTTGCCCAGGCGATAGAAGCGGGCGCACGTGGCATCGTGCTGGCAGAAGACCCGACGGAATCGATCATCCGCGCCATCGTCAAGGTCCACCATCGTGACATCGGACTGAACAGATCCTGGGCCGTTGGGCTTTCCGGCTATGCCGCGACCGGGCATATGCCCTTGAAACGCAGTTTGGAGCAGGTGAAACAGGCGCAGTTGACGCTGCGCGAGAGGGAACTGATTCGCGCCATCGTGGGGGATCCGTCCGCCAAATACATGTGCATCGCCGGGCGCCTGGGCATCAGCGAGCACACCGTGCACAACCACCTCAGCAACATCTATCAAAAGCTTCATCTCGTTAATCGCATTGATTTGCTGATGTACGCGCAGAAACACGGGCTCACCGACAATAACGAAGACCCTCCCGAGTCCACTCGGGCGCAATCGGACTGACCGGACTGACGGGTGCGTGCCAATGTGCGGCGCACGCAGTCATGGGGCAGGGGACAAACGTGTTCCTGTACGCCCGGCAATGGCGGTAATAGCCTCTATCCGACCCAAAACACCCTGACCCATTGTTTAGATGTGCAGCAGCACCAGGGGCTGTTTGCGGCGGCGTTGGTGTGCCTGGTGTCAAAGGCTTCGCACCCCTTGAACCCGGGAAACTCGTCGGGTCTTGTTGGCTCAGGAACGAAACGGCCCAAATGAAAACGGCCTGGCCCCTTATGGGAGCCAGGCCGTTTGCCCTCAGTGATGTTTAGACAATGTCGCCGCTATCGATGTTGGTCACACCGACCAACTGGATGATGGCGGTGATGCC
>NZ_JAAUOE010000070.1 GCF_017114915.1 Pseudomonas frederiksbergensis
CGATAAAAAAACTACCACTACCACTGCTATTGCAACCAATACGCCGAGCAAGGCTCATCAAACAGAGAATGTCAGCCGCATTGAACAGCGACTGGTTCGATGGGTTGTTAGAAAAACCTCAAACGACCGAAAGTTCCGAAAATTTGAACTGACGCCTGCAAAATTCTTTAGTGACTCCAAGAGTCCGCACGTTCGACTGCTGGGGCGCCTATATCTAATCAGAGCAACTAACTAAAACGTAAAAAAACCAGCACATCGGCCATTACAGATAAAAATGTAATGTCCGATATGCCGGACTTTCCAAGCCATATCCCTCAACATTATTTCAAGCGATCAATCTCACACGGCCCCGCAATCAATCCCAAAAAAAACGTTGTAAACCACGGACAAGCATCATTAACGTTACCCTCTCACTAAAGGAGAGTTAACAATTAAGGCTCTAGTGATGTCTTCTTCAGACGGCGATCCCAAACAACACCCTCTCTCATTAGGCGCGCCGGCGCTCCAGCGTAAATTGAATGTGGCCTTGTAAGGCGCTTGCTGACGTAGGACCTTGCTCCAATCACACAGCCTTCCGGAATATTGGCCCCCTTCCCTAGTGTTGCACCTTCACCGATCCAGACATGCCGTCCTAAAATAACATCTTGCGGACCGTTCAAACGTTCGCCTCCGTGCAGATCGTATATAGGATGCTCATCAGAGGTGCGGACAAATATGCCACTGGAAAACATGCAATCCTCCCCGATCACGATACTTTTACCTTCCATGGCAAAAAGATGTGCTCCGACGAAAGTCGTACCAGCTCCAATCACCAACTTAGATTCAGCTTGACGCATATGTATCGCGCCCCTCAAATTGCATCCCACGCCTATCTCAAGGACATTATGGGCGCCAGAAAAAAGAATACTCATGTTACGGATAACTGTATTTTCACCTATCCGTAGCACGTGATCGTTACCCTCGACATGTATCCTGGCGGAGTGTTCAATTCGCGCAGCCGGGTGAATTTCAATGACATTTCTCTCGCCACTGTTGATAAAGTTTGGATGTTCGAAGGACACTTAAACCTCACAATGCGTAACAACGGAGTAATTTTATTATTTTCTACAACGCTTTTTTGCGACTAGCACCGAAAGCGTTTTTTTTACAACTCGCCATTTAGTAATACTTTACACAAGTAACAGGCACTCCATTGCTACAACCTATAGCAATCTCAAACGATTGCTCAATCAAATATCTCCACAACCCCCACAATCTCATCCCCCCCATCCGCCGTCACCGGCAACGCCCGAATCTTGTGATCCAGCATATAAGCCTCTGCCTCGGACAACTGCGCCGATGCCTTGACTGTATGCGGGTTCGGCGTAAGGAACGTCGCCACGGTTTCATTCACCACACCGGGGTTGTCCAGCAGTGCGCGGCGCAGGTCGCCGTCGGTGACGATGCCGATCAGTTTGTCTTGCTCCATCACCAGGGCCAGGCCGAGACGGCTGGAGGTCATGATCAGCAGGCAGTCGTGGAACGAGGTTTCACGGGAAACTTTAGGCAAACCGGTGTGCATGACGTCGCTGACGCGGGTCAGCAGTTTGCGACCGAGGCTGCCGCCGGGGTGGTAGCGAGCGAAGTCCATCGGCTTGAAGTCGAGGGCGCTGATCAGTGCGACCGCGAGGGCGTCGCCCATCGCCATGGTGGCCAGGGTCGAGGTGGTCGGTGCCAGGTTGTTCGGGCACACCTCGCGCTCGACGGAGATGTCCAGCCAGATGTCGGCGTGTTTGGCCAGGGTCGATTGGCCGTTGCCGGTCATGGCGATGATTTTGTTGCCGAAGGACTTCAGGCTCGGGATCAGCTTGATGACTTCTTCGGTTTCACCGCTGTAGGAAATCAGGATCAGCACGTCGATCGGCTTGAGCATGCCGAGGTCGCCGTGGAAGGCTTCAGCCGGATGCAGGAACAGGCTCGGGGTGCCGGTGGAGGCGAAGGTGGCAACCATTTTCTGGCCGATCAGCCCGGATTTACCCATGCCGCAGACCGCAGCGCGGCCCTTGCAACCGAGGATGAGTTCTACGGCACGCTGGAACTCGCCGTCGAGACGTTCTGCGAGTTGGCTGATGGCTTGCGCCTGGGCGCAGAGGGCGTCTTTGGCGATGGGGAGGTGATTCATGGGGAAACGATCGTTCCTTGATTTAAGTGGCGCGTATGTTAACGACTCAAAAGGCTGACGGAAACTAACGTTGCCATCATTCTGATGACCACTTGGGAAAAATCATCATTTTCCTTGTCGTCGGTGCCGCGAACATGGCAATGACCCGTTGGAATCCGTACTATCGCGGCCCTTCCGGGCGGCTGTTACACAGAGCAGGCAAGGACGCTGCGCCCCTCACATGTGTGTGTCAGGCCAGAAATCGGATGGTTGTTTACAGTTGGAACGCATGGGCACCGAATCGAATACCGAACTATCAATCAGCGGCAGGCATGCGTTCTGGTTAAGCCACGCCACCCTGGAAAAACGCTTGGGTTTTCTCTTGCCGGGGTATCGGGCGGATGGATTCAGCATCGCCACGACTGATTTGGCGTCCAACGCTTCTTTCGTCAATTACGTGCGCCACCACCGGCTGACCGACCTCGGCACCGGCGCAACACTGGATCTGGTCGAGAAATCGATTCGCAAAGTCGGGTTCATCACCAGCCTGGAGTCGCGTTTCTATCGTGAGCGGGATGTGCTGACCAACAGCGTTCACTTCAAGCACCCGGCGTGCCTGGGCGTTATCGAAACGCCCTGGGAAAGTCTGATTTTTACCGACTACGTTCAAGGGCGGGCACCGCGAATGGCGGCGATAGCCGTGAACGTGGCACGGGGGATCGCCGAAATCGAAGCCTTGTCCAGCCGGCACGTGCAACGGACTTCGCGGTGGCAGGCTCACAAGTTCTGGACGATGGATTTTTTTCGTCCCTGGTACCTGCTGCGGGCACGCTTCAATTTCCAGCGTTTTTTACCGTCTGTGGAAAAGCTGGCCGAACAGGATGAGCGATTCAGCGGCCTGGCCAATCGTCTGCGGGCCTTGAGCCCGACACTGCGCCGAGTGGCCGCAGCGGCCAGGGACAGCCAGCGCTGTTTTTGCCATATGGACTATTTGCGCAAGAATCTCTTTCTCTCGCCCCAGGGATTGCAATTGATCGACTGGAGCGAGGTCAAGGTGGGGCGTATCGGTTTCGATGGCGGTGCGTATCTGAGTGCGATCTTTCGGCGCAATGATTTACCGGGCTTTATCAAGGTCCGCGATGAGTTCTTGCAAGCCTACGCCGAGGCGCTGGATGAACGATTCGACCGGCAGAGCGCGATGCTCAACCTCAACTACATCTTCCTGCTGAATTCGCTGTGGCACTGCTTGCGGCCGGAGACGATTGCCGAGCACCAGAAAAAAGAAAAAATGGCGTCTTTGTGGGAAAAATATGACTACCTGCTGGCGCTTGCTCTTCCTGCCGAATCATAAATCTGCCCCGCAAAACCTTGTCAAGTGACGCAAAGCGCTATTCCAGCGCAGCCCGTTGTCCCCCCCTGATAAATCGCCTTTGGCTGTAGGATTTTTTCCTGTTTTTTCGTTATAAATTGTCAGCTTTGTATTATCATCGTGCCACCTATGGGAGAGCGTTCCCTGACGCGCTTCGGGATTTTTTGCGCGCCTCGCAACTGAGTGCGTCACGTTCGGATACCCGCTGTTTTTTATGGACAATAACCTCCTGAATCGCCCGTGCCTGTTGGCTCTGTCCAAAGGCGTTCAGCAAGTCACTACCCTGCCCGCTCTGTTGCCCGACTATCGATTGGTGTCGGGTACGACTCGTGACGTCGCTCAAGCCGATGTGTTGCTGGCATGGGGTCGCAAGCCAAGCGCACTGATCGCCCAGCGGGAAGCCCAAAAAGTCGGTCTGCCTGTGCTATCGGTAGAGGATGGTTTTTTGCGTTCGGTGGGCCTTGGAGCGGATGAGCCGCCGCTGTCATTGGTCGTCGATGATCTGGGCATCTATCACGATGCCGACACGCCGTCGCGGCTGGAAGTGCTGATCCCGACAACCTTGAGTGAGTCTCAGACGCTTAGAGCCCGGGCCTTGCAGGCGAGCTGGCGGCAAGAGCGGGTTTCCAAGTACAACAACGCCCGTATCGAACGTTGCGAGTTGCCGCAACCTTGCGTTTTGGTCGCCGACCAGACCAAGGGCGATGCCTCACTTCAGGGCGCCGGTGAGGCTGACTTCGAGCGCATGCTCCAGGCGGCACTCGATGCGCATCCTCACAGCACGGTGGTGGTGAAGGTTCATCCGGATGTGGTGGCGGGTCGCAAGCAGGGCCACTTTGATCTGGCAGCGTTGGGCAAACGGCCGCGGGTCCAGGTCATCAGCCGCAATGTTCATCCTGCCGAGTTATTGAGCGAAGTCGGGGCGGTGTACGTGATGACCTCGCAACTGGGCTTCGACGCTCTGTTGTGGGAAGTGCCGGTGTACACATTCGGCATGCCGTTTTATGCCGGCTGGGGATTGACCCGGGATGCATTGCCTGCGCCGATCCGTCGTCAGCCGGTCAGCCTTGAACAGTTGCTGCATGCGGCACTGGTTAGATACTCGCGTTATGTGGACCCCGAATCCGGTCAGGCCTGTGAACCCGAAGTGGTGCTGGCCTGGCTCGGCCTGCAACGGCGAATGCGCAGTCGCTTGCCGGAACAGCTGCACATGTTTGGGTTCTCCCGGTGGAAGCAGCCGTTGGTCACGGATTTTTTCAATGGTTCATCTATCCGTTTTGCCAACCGTCCCGGTCACTTGAAAAAAGCCGCGGCTGTTGTGACGTGGGGCTGCGGGCACGACTCGGCAATGGCCGCGCTTGCCCACGGCAGCCATGCCGGACGCGTTGAAGACGGGTTCCTGCGTTCAGTGGGCCTGGGCGCGAACAAGGTTCGCCCGCTGTCCTGGGTCTTCGACGATCTGGGCATTTACTACGACGCCACGCGCCCTTCACGCCTGGAGCACAACCTGCAAAACGATGCCTGCAGCCCTGCCCTGCTGGATCGGGCGGGTGCCCTGCGTGAAGCGATCTGTGCAGCCGGCGTCACCAAGTACAACCTCACCGGCACGCAGTGGAAGCGCCCTGCGGGTGTGAGCAAGGTCATTCTGGTGCCGGGCCAGGTTGAATCCGACGCCTCGATTCGGTACGGCGCTCACCGCATCCGCCGCAACCTCGACCTGTTGCGTGCCGTGCGTGAACGCCATCCCCAAGCCTGGCTGCTTTACAAACCGCATCCGGAAGTCGTGGCCGGTACCCGCAAGCGCGGCGAAGACGAAGAGCAGACTGCGCACTGGTGTAACCAAGTGGTGGGCGATGTGCCCTTCCACCAATTGCTGCTGGAAGTGGATGAGGTCCATGTACTGACTTCCCAATCCGGCTTCGAAGCCTTGCTGCGAGGGATACCGGTCACCACGTATGGCCAGCCGTTTTATGCCGGCTGGGGTTTGACCACCGATGAAGGCATGCACCCGGACGTCCAGGCGCGTCGCACCAGACGGCTGAGTCTCGACGAACTGGTGGCCGGCACCCTGATCAACTACCCGACTTATGTAAGCCGCATCACGCAAAAATTCACGACCCCTGAACGAACTCTATTGGAACTGCAGAACTGGCATGAAGCACCAGCTCAAGGAAGTAAGCCTAGATGGCAAGAAATGATTCAACGTTTTCTCCCTACCGCCTTGAGAACATCGTAAAAGAACAATTGAGCCCCGCGGGTGCGGCAAGGCGCTCCGTGTCGACCAAACCGCGCAACTCCTTTTTGTTCCTGCAAGGCGTCAGCTCACCCTTCTTTGCCCGTTTGGTTCAAGCCTTGCGTGCCGAAGGGCAGTGGGTCAAATCCGTCAGTTTCAACATGGGCGATACGCTGTACGGCGCGGGTTCGCGGGTGTTTTATTCGGCGCGGCCCGAGCAGCTCGAGGATTTCTACAGCCAGACCTTCAAGGCAAACGGCATCACCGACCTGGTGCTGTTCGGCGACCGTCGTCCCGTGCATCTGCCGGCCATTGCGCTGGCGAAACGCCTGGGCGTGCGGGTGCATGTGTTCGAAGAAGGGTACTTCCGGCCTTACTGGGTCACGCTGGAACGTGACGGGGTGAACAACCATTCGTTGTTGCCAAGGGATCCGCAATGGTATCGGGAAGTCGGCAAGTACATTCCGCGTTACCACAACGGTAATTCGTTCAAGCTGTCCTTCACCTCCCGGGCCTTCCACGATGTGATGTATCACGTCGGTGGCGCCCTGAACAAAATCTGCTTCCCCCACTACAAGACCCACGCGCCTTTCAACGCAGCGGTCGAATATGCCGGCTACATTCGCCAGGGCATTCGTCTGGCGAGCGCCAAGGGACGGGATGCATCGGTGATCAGTGAAGTGGCACGCAACCGTCACCCGACGTTCCTGCTGCCCCTGCAACTGGACAGTGACGCGCAGATCCGCGACCACTCCCAGTTCAACACCATGAAAGACGTGTTGAAACAGGTACTGGCCTCGTTTGCCCGTCATGCGCCCAGTGATGCGCGCCTGATCGTCAAGAACCATCCGCTGACGCCAGGCATCGTCAACTACCATCGCATCACCCTGCGCATTGCCGGCAAGTTCGGCATCGCCGATCGGGTGGACTTCCTCGAAAGCGGCCACATGCCGACGCTGTTGTCGCACGTGGTCGGGGTGATCACCGTGAACAGCACCGTGGGCGGTTCTTCGTTGATGCACAACGTGCCGACCATCGCCCTGAGCGACCCGATTTACGCCCTCAAAGGCTTGACCCATCAAGGCAGCCTCGACGATTTCTGGCACACGCCGGAGCCGCCTGACCCCACGCTGTTCCAGCGCTTTCGCAGCACCGTGATTCACACCACCCAAGTCAATGGCGGCTTTTATACGCGCTGCGGCATTGACATGGCCGTGAACAACTCGCTGGAAGTGCTGATGGCCAAAACCTCGAAAATAGAACAGTACTTATGACGCGGCACAAAAACCCACGCTGTATCCTGATTACCGGGGCCACGGGTGGCATCGGCGGTGCACTGGCACCGACCTATGCCGCGCCGGGCGTCACTCTGATCCTGCAGGGCCGGCGCACCGAGCGCCTGGAAGAAATGGCCGAGCAATGCCGCGCTGCCGGCGCCCGGGTCATCCTGCACGCGCTCGACGTCCAGGATCTGGTTGCGGTGCGCGAATGGATCAGCCAGATCAGTGAAACCGAGAAACCGGACCTGATCATCGTCGGTGCCGGGGTCAACACCGCCACCGGCCCTGACCTGGAAGATGAAGTCTGGGAACTGTCCCAGGCCTTGATCGAAGTGAACGTCATGGCGGCCATCGCGACCGTGCAGGCGGCTTTGCCGGCCATGCGCGCGCGAAAGCATGGCCAGATCGCGCTGTTCAGCTCCCTCGCCGGTTGGCGCGGGCTGCCCGTCACACCCAGCTACAGCGCCAGTAAAGCGGCGATAAAAGCTTATGGCGAAGCCATGCGCGACCTGGTCGCCGCCGACGGCGTGCGGATCAACGTGATCATGCCGGGCTATGTCGAGTCGAAAATGTGCTTCGAAATGCCTGGGCCCAAGCCACTGCTGTGGACCCCGGACAAAGCTGCCCAGCGGATACGTCGCGGGCTGGCGGCCGATCAGGCACGAATCAGCTTCCCCTTCCCCTTGAACCTCGGATGCTGGGCCTTGAGTGTTATTCCCCCGAGGATGTCGTCTGTGATTTTGCGATGGCTGGACTACAGTGCCTGATTTTCTGAACAGTACTTTCTGCTGGGTCATCCTCGGCGGATTTTTTCTTTCCTGCATCATCGAAACGATGCTGATCCCCAGGCCCGCCCTGCGCCGACCACTGCGCAGCTGGCTGCTCCACGCAGGGGCCTGGCTGTTCTCGGTGGCCCTGCTTTATGGCATGACCGGACGCCCGTATTTCAGCGCCGTGAATGTGCTGGCCCTGTGGCTGTTGATCGTGTTGGTGAGCAACTCGAAGTACCACTCATTGCGTGAACCCTTCGTCTGCGCGGACTTTGAATACTTCAGTGATGCCGTTCGCTATCCGCGCCTGTACCTGCCCTTTTTCGGCATCGGCAAGACGATTGTGTTGGCGCTGGCCTTTGTCGCCTACCTGGCCTGCGGACTGTATTTCGAAGCGGCCGCCACCGATGCACTATCGGTGGGTGCAATGGCGCTGGCCAGTGCTGTGGTGCTGCTGATCGCCGGTGGCTGGAAACCGCTGCAACCCAGCTACGACGCCAGCCTGGATCTGACCCGCTGGGGCCTGGCCGCCAGTTTGTGGACCTACTTTTGCGCCGCTCGGCGCAAGGTGCTCATTGACACGCTGCACTCGCCTTTTGCACTCGCCCCACAAACGGTTCACACCTCGCCTGACGCGGTCCTGCCGGATCTGGTCTCGGTGCAGAGCGAGTCGTTTTTCGATATTCGCAGGCTATGGCCCGGCATCCGCGCGCACGTGCTGAGCCATTACGATGTGCTGCGCGCAGAAGCAATGGCCCATGGTCGCCTGCAAGTAGCGGCCTGGGGAGCGAATACCGTGCGCACCGAGTTCGCCTTTCTGACGGGTATTGCGGGCGACCGGTTGGGCGTGCATCGCTTTAATCCTTATCGCCACCTGGCCCGCCAAGGGCTGCCAAGCATCGCCGTCGAGATGAAGCGCAAGGGTTACCGCACGGTGTGCATTCATCCTTATGCAGGCAGTTTCTACGGACGGGATCGCGTGTTGCCAGCGCTGGGCTTCGATGAGTTCATCGACATCCGCAGCTTCGATGATTCGCAAAAGGCCGGCCCTTTCATTGGCGATGCTGCCGTGGCGGACAAGATCATCGAATTGCTCGGTGACAGTGCTCGCACTCAACCCTTGTATATCCACGCTGTGACGATGGAGAACCATGGACCGCTGCACCTGGAAAACGTTGCTGCTCAGGAGCTGCCCATCTGGTTCGATCGTCCGCTGCTCGATGGTCTGCGTGACCTGGCGCCTTATCTGCGGCACTTGAGCAATGCCGACCAGATGCTCGGCCAGTTACGTCAGTACCTGCTGACCCACCCGACGCCGACCGGGTTGTGCTTCTTCGGCGACCACGTGCCTATTCTTCCGCACGTGTATGCCGCACTGGGTGCGCCGGATGGCGATACCGATTACTTCATCTGGTCCAACCAGGCGCCCGCCTCCAGCGCTCCAAAGGTGATGGGCGTTGAACAGCTGGCCAAGACCTTTGCCGAGCAGATCAGTCCAGGCCAGGCTTGCGCCAATGTAACCAGCCAGGTCCAGACCCGAATCCATGCCTGAAACCGCCACCGCCCCCCTGCTGATTGCCCTCGGTTCCAGCTTGCCGGAACCCGATGACTCGATTGCGCGGATGATCACCTCGGGCCGCGGCTCGCTTGCCTTCATTCTCGGCGATGAAGCGTGCCGCTATCGACTGCTGGCCAAGTCGATCAACTGGGACCGGATTCTGATTGCGTACCGCGATTGCAACGCGCTGGGCTATGCCGCCTTCAAGCACCATCGGCGCGGGCCGTTTTCCCCCGGCGTCAGGCCTTTTGTGCACGAATTCGGTCGGCTTCGGGGCACCCTGCGCTACCTGCTGTTCATGATTGCCGAATGCCGGGAGTGGTACTACGGGTTTTATCTGTATGGCTTGCGCGTTACCAGGCAAGCACGCCATCAGGGCATTGCCACTTCACTGTTGCGCGAGATTTTCGCTCTGGCCCGGCAATCCGGGCATGAGCGGGTAGAACTTGAGGTCCAGGTGAAAAATCTGCGTGCCCAGCGCCTCTACACACAGCAGGGATTCACCAGAGTCCGAACCACGCCGTTGAATTGGCTCGGCCGCCTGCTGCCCTTTCCAGCGGTGATGAACATGCGCCGCTCGCTGACATCCCACCCATGAGCTGCGACGAGATGAATCGATCGGTACCCGTTGTTGAATCACTGGTGGACGGTCCAGGCTGGATCGGCATCATGTCCCAGTGGGTAATGTGGCGGGTCTTTCACCTCCCCGAGTTTCTGGACCCCGAAGGCACACCTGCCTGGCTGTGGCGCCGAGGCCGGAATAAACCCAATGGACTCAAGGCGATTTCAGGGATCGGCTACAAGCGATCGTCCGACCATGCCCGGGTGCTGTGCAAGCGCTGGGCGATTCCTTACATTGCACTGGAGGACGGTTTCTTGCGCTCCTCTTCCCTCGGGGTCGAGGGCGATACGCCGATGTCGATGGTGGTCGATCCGATCGGCATCCACTACCTGGCGGATCGTCCGTCATTGCTGGAGAACATCCTCCAGCAACCGCAATTGCTGACGCCCCGGGAACTGTCCACGGCCGCGCAACTGATTGCCCTGATGCGCAGCAGCGGCATCGGCAAGTACAACAATGCACCCGACCTCAGCGACGACGATCCACTGGGGCGCCAGGTGCCGCTGATCCTGGTGGTGGATCAAACCTGGGGCGACTTCTCGATTCCGGGTGGCGGTCTGTGCGAAGCAGATTTCATTCGCATGCTCGATACGGCGCTGGCGGAAAACCCCGGCGCCGATGTTCGTGTGCGGATTCATCCGGACTGCCTGAGCGGGCACAAGAAAAGCTGTTTGCTGGAGGCAGCGACCGCGCGCGGCGTATCCCTGGAAAGTCGTCATGTGTCCTGGGCTTCGTTGGCGCGACGGGCCGCGCGGGTGTACATCGCCACCAGCCAGGCCGGGCTCGAAGCCTTGATTCAGGGCGTGCCGGTGACATGTTTCGGGTTGCCGTTCTACGCCGGCTGGGGACTGACCGACGACCGCTTGCCTATCCCCCGACGCCAGGCCCGGCCAACGTTGGAGCAACTGGTAGCCGCCGCCTACATTCGCTACTGCCGTTATGTGAACCCACTGACCGATCAGCGCTGCGACGTGCTGACCGTCGCCCGGCAACTGGCCCGGCAAAAACAACAGGACAGCCAATTCGCAGGCGCATTAACCGTGCTCGGCGTACCCCGGCGCCGGCAGCCGGCGATCCGCAGCTTGCTCAACAGCCGATGGGGCCGTGTGAAATTCGCCCACAACAGCGCCGACCTGATGGCGACAGTCGCGCGCGAAGACGGCAAGCTGTTGGTGTGGAGTGCCCATGAACCACACGATCTGTCATCGCGTGCCACCGCACAGGGTGTACCGCTGTGGCGCATCAGCCCGGGCAGCGCAACAGCCAGCTTGATCCTCAGGCGCAGCGACGGTGAGGAACAACAACTGGTGCAAGTGCGCGGCATGCCCTGCAGCCAACAGCAGGCGCTGGAGCACAGCGCACAACCCAATCCAGGCCTGCTCGACAACTGCCCGCGCTATCGGCAAGTGCGTCGCTACCTCAAAGGCATGCTCTAAAGCTTAATTGTTGAAAACGCCGAACCCGTAGGAGCCGGCTTGCCGGCGAAGGCGTG
>NZ_JAAUOE010000071.1 GCF_017114915.1 Pseudomonas frederiksbergensis
TCAATTGAGAATGCCCCCTGGTCATGTGTGCAGAAAATACAGATCAGTACGAAGTGAAGCAGGTGATTGAAGTGAATGCCCTCCGCTCGCCTGCTCCACCCCGTGCTTATGCAGTACAACCCATACTGTTCGCCGGCAAACCACTCCTGGTCACTTACCGAATGCCTTGAATACCCCGATGATGGCGGGGCCAATGGCTACCAGGAAGAAGCTCGGCCACAGACAGAAAATCAGCGGGAATATCATCTTGGTGCCGATTTTCGCCCCCATCTCTTCGGCGGCCTGCGTACGCCGGTCACGGAACTCATCGGCATAGATGCGCAACGTATCGGCCACGCTGGTGCCAAAACGGATACTTTGCGCCAGCAGGCTGACCAACCCTTGTACGTCCTCCAGACCGGTGCGCACAGCCAGTTGCTTGAGCGCCTCGGTACTGGAAATACCCGCGCGGACTTGCGAATTGACCAGCGCCAGCTCTTCAGCCAGCTCAACCTGACTGACCGACATCTCCTCAGCCACCCGCTCGATCGTCAGGGGCAAGGCCAGGCCCGACTCCACGCAAACCACCATCAGGTCCAGCGCATCCGGAAAGGCCGCCCGCAGCCTGCCCTGCCTCGCCTGCTTGCGCTTTCCGATATACAGCGCAGGTGCCAGCCACCCAATAGCAACAGCCATCAATACCAACGCCAGCCCCGAAATCAAAGAAAGCTTGGGGATTATCGGCAACACCAACAGCACTACGCCAACCAACACCAGTGGCAACAACAAGCGCACCGCCCAGTACATCTGGACCGCCGACGGTGAGCGGTAACCGGCGTGCATCAACAGGGTCTGGGTTGGCGACGTCTGGGCAGCCTCAGTCGAACCAAAGCGTTGGCCGACCCGCTCCAGTAATAATTGCAGATTGCTCGGTGCGTCCTGCCCTGCACTCCCTGAATGACCGCGTTTGATCAGCGCCAGACGACGCTGCACGGGGTCCTGCAGCCCCAACAGCAGTAGCACCACGGTAACGATCGCGAGCACCGCACTCAGACTCATCGCACCGACAAACAACAGGCGCGCCATCTCTTCATTGCCAGTTACTCGACTGAACAACCCGAGCAAATAGTCCATGACCTACACCTCCTCATGGCGAATAACGCTTACACCTGAATCCGGATGATTTTGCGAATCCAGAAAATCCCGAGCAACATGGAAACAAATGCCCCGAATATCAGCTTTTGGCCGAACGGGTCATTGAGCAGCACCGGCAAGTAGTTAGGGCTGGTGAACACGATCACCGCTGCCAGCACGAAGGGAATGGCCACCAGTATCCAGGCCGACATCCGCCCTTCAGCCGACAAGGTCTTGACCTTGCGCTGGAAGCGAAAGCGCCCGCGGATCAGGCGACTCAGACGCTCCAGCACCTCAGTCAGATTGCCGCCGGTCTCGCGATGGATGAGGATCGAGGTCACCAGCATCATCACCGTCATGCTCGGCATCCTCTCCAGCAGGCCGAGCATGGCGCGGCGTACATCGTTGCCGTAGTTGATATCGGCAAAGGTCAGGCCAAACTCATGAGCGACCGGCCCCTTGTGCTCCTCGGCGACCAGGCGCAGGGTTTCGTTGAACGGATGCCCGGCGCGCAGGGCCCGGCACATGGCATCCAGCGCATCTGGCAGACCTTCCTCAAACTCGGCGAAACGTTTACTACGGTCACGAGAAACCTTCAGCAGTGGCAACCAGAACACCACGAAGCTCGCCAACAGCGCCATCCACCAGACTGCCGAGATCGTCCAGATCGAGATGCCCACACAGGTGCTCAGTATCAACCCGAGCAGTATCACCCGATAAGCACGATATTCATGGCCGGCCTGCTCGATCATCTGGGTCAGGCTCGCCATAAACGGCAACTGCTCGAGCATGGCCTCCAGCGGTGACAAGCGCGTCAGGTATTTCTGCCGCAACACCGTCTGCATGTTGGGCAGATTGTTGGCTTTTTCCAGTACGTTCAACCGGCTGCGGATGCGCTTGCGCATCTTGCCGGCCTCGCCAAACACCGGCACCACCACGCCCTGGGACAGGAGGAACACGGCGATAAACACCATGCCCAGGAACATCAAAATGAATTCACCAGGAATATTGCTCATGACTGCCGTGCCTCCATCCACTCAGGCCTGAACATCGTCAGCGGCAACTCGATGCCGCGCTTGGCCAATACATCGCGGAAGGCCGGGATCATGCCGCTGGGGCGATAATCACCGAGCACTTCGCCGTTTTCGCCCATGCCCTGGCGCGCAAAGGAGAAAATTTCGGTCATGGTGATGATCTCGCCTTCCATGCCGTTGATCTCCTGCACACTGACCAGTCGGCGCTTGCCGTCTTCCTGACGCTCCAGCTGGATCACCACATCGATGGCCGACGCGATCTGCTGCCGCAGGGCCTTGATCGGGAAGGTTGCCCCGGTCATCGACACCATGTTCTCGACTCGTCCCAACGCATCGCGCGCGGTATTGGCGTGGATGGTGGTCAACGAACCATCGTGGCCCGTGTTCATGGCCGTCAGCATGTCCAGTGCCTCAGCGCCACGCACTTCGCCGATGACAATGCGGTCCGGGCGCATCCGCAGACTGTTGCGCACCAATTCCCGCTGGCTGACCTCGCCACGTCCCTCGATGTTTGAAGGGCGGGTTTCCAGGCGCACCACATGGGGCTGCTGCAGTTGCAGTTCGGCCGAGTCTTCGATGGTGACGATCCGTTCGTTTTGCGGGATAAAGCTGGACAGCACATTGAGCATAGTGGTCTTGCCGCTGCCGGTACCGCCGGAAATCAGCACGTTCAAGCGCCCACGAACGATCGCCTTGAGCAGCAAGGCAATGGCCGGCGTCAACGTGCCCACCTGGATCAGGCTGTCGGTATTGAGCAGGTCCACCGCAAAGCGGCGAATCGAAATGCTCGGACCGTCGATGGCCAGCGGCGGGATGATTGCGTTGACCCGCGAACCGTCCTTGAGCCGGGCGTCCACCAACGGCGAAGACTCGTCGATACGCCGACCCAGGCTGGACACGATGCGGTCGATGATGTTGAGCAAATGCTGATCATCGCGAAAGCGCACATCGGTCCGTTGCAGTTTGCCGAAGCGCTCGACATAGACCGAGGCATGGCCGTTGACCAGAATGTCGGAAACGCTGTGATCGGCCAGCAACGGTTCCAGGGGCCCCAGACCGAGCACCTCGTCGGTGATCTGCTTGATGATCAACTGGCGGCTGGAGGAACTCACCGGTGCCGAATGCTCATCGAGCAGGCGCTGGCAGATATCGCGAATCTGCCGCGCGGCCTCGGTCTGTTCAAGGGCGTCCAGCAAGGAAAGGTCCATGACCTTGAGCAACTGCTGGTAGATCTTTTCCCGCCATTCGGCCTCCACCGGGGTGACCTGGCTTCTGGTTTCGTAAAGAACGTCGGGGATTACACGCTCCCATGCCATTAATTCTTCTGCCGGATCCAGCACTTCGTCGCCCAGTTGAGCGGCGGGTTTACCGGACTGTTTGCGCAAGCGGTTACGAAAGTCGCTGATCATGGGTCATCCCCCGAAAAAACGGTTGAAGGCGCGTTTGAGTAAGCTTTGGTTCCCGGCCACCTGTTGACCGACCAGGTCCTCGGTCATGTCGCGCAGGGCGGCCGTAATCGCGGCCCTCGGCGCATGCAGCCCCAACGGCACGCCAGTGTTCTGACTCTGGCTGACCAGGTTGAAGTCGTTGGGTAACTTCGACAAATTCGTGCAGCGCAGCGCCTCGCCGATATCCTTGAGGCTGATCGCGCCCGCCTTGTCAAAGCGGTTGACCACAATCTGCAATTGATCGCCGCGCACACCCAGGTCATCGCGAAGAACCCGCACCAGGGAGCTGGCATCGCGCAGATGGCTGACGCTCTGCTGCACCACCACGTACACCCGATCCACCTGTTCCAGCACGGAGCCGGTGAGGTGGTCGATTTGCCGCGGCAGGTCGATCACCACCCAGGCATAGCTGGCGCGGGCCAGCTGCAACAGGGTGTCGAGTTGCTCGGGTTGGGCATCCTGCGGCAGGCACAACTCACCCGCTCGACCGCCCAACACATGCAAGGTCGGACTGAAGTGACTGCAAAAACCGCGTAATGCCACGCTGTCCATGCCGTCGATCTGGTGCAACACCTCCAGGTGGCTGTGCGACTGCGCCACATCCAGATAGTGCGTCACGCTGCCAAATTGCAGGTCCATGTCCAGCAGCAGGGTACTGCCGCCTTTGACACTGAGCTGTTGAGCCAGGTTGCAGGCCACCAGGGTTCCGCCAGAGCCACCCTTGGCGCTGATCACGGCGATCAATTTCCCTTCTGTCCCACTGCCGGTCCGAACCTCCATGACCAGGCGATTCAAGGCAGCGACCAGTTCTGTCTCGGCGATGGGTTCCGGCAGCACATCACGGGCGCCCGCCTGCATCGCCAGGCGCATGCCTTCCTGTTCGCTCAGCAAACCGCACACCAACATCGGTGGACGCTCATGGGCCGGACGCTGCAGCAGCGCCGACAACTCCTCGCGCCACAGGTGGCTGACGCGCAGCAGCAACAGATCGGGCATGCGGTCCAGACCGTAGAGCGGGTCGACATGCCCGTTGCTCACCAGGCGCGTACTCACCTCCAGGCAAGGCATGCGTTGGCAGACGCTCTGCAAATCGCGCAAAGCGGTGGCATCACGGCTGCTGATCAGCAACCGCAGCCCGGCTTTGCCGGTCGAAGTGGAGAGCGGAGTGTCCTTGGTATTCAGCATGGCGTGATCTCCCCGGAATCGGAATGACGCCCGAGGCTTTCGCGTGGCAAGGTTGCCCTGAATGTGGGCAGGGTAATGGGCACGCCGAACCCGGGAATAAACAGATTGAAAACGAAGTTTTGCAGACTCAACTGGACATAGCGGATGGCACGAAACCCATTGCTCCCACTCGTGTCGGCGGGGTTACCCACCTGAGCACCGTTGACGTCCAGATAGGTCAACGTCAAGTGGGTGGTGGCCAGATCGGTGATGATCTGGCTCGCACCGGCGTCGGTCGCGGCATTGAAGATCGCCCGCCGCAACACCACCGGATCGCTGATATTGCACACCGACGCCAGGCGCGCGCCACGGCGCACGACTTCATCCAGCGCATTGATCGTGAAGTACAGGCGGCCGATTTCCAACGCGCCGAACAACAATGTGAATATCAGCGCGCCAATGAGGGCGAACTCCACCACATAGGTGCCGCGCATGCGCTTGCGATTCATCACAGTGCCCTCATGACAGTGGTGGCGACCAGCGGAATGCTCAGCGCAATCGCGTTACCAAAAAGCCCGGGGAGCGATCCTGTACAGTTACCACTGCCAATCACCGGGCAGAACGTATAAGTGATGGTGACCCGAACATGGTCGGTGCCCACGGCGGCAACGACCACGTCGTTGACCGTCAATCCGGATAGCACTGGGGTTCCGGTCTGGCTGGGCACGCCATAGACCGCGACGTTTTTCGTCTGGGTCTGCAGTGTAGTGCTCAGAGAAACTTCCCCAAGCGTCGAGTTCCAGGCCTTGCTGGCGACGAAACGATCGGCATCACGGCTGGCCTGCAGCAGGACGTTGTACTGGTAGAGCATGCGGCCGAACTCACCGAGCGCCAGCAACAGCAATAGCAATAGCGGCAGGGCGAGGGTGAATTCCACCATGGCCAGGCCTTGCTGGCGCCGCGGATGTTTAATCGCGTGAAGTCTCATGACGCCCCCTACGAGTCAGTGCTCGGAGTGCCGCTGCCGTTGAGATAGGTTTTGTAGAGCTGAATGATCTGCGGGCCGGAATCGTTCATCGGTGTAGGACCGGGCACGTTGTCGCCTTCGCACTCCTTCACGAACTGGCCGAATATCTGCGATTCCGTGCCGCCGCTACTCATTGGCTGCACCACGAAATAGCAACCAAAACCCAGGACGGGGACCGAGGTGGTACCGCCCTGTTGGCCGGTACAGTTGCCGACCACAATTTTCAGCATCCGGCGCTCGAACACCCCATTGCTCTCACAGCCGCTGCCGGACCCTGCCACACACGCGGCAGCGCTCGCGCGCCAGTCGTTGTAGTCCAGTATCGCGTTGGTACCCGCGGTGAGATTACCGTTGCTCGAGGTGACGGTTTGCCCCTGGTATTTCATTTGTGGTGGGGAAACCGAGTCGTCGTAAGTGATCGCGGGGTTGCTGGACGCGGTCACCAGGTCCGGCGGATAGTCCGAGGCACTGACCGGGCCGTTGTAGATGCCGAAGCGCGTATTCAGGCCTTGAGAGGTAGGGCCGACCTTGTTGCCGGGGGCAGTCTGGACGTTGTCTCCCACATTGCGGCACACCGAGCCGCCTCCTGCCAGATCATCCCTGACTGTACTGCCGCCCGAGCCGAAATCGAGCAACTGGAAATTGCCTGGACCAATGGGCGACGAGTTGCCGGCAGCCGTTTTCAATACCTGCAAATCACCAAACTGGAAGCCCCAGAACATGCCAGCGTCCGGATCGTATTTAGTCGGGTCGCCACAAACCATCAAAGGTGCCAGATCACACGGGCTGGTAGGGCTGGGGCCGGCGGTGGCGATCGCTGACACTGCTTTGTTCCCCAGGCCGCTAGTGCCAAAGGTCTGAACGAAGTTCCAGAAAAATCCTGTCAGGCCAAAGTTCGGTACCGATACCCGAACATATTTGGCGTCCGCAGGCCCGGGATAGGCGAACGGGCCATAGACACTGCTTGCCAGCTCCACGACCGCGAAGGTGCCTGCGTTACCACCGATTGCCGTTGCCAATTCGCCATTACCTGTGGCATTGGCATTTTGCGTCAGAGTGTTGAGCGCGGCAGTGCGTGTCACGTCGGCAATGTTCACACCGCCCTCCACCTGACTCAGGGTTTTGGCGCCACTCAGGGCAGCTGCATCTACAGCGTTCTGCAGGCGGGTTTTGTTCAACAACATGTGGCCCACGTCGAGCGACATACCTGCCATCATTAAAATCGCCGCCAATGCGATTACCATCAATACGCTCACCGATCCTTCCTGGCGCCTTGGCGTCGCAGTGAACGGCTGCTGAATTCGAAGATTCATCTTCAAGCCCTCATTTACCGAAACTATCCGGATCGGCTCCGCCAATACCTGGGTGCCCAGGCTCCCTACCGCCCTGTCAACGCTTGACTACAGTGGCTTGGGTCCCGCGGATAATCGTGACAGTCCCGCCTCCCTCGCCATTGCCACGGCGGACCACACGTTTTGGCTCGGTGGCGGCGGCCACCGCCATAACCGGTGCGGCAGGCGCAACGGTCGCGATTTTTTTCTGGTCGTTCAGCGGGTTGCGCAGCGCCAGTTGCAATTTCCCTTCCGTTTGCGCCGTGACCAGTGTTTCAGCTTCTGCGGTCGTCATCTCCAGCGTCACTGCGCGCACCACCACCGGTTGGGTCTTGTCGGTACCCGCCGTCTGGTCTACCGCCAACACCCGCAAATTCTCGAGGATGGTCTTGGACACGGCGTTGTTGCCGGCGGCATCCGTGCGTTTGGTCGCCAGTACATCGACCCGGTTACCGGGTAACAGGAACCCGCCCACGCCGACCACGTCGTCCACCCGTACCGATATGGCACGTTTGTCGGTCGCGATCAGAGAGGCCAGGGTACTGCCGCCCAAGTGCTCGCTCAGGCGTGCACCACGCATGACGTCGCCACGCAAGATGTCGAACGTTGCGATCTTGCCCACGGCCTTGTCGGTGGAATCGAGCGCATCGTCCGGGATCGTGTCCATGGGCATGCGCACGGTGCTGACCTGTTGGGCCTCGACCATCTGCCCGAAGGGAATTTCTACCGTGGCGACCACCACGCTTCGAAGGTGGTCATCCGGGGTGGCATTGAGCCGGGCGTTCAGCCAGGAGTCGGCCATCCATGCAGCACCAAGGCCCATGACCAGGGAAACGCCTATCAGGGAAACAGTACGAGAGCTCATGTCGGTATCTCCGTATCAAAGAAAGTCGAGCTGGACAAAGTAGTTGTGCCAGGCCCATTCCAACTCTTGTGGCGACAACACCCCGGAACCGCCGATATAACGCTGACGATCGAGGGCCATGTTCAGGAGATCGCGGGGATGGCAAGGCACCAGGGGCATGCCTTCACTTGCATAAAGCCTTTGCAGCACATAACGCAGCAGCAGCGGGTCGAAAGGAATGCCCATACGCTCGCATTCCTGACGCCAGATCTTTTCGTACTCTTCAGGCTTCAGGTAACCGAACTGCAGCTTGTAGCCAATCCGGCGCAGGAAGGCCTCATCGGCCAGCTCCAGAGGATTGAGGTTGGTGGAAAACACCAGAATCAGATCGAACGGCAGCTCGCAATGCCGACCACCGCCCAGATTGATGAAATCGCGCTTCTCTTCCATCGGTACGATCCAGCGATTGAACAGCTCGGCAGGGGCCATGCGCTGGCGTCCCATGTCGTCAATGATGAACAGCCCATTACTGGCCTTGAGCTGCAAGGCCGCCTGGTACTGACGGCTATAGGGGTCATAGCGCACGTCCAGCTGTTCCATGCTCAACTCGCCCCCCGTAATGACAACCGGGCGTTTACAGCGCAGCAGCCGACGATCAATCCCTTCGTTGAGCATCAGATTGTTCTGTTGACTGTTGTCATCCAGACGCTGATGTACCTGCGGGTCATAAATCTCGATCACCGACTCGTTGATCACGATGGCATGCGGCACCCAGATGGCCTCGGCGAACAGACGAATCAGCCGACTGCTGACATACGTCTTGCCGGTACCCGCGGGGCCATAAATCATGATTGCGCGCCCGGAGTTCAGTGCCACACCCAACTGATCGAGCATCCCCTCCGTGAGCACGACGCCCGTGAGGGCCCTGTGCATATCGTTCGAGTTGATGCGACCGTGGTGAATGGTCTGGATTTTGATCAGGGACCGATAGGTACTCACCGGAAACGGTGCCGCTCCGATATAGCCGCTGCGCGACAAGGCATCCCGAGCAGCACTGCGACCACGTTCGGTCAGGCCATAACGCAGCTGCCCACCCGATTGCCCCATCTGGCCAAGCACTTCGACACGGCCATCCTTGCGCAGAAACGCCAGGACTTCTTCAAGTACAGCGCCGGTCAGCGCCAGTCGCTCCACCAGACGCGACATGTCCAGCACGCCGGCGTCATGCAAATGCTTGCACACCAACTCGCCGAGGAAACTGTCGGTTAAACCGGTTTCTCGGATTGTGCAGGGCTGAGGAGCCAATCGTTGCACCGCGTCCCGATCGCTGGTGTAGGCATCACTCTCGACGATGACGTGCATGACTAACCTCCGAATCCACCGACTCCGCCGACAACGAGCTGCCAGTAGACACTGTTCAACGTCCCGAGCAGGATCGCTACCGTGTAAGGAAAGGGCTTGCCGGCCACCTCGTCCGAGTTCGGCGCCATATAGGCCCGCGTCCGAAACATCAACCGATAGCGCCCCAGGGTCTGTAATAATTGACCGCGCACCAGCACGATCAGAAAACCGCACAGGCCTCCCCATAGCAGACTGAAGAACACAGCCCACAAGGCGAAATGGGGAGGTAGAAAACTGCCAACCATGGCCATCAGCTTGACGTCGCCGGCAGCCATGCCGCCCAAGGCATACATGGGCAGGAACAGCGCAAAACCGATCAGGAGGCCCTGCAGGCTGTCCCCCATCCCGCTGATCCCACCAGAATAAGTCTGGCCGGCCAATCCCAAGGCCAGCCCCACCAGGATCAGCAGGTTGGGAATGCGGTGGCGACGCAAGTCGCTCACCACCGCCACACCCAGCAGTCCTATCAGCACAACAGTAGCAATCAGCTGTTCCATGGACATGGTGTATCTCCCTATCAGAGTTGTTATAGGCAGAGCTGTTATGGGCAAGAACCAGCGATAATGGCATTACACAGTTGCCGAATTCTGGTATCCACTACCCCGCCAAGAAGGGTGAATGCGACGACAACAGCTCCGGTAATCAACCCGCCGGCCACCGCGTATTCCACAATGGTCAGGCCGTCTTCATCTTTGGCGAACTTCACTGCCGAAGCCTTGATTGCTTGAATGATCATTTTGCCCACCTCACTCGAATGTTGTTTTTTCGGGAGGCAGTACGTTCTGCACTGCCTGATGCAACCCTAGTCAGGGGCAAGGCATGGGCGTTAGGAAGATTTTGCACATCACTAGGACTTTTTTGCGGGGCGGAAAAATAGCGTTGATTAGCCTTTGCAGAAGTCACGGGAGGGGTAAAACGAGGCATGGCATTGCAAAAGCGTTGGTCATTGATTCACAAGCGACAAGCGGTTGAGGCCGGGATGCGCCGAAAACACGTAAACAAACTGTCGGCAAAGCAGCACTTAGAGCGAATGGGCTTAAGTAGCGTCTTTCTTATCAGGATTTAATCTGCAAAGTGATGGCACGTTAGCAATACTACTCAGCGAACAGAGGCATGAAGAACCCCAGAGTAGAGACATGACGTCCAATTTGACCAGAAGGCCATCGCTACTATGGTTCGATCTGACTCACGATCGTTCCACGAAGGGACTCATCGCGCAGTTCGAGGACACCTGCGACTGCAAATTGGCGAAAAATTCCGTGCTGCCCTGCACAGAGCAGGCCGACATGATCTGCATCCATTTCGATCGCCCCGACACCCCGGGCTTGAGGTTGTTGCTGGAGATCAAACACACCACCCCCACCATCCCCATCACCATGTTCACCGTGCAGCACTCGGAAGAACTGGCGGTCTGGGCCATGCGTTCCAGTGTCTGGGAATACATGGTGCTGCCGCTCTCGGCCACCGAGAAGAAGCGCTACCTGACAGCGGTGGTGCAGCTGTGCGAATTGCGCCGAAATGCCGGTCAGGGCAAGACATCGCAGATCGATCACTCCCCGACCCTGCCGGACAGCATCCGGTTGACCTCCGGACACCAGAAACACCAGGCGCTGAGCCATATCATGCTGTACATCGACCAGCACTTTCGCGACAGCATCGATCAGAGGGATTTGGCCAAGCGCTGCGGCATGACGACCTTTCGCTTCAGCCGCCTGTTCAAGGAAGCCAATGGCGTCGGCTTCACCGACTACATCCTGGACAAACGCATGAACTTCGCCAAGCAACTGCTCGACAACAGCCAGATGCCCATTACCAGCATCGGCTATGAGGCGGGTTTCAAGGATCCGTCCTACTTCGCTCGCGCCTTCAAGCAATTCGTCAACTGCACGCCCAGCGAATACCGTTTGGCGAGTCAACTCAGAGCGGTAGCCGCACAACCGGCACTGGAGGATACAACCGCTGAAGTTCTCGAAAGCCTGGTGCAGAGCCTCGAAGGTTGAGGCAGTTTTTTACGCGCATAAAAAAACGCCGCTCAAATGAGCGGCGTTTTTTTTGAATTTGGAGCGGGAAACGAGACTCGAACTCGC
>NZ_JAAUOE010000072.1 GCF_017114915.1 Pseudomonas frederiksbergensis
CAGTCGGGCAAGGTCATGCGGATGGCCAGGGTCGTCGACCAGAATGCCATCATGAGCATGGAATGGCTGAGCCCCATCGGGCAACATTCCCGGAGACTTTGTAGGCAAAGGATCGAACGGTTCTGGCTCTGGCGGAAGGAGGCGCTCGCCTGTAGCAATGCGCAAGTCGAAACGTCCAAAGGCAACACCTACGGCCCAGGCCAACAGTCCGTCCATTGATGGAACCTCTGTTTCAGCCTCCTCATCGTCCTCACCCGCGTCAGCCATCTCGTCATCCATCTCGTCATCCATCACCGGACCATTCACCGCCTCGCGGTCCGCCTCAGCAAAACCGTAGAGATCAAACGCGATCGCGTCCATCTCTGCCTTAATCTCGTCAACTTCCATCTTGATGGCGAGGGAGTCGATGTAACCTGCTCGCGCACGAATCGCTACGGGTAGCACGAAAGCGTGCGATGTTTCGGTGACGGAATCTGCTGTGCGCTTCAATGACCAGACACGACGAGCGAGGTTGGCGAGTTGCTTGCGCTGCGCCGCTGTCAATGACGGAACAGGCGTTCTCTGAATAACGCCCACTTCATAAGACCCGAAGGCCATTTGCAGCGAAACAAGTAGCCCAAAAGCACGACTATTTGTGAGCGCCAACAGAGCTAAAAGCTCTTCAGAATCATCAGTTCGACAAAAGGCAGCCGGCCCCTTGTCACCGAAGATGCATCCAGCGGGCATCGCACGCAGACTGAGACCTCCTTGCGTGCGTCGCGGCCAAGTAAGACCAGGTCGAAAATAATATTCTTCGTTGTAGACACGCTTCCCGTAGTTTCCGTGCTCTTGGACTGCCTTAGCCTTTAAGACTGAGCCCATAGCCCGCCATTCAATTACTAGATAAACATCAGCGTAAATAGGTGAGAACGCACCACCTTTCGCGAAAGCCATCCAACCCAAACCCGGAGACTCCCACCAAATTCGGACAAAGCGAAAATCATCGGCTGTCGCCAACCCTTGTTTGGTGGTGCGGCCCGTCCCCTCGAATGCGGGAAGCTGGTGGAACACTCGCCGCACAGACTCACTCACCCAGTAGGCAAACGGCTTACTCGGAACCCAATCAAATGACTCCGACGCGACCTCGAAGCTTCGCGAATCATTCTCCGCCTGGCGCAAGTGATTACATGCAGCCATCAGCGCTTCGGCTTTGTCACTCTCCTTTAGGAGACGCAGAAACGTGCTCATCCCTGCTTCTCCAGCACGTAAGCAGCTGCTTCCACCATCGCGTCGTCCATTACGCCATGTCCAAGGTCCGCCATGACTTCTGGCTTAGCTATGCCCAAGACAACCTGTTCACGCCACTTCTGAAAGCTGGAGAGAAAAAAGCAGGTACGCGAAGTGATCGCTCCAATACGCCCACCGGTACGGAGCAGTTCAAGCCCGCGTTCAACGAAGAGGGCCAGCAGATCGTTCTTGCTGCGCGGGAAAGCTTTGGCAAGTTGATCTTTTGTGCTTGAAGCCAGCGCACCAAAAGGCGGGTTCATCACCACTACATCAAACACCTCGCGGCACAGATCGATGAGTCGCAATCCCTGCAGGGCGTCCTCCGCAAACAGGCGACCCTGGTAGGTGGATTTCGCTGCCTGAGCGAATTCTGTGAGTGCCTCACGTAACCGTGCTTCGGCTTGATGCCAGCTCTCCTGCTCCTGCGCGGCAAACAGACCGGTGCCTTTGCCGACGTACGCCTGACGAATCAAATGCGGCAATTCGCGCTCGACCTGGAGCAGTACGCCCAGCTCCGGCAAGCCCTTGAGCAATTGCAGGGTTTTTTCAAACAGCTCGGCATCACGCTTGTCCAGACTTTCGGCAAACTGCTGGCGCAGCTCCCGTTCTGCGGGCGGCGCAATGGCAGCGACCACATGGCCGTGACCGATCAGCGGGCGGTCCTTGGCCTTAATTCCGGCGTCGTGCCAAGCGCGCTGCGCCCTTAGCCACAGCGCAAGCGACGCGATCTGTGCAGCGCGCGGGTCGATGTCCACGCCGTAGATGTTGTGCTCAATGATCAGGCGCGGCAAGTCGTGCAGAAAGGCTGCTTCGTTCTCATAGGTCTGGCTCAGAGGCTTGAGCGCTGCTTGAGGCTGAGTGGAAACATCCAGCGAGTCGGGGCCATGCTTCTCTTCCGAGGCCCAAGCTTCGCGGTAGACCTCGGCGAACAGGTCAAATGCGTAGAGGCCGAAGTGCATGGAGCCACAGGCCGGGTCCAGCAACTTCAGGGTGCGCGGATCACGCAGTTTGGTAGCTGCCTGGGGCGCTTCGTCGGGCTTGACGAGCAGATACTGGCAACGCTCGCGTAGATGGGTATCTCCCCCGGTGGCGTTGAACCACAGACGACCAAGTGTGTTATCCACCAGGAATTCGACCACATAGCGCGGCGTAAAGAACTGATTGCGCACCGCTAGCTCGCGGCTGTTGCGCGGCGCCTGCGAGGCATCGCGCATTGCCTTGCGCTCTTCTTTGGAGTTGAAGTACTGGTAGATCCAGCCGATGGTTTCATCCTCGCTCCATAGTGGGGCGATGTCGGCATCGTTGATCAAGTTAAGCACTTGCAGCAGCGCGGCTTCGCGCGGGAACAAACGGCCCTGCGGCGAGTAGCGATCGAACAGCCCGGGCAGGTCTTGACTCAGCTCATCAAACACACTGAACAAATAGGTGCGATAGGCATCGCCGGTTTCGCCCAGGCCGGTGCCGACCAGCCGTGCGTAGAGCTGAAACCCTTTGGCCTGAAAGCCGTTGCCTACCGACTCGACCAACAACCCGCGCGCCTCGGCCATACGGAGGGCCGCCAAGCGGTTGAGCACCGTAAACGCCTGCTCACGGACGATCCGGTCCAGCCCCTGCCTGGCATCCATGTCGCCACTGGCGCAGTAGTGCGCCAGGGTCTCGCGCAAGATGCGCGCGGATTCGCGCTGTGCGTCATTGATGTGGCGCAGGCTGGCCAGCTCTGTAACTCTACCTGCATTCGGGTCCATGCCGTAGTCGTTCTGGAGTTGACGGGTGAACTCCTCTTCCAGCACTCGTCGCGCGTCATTGACGAAGCGCTGCAGGCGGATTCTTGTTGTTTGGTCAAAGGCCATACTTATTTCTCGCCCCCATTACCCAGGGAGAACATCACTTCAATCTCTGCGTATAGGCCGAGCTGTGCCTTGATCTCGTGGAGCTGCTGAATCAGCGAGTCAATGTCCGCAGCCGATGTCATCTTCACCGGCACCGAGATCGACTTGGAGAGTTTGGCGGGGCCTTTCTTACCGGTCTTGGCGCGCTCTTCCTCTATTCGTTGGCGCAGGCGTTCCTGGCCCTGACGCTGGATGGAGCGTTTGAGCTCCTCGAGCGTGCTGTTGATGTCGTAGTCGCGGGCCAGAAGTTTTTTGAGTCCGGCCAGGTCCTGTGTGGCTGCCAGGGCGAGCCCATCCAGCCGGTTCACGGCGTTGCCGCGTTCTTCTTGGGTAAGTTCTTCCCATTCGGGAATGCGCTGCAGATCCTCTACACCTTCCGTCAAGCGTAGCTTTTGCTGCTCAGACAGGGTGATGACTGCATCACGCACTCGACCCTTCAGGTGGGTGAACTGTGAGTTGAAGTCGGCGGTGTGTTTGTAGAAGTCCTCTTTGCCCAGGCGCTCTGACAGGGTTCCCAGATCTTCAGCGAGTTCGCGGCGCAGCTCACCCGGCACACCGGTATCCGGCAAAGCCTCGATATCGCGGCGATGGGCTTGAAGATCCCGCAGGGTGGCGTCGAGCCCGTTGTCGAGCACGCGCTTCACTTCGAGCGCCCACTTGAGGTTGTCGTAAATGGCAGAGGTTTCAGCACCCAGACGCTGAGGAGTGTCCGAGGCATCGGTGAACAGGACATCGGCAATGTCCTGGTTCAAGGTGCGGATGCGGTCACTGCCTGCCAGCCCGAGGCCGCTGAGTTTTTCTGCCAAGGAGCCATAGTCGTGCTGGAACCGCGGGAAGTGTTTGGCCGCTGCCTTGCTGATCTCCTGCTCTAGCGGAATGACCATGTCGCCCACCAGCTCAGTGAGCCGCTCTGCGGCCCGACCGAGCGTTTCGATGGACGGGCGCTCGTCGCGCAGCGCGACACCGATCTGCTTGAAGGAGTTATTGGTCTTCAGCGCATCGATCGCCTGCTGGCCTGCAGCCGTGACTTCACGCCCCGAGACCTTGAGCTTGACTTCACCGGCCATGAGCATGGCGGCCACGATGTAGCGTGTCGTATCTGGCGACCAGCCGAACGGGTCGCTGCTGAAATCGTCGAGCAGACGCTTCCCATCGACCGTACCGCGCTTGTCGATGTAGTCGCGGATGCTGATCATCGCCTTGTGATCGGTTTTGAACGAGGCGCGACCTGCAACCGTCTGCACCAAGCCGAGTGGGTCAAGGCTGCTACCAATGGCCGCTGGGTTAGCGACTTTCAGGAATTTCTCGGCGGTGTCGGTGCCGGCGCGCACCGGTGCTTCGACATAACGGTCGAACACCTGGTCAGCCACATCGGAGAGCAGTTTCTTGGCCGCCTCCAGCAGGTCGGCATCCAGTGCCGATACCGCAGTGGCCTGACCACGGAACACAAACGAGCCGGACTGTAGGGTTTGCTTGATCTTGCTCTGGAGTTGGGTCGCGAGCTTGGCGGCGCGATCGAGCTGGCCGGTACAGTAGTCCTTAACCTCCTGGTCCGGCTGATTGCGGTGCAATTCGGCGATGCGCTGGCAGCGATAGATTTCGTTGGCCAGATCGTCGAGCTCGGGGTTGGACCGGGCTAACAGCCCAATTATGTTGCGCCCTGAGCGACTACGGGAGTCGTCTAGCATGCGGTTCTTAGCGGTATCGTAGTCGCTGGCAGATACCTGTTCCACGAGGGTTTGGATGGTGCTCTGATCTCCCGCCAGACTGATGATGGCGCTGCCGGCCTGGATCTTCAATCCAGTGGTGACAGCCATCGTGCCGTGGAGACTGACACGCGGCAGCGGGTCGAAGGATTCGCGCAACGCATCGTTGAAGATGCGCTTCACATCCACAGTCCTCAGTGCAATGGCGCCACGCTCCTGTTCGATGTCCCGCAGCTTTTCGCTGAGGAAGACGAGGCTGCCATCTTTCTCACCAAGCGGCACATGCACGTCACCCAACATTTCTTCTACAGCTTTGCGCACTGTGTCGAGCTGCGTGGGCGCAGTGACAGATGAGTGCATCAGGCTAGCAACGTTTTGCACCGACACCGGCAAGTTGCCGAGAATCTGCAACACGGCAACGGACTTGGCGATGTCCTGATGTAGCTGCAAATCGGGAAAGCGAATCTGGACCTTGCCAACCGCCTGATGAATGGAGGTGAAGGCGCGGCGGATATCCTTCTCCAGCTCGTCGTACAGAGTGACGGTGGTGGCCAGCCAACCCACAGGCTGATCGGCCATCGCCTTGGAGCCGCCTTCGCCTTTGAGGACGTCCTGGATCACCTTGATCGCCGAGCGTAGGCCAATGCCACCGGTGGACTTGGCCAGTGCGCCCAGCAGGTGCAGCAGGATGTCAAAATGAGCCGGTAGGAACGGGTAGAGATTGGTGAAGCTCTCCTTGCTGAAATCAGCGTCGTAATACTTGGCGTCCTGCAGCCTGGAGTTTTGCCGCAGCGCCTGGCCGTGGGCGTCGAACAGCTTGCCCAGCTCGGTCTCCCCGGCCGGTGATTTGCCGAGCAGCCGGCGATAGCAAATCTCTTTGATGTCGCTCGATTCCAAGTCAATCTGAATCGGGAAGCGATCCTTGAGCTTGTAGAGCTTGTCCGAGTTCAGCGCTGCGCGCGGGTCATCTTCAGTAAGCGTCTGCTGCGCAGTGGAGATGATCCAAGCCTTGCCGTCGCCCAGCCGTTTGAGGTTCTTGGCCAAGCCATCAAGGTTGAGGATCAGGTTGTCGCGCGAAGCAACGTACTGGCCAACTTCGTCGACGATGAAGATGATGTTCTGCTTGCCGCTTTTCTCGCGGACGATGTCAATCATCTCCTGCACGCGTTGGTCTTCGAACTGGAAGAAGCCCTCGGTACTGGACGAGAAAGACTTGGCTTCCGGGAAGAGTGCCGAGTACATCTCGTGGGCGATCTTCGGGATCAGCCCGTCGATGGCAAGCGGGTTGTTTTGAACCCGAGCCCAGGTCGCACCAGGCAGCGCCTGGGCGATACGCTCATGCAGCTCGTGGGTTCGGCCATCCTTCTCGACCATGCGCTCGAGGGCTGCAACTTTGAGGTTTCGTGAGTAGCCAGCCCACTGGAGCACCTTGAAGTAAAGAACGGAGGAAACATCTTCCAACGTGGCGCCGGCGAGCATTTCGCTGGCGAGATCCAGCATGACCACTGCAGCCGGGAACCGTTGTGCAACGGTGCTCAGCAAGGCCTTGGTCTGCGGCTTGTGCAGGCGATCCTGTAGGTACTTAATGAACGGTGTGCCGTCGATGTTGCGCTGATCATCAAACGCCAAGCCGAGGTACTTGGTGAACGAACTCTTACCTGAGCCGTAAAAGCCAGAGACCCAAACACCGACCTCATTCTCCCCGCCCGACTCCATCGCCAACTGCATGCTATCGAGGAGCTTTCGGAATTGCTCTTCAATGCTTTCCGTGACTACGTACTCGGAGATTTCAGCCTTGAGGCGGCCTTCTTTCGAGGCGCCATAGGTGATGACCTTCTCGATGGTCCGGGAGATATCCTTGCTTGGATCGAATAGTGATCGGATGGTCATAGATTCGTCCCTAGGTTCTTTTATTTGTTCAGCCGCCGACGTGGACTGATCGGTAATTGCCGTCTTCTGGATAGAAGCCGAGAAACTTCAAGCGCGTCTTGCCGGTTCGCACGCCTGGGTACAGAAAAATCGTCGGCACGTGAAACTTGCCTTGGAGCTGGCTTTCGATGGCACCAATGCGCAGAAACGGGTGGAGCGCTTCAAGGTCGGTCACCAAAAGCAGCGCGTTCTGCTGGCCTTCGAGTGGCTGCAGGGCATCTTCCAGACGTTTCAGTAGGCCGTTGTCCGCCGTCAGAATGTCCGCCAACGCCTTATTGGTGCGCTGCCAATCCTGCGGAGCGGACTTGTCTTCCATCACGCACAACGACCAGAACGGGTCGTCTTTGAGCAAGGTCCAGACCTGTTCCGCAATGGAGAATGTGTGCACATCCCACCCTTCCTGATGGAGCTTCGCCACCCAGGCGGGCGTCTGCCGTTTCACCTCAAGGATTTGTTGGGGAGAAAAGACGAGGTAGTAGATCGGTTCAAAACTCGCATGACCGAGTTCACGCCCCTGCCGGATGCGCTCACGCAGCTCGTCGAAATCAGCTTTGAGTGAGGACATCGCAAAGCGCCTCCATGTCTTGTTGTTTCCAGCTGATCCGGATCACATCGCCAGCCGCTTGGACTATGAGCAACCCTTTCAGCGAAAGCCGTTTGATTTCTTCCAGCACGTCTTCACGTGCCAAGCCAAACAGCTGCCAGTCTTCGTGTGTCAGCAGAGCGTTATCACCAACACCGGAAAAATGCAGCTCGTAGGCGAGATAAGCGGCCACGATTGGTGAGATGCGGAACGGCAGGATGCGCCGGCTTGAACGCAATCCGCGTTCGAGCATTCCGCAGTCGGCGCAGCACCCAGTCAGATAGCCGGAGACACGCCGCACTGTTGTTTCAGACCAGCGTTTGATGGTCTTGCCATCATCTATGCCACGCTCGACAAAACTACGAGCGTCGTCATTAGTGAGCTGCGTGTATCCGCCGGCATACCGCCCCCAATAAACGTGACGCACGAAGTCGCCAAGGATCGGGTTGGCTCGACTCGTAAATACAAACATGAGCTGCGTCAGGTCTGCCGTAGAGATCGTTGCGGAAAGGCGCTTGAGGTATATGGCTGTCGCCCCACCCGCCACTAGATAGCGCGGAGCGAAACATTCAACGACAATGTTACGAAGCCGGCGTGCAGTGACAGTCGGGAATCGACCAGATTCCAGCGCGACCTGCTGCAACTGGTTCGCCGACATACCGGGCGACCACAGATCGAGCAGCGTCTTGGTCTCACTGACGAGACCAAGTCCTGCTTGCAACTGGGTCGTGTAGGGCTTGTTGTCGGCCACAGCTACCCCACCAAATATGGATAAGATTTCACGTTCTGAGTGAACGCAGATAGATAGATAGCTGCGATGACCTTCAGGGTGTCGGTGGAATCGAGATCATTAATGCTCCCGACCGCCATTGGCCCCACGCTGGACATATCGCTCGTCGCGGCTAAGCGTTTCAACGCATCCAGTGCAACCTCTTTGCTTTGAGGGGCCTGACTGGCGATTTCTTCGCCCACGATGCTTTGCACGATCGCATGTAAATCCTGCTCAACCTCTTCCGGCACCCGAAACAGGTGGTAGCTGCCTACGCTCAAATGCTCGTCATGCAATCGTCTGGCTGCTTCCAGCACACCGTGGTACTGGGCGAGGCGAGACGTTTTCGAGAAGACGGGCTCGAGGAAGATCCGACTTGATGCCTCATAGAAAGCGGTTGGCCACCATGCACACTGAGCGCGCTCGCCAAGGAAGCCAACGAGCAGTCTCATTTGCAGCAATGTTGGTAGGTAGGATTCTTTCATTTCTCATAATCCATCTGCTGTACTGACGCATCCGATGCGAGTGAGTAAAGTCGACAAATCTAATCCGCGCTCACCGATCAAAGAGGGGGAACGGTCAAGCTTGACCTCATCTGTACAGATCCATTAGGGCGCTATACCCGCAGCCAATCTCAATAAGCAATCAATTGGCAACCAGAAAAGTTTTTTGAGTTGGTGTGAGTTAGCAGCGGATTTGGCACCGACCAGGACCTTGCAAGAGATTCCGAGCTGACCGCTAGAAGCCGCGGCCGACGGATCTTTCGTGGGTTCAGCGGCGCTCAATCGGTGCCAACTACCTGCAAAATGGTTTGTCACCAAAACAGCAAGAAGTCGGGTGAATTTGCAGTCTGTTTGGCACTGCGGCTTGGGCCCAAAANGTGAATTTGCAGTCTGTTTGGCACTGCGGCTTGGGCCCAAAAACGTCGAATTTGGAGGTACGAGGTAGGCTCTCGGACGCGATGGTTTGATTCCAAATCGGCCCCCCGGACCTTGTGATCAAAGGGCCTTCAGGAGGCCCACAGCCCGTCAGCAATCAATTCGAATAGATGCGCCCTCCCCGCGCTCTGCTCCGTTTCCCTAGCGCACAATCGGAAGTCCGGCCTAAAGGTGCTTTCGCTGCTTCCGTTTTCTTCAAAGGCACAGCCGGCGTGACGTACAGTCAGTTTCGCTGATTTGGGATGGTGACCTTCAAGAACGAAGAATCGGAACTGAGCTTCCAGAGTTTAGCGCAGCGGAGCGGGTGAGAAAAACGCTCTAATCGCCCGGAAACAGGGCGTTTGGCAAGGCTATCTGACATGCGAAAAAACGGAGAAAGGAAGAGAAACATCAGACAGGATTGGTGCCAACAGCAGCGCGAAAAAGGGCCGAAGCCCACAACTCCACTCAATTTCTGCTGCTACGCTGAAATCACCATGGAGGATTCCCAATGCCCAACTCTGACCTGATCCCTTCCCTGCTATTCAAGATCAACGAAAATCAACTCGCTCTAGAAGCTGCCATCATGGAACTCACGAACTGAGTCGAGCAGCGGGGAGCCGTAGATGTCGCCGAAAACGTGCGCGGCGCCCTGGATGCGATCGACCGCAACGA
>NZ_JAAUOE010000073.1 GCF_017114915.1 Pseudomonas frederiksbergensis
ATAGCGGACCGGAAACAAACAAGGGTTTGCATTAGCTTTCGCTCGCAAACCCTTGGTTTTAGATGGTGCCGAAGCCGGGGTCGAACAAACCACCTAAAGACCTCTATATTACTGGTTTTCTCTAATATCAGATTCGTCACATATACCTAAACGTATACCTAAAACGGGAAGTACCCTGGTCTTCTTCGTCTCCAGCCGGTCGCCTATCGTGCAGATGCCCTACCCCGTTTTGCCGTCGCCGGGTGGCGCTTGTGATCATCATTGCTCTCCCCGTTTAGGGATGGTGGTTAGGCGGCACACGCATGGTAATCGTGGGGGTGCCCGACATCTAGTGCGTAGCGGCATGCCGGCGACACCGCAGGAGCCGCTGTCGCACAACCGCCTGGGTGCGAACTATGGGGGCCAACCTGGCTGGCCGCTGCGATACGCCGGTGAGGACATCGTGCTTCCTGTGACCGGCAACGCGCAGGCCAGCGACGGCGAGGCCTTGCGTCACCTGGCACTGGCTGGGCCGGGCTTGGCGCGTCAGGCAGCCTTCCAAGTGCGTGAGGACATTGCCGCCGACCCGGAGTGTGTAAAAAAGCCTCCGCGAACCCTTGCTATGACTTCTGAGGATTTCAGCGCCAGGATCACCCGAGAAACGATTCATCCAAGGTGAACATCGAGGCCAAAGCACCTTACTTCCCGAAAGCCTCGACGACCACGTCAGCGATACCAATCCAGTGCGCGTAGTCGATGTCTTCGTCGACGAACTCGACATGGTCATCTTACCGGACATTTGCATTGCTGCTGACCACCGCTTGAATACGGCTTTGGTAGTAAGGCAGTACAGTTCAAAGAGGCGACCGGCAGAGAACGGCCAGAAGCAGACAGTCGTGAAGGACTGCAATCGATCCAAAGCAAACGAATTTGTTAGGTTTCCACTCACGTGCGCACAACCAAATGGGTAAGCGCTTAGTCTCGCATATTGATTTTTCATTTTCGGTATCCATACCTTGAGTGGGGTCGCAGACGATTGCTGAGAGTTCGATGAGTTATAAGCAAACACTGGTGTTTTTCACATCTGATAGTTGATCTCAATAATTGAATCCGTTTTTCGGAGAGGAAAATACCGATTTTATAGAATTCATAGACTTTGCATTGGTTGCGAATATTCAAACTAGATCGTCGAGTTCCCTTTTGTAGTGTTGTTTTGCAGTGAAAGTTAAACGAACTGCACTAATCCGTACGGGTGCCTATCTCCAGTGAGGGCTAAATAAGAATCGAAGTTTAAGAAAAGCGCACCCTTGTACAGCTTGATAAGTTGTGATGAGCTGATGTAATTATTTGTTATTGGAGTAATACCATCTTGTTATATAGCAAGGCTCTCGAGTGTTTTTGGGGGATGAGCGGTGCTATAGAGCATTCGAGCTAAAAAATTTTATGCTAAAATTTACCCTGTTGGTTTAACATTTCGAATGAGGTCCTGGCGTCATAATCTAAGGGATCGAGCTTTTGAAAAGAACCATGCGTTATTTGTCACTTGAAATAGGTAGTAATGCACAAGACTTAAACTTTAACTAATTGCAGCAAAATAAGTTGTATAAGTGTAGTGGTAATCTCATCTTGTTATGGAGAGAAATATGCCCAATACTACAGGTGCCATGCACCCTAAGATGTTTTTTGCCGAGGCGGCTCTCAGGCACTATATTGCACATGCGCCGCAAGACATCAACATTACAAAAGCTCACGTAACTGAGGCGGTTGAGGAGGTCAAGGAATATGCGAGCGTTCGTGCCAAAATTCCACGCACAGGTGGGGCGCGCACTGGAGTATTAAAGTTTGTAGTCGAGAAAGGATCTAGTATTAAACCATATCAATGGAAGACTTGGTTTGTATCAAATCTCCTGGACCACCTAGGGGTTTCGGTGGAGCAAGATGCTCTTAATAAATCGGTGACGGCCGCTATAGATGATTTAGAAAAACATCTAAAGCTTAAGCGACGAGGTCTACGCCCCCGGCTAATATTTTTAGTCGAACCTGATCCAATGGGCAAATAGCTATCTATTTAGATTGGAGGGGTGATACCGAGGAATTGTATTACCTCTTCATACATATATACAGCCGAGTTGTAAGACTGACTTGCAGCTTTAGAAGTCGGTTTTTCATTAGGAAAAAGGATTTGGCGGGGGGGGATTTTTTCGCTGCTTGTCATTCGTCTGAAAATGGTCTCGGAATCTAACAATGTATCATACGACCAAGATTTTGCTTTGGCAATTGCTTGAGTTCCGAATGTAACATACTCAATTACAGATGATCTTGTTGCTAAGATCTCGCCTTTGGCAATCAATGCCTTTGTATCGCGAAGGTTTTTTTCAGCTACCCAAACGACTCTTCTCAATTCCTGAGACTCTGCAAGAAGATCAGGCCGGCAATAGCTTTTTATTGTTTCATGAAATACATCCAATAGTTCAGGGCTGCGCACTATGTTTTGAGTGCAGGTCACGGCCAATGTGCTTGATAAGTAGTTTTCCA
This sequence comes from Pseudomonas frederiksbergensis, assembly GCF_017114915.1. Lineage (GTDB taxonomy): Bacteria > Pseudomonadota > Gammaproteobacteria > Pseudomonadales > Pseudomonadaceae > Aquipseudomonas > Aquipseudomonas frederiksbergensis_I. The sequence goes on from NZ_JAAUOE010000073.1 coordinate 2,515, forward strand.
ATATGCTGGTATTCCCCAGCCGCGATAAACCAAGATGGACCCATTTTGATTTAGAGTATGAGACGGGGACATTCCCAATAGATAACAACAAGAATGCAAGAGCTTCTGAAGCCATATAACTCCTTAGTATTACCTCCTCAATTAATCCTTTATCAAATGCTGTAAAGGCAGCTGCAAGATTTTCCTCGATAGACATTACAAAAATTTCCGGTGATCCAAAGGCTTGCCGAACTATAGTATGTGTTGGCCTAATAGTTTCAAAATCATTATTGGGCTTTTGAAAAATAACTTCTGCATCGCGAAGCCTGTTTAGTTGTCTTACAATGTTGGCTCCGCTCATTTTTTGTATTTCTATAATGTCTGATACACGATAGTGTTCAAGTTTGACTTGATGCCCACCTATACTAATGCTGTCAATTTTTCCTGGATATGCTCCTGCAACTGAATCCAATACAAGCAAATCTATGTCAGATGTTTCTTCAGCATATCCACGCGCAGTAGAGCCGACTAATAATACGTACGCAGGGTTATGATCTATTAATATTTGATCGAGAAAGTTAATTGCGACAAGTTTTTTGCTGTTTGATATTGAAGGGTTCATCGAGATTACTCCATTATGGCAAGTTTGCATTTTCGGCAAATAAAATTTAATGGTGTGTCGCATCCCCCGCTCACAATCTCGCGAATTTTGCGAGTAGTTTCACTGTTCCAGATTTTTGATATTGAGTCATTATTAATGTCTCCCAAGATTACTTCGCCACGCCAGTCCTGTGAACATAAGACACAGGTGCCGTCGTGGCGTATAACAAGCCTTTCAAAAGGACGATTTAGCTCGCATGCTGAAATACGTGAATGCAGTTGCGTTAAAGGTATAAGGTTTTTTACAAGGTTGTTACCTGCGCGATCTAGGTAGCCAAAGAGACGAACAATCAGACCATTGGCTTCAAACTCTTGGCGAGCTGAAGCGACTTCCTCATTTGACAAGCCATCTTGTGAAATCATTATTATTTCGATAGCCATATTGCTGTTGGCAGAATTTCTTTCAAACACGAGATTGTTAATATTTTGACTGAATCGTTCCCAGCGCAGCCCTCGCATTCTTCGTTCATAGGTTTCTTTATTCATTCCGAACATACTTATTCTAAGAGTATTGATAAGGTTTTCCTGAACTATGATTTTTGCTTTTTCTGAAGAGAGATGCGAGATGTTTGTTGATATTTCAACATCAACGTGGATGTGTTTTTTTATAAGTCTTAGTATTTCAATCATCCTCTTATCTATAAATGGCTCGTTGTTCAAATAAGGAATTATTAGGTCCATTTCTTCCTTGTGCTCTGAGCATTCAGAAATAATTTTTTGTATTAAATCGTCGCTCATGTACCCACATGGAGTTTCCTGGCTAACCTCATGGTGAGGACAACAGCTACATTGTGCATTGCACAAGCTCGTTGTTTGGAATTCGACGCAAAGAGGAAAACTGTTGGCGACGTTAAGTTTTTTGGGGTTGCTCATAGTTTGGTGATCTCCTTGATTTCTTTGAGCATTACGTTATGCATTCCAAGTGTCCATTCGGCTTGTCTTCCCTTTAGCTTTACGTAGTTGTACATCTCGAGAAGATAGGACAGTCTTAGTATTGGATATGAAGCCCAGAATTCAGAGTGGTCAACACCATAGCCAGTCAAAAGGGCATTTATATTATCATTTTTTGATTTTAAATCATCACCAATTAGACGTACTAAGTCTCCCCATGGATAGCCGACAGCTGAGTTTTCATAATCTAGCAAGACAATGTCGCTATCGTTTTTAATGAATATGTTGTCGATTCTTATATCTCTGTGAATCAAAGTTTGAATGCTATGATTGTCAAACTTTTCTTGGTGAGAACTTAATATAAATAACTTTGTTGCAAGGCTCAGTTTTTCAGGGAGGAACCTGGCAAGGCTTAAAAGTGTATCTATTGTTCGGCGCTCTAGCCCTAGCAACTCCGGATCTAAACCACGAGTTTCGTCATGCAAAAGTCTTATTGCTTTTCCTATGGAAGACCATATTTGGATTTCTTCTCTTGGTGAATGTTTATGAGACTTAAATGGGTGTCCATCTAATATTTCCATTTGTATTGCGTGCTGATTGTCAATTGTGTAGTGATTCCTAATTTTGGGTGCCGTGATGCTAGTGTTGCATAAGAAGGAGAGAACTGCATTTTCTCTTAGGTAGTTGTTTTCGTTGTCATAAATTTTTTCAACAAGTTGCAGATCCCTGTTTACATGGACGCGATTATTAGTTCTTGCTTTTTTCAAGATGGTAGACCTTTAACTATTTCTTCGATTCTATCTATAGCCTCATCAAACGAACTATCTATTCCATACTCAACGAGATAGAAAGGGATTCGTTGAGTAAAATAAATCAAGGATTCTTTCGCGCTATACGGCAGCGGCTTTAAATGTTCTAGCCATGTTTGTGGCCATAAAGGATCTTCGGGGGACGTGCACTGAGGAGTTATTAGCTCTAGAGCCTCAACCATGTTAAGTGATGTGATTTTTAGAAGGGTTTCTTTCTGGGTCATACGCGGAATAATGACGCAAGTTATCCGAGCGCTTTCTATTATCCGTCCTTTAGTAATATCGATTAACTCTTTGGGGGACAATTCTAATTTTTTCCGGCTTCCCCACTCATGCGTTCTTGAACTTTCAATAGAGCGCCACTCCTTTTCGGGCACTTGTCCGCGTGATAATTTGCCCATCGCTAGGCATCCTGACGCTAAGTCAGCGTCACCGATAAGCGTACCGAACCCAATACGTATTGGTAAGGGAAGTCCGTATAGACGGGTATTTGTAAGATCAATAATAGTTCGGTCGTTACAAATAAAATCCCATCCCAGTTTCTTAATTAACCCTATAAGTAGTGTTGTCTTACCTGCGCCGGACTCACCTAGTAATATGACACCTTTATCTTGAGACGCTACAGCTCCTGCATGAAATGATGTCATTCCGGTAGATACGCATCGACGATATGCAACTTCTCTTGCTATTCGTAATAGGAGGCGGCCATCCTGATTATTTGGTGCAGGGGTTACAACTGAAAACTGATTTTCTGCCTCCTTCATAATAAAAAACAAAATAGGAAATTCGTAAAATATTTCTACACCGTTTCCTCCTATAACTTGATATTTATAAAATACATCTTTGAAAACCTTTACTGTGGGTGCTGAGTCGGTCGAAGAGGTCAAAGAGAGAAGTTTATAGAAGACAATCGGGTCAACACGCTGGGCAACGGTGAAGCTAATTATTTGTGGTTTGTTTTTCTCTATTGGAATGTAATGTTGTATCCAACCAATACAGTTGTTTGTTTTATATAATACACGTATTGTTTGGTTGCAAAAATTTATCGTTGCTTCCTGGAGGTCGGATAGGTGTGGTAGATCTATCATGTTATAACTCCATAAGTTTCATGCATGATCTGGCTATATGGTTCCAGCTTTTTGTTCCTGTATTAATTGTAACGTATCGGATTTTATTTTCTTCCAAGTAACTGCGAAGAGTAGCCTGGCGGGCGAGCATTATTTCTACTAGATCATTATCGTTATCAGATAGCTCTTTTAGGTATTCGGCCCACCCGATTGATCGTAAAAGTCTTGTGGATGTAATGCAGCGCTCTAAAATTTGATCCTCAGGCACAGTCAGAAATACAACTGTTCCACCAAGCTGCGAGAACTCACAAGTAACTTTATCAATTGCGGGGTTTTTTGAAATTGAAAACTCAATTATGCAATTAAGGTGTGTTGATTCAACCAGAAATTTAGGCTCGATGTTTGATCTGCGTGGGTGCTTAACAAATACACTGCCTTTAAACTGACTATCAAGCGACTTTAAATGTGTAAGTAGAGGCTCGTACATTTTAAGGACTTCATGTATCGAAATCTGGGGTCTGATGTGTTCAAACATTCGTTGTGAATATTGTTGCGAGATTGAGATAAATGCGTCTGGCGCAGTTTTACATGTTAATTGCATAAGCTTTCTAAAGACTGAGGTTTTTCCGGCCCCACAGATACCTTCTAAAAGTATGCCTTTCATATTGCTAGCCTCAGTCCGCATCGCCTACATATATTGGGCTGTCTATCTCGTTCGTGCTCAGTTTTTCTATAATGATTTTAGGAAAAAAATTGAGACTGCTAAGTTTTTCTACATCTACCCATTCGAGTGACAAATGCCCAGGGTCTCGTGGGATAAGATCTGGAGTTTCGGTTGTATGGATAAAGAAATATAGCTCAAGGAATTGTTTATTCGAAACATCGCCAATCACGGTATTTTTTTTGGTGCCAATAAACTCTCGTACCATAATGCACGGGCCTACATTGACGGAGATTCCAAGCTCTTCGTTACACTCTCTTATTAGGCAATCTTGTAGAGTCTCACCAAAGTCTTGACCCCCGCCAGGCAGTATCCACCATTCTCCGCCTTTATCTTTTACTTTAATTATAAGTATTTTTTCGTTTCGGAGTAGCACGCCACGAGCTATTATTCGAATGTTTGGCGTGGTACTGTAGGACGCCTGGTTAGATGTACTCATATCATGGCTCCGTTCATTTGGTTTGCTAGGAAGTAATGGTGCTTAACCTCGAGGTGTATGTAATGGTTACTCTAGCTTTAAAATTTTTACTATCACGGCCTAGAACAAAAATAAAATTGCAGTTATGGTTTTACAATGCTTCGTTCCGTCTTAAATTTCGTCGGTTTTTTTCCAATGACATACCCATGAACCTCTCGACAAATCCATAGATATGCTGCAAAGCCGTGTAGCAAGTAAAATACTGGTAGTGTTGCCAGCCCGGCTAATATTTCCTTTCTGCTCATCCATGATTCACTCCTTCGAATGAGTAGAAGGGGGAGGCTTGGAAGAATAAGATAAAGCATAATGCTCGCTGCCAATGTTGGACAGACAGGCCACCCTGTGAAGGAGCCGATAATTGCAAGTGCAAATATTGTAGGGCCAGTGATCCAAATGAAAGCATCATAAAGAGCTTTAATTGTAAGTAGTTTGCTAAAGCGACGCGACGAGCTTGTTTGCTCGAAGAGTCGTTGCGTTAATGAATGATATTTAAGAGCCTCTGCTGGTCCGCCATACCAGCTAACTTGCTGCTTGATTAATTGCTTTAATGAGTCAGGTACTTCAGTGTTGTCGTGCGTAACTACTGGCGCGACCGTGAGTTTTGAAACGCTATACACGAACCCCAGCGCTGCGTCTTCGTTTCTTACCGTCTGGGGATAATAATTCATTTCTATAAATGTACTAAGTTTTACGGCGAAACCGTGTCCAATTGTGTAGTTGTATGGGTGGAGCAAAAATCTAGTCAACTCGCTATGCCAGTTTTTTGTTTGGTCTGTATGCAAGTTTAGCTTGTTGGATAGACGCAGTCGAAACACCTCTACGGCCAACGCCCAGCGCGTTTGCCAAACAGCGGCTGAATTGCTTATCCATTTGTAGAAGTTTGAGTTGCATTGGCCTGAGCTATAAAACGAAATTTGTTGTGCTGCGGATCCCTGAGTCTTAAAGACGGCGTCCATCGCAAGAAAGGATTTCGAATCTGGTCTGCTATCTGCATTATAGATAGCGACAATGGTTTGAGTGGGATCTACAGGGGAGTCAAATGCATCAAACGCATACCGTGCAGCCCAGTTTACTTGGTGGGCCATAATTCCGTTTTGGTACGGATACTCAAGATAAGTCACAAAGCGACGCTTTTGGCGGTTGTTTATTTCATTGGCGACTTTGATTACTGTCTCTTTAGTGGAAAGTGATGTGTTGCTCTCTTGGTCATGTGAGTATGTTTCTTCTGCCGCGCCGCAAACTGCAATTGCCGCGTCCGTGTTGTGTGCGAGTATTTCCTCGAAGTGTAAAAGAGTATTACCTATTACCTGCTGCTCTCTAAGGACAGGTATTATTACAAGTGTTTTCAGATTAAAGGTGTATGGGTGTTCATTGGTATTGATTGATTTTGGCTCTTGTAGAATGAAACTTGCTCCCCGATGGGTTCGATAAGTCATAAAAATTGTCGAAAGTAAGACTATAGCTATCAATGCTTCTATAAGTTCTATCATAGATGTCACTCGTTGGTATGTGTTTCGCTTCGGCTGATCAATATCGTGCAAGCTACGGAGATCAAGCTAAGCGCATATCGCCTCTCGTACATTGGAGCATAGATGGAGGTTGAGCAGCTTGCTGACAGAATTTTTGTTGGGATTCGCGGGGATGTTAATTGTTGTTTAGGCGACGCTGTTGCTAGGCTGATAGTCGTACGTTGTGTGTGTGTGAGGGCAAGAAGAAGTATCAGCTAAAGGGAGAGAAGCGCGGATCGGACTGCGGCCTCTGAGACTCGAGGCTACCAGCGCGAAGAGACCTTCCGAAAAGTCGAGCTACACCATGTTGGAAACGAAAACCGCAGACACACTATCAGACGCTCTAAGTCCATCATTGAGTCCCGGCTTCAGGCGAGTCAGGAAAACCCTAACCTCAATGCTATGGAGAAGTAAAAGCGAAGCGATATCGTGAAAGAACGGTATCAGCAGTGCCCGAGGATGCCAAATGCAGAGCGTCACGTGGTTGCCGCTGGCTATTGTGTCCGTGGCGTGCGCGAAGGAGCACTCAGGGGGCGGGGATGGGCGCATATCCAAAATTTCGATTTGTGCAGGGTTCTATGAACGCTCTGCTGTTCGAACTTGAAGAATTCATTGCCTTCGCCATTTCTTCGGCCTCGCAACTATTCATCTCGCAGGAAGAGATCGTAAACGGAACGTTCAGGCAGGCGAAGTATAAAAAACAATCCAGCCATAGCTGAGTCAAGCCGCCTTTTCTAGAAAGGTTTGAATGGCAGCTTTTGGCTGATTCTGTTGAAAAAGTCGGATTTTCTGCTC
>NZ_JAAUOE010000074.1 GCF_017114915.1 Pseudomonas frederiksbergensis
GCCATCGGATTGGCCTGGTGATGTTTTGCCTGCCGCTGATCTCATCGTTTCTCGAACCCTATGTGGACACGTTGTGGCCGGGGCTCAGACCGAACCTCTGGCAGGTCCAGGCGCTGGGCGATGCCCTGTTGATCGGCAGCTTTTTCGTGCTGGGGGGTAATTTCTGGGACAAGGTGCGCGCCTTGTTTATCCGTACTGCACGTGTGGTGAATACGAGTGCGGTGTAAGTTGTGAAAGCAGCACTGCTAACGGGAAATGATCCCGTGATCGATCGCGTATTTCACGAGGGCGGCGGGTTTGTCGATGTTGAGTTTGCGGCGGATGCTCAGGCGATGGGTTTCTACGGTCCGGACGCTAATGTCCAGTTCGCGGGCCATTTCCTTGTTGTTCAGCCCCTGAGCCATCTTGTACAACACCTGGCTTTCACGGGGTGTCAGTTCGTTGTCGGTACTTTTGTCGGCGATGAGCCGCTGGGCGATTTCGGCACTGTAGAACGTCCCGCCACTGACGATGGCTTCGATCGCCGCAATGATTTCCCGTGAGGGCGCGTTCTTGAGCACATAGCCGCTGGCGCCCGAGCGAACCGATTCACTGACGTATTCATAATTGTCGTACATGCTCAGCACCAGCACTTTGAGCGACGGGTACTGGCTGCGTAACAGCCGGGTCAGCTCGAGCCCGTTGATGTCCTTCAGGCTGATGTCGACCAGCAGCAGATCCGGCTGGCAGCGCCCGACCATCTCAATGGCATCGACGCCATTCTCGGCTTCGCCCACCACTTCCAGCGGCGCCATGACCGCCAGCAGCGATTTGATTCCGTCACGGACCAGGGAGTGATCGTCGACCAGGGCGACGCGGATCGGGTAGGGCAGGTTCATCGCGGGCATTCACTCTAATTGTTATGGGGTGAGTCTGGTTTCATCGGCAGCAGCACGTCCAGCTCACTTCTTCCCGGCATCGAGGTCAGGTCGAATCGTCCGCCAAAATGCTCGACACGTTCGCGGATGTTGCGCAGGCCGATGCCCGCGTGACGACGTTCGACCTGGGCGACGTTGAAGCCGATACCGTCATCGATCACGGTCAACCGTACGGATTTTTCAGAGCCGTGCAAGGTAATGATGACGTGTTTTGCCTGTGCATGGCGTTCGATATTGGTCAGGCCTTCTTGCACAATGCGAAACAGCGCGGCGGCGGCGCCATCGGCCAGGTGACAGTCGAATTCGTTATCGTTGAAGGTCACGACCAGACCGCTGCGCTGCTCGAACTCGGCGGCAAGTTGACCGATCGCCGCCGGCAGACCGAGGGTGTCGAGCAGCGACGAGCGCAGGTCGTGGGAGAGGCTGCGAACCTCGCCAATCGCGTCCCCCAGGCGCTCGGTGGCGTCTCTTAAAATGCTCAAGCCCTTGTCTTGGCCGTTCTCCAGTACATGGCTGGCCAGTTCGAACTGAAACTTGATAGACACCAGTAGCTGGCTGATGCCGTCGTGCAGCTCCCGGGAAACCCGTGACCGTTCTTCCTCCTGCAAGCTGACGATGCGCTGGGTCAGGCGCTGCAATTTTTTGTCGGCCAGACGATGCTCGCTGACGTTCAGCGTCATGCCGCTGGCGAACACAAACAACACCGCCACCAGGGCCACCACGGCAATCGCCAGCATGGTTGTGCGGATGCCCTGAGCCACTTCGGCACGTGCTTGCTGGGTCGCGCGTTCCACGTCCTCAAGGTAGATGCCGGTGCCGAGCATCCAGCCCCAACGATCGAGCATCACGACGTAGGCGAGCTTGTCGGTCACTTGGCCGGAGGAGGGTTTGTTCCAGGCGTAGCGTTGAAAGCCTTCGCCGGATGTCGCGCTTTTGAGCAACGCCTGGATCACTGGCAGACCGTGAGGGTCGGTCATGTCCCACAGGTATTGGCCCACCAGTTCTGACTGGCGCGCGTGCATCAGGCTGCGGCCCTCGCGGTCGTAGACGAAGAAGTAGCCATTGATGCCAAAGCTGAGTTTGCGCAGTTCTTCCAGCACTTGTTGCTGGGCGCGCTCATCACCCCGGCCGTCGTCATACAGGGGCGCGATCAGGCTTTGCGCCATTTCTACGTAGTTTTTCAGCTCTGCGCGCTTGCTGGCCAGAATGCTGTCTTCGATCAGTTGCGCCTGTTGATCACCCAGTTGGCGGTTCAGCGAAATCACCAGCGCGCAGATGACCGCGATCGCCAACACCAGCGGCAGAATCCCGAGCGCGACGATTTTGTGTTTGAGCTGCATCTCTACTCCTGGCCAGACCGAGGGAGGGCGAAGGCCGGCATCATATGCCAAAGATACGCNTGCATCTCTACTCCTGGCCAGACCGAGGGAGGGCGAAGGCCGGCATCATATGCCAAAGATACGCCCTGTAGGAGCGAGCTTGCTCGCGAATGCGGTACATCAGGCGACACCGATGTTGAATGACAGATCGCATTCGCGAGCAAGCTCGCTCCTACAGGGGGGCAGCGTTGTCTACGTAGAACTACGTAGACACCGCGTACGTAGTAACGCGGATTTATTTGTCGACAGCATGCGTGGATATTGGGCCCGCTCCGCACAGCGGACACAATTATAATAATTACCGCCGCAGTCACTGGCTGTCGGCAGGAGACACGCTATGCCCCGTCTGGCTAAACACCTCGCCTGGTTTGCCGTGGCTGTCCTGGGAGCGTTTGCGCTGAGTGTCGTGGCCCTGCGCCGCGGCGAGGCCATCAACGCCCTCTGGATCGTAGTCGCAGCCGTCGCTATTTATCTCGTCGCATACCGCTATTACAGCCTGTTCATCGCCACCAAGGTGATGCAACTCGACCCCAATCGAGCCACTCCCGCCGTACTCAACAACGATGGTCTGGACTACGTCCCGACCAACAAACACGTGCTCTTCGGTCACCACTTCGCGGCCATCGCCGGCGCGGGGCCGCTGGTCGGCCCGGTCTTGGCGGCGCAGATGGGCTATCTGCCCGGTACGTTGTGGCTGATTGCCGGCGTGGTGCTGGCCGGTGCGGTTCAGGACTTTATGGTGCTGTTCCTGTCCACCCGCCGCAACGGCCGCTCCCTGGGCGACATGGTCCGTGAAGAAATGGGCCGCATCCCCGGGACCATCGCGCTGTTCGGTTGTTTCCTGATCATGATCATCATCCTCGCGGTGCTGGCGCTGATCGTGGTCAAGGCCCTGGCCGAAAGCCCGTGGGGGATGTTCACGGTGATGGCGACGCTCCCAATCGCGATGTTCATGGGCATCTACATGCGCTACATCCGTCCGGGCCGCATCGGTGAAATCTCGGTGATCGGCGTGGCGTTGCTGCTGGGCTCGATCTGGCTGGGCGGGCAGATTGCCGCCGACCCGGTGTGGGCCAAAGCCTTTACCTTCACTGGCATCCAGATCACCTGGATGCTGATCGGCTACGGGTTCGTGGCGGCAGTCCTGCCGGTGTGGCTGATTCTGGCGCCGCGTGACTATCTGTCGACCTTCCTCAAGATCGGCACCATCGTCGCGCTGGCGATCGGCATTCTGGTCACCATGCCCGAGCTGAAAATGCCGGCATTGACCCAGTTCATCGACGGCACCGGGCCGGTGTGGAAAGGCGGTCTGTTCCCGTTCCTGTTCATCACCATCGCCTGTGGCGCGGTGTCCGGTTTCCATGCGCTGATTTCCTCCGGCACCACGCCGAAGCTGCTCGCCAGCGAAGGCCATGCCCGTTACATCGGTTACGGTGGCATGCTGATGGAGTCCTTCGTGGCGATCATGGCGATGGTGGCCGCTTCGGTGATCGAGCCGGGTGTCTACTTTGCGATGAACAGCCCGGCGGCCCTTGTCGGCTCTGATGCTGTTTCGGTTGCTCAGACCGTCAGCAGTTGGGGTTTTGCCATTACCCCGCAAGCCCTGCAAGCGGTGGCCAAAGACATCGGTGAAACCACCATCCTGGCCCGTGCCGGTGGTGCGCCGACCCTGGCGGTGGGTATCGCGCAGATCCTGCACCACGTACTGCCGGGTGAAAACACCATGGCGTTCTGGTACCACTTTGCGATCTTGTTCGAAGCGCTGTTCATCCTGACGGCGGTGGATGCCGGTACTCGTGCCGGGCGTTTCATGCTGCAGGACTTGCTCGGTTCCTTCGTCCCGGCGCTCAAACGCACCGAATCCTGGACTGCCAACCTGATCGCCACCGCCGGTTGCGTGGCAATGTGGGGTTACTTGCTGTACCAGGGCGTGATCGACCCGCTGGGTGGCATTAACACCTTGTGGCCGCTGTTCGGTATCTCCAACCAGATGCTGGCCGGTATTGCGCTGATGCTGGCGACCGTTGTGCTGATCAAAATGAAACGCCAGCGCTACGTGTGGGTGACCATGCTGCCAGCCGTTTGGTTGCTGATCTGCACCACCACCGCAGGCTTCATCAAGCTGTTCGACGCCAACCCGGCGATCGGTTTCCTGGCGCTGGCGAAGAAATACAGCGATGCGTTGGCCAACGGGCAGATCCTCGCGCCGGCCAAGAGCATCGAGCAGATGCAACATGTGATCTACAACGCCTACACCAACGCGACGCTGACCGTGCTGTTCCTGCTGGTGGTGTTCAGCATTCTGTTCTTTGCACTCAAGGTCGGCGTTGCTGCCTGGGGCACCAAAGAGCGCACGGATAAAGAAGCGCCATTCCAGGCGTTGCCGGATGCTTGATCGAGGAGGGCAGCATGTTCAATGACCTGAGTCGCCTCGGTAAATACCTCGGTCAGGCTGCACGCCTGATGGTCGGCATGCCCGACTACGACACCTACGTCGAGCATATGCAAACCAAACATCCGGACAAGCCGCTGATGGACTACGAGGCGTTCTTTCGGGAACGCCAGGAGGCTCGTTACGGCAGCAAGGCGGGGCCGAAGTGCTGTTGACCCGACGGCCAGGTTGACGCAATCCCTGTAGGAGCAGGCAAGCTGCTCCCATATGGATTGGATGATTATGGTGTGACCTGATAACCCCGCTGCTGCATACAACTGGTGTAGGCGGAAGAAGTGGCGGCGGCATTCTGCTCCGCACTTCGGCGGTCTTCACGACGATCCTGACGTTGCCGTGATCCGCCGACGACCGCGCCGGCCACCGCAGCATCCTTGGCTTTGTTCTGCCGATATTGTTGTTTGACATCGTCGTCAACCCGGTCGGCCACTTCGTCATACTGACGCCCCCGCGCGCCGGCCACCGCAGCGCCCGCTACGGCACCCGTAGCGGCGCCACGGACACGCCCACCAGATTGTGGGCTCGTGTTGGTGCCAGACGTGCTGCCAGCCTGAGCCTGGCATGAGGCAATGTCTTGCTGGATGATTTCGGAGGTTTGGCCTTTGAGCGGCGTTATGGTCTGGGCAGTAGCGCAGAGGCAGACCGCGCAGAGCATTGTGGCGGTGCAAGATGAGAAGGACGTTTTCATAGAGACTCCACTGCTAGCAAGGTGCTTTGGAGTGACGGCTTTCGCAACGACGCTGGTGAAAGCTGCGCGAATTACCCATAAAAATATGTGCGCTTCATGGACGGGCTGATCGGACTGGGTAAGACCAACCATTAAACTTTAGCTCACCGGCTCGACGTGCTTGCCACCTCTTATCCGATTCTCAAACACTCGACTCAAGTCATTTCAAATCAATCCCTGCCGATGCTGCCGGGCCATCGCTTGCGCGACCCCACGATGGTCGAATCATGTTCTAGACTCACCGAATTGCTAATGGCGTTAAACGTCAAGAGCAGCCACTTGTGAGGTCTTTTCAATGGCGAAGGACAAGAAGAAAGCCCCTAAAAATTCCGCAGTCAGCCCGAAGCTGAGTAACAAGGATTACCTTGCGCAGTTGCGTAAATTGCATGTTGAACTGGTCAAGTTGCAGGAATGGGTAAAATACAAGGGCATCAAAGTCTGTATTGTCTTCGAGGGACGCGACGGTGCCGGCAAGGGCGGGACAATCAAAGCGCTGACCGAGCGGGTGAGCCCGCGGGTTTTTCGAGTGGTGGCGTTACCTGCGCCAACTGATCGAGAGAAGAGCCAGATGTATCTGCAGCGCTACTTGCCGTACCTGCCCGCGGCGGGCGAGGTGGTGATCTTCGATCGCAGTTGGTACAACCGTGCGGGCGTCGAACGTGTGATGGGCTTCTGCACCGACGAGCAGGTGACCGCTTTCCTGAAGGCTGTTCCCCTGGTGGAACGTGCAATCGTCGATTCGGGCATTATTCTCCTCAAGTACTGGCTGGAAGTCAGTGAGGAGGAGCAAACCCGCCGGCTCGAGGCGCGGATAGAGGATGGACGCAAAATCTGGAAACTGTCGCCCATGGATCTGAAGTCATACAGCCGCTGGTATGACTACTCACGTGCACGTGACGACATGTTCACCATGACCGATACCGAACATGGTCCTTGGCTTGTGGCCAACTCGAACGACAAGCGGCGGGCCCGCCTCAATATCATTGCCGATTTACTCAGCCGCATTCCTTACAAGGATATACCGCGCGAGAAAGTGATATTGCCCAAGCGCCAGAAGGCAGCCGGTTATCGCGAACCGGATTATCCGCTGCGGCGAATTCCCGAAAAATTCTGACGGATTGCTGAGCGAGTCTTCGCCAAGGGCTGCATTGCCATGAGTCATTCGGATATTTTGCCGCCCGTCCCTGAACCGGGACGGATTGCGCACCGCAAGTCGAGCGACGGCCAGTCCCGCTGGGACCGCTGGCTCCCGGGACTGCGTACCTTGCGCGGATACCAGATGATCTGGTTGCGGCACGACCTCGTGGCCGGGCTGGTGCTGACCACGATGCTGGTCCCCGTCGGCATCGCCTATGCGGTGGCATCGGGTGTTCCCGGCATCTATGGACTCTACGCCACGATCGTTCCATTGCTCGCTTATGCGCTGTTCGGTCCCAGCCGGATTCTGGTGCTCGGGCCGGACTCTTCGCTGGCGGCCGTCATCCTGGCCGTCGTCTTGCCACTGTCCGGCGGCGATCCGCATCGAGCAATCGCCCTCGCGGGCATGATGGCGATCGTCTCGGGGGCGGTGTGCATCCTGGCTGGCATCGCGCGTCTGGGCTTCATTACCGAGCTGCTTTCCAAACCGATCCGCTACGGATACATGAACGGGATCGCGCTGGTGGTATTGATCAGCCAACTGCCCAAGTTTTTCGGTTTTTCAATCGAAACCGACGGGCCGCTGAGAAATTTATGGGCGATCGCTACAGCTGTGATGGATGGGAAAACCAACTGGGCCGCGCTCATGGTGGGCGCAGGCACTCTGGCGGTGATCCTGCTACTCAAGGGCAAAAAACGCGTGCCGGGTATCCTGATCGCCGTGGCAGGCGCGACTGTTGCCGTTGGTGTACTGGACCTTGCAGCGCGCGCCGGGGTGTCAGTCCTGGGATCGCTCCCGCAGGGGCTGCCAGCATTCGCCATTCCCTGGATCACGAGGGCTGATATCGTTCCCGTCCTGATTGGTGGTTGCGCCGTTGCCCTCGTTTCATTCGCCGACACCAGCGTGCTCTCTCGTGTCTATGCGGCGCGGACTCGTACGTATGTGGACCCGAACCAGGAAATGGTCGGGCTCGGCATTGCCAACCTGGCCGCCGGGCTTTTCCAGGGCTTTCCCATCAGTAGCAGTTCATCTCGTACCCCCGTGGCCGAGGCCGCAGGCGCCAAAACCCAATTGACCGGTGTCGTCGGCGCAATTTCCGTTGCCTTATTGCTGATGGTGGCGCCGAACCTGTTGCAGGACTTGCCCACCAGCGCATTGGCGGCAGTGGTGATCGCATCCGCCATCGGCCTGATCGAAGTGACCGACCTGCGACGAATCTATCGCATCCAGCGCTGGGAATTCTGGTTGTCGATCGTCTGCACTGTCGGCGTGGCCGTGCTGGGCGCGATCGAGGGCATCGGCCTGGCCATCGTGATCGCCGTCATCGAGTTTTTGTGGGATGGCTGGCGCCCGTACTCGGCGGTTCTGGGCAACCCGGAAGAGATCCGGGGTTACCACGACATCAAGCGCTATCCCGACGCGCGCCTTATCCCCGGCCTGGTCTTGTTTCGCTGGGATGCACCTTTGTTTTTCGCCAATGCCGAGCTGTTCAATGATCGGATATTGGACGCTGTGGCGACATCGCCTACGCCTGTGCGTTGGCTGGTTGTTGCGGCGGAACCGGTTACCAGCGTTGACGTAACTTCTGCCGATATGCTGGCTGAGCTCGACGAAACCTTGCATGGGGTGGGGATCAAGTTGTGCGTGGCCGAGATGAAGGACCCGGTCAAGGACAAGCTAAAGCGATTCGGGCTTTTCGCGCGGCTTGGCGAATCGGCGTTTTTTCCAACGATAGACGATGCGGTCGAAAGTTATCTCGTGATTCATCCAGTGGATTAGCCCGCGCCAATGAGCTTCACAGCCAGGATCTCCCGGGAAAGCAAAGCGTTCGTGGACGCTCGGCTTTCACAGGAGAATGGGCTTATTCAAAATGTTCGGGGTTGACCGGGTCACCCGATTTCATATCCAGCTGGATCCGCACGTCTTCGAAAATCTTGTCGTAGTATTTGTGATTCGAACCGAGGCTGCTTTGCGCCTTGGAGATGCCGTGCCGCTCAAGAATCTTCGTGACATTGCTGGCAAAGTTGCAGGCTTGTTCCTTGGGTAAATAGAACGATTCATTCAACGTCTTGCCCTCGATCGAGCCATTCAGCTTGAAGAGCATCCCTTTGCCCTGCTTGGGATCCTTTACAACCTCATAGAGGATGTGCAAATCGTAGCTGACATCGTTCTTGTGCAGTGCGTGGCGCTCGATGTGCAGATCCCCGGGGGTGAACGTTGCCATTGCCGTCTCTCCTCACAAATAAGTAATGCCAGGCTTTTCGGTGCTGATACGGGTGCCGGCTGTGCCCTGGACGATCGCTTCGATGTCCGCGAGTGAACCGATCACCGCGACTTTTCCAGTATGGCGGGCGAACTCGCAGGCTGCCTGGACCTTTGGTCCCATGGAGCCAGCGGCGAAGCCGAGTTTCTCTATTTCATCCGGGTGGGCCTGGGCGATGGCTTTCTGGGTGGGTTGGCCGAAATCGATGAACGCCGCATTGACGTCA
>NZ_JAAUOE010000075.1 GCF_017114915.1 Pseudomonas frederiksbergensis
AGTGAAAAATCAATCCGAAGACTGGTGTAAGGAAACCCGCATCGTCGTCGACACTGGCAACTCGCGGCTGGATGCGGTCATCCTGAAACAGGCCAACGGTAACAACCTCGACCTCGACACCTTGGGCAATGAACAACTGCTGCTGCAGGTGTGGGCGGCATCGGCCGAGTTCAAACTGAACGATGTCATCATCATGCGCCTCGCGGGCATCACCTCCGACGGCGAAGCCATCGACATCGAGGTGCGCCAATCCATCGACAAATCACCGCCCACGGTGGTCGAGGTAATGATGGACAATGCCGGCGCCCGTGCGCTGGCAAAAACCCAGGGGAGATTTTCATTCGAGCTGGAACGCGACGGCTCCGTCATTCAGCGCTCCAAAGGCCGTTTCATCAACTTCATCGGCGAGCCCCAACGCCTGCTGGCGCCCAGTGCAGAGGATGAACAGAACGGCGCCATTGACCCGGATCTGCCAAGCACCCACATCCGCATTCCCTTTGACAACAGCATGCTCGCGGGCATGGCCATCGAACTCATCTGGTTCGGTATCCGATCTGATTTGAGCTCCTACAACCCGGAACTGCTGTGGTATTTCCTCAGCGATGAGGATATCAAGGACAAACAGGACCTTTTCATCATCGTGGACGGCGTCCACCTGAAAATCCTCGAGGGCGGCACGCTGAAGCTGTCATACAACCTGCTCAGCGAAGGAGAGAACGGTGAAATCATCAGCCGGTCGTCACTTCCCGCCGCCCCGCTCAACGTCGGCGAGCCCAAGTTCGAACTGGTCAAGCCCAGCGTCCTCGGCGAACAGAACGGCAAACTGGACCTCAACAACCTGCCCAACGGCGTCAGCCAACTGACCGCACCCAGACCGACCGTGAACCCGACGAAGGCCAACGATGTGGTGACCTACACCTGGATCGGTGAGGTCACCGGCAAGAAGGAGAACTCGATCACCCTCAATTCACTGTCCAAGGACAAGGATGTGCGCTTTGCCCTCAACGCCCAGTTTGTCGACGAACACATCAAACCTAATCAAGGGAAAAAGGTGACGGCGAGTTACCGAATCTGGCGGGCAGAAACAAATACCACCAGTTATTCGAATCGATTGGAGTTCGTTATCGGCGAAGCGTCCGATGAAGGTGAAACACCGATCGGCTCAGGCACTCTGAAGGTCATGGGCGCGCGCTCCAACCGCAGTACCTACCGGGCTTACAGTGCTTTCAGCAAATTGAGTGCATTCGATGCCACCACTGGCAAACCGTTACCGGCGCAATGGAAATACGACAACGATGCCAGCTGGTCAACCGCCTCTTCTACCTGGATCGATGAACATCCACACAAACCTCTGCAGGTTCGCACGAGCAATGATCAGGCCACGCTCAACCCCGCAAACATAATCGGCAATGGTATCGATACAACGGTTACCGGCCAGGCAGCATTCATGGCTCATCGCGATGAAAGAGGTGTCGCGGGCTGGGGCAATGCGGCCCATGGTTCAAATATCCCTCCAACCATTATCACCATGAAGGACATCAAGACAGTGCGCTGCACCAGCAGCGCGTATGCAGCCCTTCGAGACAATAGGTCAGTGGTGGTATGGGGCAATGCGGCTGAAGGCGGGAGCATGCCCGGCGTCAATCCATTGAACTTCGTTGCAATCATTGGCAACGCGACTGCGTTCGCCGGTATAAAAAATGACGGGACGGTCGTCGCCTGGGGCACGGCAGCCAATGGTGGCACTGTCCCCGCCGCAATCAGTGCACTGACTGACATTGTTCAACTCTTCGCCGCCGGGCAAGCATTTGTCGCGCAACAGGCCACCGGGTTCATCGTGGCTTGGGGGCAGCCGGGCAATGGGGGAACTATTCCGCCCGAGATTGCCGTGCTCGACGATATCCAGACGATCATCGGCAATTTAGCGGCTTTTGCGGCGTTTCGCCCTAACGGCACGGTCGTCGCGTGGGGGCATGCAAGCTATGGCGCAACCGTGCCGGCAGAGATCGCGGCGTTGACTAATATCGAGCGGTTGGTCTGCGCCAGCGAACAGGCCTTTGCAGCGATACTCACCACCGGTGAAGTCATCGCCTGGGGAGGCGCCACCCACGGCGGCACTGTCGACCCTCTGATCAAGACGCTGAACGATATCGTCGGCGTCAGCGCTACCCGCAGTGCCTTCGCCGCCCGTCGAGGGAATGGTCATGTCGTGGCCTGGGGTAACCAGGCCGAGGGCGGTCTGGTGCCCGCCGCCATCGCGATCCTGGACAACATTGTTCAGGTGTGCGGCTCGTCGATGGCATTCGCCGCGTTGTGCCAGGACGGCACTGTGGTGGTGTGGGGTAATGCAACCGTGGGGGGCGATATATCAGCCGTCGCCAGCCTCTTGGTCAACGTGGTGGCGATTTATGCCAACACTCACGGCTTTACCGCTTTGACCTCCGATGGTCGTGTCGTGACCTGGGGCCAGGCCGCGGGCGGTGGCGACAGCAGCGCTGTTCAGGGCCAATTGACGGGCAAGGTTTCTTACCTGGCGACTGCCGCCCCATGAGGATTGGCCTGAAAGCCAGTGACTGGGGTGGGCGGAATGTGCCCCGGGAATGACTGGCCCGATAACCTTCTCTTCTCAATACTCGGCGCGCCCTGTGGGGGCGCCTTTTCAGATGGAGTTGATCATGACCTCTTTCAGCCGGTCCCTGTTTCCTCCCCTCAAGGAGCCTGGAGTCATTTCACTCCTGCAATCGTGGCCGGTGTTCGTGGCAGAAATGGTCCAGCCTGTCGAGGGTGCTGATGCCGGGATCGGCATCGCTGCGCTCGAGGATGACAACCAGTTGTTCTGCGTTATCGACCCTTATATCGGAATGGCGATCGACGATCTGATAGCCATTTTTTGGAACGGAGTAAAGGTGCATGAGCTGAAGGTCAAACTTGAAGACCTTGATAAGCGCCTGTTTTTTTTCCTGTCGATACCCGGCATCGTGTCGGGCTTGGCCACCTGCCATTACCAGTTGACCCGTGCAGGTGAAACCGTACCTGATGATCCGTCGGCTCAGTTGACGTTACTGGTTAAACTGGAACCGCCAGGCTTAAAGGACAAGGAGCCACACTTCCCCTGGCACTCGGAGTTGAAGATGCCCGGGTTGCCACAGGACGTCATCGACAACGGCGTCACAAAGCCGTGGTTGGTCACTGGCGTTCCCATGACTATCGCCCCCTATCCCGCCATCGCCGCAGGCGACATAATCCGGGTGAAATGGGGCAGTGTATTGCTCTTGCCGCATAAGGTAACGCCAGCCGAGGCGGATGGTTCCAAACCTATCGTCGTCACCGCTACGTCAGCCGATATTCTGAGCGGCGGTGACAGCGCCAGCTTGAACATTCAGTACGAAATCCATGACCGGGTCTGGAACTTCTGTGAGAAGTGGTCCAAAGACACCAGCGTTGTAGTCGACGCCGGCGCCGCTCGCCTGGACCCGGCCATCTTCAAGGAAGCCGTCGACGGCCAGATCGCTCTCATAGACCTGAACCAGCAACCCGTCACGCTGCAAATCCTGATCAAGAGTAACGACGAGTTCGACCCGGGCGACACCCTCAAGATCACCGTCATTGGCACGCCGGCTCCGGGCAGTCCATCAAAGACGCTTACAGCAGAAGCCACTGTGGGCACCCCTCCTTACATCCTGGAAAAACTCATACCTTATGATTTCGTAAAGCTCTTCGCCCGCGGAACCCTCGATGCCTCTTACACATTGCACAAGCAGGACGGCAGCGACCCCCTCTCCTCCAAACGCACCTTCGCCGCGGTGATCGGTGACCTCTCGCAATTGCCGGCACCGACGATCAATGAGCTGATCGGGAGTATTTTGCCTTTCGATATCCTGGTGGCGACGGTGGTGATCAGTTACTCGACCATAGCCAACGGGGACGTTATCAATCTGATCTGGACGGGCACAAAATCAGACGGCACGACCTATCTCCACGAAGAGGAATACACCGTCAGCAATGATGATCAGAAGGCAGGCAGCGTCACCATTTATGTGCCGGGCGAGCATGTCCTTGCGCTCAAAGGCGGCAGTCTCAAACTGTTTTACCGGGTATCCAACGACACCCCCGGCCAGAGCGGTGTCAGCCAGTCCGAGTTTTTGTTGGTCGAGGTGGGCACGGTGCAGGGGACGCTGCCGGCACCCGAAGTCGAAGAAGCAAAAAACGGAATAATCGACCCGACCCTGGTTCACACCCAGGCTCATGTGCTCGTCAAACCTGTCAATTGGGTCGCGGGGGACAAGCTGACCTATCACTGGATTGGCTACACCCTGTTCGGCAGCACTTTTGGCAGTGTGCCGATCACAATGGCGACTGTCGGTAAACCCGTACGCTTTCGGGTCGACGCCCAATTCGTCAGTGCCAATATCGGCTACTTCGTTACCGTGATTTACACGCTCTGGCATGCCGCCACCGGGAAGTACAGCTACTCACTGCCTACGGAGGTACTGGTCGGGATACCGTTGGGCCTGCTACCGGCACCTAAAGTTGTCCAGGCACCCAACGGCATATTGAATCCAATGCATGCACTACCCAATGGCGTTGATATCGAATGCCGCTACGCCAGCATGGATGAGACGCTGGATACACTCGGATTGAAATGGCGAGGTACGCCCGGGGGCGGCACCTCGGAAGATCTAGAGCTACCCGCCGAGGCTTCCGGCACGGTGAAGTTCCACCTGCCCCCTTCATTCGTCGGCGCCAATATCCATCGCTCGGTAGACGTCAATTACGATGTCAAGCGCTACGGCTTGTGGACTCCGTCCGAAATACTGCAACTGGTCATACAGAATTTCCAGGATCCCGATAAAGACTTGCCACGGCCTGAAGTTCCGCAAGCGCAAAACGGCGAATTGCACGTGATGGAGCTGGCAGGCGACGCCAGGATTCTGGTGAAGCCCTGGCCTTTTATCATTGTCGGGCAATTGGTCTGGCTGTATGTCGAGGGTGTGACCAGCGCCGGTCCTTATCGAATCGATGTACTCACAGCCCACAAGGTCGATAGCACGCAAGTCACTCAGGGTCTGAATCAACCCCTGCTCAAAACAGAACTGCTGAAACTGCTTCATGCCTCGCGCATCACTGTGACGTGCAAGGTGATTTTCGATAACAGTACCGATGAGGCCGCCGCGATCGTCTTCCCGACCCTGCCGTTGACCATCCGGCAGCATTACGAGTACGTGACACCCGTTATCACCCGTGTGAAAAACGCACAAAACGTAGTGATTCCCGAAGCGGGACAGACCTACGACAAGCGCCTGACGATCGAGGGCACGGCCACACGGGCCGAAAAAGTCGACGTTCAAATCAACGGTGTCTCAAGAGGCACGCCTCCGGTTGATGCCAACAGCGCATGGACAATTACTGTGGATCTGCTCGAGGGCCTGCAACGCGTGGTAGCCATAGCCCTGTACGACGCCACTGACAAGGACAGTGATCCAAGAACGTTCACCATCAAAATGGCGAAGAACCCCAGCATCACCAGGGTCGCAGACTCCATAGGCTCCGTAGGTCATAACGGCGTGACCTACGATAACTCGGTCACGGTGACCGTCAACGCCGATCCCAACCAAAGCGTCCAGCTTTACAACGGTGCCGCCCCCATCGGTGCCCCCATTACCCTTGATGGCAACGGTAACGGCACGACGAGCCTGTCGAACCTGGTCCAGACGACGTACTCGATCAAAGCCAGAGCCAATTACGGCAGTCAGCTGGAATCCCCGGTGCATGTTTTCAGGGTCGCGGCCCATCTTCCCGTGAATCTGACGTCGGTCAGGCATTCAGGAGGAGAGCTGGGGCACGGCGGGACAACCAAGGACACGGCTGTGTACGTTTCCGGTACGGTGACCCCCTTCTACAGCGTGCAGCTTTTTCTCAACAATGCGCACATGCAAACCTTACCGTCCAACGCATACGGCCAATGGTCCTCAAACCCTCTCGCTATACCCTTGGGCCCGAACACGGCATACGCGAGGGCCGTGGCCACCGGGCAGCAGTCCGGTGCGCGCAGTTTCACGAGGGTGGTTCCATTAGCGCCGCTGATCTTCAATACCAATCCGGTCACGCTGAGTGGCAAGACCTACATCCTTCCGGCCTATCCCAATGTATTGCCGGCGTTTAACCCGAGTAACTCGGTGCACCACCCAGCCACCGGTGGTCAGCCGGGTTATCGGTATGCCTCCAGTAATCCGGGTGTCGCGCAAGTTGACGGAACAGGGTTAGTCACAGCCCGTGGTCGGGGAACTGCCACCATTACGGCCTTTGATGCGGCCAATCAGTCCAAGAGCTATACCGTGACGGTCACGGGGGTGATCCACTGCATCGGGCTGGGGAGTGGCGTATGGGCTACGGCGAATTCGCATGCAGCCGCTAATGGGGCGCGCCTTCCCAGCCTGGCCGAACTCCAAGAGATATTTGTAGCCTTTGGCGGACGGTGGCCCATGGGCAATCACCACTATTGGTCAACCGATGCAAGCAATTTTTGGTGGCCGTGGGCTAAAGCCAGGACCTGTCAGAACCTGGTCACAGGCGCTCGATGGGCTATCAAAATCCCATTCGATTATTCGCTCATTGTGGCGCTCCGATAACGTCAAGAATGAATAGGCAAACCTCGTCCGGTCCGTTACAGACTGGACGGGGATTTTTTCGGCCGAAAGATCAGAAGATCGCAGCCTTCGGCAGCGCCTGCAGGGGGCTGCGTTCGCGAACACCGGATCTGTAGGCGCTGCTGAAGGCTGCGATCTTTTGACGTTCACCCAGACCTACCGCCCATCGGAAATACCCGCCCACCTGTTAATTTTGACAGTAGCCAACTCCCCCGGTCAGCGCTTGAATCACGCCATCGCCATCCACCGGCCGGAGTGCCCACCATGCTCGTGCAACGCAAGAAAAGTATCGGCCTGCTGGCCTTGCTCGACCCCGACATCCCCGGCGCCATTCCGCTGGCAAACGGTCAATGGGGCATCAACCTAGCGGCCGCACTGCTCAACTTTCCCAACCAGGGCCTGAAAATCAGGATTTGGCCTTGGTCGAACATCAGCAAGGGCGACAAAGTCGAGCTGCGGCTCAACAATGCCGTGGTGGATCAACGCACCCTCACCACCGACGCTGAGTTGACCCAGCCAGCGACCCTCTTCGTCGCCCCCGATCGTCTCAAGACAGGTTCGTGGGATTTGGACTATCAGGTAAAACGCCTCAGTCAGGCGCCAGAGCCGTTTACGCCGTCTTTAAAGCTCGTCGTCAAACTCGAACTGCCCGGTGGTCAGGACACCGACC
>NZ_JAAUOE010000076.1 GCF_017114915.1 Pseudomonas frederiksbergensis
GAAAATGCTTAGGTGAATAGCATTACGAAGTTAGTTTGTTTCTGCGGATTTATCAGGTGCGCGGTATAAAACTCTTTACTGGTCGAATCTATAGATTATTCGGCTATAAATAAAAGGCACTGATCAGGATTAATGAATAAACGTTATTTCGTTTTATCTATTTAGTTAAAAACAACGACGTGACGATGTTTGCGATGACTGTTCCGGCCTCTTCGCGAGCAAGTCCGCTCCCACAGGATAACGCTGCGTTTACAGGAGCGGGCTTGCTCGCGAAAGCTATCTGATGGTCACCACTGCGCGCGATGGGCACCCAGTTCCCCGGCCGGCAGCGCCCATTGCAGTGGCGTCCCGGTGATCTTCAATGGCACCTGCAACCGATGGGCCGGTCCCCACGGCGTTTGCTCAATCAACATCCCTTGATCGTGGTCATCCTCTGCGCGCAATGGCTCGTTGGTTCCGGCGCCATGTTCGATCAACAGCTTCGCCGTCCGTGCCAGCGACAACCGCGCAGAACCACCGTGCCCCAATAGCTTGATCGCACTGGCCGCCATTAAATACCCGGTGGCGTGATCAAGGGCCTGGACCGGCAGCGGTGTCGGTTTATCCGCCTTCTTCCAGTGCATGCCCGCGTCGGCAATCCCGCTGCTCATCTGCACCAGGCTGTCGAAGCCGCGGCGGTTCTGCCAAGGGCCGCTCCAGCCGTAAGCGTTGAGACAAACATCGATCAGGCCGGGGGCCAGTGCCTGGCGTTGGGCGATGCCGTAACCCAGGCGTTCCAAGGCGTCGGCGCGGTAGCCGTGAAGCAGGATGTCGGCGTCCTTGAGCAGGCTTTCGAACACCGCGCGATCGGCTTTGTCGTGCAGATCCAGGCGCGCACAGCGTTTGCCCAAGGTGACTTCCGGCACCACGCCCGGTTCGTTCCAGGTCGGTGGGTCGATGCGCAGCACGTTGGCGCCGAGGCCTGCGAGGAAGCGGCTGGCGATCGGGCCGGCGAGCACCCGCGTGAGGTCCAGTACCTTGATTCCGGCCAGCGGTTGCGCCACCGAGCCTTGCCACGGTTTGGCGTTCTGGCTGCCATCGGCGCTGAATTGGATCAACGGTTCGGCGTTCACGGCTTGACCTTGGGGGTGAGCTTGCCATTGCTTCCAGCTGCGCATTTCGGCGGCGCATCCACCGGCCGCGACCACCGCCTGTTCCAGATCGCTCTTGCCCCACTGAGCCACTTTGCTCGCCATCGCTGCGCGGTCGGTGCAGGCGCCGAGCACTGATTCAGCAGCGGCGCGGTGATGGGGCGCGTTGGTGTGCAGGCGGATCCAGCCATCTTTGGTTGCATAGTCGCCGGCAACCGGGTCCCACAATGGCGGGACGCTCCAGCCCACGGGGCGGATCGAGGTGGCGAACCAGAACGACGCCAGGCGGCGGTCGACTTCGAGGCTGGGCAAACGACCAGTCTGCCGGTGCAGCAGTTCGCTGGCGGCCTGGCCGGCGGCGGCAATGCTGGCGCAGGCCAGATCGGTCACGGCAAAAGCCGAGGGCAGGGCGCCGCTCGAGGTGAACGGGATTGGGGTGTGAGGCAAGCCGAGTGCGGCTTGAATGGACGTGAGTAAATCAGTCATCGAAGGCCCTCCGGAGCGAGAGCCCGAGCATAGTTCAAAAAGACGGCTCGGCCAGGTGAAATCCTGTGGGAGCAAGATCGATCTGTCAGGGTATTCATCGATTTCCGAGCGCCAATACACGCGATCCAGAATGAATGTTTAACGACACCCTGTGTTACGTCCTAAAGCCCACGAAACCTTGCGCCNATACACGCGATCCAGAATGAATGTTTAACGACACCCTGTGTTACGTCCTAAAGCCCACGAAACCTTGCGCCGTTGCCTACGCCTGCGCCAGAATCCGCCGGCTTGTGCGCCTTGGGCCGGGTCGGTAACTTGATTCGCATCACTGATTCCCAGTGATCGGGTTTAGCAGCCCGGCTTTGTTCGCTCCCGGTTGCATAAGTCTCATCCAGTCAGGCATTCGCCTGTGCTCGATGGTGGCTGTGCGCATGGCACCTTCGGGTGCGCCGGGTTTGGGAGTGACTACCGGTCTGCTAACTTGCGCACAGCTGCCTCCCCTTCGTTTAGCAGTGAAATGGATGCGGCCTTACTGGAGTTACTCCCATGTTCAAGGTTACGCCTAACCCGCCGGTCACCGACCCGGTCTCCCCCTACGAATCCCCCGATTCCAGAAAACTCAACGAAGCCGCCGAGCGCGCCCTCGACCATTACCTCAACCCGGCGGCCACGGTCATGGCCACACCCTACCAACCCAACAACCTGTACCTGGCCAACCCGGCGGCCGCCACCGAGCCGATGCTGGTCAACGCCAGCGAAACCCTGGGCTCGGCCACCGTCATGCTCAACGACTTCGCGGCTTTGCTCGAAGGCACCCACCGCAAAACCCTGCTGGGTATCGCGCAGGTGGTGATGCTGGCTGAACTGGCGGTCAATCAGGTGCTGGATAAGGTGGTGCCGACTGAGTAATTCCCTGCGTTATGGGGGAATCGTTGGCCAAGTTCGAGAGCAGTATTGCCTGAAATGACGCCTTCGCAGGCAAGCCCGCTCCTACAGGGATGTGCATTCCCCTGTGGGGGCGAGTCTGCTGCTACAGCTTTACCCACGCCCCAGCAGATAGGTCGCGTAATCCGGGATGCGGTGTTCGTGAGCCTGATCCATCAACGGGCTGCTGAGCAGGTAGTCGGCGCTGCATTCGTTGCAGGCCACGGGGATGTTCCACACCGCCGCGACCCGTAGTAATGCCTTGATGTCCGGGTCGTGGGGTTGCGGTTCGAACGGGTCCCAGAAGAACACCAGCATGTCGACCCGCTGCTCGGCGATTTGCGCGCCGAGTTGCTGGTCGCCGCCCAGCGGACCGCTGATCATGCTTTCCACCGGCAGGTCGAGGCGTTGTTGCAACAACAACCCCGTGGTGCCGGTGGCGACCAGTTCATGCTGCGCGAGCTTGTCTTTCTGCCGCTCGGCCCAGTCCAGCAAAAACACTTTGCAGTGGTCATGGGCGACCAGGGCGATACGCTTGCGCGCTGCCATGGTCTTTTGCGTAAAGCTGATACCGATCATCGGTTGCTGCTCCACGGTTTACTCGGCGTTGCAGAGCGCCAGGCAGTTATCGAGCATGCGGTTGGAGAAGCCCCACTCGTTGTCGTACCAGGCCAGCACTTTGAGCAGCTTGCCGCTGGACTTGGTGTGGTTGGCGTCGAAGATCGACGACAGCGGGTTGTGGTTGAAGTCGCTGGAAACCAGCGGCAGGGCGTTGTAGCCGAGAATCTTCGAGTGCTGGCTGGCTTGTTTGAGCAGCGCATTCACTTCATCGGCCGACGCTTCGCGCTTGAGCTGCACGGTCAGGTCCACCAGCGATACGTTGATCACCGGAACACGCACCGCCATGCCGGTCAGTTTGCCCGCCAGGTCCGGCAGCACCAGGCCTACCGCTTCAGCGGCGCCGGTCTTGCTCGGGATCATGTTCTGGGTGGCGGAACGGGCGCGGTACGGGTCGGTGTGGTAGACGTCGGTGAGGTTCTGGTCGTTGGTGTAGGCGTGGATGGTGGTCATCAGACCGCTTTCGATGCCCAGCTCGCGGTGCAGCACCTGGGCCACCGGGGCCAGGCAGTTGGTGGTGCACGAGGCGTTGGAGATGATCTGGTGCGACTGGCGCAGAATGTCGTGGTTAACCCCATAAACCACAGTGGCGTCGGCGCCTTTGGCCGGGGCCGAGATAATCACTTTGCGCGCGCCGGCCGTAATATGCGCGGCGGCTTTGGCACGGTCGGTGAACAGGCCGGTGCATTCGAACACGACGTCGACCTTCTCCGCGGCCCAAGGCAGCTCGGCCGGGTTGCGAATGGCGCTGACCGAAATACGGTCGCCGTTGACGGTCAAGCTTTCCTGATCGTGCTGGACTTCGGCATCGAATGTGCCGTGAACGGTGTCGTATTTGAGCAGGTGAGCATTCATCGAGCTGTCGCCCAGGTCGTTGATCGCAACGATCTGCAGATCCTGACGATAGCCTTGGGTATACAGTGCGCGCAGGACATTGCGGCCGATACGGCCAAAACCATTGATTGCGATTCGAAGAGTCATTTATAGCGCCGCCGTCGTTTTGTTGTTGGAATTACAAGATTATTCGCAAAAAAATAGAAAACAAGCCTTTTTAGTGGCAATATTTTGTTTTATCTACAACGAGTGACCTGAATCAACTGGTCCGAATGATCAAGAAAGCCGTCTGTCATCCCGATCACAACGGCGTTTGATCAGCATAGACAATCAGGTCGCCACATCCGTTAGCCTGGAGTTCTACACATGCATCCCCGCGTCCTTGAGGTCACCGAACGGCTTATCGCCCGCAGCCGCGCCACACGTGAGGCTTACCTTGCATTGATCCGTGGCGCCGCCAGTGACGGCCCGATGCGTGGCAAGCTGCAATGCGCCAACTTCGCCCATGGCGTGGCCGGGTGTGGCAGCGACGACAAGCACAGCCTGCGGATGATGAACTCCGCCAACATCGCCATTGTTTCGTCATATAACGACATGCTCTCGGCGCACCAGCCGTACGAAGTCTTTCCTGAACAGATCAAAAAAGCCCTGCGCGAAATCGGCTCCGTCGGCCAGTTCGCCGGTGGCACCCCGGCGATGTGCGATGGCGTGACCCAAGGCGAACCGGGCATGGAACTGAGCCTGCCGAGCCGTGAAGTGATCGCGTTGTCCACCGCCGTGGCGCTGTCCCACAACATGTTCGACGGCGCGCTGATGCTCGGCATCTGCGACAAGATCGTGCCGGGCCTGATGATGGGCGCCTTGCGTTTCGGTCATCTGCCGATGATTTTCGTGCCGGGCGGGCCGATGGTGTCGGGCATCTCCAACAAGCAGAAAGCCGATGTGCGTCAGCGCTACGCCGAAGGCAAGGCAACCCGCGAAGAGCTGCTGGAATCGGAGATGAAGTCCTACCACAGCCCTGGCACCTGCACGTTCTACGGCACCGCCAACACCAACCAGTTGCTGATGGAAGTCATGGGCCTGCACTTGCCGGGCGCCTCTTTCGTCAACCCGAACACGCCGTTGCGCGATGCACTGACCCGCGAAGCGGCGCATCAGGTCACCCGCCTGACCAAGCAGAATGGCAACTTCCTGCCAATCGGCGAAATCGTCGACGAGCGCTCGCTGGTCAACTCCATCGTGGCCCTGCATGCCACCGGCGGTTCGACCAACCACACTTTGCACATGCCGGCCATCGCCATGGCCGCAGGCATCCAGTTGACCTGGCAGGACATGGCCGACCTCTCCGAGGTGGTGCCGACCCTGAGCCACGTGTACCCGAACGGTAAAGCCGACATCAACCACTTCCAGGCAGCGGGCGGCATGTCGTTCCTGATCCGCGAACTGCTGGAAGCCGGCCTGCTCCACGAAAACGTCAACACCGTGCTCGGCCACGGCCTGAGCCGCTACACCCAGGAGCCGTTCCTCGAAAATGGCGAGCTGGTCTGGCGCGAAGGCCCGATCGAAAGCCTCGACGAAAACATCCTGCGCCCGGTGGCTCGCGCATTCTCGGCAGAGGGCGGCTTGCGGGTGATGGAAGGCAACCTCGGCCGTGGCGTGATGAAGGTCTCGGCAGTCGCGTTGGAAAACCAGGTCGTCGAAGCACCGGCCATGGTGTTCCAGGATCAGCAGGACCTGGCCGACGCGTTCAAGGCCGGTCTGCTGGAGAAGGATTTTGTCGCGGTGATGCGCTTCCAGGGGCCGCGTTCCAACGGCATGCCGGAACTGCACAAGATGACGCCGTTCCTCGGCGTGTTGCAGGACCGTGGCTTCAAAGTCGCGTTGGTGACCGACGGGCGCATGTCCGGCGCTTCGGGGAAAATCCCGGCGGCGATCCACGTCAGCCCCGAAGCTTATGTGGGCGGCGCTTTGGCGCGGGTGCAAGAGGGCGATATCATCCGCGTCGATGGCGTCAAAGGCACCCTGGAGCTTAAGGTGGACGCCGAAGAATTCGCAGCGCGCGAGCCGGCCAAAGGCCTGTTGGGCAACAACATCGGCACCGGTCGCGAACTGTTTGGTTTCATGCGCATGGCCTTCAGCTCCGCAGAGCAAGGCGCCAGCGCCTTTACTTCTGCCCTGGAGACGCTTAATTGAAACTGGCTTTGGTCGGTGACATCGGTGGGACCAACGCACGTTTCGCGTTGTGGAAAAACCAGCAGCTGGAATCGGTCCAGGTGCTGGCGACGGCAGACCACGCCAGCCCGGAGGAAGCGATCGCGCTTTACCTGAGCGGGCTGGGCCTGGCGCCGGGTGCGATCGGTTCGGTGTGCCTGTCGGTGGCGGGCCCTGTGAGCGGTGATGAATTCAAGTTCACCAACAATCACTGGCGGCTCAGTCGCAAGGGGTTCTGCCAGACCTTGCAGGTGGATCAACTGCTGCTGGTCAACGATTTCTCGGCCATGGCCCTGGGCATGACCCGCTTGCAGCCGGGCGAGTTCCGGGTGGTCTGCGAAGGCACGCCGGAGCCGTTGCGGCCGGCGGTGGTGATCGGCCCGGGCACGGGCTTGGGTGTGGGGACGTTACTCGATCTGGGTGGGGGGCGTTTTGCTCCGTTGCCGGGGGAGGGTGGTCACGTCGATTTGCCGCTGAGCAGCCCGCGAGAAACCCAACTGTGGCAGCACATCTTCAACGAGATCGGCCATGTCAGCGCTGAAACGGCATTGAGCGGCAGCGGTTTGCCGCGGGTCTACCGGGCGATCTGCGCGGTGGACGGCCATGAAGCTGTGCTCGACACGCCTGAGGCGATCACAAAGGCCGGGCTGGCGGGTGATCCGATTGCCATGGAAGTGCTCGAGCAGTTCAGTTGCTGGCTCGGCCGCGTGGCCGGCAACAATGTGCTGACCACCGGTGCACGGGGTGGTGTGTACATCGTTGGCGGGGTGATTCCACGGTTTGCCGACTTTTTTGTTAAAAGCGGTTTCGCCCGGTGCTTCGCTGACAAGGGCTGCATGAGCGATTACTTCAAAGGCATTCCGGTGTGGCTGGTGACAGCGCCGTATTCCGGCCTTGTCGGTGCAGGCGTGGCGCTCGACCAGGCTTGAAACCGTATGATCGTTCCCACGCTCTGCGTGGGAATG
>NZ_JAAUOE010000077.1 GCF_017114915.1 Pseudomonas frederiksbergensis
CCCTTAGTATCAAATCTAATGAAAGTTTGATGTCGAGAAGGAGTCTGATATGAAGAAGCTACTTACGGCCAGCTTGCTGGCTGTCATGAGCACCGCGGCATTGGCAGCGGATGAACCCACCAATAAACCGGCGAGCGAAGCAGTGAGCGAGCCGCTGTCCTTGAACACCCCGCTGGTCGGGGACGTGACTGTCGCCGAAACTGTGTTAATCGGCGCGGCTATCGCCGGCGCTGCAGTGGCGGCTTCAAACTCCGGTGGCAATTCCAATGGCGGTAACTCTGGCACGGGTGGTACCACCGGCACTGGCGGTACGACCGGTACCAACTAATACCCCGCGAAGTGTGTTGTTCAAGATCACTCAGAGTTCTCTGGGTGATCTTGTTTTAGATTTGCCCTCGACTAGCGTAGTGCCATTTATGATCCGTAGATTATCTGTTGTTATGCTGGCAAGTATCAGCTTGCACGGCTGTATGTTTTCGCCTGGTCAACACATGGACACCAGTCAGATGGTCAGTGACGGCTCTCCGGAGAGTAGCCGGGTGGAGCTTATTCCCATCACGCCTAAATTGATTGCCATGGACGCCGCCACGCAAGTTCGCGAATCGGTCCCTTCGATATTGACGTCCTATGTGCCTGGCGGTTATCGCGTGGGCGCCAATGACCTGTTGTTTATCACGGTCTGGGATCATCCCGAGTTGACGGCGCCTTCTGGCCCGCAACAGCAACTCGATGCCAACGGTCGTCTGGTGCGCCCGGACGGCACGCTGTTTTATCCCTACATTGGTAATATTCCGGCCGCCGGTAAAACCATCGAAGAGTTGCGAGCCTTTATCGCCGAGCGCTTGTCGCAGTTTGTCGAAAGTCCTCAGGTCGACGTCAGTGTTTTGCGTTTCGCCAGCCAGACCGTGGTGATTTCCGGTGCGGTGCTCAAAGCCGGTCAGCAACCGATCACCACCAACCCATTGAGTGTGGTGGAGGCCATTGGCGTGGCCGGGGTGGACCCGTTGAACGCAGACCTGTCAGGCCTGACGTTGACCCGTGACGGGCGCGAATACAAGCTGGATCTGGATACCCTCAATCGCCAGGACTCACAGCTGCAGGGCGTCTACCTCAAGGGTGGCGACCGGTTGTACTTGCCTTATAACGACCAAAAGCGAATCTATGTCATGGGTGAGGTCAACCAGCCTCGCGCGCTGAGCTTCAAGAGCAAATCGATCAACCTGACCGATGCTCTGGGCACGGTGGGTGGCTTGAACCAGACCACCTCCAATGGCAACGCGGTGTACGTGATTCGCGGCGCGGACAATCTGGAAACCGAACCGGCCAAAGTGTTCCAGCTCGATGCCGAATCCCCTTCGGCCCTGGTGCTGGCCACCCGTTTCGATTTGCAGCCGCAAGACATCGTCTATGTCGGCCCGGCGGGTGTGACGCGCTGGAACCGTTTGATCAGCCAGCTTCTGCCTACGGCCGCAGTCCTCGGCACCGGCGCCAACGCTGTTAATAACGTCAGCGAAGTTAACAGCAGATAAGGCTCTATCCCGCCGTGAAAATTTTGCCTACCTGCGCCTGTCTGACGATAGCGCTCTTGCTGTGCGGGTGTAACCCGTTGACGAAGGCCTCTTGGGACACCCTCGAAGCCTCCGTCGCGGGGCCTGCCTCCATCCATTTGACCCGCGCCCAGGTCGACGCTGTGCCTTATCCGCAGATCCTGGTCACCACCATCTCCAGCGAGGGGGTGATGGCCAGGGCCCGTCGGCGGGGCGATCTGGAATTCTGGGTCGCTTCCGGCAAGCAAGTGCTGATGATGCGTGACGGTCTGGTGGTGCGCACTGTCGGGCTGGGCGTTTCTCTGGATGGCACTCGCTTCAATGAAGAGTCGCCCTTCAAGCGCGGCCTTCAGCATGTGCCCGACGGTTACACCAGCACGCGCTGGATCGACATCTACGACGGCAACCGAATCGGTATTGCCGTCAACAGCCGTTTCAGCCGCCACGGCATCGAGACCATCAGCATTCTGGACAAGGATTACGCCTTGCTGCGCATTGACGAGCAGGTGGATGCACCCACCCTGAATTTCCACGCCACCAACCGCTACTGGGTCGACCCCCAGGACGGTTTCATCCTGCGCAGCGAGCAGCATCTGACGCCGCAGCTGTTTCTGAAAATCGTGCAGTTACGCCCTGATCGGGGAGCTGCCCGGTGAAGTGTTCGAACCTTTTCTTGCTTGGCCTGCTGTTGATCGGTCCGGGTGTAGGCCAGGCGGCTGTCACGGTCAGTGGTGATGTGCGCAGCCCCGGCCCCATCGACGTCAAACCCGGTGCGCGTTTGCTGGACGTCATTGGCCAATCCCAACCCAACGCCGAAAGTTATTGGCTGGGCGCGGCGTGGCTGCACCGTTCATTGGAGGATAAACAAGCGCGGTTGAAGGCGGGTGTTCTGTTCGATCTGAAACTGGTGCAGCGGGGTGCCTTGCTCGATGGCAAGAACACACGAGCGGACTTGAGTGCGCGCCTGTATGAGCAGGTCGAGCGGCTGCCGGTCACTGGACGCCAGGTTGCGGTGCTTGATCCGATCGCTGTGGAGGTGGGGTTCGCCCGCAACGCGTTGCTGGATGATGGCGACCGTCTGATTTACCCGGCGCGCCCATCCACCGTGGAAATTCTTGGGGCGGTCGCGCAGCCCTGTCAGGTGCCTTACCGCGCCCTGCAGGAGGTGCGTGCCTACGCCCGGGATTGCACTCTCCTCAGCGAGGCCGAGGGCGATTATCTGTGGCTGATCCAACCCGACGGTCAGGTGCGGCGCGTGGGCGTGGCGGCATGGAATCGTGAGGACGGCGTTGTGGCGGCTCCCGGCAGCAGGATCCTGGTGCCGATCCGCAGCGATGACCTTGAGGTGCCGACCCCTGAGCTCAACCAACAACTGGCCGAGTTTCTCGCCACTCAACCTTTGGCTGAGGTGGCCCCTTGAAGTGCCCCTTTAAGTTACGTTTTGCTGCTGCATTGCTCCTGCCCTGTGGATTGGCTCATGGTGAGCCGCGTTACACCCAGAGTGATTTTGGTGGCGTCGGTCTGTTACAGACCCCCACCGCGCGCATGGCCCCCGCAGGTGAATTGAGCGCCACCGCGAGTCGTACCGATCCTTACTCGCGCTACAGTTTTTCCTTGCAACCATTCGATTGGCTGGAGGGCTCGTTTCGTTACACTGCGATCACCAACCGCAACTACGGTCCCGAGGATTTTAGCGGCGACCAGAGCTTCAAGGACAAGGCCATCGACTTCAAGGCGCGGCTTTGGGAAGAAAGTCGCTGGGCGCCGCAGGTTGCCATCGGCGCCCGGGACATTGGCGGTACCGGGCTGTTTTCCAGCGAATATTTCGTCGCCAACAAGCGTTATGGCAACCTGGATTTCAGCCTCGGCATCGCCTGGGGTTATTTGGGTAATCGAGGGGATTTTAGCAACCCGCTGGCAGTCTTCGGCAGCAAGTTCAACGACCGGCCAGAAAGCACGGCGGCTGTGGCCAGGGCAGGGGACGTGAATGCCAACGCCTACTTCAGGGGCCACCCTTCGTTGTTTGGCGGCATTGCCTATCAAACGCCGTGGGCACCGCTGAGCCTGAAGCTCGAGTACGAGGGCAACGACTACAAGAACGAGCCACTGGACAACTCGATCAAGCAGGACCTGCCGATCAACTTCGGCGTGGTCTACAAACTGGCCGACAGCATCGATCTGAGCGCCGGCTGGGAGCGCGGCAATACGGCGATGTTCGGCATCACCTTGCACACCAACTTTGTCAGCCGCAAGGCACCGGTCAAGACCTATGACCCTCCCGCCGAGCCGCTGCCGGCGCAGGCACCGTCGACCCCGGCCGACCGGGTCAACTGGGCCGATGTCTCCAACCGGCTGCAGGAAAATGCCGGCTATAAGGTCAAACGCATCACCCAGCGCGGTTCGGAGCTGATGGTGTATGGCGAGCAGTCCCGCTATTTTTATTCGGCCAAGGCTGTTGGGCGAGCCAGCCGGATTCTCGATAACAGCGTCAATCAGGACATTGACTGGTTCACCCTGGTGAACCAGCGTTATGACATGTCCATCGAGGAAACCAGCGTGCCGCGGGAAACCTTCCGCGCGGTCGTGAACAACGACCAGCCGCTGAAAGATCTGCACCGCACGACCGAGGTCAATCCGGCGACTGCGCACCGGGAAACCACGCTCTACACCCAGGCGCTGGAGCCGTTCAGCTATGGCTTGGGCCTGGGCTACAAACAGAACATCGGTGGCCCTGACGGCCTGCTCTATCAGTTCACCGCCGATGCCGACGCGGAGTACCGTTTCACCCGCAATACCTGGTGGAGTGGCTTGCTCAGCGCCAACCTGGTGAACAACTACGACAAATTCACCTACGACGCGCCGAGCGGGCTGCCGCGAGTGCGCACCGATCTGCGCCAATACCTGACCACCTCCGATGTGACGATGCCGACGTTCCAGTTCAACCATGCGGCGCAGCTGGATCAGAACCTGTATGGCATGGTCTACGGCGGCTATCTGGAATCCATGTATGCCGGGGTCGGCAGTGAAGTGCTGTATCGACCCACGGGGAAGCGCTGGTCGGTGGGTGCTGACCTGAACTTTGTGCGTCAGCGTGATTATGATCAGGGCTTCGGTCTGCGTGATTACCAGACCGTGACGGGCCATGTCACCAGCTATACTGAGTTGCCCAATGACATGCTTGCAGCGGTCAGCGTTGGGCGTTATCTGGCACGGGACTGGGGCACCACCGTCGACTTGTCTCGGGTGTTCAAGAACGGTGTGAAGTTTGGCGCCTGGGTCACCCTGACCAGCGCCTCGAAGGAGGAGTATGGCGAGGGCAGCTTCGACAAAGGGATCTACGTGTCCATCCCGTTCGACGAGTTGATGAGCACCTCCACCATGCGTCGGGCCAACATCATCTGGGCGCCACTGACTCGCGATGGTGGTGCACGCCTGAGCCGTGCCTACTCGCTACAGACCATGACGGACGGACGTGACAGCGACCTGTTCTACAACAACTTCGAGAAAATTACCGAATGATCACGTGGCTCAAAGGGCTGGTCGAGTTGCCATTCTGGCTTCGGGGTCTGGTCTTTATCGCAGTGACCGTGATTCTGCTGTTCGCGGGTCTGCGCTCTCAGCCAATCCCGGAGCTGTTTGCCGAAGAAGACAAGATCCATCACTGGATCGGCTTTCTGGTTTTCGCGTTCAGCTGCCGCCTGGCCTTTCCCAATGTGAAGTTACGCTGGATCGCCTTGGGGTGTTTGCTCACCGGTGTACTCATTGAGCTTGCGCAAGGTTTGATGCCGCTGCGCACGGCTTCACCCTACGACATGCTGGCTAATTGCATCGGCGTGTTGATGGGGTTGTTGGTCGCCAGGTGCTGGGTACGCCGAAGCTGAAAAGGCGTTAAGCACCTCGCCGTCACCTGGCATCCTGTCACTGTTGATCCTCGCTACATCCCCCTCCAGTAACACCTCTCTTACCACTCCATCCGACGCATGTGTAGCAGCTGCCGAGCCTGCGAGGCTGCGTTCGGCTGCGCAGCAGTCGTCAAGCCAGAGCTTGCGATGCATCAGGCAAACCGCGTCAACCGGATTCACGACTGCTGCGCAGCCGAACGCAGCCTCGCAGCCTCGCAAGCTCGACAGCTGCTACAGGCGAACGCAGATTTCGGCAGTTGCTACAAAAAAGAGTGTGAATGGGNGCATCAGGCAAACCGCGTCAACCGGATTCACGACTGCTGCGCAGC
This sequence comes from Pseudomonas frederiksbergensis, assembly GCF_017114915.1. Lineage (GTDB taxonomy): Bacteria > Pseudomonadota > Gammaproteobacteria > Pseudomonadales > Pseudomonadaceae > Aquipseudomonas > Aquipseudomonas frederiksbergensis_I. The sequence goes on from NZ_JAAUOE010000077.1 coordinate 5,779, forward strand.
CGAACGCAGCCTCGCAGCCTCGCAAGCTCGACAGCTGCTACAGGCGAACGCAGATTTCGGCAGTTGCTACAAAAAAGAGTGTGAATGGGATAAGGCGGTGGAGGCGGGGGGAGGCTCCGGGCAGTCAGAGATCTGACTGCCCGGATTGTGGCCTTGTTAGCTACAAGCTGAAGAACAGGCGGGGGGCAAATCGCAGGGGTTAATAGATATCCTTGGAAAAAAGCGTAAAGGGCGTCTTGATCAGGATCTTGATATCGAGCCACAACGACCAGTTGTTGATGTAGTTGAGGTCGATCTCCACGCGCTTTTGCATTTTGTCGAGGGTCTCGGTTTCGCCACGGCAGCCGCTGATTTGGGCCAGCCCGGTGATGCCCGGTTTGATTCGATGACGGGCCATGTAGGCCTGGATCTTGCCCGTGTAGTAGTCATTATGGGCGATCGCGTGTGGTCGCGGGCCGACCAGTGCCATGTGGCCTTGCAGCACATTGAAGAACTGCGGCAGTTCATCGATGGATGTGCGTCGTATGAAACGGCCGACCGGGGTAATGCGCGGGTCTTCACGGCCGGCCTGGCGCACCTGGTGATCCTGGTGCAGGCGCATGGAGCGGAACTTCCAGACCTTGATGATCTTGCCATTCCAGCCGTGGCGCTCCTGTTTGAAGATGATCGGGCCAGGGGAAGACATCTTCACCGCGACGGCAATCACCAGAAGCAGCGGGCTGAAGGCGATCAGCGCCAGGGCGGCGAGGCCCCTGTCCAGCAGGGTCTTGCTCAGCGCCGCTGTCGGGTAACTGGTCAGCGGGCTTTCATTAAGGTGAATGGCGGGCAGGCCATCGAGTTCGCTGACGGAGTGATTGAGCAACGTCATGCTGCCCAGATCGGGAACCCAGACCACATCGACATTGGAGTCGAGAAGGTCGATATACAGTGCTTCGACCTGTTTGGCTTCGCTCAAGGGCAGCGCGATGTACAACCGCCGGACATCGTGCACCCGGATCAGCTCGCGCAGCTCCTGCAACTGGCCCACGATTCTGTGGGCATTGACGTTGGTCGACAACTCGTTGGGTTTTGAGCTGATCAGGCCGACCAGCGGCGGAAACTCGGTATTGGCCAGTTTGTCCGCCAGATTCACCGCCAGTTGGTCGGTGCCGATGATCAGGGTGTTGTATTGGCTGTGCAATTGCCGATGGTAGTGCCTGGAAAAAGTGTGCAGAGGCAGGTACAGCAAGGCCTGCACGCAATAACCTGCCAC
>NZ_JAAUOE010000078.1 GCF_017114915.1 Pseudomonas frederiksbergensis
AAGGGTGATTAGCTCAGCTGGGAGAGCGTCTGCCTTACAAGCAGAATGTCGGCGGTTCGATCCCGTCATCACCCACCACTTACTTTCAACGCTACGCGCAGCGGTAGTTCAGTCGGTTAGAATACCGGCCTGTCACGCCGGGGGTCGCGGGTTCGAGTCCCGTCCGCTGCGCCATATTCGGTATCTGGAACACTGAACGCCAGATCACCACGGAAAGCCCGCTTAATGCGGGCTTTTTGCTGTCCGGGATTTGGCTTTGTGCTGACCCTCCGTTGAAAAAGCGACCTGCACGGGTCGCTTTTTTCGTTTCTACCTTGCTTATTTTTCGGCATTGCGGCTGTGTCGGTAGTCGCTCACGGCTTCGTACACCGCTTTACGCAACCGGTTGATCCCACCAATCGGCCGGTGGGCTTCAAGGCCGAACCATGGGTTGAACGACAGGTTGTCGCACTGCAGGTTCTGCGCCGGAGTGTCGAAATCCTGGGCAGGCAGCTTGATTCGGGCCACGGTTTCGAAGGGCGCGTCGCGTTCACGCCACTCGATGCTGGTGTCTTCGATCGGCATGTACTGGTCCGGATCCTGACGCTGGATCTGCAAAGCGAAACAGGCCGGCACCCGATCAGTCGACAACTGCTGGTTCAACGCACTGCGCAGAAAATTCGGCAGGTTTTGATTTTGCGTGGGCAACGTGTAGGCCGGGCAGTTATCAGGATCCGGGATCACCCGGAATTTGGCGTTGGCTTCACCAAACTTGTACGGCGAAACCGAAAAGTAGGTGGTCTGGGTCGGGCTCGCCGGGGCAGGGGAGAGTGTCGCCAGCGCAATAAACAGATGGCGAACCTGCCAGGTGCGCGGGTCCCAACCCGGGAAGAATGCCATCACCTTTTTGCCGTCTGCCTGAGCGGCCACATTCTGACGATATTCGGCGACATCGCTGACGAAGAAATTCGGATGGTTGAACATCACGAAATCCTGTTCGCTGCGCCCTTGCCGGTCACTCAGCAACTGTTTGCCAGGCACATCGAACAACTTGATCGCCATGCCCCGGGCATCACGGATACTGTCGAACTGCGGATACGCATTGCCATTGGACAGTCGCACCGTCGCTTGCCAGGTTCTGCCGGGTTCGCTGAACACGCCTTGACGCAACGCCGTCGCCAGATCCGGCAGCACCTGAACCTCGGCTTTCACACAGCCATGGGCCTTGGCATGGGCATCGCGCAGGTAGCGGGTGCTTTCGCGGTGTTGATCGACGATCCGTACGGCCGTCTGGATGATGTCCCGGGTCATCGCCGCTTCGCCGTCCGGAATCAGTTCTTCAGCCGATACCGGACCGCGGTGCTGCCAGGTGGACCATGCCGTGGCCAGTGCCCAGCCGAGCAACCCCAGACCCAACAACCACAGCAGGGTTTTGCCGAGGAAGGCACCCAGGCGCAGCCAGAGAGTGATCAGCATGGGTCAATCCTTTTGGCTGATGAGGTGGTCTGGCAATTGCGACTCCAGCGGGCCGCCCAACACTTTCAGGTATTCCAGCAGCGCCCAGCGCTCCTGCGGTTGCAGCAGGCGACCGATCACGCCGTTGCCGCGCTCGCCTGCGCGGAATTCGTGGCCGCTGTTGTGGTTGCCGGTGATGCGCGTGTCGAACACAAATCCATTGGTGAAGGCTTCGGTGCGATAGCCCAGGTGTTTGGGGTCGTATTCGAAGGTGCCCTTGTAGAATGTCGTTGCGCGTTCAGCCTGGGGCGAGAGCAGTTGATAAATGCTCGGCACCGAACCGTTGTGCAGAAACGGCGGTGTGGCCCAGACACCCGCCAATGGTCGGGCTTTATAGCTGCGCAATTCCTGGACACCGATAGGCAGGCCGAAACCGTCCAGGTTCGGGCGCTCCGCGGGTGTCACATTGGCTGCACGGTAAGCCTGGTTCCCCACGAAAGCAGTGACGTAGGCCAGCCCCTTGGCCACTGACAACTGGCTCAAATCCAATGGCTCCGTTGGTTTGGGATGCAGTTGTACGTCCAGTTGCGCCAGTTCTGCCGGATCCCACTGCAAGGCTGTCAGATCGAATCGATGGTCGGCGATATTGTTGGCGGCGCCAGGGTCGGTGCCAATGAACTCCACGGGCAGTAATTTCAGATGTTGCACCGGTCTGCCGTCGCTTTGGGTGACACGGGGTACGTGGCATCCGGCGCAGTTTTCAGCGAATAGAGCGCGGCCTTTTACGGCCAGGGGCTTGTCGATAGTGCCTAGCAGGGCTTCTGGCCAGGCGGGTGGCTTGAGTCGTTGCAGGGTTTGCTCGATCCGGTGCAAATCACGGACCCGGACGCTGGACGGGTAGCGTTCGTCGCCCTTGAGGGGCTGCCCGTTGCTGTCGAAGAAATTCAGCGTAGCGCCCACGCCCAAGGCCTCGCCGATATTGCGCGCCATCGGTTGCTGCGCCGAACCGTTCCACTGGACCCAGTCGAAGGTCCACATATCCCACAATTGCGGGTAGTCCACCGGCGCGTTGGCCACGCGGTAGTTGGCGGGAGAAATGGCGTCGCCAAAGCTGGCATTGGCAATGCGCCCGAAGGCGTCGGTGCGGCCAGGGCCTTCTTCGGTGGGGTAGAGCCCGCGATGGGTATCGTTCCAGGCCACTTTCAAGAAGGTATCGAGTGAAACTTTAAAATCCTGACGTAGCTGTTGATGCCGTGCGTCGTAGTCCTGACCCAAAACATTGCGCGCGAAACGTTCGAATTTCCACGGGTTGTAATAAGTCGAGGCGAGGCTGGCCACCAGTGCTTGGCCGAAGCTGCCGCCGCGCAGGGTCGGGACGCTGGACGGCAACACATGCTGGGCCGAGCCGCCGTCGATGCGCACGGCCTGGCCATTGAAGCGCAATTCGCCGGTGTGGCAGGCGGCGCAGGTGATGTCCAGAAACTCTTCCTGGCTGCCAGGGTTTTGATGACGGGCAAAACCGACGGGCAGGTTACCAGGATTGGTCGGCGTGGCTTTCTGGCTTGGGTCGATCAGAAAACCAAAGCGCGCGAGGTATTCGGGAGCGGCGAATCGTTTTTGCGAGAAGGGCAGTTCGAGGGCGTTGAACCAGTCATAGCGCAAGCCTTTGACCTGTGTGCCTTGAGGCGTGAAGTAATAGGCCTGGCGGTCTGCGGCGTTCCATTGCTCCAGGTAATGCACCTGTTGCGCCGGTGACCAGGCCGGCAATTTTGGGTTGGCGACATAGTACAGCACCACGGCGAGGCCCAGCCCCAACAGTACTGCGATTAGCGTTAGCAAGCGGAATATAAGGCGCAAGATAAACATCCTTGTCAATTTGTAGCTCTCTTATGCCTCAGCTGATGAAGTGCAGCAAGAGGCCATTACGCCAGACGCTGTGGGATCCGGTATCCAAGTCTGTGGGAGCCAGATGACAGAAGCTTCATTCGTCTAACCCCCAAATGCGTTTAAACACCTGAACTTATCGGAAATTTCCTGCTCTCATGCCGGTAGCCATTGGTCGTGGCCGCCTGATAAGCTCGCGGCTTTACTCGATTGCCCTTTAGGCGCATGAACAAGGAAATAGCATGAAACAGCATCGGTTGGCGGCGGCGGTGGCCCTGGTAGGCCTGGTACTGGCGGGCTGTGATTCGCAGACCAGCGTAGAGCTGAAAACCCCGGCGCAAAAAGCTTCCTATGGCATTGGCCTGAACATGGGCAAAAGTCTGGCTCAGGAAGGCATGGATGACCTGGATTCCAAAGCCGTAGCCCAAGGCATCGAAGATGCCATCGGCAAGAAAGAGCAGAAACTGAAGGATGAGGAACTGGTTGAAGCCTTCGCAGCACTGCAGAAGCGTGCCGAAGAGCGTTTGGCCAAGATGAGCGAAGAGTCGGCAGCCGCCGGCAAGAAATTCCTCGAAGAGAATGGCAAGAAAGCCGGTGTCGTCACCACGGCTTCCGGCCTGCAATACGAAGTGGTCCAGAAGGCTGATGGCGCACAACCAAAGCCGACCGACGTGGTGACTGTTCACTACACCGGTAAACTGACCAACGGCACCGTTTTCGACAGTTCCGTCGAGCGCGGCAGCCCGATCGATCTGCCGGTCGGCGGTGTGATTCCGGGGTGGGTCGAAGGCCTGCAACTGATGCACGTTGGCGAGAAGTACAAACTGTACATCCCTAGCGAGCTGGCTTACGGCGCCCAAAGCCCAAGCCCGGCGATTCCAGCCAACTCGGTGCTGGTATTCGACCTGGAGCTGCTGGGCATCAAGGATCCAGCCAAACAAGACGCCGCCAAGTAATCCGCGTCTGCTCTGAAAACAACGCCTCGCTTATGCGGGGCGTTGTTGCATCTGGCGTTCGGTGAAGGTAAACACAACGAACGGATACGGTACGCTGGAGTCATAGCCAGTGAGGCCGCCCGAGTTAGACGGGCCGGGGCGCCAAGTCAATGAAAACTTGGGTTTTTTTATGTGAGTAAAAAACGCCCGATCTAAGTCAGGCCCATATGAAACGGGGCTTACAGCGGTGAAATGCAGCTCTGTTCACAAGGTTATCCACAATTTGTGTGGATAACATTTCAGTGGGAGAAAATGATGAAAATGCCCTGGAGTTTTGCTCGTTTCCTGCCACTGGCCGGACGCCTGCTCGCCCGTGGTCGTTTGCCGACTCTGCTGTTCGCCGTGGCCAGCAAAGGTGCCAGCCAGGGCAATCGTCTGGGCAAGCTCAAGGACGATCTGCGCTTGTTGCAGGCACTGTGTCTGGCCTACTGGCGTGGCGAGTACCGGGCCATCAGCCCCAAAGCACTGATCTCGGTGGTGGCGGGGCTGATGTATTTCCTGAGCCCGGTGGATGCGATTCCGGATTTTATCCCGATGTTCGGCATGCTCGACGACATTGCCGTGCTGGCCTGGTTGATGAAAGTCCTCGATGACGAACTCAATGCCTTCCGCGCCTGGCGCAAGCGTCAGGCGCCGGAAAAACTCGCGGTGGTCGAACGCCTGCCCGATACCCCGGAACAACTGCAACTTCAGGGCCCGAAAAAAAACTGAACCGATTCAGGAGCATCCATATTCATACCCCCCGCGACCTTGGCCGCTGTTAGGATTACACTTCTAAGGAAAAGTGCCGACTCGCTACGTGTCGTTGTCCTACGGGGTAGTCATGGATATTCAGATAATTACACGCGAAGGCGAACCAGAATATGCGGTTCTGCCATGGGCTCAGTATCAGGCTCTATTGAAAGCAGCAGGCATCAAGCAACAACCATCACGCGACACCACAGAGCGTCCCGTGGCGGCACCAGACCCGATTCTTCCAGGTCTGGATCAACTACGCAGTTTGCGCGAAGGGAAGGGCATCGCCATTGAGGCGCTTGCCCGCACGGTAGGCATCAGCCCGTCATATCTCGCCTTGATCGAAAGCGGTGAGCGTCAACCCGACGCTGCTATTCGCCGCAGCCTCGCCTGGGAATTGACGGTGCCGGGATGGAGGGATGAATCGTGAGCGTACGCATCAGTCGTCAACATTGGGACGGATTGCTGGGGGAACTGGATCAGGCGCGTCGTCAGCGCCATCTTTTGACTTATCGGGCATTGCTGGAGCGATTGCAGCTACCCACGCCCGCCATGCAAACCCTGACCGCCGCCCTTGAGCACCTGGCCGCGCTGGATGCCAGGGCCGAGCAGCCGCTGCGCAGCTCGCTGGTGATCAGCCAAGGCGCGAGCCGCTTGCCGCGCACCGGGTTCTTCGAATGTGTCGAACGCCTCGGGCGCTTCTCCGGACCGTCCGACGGCGTGGCTGCCGCGTCTTGGCACGCCTCGGAAGTGGTGCGGGTGTTCGAATACGAGTACCCCGAGCCCGAGTCGGCGGAAGCCTGAGTGTTTCTGCGACTCAAGGCGCGGGCCGGTTACTGGCTGGCCCGCCGGTTGTTCCACTGGTCGTGGTTTGTGCGCCAGCCGCGAGGTTGGCGCTGGCTCGAAGGCCAGTTCGCGCGCATGGCGAACCTGGGGGACGTCGGCGCCCAAAGCTTCTACGGCCACATCCTGACCTTTCGCGGCGTCGGACTTGGGGCTCGCGAGGAAGGCCTGCGATTACTGCGCCTGGCGGCGTTGGCGGGGGATGGCAAGGCGGCGTATCAGGTGGGCGTGATCTGCCTTGCGGGGACACCGAGCAAGGCGCCGGATCCGGTGGAAGCGGCGCGGTTTTGGCGTATTGCCTTGAAGGCCGGGCATCCGTTGGCTGAGATCAAGTTGAAAGGGTTGGCGAGCGGCGATACTGAGCAGAGATTTGATGTCCTTCGATGAGCAAGCGTTGTGGGGGGGACTAACGATGGTCAATTACAAATTTTATGGCGAGCTGCTTTCGGCCAGAAGCAATGGGATGGATACGGTCACTCGCTCAAAACACTTAAAAACCACTGATTGCTAAAGCAATCAGGATCCGAAAATAGCTCACTCGGTCGAAGGGACGGATGCTTTGCTGCCCAAGCGGATCAGTTCATTGGAAAAACACAGGCCGACGATGATCAGTGCCGCCCCCGCGAACAGGCTTTCGCGCGGTACTTCATTGAGCGCCACAAACGCCAGCAACGCGGCGAACAGCGGCTCGGTCAGTTCCAGCGCCTGAACTTGGGATGGCTTGAGATATTCGATGGCCTT
>NZ_JAAUOE010000079.1 GCF_017114915.1 Pseudomonas frederiksbergensis
TCAGACTGCTTACCGCGCTACCGCCCGAATGGCGAAACTGGTAGACGCATGGGACTTAAAATCCCCCGCTCGTAAGGGCGTGCCGGTTCGATTCCGGCTTCGGGCACCAATAGTATGATTTCAGATGTTCCCGTAAACACCTGAAACCTAGAGAAACCGGCCTTATAGCCGGTTTTTTTGTGTCTGAATATCCCCGTATGTTCCTGTACAGCCCCACGATTTAGGTATACGTTTAGGTATATATCGGTTCGATATCGAGGCGTATACCTATGGCGCGCACCGTAACTCCTCTGACAGACCCCAAATGTGAAGCCGCCAAGTCCCGCGAAAAGGATTACACCCTGTTCGACGGGCAGGGGCTTTTTTTGCTTGTAAAGGCTACCGGCACCAAGGTCTGGCGCTTCAAGTATAAAAAGCCAAGCGGTAAGCCCGGTCTGGCTACGTTCGGCAACTACCCGGCTCTCACTCTGAAAGCCGCCCGCGCACGTCGAGCCGATGCACTCGAGTTGCTGGCGCATGGCCAAGACCCCATCGAGAGCGCTAAGCAAGCAAAGATCGAGGCGGCCAGTGAGGCGGGGAACACCTTTGAGGCGCTGGCCCTGGAATGGCACGCCAGCATGTCCGGAAAATGGTCGAAGGATCACGCGGTCAGGGTGTTGAAAGAGATCGAGGTCGATCTTTTCCCCATGCTGGGCAAACGCCCCGTATCCGACCTGAAAACCCGCGACCTGCTGGCCTGTCTGAAGGTGGTAGAGAAGCGCGGCGCGCTTGATGTGGTTGGGCGACTGCGCCAGCGCATCGCCGGAATCATGCGAATCGCCGTTCAGCGCGATTTCATCGAATACAACCCGGCGCTTGATCTGGTGGGGGGGACTGCCACCCGCAAGACCAAACACCGCCCGGCCTTGCCCCTTGAGCGGTTGCCGGAGTTGTTGCAACGCTGCGAGGCTGACACCGGACGACCGCTTACCTGTCTTGCTGTAAGCCTCGCTCTACTGGTGTTCATTCGTTCTAGTGAGCTGCGCTTTGCCCGCTGGTCTGAGTTCGACTTTACCCGGAGCATGTGGACGATTCCCGGCGAACGGGCACCAATCGAGGGCGTCAAGAGGTCGCACCGAGGAGCCAAGATGGGGACTCCGCACCTTGTCCCGTTGTCACGCCAGACGCTTGAAGTGCTAGAGCAGATACGCCGGCTAAGCGGGCGTTTTGATCTGGTGTTGCCGGGCGATCACTACCACTGGCGGCCAATGTCGGAGAACACCGTAAACAAGTCACTGCGCCGTATGGGGTACGACACCAAGATAGAGGTTTGCGGGCACGGTTTCCGCACTATGGCCTGTTCCGCGTTGGTCGAGTCCGGCCTATGGTCGCGTGACGCGGTTGAGCGGCAAATGAGCCACCAAGAGCGCAACGGCGTGCGCGCTGCCTATATCCACAAGGCTGAGCACCTGGAAGAGCGCCGACTGATGATGACGTGGTGGGCTGACTACTTGGACGCCAACCGGGAAGAGCACATTACGCCCTACGAGTTTGCGCATAAGGTCGGTGCTGACGAGCCCAGAGCTCTAGGGGCGGTGGGCACGTGATAAAGCCTGACATGTTGTCGATCATTTCCAGATGGGCACGTCAGGCCAATACATGAACACGGGTACCCTTGGAGCTCGGTTCTCCAGTGCCAGTCGCTTAGCACTTTGGTAAGCACCCGCAGCAAAGGCCTTAAATAATCAACTGATTGTAACGTAGAGCCGAAATGGAGGGGTTCCTTTCGGGTCGTTACGGATTACTCGCCAGCCGCGTTACGCTGTGCCTCGACGGCCTCATTGAGCCCTATCATCAGCATGATCATATCTATACGCCAATCATCCTTTAGCCGCTCGGCTTTTAAGGGGTCATCCGTCACCATGGCGTGCATATATAACTCATTGGCACGCCCCAGGGTCTCTAGCAGCATGGGGGGGATTTCGATCATCATTTAAGAGGTTCCTTTCTGTTTCACGGCGGTTGCCCAACGGCACCACCAAAATTCGTAAGGCGCCGTCCTGAATGTGGCAAGTCACCCGGTAATCGCCAACGCGATATCGCCACAACTCACCCAGTTGGCCAGTGAGGGCGTTAACGGTCCTACCTACCGCAGTCGATTAAGCCGAGCGTCATTCAGCAGCGCGCGCTCAAAAATTGGAGTCCGCGGAAAATGGGGAACAACCACTGCTGCCGCAGTTGTCCATGTCGGAAAAGCTCGAGCTGGAAAAATCGAATGAGGATCCATCAAAAGCATGTAAGTCCATTCCCATGGGATTCCCCATCACGTCAATGAGCCCATCAACCATTGGCAACCCAGTGGCCGGATTTATCGAGTAGAGCCCCATGCCCATCGAGTCCCCTGCACAGTCCGCCATTGCAAACGATTCACTGCTCATCAGGTCATCCTCAACCGTGTAGAAGGCGGCCGTATTCAGCAACGATGCTGTCGAAATGACTCTTGCGTCCTCATACCAGGAGCGCTCAGCGGCGACACCCAGGTCATCATGCACAATCACTGCCTGACCCCGTGTGGGATAAATTACGGTTGTATATACCGCTGCTGGTCGACTCAGAGCGGACCGGACAGTGGTGATGAGATTATTCACGATATTCAAGAGCAGCTCCTCCGACTGAGAGGTTTCAGGGTGCCCTACGGGATTCGGGTTTCAAGAGGCAACCCGCAAATTTTTTCACTCTGGCTTGAGCAGCCCGAAGACCTTGCTCGACAAGCCATCCTGATAAAGAGCTCTTANTTGCTCGACAAGCCATCCTGATAAAGAGCTCTTACCGGACATCGAGGTACGACGTTGTTCTGGGAAAAATTTTAACGATCTGAGGTGAGTCACAGCGAGCTTTTCCTCAGCAGCTTGTCCTTGAAAAACCCAGCTCTGGACGCTCTTAACCCGATTGGCTATGCTGCCACGGCACGTAGCGAAATCAGTGATTCCCCTACGCAAGGGTTGCTGAACCCTCTAAACAAACAGCCTAAAAACCAAGCCCTTGTGGCTTTAAAAGCATTGAAAGAACCTTAAGCTGTACCTAAACCAGCGTCACCCAACCTTATTCAAAACGCTGCACCTAAATATATTTAGCCGACTCGAATCGGCGCTAAAACTTGAAAATCCGCAGCCGTCATGCGGATGAAAAATCAAAACGACCCTCCACGGCCGAGTTGCGCCTTTTTTTCGTGGTGGGGCCCCATCCTGATGTGCCTCCCGGCACCTGGTCTTTCGGCAGACTGGAACGATTTTACCCAACGCTGCAAAACAGGCTGAATCTGAAGAGACGCATGTCGTCACCTCTTCATCTCGTCAGAGGCATGTCATCGCCCGCGCGTCTGTCGGACTCGTCCTGCTTTACAGCTGTTTCTGAAGCTCGTTCAGAAACAGCTGTTGTCAGCCATCACCCAACCCGCGCCAGACGTGGGCTACAGCCCTTCACGATGCGCGTGAAAAGGCTGGAAAAGTCGCAATAACCTCAAAAAACCAGTCCTGACGGCAGTCGTGGATCGAGAGGGCCCCCAGTTTCAGTGGGAGCTCTAGCTGGGCCAGCACTCGAAGAATGCCGAATCAAAGTTCTCAGGAATGTACGGGAAGAAGTGCAGCGCCCGTCCCCAAAGCTGCCCTGCTCACGGTTGCCTCGAACGTATCGAGTGCGAATAAAACTTACCGAATCCCTGTGGTCCTGAGCAGACAACCACCCGAGCCACGCCCTCCGGAGCCGTGGCCTACCCCCTTTTCACTCCAGGAGGAACCCGCCATGTCTCGTAATTATGGTTTAGGCAGTCGCAACATGGCCTCGGCGGCCCGCATTGCCCTCGATCGGGCCGCTCAACGCGGCGAGCTGTCGTTTTCAAGTGTGGCCACCCTGTCTGAACGCTTTTCCCAGTTTGCTTCCGCTGCCAGCGCCCAAGGCATCGGCCGGATGGAACGCATCAGCCCCGAAGGGGTGCAGGCCTACGGTCAGCAACTCGCTGCCCAAGTTCAACGCGGTGAGTTATCAGCCGCTTATGCGCAGAACCTGGTGAGTGCGATCAATACGGTCATGCACCTGGTGCGCAACTGGCCCAGTGTCAGCCCGACCAAGGCGTGTGGGATTGCTCAGCGCTGCGCGGTGCGCGACACCCCGCCATTGGGTCTGGACCGGACCGTGCTCGAGCGCGGTCTTGAACAGCTGCGTGGTGATGACCAGCTGCGAGCGGCTGCGGTCGCCAATTTGGCTCGTGAACTGGGTCTGCGCAGCAAGGAAGCGGCGCTGCTGAATGCCCACAAGGCGCTGCAGGAAGCCCGTGAGTGCGGCCAGGTGACGATTGTCGACGGTGCCAAGGGCGGATGCTCCCGAACGGTGCCCATTAGTCAGGAGCGGCAGCTGAGCGTCTTGGCGAGTGCAGCCACCCTGCAGGGAACCGGTCGCTCGCTGATTCCAGTCGAACAGAACTGGAAACAGTTTCGCGAGAACACCCTACGCCAAGGACGTGGGCCTCTGCAGCAGGCCGGCATTACCGGCTACCACGACTTGCGCGCCGCCTATGCCTGCGAGCGCTACCAGCAACTCACCGGTCACCCCGCGCCGGTGATTGCCGGTGGAATTGTCGACAAAGACCAGGATCGAGTAGCACGCGAGCAACTCAGCGCTGAGCTGGGCCATGGCCGCATTGATGTGGTCGCGGAATACATCGGGGGTCGAGGATGAAGCTGCTCGAAGAAGTCGAAAACCTCAGTCGCGGTTATGTGCGCAAAGGAGGCAAGGACAACCGTCGTCAGCAGCGCGCTCGGATGCTTGCCCTGGCCGCGTTCTGTGCCGCAGATGGCGCCCATTCGCTGGCCCAAGTCGGTGCTGGCCATGTCATTCGCTATTGGCGCTCTAGTCGCCACCTCAGTGATGCGACCCGCTACAACCATTGGCGGGCGTTTTGTGTGTTGTGGACGCTGTGCGGAAAATCGGGAGAGCCACCTAAGCCGCATGGAAAAAACTGACGACATCATCAAGTTGTTGATGGTTTCTCATGTGGGAATATTCTAATTAAATTTTAAGGAGCTGTGTTATGGCTGATTTAGAGCTTTGTGGTGTGAATGCTGTAAGTGAACCATTGCCAGGCGAGGTGGCCTCAAAAAAATACTTAGGGAGGCTTTCCCCTGCACCAAGTTTTGTTCACTACGGCGTTATGAATTTTGTCCCTATGTCAGTAATGCAGATAACTGTTGAGCTCAAAAAATTTTGTGATCAACGTGGTATTTTTATAATACATTATTTGTCTGTTGGCGATGGGTCGTTGAATTTTAGGTTTACTTCAAATTTTTGTCTGAAGTTTGAAGATGGTTACCCTAGGCTTTATGCAGTAGATTATTCTGGGGGGATGGTTCCTTACCTGATGAGTAAAATATATTGGATAAAATTTTTACCCTTGCTTTCTTCTGAAGTAGGCGGTGCGATGGTCGGTTTTTCGAAAGAGAGGGAGGGCGAAATCATTGAGGTGTTTCACCGGCTAAGGAAATCCTGGAGAGCGTCCAGTAGTATTCCTAATGCTCATTATAAAGTTGCTCATTTTCTTAATCGATCCCGTCGGCTGGCTAAGCCTATTCCTCAGTTGAAAAGAAAAAGTATTTTTGTGCGCTTGTTTAGGTTTCTTTTAAGAGGGTGAGAAAATCATATAGGTGATCCTTGGTTGCCCGCATTTTTGAGCGAGTTGAGTCTTGAAGGACATCGGGTAGGACTTACGTTGGTGCTGGCGATCTTGACGCTAAGGGCGATTGCGTCCGTTTAACATGAACGGACACAATCGTCCTTATTGCCCTGGGTCGGAAGGTCTGTTCGCCATCTGCTTACAGTTTAGCTATAGACGTCGCTGATTAATAAATGATTATAGATGATTAGAGTGTAAGCCGATTTTTCTGAAAGCCCCGTCGTTTCTTGGTTGCGGAGTGCCGAAGTATCTGAAAGGCTACTTGCTATAACGGTATTTTCTACCTGCCGCGACGTGGTGAGATACGCGCTGTGACGGCATCTTTACCCGCTACGACGGTACTAAATACCTGCTGTAACGGTATTTTTATCGCTCTTACGCTTAGCCAGATGGCGGAGTTGCGCTTTGCTTGGAGTCTTTTTAATTTTCACTAAATTCCCATGGATTTGATAGTCAAAAAGCTCGTTGTGGGCGTGACAAGCCTCCTTCAGTGCGCCCAGCGCGTCCTTTAATTGCTGGCGAAATTTCGATTGGTAAGTCGAGTTGCTTCCAGATAGAAGGTGGAGTGTTTCGACTTTTACTGGGTAAGGAGTGGCGTGGCTCGAGTAATACCCGTGCAACCACTGCGCAAGAGATT
>NZ_JAAUOE010000008.1 GCF_017114915.1 Pseudomonas frederiksbergensis
GTGGAGCGCCATTTCCGGCAAGACCACCCGCTCCCACTACAATGATTAAATCATCGCCAGGTTTCACTGCTATCGTACAAGTAGCGCTGCTACCCCCGCCTCCGCCTCCGCCCCCTGCACCACGCCCTTTTGCGCCTAAATCAAAAGCTCCCCCACCTCCCCCACCCCCACCCCCCGAGCCGATAACAGTGAATTTTAATTCATTGATTCCATTAGGGGCTTTAAACGAATAAGAACCCACTTGATTATAGATTGCAGTGGTAGCATGGGTAGGTATGATAATACTGGTTGCTAGTAGTCCAAATAATAACGAGAGAGAAGGTTTTAATGTAGGTGTGAAGGGCTCTCTGATGTCAAATATGCTAGTCGTTCTGTTTTGTAACATGATTATATCTCCTTGTAAGATTTTGAATGTCCATTGAAATGGATTTATATTGTCTTGTATTGGATATGGCGAGGTGAATATAGCTTTGATTTTTTGCATGGCGACCTGTTAAAACTAATAGTTTTTTATATCGTTTTGGAATGAATTTGCAAATCTTAGAAGAAAAGTGGCAGATTTATTAAATTCCCCCTGTGCTATTCAGTTTGGTTTTTCAGGGCGACCTTGGCCACTGGAAATTATTAGTTTTCCAGTGATGTCTTCGATTTTGTCGACGAACCGAGAGGTGCCGGTAAGCTGGCCGCGCTGGAGTGACTCCCTTATAAGTTTTAACTCGTGTGTTGGGATAACCTGTTCCATAAATAATTTATAGCGTTCACGCCGAATAGATTCGGTTGGTCAAAGTTCATAGAAGCAAGGATCATCGTCCAGCCAGTTATTCAGGGAGGGTGGTGGCGCTGAATGACACTGTTGCGTCGGGGTTANGTGGTGGCGCTGAATGACACTGTTGCGTCGGGGTTAAGGTGTAAACCTATGGGTAAGGGTATTTGAAGGTGAGTTGAACGCTAAGGTGAGCCGAGCCAGAGTGTTAAAACGTATTGATGAAAAAAACGCCGAGAAAGGCGGTTTTTTCGTCTGGAGTTACGCGGAAACCAGGTGTTCTATTGAACAATAAAGCGTAAATTTTGAGAGATTACAGTGTAAGTGTTGCTGGCATTGGTCTGCTCATAGTAAAGGTCGTAAGTGCCGGCTTTTGCAAACTTGTAAGCGATTTCGGATACAAAATGCTCTGCCCTATAATTTAAGAAACCTTGCAGTGTTTGCAGCGTTAGTAATGATTGAACAGGTGTTATGGTAGGAAGACCGGCAGAAGGCACCGGATAAAGATGGTAGATGACTGTGTCATTTATCCGCGTATTCTGATCAAGTAAGTGCAAAACAGAGATGTAGCGGTTGGCTATGCTGAAAATAGGAAGGACTTGCGGTGGCGACGTAAATGTTCCTGGCGGTGTCGCATTGTAAATTTTGGGTTGGACTCCGGAAGAAAAACCGGAAACCGGCGGTAAAGCGATACTCGTTGGTGTTGGCATGATTACTCCGGCTCAAGCCGATCTCGTTGGAAGCAATGTCCAGCGGTATTCGAAGGGGGGAGTTGAACGCTATGGTTAAGGTAGGTCTGGATGTTCCGTAAGAAGAGTGATCGCATAATCACTCATTTGGTCGTTAGGAGGGGAAAACTGCACCGGTACATTGAAGTTTCCTGCACTATCAGTCTGTCCCTGAGCTACAGCTATCCACGCGGGCTGTACACCTTGTATGAAGGGCTTAATCCAGAAAAATATTCCTGTATACGGAAAGCTAGTAGTTTCGTTAACTACCAAGGAGCGATATGGGCCTTCGCTGGGTGTAATGTTTGTAATATTTTGGCGTGCCATGATCAAAGTCTCATTTGAAGTTCGACTGGTGACAATACATAAAGCTTTTGGGATTGCCGGGTGATCTTGCGTTAGGGGTTTTATGTTCGTGGATTTGTAAGATGGCAGGTACTGTCAAAGTTGATAGTTTTTTATCTTCATTTGCGATAAAGGATTCTGCTTTATCGCAAATCAGAACAGTAGAAGGGCTAATTAGGTCAGAAATTTTCATAAGAAACCCGCCGAGACAGACTGTGTGAAAACCTAGCAATCTGCGCGGTGCTCAAAGAAAATGCTCCGTATCGAAAGATACGGAGCATTTTCTTTTCGTTATGGCTTACATCCAAGGACAGTCCCGCAGTCAGACCAGCCTGTTTCCGGTCTCGTTGGAAGAGTTGATCCCCGAGGATCACCTCGTTCGAGTCATTGACCTGTACGTCACTAAACTGGATCTGGTGCAACTGGGCTTTGATAAAGCGCAGCCTAAAGGCACAGGGCGCCCCTCTTATGATCCTGCCGATCAGCTAAAGCTCTACCTCTACGGTTATTTCCAGCGCATCCGTTCATCCCGGCGTCTCGAAGCCGAGTGCCAGCGCAACATCGAAGTGATGTGGCTGATCAACCGCCTCAAGCCCGACTTCAAGACCATCGCCGACTTCCGTAAAGACAACAAACCCGCTTTTATCGCGACGTGCCGGGCCTTCGTCCAGTTTTGCCGCACAGCGGGTTTGATCGCGGGTGATTTGGTGGCGATTGATGGCAGCAAGTTCCAGGCTGTTGCTTCATCGCGGCGCCATACGAGTTTGCACCGGCTCAAGCACCAGGAGCAGAAGCTGGACAAACGCATTGCCCAGCACCTGGCCGATCTGGATGAGGCGGATAAAACCGAAGCCGACGAGAAGGTTGACCGTAGCGCGATCAAGACGGCTTTAGCGCAACTTGAAATCAGGCATTCCAACAACCTGACGTGCCAAGCGCTGATGAAATCAATGGCACTTGAGCAATTCAATACCCACGAAAGCGATGCTCGAATGATGCGCACGCACAAAGGGCCGCGGGTCGGGTACAACGTACAGACAGCCGTAGATGCCGAACATTGCCTGATTCTGCATCATGAAGTGACTCAGGACAGCGATGATCGTAAGCAGCTTGAACCGATGGCCAAGGCCGCCAAAGAGCAACTGCAACAAGATGAACTGACGGTCATTGCTGATATGGGCTATTCAAATGGCAAGCAGTTCCAGGCTTGTGAGGATGAAAACATAACGGCTTATGTACCGTCGGCTCGGTCAAGCAACTCCTGCGGCAAGGAACAGGCGTTCTTCGACCGAACGATGTTTACCTACGACGCGTCGCAGGATCGCTATCAATGTCCCACCGGTAAATCGCTGGCCTTTAAACAGATCAGCAATAAGGGTCGTATCTACCAGGCGGCGGTCAGTGACTGCGCAAGCTGCCCGTTAAAAGCGCAATGCACCGACGCCCAACGCCGATACATCTCACGCCACGTGCACGAAGAAGCTTTCGAGCGAATGGAACGGCGAATGCAAGCACACCCCGAAATGATGGTCAGCCGAAGATCCATCGTGGAGCATCCTTTCGTCTGAAGCAGTGGCTGTTTGGCAACGCTCGCTTCTTGCTGCGACAGCTTGAAGGCGCGAGGGCTGAAATGGCCTTGGCGGTGAGCGCCTATAACCTGAAACGAGCGATTAACGTGTTGGGTGCACGCCAGATGATGGCATTGATGGGTTGAAAAGCCTTTTTTCGTCTGCCGTACACTCAAAAGCCAACGCCCCGAGCAAGTCGGGGCGTTGGCTTGAAGCGCCTTCAGTGTGTTTTCACACAGTCTGGAGAGGCGGGTTTCTTATTGGAGAGAATTGGTTAGCATTTGCTCCAGCCGAGCCGCGATTACTCCTTCAATCGAAAGGATGCTNTTGGTTAGCATTTGCTCCAGCCGAGCCGCGATTACTCCTTCAATTCGACGTGATCCAGTGTCTGGTTCACCGCCAGTTCACCGAGCATGACCACTTGCGCAATGCCCAGCAGGGTCTTGCGATGGGAGGTCTCCAGCAATGCTGCGAAATTGTTGAGCATGACAGTAGCCGAGCCGAGTGTTTCGCTGGCGTTGGCCAGCAGGGCTTCGGTGTTGTACTTCGGGTTGGCGAGGTACATGGACTCGGGTTCGACGGGTTCAACCGATCAGGTTGAGTTAAAGGGCAAACCCTGCAGTGTTTAACTGCAGGGCGCGGTGGCTTTTAACCTTGACTTGAGACCGNACTCGGGTTCGACGGGTTCAACCGATCAGGTTGAGTTAAAGGGCAAACCCTGCAGTTAAACACTGCAGGGCGCGGTGGCTTTTAACCTTGACTTGAGACCGGCTAATGGGTGTCCCCTTTTCTGTCGCTCCCCTTTTCTGTCCGTCCCCTTTTCTCTGATGAACGTGATGAACCAGCCCCGACACTACGTCAGCGTTGATATGCGTCTTTGTGCCTCCGTGAGCTATTTTTAGAAATAGATATAGCGAAAAGTGAGATAGAAACTAATGTTTACTTCCTGAGGTTCTAGAAAACTATCATTTTTAACAGTACTTTTTTTACGCAGGAGGGGGCAAAGTAAAAACTCGTCAATCGAAAGGATAATATTAAAATGAAATCCAGAATGATCTACAAAATTGAGACGCTTGTCGAAGCGGGAGATCCATTAGAAGTTAAAACGAAAGATGGTCAGTCCATAAGTGGTAAGTTGACAGGAGTGGATAATACTGCAAATGCTTTCATTGTGACGACAACAGACGGTAGAGTTAAATCTGTTAATGTAAGTGATATTGAGGTTCTGAAGATTGATGAATCTGATCATCATCAACCTTATTATTACCATGAGGTTAGGCTCGTTCCTATCGCTGCAGCCCTTACGGCAATAGTTTGTACAGCAGTCATTGGTGCTATTGGGACGGTCGTTCGTTGTGCCATGAACGAATATCACCTAACAGGAGGATGGCACCCACAATAACGTTACTAATCAGGCAAGTCGCTACCACTTGTTCATATCCAGCTTAAAAAGAAAGGGGCGGATTTATTAAAGCAGGTTTATTAAATTGTCCCCTTTTTTTGCGTGGGGGCAGTGAAGAAATAAATCAGTCCTTTTTCTTTCTTGCAAGTGTGCGATTGCTTGATATGTTTCAGAGCTTCTAGGTATAAGTTGCTAAAAGTGTCTAGCCCTCATGTTTGATTGGCAGCGTATGGTCTTGTTGGGGTAGTAGTAGTGAATTAACTTAATCATAATTTTTGGTGGTGTATAATGCCTAGCTATAAAGTCGTGCCGGCTCTCAGTATTTTTTACTCGGATAGCAACTTCCCTGCCGAGAAGGAAATAGGGTTGGACCCTAAGGATCCGAATAATGTTGCGTACAAAAAATACAATAAGCCCTTCGCCCAGTATCAGTTTTTGGGTGGATGTAATTTAAAAATTTCAAAAAATTCCATTGTTATTCAGTCGGGTGATCAGCTTGATTATTATGGTGACAATTTAACTGCGGGAAATACAGCGGCAAGTTTTCAATATGCCCACACCTTTCAGAGTTATGGGGCTGGGGTTTCGCAGGAACATCTGATAATGGTCGGTATGCCAGCCCTGAACATGCTTGGTCTAGGGCTCATTGAATTTTATGGGTCTTTAACTTCGACTAGTACAAATACAGTTTATGTTTTTTCTTCGTCGTTCATAACGATAGTTTAGCCTTGATTTAAAGCATGGCTAAAACTTTAGCGGGGTCAAGAGTAGATGTTTTCGTGATTCGTGCATAATTAAAAGACTCGCCATGATGCGGGTCTTTGCTTAAAAAATGAGGGATCTGTCATTGCAAACCCGTTTAAAGGCGGGTTTGCAATTGGGGGTATTTAGTTCGCATCGCTCCAACCGAGCCGCGATTACTCCTTCAGTTCGACATGATCCAGCGCCTGATTCACCGCCAGTTCACCGAGCATGACCACTTGCGCAATGCCCAGCAGGGTCTTGCGATGTGAGGTCTCCAGCAATGCTGCGAAATTGTTGAGCATGATGGTGGCCGAGCCGAGTGTTTCGCTGGCGTTGGCCAGCAGGGCTTCGGTGTTGTACTTCGGGTTGGCGAGGTACATGGGCTCGGGTTCGTTGGTGGAGGCCATGATTTGGGCGGCCGGGTTGAGGTAATGGTCGAGGGCGCGCTCGGCGGCTTCGTGGAGTTTTTTTGAATTGAGGGATTCGTAGGGGGATGCCGGGTCTGTGACCGGCGGGTTAGGTGTAGGTTTAATCATTTGCTAGATACCTGATTTGGAGTACCTCCGCTCTGGCTACTAAACAAAGTGGAGGTAACTGTACGCAGGTTAGTAGACCGGGGTATCTAGCAAGCCGGCGCACCCAAAGGTGCCCTGCGCACAGCCACCATCAAGCGCAGGTAACGAAATGCCTGACTGACAGTTGCTTGTACATCCAGCTAGAAACCACGGGCTACTAAACCCGATCACTGGGAATCAGTGATGCGAATCAAGTTACCGGCGGCCCTCCAGGCGCACAAGCCGGCGGATTCTGGCGTACCTGTAGGCGGCGACGCAAGCCGTTGTAGGGGGCATGAAGTAACGCTGAGTGTCTTTAAACGTGGGCGTTTAAGTGGGGGCTGTGGCGAGGAGGCTTGCCCCCGTTCGGCGGCGTAGCCGTCGTAAACTGGGTGTGCGCTGTACCAGCAAGAATGGGGTGGCAGGGTTTGGGGCTGCTATCGCAGCCCAACGGGGGCAAGCCCCCTCGCCACAATGGGTGGATTCCTGCGGGTTTTGCGGATGCCCGGGGTCCTGGGATTACGTATCGTGATCGATATCCAGCCTGCTGAACGTCACTTCCCCGCCCTCGCTGGTGTACCCAGTGTTGTCCTGCACATAAGCCCCGGCCTTGAAGTACAGCGGTTTATCCCTCCACATCGCGCTGATGTCGGTGTCCCACTGGTAGCCCGCCGCGCTGATGCCCAATGCTCCACCTGGGCTGAGGTGGATGAGGTAGGAGAATTCCTGATTGAGTTTCACGCCAGTGGCGATGGTGATGACCCGGGCGGTGTCGTCGTCGGGGTGCATGCGGACTTTGGCGACGATGTTGCCGGTCGAGGTGGAGGTTTTGTATTGATACTCGACCTTCACCAAGGGCTTTTGGCTCTTATAGGCGTGAATCTGGCCAATGACGATCTTGCCCGAACTGGGCACCTGGTTGACCGCCAGGGTCGCTCGCAGGAAATTGTCGGCGTCGGGGTAGTGCCAGTTTTTCAGCGTGCCGTTGCTGTAGGTTTCGCGCAGTTCGGTGCGAGGGTAGATCGCGTTTTCCGTGCGGGTGCCGGTGACCGG
Source organism: Pseudomonas frederiksbergensis (assembly GCF_017114915.1). Lineage (GTDB taxonomy): Bacteria > Pseudomonadota > Gammaproteobacteria > Pseudomonadales > Pseudomonadaceae > Aquipseudomonas > Aquipseudomonas frederiksbergensis_I. The sequence continues at coordinate 7,158 of NZ_JAAUOE010000008.1, forward strand.
GGTCCAGAAAAACAGGGTGCCGGTGTCGGAGTGGAAGTATTGATCCTTGAAGCCGTCCACCAGCTTGGTGGTTTCGACGGTGTACGGCGGGCTGCCGACAGGAACGCTGAGGTTCCAGGTTGCGAGATCGATCATAATTCAAGCTTCCACATTTTTTTACTGCACGCACGTGCCAGAAGCTCTAGCCCGCGCCTTCGGGGGGGGGGTCTTTATAAGCGTAGAAGAAATCTTTGTTAATGCCCGTACGGCAGATGGTTGACGTCAACAACCTGTCGAAGTGCCATCTTTCCCGGTTTCCGGGGGCCTGCAGGACTTACCGTTAGTCGGCTTGTGAAACTTTGTCTAAATGGTGGCGCACTGACAGCTTCTGCTTTCGGGGATCCGGGTCTAGAGTGAAGTCGCAATAGGTGACCGGTTTTCACAAGAGACCGGCCTGACGTCCCGCACAAGAGATGCAGCATGGAATGCGCACAACCTATGCCAGCTGAAGGCAACTCAATCCTTTTAATTGTCGATGATTACCCTGAAAACCTGCTCAGCATGCGCGCATTGTTGCAGCGCCAGGACTGGCAGGTGATGACCGCGGCTTCCGGTTTTGAAGCCCTCAACCTTTTACTCGAACACGATGTCGACCTGGTGCTGCTGGATGTGCAGATGCCGGGCATGGACGGTTTCGAGGTGGCGCGCCTGATGCGTGGCAGCCAGCGCACCTGCCTCACGCCGATCATTTTCCTGACCGCTAACGAACAGTCTCAGGACGCTGTGATCAGGGGCTACGCCAGTGGCGCGGTGGATTACCTGTTTAAACCGTTCGACCCGCAAATTCTCAAACCCAAAGTCCAGGCGTTGCTCGAGCACCAGCGTAATCGCCGCGCCTTGCAGCGGTTGAGCCATGACCTGGAAGTCGCCCGGGCCTTCAATGCCTCGGTGCTGGATAACGCTGCCGAAGGCATTTTGGTGGTGGGTGAGGACGGGCTGATTCGTTTTGCCAACCCGGCGATGTCGCGCCTGCTCAATGCCACGGTGCATGACCTGCAAGGCAAAGAGTTTCTGGATTTCCTGCAAAAACCGCACATCCCGATCTGGGCCGATTCCGAGCTGTTTGCCGGTTACAAACGCGGTGAAACCCTGCGCCTGCACGATGCGCTGCTGCGTACCGCGCCCGGTCAGCAAGTGCCGGTGGCGTTGTCTTGCGCGCCGTTGCCCGCCGAACAACATGCGATGGTGGTGACGGTGCTGGACATGTCGGTGGTGCGCCATCTGCATCAGCAACTGGAGTTCCAGGCGGTGACCGACCCGCTGACCGGGCTGCTCAATCGCCGGGGTTTCTACCAGACCGTTGAAAATCTGCTGCTGCGCGGCGAACGCTCCGACAGCACTTGGGTGCTGTTGTACCTGGACCTCGACGGCTTCAAGCGGGTCAATGATTCCCTCGGCCACGATGCCGGCGACCGGGTGCTGCGTTGGGTGTCCGAGCAATTGAAGGCGTGCCTGCGGCCCTTCGATATTCTGGCGCGGATGGGCGGCGATGAGTTCACCGCGCTGCTGGACCTTGAACTCCCCGAGCAGGCGGCGAAGATTGCCGAAAAACTCATCGAGCGGGTGTCGGTCTGTCAGCAGATCGATGGCATGGACATCGCCTTGGGCGCCAGCATCGGCATTGCCACGTACCCTGATTGCGGGGCGAATCTGGACGGGCTGATGCGCGCGTCCGACATCGCCATGTACGAAGCCAAACGCGCCGGGCGTCAGCAATATCGCTTCTACGATCACGAAATGAACGGCCGTGCGCGCTCGCGGTTGATGCTTGAAGAAAGCGTGCGCACGGCCATCGAGAACCGTGATTTCAACCTGGTGTATCAGCCCCAGGTGGCGATTGCCGACGGGCAGATTCGCGGCTTCGAGGCGTTGTTGCGCTGGCAGCACCCAAGTGTCGGCGATGTACCGCCGGGGCTGTTTTTGCCGTTGCTGGAAGAGGCGCGGTTGATCAGTCGCCTGGGCAGCTGGATTTATCATCGCGGGGCCAAACAACGCAAAGCCTGGGAAACCTTGTTTGCCGAAGACCTGGTGCTGGGGGTCAGTTTGAGCAGCACGCAATTCGGGTTGCCCAACCTGGTCACCGAGCTGCGTCAGGTACTGGAGCGCCATGGTTTGAAGCCGCGGCAACTGGAGGTCGAGGTCACCGAAGAGGCCCTGATGCTTAACCCCGACGAGACCCGCAAGCAACTGCGTTTGCTGCGCAATCTGGGGGTGCGGGTGGCGCTGGATGATTTCGGCGCCGGGGCGTGTTCGCTGGCGCATTTGCGGGACCTGGAACTGGACACGCTCAAACTCGACCGGCACTTGATCGCCCGGCTGCCGGGGTCCGAACGGGATGCGGCGCTGGCGCGCAGTGTCATCGATTTGTGCAAACAGTTCGGCCTGCTGGTGATCGCCGAGGGGGTTGAAACGGTGGCGCAATATGAATGGCTGCAAGCCAACGGTTGCCAGTATGTGCAGGGCTTTCTGGTAGCACGGCCGTTGATGGCCGAGGACACCCGTCACTTTGTGGAACCGTTCGACTGGAGCGCGCTGACGAGTTGAATTCGCTACACTGGCGACCTTTTCGTGACTCGTGTTGCCGCCCCAATGACCGTGTTGAAATACCTCCAGGCCTATCCCGCTGCGTTGCAGGACCAGGTTCGCCAACTGATCGCCGAAGGGCGGCTGGGCGATTACCTGAGCCAGCGGTATCCGGAAAAACACGGGGTGCAGAGCGACAAGGCGCTGTACGCCTATGCCCTGGACCTCAAGCAGGAATACCTGCGTAACGCCCCGGCCATCGACAAGGTGTTATTCGATAACCGCCTGGACCTGACCCACCGCGCGCTTGGCCTGCATACCGCGATCTCGCGGGTGCAGGGCGGCAAGCTCAAGGCCAAGAAAGAAATTCGGGTGGCCTCGCTGTTCAAGGAAGCGCCCTCCGAGTTTCTGAAAATGATCGTGGTGCATGAGCTGGCGCACTTCAAAGAATCGGATCACAACAAGGCGTTCTACAAGTTGTGCGAACACATGTTGCCGGGCTATCACCAGGTGGAGTTCGATTTGCGGGTGTACCTGACTTGGCGGGATAGGCAATAGAAGATCAAGCTCAAAAGGAGCTACAGATGGATGTGAGCAAAACCAAGAGCAGCTTCTACCGCCGGTTGTACGTGGCGTACCTGATCGACAGCGGGCTGGCCAGCAACGTCCCGGCGTTGACCGAAGTGACCGGCATGCCCCGACGCACGGCCCAGGACACCATCGCGGCGTTGGCGGACCTGGATATCGTCTGTGAATTCGAGCAGGAAGAAGGCGCGCGCAACCATGCGGGGCGCTATCGGATTCGCGAGTGGGGGGCGATTGATCGGGGGTGGATCGAGCGTAATCTGCGGCAGATCAAAGCGGTGCTCGAGTATCCCTGATCGTTCCCACGCTCTGCGTGGGAATGCCTCAATGGACGCTCTGCGTCTGCTCTTGGGACGCGGAGCGTCCCGGGCTGCATTCCCACGCAGAGCGTGGGAACGATCAGCGTGGGAACAATCATTGCGGGCGGCGCATCCCGATATGCGGAATCTGATCCTCCAGATATTCCTCACCCACCACCACAAACCCGTACCGCCCGTAATACCCCTGCAAATGTGCCTGTGCCGAGAGGTAGATCGGTACCCCGGGCCAGTGCTTTTCGGCCTGTTTCAACGCCTGATTCATCAACTCATGCCCAAGCCCGGCACCGCGTGCCGGGGGTGCAATGATCACTCGGCCAATCACCACGTCGCCGCCTTGTAATTGCGGATCGAGCAATCGCAGGTAGGCCACCAGCCGATCCCCGTCCCAACCCATCAGATGGCAAGTGTCCCCTTCCAGATCCTGACCATCGACGTCCTGATAAGCGCATTGCTGCTCGACGACGAATACCTCGGCGCGTAGCTGCAAAATGGCGTACAGCTGCTCTTTGCCCAGATCGCTGTGGTGTTTGCAGACCCAATCGATTGTCATCTTCAGATTCCTTGAACAACGTTGCTCCGATACTAGGCGTCCTGGCCCGGGATGTCTTTATGGCAGAGAAATCTGTGATAAAGCCCAAAATGCCATCATTCATTTCTCGCGAAACTGCCTTCTTTGTGTAATCTGCGAAGAAGCGCTGTGCAATGACCTCAATGAACTAATGTTAGGAGCCGGGTTTCGCCGGTAAAGGGCCCGGGAGTTTTGGCTGAAAAACACGTCGGGCAGCCCGCCCGCTAAGGATTTTCTGGCATGCCGCGATTGCATCGAGCCTTTGCATTGATTGGGTTGCTGTTGCTGACACAGACCGCTGCAGCGGAAAAACTGCGTCTGGTCGCCGATGCCTGGCCACCCTTTACCGACGCCACGCTGGTCAATGGCGGTGTGGCCACGGACATCGTCAGCACCGCACTGGCCCGAGCCGGTTACGCCAGTGGTTTCGAACAGGTGCCGTGGGCGCGGGCCTTGTTTGGGGTGGGCGAGGGACGTTACGACGTACTGGTCAACACCTGGTACACCGACGAGCGCACGAAGCTGGGGCAATTTTCCGGCGAGTACCTGCTCAACCGCGTGCGCTTTCTCAAGCGCAAAGACACGCCAATCGAATTCAACAACCTGCAACAACTGCACACCTTCCCGATAGCGGTGGTCCGCGGTTATGCCTATTCGCACGAATTCGACGACAATGTGTCATTGCAGAAGGTGCCGGTGCATAACTTCGCCATGGCCGTGCGCATGGTTGCGGCCGATCGGGTCAAGCTGACCCTGGAAGACGAGTTCGTTGCCCGTTATTACCTTGCTCGGGAGTCACCCAAAGTGCGCAATGCCGTGGAGTTCCTGCCCAAGCCGTTGAGCGAGAACAGCCTGCATATTCTGGTGAGCCTGAAAAATCCGCAGCATGAACAGATCGTCGCCGGTTTCGACCGCGAGATTGCGGCGATGAAGGCTGATGGGAGTTATGAGAAGTTGCTCAGGCAGCATGGAATGTGATCTGAAAGGCCTGCGGTGCCTGAGCTGACGCTGCAAATCTCAGGCTTCGCTCGTGTCCTTGATCAAATGCGCCGCCAACGTGCGCAACGGCCCCAGTTGCCGACAGATCAATGCCAGTTGCGTCTGCACCAGCCGCTGCCCTTCATCGATTTCATCCGGCATCTGCTCAAGCTCATTGGCCAGTGCTTCTTCCTCATCACTCTGAATCGCAACCGGCTGTTTGCTCGCCAGGCCTTGGGCGATCTCGTCGAGGCTGGCGGCCAGATTCACGCCGGCGCCGTCGATCAAGTGCTCACGTACGCCCGTCGGCAGTTGGGTTTCACGGTGTGCCCCCAGTCCCGACAAATAACTGAGCAAGGTGTGCGATAGCACCAGGAAACGGAACCCGACATCCGCTTCCTTACGGAAGTGCCCCGGCTCCATCAGCATGTTGGCCAGCGTCGTCGACAACGCGGCGTCGGCGTTGTGCGCGTTACGTCGGGCCAGGCGATAAGCCAGGTCATCGCTTTTGCCCGCGGCGTATTGCTGCATGATCTGGCGCAGGTAAATGCTGTTGCAGGTCAGGGTATTGGCCAGCACTTTGTTCAGGCGTCGACCCTGCCAGTCTGGCAGGAACAGAAACACCGCCAGGCCGGCGATCAGGCTGCCCAGCAAGGTATCGAACAGTCGCGGCAGAAGCAGCCCGTAACCGTCACCCACCTGGTTGAAGCAGAACAGCACCATGACCGTAATGGCGGCAGTCGCCAGGGTGTAGCGGGTGGTGCGGTTGGTAAAGAACACCACCCCGGCAACGATGGCGAAACTCGACTGGACCAACGGGTTGGGGAACAGATCGAACAGCGCCCAGGCGACGGTCAGACCGATGGCGGTGCCACTAATCCGCTGGCCAAGTTTACGGCGAGTTGCGCCATAGTTCGGCTGACAGACAAACAACGTGGTGAGGATGATCCAGTAACCTTGCGAGGGGTGGATCAAATGCACCATCGCGTAGCCGACGCTCAATGCCAGGGGCAGGCGCAGGGCGTGGCGGAATAGCAAGGAGGTTGGCGTCAGCTGTGTGCGCAACCGCACCCAGACATCCTTGAGGTTACGTGGCGAACGGTCGAGCAGGCTGCTGTCGGTGGCGTCTGCGAGCGCATCAGGGTTGCTGGCGTCGCTGAGCAAACGGTCGAGGGTGCCGAGGTTGGCGGCCAATGCCCGCAACGAACGCAACAGGCCGCGCCAGGCCGGATTGCTCTGGATGCGCAGGTGTTCGAGGGAAGCGTGCAGGTCGCTCAGGGCTTCGGCGAAGTTTGGGTCATAGATGAACGGCTGGCGCATCTGGATCGATTCAGCCAGCGCGCGGCAGGCCTTGCCTTGCTGGCGCAGCAGGCGCTGACAGCGGAACAGCACGTCGCTGTGGAAGAACGCCTCGGCCAGCGCGTTGTAAGGGTAGTGCGAGGAGCTGGCGCGCTCATGGATGTCCTGGGCGAGGAAGTACAGCTTCAGGTAACGGCTGAGTTTCGAGCCCGGCCGGCCATCGCCGACCCGGTGCAGAATGATTTCCTTGGCGGCGTTCAGGGCCGCCACCACCCGACCGTTCTGCTGGGCCAGCTCCAGGCGACGCGCTTCCACGTCCATCTGCCGGATCGGTTCGAACAGCGACGATTTCAGTTTCAGGTAATAACCCAGTTCACGGAACAACCGCGCCAGGCTTTGCTGCACCGGCTGATTGGAAAACAGCGCCTGCCACAGTACCGAGAGCAAGCCATACCACGCCGCACCGGCCACCAGCAGCACCGGCTCGTGCCAGAAATCAGTGACCGCGCCGCCGCGCTGGTCCACACCGATCATGGTGTACACCGACAGAATCAGCGTCGCTGAAGCAATGGCGCCATAACGTTCGCCCAGCGCGCCGAGCATGGTCAGGCAGAAACTGGCCAAGGCAAAGGCGATGATAAAGAGGATGGGGTAGGGGAAGAGCAGTTCGACGGACAGGGCCGCGACCATAAAACACACCAGCGTCACGGCCAGTGCGTTGAGGCGGCCCTGCCAACTGTCGTCGGTTTCGGCCAAGGCACTGGCGATGATCCCCAGAAACAACGGGATCAGCAGCCCCATTTGATCCTGAGACCAACACAGCGCCATGGTGCCGGTCAGGGCGATGAACACCCGCACGCTGTAACTGAATTTATCCAGCGCCCAGAGGCGACGCAGAGACTGCCGAAATGTGGTCGATGACATGAAGTGCGAAGGCCTTCCGAGGCGATGACGCTAAATTGAGCCACTAATGACGCCGACGCAATGGCGCCGATCACATCAGACAGCAAAATCTGTTCCTTCCTCGTTCTGTGTTGCCTGTCAGGACGTCTTCGCGGGCAAGCCTCGCTCCTACAGGGATTTAGGTGACCCTTGTAGGAGCGAGGCTTGCCCGCGAAGAACGATAACGCGATCGGTCAGACGTACTGCGCCGCCGCGTAACCGGAGGCCCAGGCCCATTGAAAGTTGAAACCGCCCAGATGCCCGGTGACGTCGAGCACTTCGCCGACGAAATACAGGCCAGGGCTTTTCAGCGATTCCATGGTCTTGGACNATCGGTCAGACGTACTGCGCCGCCGCGTAACCGGAGGCCCAGGCCCATTGAAAGTTGAAACCGCCCAGATGCCCGGTGACGTCGAGCACTTCGCCGACGAAATACAGGCCAGGGCTTTTCAGCGATTCCATGGTCTTGGACGACACTTCGCGCGTGTCGACGCCACCCAGGGTCACTTCGGCCGTGCGGTAGCCTTCGGTGCCGGCCGGCACGACTTTCCAGCTCGCCAGTTTTTCGGCGATGTCCGCAATTTCCGCATGGGTGTACTGCTTCATCGGTTTGGAGACGAACCAGTTATCCGCCAGCAGGTTGGCCATCTTCTTGGTGAAGATTTCACCGAGCAGGGTTTTCAGTTCGCTGTTCGGGCGCTCGACTTGCTGCTGTTGCAGCCAACTCGGTACGTCGTGATCCGGCATCAGGTTGATCTCTACCGTGTCGCCGGATTCCCAGAATGAAGAAATCTGCAAAATCGCCGGGCCGCTGAGGCCGCGGTGGGTGAACAGGATGTTCTCGCGGAAACTCTGGTCGTTGCAGCTCACCAGGCAATCCACCGACGTACCGGACAGCTCGGTGCACAGTTCCTTGAGCTGATCGGTGATGGTGAACGGCACCAGGCCGGCGCGGGTCGGCAGCAGGTCGTGGCCGAACTGTTTGGCCACCTGATAACCGAAACCGGTGGCGCCGAGGGTCGGAATCGACAGGCCGCCAGTGGCGATCACCAACGATTCGCAGGTGATCTGGCCCAGCGTGGTGTCCAGCAGATAACCGCTTTCGAGCTTTTCGATGGTCTGGATCGAGGTGTCCAGGTGCAGGCTGACGCCGACCTGATCGCATTCATCGAGCAACATTTCGAGAATGTCGCTGGATTTGTTATCGCAGAACAGTTGGCCGAGTTTTTTCTCGTGGTACGGCACGCCGTGTTTGGCCACCAGACCGATGAAGTCCCACTGGGTGTAGCGCGCCAGTGCGGATTTGCAGAAATGGGCGTTCTGCGAGAGGAAATTGCCCGGTTCGGTGTACATGTTGGTGAAATTGCAGCGCCCACCGCCCGACATGAGGATTTTTTTGCCGGCCTTGTTGGCATGGTCAAGCAACATCACCTTGCGCCCGCGCCCGGCGGCGGTCAGCGCACACATCAACCCTGCGGCGCCAGCGCCAATGATCACGACTTCGGTAGAGCGCAAAACGGTGTCCTCACACAATGATCGTTCCCACGCTCTGCGTGGGAATGCCGCCATGGACGCTCTGCGTCCGCCGTTATGTGACGCGGAGCGTCACGGGATGCATTCCCACGCAGAGCGTGGGAACGATCGGCAATCTCTTACAGGATGCGCACGCGCAGCGAACGGCCTTTGATTTTACCGTCGTTCAGCCGCTGCAAGGCTTGCTTGGCGATCCCGCGTTCCACGGCCACATAGGCCTGGAAGTCGAAAATCGCGATCTTGCCGACCTGGGCACCCGGGATGCCGGCATCGCCGGTCAGAGCACCCAGAATGTCACCCGGACGCACCTTGTCTTTACGGCCCGCACCAATGCACAGCGTGCTCATTGCCGGCAGCAGCGGCCCGCCGCCTTGAGACGTGAGGTTATCCACCTGATCCCAATTCAACGGCGACTTCTGCAGTTGCTCGATGGCTTGGGCGCGGTGGGCTTCGGACGGTGCAACCAGGCTGATGGCGATGCCTTTCTCGCCGGCACGACCGGTACGGCCGACACGGTGAATGTGGATTTCCGAGTCACGGGCCAGTTCGACGTTGATCACCATGTCCAGCGCATCGATGTCCAGGCCGCGGGCGGCGACGTCGGTGGCGACCAGCACCGAAGTACTGCGGTTGGCGAACATCGCCAAGACCTGGTCACGGTCACGCTGTTCCAGATCGCCGTGCAAACCCACGGCGCAGATGCCTTTGGCGGTCAGGTGATCGACGGTTTCCTGAACCTGCTGCTTGGTGAAGCAGAAGGCCACGCAGGACGCTGGGCGGAAGTGACCGAGCACCTTGGTCACCGCGCTCATGCGTTCTTCCGGGGAAATCTCGTAGAAACGCTGCTCGATCTGGGTGTCGTCGTGGAACGCCTCAGCCTTCACTTGTTGCGGGTTGCGCATGAACTTCGACGCCAGCTGCTTGATGCCCACCGGATAGGTGGCGGAGAACAGCAGGGTCTGGCGACGCTCCGGGCACTGGGCGATGATTTCTTCGATGGAATCGTAGAAACCCATGTCGAGCATACGATCGGCTTCGTCGAGGATCAGCGTGTTCAGGCCATGAAGCACCAGTGAACCCTTGCGCAGGTGTTGCTGGATGCGTCCCGGGGTGCCGACGATGATGTGCGCGCCGTGTTCCAGGGATGCGATCTGCGGGCCGAAAGACACGCCGCCGCACAAGGTCAGGACCTTGATGTTGTCTTCGGCGCGGGCCAGACGGCGGATTTCCTTGGCGACCTGGTCGGCCAGCTCACGGGTCGGGCAGATGACCAGCGCCTGGCAACCGAAGAAGCGCGGATTGATCGGGTTCAACAGGCCGATACCGAAGGCCGCGGTCTTGCCGCTGCCGGTCTTGGCCTGGGCGATCAGGTCCATCCCCTTGAGGATCACCGGCAAGCTTTGCGCCTGGATCGGCGTCATCTGGGCGTAACCGAGGGAGTCGAGGTTAGCCAGCATGGCGGCGGACAGCGGCAAAGTATTAAAAGCGGTGGCGATGGTGGTCACGGGACTGGCCTGCAAAACAAAATGTCGCGCAGTGTACCAGTCCGATGGCCATTCGCCCTAAGGCTCTATGTGTTCTTCCGGATGTCTGACGCGCCGTCCGTCAGTTCTGGACAGTTGCGAAAAAATCGTCGCGGCCAACATGGCCATGATTCCGACGGTCACGAATGTGAGTTGAAATGCGCCCAAAACGGTATCAACGCCATCGTTTCCGATCTCTGCGGTAAAGCCACCCAGCAACGCACCGGCACAGGCTACACCGAGGCTCAGGGACAATTGCGCGACCACCGACAGCAAACTGTTGCCGCTGCTGGCGCTGGCGTCATCGAGGTCGATCAGGGTCACGGTATTCATCGCGGTGAACTGCAAGGAGTTGATCGCTCCCAGAATCGCCAACTGGGCCAGCAACAGCCAATACGGCGTCTGCTCGCTGACCAGGCCCATGCTGGCCAGCATGATCCCCAACGCCAGCGTGTTGCCGGTCAGCACGATGCGGTAGCCGAAACGCTCGATCAGCGGCCGCGCCACCGACTTGGCGACCATCGCCGCCGCGGCCAGTGGCAGCATGCTCATCCCGGCCTGAGACGGCGAATAACCCAACGCCACTTGCAGCAGCAAGGGCACCAGGAACGGCAACGCGCCGCTGCCAAGACGGGCGAACAGGTTGCCGAGGATGCCCACGGCGAAGGTCCGGGTCTTGAACAGCGACGGCGCGAACAACGGATTATCGATGTGCCCGGCGCGCAACCAATAGGCCGCCAGACACGCCATGCCGCCAAACAGCAGCAACATCACCCGCAAGTGCGGCAGGTGCAGCTCGCCCAGGCCTTCCATGGCGATGGTGATCAGCACCATCGCCGCGCCGAACAGCAAAAAGCCCAGGCTATCGAAGCGGGTTCGCTCGCTGCCGCGCAGGTCGGGAATGAATTTCCACACCGCGTAGCAACCGATGGCACCCACCGGCAGGTTGATCAGGAAGATCCAGTGCCAGGTCAGGTATTGCACCATCCAGCCGCCCATGGTCGGGCCGATCAGGGGGCCGAGCAGGCCGGGAATGGTGATGAACCCCATCATCCGCACCAGCTCCGAACGCGGGTACGCACGCAGCACCACCAGTCGTCCGACCGGCAACATCAAGGCACCGCCCAGGCCCTGGATCACCCGGGCGCCGATCAGCATGCTCAGAGTGCTCGACAAGGCGCAGAGCAATGAGCCGATGCTGAACAGCAGGATGGCGCCGAAGAAGATCTTCTTGGTGCCGAAACGGTCGGCGATCCAGCCGGAGGCGGGGATCAGCAAGGCGACGGTGAGCATGTAGGCGATGATCACGCCTTGCATGCGCAGCGGGTCTTCGGCCAGGTCCCGGGCCATGGCGGGGAGGGCGGTGTTGAGGATTGTCCCGTCGAGGGACTGCATGAAGAAGGCAATGGCGACGACCCACGGCAACCAGCGGGCAGTGACAGCGTCGAGAGGTGGGCGGTTGGGCATGGGGCCTCTTGGTGTCGGAAATGATCGTTCCCACGCTCGGCGTGGGAATGCCTCAATGGACGCTCTGCGTCCGCTTCGGTAGGGACGCGGAGCGTCCCGGGCTGCATTCCCACGCCGAGCGTGGAAACGATCTGTCAAACGTGGGAGCGATCTGTGTCAGAGGGTCAAGGTCAATCGGCTGACCAACGCCCCCGGCAGCAACGCCGAAGACGTATTCCGCTGGCTGTAGGTACTGGCCGACAACATCAGCTCGCGTTCCTCGGTCAACGCTTCCAGCTGCGAACCGAGCAGGCTGTAGGCGCTGTCGTCAAAACGCATGGTGCTGACCGGTGCCTGAATCTCGCCGTTCTCGACCCAGAAGGTCGCGAACCGTGTCATGCCGGTCAGGCGTGCTGCCGGTTGGTCCGAGTAGTTCAGGTACCAGAGGTTGCTGATGTACAAACCGGTGCCCAGTCGCTTGAGAATCTCAGCGTCAGGCAACGCGCCGGCCGCCATGTTCAACGCACTCGGCGATTCACCGCCGCCGGCACCGTTGGCGGTCAGGCCGTATTCGGCGGCGCTGCGTGAACCCACCAATTGGTCGCCCGCCTTGCCATCAACAATCAGCCTCAGATCGCTGCGCGGGTAACCTTCACCGGAGAACGCCGGGCTCAGGGAACCGCTGACTTTTTCATCCAGCGACACCAACGGGCTGAACGAACTGTCGCCACCGTAGAGCTTCTGCAACGGGCTACTCTTGCTGGCAATCGACTGCGCCGAAAAACCGCCCCAACTGAGCATGCCCATGATTTCTTCCAGCGCTGCTGGTGCGAGGTACGCGCGGTACTGACCCGGTGCCAGCGTGCGCAATGGCCGACCCAGAAACGCCAACTGCTCGCGGGCCTGCTGGAAGCGCCTGGCAAAGCCTTCGCTGTTCCAGTCGTGCCCGGCATAGCTGGCTTTCACCGCCTGACCGTTTTCATGGAACAGGCTGAAATCGAAGTTGAAGCTGTTGGCCTGATGCCAGCCGAACGCGCCCGAGGAGCTGGCGAAGCCACGACTGATCGGCCCGGCGGCATAGAAGCCGACCAAATCGAGCCCCTCGGCGGCCTGAGTGATTTCAGCGACCACCTGCTCGGTGTCTGGCAACGGATGATCCTGCACGTTGTTGCTCTGCCAGTGGTCATGGTTGAGCAGCAGGTAGGGGTCCTGAGGCAGCAACGGCAGGGTGTCGCGCAACTGTTGCAGCCCTTCGGCCAGACGCTGAAGGTCGACTTCCGGGTCGCCCGACAACGTGATGTCGAGGTCGGCGTGGCGACCAGCGTTGATCAGTTTGAGGCCGACGCTCGCCTGCTGCACCTGCCCGGCCTGACGGACCTTGGCGTGGTTGAAACGCACGAAGGCCGACGATTCGGCGGCATAGCTGAGGGTGAATTGTTCAGGCTCGCGAATCGCTTCGCGCAACCAGTTGACCAGTGTTTCAAATGACTCGGCCTGACCTTTGACTGTACTCATCAGGCGTCTCCTCCAAACACATCAACGTTGCTGAACACACAGGCCGGCGACGCATGGCCGACGCGGATCACCTGGTTCGGTTCGCCCTTGCCGCAGTTCGGCGTGCCCAGCACCTTGAAGGTACTGGCGTCGCCGACAGCGCTGAGGCTTTTCCAGAACTGTGCGGAAATCGCCCGGTAGTTGGGGTTTTTCACCACGCCCTTGAGTTCGCCGTTTTCGATCAGCTGAGCCCATTCGCAGCCGAACTGGAATTTGTTGCGCGCATCGTCGATGGACCACGAACGGTTGGTGCTCATCAAGATGCCGCGTTCGATGTTGCCGATCATTTGTTCCAGCGGCTGATCGCCCGGCTCGATGTTGAGGTTGGCCATGCGATCGATCGGCGGACGGTTCCAGCCGCAGGCGCGGCTGTTGGCAACGCCGTCCATGCCAGCCCGAAATTGCGAGAGCGCGCCGCCCAATGGCCGCAGCAACAATCCTTCCTTGATCAGAAATTGCTTGCTGGCGGCGGTGCCTTCGTCGTCATGGCCGTAGCTGGCGAGTTGTTCGGGGATGTCCGGGTCGAACGTCACGTTGAGCAGTGCGGAGCCGTATTGCAGGCGGCCGAAGTCTTGCGCCTTGACGAAACTGGTGCCGGCGTAATTGCGCTCATCGCCCAGGATGCGGTCCAGCTCCAGCGGGTGACCGATGGACTCGTGAATCTGCAGCATCATCTGGTCGGGCATCAGCAACAGGTCGCGCGGGCCTTGCGGGGTGTTCGGCGCCAGCAGTAATTGCAGTGCCTGATCGGCAATCTTCGGCCCGGCACCGATCAGGCCGCAGCGGCTGATCACATCAAAGCCGCCCTGCTGGCCGAAATTCTCACGGCCCAGGGTGCGGGTCTGGCTGTCGCTGCCGTCGTAGGCGGTGACGTCCATGCTCGGGTAGACGAAACGCTGAGCCTGGCGCAATTCGGCGCCGGCGCTGTTGAGGTAGATCTGCTCAACGTTGGTGATGCCGATGCTCGCCTGCCAGTTCACCAGGCGTTCGTCCTTGGGCACGGCGGCGGATTCGGCGCCGAGCAGTTGGTAGCAATCGCTCAGGGACGGGAAGGACTGGTCGACGTTCGGCGAGAAGTAGTCGGCGCGGTCGCTGGAAACGGCTTGCTCGCGCAGGTCGAGCAGGGCATGGGGCTTGAGGCGACGGGCTTGTTGCTCGGCTTTCTCCAGCGCGGCTTGCAGGCCGGACTGGGACAAGTCGTTGGTGGCGGCATAGGCTTCGACGCCGTTGACCCGAACGGTGAGCATTGCGCCTTCGTCCTGGCTCAGGCTCGGCGGTTCGGCGACGTTCTTGCGCACCGACAGATGCTGGCCGGACTCGCGCACATAACGCAGCGAAAAGAATTCAGCGCCCGTGCGCAACGCAGCGAAGCGCTGCTTGAGCTGGGGGTGGAAATCGAACATTCGGGAACCTCCTTGGTATGGAGTGGCGGCGAATCGGTGTTGCGAGGGGGGTGAAACGTTTGCGTGGCGCTAGATTAGGCCTGCGTGGGGGCAGGATCAAGCGAAGAGGGTGTAGGGGGGGATTTACCGCTTGAGTCGGCTGATCGTTCCCACGCTCTGCGTGGGAACGCCGCCACGGACGCTCTGCGTCCGCTGTGTGACGCGGAGCGTCACTGGATGCATTCCCATGCGGAGCATGGGAACGATCACTGCGACTTACTGCGCGGTAGGGCTCACATCCCGCAACGGCTTGCCACGCACCGGTGCACCGCCGGCCACGTAATACTTGGCCTTGCTGCGCGGCAGTGGTTTACGGCCGCGGATCTTGTCGGCGATTTTCTCGGCCATCATGATCGTTGGTGCGTTCAGGTTGCCGGTGGTGATGATCGGCATGATCGAGGCATCGACCACGCGCAGGGCTTGCAGGCCATGCACACGACCTTCGCCATCGACCACGGCCATCTCGTCGGTGCCCATCTTGCACGAGCAGGATGGGTGGAACGCGGTTTCGGCGTGCTCGCGGATGAACTTGTCCAGCTGCTCGTCGGTTTGTACCTCGATGCCCGGGCTGATTTCGCGACCACGGAAAGCGTCCAGCGCCGGCTGTTGCATGATTTCACGGGTCAGGCGGATGCCATCGCGAAATTCCTGCCAGTCCTGCTCGGTGGCCATGTAGTTGAACAGGATGCTCGGGTATTCGCGCGGATCCTTGGACTTGGCCTGGATGCGACCGCGGCTTGGCGACCGCATGGAACCCATGTGTGCCTGGAAACCGTGCTCTTTCACACCGTTGCTACCGTTGTAGTTAATCGCTACCGGCAGGAAGTGGTACTGAATGTTCGGCCATTCGAATTCCGGACGGGTGCGGATGAAGCCGCCGGCTTCGAACTGGTTGCTGGCGCCGATGCCGGTGCCGTTGAACAGCCACTCGGCACCGATGGCCGGTTGGTTGTGCAGCAGCAGCGACGGGTACAGCGAGACCGGTTGGGTGCAGGCGTATTGCAGGTACAACTCAAGGTGATCCTGCAGGTTTTCACCGACGCCCGGCAGGTCGTGGACCACCGGAATATCGAGCTTTTTCAGCAGTTCGGCCGGGCCGACACCGGAGCGTTGCAGGATCTGCGGCGACGCGATGGCGCCGGAGCACAGCAACACTTCTTTGCGGGCACGGACTTCAACGCGCTCTTCAGCCGCGCCGATCAGGTAGCGCACGCCGACCGCACGCTTGCCTTCGAAAAGAATTTTGTCGGTCAGGGCGTGGGTGACGATGGTCAGGGTCGAACGCTTCTTGGCGATGTCCAGGTAACCGCGAGCGGTACTGGCGCGACGGCCTTTGGGCGTCACGGTGCGGTCCATCGGGCCGAAACCTTCCTGCTGGTAACCGTTCAAGTCTTCGGTACGCGGGTAACCTGCTTGTACGCCTGCTTCAACCATCGCACTGAACAGCGGGTTGTTGCCGGCTTTCGGCGTGGTCACGCTGACCGGACCGTCGCCGCCGTGGTAGTCGTTCGGGCCGATGTCACGGGTTTCCGCCTTGCGGAAATACGGCAGGCAGTCGAGGTAGGTCCAGTCTTCCAGGCCGGGCAGCTTCGCCCAGCCATCATAGTCCATGGCATTGCCACGGATGTAGCACATGCCGTTGATCAGCGAAGAACCACCCAGGCCCTTGCCGCGACCGCATTCCATCCGGCGACCGTCCATGTGTGGCTCTGGATCGGTTTCGTATGCCCAGTTGTAGCGACGACCTTGCAGCGGGAACGCCAAAGCCGCCGGCATTTGCGTGCGGAAATCCAGACGGTAATCCGGGCCGCCCGCTTCGAGCAGCAGCACGGTGACGCCTTCGTCTTCAGTCAGACGGGTCGCCAGGGTGTTACCGGCTGAACCGGCACCGATGATGATGTAATCGAATACTTGGGACATTAAATGCACCCTCTTTGAAGTTGGTCAGGTCGCCCGTAGCAGCTGCCGAGGCACGAGGCTGCGTTGGGCTGCGCAGCAGTCCCCGAGGGCGGCCCTTCGGACCGCAACGCAGCCTCGTGCCTCGGCAGCTGCTACAGGTTGTGCGCGGGTGCCTTAGAACACTGAGGCGTAATCGCCCAGTTCGACCTGTACCGATTTGATGCGTGTGAAGTTGTTCAGCGAGCTGATGCCGTTCTCACGGCCCACGCCCGACTGCTTGTAGCCGCCGACCGGCATCTTGGCGTCGGACTCGCCCCAGGCGTTGATCCAGCAGATACCGGCTTCCAATTGATGAATCACGCGGTGGGCGCGGTTCAGGTCTTTGGTGACAACGCCGGCCGCCAGGCCGAAGTCGGTGTCGTTGGCGCGACGGATCACTTCTTCTTCGGTTTCGTAGCTCAGGATGCTCATCACCGGCCCGAAAATTTCTTCGCGCACGATGGTCATCTCGTCGGTGCAGTCGGTGAACACGGTCGGCGCCACGAATGCGCCTTTGGCGAATTCGCCGTCAGTCAGACGATCGCCGCCGCACAACAGGCGAGCGCCTTCTTCCTTACCTTTGGCGATGTAACCCAGCACGCTTTCCATGTGGGCGAAGCTGACCAGTGGGCCGAAGTTGGTGTTTTCGTCTTGCGGATTGCCGACGCGGATGCGTGCAACGCGCTCAACGATCTTGGCTTCGAACGCGGCTTTGAGGTGGCTCGGCACGAACACGCGAGTGCCGTTGGTGCAAACCTGGCCAGAGCTGTAGAAGTTGGCCATCATCGCGGTGTCGGCGGCGCGATCGAGGTCGGCGTCGTCGAAAATGATCAGCGGGGATTTGCCGCCCAGTTCCATGGTCACGTCTTTGAGCGTGGAGGCGGAAGCGCTGGCCATGACTTTCTTGCCGGTGTCGGTGCCGCCGGTGAAGGAGACTTTTTCGATGCGTGGGTGCTCGGTCAGCCAGGTGCCGACTTCACGGCCGCTGCCGGTCAACACGTTGAACACGCCAGCCGGCAGGCCCGCTTCGGTGTAGATTTCGGCCAGTTTCAGAGTCGTCAGCGAGGTGACTTCGCTTGGCTTGAAGATCATCGCGTTACCGGCCGCCAGGGCTGGAGCGGATTTCCACAGGGCGATCTGGATCGGGTAGTTCCACGCGCCGATACCGGCCACGATGCCCAGCGGCTCGCGACGGGTGTAGACAAAAGAGGTAGTGCGCAGCGGGATCTGCTCGCCTTCGATGGCTGGTACCAGGCCTGCGTAGTATTCCAGCACGTCAGCGCCGGTGACGATGTCGACGTAACGGGTTTCGGAGTACGCCTTGCCGGTGTCCAGGGTTTCCAGGGCGGCCAGTTCATCGTTGCGCTCGCGCAGGATGTCCACGGCACGACGCAGGATGCGCGAACGCTCCATGGCGGTCATCGCGGCCCAGATTTTCTGGCCCTTTTCGGCACTGACCACTGCACGCTCGACGTCTTCCTTGGTCGCACGCTGTACGGTTGCGAGGACTTCACCGTTAGCCGGGTTGATGGCTTCGAAGGTGGCGTCGCTGCTGGCGTCGGTGTAACCGCCATCGATGTAGAGTTTTTGCAGTTCGAAACGGGCCATAGTGTCCTCGCAAGTGCATTAAGTGGTTGGCAGGGGTTGAGCGGTTTTATGTGTGCTCTGACTCACCTGCTTGGCCAGTTGGAAATCCATGTATTCGTAAGCGATCTGGTGCGCCTGCGCGGTGTCGAAAGCATCTCCCGACAGCGCGCCGCGCAACCACAAACCGTCAATGAGGGCTGCCAGGCCACGGGCGGCGGTGCGCGCATCATCGAGCGGCAACACACGGCGGAACTGGCAGCACAGGTTGGAATACAGACGGTGATCGTTGATCCGCTGCAACCTGTGCAAAGACGGGTGGTGCATGCTGGCGGCCCAGAAGGCCAACCAGGTTTTCATTGCCGGGCCATTGACCTGGCTGGCGTCGAAGTTGCCTTCGATAATCACCTGGAGGTGGGCCCGTGGGCTGTTGTCCTCCAACGCATGACGGCGCGCGGTGACGTTCTCGCTGAGGACGCTCATCAGGTACTGCGCCGTGGCGGCGATCAGGCCGTTCTTGTCCTGAAAGTAGTGACTGATGATGCCATTCGAGACGCCGGCCAAACGGGCGATCAGCGCAATGCTGGCGTCCCCCATGCCGACCTGATCGATGGCCTGCAAAGTGGCTTCGATCAATTGCTGGCGGCGGATGGGTTGCATACCGACCTTGGGCATCTTGCACATCTCCTTAGGCCTTCCGGTGGACGAAATTCGGCTACCGGATTGAGGGCCAGTCTATTTTGTTTTGATTGAACGTTCAATCAACAAAGAATAAGATCTGCGACAATTCGTCGCTGCTTACAGATTTTTCCTACATGTAAATGACGATAAACCGACATCCAAAAATGCTCGAAACCCATACGCAGACGCGTTCCAGGGGTTTCGGGCTTTTTTCGGGGTGTCTTTATATCACCCGCCGGTCGGCTGCCAACTAATCGATTGGTCGGGTAACGCGTTGCCTTGTGTTCTTCTCTCGCACTGCCCGGAGCATCTGTGCCATGAGTTCTGCCTCTCTAATAAAGACCCCACCCGAGAAGGTGGCGGTCAACGGTTGGGTGTTCTACACCTCTACCGCGTTGATTCTGTTGTTGACCGCCATTCTGATCATCGCCCCGCAAGAGGCCGGCAGAATGCTCGGCATTGCCCAGGCCTGGTTGTCCCGCAGCTTCGGCTGGTATTACATGGTGGTGATCGCCGCCTACCTGGTGTTTGTGGTGGGCCTGGCGTTTTCGTCCTACGGCAAGCTCAAGCTGGGCAGCAAGGACGATACTCCGGACTTCAGCTACGGCGCCTGGGCGGGGATGCTGTTCTCGTCGGGTATCGGCATCTCGCTGCTGTACTTCGGTGCGTCCGAGCCGCTGGACCATTACTTCAATCCGCCGGAAGGCGTGGCCGGCAGCAACCTTGCCGCCCGTCAGGCAGTGCAGCTGACATTCCTGCATTGGGGCCTGCATGGCTGGGCGATCTACGCTTTGGTCGGCCTGGCCGTGGCGTACTTCGCTTACCGTCATAACCAGCCGCTGGCGTTGCGTTCGGCGCTGTATCCGCTGGTCGGCGAGCGTTGGGTCAAAGGCGCGGCCGGCCATGCGGTGGACGGCTTCGGCATGTTCGTGACCCTGCTGGGGCTGGTGACGAACCTGGGGATCGGTTCGCTGCAAGTGTCGTCGGGACTGGAAAACCTGTTCGGCATGGAACACAGCAACACTAACCTGCTGATCGTGATCATCGTGATGAGCACCGTGGCGACCATCGCTGCCGTGTCCGGCGTGGAAAACGGTATTCGCCGTCTGTCCAACCTGAACATCGTGCTGTTCAGCGGTCTGCTGATTTTCGTTCTGCTGTTTGGCCCGACCCTGCACCTGCTCAACGGCTTTGTGCAGAACATCGGTGACTACCTGAACGGCGTGGTGCTGAAGACCTTCGACCTGTATGTGTACGAAGGCGACAGCGAGAAGTCCGACCGCTGGTTGGGCCTGTGGACCCTGTTCTACTGGGCCTGGTGGATTTCCTGGGCGCCATTTGTCGGCATGTTCATCGCGCGTATTTCCCGTGGTCGCACGGTGCGAGAACTGGTGGCCGGCGTGCTGCTGATTCCACTGGGTTTCACCCTGGCATGGCTGTCGATCTTCGGTAACTCGGCCCTGGACCTGGTGATGAACCATGGGGCGGTGGAACTCGGCAAGACGGCGCTGCAACAGCCGTCGATGGCGATCTACCAGTTGCTTGAGCATTACCCGGCGTCGAAAGTTGTAATTGGCGTGTCGATTTTTGTCGGCTTCGTGCTGTTCCTGACCCCGGCGGATTCCGGCGCGGTAATGATGGCCAATCTTTCGTGCAAGGGCGGCAACGTCGACGAAGATGCGCCGCACTGGCTGCGGATTTTCTGGTCGGTGGTGATCACCCTGGTGACCATCGGTCTGCTGTTCGCCGGTAACTTCGAAGCCATGCAAACCATGGTGGTGCTGGCGGGACTGCCGTTCTCGGTGGTGCTGGTGTTCTTCATGTTCGGCTTGCACAAGGCCATGCGTCAGGACGTGCAGATCGAACAGGAGCAAGCGGAACTCGCGGCACGCGGTCGTCGCGGTTTCAGTGAGCGTTTGACTCAGCTGGATCTGCAACCGAATCAGTCGATCGTTCAGCGTTTCATGGACAAGCAAGTCAGCCCGGCGCTGGAAGAGGCCGTAGTTCAACTGCGTGGCAAGGGCCTGGACGTGCAAACGTTGCTGGGTAAAGCCAAGCGTTGCATGGGCCTGCGGATCGAGATGGAAGAGGGCAACCCGTTTGTCTACGAAGTGAGCCTGGACGGTTATCTGGCGGCGGCGAGTGAAACGGTGTCGGCCGAAAGCGCCGATGAACCGCGCGCACGTTATTACCGAGCCGAGGTGTACTTGCACAACGGCAGCCAGGACTACGACTTGATGGGCTTCACTCAGGATCAGATCACCCGTGACGTGCTCGATCAGTTTGAAAGCCATCGGCAGTTGCTTGGCCGGGTTTATAGCTGAGTAGCGATATGATCGTTCCTGCGCTTTGCGTGGGAACGCCAAGGGGCTCAATTGAGCCCCTTTTTTGTGCCTCGTTGATCGATTGTGGCGAGGGGGCTTGCCCCCGTTCGGCTGCGAAGCAGTCGTAGATCCTGGTTACGCGATCTATCTGAAATACCGTGGTGTCTGGATTGGGGTCGCTTCGCGACCCAACGGGGGCAAGCCCCCTCGCCACAGTAGTCAGCATTCCAGATCCAATCTGTGCACAAACAAAAACGCCGCGATCATCTCGCGGCGTTTTTGTGTCTGCTGTCTTGATTACCCCAGGTTCTTGCCGAGCAGTGCGTGGTACAGCTCGCTGTCGCCGAGGATCCCGACCACTTTGTTGTTGTCGTGCAGCACCAGCTTGTTGCCGGTCTGGTAACGAATCTGCAGCGCGTCGCGCATGCCGATGTTGGAGTCCACCAGCGTTGGTCGACGGCCCAGGGCTTCAACCGCTTGCCCCGGTATCCAGTTCTGCAGGTCCAGGCTTGAGCCGTTCTGGCGTGCGCCTTTGATGGTGTTGCCTTCGGCCAGGTCCAGCCACGAATCGCCACCCGGGTCCAGGCACACCGAACCGTTGATGCGTTTGCAGTTGTCCAGGGTGCGCATCAGGCTGCGACCGCACAGTACGTTCAGCGGATTGGTGTGAGCGACGAAGGTGCGCACGTAATCATCCGCAGGGTTCAGGACGATTTCTTCCGGCTTGCTGTACTGGATGATCCGGCCGTCTTTCATGATCGCGATACGACTGCCCAGCTTCAGGGCTTCATCGAGGTCGTGGCTCACGAAAACGATGGTCTTGCTCAGTTTGCGTTGCAGTTCCAGCAGTTCGTCTTGCAGACCCTGGCGGATCAGCGGGTCGAGGGCCGAGAACGGTTCGTCCATCAGCAGAATGTCGGCATCCATCGCCAGCGCACGGGCCAGGCCGACACGCTGCTGCATGCCGCCGGAGAGCTCATTGGGTTTCTTGTTACGCCACTGGGTCAGGCCCACTAGCTCAAGTTTCTCGTCCACCAGTTTGCGGCGTTCTTTTTCGGGGCGACCCTGCATTTCCAGACCGAAACTGATGTTCTCGCGCACCGTCAGCCAAGGCATCAGGGCGAACTTCTGGAACACCATCGCGATGCGCTTGGTGCGCATCATCTTCAGTTCCGCCGGGGTGCAGGAGGCGATGTCGATCTGTCGCCCTTCATGCTCGACGAACAACTTGCCACGGCTGACGGTGTTGAGGCCGTTGATGCAGCGCAACAGGCTGGATTTGCCGGAGCCGGACAGGCCCATCAGTACACAGATCTCGCCTTTCTCGATGTCCAGGCTGGCTTTTTCGACACCGACGATTTGCCCGGTCTTTTTCAGGATCTCGTTGCGGGTCATGCCCTGGTCGAGCAGTTTAAGAGCCGCGCGTGGGTCTTTGGAGAAGATCACGTCCACGTCTTCGAAGCGAATAATGCTCATGCGTCACCCCCTACTTTGGCTTCGGGTTGTTTGCAGATACGGTCGAGCATGATCGCCAGCAGTACGATCGCCAGGCCTGCTTCGAAGCCCAATGCGATATCAGCAGTGTTCAGTGCGTTGACCACGGGTTTGCCCAGGCCGTCGGCGCCCACCAGTGCCGCAATCACCACCATCGACAACGACAGCATGATGCACTGGGTGATACCGGCCGCGATGCTTGGCATGGCGTGGGGCAGTTCGATGCGCGAGAGCAACTGACGGCGCGAGCAGCCAAAGGCTTTGCCGGCGTCCATCAGTTCGTCCGGAACATCGCGGATACCCAGGTAGGTCAGGCGGATGGGCGCGGCAATCGCGAACACCACCGTCGAGATCAGGCCAGGGACCACACCCAGACCGAAGAGGGTCAGGGTAGGAATGAGGTACACGAAGGTCGGTACGGTCTGCATCAGATCGAGCACCGGCCGCATCAGTGTGTAGAACATCGGTTTGTGCGCGGCGACGATGCCCAACGGCACGCCGATCAGCACGCACACCAGGGTGGCGAACAACACCTGGGCGAGGGTTTCCATGGTTTCCTGCCAGTACCCCAGATTGAGGATCAGCAGAAAGGAGGCGACGACAAAAACGGTCAGGCCCCATTTGCGTTGGATGAAGTGTGCCAGTAGCGCGATGAGGCCGATCAATGCCAGCGGGTTGAACCAGGTCAGCGCAAAAGTCACGCCGTGGATCATCGTTTCCAGTGACACGGCGATGGCGTCGAAGGTATTGGCGCCGTGTTGCGTCAACCACTCAACGAAGCCCGCGATGTACTGGCCTAAAGGTATTTTCTGATCAATCAGCATGGTAGTGAACGTCCGCATGCAAGGAAATAAACAGCCCGGGCGGGCGAGCCCGCCCGGCGTAAGCGATTTTACTGTGCGAGCTTGGCTTTCACGGCCTCCAGGCCAGGTTTACCGTCAATGGTGGTCACGCCAGCCAGCCAGGTATCGAGCACCTGTGGATTCTTTTTCAGCCAGGCCTTGGCAGCTGCATCAGGCTTCATTTTGTCGTCCAGGACGTTGCCCATCAGCGTGCTTTCCATGTCGAGGGTGAACACCAGGTTTTTCAGCAACTGACCCACGTTGCTGCATTCCTGTACGTAACCCTTGCGGGTGTTTGTGTAGATGGTCGCCTGGCCGAAGTTCGGGCCGAAGAACTCGTCGCCGCCCGTCAGGTACTTCATCTTGAATCGTGTGTTCATCGGGTGTGGCTCCCAGCCCAGGAACACCACGGCGGTGTTGCGGCGCTGGGCGCGATCGACTTGCGAGAGCATGCCTGCCTCGCTGGACTCGACCACCTTGAAGCCGGCGTCTTTCAAGCCGAAGGCGTTCTTGTCGATCATGCTCTGAATCAGGCGGTTGCCGTCGTTACCCGGTTCGATGCCATAGATCTTGCCGTCGAGTTCTTTCTTGAACTTGGCGATGTCGGCGAAATCCTTCAGACCTTTGTTATACAACTCTTCGGGGACGGCGAGTGTGTATTTTGCGTTTTCCAGATTAGCGCGCACTGTCTCCACGGTGCCGGCATCGCGGTAGGCCTTGATGTCGTTTTCCATGGTCGGCATCCAGTTACCGAGGAACACGTCCATGTTCTTGCCGTCGGCCAGGGATTTGTAGGTCACCGGCACGGAAATCATCGTGGTTTTGGTCTTGTAGCCCAGGGCGTCGAGAACGACGCTGGTGGTGGCGGTGGTGACGGTAATGTCCGTCCAGCCGACATCGGAGAAGTTTACGGTGCTGCATTGGGCCGGTTCTGCGGCGTGAGCCAAAAACGGCAGACTCAGCATGGCGGCCAACAACAACGACGGGGAACCTTTCATAGGGGCGACTCCTTGGTGTTTTTTTTGGCAGTGTTCCGACTGTGGACCACCGCACTTATCTGTTGCGGTTGGATGGCGTTTTGGAGACAGCTCTACCACGGCGCCTTGCAATCGAGTCGATACGATCATGTACCAGTGAAAATCTGACGCCTACAGGGTGCGTCGTAACCAGTACAGGGAGGGTCGCATCCAGTGTCGGTGACGTCGTTTACAGCTTTTTTCAGCCCGATTTGTCCCTCTGAACCGCAAAAAAACGGCGAAAACATTGCGCGAGAGACACGCGGCGCTGGTGGGCATGAGTGCGTCGGTGTGAGACGTTGAACGACATGGTAAAAGCCTGATGATGCGGCCATCTCGACGGATTGCAGCTTGAGCGTAGCAGCTCCGTCACTGGGCGCTTTTGCGCCTGGAGCAGGCACATCCAGGAGTTCAGCAGCAATGGCTATCAGTGTTTTCGACCTGTTCAAAATCGGCATCGGTCCTTCCAGTTCGCACACCGTGGGGCCTATGCGCGCCGCGGCGCTGTTCGTGCAAGGTTTGCGCGAGCGGGGACTTCTAGAGCAGGTACGTCGCGTCGAAGTTCAACTTTATGGATCGCTCTCGGCCACTGGCATCGGCCATGGCAGCGACAACGCGGTGATCATGGGCCTGATGGGCGAGTGGCCGGACGCGATCGACCCGTCGCAAATCGGCATCCATATCGCGGCCCTGCGCGAAACCCAAACGCTGTTGCTCGACGGCCATCTGGCGGTCCCGTTCATCTGGGCCCGGGACATGCGCCTGATCGACGAAAACCTGCCGTTCCATCCCAACGCCATGACCCTGGTTGCCGAAGGCGATCACGGCGAGCTGCATCGCGACACCTACTATTCCATCGGCGGCGGGTTTGTCGTCGATGAGGCGCAAGCTTGCAGCGGCGTGGTGGATCTGGATCACACCGTGCTGCCTTACGACTTCTCCAGTGCGGTCGAATTGCTCAGCCTGTGCAAGAAGCACAACCTGCGCGTGGCCGAATTGATGATGGCCAACGAGAAAGTCTGGCGCAGCGAAGAAGAAATTCGCAGCGGCCTGATGAAACTCTGGCGCGCCATGCAGGACTGTGTAGAGCATGGTCTCAAGCACGAAGGCATCCTGCCCGGCGGCCTCAATGTGCGCCGTCGTGCGGCCAAGTTGCACCGCAGCTTGCAGGAACTGAACAAACCCAACGTGATCGGCTCGACCCTGAGCGCGATGGAGTGGGTCAACCTGTTCGCCCTGGCGGTCAACGAAGAAAACGCTGCCGGCGGGCGCATGGTCACGGCACCGACCAACGGCGCGGCGGGGATCATTCCGGCGGTGCTGCACTACTTTATGAAGTTCAGCGAGGCAGTGACCGACGCCAATGTGGTCGATTACTTGCTCAGCGCCGCGGCGGTGGGGATTCTGTGCAAGAAGAACGCTTCGATCTCCGGTGCCGAAGTCGGTTGCCAGGGCGAGGTCGGTTCGGCTTGCGCCATGGCGGCGGCCGGGCTGGCGGAGGTTCTCGGCGCCACGCCGGAGCAGCTGTGCAACGCGGCGGAAATCGGCCTGGAACACAACCTCGGCCTGACCTGCGATCCGGTGGGCGGGTTGGTGCAGGTGCCGTGCATCGAGCGCAATGCGATTGCGGCGGTGAAAGCCATCAACGCGGCGCAGATGGCGCTGCGAGGCGACGGTCAGCACTTTATTTCGCTGGACCGGGTGATCCGCACCATGCGTGATACCGGTGCCGACATGCACGACAAATATAAAGAGACCTCACGCGGTGGGTTGGCGGTCAGCGCGGTTGAGTGCTGAGACGGCGCATTACCTATAGGAGCTGGCTTGCCAGCGAAAGCGGCGTACCTGATCCACTGCGTCGCCCGGTTCGCCAGCAAGCCGGCTCCTACAGACAGCGTTGAACCAGTCAAAATTGCGCACCAAGTGAACACCCGCACCCAAACGCGCCACCTTTTGGCGCGTCGCAAACAGGCAAGCCTGCCTCACCGATCGGGGATCCAGTTCAAGCCCTGACCGTCCGTCACCCGTGCCTGCGGTGACACTCTTAACAGGCACGTCGCAGACCTGTTCCCACAAGTGCTACCGATTTGCTCACACGCAACGGGGCAGCGGGTTTGCGGCCCTTGATGGCACTTATGACCTCTTATCTCTGCGCGCCATATCCAGACGCATCGCGACGTCGTTTTCAGGAGTTATTGAACGCGCATTCAATTTTAGGCATGGCATTTGCTCTGTCATTACAAAGCCCGTCTCCCGCGCGAGAACGATGGCAATAAAAAGAGCCTCCGCCTGAGGCCATCACCCGCTTTGTGTGAGGAGATACCGCGATGACGACGTTCAACTCCGGGGCCCAACCCCAGAACCGTGCGCCTCAATCCATCGGCTTTTTGCTGCTGGACAATTTCACGCTGATTTCTCTGGCCTCCGCAGTGGAACCCCTGCGCATGGCCAACCAATTGTCCGGCCGCGAGCTGTATCGCTGGACCACACTCACCGTCGATGGCGGTCAGGTCTGGGCCAGTGACGGTCTGCAGATCACCCCCGACGCCGCCATGCACAAAGCGCCGCCTCTGGACACCGTCATCGTTTGCGGTGGTATCGGCATCCAGCGCACCGTAACCCGCGAGCATGTGTCATGGCTGCAAAGCCAGGCGCGTCAGTCCCGTCGTCTCGGCGCGGTCTGCACCGGCAGCTGGGCCCTGGCCTGCGCCGGCTTGCTGGACGGTTTCGATTGCAGCGTGCACTGGGAATGCCTGGCGTCGATGCAGGAAGCCTTCCCGCGAGTGGCCATGAGCACCCGGCTGTTCACCCTCGACCGTAACCGTTTCACCAGCTCCGGCGGCACCGCGCCGCTGGACATGATGCTGCACCTGATCAGCCGCGATCACGGTCGTGAACTGTCGGCAGCGATTTCGGAGATGTTCGTCTACGAGCGCATCCGCAACGAGCAGGATCACCAGCGCGTGCCACTCAAGCACATGCTCGGCACCAACCAGCCGAAGCTGCAGGAAATCGTGGCGCTGATGGAGGCCAACCTCGAAGAGCCGATCGACCTCGACGAGCTGGCGGTGTACGTCGCCGTTTCCCGTCGTCAGCTGGAGCGGTTGTTCCAGAAATACCTGCACTGCTCGCCGTCGCGTTACTACCTGAAACTGCGCTTGATCCGCGCTCGGCAATTGCTCAAGCAAACGCCGATGTCGATCATCGAAGTGGCGTCGGTGTGTGGGTTCGTGTCCACGCCGCACTTCTCCAAGTGCTACCGCGAATACTTCGGCATTCCGCCGCGTGACGAGCGCGTGGGCTCCAACACCACGCAACAAGTGGCGATGATGCCGCTGCCGCAAGCACTGGTGCTGTCGCCGTTGTCCGGGCCGCTGTCGGCGTTGAGCCAGGCGCGCAATGAGTCGACTTTCGCTAGCGTAAGGCTCTAAAACGCGCGGGCTATTGTGGCGAGGGGGCTTGCCCCCGTTGGGTCGCGCAGCGGCCCCAAGATTTTACGACTGCTGCGCAGCCGAACGGGGGCAAGCCCCCTCGCCACAGGTCAGGCGCTACGGCTTTGCTGATACTCCGCCAACGCAGGCAGCAATTGCTTGTCGATCGCCTGGCGCACGGCCGGTAGAATGGTCGCGCTGCTGGTGTACATCTGCTTGACCATGGTCCGAAGCGTCATGGCCCGTACGTCGTTCAAACCCCGTACCGCACACTCGCAAGCCTCCTGTGCGGTGGCGCCAGTGGGCACTTCAAATCCCAGCGCCTTGAGCTGGCCCAACAAGTCTTCCTGGTCAATCAAATCGGCGTGCATCATGACGCAATCCTTCTTCTGGGAACGGTGTCGTGGCTCGATTCTGGTAGGGGTGGTGGGCGTCGGCAAGGACGATTTGTCGCAATGGCAGCATTGGCTATGAACATGTCGTTTTCGGCTAACTTGCTAGCGAGAAGAGGGGGCACACTGGACTCAGCTGGCTTCACGAAGGTTTGGTCACCCTCGCGCAACAGCTCCTCAACAGTACCCTCCTCAGCTCCGATCCTGTCACGGCTTGATCGGGGTTTTTTTTGCTTTGTTGAAAAGCAAAAGATCGCAGCCCGCAGGTTGCGATCTTTTGGCGGTTTACCGTTGCAACACCAAAATGCGCGACAGCAATTCATCCCGGTCGACATAGCACCCCTGGAAATGGCGGGCACCGGTGGCGGGGTCGAAGGCGTTGCGGGCGTGGAGGGTGCGGCGGTTGTCGAAGCACCACAGTTCGCCGGAATTGAGCCGCGTCATCACCCGGAAGCGCGCTTCGCGGGTCATTGCAATGAAGCGCCGGTAAGCACGATAGAGCCTGGGCATCTGCTCCACCGAAGCATCGAACGGCCCACGCAGAAAGTTCGCCATGCGGATTTCCGATACCTGCCCTGACGTATCCAGCGCGATGATCGGCGCCAGGCAGCGGTAGTCGCTGTGACGATCCTTGTTGCGGAACTCTACGGGGATTTCACACAAGGCCTGAAACGCCTCGGGATCTTCCTGGCGCAAGGTTTGGGCGATGGCAAAACCATCGACGAAAATACTCTCGCCTCCGTCGGCGTCATTGACCAGGCAATGCAGAAATTGCAGCCCCGGTTGCAACTCCCGGGTCGGCAAATCGCTGTGCAGTGGCAGGTTGAAGGCGGTGTAGGCATTGCTGTCGGCATCGGCCTTGGATTGCACGTTGAACAGCACGCCGAAATTGCTCTCGCGGATGAACGAAATCCGCTGGGCGATCAGCTTCAGCGAGCCCGGCTCGGTGGGTACGCCGCGCACTTGAGTCAGGCCGATATCACGCACGGCCAACAGCCATTGCAGCAAGGCGTCGTTGTTCTCCATCAGGGCCTGGTATTCGAAAACTGGCAGCTGCAAATCACTGTACCAAAGCCTGGCTCTCGGTTTGCCGGCCTGGCGTTCAGCGCGAGACTCATCGTCATAGGCGTGGGCCCGCAGCCAGCCCGGATCGAAGCGGCTGAGATGACCGTCCTGCCAATCGACGCACAGGCATCCTTGAGCATCGACCGTGGCGTTTTCAGGCATCAGATGCTCGGCGACATCGACGATCTCCAGCACCTGCTCGCGGGTCACCGTGTAGACACATTTCGGGCACGGGCAGTTGTCCCGCAGCCATTGATGATGAAAAGGGCTGACCCGACCGTCCGCCCACGTCACTTGAATGCGGTCCGCCAGGGTGTGCACGGCGGTCAACGCGCTGATCAACGGATAGGTACGGAAATCGGCAAAAGCGGCGGCGGTGTTCATGGCGAGCTCCTTATTGTTTTTCGGGCGGTAACGCGATCACCCGGCCGATCCAGGCGGGTGCGGGCAGGTCGGCCTGCTCGGCGACAATGGCCTGCAGCTTGCTCAAGGTTTCGTCGCTGAACGGTGCGGAGCGCGGCCCGGCGAGATCGACGTGCAGCAGCATTTGTTCATTGCCCGCCAGTTCCTTGTCACCGCCCACCAGATGCAGGCTGTGGTAGAGGTGCAGGCGCTTGCGATCATGGCCGATGATCTGCGTGTGCACCTCGACCTCGGCATCGAGCTTCACTTCATGCAGGTAGTTGAGGTGCAGTTCGAGGGTGAACAGCGAGTTTGCGCTGGCTTCGCGGTTGTTGCTGTCCATGCCCAATCGATCCATCAGCGCGTCGGTGGCGTAGCTGAAAATCAGCAGGTAGAAGGCATCGCGCAGGTGGCCGTTGTAGTCGACCCAGTCGGGGATGATTCTGGTTTGGTAGGTGGTGAGGGTGGGCATGATTCTCTCCAGGCATGATCGGGGGATGATCGTTCCCACGCCCCGCGTGGGAATGCAGCCCGGGACGCTCCGCGTCCCAAGAGCGGACGCAGAGCGTCCATTGAGGCATTCCCACGCAGAGCGTGGGAACGATCAGTGTGGAGGGGTTACTCGCTGAACGTCATGCCGTGCTTGGCCTTGGTGGTCTTCACCGCCTCCAGCACCGCCAGCAGGCAATCATCACGATAGCGCTCCAGCGCCGAGATGCTGTGCTTGCCCAACTGATCGCTGGTGCCATCCACCACATCATCGATCAATTTGTCGGTCAGCTCCGGTGCCGGCAGATAGGTCCACGGCAACTGCAACGCCGGCCCGAACTGCGCCATGAAGTGGCGCATGCCCGCATCGCCACCCGCCAGGGTGTACGTCAGGAAGGTGCCCATGAACGACCAGCGCAGGCCTGCGCCAAAACGAATCGCATCGTCGATTTCACCGGTGGTCGCCACGCCGTCGTTAACCAGGTGCAGCGCCTCGCGCCACAACGCTTCGAGCAAGCGGTCAGCGATAAACCCCGGCACTTCCTTGCGTACATGCAA
The DNA here is from genome assembly GCF_017114915.1 of Pseudomonas frederiksbergensis. Taxonomy (GTDB): domain Bacteria; phylum Pseudomonadota; class Gammaproteobacteria; order Pseudomonadales; family Pseudomonadaceae; genus Aquipseudomonas; species Aquipseudomonas frederiksbergensis_I. Next base: position 38,126 of record NZ_JAAUOE010000008.1, read on the forward strand.
CGGGCGCATCCCCAGGGATTCGTAGACTTTCATCGCCGCTTGCACCGCTTCTGGTGCGGTGTTTTTACCGCCGACCACTTCCACCAATGGCAGCAGGTAAACCGGGTTGAACGGGTGCCCGACCACGCAGCGTTCCGGGTGGGTAGAACTCTCGTAGAACTCGCTCGGCAGCAGTCCCGAAGTGCTGGAACCGATCAACGCATTGGGCTTGGCCGCCGCGCTGATTTTGCTGTGCAGTTCCAGTTTCAGTTCCAGGCGCTCAGGGGCGCTTTCCTGAATGAAATCCGCGTCGCGAACGCATTCTTCGATGGTGGCGACAAAGCGCAGCCGATTTTGCGATGCGCCGGGTGCCAGGCCTTGTTTCTCCAGTGCTCCCCAGGCATTGGCGACGCGTTTGCGCAGCGCCGCTTCGGCGCCGGGCGCCGGGTCCCAGGCCACCACATCGAGGCCGTGGGCGAGGGCGCGGGACACCCAGCCGCTGCCGATGACACCGCTGCCCAGCGCTGCGAAGGTTTTGATATCAGTGATAAAGCTCATGGCGACTTCCTGAATGAGTTCGGTGATCCCTGTAGGAGCCGGCTTGCCGGCGAAGGCGGTTTCAGCACCACCGAACATGGCGGCGGATGTGCCGGCCTCTTCGCCGGCAAGCCGGCTCCTACAGGGGGGGATGTATGGGTCAGCCGCGTTTGGTCAGGCCCATTTTTGCCCGGCCTTCAGCCGGGGTCAGAACCCGGGCGCCGAGGCGGCTGAGGATTTCCGAGGCGCGTTCGACCAGTTGGCCGTTGGTCGCCAATACGCCTTTGTCCAGCCACAGGTTGTCTTCCAGGCCGACCCGCACGTTGCCGCCGAGCAGCACCGCTTGCGCCGCCATCGGCATCTGCATGCGTCCGATGCCGAACGCCGCCCAGACCGCATTGGCCGGCAGGTTGTCGACCATGGCTTTCATGGTGGTGGTGTCGGCCGGCGCGCCCCACGGAATGCCCAGGCACAGCTGGAACAACGGGTTATCCAGCAGGCCTTCCTTGATCATCTGTTTGGCGAACCACAGGTGACCGGTGTCGAAGATTTCCAGCTCGGCCTTCACGCCCAGCTCTTGAATGCGTTTGGCCCCAGCACGTAGCTGCGCAGGGGTGGACACGTAAATGGTGTCGCCATCGCCGAAGTTCAGGGTGCCGCAATCCAGGGTGCAGATTTCCGGCAGCAGTTCTTCGACGTGGGCCAGACGGGTCAGCGGGCCGACCAGGTCGGTGTTCGGGCCGAACTCCATCGGGTTTTCGCCCGCGCCGATTTCCAGGTCGCCGCCCATGCCGGCGGTGAGGTTGACGATGATGTCGACGTCCGCCTCGCGGATGCGCTCCATCACTTCACGGTACAGCGCCACGTCACGGCTGAACTTGCCGGTTTGCGGGTCGCGAACGTGGCAGTGGACCACGGTGGCGCCCGCCTTGGCGGCCTCCACGGCGGCGGCGGCGATTTGTTTCGGGGTGACCGGCACGTGTGGGCTTTTGGCGGTCGTGTCGCCAGCACCGGTGAGTGCGCAGGTGATGATGACGTCGTGGTTCATTAGGCGGTTTCCTTCAGGCGTAGTGATCCGTCGCGCAGCCACGGCGGGCCGCGCAGCGGTGATTTCAGTGATTTATTGGCTGGTCAGCTTCAGGTTTTCAGCGGCCGGTTTGCCATCGAAAGTGGTCACGCCTTCAAGCCAGCGTTGCTTGTCTTGCGGGTGATCCTTGAGCCATTGTCTGGCCGACTCGAAGGCGTCCTTGTGATCGAGCAGCGGTTGCATCATCCGGCTCTCGTCTTCGGCGGTGAACGTCAGGTTGCTCAGCAGGCGGCCGATGTTCGGGCATTGCTGCGCGTAGTTCGGCGCGGTGACGGTCCAGACCGTGGCCATGCCTTCGTTCGGGCCCAGGGCGTCGTCGCTGCCGGTGAGGTAGGTCATCTGCACGTTGACGTTCATCGGGTGCGGCGCCCAGCCGAAGAACACCACGGCTTCCTTGCGGCGCACCGCGCGATCCACTGCCGCCAGCATGCCGGCTTCGCTGGACTCGACCAGCTGGAACTTGCCCAGGCCGAACTGGTTCTTGGCGATCATCGCCTTGATCTGGGTGTTGGCGCCCGAGCCAGGTTCGATGCCGTAGATTTTGCCGCCCAGTTCTTTTTCGAACCTGGCGATGTCGGCGAAGGTTTTCAGGCCCTTGTCGGCAAGGTAAGTCGGTACCGCGAGGGTGGCGCGGGCGTCCTTGAGGCTTGGCGCTTCAAGCACCTTGACCTGCTTGGCATCGACAAACGGCGTGATGGTCTGGGTCATCAGCGGGTTCCAGTAGCCCAGGAACAGGTCCAGGCGCTGGTCACGAATGCCGGCGAAGACGATTTGCTGGGAGGCGCTGGTTTGTTTGGTGCTGTAGCCGAGGCCGTCGAGCAGGACTTGGGTCATGGCGCTGGTGGCGATCACGTCGGTCCAGTTCACTACGCCCATGCGCACGTTCTGGCACGACGCGGGTTCGGCCGCCATGACGCTGGCGCTCAAGAAAGCGGTACCGCTGAGTGCAAGAACACAGCTGCTGATCAGTCGTTTCATGTCGGGTTCCTCGGCAGGTCGTTATTGTGGGGTCCGGTGTCTGATGCGCCGGTGATGCCAAGTTACGCAGCAAAGTCCTTGTGAAAACGCACTGCGGCGACCAGCTCTTGCACTGCGGCGACCTGCGCACTTGAATGCCGCTGGCAAGTGGCGTATCAACGTCCACACGCTACCCGCCCTCTCGCTACCTGCCATCGAGTGCGCTCCATGTCCCAGGATTTCTACTTCTTGTTGATGCCGGGTTTTTCGGCGATCGGTTTCATCTCGGCGATCGAGCCACTGCGGGTCGCCAATCGCTTTCGCGGCGAGCTGTATCGCTGGCATGTGTTGAGCGCTGATGGCGGGGCGGTTCTGGCCAGTAACGGTATGTCGGTCAACGCCGATGCCGCGCTGGAACCGCTGAAGAAAGGCGCGACCCTGCTGGTGGTCGCCGGTTTCGAACCGCTCAAGTTCATCACCCCGGCCCTGGAGCATTGGTTACGTCGGCTGGACAACGAAGGCGTGACCCTTGGCGCCATCGACACCGGCAGTTTCATCCTCGCCGAAGCCGGCTTGCTCGACGGCCATCGCCTGACCCTGCACTGGGAAGCCATCGACGCCTTCAAGGAATCCTACCCACAGCTCAGCGTCACCCAGGAACTGTTCGAGATCGACCGCCGCCGCATCACCTCCGCCGGCGGCACCGCCTCCATCGACCTGATGCTCGACCTCATCGCCCAGGCCCATGGTCCGGAACTGGCGATTCAGGTCAGCGAACAATTCGTGCTCGGCCGCATCCGTCCGCGCAAAGACCACCAACGGATGGAAGTCGCCACGCGGTATGGCATCAGCAACAAGAAACTGGTGCATGTCATCGGGGAGATGGAACAGCACAGCGAACCGCCGCTCAGCACTTTGGAGCTGGCGGAATCGATCAAAGTGACCCGGCGTCAGCTAGAGCGCCTGTTTCGCCTGCACCTCAACGACACGCCGAGCAATTTCTATCTGCGGTTGCGGCTGGAAAAGGCGCGGCAGCTGCTGCGCCAGACGGACATGAGTGTGTTGGAAGTGAGTATCGCCTGCGGGTTTGAATCGCCGTCGTATTTCACCCGCAGTTATCGGGCGAGGTTTGAACGGTGCCCGCGGGAGGATCGTCGGCAAAGCCAAAAGGCCTGAAACCGGCCTCCTACAGGATTTGTGTCGCTACTTCTTCATCAGCGCCGAGCACGCCGCTTTGTAAGCCTCATGCTGATACTTGTTCAGCGTGGCCGGCAGTTCGAAATTGAACTTCTTGCTCTGCGCATTGATGGTCTGCGGTGACAGCAGCGTCACCTCGCAATTTTCCAGCAACTGGAAAATTCCCTCGATCTTGAACGTGGTCGGCCCGCCGGCGAATTCGCCTTTCTTGCTGCGCTTCTTGATCGCGATCCGGTCGATGGAATTCTCGCGCACAAACGACGCGACCTTCGCGGCAAAGACTTTGACGTTGGCGGCTTCGTCGTCATCGTCGAGGGCGATTTTCCTGGTGTTCAGTTCGACGTGGCTCAGGGCCTGGCCGTCGAGGGAGGCCACGGCGATGATTGCTTCGCTGCCTTTGATTTCGATGCCGCAGATGTTCATGGCGCATGACCTTTGAGAGAACCGTTTGGGTGGTGGATGTTGACGCAGTCACGAGTTGAAGTCATCCGCACCCGCCATTTTCGAAGCGTCGACCGCTTGTCGGGAATGTCGTGTGACCTGTTATTTCTGACAGTAGACGCCGCCTGGGGCGGCTGCATAGATTGATCAGGGAGCCAACCAGGTTTTGATATTCATCAATTGCGATCTGCCACAGGAGTTGCGCAATGATTATCAGGAAAGACATTCGCTCGCTAACGGCCGCCGAAAGGGACCTCTTTATCAACTGTGTATTGGAGCTCAAGCGCCGAGGCATTTATGACGGGTACATCCACGCACACCATAAGGTCATGATCCCTACCGTCAAACCAGACGAGCCACAGCATCCCGACTATCGCAATGGCGCACACCAAGGGCCGGCATTTCTGCCATGGCATCGAGCATTTCTGCTGCAGTTTGAGGCTGCTTTGCAAACTGTGGATAGCAACGTGAGTGTGCCGTACTGGGATTGGTCCGCTGATGCAACCAATCCGAAACAGTCGCTGGTGTGGACAAAAGAATGGATGGGGGGCGATGGCGATCCGAATGATCATGAACGGGTTCAGGACGGCCCCTTCGCCTATGCCAAGGGAGACTGGGACCTGGAACCTTATCCTGAGTACGGATATACGGAGCCGGGCCTGAGGCGGGAATTCGAAAAACACGTCACGTCACTTCCGAATCAAAACGATATCGGTATGGCGATGAAGGAGCAGTTTTACGACATGCCGCCCTACAGTGCCAGCCCGTTCAACCTTGGCTTTCGCAATCGTCTGGAGGGCTGGATTACCCAAGTGGCCGATCCCGATGTCACCACCCCGGGATCGCAATTGCATAACCGTGTCCATTTGTGGATCGGTGGTCACATGTATTGGATGATTTCTCCAAGTGATCCGGTGTTCTTTCTGCACCACTGTTTCATCGACAAGATTTGGGCGGACTGGCAGGCGAAAAAGCAAAAAAACGACCCCAAATGGGCACCATGGTACGCTCCGATCAACGGGGGGCCGCCAGGGCACAACTATAACGATAAGCTCTGGCCGTTTCCGCAGACAGTCAGGGCCGTCATGGATATCACTGCGCTTGGCTATCAGTACGAACCTGTCTCGCTTTTTCAGCCAAGTTTTCCAAAATCGCCGTTCATGGCGCAATGATTCTTAACATGGCCGATCCGCGCCCCTGCCCCTGCCCCTGCCCCTGGCGCGGCAACGCCCGTCACTCCTGCCCAATCGACTCCAAAAACTCCGACCGCTCATCACTCATCCTTGCCACGCAATCATTCTGCGCAATGGTGAATGCCTTGCTGCCGCTCGTCGCCGGGAACGCTTCCACCGCGCAATCGGCCTCCCGGGTCTTCAGCCACTGCTGTTGCGCGGTCTTGATTTTGGCGGTGATGTCGGTCAATTGTGCCTTGTTGTTGCCGTAGCGCGTTTGCATGCGTTCGCTCAGGCTTTGGTAGTTGTCGCTCAGCAACTGTTCGGCGGTGGTTCTGCTGTAGGTTGAGCATTCCAGGGTCTGGATTTCGTTTTCGACGGCGTCGCAGGGGTTGTCGTCGGCCTCTTCGGCCGCCTGTACGCCGGTCGCTATCAATGCCAAAGCCAGGAAGATCGTTTTCATTGCGTCACCCTAAATTCAGTAATGCGGCGAATTCTGGCCCATGCACAAGCCCTTGAACAGGTGTGCGATGACGTCCGGCGATGACCCTTTGTCGCTGATTGACGCTTTCGGCAAACCCCCTGTCGTTTTTGCACCCGGCTGCCCCGTCCCTCAGGCATATGCTGGCCCCAAAGCGCCGGCACACGATTCGGCGCATGAATCGCTAATAGGGGACAGCCTGATGAGCCCAGCCGAATTACACGCCGACAGCATCGTTATCGACGGCCTGATTATTGCCAAGTGGAACCGTGAGCTGTTCGAAGACATGCGCAAGGGCGGTCTGACCGCGGCCAACTGCACCGTGTCGGTGTGGGAGGGCTTCCAGGCCACCGTCAACAACATCGCCGCCAGTCAGAAGCTGATTCGCGAGAACAGCGACCTGGTGATCCCGGTGCGCACCACCGCCGACATCCGTAAAGCCAAAGAGCAGGGCAAAACCGGCATCCTGTTCGGCTTCCAGAATGCTCACGCCTTTGAAGACCAGATCGGCTATGTCGAGGTCTTCAAGCAGTTGGGCGTCGGTATCGTGCAGATGTGCTACAACACCCAGAACCTGGTGGGTACCGGTTGCTACGAGCGCGATGGCGGCCTGTCGGGTTTCGGCCGTGAAATCGTGGCCGAGATGAACCGCGTCGGCGTCATGTGCGACCTGTCCCACGTCGGCTCGAAAACCTCCGAAGAAGTCATCCTCGAATCCAAGAAGCCGGTTTGCTACTCCCATTGCCTGCCGTCGGGCCTGAAAGTGCACCCGCGCAACAAATCCGATGAAGAACTGAAGTTCATCGCCGATCACGGCGGTTTCGTCGGCGTGACCATGTTCGCGCCGTTCCTGGCCAAGGGCATCGATTCGACCATCGACGACTACGCCGAAGCCATCGAATACACCATGAACATCGTCGGCGAAGACGCCATCGGCATCGGCACCGACTTCACCCAGGGCCATGGCCAGGACTTCTTCGAATACCTGACCCATGACAAGGGCTACGCCCGCCGTCTGACCAGCTTCGGCAAGATCATCAACCCGCTGGGCATCCGCACCGTGGGCGAGTTCCCGAACCTGACCGAAACCTTGCTCAAGCGCGGCCATTCCGAGCGCGTGGTGCGCAAGATCATGGGCGAGAACTGGGTGAACGTCCTCAAGGACGTTTGGGGCGAATAAGCCGCCGCACCTGAAGAATCCTTTCCCCCGGCCGTCCGTGCCGGGGGCAACACAACAAATTTTCTGGAGTTAAGTTTCCATGGCCAAGATCGCCCCGCAATTGCCAATCGAAGTCGACAGCGAAACCGGTGTCTGGACCTCCGACGCCCTGCCGATGCTGTATGTGCCGCGCCATTTCTTCGTCAACAACCACATGGGCATCGAGGAAGTGCTGGGCGCCGACGCCTACGCCGAAATCCTCTACAAGGCCGGCTACAAGTCCGCTTGGCACTGGTGTGAAAAAGAAGCCGAATGCCACGGCCTGGAAGGCGTCGCGGTGTTCGAACACTACATGAAGCGCCTGTCGCAACGCGGCTGGGGCCTGTTCAAGATCCAGGACATCGACCTCGACAAAGGCACCGCCAGCGTCAAGCTCGAACACTCCGCATTCGTCTATGTGTACGGCAAGGTCGGGCGCAAGGTCGACTACATGTTCACGGGCTGGTTCGCCGGCGCCATGGACCAGATCCTGGCCGCTCGCGGCAGCAAGATCCGCACCGTCGCCGAACAAGTCTACGGTGGCTCCGAAGAAGGCCACGACGACGGTTTGTTCACCGTCAAGCCGTTGTAAGTCGAGGACCCCGCCATGGCTTTCGAAGCAATGTTCCAACCGATCCAGATCGGTAAACTGACCATCCGCAACCGCGTGCTCAGCACCGCGCACGCCGAGGTCTACGCCACCGACGGCGGCATGACCACCGATCGGTATGTCAAGTATTACGAAGAGAAAGCCAAGGGCGGGATCGGCCTGGCGATTTGCGGCGGTTCGTCCGTCGTCGCCGTCGACAGCCCGCAGGAATGGTGGAGTTCGGTGAACCTGTCCACCGACCGCATCATTCCGCACTTCCAGAATCTGGCCGACGCCATGCACAAGCACGGCGCCAAGATCATGATCCAGATTACCCACATGGGCCGTCGCTCCCGTTGGGATGGCTTCAACTGGCCGACGCTGATGTCGCCGTCCGGCATACGTGAACCGGTGCACCGTGCCACTTGCAAAACCATCGAGCCGGAGGAAATCTGGCGGGTGATCGGCAACTACGCGCAAGCTGCGCGTCGCGCCAAGGCCGGTGGCCTGGACGGCGTCGAACTGTCGGCCGTGCACCAGCACATGATCGACCAGTTCTGGAGCCCTCGGGTCAACAAGCGTACCGACGAATGGGGCGGCACCTTCGAAGGCCGCATGAAGTTCGGTCTGGAAGTGCTCAAGGCCGTGCGCGCCGAGGTCGGTGACGATTTCTGCGTGGGCATGCGTATCTGCGGTGACGAATTTCACCCCGATGGTCTGTCCCACGAGGACATGAAGCAGATCGCCAAGTATTACGACGACACCGGCATGCTCGACTTCATCGGCGTCGTGGGTTCGGGTTGCGACACCCACAACACCCTGGCCAACGTGATTCCGAACATGAGTTATCCACCGGAGCCGTTCCTGCACCTGGCGGCCGGTATCAAGGAAGTGGTCAAGGTTCCCGTGCTGCACGCGCAGAACATCAAGGACCCGAACCAGGCCACCCGTATTCTGGAAGGCGGTTACGTCGACATGGTCGGCATGACCCGTGCGCACATCGCCGACCCGCACCTGATCGCCAAGATCAAGATGGGCCAGGTCGACCAGATCAAGCAGTGCGTCGGTGCCAACTACTGCATCGACCGTCAGTATCAGGGCCTGGATGTGTTGTGCATTCAGAACGCGGCGACCTCCCGTGAATACATGGGCTTGCCGCACATCATCGAAAAGACCACCGGTAAAAAACGCAAGGTGGTGGTGGTCGGTGCCGGCCCGGCGGGGATGGAAGCCGCTCGCGTGGCTGCCGAACGTGGCCACGACGTGACCCTGTTCGAGAAGAAGGAATTCATCGGTGGGCAGATCACCACGGCGTCGAAAGCGCCGCAGCGTGACCAGATCGCCGGTATCACCCGCTGGTATCAGCTGGAACTGGCACGGTTGAAAGTCGACCTGCGCCTGGGCACCGCGGCGGATGCACCGACCATCATGGACCTGCGTCCGGATGTGGTGGTGCTGGCGGTGGGTGGTCATCCGTTCCTGGAGCAGAACGAACACTGGGGCGCGGCTGAAGGCCTGGTGGTCAGCAGTTGGGACATCCTCGACGGCAAGGTCGCGCCGGGCAAGAACGTGCTGGTCTACGACACCATTTGCGAGTTCACCGGCATGTCGACGGCCGACTTCCTCGCCGACAAGGGCAGCCAGGTCGAGATCGTCACCGACGACATCAAACCGGGCGTGGCCATCGGCGGTACGTCGTTCCCGACTTACTACCGCAGCATGTACCCGAAAGAAGTGATCATGACCGGCGACATGATGCTGGAGAAGGTCTACCGCGAAGGCGACAAGCTGGTGGCGGTGCTGGAAAACGAATACACCGGCGCCAAAGAGGAGCGGGTGGTGGACCAGGTGGTCGTCGAGAACGGCGTGCGTCCGGACGAAGAAATCTACTACGCGCTGAAGGAAGGCTCGCGCAACAAAGGCCAGATCGACGTCGAAGCCTTGTTCGCGATCAAGCCGCAGCCATGCCTGGAACAGAGCGGCGACGGCTACCTGCTGTTCCGCATCGGCGACTGCGTGGCCCAGCGTAACGTTCACGCGGCGATCTACGACGCGTTGCGGTTGTGCAAGGATTTCTAAGCCACTGAACTGATCGTTCCCACGCTCTGCGTGGGAATGCCTCAATGGACGCTGCGCGTCCGCTCTTGGTGTGACGCGCAGCGTCACGGGCTGCATTCCCACGCAGAGCGTGGGAACGATCATAGACCCCGAGGTCTTTGGGAGCTCCACATGTTGAACACCCTTCTTCCAATTCTGTTGTTCGCTGCCCTGGGCCTGGCTGTCCTGGGCGCGTTGCGGCGGGTGGCTATGTGGCGTCAGGGCCGGGCTTCGAAAGTCGACCTGATCGGCGGTCTGTTCGCCATGCCCAAGCGTTACATGGTCGACTTGCACCACGTCGTTGCGCGGGACAAATACATCGCCAACACCCACGTCGCCACGGCCGGTGGTGCGGTGGCGTCCATTGTGCTGGCGATTCTGGTTCACGGTTTCGGCCTGCATAACCGCATCCTTGGTTATGCGCTGCTGTTGATGACGGCGGTGATGTTCGTCGGTGCGATCTTTGTGTTCCTGCGCCGCCGCAACCCGCCGGCCCGCTTGTCCAAAGGCCCGTGGATGCGCCTGCCGAAAAGCCTGCTGGCGTTCTCGGCGTCGTTCTTCCTGTTGACCCTGCCGGTGGCAGGCATCCTCCCGGAAAACTTCGGCGGTTGGGTGTTGGCGGCGATTCTCGGCGTCGGTGTGCTGTGGGGCGTGTCGGAACTGTTCTTCGGCATGACCTGGGGCGGGCCGATGAAACATGCCTTCGCCGGTGCCCTGCACCTGGCCTGGCACCGTCGCTCCGAGCGCTTCGGCGGCGGTCGTTCCACCGGTTTGAAGCCGCTGGATCTGAACGATCCCGACGCACCGCTGGGCGTGGAAAAACCCAAGGATTTCACCTGGAATCAACTGCTGGGCTTCGACGCCTGCGTGCAGTGCGGTAAATGCGAAGCCGCGTGCCCGGCGTTTGCCGCCGGCCAGCCGCTGAACCCGAAAAAACTGATTCAGGACATGGTCGTCGGCCTGGCCGGTGGCACCGACGCAAAATTCGCCGGTAGCCCGTACCCCGGCAAACCGATCGGCGAACACGGCGGCAATCCACATCAACCGATCGTCAACGGTCTGGTGGACGCTGAAACCCTGTGGTCCTGCACCACGTGCCGTGCCTGCGTCGAGGAATGCCCGATGATGATCGAGCACGTCGACGCCATCGTCGACATGCGCCGCCATCTGACCCTGGAAAAAGGCGCCACGCCGAACAAGGGCGCCGAAGTCCTGGAGAACCTGATCGCCACCGACAACCCGGGCGGCTTCGCCCCGGGCGGGCGGATGAACTGGGCGGCGGATTTGAACCTGAACCTGCTCAGCGAGAAGAAATCCACTGACGTGCTGTTCTGGGTTGGCGACGGTGCGTTCGACATGCGCAACCAGCGCACCCTGCGCGCCTTCGTCAAAGTGCTGAAAGCGGCCAAGGTCGACTTCGCGGTGCTGGGGCTTGAAGAGCGCGACAGCGGTGACGTGGCCCGGCGTCTGGGCGACGAAGCGACCTTCCAGCTGTTGGCCAAACGCAACATCCAGACCCTGGCCAAATACCGCTTCAACCGCATCGTCACCTGCGATCCGCACAGTTTCCACGTGCTGAAAAACGAGTACGGCGCCTTCGATGGCAACTACCTCGTGCAGCACCACAGCACCTACATGGCGGAGATCATTGGCGAAGGCGCCCTGAACCTCGGCCAGCACAAAGGCAACAGCGTGACTTATCACGACCCGTGCTACCTCGGCCGCTACAACGGCGAATACGAGGCACCGCGCGAAGTGCTGCGCGCCCTGGGCATCGAGATCAAGGAAATGCAACGTTCCGGTTTCCGTTCGCGCTGCTGCGGTGGCGGTGGCGGTGCGCCGATCACCGACATTCCGGGCAAGCAACGGATCCCCGACATGCGCATGGAAGACATCCGCGAAACGGGCGCCGAACTGGTGGCCGTGGGTTGTCCACAGTGCACCGCGATGCTTGAAGGCGTGGTCGAACCACGGCCATTGATCAAGGACATCGCCGAACTGGTGGCTGATGCGCTGCTCGAAGACGCCGCGCCGGGAAAGCCTTCGGCACCGGCCAAACGTGAACCTGCGGAGGTGCATTGATGAGCGACATTATCCGCCGCGACCCTCGCGCTGAATGGATCGCCCGCAACCGTCTGCACCCGCTGCACGCGGCCATGCAACCGGTGCAACACAGCTGGATGGGGCCTAACGGCGTCATTCGCAAGAATCCCCACGGGATCGGTTTTATCGGTCCCAACGGCATCAAGCGCATTGACCGCAGCGGCGCTCAGCAGGGCGGGGCGACTAAACGCTCGGCCGCGGTTGAAGTGCAATTGCCGCTGCATCAAGTCCCTGCACCGGCGTTCTACATCAGCGTGGTGCCGGACATGGTCGGTGGCCGCTTGAGCAGCCATGATCGCGATTTGCTCGGCCTGGCCCATCAGTTGGCCGGCAAGGACGGCGCGGTCTTGGCGGTGGTCTTCGGTGAGCACAAGGAAAGCGCCTTTGCCACGGCTGGCGTTGACCGCTTGCTGGTGCTGGAAGGCGACGAATTCAGCGGTTATGCACCGGAGCAACGGGTCCAGGGCCTGCGGGCTGTGGATAACCAGTTCAGCCCGCGTCACTGGTTGCTGCCGGACAGCCGCAGCGGTGGCGGCGAACTGGGTCGGCGTTTTGCCGCCGCATTGGGCGAGCGCCCGGCCACGCGGGTCTGGCAGGTCAAGGATCAGGAATGCATCGGCCGCGCCGGTGCCGGTTTGCAGGACCTTGCGCGGCCGGTGGCCCGCTTGATTCTGGCGGCTGCCGAATGCGCCGAACCGGTCAGCGAAACCCGTCACGAAGCGTTGCCGGTGGAGTTATCCACAGCGGTCGCCCGCAGCCTGTCGCGGATCGAAGACCTGGGCGCGGTGGCGGTGGACCCGGCGGCGATTCCGATGGCCGAAGCCGAATTCATCTTCTCCGGCGGCAACGGGGTCAAGGACTGGGGACTTTTCCACAGGACGGCCGAAGCGCTGGGCGCGACCGAAGGTGCGTCGCGGGTGGCGGTGGACGATGGTTTCATGGCGCGCGACCGGCAGGTCGGCGCGTCCGGCACCTGGGTGACCGCACGGGTTTACGTGGCGGTGGGGATTTCCGGGGCGATCCAGCACCTGCAAGGCATTGGTGCCTGCGACAAGGTGGTGGCGATCAACCTCGATCCGGGTTGCGACATGATCAAACGGGCCGACCTGTCGGTGATCGGCGAAAGCGCCGAGATTCTTCAAGCCTTGATCGATGCGGTAGCGGCTTACCGCAACGACGCCAAGCGCGATGCGGCTTAAGGGAAGGAAAGGGTTATGAGCACGAAAATCATCAGCCTGGTGTCCATCGGCGCCCACCCGACCTCCGGCCGGCCACGCCGCGCCGAGCAGGATGCGCGGGCCGTTGAGCTGGGTCTGCAACTGGCTGGGGATAACCTGCAAGTGCTGCATGCCGGCGACGTTGCGGAACCAGCGCTGCGTGCCTATCTGGGCATGGGCCTGGGACAGTTGCATGTGCTGGAGCAACCGGTCGGCGCGGATGCACTGCCGGCATTGACCGATTATCTGCGTGACGCCGGAGCACAGGTGGTACTGACCGGCAGCCAGGCGGAAACCGGCGAAGGTTCGGGTATGTTGCCGTTCCTGCTGGCCGAAAGCCTTGGCTGGCCGCTGGTGGTGGGGTTGGCGCAAGTCGAATCCATCGACGGCGGTTCGGCGCTGGTGCTGCAGGCCTTGCCTCGCGGCCAGCGTCGGCGCTTGAAAGTGCGCCTGCCGTTTCTGGCGACTGTGGACAACGCCGCACCCAAGCCTCGGCAGAGCGCCTACGGTCCGGCGCGACGCGGGGTGTTGCAGGCGGATGAAGTGGAAGTGGTCGACGATGAATTGCTGGCGGTGGCCACGCTGCAACCGGCCAAGCCACGACCCAAACGCCTGAAAGTGATCAAGGCCAAGAGCGGTGCAGACCGCATGAAAGCCGCGACGGCCAAGGCCAGTGGCGGCGGCGGGCAAGTGCTCAAGGGCGTGACCGCACAGGTGGGCGCTGAAGCCATCCTCAAGTTGCTGATCGAAGAAGGCGTGGTTCGCCAGGGGTGAGCGACGGCAACAACCGGTCATGGGACTGTCTGCCTGGCCGGTTGTCACGCCTCAACCTGAGTGCGCTAAAACGGTTGCTCATTTTCTGTGGAGTCACATCAATGGAAGTTGAAATTCGTCCGGCTCTGCGCACGGATGCGCGGGAGATTGCCCGTTTGTTCCAGATTTCGTCAGAGGGAGCTTCGGATTACATCTGGAGCCAGCTGGCGCAGCCCGGGCAGGATCTGCTGGAGGTGGGTGCCACTCGTTACGCCCGTGAAGATGTCGATTTTTCCTATCAGAACTGCCTTGTCGCAGAGGCTGACGGACAGGTCATCGGCATGATGCACAGCTATGTGATGCGTCACGATCCGTTGGCGGCTCCCATGACCGATCCGGTCCTGGCGCCTTACGCCGATATGGAAGTCCCCGATACCCTCTATATTTCGAGCCTGGCCCTGCATGAAGGTTGGCGCAACAAGGGCTTGGGCGTGCGCTTTCTGGAGCACGCTCAACAGCGTGCCGATCAACTGGAACTCGAAGGTCTGAGCCTGATCGACTATGCCGCGAATACCGGGGCCCGGCGTTTTTATGAGCGCCATGGTTTTGGGATCGTCAAAACCTGCCAGGTCGTTCCTCATCCGATGATTCGGGTGACGGGGGATGCCTATCTCATGCATCGGCCTTAAGGGCTCCCATTAGTGGGGCGAATATTTGGGTTACCCACAATCCCTGTTAACGCTTCTGTGGATAACATGTTCGCCCCTCGCTACACCCCATGCCAATCAAGCCCTGCAGCCCTCCGTACAAAAAACAACCAACCTAATTCACGGTTTTTTCGGGCTTTTTCCACAGAATAGCTTCGCTCACGAGCCGACACTTGCCCCCAATCTCTGTTGGCGCTTCTGTGGATAAGATGTTCGCTCTGCGCTGCAAGCCATATAAAGCGTGGCTTTCAGTGAATTGATCAAATAATGTCCAAATGCGCGTTTTCCCTCGCCAAAGTCTCCGCAAACCCCGAATTCTCAGGGCTTTCAGCGGTTTTCCACAGAACCTGCAAAATTGCCCCCAAAGTCTGTTGGTGCTTCTGTGGATAAGGTGTTCGCCATCCCCTGAACGCCATGTAAACCGTGACTTTCAAGAATTTGATTAAAAAATAGCCAATGCCTGGCTGAAACCCTGTTCCTGGATAAGTCACGGTTTTTCTTCAGTTTTTATGAGGAAAATTGGCCCGTCATCCACAGTTGTCCCCATTAGCTGTGGGTGGAGATGTGGATAACTTGTTCGCCAAACCCTGCAAGCCACGGCCCNGTCCCCATTAGCTGTGGGTGGAGATGTGGATAACTTGTTCGCCAAACCCTGCAAGCCACGGCCCATATAGGCCCGAACGCGATAGATCAGATTTCGTACAGGTCTAAGGCACTTCCTTGACTTCGATCTGTCACCTGTCTTCACTTTCACGGCATCAGGACAGTCGTCTCTTATCCACATCTGGTTCAGGGAGAACGCGTGATGGATAGCCAGCTACATCGCTCGCACCCAAACGCCTGCATAACCTGTGTTCCGACACCTGCAACCTTGCTGCGTAAACGGATTCACCGTCGCGCCGCCAATCAGCGCGCTCGCCTATAGCGCCTGACCCTTTTCCCCATGCGATAACGCAGCTGCCATTGAGGCCCGACCGTGCCCGGTGACCAGGCGTTCGTTCGTCTATCGATTGCAGGCAACCGCAGAGTTGCCCTATCTGCCTGAGAGGAAATGACCCATGACACGGATCGCCACGCCCATCAGCGACATCAAGGAACATTACGACGTGATCGTCATCGGCTCCGGCTACGGCGGCGGGATCGCGGCGTCGCGCCTGTCCCGGGCCGGCAAGCGGGTATGCCTGCTGGAGCGAGGCCGGGAAATCCGGCCCGGCGAATACCCCAATACGATGCTGGCGGCCACTGAAGAGCTGCAAGTGCATGACCCGGACGGGCATATCGGCTCGCGCACCGGGCTGTTCGACCTGCACGTCAATGCCCAGCAGAACGTGGTGGTCGGTTGTGGGCTGGGTGGCACGTCGCTGATCAATGCCAACGTCTCGCTGGAACCGGAGCCCGGCGTGTTCGACGATCCGCGCTGGCCGCTGGCGGTGCGTGAACACCGCGACACGTTGCTCAAGGATGGATACGCCCGGGCCCGGGAGATGCTCAAGCCCAATCCGTACCCGAACACCGCACCGAACCTGCCCAAACTCGACGCGAACAAAAAGTCCGCGGAATACCTCAAGCAAGACGCGCACTTCTACAAGCCGCCGATCAACGTGACCTTCGACAAACTGCCGAACAACCTCAACCACGTCGGTGTCGAGCAGTTGCCATGCAACCACTGCGGCGACTGCGTGTCGGGCTGTAACAACAAGGCCAAGAACACCACGCTGATGAATTACCTGCCGGATGCCTGGAACCACGGCGCGGAGATTTTCTGCCAGGCCGAGGTGCGGCATCTGGAGCGCGACGGCGATGGCTGGATCGTGCATTTCCAATACCTGGACAGCGGCCGCGAGAAGTTCTCCGCGCCAACGCTGTTCGTCAAGGCTGACATTGTCGTGGTGTCGGCCGGCACCCTGGGCTCCACCGAAATCCTCCTGCGCTCTCGGGACAAAGGCCTGTCGACCTCCAATCAGCTCGGCGAAAACATGAGCGGCAACGGCGACATCCTCGGTTTTGGCCACAACTGCGATGAAACGATCAACGGCATCGGTTTCGGCGCCCATCCGGCCAAGGAAATGGAACCGGTCGGTCCGTGCATCACCTCGATCATCGACATGCGCACCGAAGGCGACTGGCGCAGCCGCATGGTCATCGAAGAAGGCTCGATCCCCGGCGCGCTCGGCCGACCCATGGTGCCGAGCATGGCCGCGTTCGCCGGGCTGATCGGCAAGCCCACCGATGACAGTTTCACCGGCAAGCTCAAATACGCGGCGCGCGAATCCGAAAGCTTCCTGCGCGGCCCGTATCACGGTGCCCTGCACAACATGCAGACCTACCTGATCATGAGTCACGACGACGGCAAGGGGCGCATGGTGCTCGACAGCAACGATCAGTTGCGCATCGACTGGCCGGGCGTTGGCGAGCAGGAAAACGTCAAGATCGGCAACGAGCGCCTGCACCAGAGCACCAAGGCCTTGGGCGGGATCTGGGTCGAGAACCCGATCTGGACCGAGCTGCTCAAACACAGCATCGTTTCCGTGCACCCATTGGGCGGTTGTGTGATGGGTGAGGATGCAACGCAAGGCGTGGTCAACCACAAGGGCCAGGTGTTCAGCGGCGCCAGCGGCACCGATGTTTATGCCGGGTTGTACGTGGCTGACGGCGCGGTGATTCCGACCTCCCTGGCGGTCAATCCGCTGCTGACCATCTCCGCCGTGAGCGAGCGCAACATGGGCCTGCTGGCCGCCGATCGCGGTTGGCACATTGACTACACGCTGCCCTCGGCGCCGCGCAAACCGGTGGCGGCGCCGACCCTCGGCGTGCAGTTCACCGAAACCATGAAGGGCTATTTCTCCAAAGACTTCACCCAGCCCCAGGGCACCGATCTCAAGCTCTACGAAGCGGCGGCCAAACGCGGCAAGTCGGATAACTCGCCGATCGAGTTCACCCTGACCATTACCGCCAATGACCTCAACCGCATGATCAAGGAGCCGGAACACGCCGCGACGCTGGTTGGCACCCTGGAGGCGCCAGGTCTGTCGCCGGAACCGCTGACCGCCAGCAATGGCGTGTTCAATCTGTTCGAGGAATATCAAGAACAGGTTGGCGTGCGGCATATGAACTACGACATGAAACTGACCGCCGAGGACGGCAGCGATTATTACTTCAGCGCCTTCAAGACGGTGCCCGAAGACAACGGCGTGCTGAACGTCTGGCACGACACCAGCACCCTCTACGTGACGCTGTATCGCGGGCCGGACAAGACGGGCGAGGTGATCGGTTCGGGGGTGATGCACATCGAGCCGGTCGATTTCGCCAAGCAGATGACCACCATGAAGGTGCTCAACGCACGCAACGAACGCGAGCGCATTGATGGGCTGGCGCGGTTTGGCAAATTCTTCGCCGGCATCTTGTGGGAGAGCTACGGCGGGGTGTTCGCCGGCGACATCTATTTCAACCCCGATGCGCCGCCCCGGCAGAAGCGGCCGCTGGATGCGCCGACGCCGAGCGTGCAGTTCTTCCAGACCGAAGACAGCGTCCAGCTACGCCTGACCCGTTATCAGGGCGGCAGCAAAGGGCCGGTGATGCTGGTTCATGGCCTGGGGGTGGGCTCCAATATTTTCTCCACCGACACCATCCAGACCAACCTGCTGGAATACCTGTGCAAGCACGAATACGACGTCTGGCTGCTGGATTTCCGGGTCAGCATCCTGCTGCCGGCCAGCAAACACGAATGGAACGGCGACCAGATTGCCCAGTACGACTTCAAGGCCGCCATCGAGCATATCCAGCAGGCAACCCTCGCCGCTGACGTGCAGTGCGTGGTGCATTGTTACGGCGCGACGACCTTCTTCATGTCGCTGCTGGCCGGGTTGCAGGGCGTGCGTTCGGTGGTCTGTTCGCAGATTGCCGCGGACACGGTGGTCGCCACGGCAACGGGACTCAAGGCTGGTCTGCATCTGCCGGGGATGCTCGACGCCATCGGCATCAAATCCCTCACCGCGTATGCCGACAACAAGGAGAGCTGGTTCAACAAACTCTACGACAAGGCCCTCAACATCTACGCCCGCATTGAGGCTCAGGGCTACTGCACCAATCCGGTGTGCCATCGCATCACCTTCATGTACGCGTCGCTGTACCGCCACGACACGCTCAACGAAACCCTGCACGACAACCTGCACGAGCTGTTCGGCGAGTCGAACATGCAGACTTTCGAGCACCTGGCGCTGATCCTGCGCAAAGGCCATCTGGTGGACTTCAAGGGCCAGGACGTCTACATGCCGCACTTCGACCGGCTGACCATGCCGATCTGCTTCATCAGCGGCGAAGACAACCAGTGCTACTTGCCCGAAAGCACGCTCAAGACCTATGAGCGCGTGTGCAAAGTCCATGGGCCGGAGCGCTACAGCCGGCATGTGGTGCCGGGTTACGGGCATATCGACTGCATGTTTGGCAAGAATGCGGTGATCGATGTGTACCCGATCATCCTGGAGCATCTGGAGAAAACCGCTCTCGGCTAGGTGATCGTAGGTGATCGTTCCCACGCTCCGCGTGGGAATGCATCCCGTGACGCTCTGCGTCACACAAGCGGACGCGGAGCGTCCATGGCGGCATTCCCACGCGGAGCGTGGGAACGATCTGGATCTGGGGAAAAATATGGACAGTTACATCCGCTGGTTTCAACGCTTCATCTGGATAGGCATTGTGATGAACATGGTCTTCGCGATTCCGGCGCTGTTCGCGCCGGCGTTGCTGACCTCGATGCTCGGAATGCCACCCCAACTCTCCGATCCTTGGCTGGAGAACGCCGGCATGTTGCTGGTGGGGATCAGCCTTTTTTACATGCCGTCAGGCTTCAACGCGCCCAAATACGTGGTGCATTCGTGGCTGTGCGTGTTGTCGCGGCTGGTCGCCGTGGCGTTCTGGATCTACTTGATCAACACCAGCAACCAGGCCCAGGTGTTCGTGCCGATGCTGATGGGCGATCTGAGCATGTTCCTGATCCTCGGGATTCTGCTGTACCTGGGCAGCTCACCGGCCAATCGGCCTTTCGCGCTACTTCGCGACGGTTGGCGTGAGTGGCGCGCAGCGTGGGCGCGACGCTGGCAGCGGCACAGTTTCAAGGTCGCCACGCTGGTCGTGGTGCTGGCGCTGGGCTTTATCGGCTACGAAACCTGGTACCAGATGCTGCGTGAGGTGCCGGCCGAGCAATACGCTTCCGATGAAGACCACTACAAATACGCCGCCATCGGCCTGGGCATCGAAGCGCGGATCCCCTATTACCTGTTCGCCGTATTGCCGCAGATGTGCCCGGAGAAACTGCCGAAACCCGGCGGCTACGAAGTCTTCGGTTTCCTCTACGAGAACGGTAAGGACCTGCCGATCGGTATGGCCAAGCGGCAGATCGGCTACCCGACCGTGGAGCCCAACTGCGCCCTGTGCCACACCGGTTCCTACCGGGCCAATGGCAGCGACGTCGCCATCCCGGTGGCCACCGCGCCCGCCAATACCCTGCAACTGCAGGCCTTCCAGTGGTTCGCCTACAACTGCGCCAGCGATCCGAATTTCACCCCTGACGCGGTGATGACGGCGATCAACAGCAAGTTCCAGCTCGGGTTTTTCGAGCGTTTGTATAACCGCTACGTGATCATTCCGATGGCCACCAGCGCACTGGTCAAGCAGAAGCAGGCCTATGCCTGGCAACGACTGCGCGCACCGCAGGGGCCGGGGCGCACCGACACCTTCAACCCGACGAAAATGGTGGTGTTCGGCTTTCCGGATGACTCGACCATCGGCACCGTCGACTTGCCGCAAGTCTGGAATCAGAAACCCCGAGAATCGCTGTACCTGCACTGGGACGGCAACAACAACGATATCCACGAGCGCAACTACGCGGCGGCCATGGCCGTGGGCGCGACGCCCGAATCGGTGCTGCCGGCCAGTTTCAACCGGGTGACCAATTGGTTGCTCGGCCACAAGGCACCGGCCTGGCCGTTCGCGCTGGATCAGACCAAGGCTGCCAAAGGCAGGCCGGTCTGGGAAAAAAACTGCGCCGGTTGCCATGACTTCGGCCGCACCGACACCGGTCAGGTCACCACCAGCATTGATGAACTGGGCACCGATCCCCATCGGCTGAACTCGTTCACCACCGGATTGGTGACGGCTTTCCATGGCTTCAAGAAATCGCCGTTCGACTTTGGCGCCTACCGCAAGACCCAGAGCTACAGCAACACGCCCACCGACGGCATCTGGTTGCGCGCGCCGTACTTGCACAATGGTTCGGTGCCGACCTTGTGGGACTTGCTGCAACCACCGGAACTGCGGCCGCAGGTGTTCTTCACCGGCTCCGACATTTACGACAAGGACAAGGTCGGCTTCATCACCAGCGGCGAACAAGTGAAAGCCTCGGCGGACTTCAAGTACGACACGCGTCTGGAGGGCAACCACAACGGTGGCCACCTGTACGGCACGCAGCTGTCGGAACTCGATAAGCGGGCGCTCATCGAGTTCATGAAAACCCTGTGATTCCACTACGGATGGAGGAAGGCGACATGTCATTGGTCAGTCATTGGGAACACGAGTACGTCAAGGTCAAGCTACGCCTGCATGGCTTGGTCACCCGCCTGGAAATGGCCTGGAAGAAGCTCGTCAGCGAGCTTGAACCGGAGGAGTACCAGGCCATCGTCGCGCTGCTGCAGCGGGGGCATGATCAGGCGCATTACGTGCTCAAGCATGGCGACATGCCTGACGATCAGCCGAGTGTGCCGTGGGAGTTGGCCCATGGCTTGTCGATCCTGCATATCGGTAACGCCACTCCCTTGCCGCAATCGGTAGACGAACTGCAAACCCGGGTGCTCAAGGATGGCAGCCTGCTGGGTTGTCGCAAATGGGAGCTGCTGGATCTGCTGTGGAGCGAGGCGCTGCTCAAGTGGATCGAGAACCTGCGGCATCACGCCCCCTTCGCCACTCACCCGGCGCTGATGCGCATGGACAGTGACGTGACCCTGGCCATCGCCGGCGACTGGGGCACCGGGCCGTTCGACAGCCATGCGCCGGCAGTGGCGGTGGCCAACCAGATGCAACTGGCCCAGGCCGATTTCACCATTCACCTGGGGGACGTCTATTACGCGGGCACCCGCTCCCAGGAAGACGTCGACATGGCCGGTTGGCCCATGGGCAAGCACGGCTCATTCACCCTCAACTCCAACCACGAGATGTACAGCGGCGCCCATGGCTATTTCAAAGAGCTGGCCAAGCGCTTTCCGGCGCAGCAGGGCACCAGCTATTTTGCGTTGTACAACGATGACTGGCTGGTGATCGGGCTCGATACGGCTTATGCCTCCGATCCGATGAATCTGTACATGGACGGTGCGCTGAACAAGCAGCAGATCGACTGGATGAAAGGCCTGCCGCGACGCAAGAAAATCATGGTGCTCAGTCATCACCAGGGCTTCGACATATCCGGGCACAACAAGACGGCGTTGTATCAGCCGGTGTGTGATGCCTTGGGGCGTGAGCCGGATTACTGGTATTGGGGGCATTTGCACAACGGCATTTGCTACGCCGCTCAGGGTGGCTTGCATGCGCGTTGCGCCGGGCACGGGGCGATTCCCTACGGCAATGCCAGTGAGTTGAACGGGCATTCGCGGGTGCTGTGGTCGGAAACGCAAAATGCGCGGGATGAGGCATACCCGGATCGGGTATTGAATGGTTATGTGAAGGTGCGGCTGGTGGGGGAGAACATCGAAGAGACGTTTATTGGCGAGGATGGGTCGGAGCGGTGGTCTTCAGCCCAATGATCGTTCCCACGCGCAGCAAAGGAATGCAGCCCGGGACGCTCCGCGTCCCAAGAGCCGAACGCAGAGCGTCCGTTGAGGCATTCCTTTGCTGCGCATGGGAACGATCAATCAGAGTGACAGGTCAGCCTTGGACAGGAACGCCTTTGAGGTAAGGCGCAGGCTCGGCCCCGAGGTTGTTCAGCATCCGCTCGCTGTACCAGTCCACGAAGTTCACCACACCGAACTCATAGGTCTTGGAGTAAGGCCCTGGCTGGTACGCGGTGGAGTTGATCCCGCGCTGGTTCTCTTCGGCCAGGCGACGGTCCTGGTCGTTGGTGGCGTCCCAGACCTGGCGCATGCGCTCCACGTCGTAGTCCACGCCTTCGACCGCGTCCTTGTGCACGATCCACTTGGTGGTGACCATGGTTTCCTGGGCGCTGATCGGCCACACGGTGAACACGATGATGTGGTCGCCCATGCAGTGGTTCCACGAGTGCGGCAGGTGCAGGATGCGCATCGAGCCCAGATCCGGGTTCTTGATCCGGCCCATCAGTTTGGCGCAGCCCTGTTTGCCGTCCATGGTCATCGACACGGTGCCCTTGAGCAGCGGCATGCGCACGATACGGTTACGCAGGCCGAAACTGGCGTGGGCGTAAGGGATCTTCTCGGCTTCCCAGGCAGCGGCGGAGGCGGCTACGTGGTCCTTGAAGGCCTGGTCGGCACGAGGGTCGGTGACGTCGTCCCATTCGAGCAGGGTTTTCAGCAATTCCGGGTGTGAACCGCCGCAGTGGTAGCACTCGCGGTTGTTTTCCAGCACCAGTTTCCAGTTGGCCTTTTCCATCAAGGTGGTTTGCACCGCCACCTTGGTGTTCTCCATGTCGTACGGTTCCATGTAATGGCTGAGCGTCGACAGGAAGTCATCGATGGCCGGCGGGTTTTCCGCCAGGCTGATGAAGATGTAGCCGCCGGCGGTTTTCACATTCACCGGTTTGAGGCCGTATTGCTTCATGTCGAAGTCGGCGCCCATTTCGGTGCCGGCGAACAGCAGGCGACCGTCCAGCTCGTACGTCCACTGGTGGTAGTGGCAGACCAGTTTGGCGACCTTGCCTTTTTCACTGGTGCACAGCCGCGAACCGCGGTGGCGGCAGACGTTGTGGAACGCATGCACCACACCGTCGGCGCCGCGAATCACGATGATCGGGTTCTTGCCGACTTGCAGGGTCAGGTAGTTGCCCTTGGTCGGGATCTCGCAGGTCATGCCAGCGATCAACCACTCTTTCTGGAAGATTTCCTGCATGTCGATATCAAACAGCCGCTCATCGGAGTAAAACGGCTGCGGCAGCGAAAAAGTGCGCTCGCGCTCTTGCAGCATCTGCGCGGTGGCCTTGCGTGCGGGTTCCAGTGGATCGCCCAGGCTCAGGGTAGTGGTGACGTCCATCATGTGTTTCCTCAAGGCCATCTGCGTGGCCGCGAAAGTGGCTGATCAGGTTTGCTACGCAAGGTGTAAAGGTTGTGTCTTGGTATGGGGCGAGTGTGGGGCCGGCGCGCACCAGAACCTTATCCATGGGCGACATGGCCCAATCTGTTCCCGACGCGCAACCCCCGGTAATTGGGGGCTGGTCGCGATAAGTATGTGAATGTCGCAGATAGGTAAATGGCGGGGCTGCGCTATACGCAGAATCGCCAACATAAAGGCCGGTAGTCGGCCGTGGAGATCAGCATGTCCAATAACTTCCTGAACCCGGTAACCACCCAGACCTGGGCCAATGGTCGACACATTGTCCGTTGCGTCAAAGTCATCCAGGAAACCTGGGATGTGCGCACCTTCTGCTTTATGGCCGACCAGCCGATCATGTTCTTCTTCAAGCCCGGGCAGTTCGTGACCCTGGAGCTGGAGATCGACGGCGTGCCGATCATGCGCTCCTACACCATTTCCAGTTCGCCGTCGGTGCCATACAGCTTTTCGGTGACCATCAAGCGCGTGCCGGGCGGCAAGGTCTCGAACTGGTTGCATGACACCCTGCATGAAGGCTACGAACTGGCGGTGCACGGCCCGGTCGGGCTGTTCAACGCCATCGACTTTCCGAACCCGAAAGTGCTGTACCTCAGCGGCGGCGTGGGCATCACCCCGGTGATGTCCATGGCGCGCTGGTTCTTCGATACCAACGGCAATGTCGATATGGCGTTCATCCATAGCGCCCGCTCGCCCAAAGACATCATTTATCACCGCGAGCTGGAGCACATGGCGGCGCGGATCGAAAACTTCAGCCTGCACCTGATCTGCGAGAAGCATGGTTTCGGTGAGCCGTGGGCCGGCTACCGCGGTTATCTCAACCACAAGATGCTCGAACTGATGGTCCCGGACTTCCTTGAGCGGGAAGTGTTCTGCTGCGGCCCGACGCCCTACATGAACGCGGTCAAGCGCTTGCTCGAGAACGCTGGCTTCAATATGAAGCACTACCACGAAGAGTCCTTCGGCGCCACACCGCCAGAGGCTATCGCCGATGCAGAGGAGCACGCTGAACAAGCGGCCGACGCTCCCGCAATCGACGCCGCCGACCTGCACCAAGTGGAGTTCACCGCCTCCGGCAAGAGCATCCGCGTGGCCCCGGGCGAAACCGTCCACGCTGCTGCCGCCAAACTGGGCCTGATGATTCCCAAGGCCTGCGGCATGGGCATCTGCGGCACCTGCAAGGTGATGAAGCTTGCCGGCGAAGTGGAAATGGAACACAACGGCGGGATTACCGAGGAAGACGAAGCCGAAGGGTTCATCCTGTCGTGCTGCAGCGTGCCGAAGGGTGACGTGCGGATCGAGTATTGATCGCTCGATGATCGCTCAATCACCTCTGCAGGAGCAGCCTTCGGCAGCTCCTGCGGGGCATGGGTAGATCAATCAATGAACAGATCCGGTATCAGCGGCGCGTCGCTGTCCGGCTCAAACCGATAGTGATCAAACTCGGTTACACCCTGTTCGCGCAGAATTTCCTCATCGATCAGCAACCGACCGGTAATGCTTCGGCCACTGCTGTCGAGAATGACGTGGGCGGCCTCCGCCATGATCGCCGGTGTGCGGGCATGCTTGAACGACTCGCGCGACCCCAGCTGAAATTCGATGGCAGCCGTGGCGATCATGGTCTGCGGCCATAGGGAGTTGACGCTGATGCCGTAGGCGGCGAATTCCTCGCTCATGCCCAGGGTCAGCATGCTCATGCCGTACTTGGTCACCGTGTAGGGGCTGTATTGGGCGAACCACTTGGGGGCCAGGTTCAGCGGTGGCGACAGGTTGAGGATGTGGCCGCCGGTTTTTTTCAGATAGGGCAGGGCGACCTGGCTGCACAGCAGCACGGCACGGGTGTTGATCTGGTGCATCAGGTCGAAGCGCTTGAGTTCGATGTGCTGCACCCCTGTCAGCTTGATCGCCCCGGCATTGTTGACCAGTGCGTCGATGCCGCCGAAATGCTCGCTGGCGTCAGCCATGGCCTGGCGCACGATGGCTTCATCGCGCACATCCACCTCCAGGGCCAGCGCCTTGCCACCCGCGGCTTCGACTTCCGCCGCCACGCTGAAGATCGTGCCGGGCAGTTTGGGGTGAGGGGCGGCGCTTTTCGCGGCAATCACGATATTGGCCCCATCCCGCGCAGCCCGCAGCGCAATCTCACGACCGATCCCGCGACTGGCGCCGGTGATGAACAGGGTTTTGCCTTGTAATGACATGCGTACGCTCCTGATTGTTATCTGAGCGGATCGAAACGCTCGTCAATCAATGTAGACGAAGTCTTTCAGGGCGTGATCGTTCCCACGCTCTGCGTGGGAACGCCTCTCGGGACGCTCCGCGTTCCTGCTTCACCGCTAGTGCCCGGTGCCATAGTGACGCGGAGCGTCACGGGCTGCATTCCCACGCAGAGCGTGGGAACGATCAGATGGGGGGCTCAGCACCAACGCTGGATATCGATCAGTCCCTCCATCCCTGCGTAGTTTCTCGCGCTGGAATAGCGCCAATGCTCTGGCAAATCCACGTAGCCCCGTTTCACCGGGTTGTAATGGATGTAATCGAGCTTTTGGCGCATCACCGTTTCGCTGTACACCATTTCCGCGTGCGAGCCTTCTTGCCACAGCTGATAAACCCGATCCTTCTTATGAGCCCGTTTGCTGAAGCGCAGTCGTTGCAAGGCGCGTTCGGCACCTTTGCTTTGCAGGTCATCGATGATTTGACGGGCGGTGAAGGATTTGAACTGGCTGAGGCATTTGCCCAGGTCTGGAGCTTCGGCGACGAAGTGCAAATGATTTTCCAGAATCACATAGCCATACAGCTGCAGGTTCTGATGAGTTTGTTGGTGGCGCCAGCAGTTGAGCAGGTGATCGACAATGTAGGGGCGGATGAACAGCGGCAGCCATTCCATGATTGTGCAGGTCAGGAAATGGGGTTTGTCGGGTTCGGTGATGGTGTAGCGGCTTCGACCCATGGATGCATTCCTTTGCGGGGGAATGACTAGGGTGAGCGGGGTTGCGTAAGGGGGGCTAGAGGATAGCGCCGCAGAGTGAGTAAGAAATTGCGATGCGTCATGGTGATCGTTCCCACGCTCTGCGTGGGAATGCAGCTCGGGACGCTCTGCGTCACTGCGGTGCTGGGCATTGCGTCGGCGTTGAGGCGGGAACGCGGAGCGTCCCATGAGGCATTCCCACGCAGAGCGTGGGAACGATCGGTGGGGGCGTCAGGCTGCCATCACTTCCCGAATATCCGCCGCCAGTTCCCGCACGCGTTCTTCTTCGGTGTCCCACGAACACATGAATCGCGCGCCGCCGTTGCCGATGAAGGTGTAGAAGCGCCAGCCCTTGGCCGTCAGCGCGGCGATGGCCGGCTCCGACAGTTGCAGGAACACGCCATTGGCCTGCACCGGGAACATCAGTTCCACGCCAGGAATGTCGCTCACCAGTTCGGCCAGCAACTGCGCGCAGTGGTTGGCGTGGCGGGCATATTTGAGCCAGGCGTCGTTTTCCAGAATCCCGACCCAGGGGGCGGAGAGGAAGCGCATTTTCGAGGCCAGTTGACCGGCCTGTTTGCAGCGATAGTCGAAGTCTTCGGCCAGTTTGTGGTTGAAGAACAGGATCGCTTCGCCCACCGCCATGCCGTTTTTCGTGCCGCCGAAGCACAGCACGTCGACGCCGGCCTTCCAGGTCAGGTCGGCTGGCGAGCAGCCCAGGTACGCGCAGGCGTTGGAGAAACGGGCGCCGTCCATGTGCAGGTTCAAGCCCAGTTCCTTGCAGGTGACGCTGATGGCGCGGATTTCTTCCGGTGTGTACACGCTGCCGACTTCGGTGGCCTGGGTCAGGGTGACGACACGTGGTTTCGGGTAGTGGATGTCCTGGCGCTTGAGGGCGATTTCGCGGATCGATTCAGGGGTCAGCTTGCCGTTTTCGGTGCGGGCGATGAGCAACTTGGAACCGTTGGAGAAAAACTCCGGCGCGCCGCATTCGTCGGTTTCGACGTGGGCAGTTTCCGAGCAGATCACGCTGTGGTAACTCTGGCACAGCGACGACAGGGCCAGGGAGTTGGCTGCGGTACCGTTGAAGGCGAAGAATACTTCGCAGTCGGTTTCGAACAGTTTGCGAAATTGATCGGACGCGCGTGCGGTCCATTCATCGTCGCCGTAAGCGCGCTGGTGGCCGTGGTTGGCCTGTTCCATGGCGGCCCAGGCTTCAGGGCAGATACCGGAATAGTTGTCGCTGGCGAATTGTTGGCTCTTGTCGGTCATGGCCTGCTTCCGTGATCGAGGCGCTTGTGGCGCTTCGTTGGTCAATGATGGTGCGCACTTTACCGAAGATCGTCCGGGGAGCACACGGGATGTCACTGTCAGAAAATTACAAGGACGCCGGGCAATTATGCACATGACGCAGAGGGACGGTGCACTGGATCTGCTCAAGTGGCTGGCGCTGCTGAGCATGGTGCTCGATCACCTTCGATATGTCGGTTATTCCGTCGATTTCCTTTATGTTCCGGGCAGGCTGGCGTTTCCGTGGTTCTGTCTGGCGATGGCGGCGAACCTGTCGCGTACCCGCGCAGTGACGACCGACGGCCAGTGGCGCTACCTCGGTTGGTTGTTGCTATTCAGTGCCCTGAGCGAAATTCCGTATCGGATGTACATCCCTGATCACAACACCCTAAACGTGTTGCCTACGTTGGTGCTGGGGTTGTTGGTGGCTCGTGGCTGGCAGCACGGGACGCCGCAATCGCGACTGTTAGCGATGGGTGCCTTGGTGTTGGCGGCATTATTCCCGCAACGACTGATGTTCGGTTTCTTCGGCGTGCTGTTGCCGCTGGCGATGTTGCTGGTGATCCACCGGCCCTGGTATTTCAGCCTGTTGCCGGGGCTGGTGTGCCTGGCAGCCAATCAGTGGCAGGTGCTGTATTGCGCCGCCCGGTTCGGCAGCGGCGCGGCGATCTTCGGCATTGCCGCTTGTCTGATTGCGCCGTTAGCAGGCCTGCTGCTATTGCGACACGCCCAAGGTATCCAGCCACCGCCGATGCGCCGCTGGGCCTACGCGCTCTATCCCGCGCATTTCCTCGCACTTCTGGCTCTGCGCCACCTGATCACATGAGCTCCTGCAGGGGCGCTCTCGCGAGTTATGTCGTAAACGCACCTTTGCGTGGCGTCCATAGGCATTTGGCCTGTCTGCGCCGGTCATACCATCGCTATCAAAGGGCACTGCCGAAACGCCAGTGCCTCACCGAGACGAAAGGCGCACCGCCGCCGCTGGGAGAGACGCGATGTTCAGCAAGCAAGACCAGATCCAGGGTTACGACGATGCACTGCTGGCGGCGATGAATGCCGAGGAGCAACGCCAGGAAGATCACATCGAGCTGATCGCGTCGGAAAACTACACCAGCAAACGCGTGATGGAAGCGCAAGGCAGCGGCCTGACCAACAAATACGCCGAAGGCTATCCGGGCAAGCGCTACTACGGTGGCTGCGAGCACGTCGACAAGGTCGAAGCCCTGGCCATCGAACGCGCCAAGCAATTGTTCGGTGCCGATTACGCCAACGTGCAGCCGCATTCCGGTTCTTCGGCCAACAGCGCCGTTTACCTGGCCCTGCTGCAAGCCGGCGACACCATTCTGGGCATGAGCCTGGCCCACGGCGGCCACTTGACCCACGGCGCCAAAGTGTCGTCCTCGGGCAAGCTGTACAACGCGGTGCAGTACGGCATCGACACCAAAACCGGCTTGATTGACTACGATGAAGTCGAACGCCTGGCTGTTGAATGCAAACCGAAAATGATCGTCGCCGGTTTCTCGGCTTACTCCAAGACCCTCGACTTCCCGCGTTTCCGCCAGATCGCCGACAAGGTCGGTGCCCTGCTGTTCGTCGACATGGCCCACGTTGCCGGTCTGGTCGCTGCCGGTCTGTACCCGAACCCGCTGCCGTACGCCGACGTGGTCACCACCACTACCCACAAGACCCTGCGCGGTCCACGTGGCGGCCTGATCCTGGCCAAGGCCAACGAAGAAATCGAGAAGAGGCTCAACGCCGCGGTGTTCCCGGGCGCCCAGGGCGGCCCGCTGATGCACATCATCGCCGGCAAAGCCGTGTGCTTCAAGGAAGCACTGGAGCCTGGCTTCAAGGCTTATCAGCAACAAGTGATCGACAACGCCCAGGCCATGGCCGGCGTATTTATCAAACGCGGCTACGATGTAGTGTCCGGCGGTACCGATAACCACCTGTTCCTGGTCAGCCTGATCCGTCAGGGTCTCACCGGCAAAGAGGCGGACGCAGCACTCGGTCGCGCCCACATCACCGTGAACAAGAACGCTGTCCCGAACGATCCACAGTCGCCGTTCGTGACCTCCGGCCTGCGTATCGGCACCCCGGCGGTGACCACTCGCGGCTTCAAGGTTACCCAGTGTGTTGAGCTGGCTGGCTGGATCTGCGACATCCTCGACAACCTCGGCGACGCCGATGTCGAGGCCAATGTCGCCAAGCATGTGGCAGCCCTGTGCGCGGACTTCCCGGTTTATCGCTGAGCGCGGTTTTGGAGTAAATGACTATGCAACGCTATTCGGGCTTCGGCCTCTTCAAACACTCCCTCAGCCACCATGAAAACTGGCAGCGCATGTGGCGCACGCCGACCCCGAAAAAGGTCTACGACGTGGTCATCGTTGGCGGTGGCGGGCACGGTCTGGCGACCGCCTACTACCTGGCCAAGGAACACGGCATCACCAACGTGGCCGTGGTCGAGAAAGGCTGGCTGGGCGGCGGTAACACCGCGCGCAACACCACCATCGTGCGCTCCAACTACCTGTGGGACGAATCGGCCCACCTGTACGAACACGCGATGAAATTGTGGGAAGGCCTGTCCCAGGACCTGAACTACAACGTGATGTTCTCCCAGCGTGGCGTCTACAACCTGTGCCACACCCTGCAGGACATTCGTGATTCCGAGCGTCGGGTCAGCGCCAACCGCCTCAACGGCGTCGATGGTGAACTGCTCGATGCCAAGCAAGTGGCGGACGAGATTCCGTATCTCGACTGCTCCAAGAACACCCGCTACCCGGTGATGGGCGCCACCGTCCAGCGTCGCGGCGGCGTGGCCCGTCACGATGCCGTGGCGTGGGGCTTTGCCCGCGCCGCCGACGCCTTGGGCGTGGACCTGATCCAACAGACCGAAGTGATCGGCTTCCGCAAGGAAAACGGTGTGTGCATCGGTGTTGAAACCAACAAGGGCTTCATCGGCGCCAAGCGCGTCGGTGTGGTGACTGCCGGTAACTCCGGGCACATGGCCAAACTCGCCGGTTTCCGTCTGCCGATCGAATCGCACCCGCTGCAAGCGCTGGTGTCCGAGCCGATCAAGCCGATTATCGACAGCGTGATCATGTCCAACGCCGTGCACGGTTACATCAGCCAGTCCGACAAGGGCGACCTGGTGATCGGCGCCGGTATCGACGGCTACAACGGCTACGGCCAGCGTGGCTCGTACCCGGTGATCGAGCACACCATCCAGGCCATCGTCGAGATGTTCCCGGTGCTGTCGCGCGTACGCATGAATCGTCAGTGGGGCGGCATCGTCGACACCACGCCGGATGCCTGCCCGATCATCTCGAAGACTCCGGTACCAAACATGTTCTTCAACTGCGGTTGGGGCACCGGTGGCTTCAAGGCCACACCTGGCTCGGGCAACGTGTTTGCCGCCAGCCTGGCCAAGGGTGAAATGCACCCATTGGCTGCACCATTTTCCATCGACCGCTTCCACAGCGGTGCGTTGATCGACGAACACGGCGCTGCAGCAGTCGCCCACTAACAGGAGAAATCCCTATGTTGCATATCTTCTGTCCTCACTGTGGCGAACTGCGCTCCGAAGAGGAATTCCATGCATCCGGCCAGGCGCACATCCCGCGTCCACTGGATCCGAACAGCTGCACCGACGAGGAGTGGGGCGATTACATGTTCTTCCGCGATAACCCTCGCGGTCTGCACCACGAACTGTGGGATCACGTCGCCGGTTGCCGTCAGTACTTCAACGTCACCCGTGACACCGTGACCTACGAGATTCTCGAAACCTACAAGATCGGCGCCAAGCCGCAGTTCACCGACAAGACCGACAGCCCGAAAGCGGCCGCCACGGCTCTGGGAGAGAAGGTATGAGCCAGATCAATCGCCTGTCCAACGGCGGACGCATCGACCGTAACAAAGTGTTGAGCTTCACCTTCAACGGCCAGGTCTACAAAGGCTTTGAAGGCGATTCCCTGGCCGCTGCATTGCTGGCCAACGGTGTCGACATCATCGGCCGCAGCTTCAAGTACTCGCGCCCGCGCGGCATCTTCGCCGCCGGTGCCGAGGAGCCGAATGCCGTGCTGCAGATCGGTGCGACCGAAGCCACGCAGATCCCGAACGTACGCGCCACGCAACAAGCGCTGTATCAAGGCCTGGTCGCCACCAGCACCAACGGCTGGCCGAGCGTGAACAACGACATGATGGGGATTCTCGGCAAGGTCGGCGGCAAGCTGATGCCGCCGGGCTTCTACTACAAAACTTTCATGTATCCGCAATCGTTCTGGATGACTTACGAGAAGTACATTCGTAAGGCTGCAGGTCTTGGCCGTTCGCCAACCGAGAACGATCCGGACACCTACGACTACATGAACCAGCACTGCGACGTGCTGATCGTCGGCGCTGGCCCTGCGGGTCTGGCGGCTGCACTGGCGGCTGCCCGCAGCGGTGCCCGTGTGATCCTGGCCGATGAGCAGGAAGAGTTCGGCGGCAGTCTGCTCGACTCCCGCGAAAGCCTAGACGGCAAGCCTGCCACCGAGTGGGTTGCCAGCGTCATCGCCGAGCTGAAAAACACCCCGGACGTGCTGCTGTTGCCGCGCGCCACGGTCAACGGTTACCACGACCATAACTTCCTGACCATCCACGAGCGCCTCACCGATCACCTCGGCGACCGCGCCCCGATCGGCCAGGTGCGTCAGCGCATCCACCGTGTCCGCGCCAAGCGTGTGGTGCTGGCGACAGGCAGCCACGAGCGTCCACTGGTTTACGGCAACAACGACGTGCCGGGCAACATGCTCGCCGGCGCTGTGTCGACTTACGTACGTCGCTACGGCGTGGCACCGGGCAAGAAACTGGTGCTGTCGACCAACAACGACCACGCCTACCGCGTTGCCCTGGACTGGCTCGACGCCAGCCTGCAAGTGGTGGCCATCGCCGATGCCCGCAGCAACCCTCGCGGTGCGCTGGTGGAAGAAGCGCGCGCCAAAGGCATCCGCATCCTGACCGGCAGCGCCGTGATCGAGGCTCGTGGCAGCAAGCGCGTGACCGCTGCCCGTGTTGCCGCGATTGACGTAAAAGCCCACACCGTGACCAGCCCTGGCGAATGGCTCGATTGCGACCTGATTGCCAGTTCCGGCGGTTACAGCCCGGTGGTTCACCTGGCGTCGCACTTGGGCGGCAAGCCGATCTGGCGTGAAGACATCCTCGGTTTCGTACCGGGCGAAGCACCGCAGAAACGCGTGTGCGTCGGTGGCATCAACGGCGTTTATGGCCTCGGCGATTCGTTGGCCGATGGTTTTGAAGGCGGTGCTCGCGCGGCCAGCGAAGCCGGTTTCAGCGTGGTCGAAGGCGCACTGCCCAAAGCCCTGAGCCGTCTGGAAGAGCCGACGCTGGCGTTGTTCCAGGTGCCTCACGAAAAAGCCACTGCCCGTGCGCCGAAGCAATTCGTCGACCTGCAGAACGACGTCACCGCGGCCGCCATCGAACTGGCGACCCGCGAAGGCTTCGAGTCGGTCGAGCACGTCAAACGCTACACCGCACTGGGCTTCGGCACCGATCAGGGCAAGCTCGGCAACGTCAACGGCCTGGCCATTGCCGCCCGTTCGCTGAACGTGACCATCCCGCAGATGGGCACCACCATGTTCCGTCCGAACTACACGCCGGTCACCTTCGGCGCCGTGGCCGGTCGTCACTGTGGGCACATCT
Source organism: Pseudomonas frederiksbergensis (assembly GCF_017114915.1). GTDB lineage: Bacteria > Pseudomonadota > Gammaproteobacteria > Pseudomonadales > Pseudomonadaceae > Aquipseudomonas > Aquipseudomonas frederiksbergensis_I. The sequence goes on from NZ_JAAUOE010000008.1 coordinate 71,878, forward strand.
TCGAGCCGGTGCGCTACACCGCGCTGCACGCCTGGCATGTGAAAAACGGTGCCGAGTTCGAAGACGTCGGTCAGTGGAAACGTCCTTGGTACTTCCCGAAAAACGGTGAAGACCTGCATGCCGCCGTCAAACGCGAATGTAAAGCCGTGCGCGACAGCGTCGGCCTGCTGGACGCTTCGACCCTGGGCAAGATCGACATCCAGGGCCCGGATTCCCGCGAGTTCCTCAACCGCATCTACACCAACGCCTGGACCAAGCTCGACGTGGGCAAGGCCCGTTATGGCCTGATGTGTAAAGAAGACGGCATGGTGTTCGACGACGGCGTGACGGCATGCCTGGCCGACAACCATTTCGTGATGACCACCACCACCGGCGGCGCTGCGCGCGTGCTGCAATGGCTGGAAATCTACCATCAGACCGAATGGCCAGACCTGAAGGTGTACTTCACGTCCGTGACGGATCACTGGGCAACCATGACCCTGTCGGGGCCGAACAGCCGCAAGCTGCTCAGCGAAGTCACCGACGCCGACCTGAGCAGCGAAGCCTTCCCGTTCATGACCTGGAAAGAAGCGCTGGTCGGCGGTGTGCCGGCGCGGATTTTCCGGATTTCGTTTACCGGTGAGCTGTCGTACGAAGTCAACGTGCAGGCCGACTACGCCATGGGCGTGCTCGAGAAGATCGTCGAGGCCGGCAAGCAGTACAACCTGACTCCGTACGGCACTGAAACCATGCACGTACTGCGGGCCGAGAAGGGCTTCATCATCGTCGGTCAGGACACTGACAGCTCGATGACCCCGGACGACCTGAACATGGGCTGGTGTGTCGGTCGCACCAAACCGTTCTCGTGGATCGGCTGGCGTGGCATGAACCGCGAAGACTGTGTGCGTGATCAGCGCAAGCAGCTGGTTGGCCTGAAGCCGATCGATCCGACCAAATGGCTGCCCGAAGGTGCGCAACTGGTGTTCAACACCAAGCAAACCATCCCGATGACCATGGTGGGTCACGTGACTTCCAGTTACCTGCACAACTCCCTTGGCTATTCGTTTGCCATGGGCGTGGTGAAAGGCGGCTTGAAGCGCATGGGTGAGCGGGTGTTCGCACCGCTGGCCGACGGCAGCGTGATCGAGGCGGAAATCGTTTCTTCGGTGTTCTTCGATCCGAAAGGCGATCGCCAGAACGTGTAAGTCGATCGTTCCCACGCTCTGCGTGGGAATGCATCCCGGGACGCAGAGCGTCCCAAGAGCGGACGCAGAGCGTCCATGGCGGCATTCCCACGCAGAGCGTGGGAACGATCAATTCAAGACAGGTGCTTTATGACCGCAGCCAACGTTTACCAACAACGCCCAACCACCGGGGCCAAGGCCGAGTCGTCGCTGCATCACGCAGACCTCGCCAGCCTGGTGGGCAAGGGTCGCAAGAACGCCGGCGTGACCGTGCGCGAGAAAAAATTCCTTGGTCACCTGACCATCCGTGGCGATGGCCACGATGCAGCTTTCGCAGCCGGTGTGCACAAGGCGCTTGGCATCGAATTGCCGGGTGCACTGACTGTTATCGTCAAAGGCGAAACCAGCCTGCAATGGATGGGGCCGGATGAATGGCTGCTGATCGTGCCGACCGGTGAAGAATTCGCCGCCGAGAAAAAACTCCGTGAAGCGCTGGGCGACCTGCACATCCAGATCGTCAACGTCAGCGGTGGCCAGCAGCTCCTCGAACTCAGCGGCCCGAACGTGCGTCAGGTGCTGATGAAATCCACCAGCTACGACGTGCACCCCAACAACTTCCCGGTGGGCAAGGCTGTCGGCACGGTGTTCGCCAAGTCGCAACTGGTGATCCGTCATACCGCCGAAGACACCTGGGAACTGCTGATTCGCCGCAGTTTCTCGGATTACTGGTGGTTGTGGTTGCAGGATGCGTCGGCCGAGTACGGGCTTAGCGTTCAGGCTTGAGATTGATCGTAATGATCGTTCCCACGCTCTGCGTGGGAATGCATCCCGGGACGCTCCGCGTCCCAAGAGCGGACGCAGAGCGTCCATGGCGGCATTCCCACGCAGAGCGTGGGAACGATCAGAGGAGAAACACCACTATGAGCCGCGCCCCAGACACATGGATTCTGACCGCCGACTGCCCCAGCGTCCTCGGCACCGTGGATGTGGTGACCCGCTTTCTGTTCGAGCAGGGCTGCTACGTCACCGAGCACCATTCCTTCGATGACCGGCTCTCGGGCCGTTTCTTCATTCGCGTGGAATTTCGTCAGCCCGACGGTTTCGACGAACAAGCCTTCCGCGCAGGTCTGGCCGAGCGTGGTGAAGCCTTCGGGATGATCTTCGAGCTGACCCCGCCGAACTACCGGCCCAAAGTAGTGATCATGGTCTCCAAGGCCGATCACTGCCTCAACGACTTGCTCTACCGCCAGCGCATCGGCCAGTTGTCGATGGACGTGGTTGCCGTGGTCTCCAACCACCCGGACCTCAAACCGTTGGCCGACTGGCATCAGATTCCGTACTACCATTTCCCGCTGGACCCGAACGACAAGCCGTCACAGGAGCGTCAGGTCTGGCAGGTGATCGAAGAGGCCGGCGCCGAACTGGTGATCCTTGCCCGTTACATGCAGGTTCTGTCACCGGAGTTGTGCCGCAAACTCGACGGCAAGGCGATCAACATTCACCACTCCCTGCTGCCGGGTTTCAAAGGCGCCAAGCCGTATCACCAGGCCTACAACAAGGGCGTGAAACTGGTCGGCGCCACGGCGCACTACATCAATAACGATCTGGATGAAGGTCCGATCATCGCCCAGGGCGTGGAAGCGGTGGATCACAGCCACTATCCCGAAGACCTGATCGCCAAAGGGCGGGATATCGAAGGGCTGACGTTGGCCAGGGCGGTGGGGTATCACATTGAGCGAAGGGTATTCCTCAACGCCAATAGAACCGTCGTTCTTTAGATTTTGGGGCCGCTGCGCAGCCCATCGCGAGCAAGCTCGCTCCTACAGTTGATTGCGTACCCCTGTAGGAGCGAGCTTGCTCGCGAAGAGGCCCTCCCAAACAACACAAATACACACAGGCAATAAACCCGAGCAATCAACGCGCTGCCGCTCCATGGCAACGCGACTGCTACATAAAAACAACAGCGAGGTGAAAGCATGTCTGGCAATCGTGGTGTGGTATATCTCGGCGCTGGCAAGGTCGAAGTACAGAAAATCGACTATCCCAAAATGCAGGACCCGCGCGGCAGGAAGATCGAGCACGGTGTCATCCTGCGCGTAGTTTCCACCAACATCTGTGGTTCCGATCAGCACATGGTGCGCGGTCGTACCACCGCTCAGACCGGTCTGGTGCTGGGCCACGAGATCACCGGTGAAGTGATCGAGAAGGGCAGCGGTGTCGAGAACCTGCAGATCGGCGACTTGGTGTCGGTACCTTTCAACGTTGCCTGTGGCCGTTGCCGTTCGTGCAAAGAGCAACATACTGGCGTGTGCCTGAGCGTTAACCCGGCGCGTCCGGGCGGTGCCTATGGTTATGTCGACATGGGTGACTGGACCGGTGGCCAAGCCGAATACGCGTTTGTGCCCTATGCCGACTTCAACCTGCTGAAACTGCCGGATCGCGACCGGGCCATGGAAAAAATCCGTGACCTGACCTGTCTCTCCGACATCCTGCCCACCGGTTACCACGGCGCAGTGACTGCCGGCGTTGGCCCTGGCAGCACCGTGTACATCGCCGGCGCCGGCCCGGTTGGCCTGGCGGCTGCCGCTTCCGCTCGCCTGCTGGGCGCTGCGGTGGTGATCGTCGGTGACGTCAACCCGATCCGCCTGGCCCATGCCAAGGCACAGGGCTTCGAAATCGCCGACCTGTCTCAGGACACCCCACTGCACGAACAAATCGCTGCACTGTTGGGCGAACCGGAAGTGGACTGCGCCGTCGATGCCGTAGGCTTCGAAGCTCGCGGTCACGGCCATGCCGGCGTGAAGCACGAGGCTCCGGCCACCGTACTCAACTCGCTGATGGGCGTGGTTCGCGTCGCTGGCAAAATTGGTATTCCTGGCCTGTACGTCACCGAAGATCCGGGTGCAGTGGACGCTGCCGCGAAAATGGGCAGCCTGAGCATCCGCTTCGGCCTGGGCTGGGCCAAATCCCACAGCTTCCACACCGGCCAGACGCCAGTGATGAAGTACAACCGCCAGCTGATGCAGGCGATCATGTGGGACCGCATCAAGATTGCCGACATCGTGGGTGTGGAAGTCATCAGCCTGGATGACGCGCCACGGGGTTATGGCGAGTTCGATGCGGGCGTGCCGAAGAAGTTTGTGATTGATCCGCATAAGTTGTTTAGTGCGGCGTAAATAAAAACGGGCGACCCAAGGGTCGCCCGTTTTCATATGGATCAAAGTGTACTCAGTAAAAGTCACTTGGTATTAGCTTGCCTTGAGCTTCAAATAAGGAACAGCGGTCTCGCCGTTCTCTACTAGTGTTTTGCCGCCGTAGCTGCAGATGGAGCCATCATTGCTTTCGGCTTTCAGTTCGTATTTTGGGGCCAGATAATCATCGTTGGTAGCCATTGTGACGCCGGTCCATGTTTTGCCATTGGCGGTCGCGGAGTATTTGTAACCTTCATTGAAAGGGGCAGGAATATTCTTATCGCTGCTTGTATAAGGCGATGATTTGATGTCGCTTACTTTAGGGCAATCGTTGATGTCTGCCGCATAAACATTCCCTATCAGCGCCATCATTGCAAACATACCCACCGCAATTTTGCTTTGCATCATTGTGTACTCCATTACGTAATTGGAGTGCCAATGCTGATGGGGTTTTCTTCTTGTGCCTACTGTCAGATTTGATAGTTTTTTATGTTGGTTTTGAATCGCTGCAGTGTCTGTTTATGCGAATGCGAAATAAGCAGCCAAGACGAGGAACATGCCAGCGTATGCCCGGTCAAATCGGCAGTTTTACCGCTCGTTACCAAGCGGTTTTCATGGCACAAGAGGATGTCTGGATGAAAGTTTCACGCGGTTTTGCACTGGCATCGCTCATGGCTGTCGCTTCGTTGGCGACGCTGACCGCCAGCCCGGCCTTTGCACAGTTCAGTCTCGTTGATGCGGCCAAAGCGGTTTCGGCGATGCAGGGCGAGGAAGACGAGGAAGGTGTCGAGGCCGATGATGTTGATGGCATCGTAGCGGCAGCGCCTAAGGCCGCCGGTTTGCTCAATACCCTGGGCTCGCAGCTCGACGTCACCCCGGAACAGGCCATCGGCGGTGCGGGGGCGATGCTGGGGCTGGCGAGGAATCAGCTCAGCGGCCAGGACTTCTCCGAACTGAGCAAAAACGTGCCGGGTCTCGCTCAGATCGCCGGCAATAGCGCCATCGGTGGCCTGAACGGGTTGGGTGGGCTGCTCGGCGCGGGTTCGGACAAGAATGCGTTGCTCGATGGTTTGTTGGGCAACGTCAAGGACACTAAGGACCTGAACAATGCGTTCAGCGCCCTGGGCATGGACACCGGGATGGTCGGCCTGTTTGCCCCGGTGATCCTGCAATACCTCGGTCAGCAAGGTGTCACCGGTTCGCTGCTGCAAAATCTTGGCGGGATCTGGGGCACCGGCACCGGCACTGGCGCCGGTAGCTGAGTCAGCCCCCGGCGCGTAGTACCTTGATGCGCTGATCCTTTTCGATCCAGAGCTGGTTGACCCAGTTCTGGACCGTTTCGCGAAACGCCGGATCGTTTTCGTAATCGCCTTGCCACAGCACCGGGTCCAGTTCACGTGTGTGGATGTCGATGATCACCCTGGGCACGTTGCCGCTGATCAAATCCCAGAATCCCGGAATCTTCAGCTGCGGGTACACCACCGTCACATCGAGAATGGCGTCCAGCTGTTCGCCCATCGCCGCCAGCACGAACGCCACGCCGCCCGCCTTGGGCTTGAGCAGGTGGGTGAACGGCGACTGCTGCTGGGCGCTTTTCACGGCGGTATAGCGGGTGCCTTCCAGATAGTTGACCACCGTCACCGGCTGGCGCTTGTACAGCTCGCAGGCTTGTTTGGTGATCTCCAGGTCCTTGCCGGCCAGCTCCGGGTTCTTCGCCAGAAACGCCTTGGTGTAGCGCTTCATGAACGGATAGTCCAACGCCCACCAGGCCAGGCCCAGGAACGGCACCCAGATCAGTTCTTTCTTGAGGAAAAATTTGAAGAACGGTGTGCGTCGGTTAAGTGCCTGGATCAGCGCCGGGATATCGACCCAGGATTGATGGTTGCCGATCACCAGATACGAGGTGTCGCGGCGCAGCTCATCGCCGCCGCGAATGTCCCATTGGGTGGGGATGCACAGCCGAAAGATCAGCTTGTCGATTTCGGCCCAGGTTTCAGCAATCCACATCACCGCCTCCGAGGCGTAATCGCGAAAGCGCCCGGGCAGGAGCAGTTTGAGCAGCGCGGACACCATCAATGGCCCGAACAGGACCAGGGTGTTGAGCAACAGCAGCAGGGTAACGAGACAGCCGGTGAGCAGGCGGCGCATAGGTCACTCTTGAAAGCGTGTGGGCGCGCCATGATAAGCAGCTTCAGGTGGCAGGCCAAATCGCTGACGACGAATGTTTCACGTTGGCACCAGTAACCTCCTCGTGCCGATCGTTCCCACGCTCCGCGGGAATGCAGCCCGGGACGCTCCGCGTCCCCAAAGCGTGACGCAGAGCGTCACATGAGGCATTCCCACGCAGAGCGTGGGAACGATCATCCAGACAACGGTCTAAAATCCCGCTGCCCACTCTCCAAGGAAACTCCTTACGTGAAATCTCTCCTTGCACTGCTTACCNAGACAACGGTCTAAAATCCCGCTGCCCACTCTCCAAGGAAACTCCTTACGTGAAATCTCTCCTTGCACTGCTTACCCTCGTGGCCCTGCCGGTTCTGGCCGCCGAGCCGACCCTGTACGGGCGTTACGAATACATCGCGCTGCCGGAAATCGGCGGCGAAGTCCTCAAGGCCAAAATGGACACCGGCGCCCTGACCGCGTCGCTGTCGGCCAAGGATATCGAGACCTTCACCCGCGACGGCGACGAGTGGGTGCGCTTTCGCCTCGCCACCAAAGGTGCGAGCAACAAGGTCTATGAACACAAGGTCGCGCGGATCAGCAAGATCAAGAGCCGCGCCGATGAAGAGGATGAAGACAAGGAAGCGAGCGAAGTGACCAAGCGGCCGGTGGTCGACCTGGAATTGTGCCTGGGCAACGTCAAGCGCACCGTTGAGGTCAACCTCACCGACCGCAGCAGCTTCAATTACCCGCTGCTGATCGGCGCCAAAGCCCTGCGTGAATTCGGTGCGGCGGTGAATCCGGCGCGGCGTTTCACGGCCGACAAACCCGACTGCTGATTGACGGCGAATCAGCCTTGGGGCACCGTTCGCCCACTTAACTAGCGGGCTCGGACGCCATGCCTCATATCCTGATTGTCGAAGACGAAGCGGCGATTGCCGACACCCTGATTTTCGCCTTGCAGGGCGAGGGGTTCACCACCACCTGGTTGAGCCTTGGCGCGGCGGCGCTGGAGCATCAGCGCGTCACGCCGGCCGACCTGATCATTCTCGACATCGGCCTGCCGGACATCAGCGGCTTCGAAACCTGCAAGCAGTTGCGGCGTTTCAGCGAAGTGCCGGTGATTTTCCTCAGCGCCCGTGACGCCGAGATCGACCGCGTGGTGGGCCTGGAAATCGGTGCCGACGACTATGTGGTCAAACCGTTCAGCCCCCGGGAAGTGGCGGCGCGGGTTCGGGCGATTCTCAAGCGCATGGCGCCACGACCGGTGGCGGAGGTGGCCTCGGCGCTGTTTCGCATCGACGGCGAACGGGTGCAGATCAGCTATCGCAACCAGCCCCTGAGCCTGACTCGCCATGAGTTTCGTTTGCTGCAATGCCTGCTGGAACAACCCGAGCGAGTCTTCAGCCGCGAGCAATTGCTCGATGCGCTGGGCGTGGCCGCCGATGCCGGTTACGAGCGCAGCATCGACAGCCACATCAAGAGCGTGCGCGCCAAATTGCGCCTGGTGAAGGCCGACGCCGAGCCGATCCAGACCCACCGTGGCCTCGGCTACAGCTACAGCCCGGGGCACAGCTGATGTCACTGGGGATCCGGATTTTTCTGGTCTACGTGCTGTTCATCGGCCTGACCGGCTACTTTGTGCTCAACACCGTGATGGAAGAAATCCGCCCCGGTGTGCGCCAGTCCACCGAAGAAACCCTGGTGGACACCGCCAACCTGATGGCCGAGATCCTGCGCGACGACTTCAAGGCCGGCACCCTCAGCCAGAACCGCTGGCCCGAGTTGCTCAAGGCTTACGGCGAACGGCAACCGAAGGCGAAGATCTGGGGCCTGGCGAAGAATCAGGTCAACCACCGCATTTATGTCACCGATGCCAAAGGCATTGTGGTGCTGGATTCCAGCGGCACGGCGGTGGGTAAGGACTATTCGCGCTGGAACGACGTCTACCTGACCTTGCGTGGCGAATACGGCGCCCGTTCGACGCGCAGCAGCCCGGATGACTCGAACTCGTCGGTGATGCACGTCGGCGCACCGATTCGCGACAACGGCCAGATCATCGGCGTGGTGACGGTGGCCAAACCCAACAGTTCGTTGCAGCCGTATGTTGATCGCACCGAACGGCGATTGCTGGCGTATGGCGCCGGGCTGATCGGCCTCGGTCTGTTGTTCGGCGCGTTATTGTCCTGGTGGCTGAGCGCGGCGCTGCGACGGTTGACGGCTTATGCCCAAGCCGTCAGCGAAGGCCGGCGGGTCGAGGTGCCGCATTACCGTGGCGGCGAGCTGGAGCAACTGGCCACGGCGCTGGAGCAGATGCGCACCCAGCTTGAAGGCAAGGCTTACGTCGAGCGTTATGTACACACCCTGACCCATGAATTGAAAAGCCCGCTGGCGGCGATTCGTGGCGCGGCGGAGTTGCTGCAAGGCGAGATGCCGCCGGCCCAGCAGCAGCGCTTCGTCAGCAACATCGACAGCGAAAGTGCGCGCATGCAGCAGTTGATCGAACGCCTGTTGAACCTGGCGCAGGTTGAGCAACGTCAAGGGCTGGAGGAGCGGGTGGCGGTGCCATTGGCAGGCTTGGTGGAAGAACTGTTGAGCGCGCAGGCTGCACGAATCGAAGGCAAGCAGTTGCGTGTGGAACTGCACATCGCAGCGGATCTGAACCTGCTCGGCGAGCCGTTCCTGTTGCGCCAGGCGCTGGGCAATCTGCTGGAGAATGCGTTGGACTTCACCCCGGTTCAGGGCGTGCTGCGATTCAACGCCGAACGAGTCGGTGAGCAGGTTGAGTTCAGGCTGTTCAACCAGGCCGAGGCGATTCCCGACTATGCGTTGCCGCGCCTGGGGGAGCGCTTCTATTCACTGCCGCGTCCGGACAGTGGGCGCAAAAGCACCGGGTTGGGGCTGAACTTCGTAGAGGAAGTGGTCAAGTTGCATGGCGGTGCTATGAGTATCGGCAACGTCGACGGCGGTGTACTGGTGAGTTTGCGGTTGCCTGCAGACCGTTAAAGATCGCAGCCTTCGGCAGCTCCTACGCCGAGCGCAAACTCCACACATTCTCCATATTCGCCCCATAAATCTCCCACACACCGATTCCAGACTCTCCCCATCCAAACAGGGAGAGTCCCCATGAACCGTAGCCTGACCCTAAAACTCGGGGCGATTGCCCTTTTGATTCTGTTGCTGCTGATCCCGTTGTTGATGATCAACGGCGTGATCCAGGAGCGCCAGCAACTGCGCGACGGCGTGCTCGAAGACATCGCCCGCAGTTCCAGCTACAGCCAGCAATTGAGCGGCCCGCTGATGGTGGTGCCCTATCGAAAAACGGTGCGCACCTGGAAAACCAACAACAAGACCAACGAGCGTTATCAGGAGGTCGGCGAAGAGCGTGGCCGTTTGTATTTCCTGCCGGAACACTTTGAACTGGACGGCCAGGTCCAGACCGAACTGCGCGCCCGGGGCATCTACGAGGCGCGGCTGTTTCACGTCGATAACCGCATCAGCGGACAGTTCTCGGTTCCGGCACAACTGGGCATCAAGGAAGACTTCGCCGATTACCGCTTCGATCAACCGTTCCTGGCCGTCGGCATCAGCGACATTCGCGGCATCGAGAATGCGCTGAAACTCGAGCTCAATGGCCAGAAACTGGATTTTGTACCGGGTAGCCAGGTGGGTTGGTTGGGCGAGGGGGTGCACGTGACGCTGCCGGCGCTGGACACTAGACAGACCACGGAACTGGCATTCGCTTTCGACTTGCGTCTGCAAGGCACCGGTCAGTTGCAGGTGCTGCCGGTGGGCAAGACCAGCAAGGTGTCACTGACCGCCAATTGGCCTCACCCCAGCTTCATCGGCAATTACCTGCCGGCCCAGCGTGAAATCACCGATCAGGGCTTCACCGCCAATTGGCAGACCTCATTTTTCTCCACCAACCTGCAAGAGGCGTTGAACAGTTGTGTGTCGGGTGGCCATTGCGAGGCGTTCAGCGGTCGCAGCTTCGGCGTGAGTTTCATCGACCCGGTGGACCAGTACCTGAAAAGCGACCGGGCCATCAAATACGCGTTGCTGTTCATCGTCCTGACCTTCGCCGGTTTCTTCCTCTTCGAAGTGTTGAAAAGCCTGGCGGTACATCCGGTGCAATACGCCTTGGTGGGCGTGGCGCTGGCGTTCTTCTACCTGTTGCTGTTGTCGCTGTCCGAGCACATCGGCTTTGCCCTGGCGTATCTGCTGTCGGCGAGTGGCTGCGTGGCGTTGATCGGTTTCTATGTCTGCCATGTGCTGCGCAGCGTGCGCCACGGGTTAAGTTTTTCTGCGGGGTTGGCGGCGTTGTATGGCTTGCTCTACGGCTTGTTGAGTGCCGAGGATTACGCGCTGTTGATGGGTTCGCTACTGTTGTTCGGTCTGCTGGGGGTGTTCATGGTGCTGACCCGCAAGTTGGACTGGTACGGGATCGGGCAGAAAACCGCGAAGCCTTTGGATTTTGATATCGGTGCTGTGGAATGAGCCGGTGGTTGGGGTTGCGCGAAGATCAGCGTGTGGGTGAGGTGTTGGCGACGCGGATTGCCGGGTTGTTTCCGTTGGGTCCGGTGTGGCGCCAACGCGAGCAGGCTCGTTCCCACAATAGATCTCCAGTGGTTCGTTCGCGGGCAAGCCTCGCTCCTACGGATCACTTCAACCTGTAGGAGCGAGGCTTGCCCGCGAATAGGCCGGTACAGCCAGCGAAGATTTAAGCCTTGGGCATCGTCGCAATCATCGAAGGCCGCTGACTCACTTCGAAATACCACTCGGCCAGCTTCGGATTTTCCGTGCGCCATTCCAGATCCGGATGGCGCAAGTCCAGATAACCCAAGGCACAGGCCACACTGATCGCCGCCACATCGAAATGGCTGGTCAGCTCGGCAATCGCGTCGGCCTCCAGCAGCGCCAGGGCGCGACGAATCTTGTCGCGCTGACCGTCGAGCCACTCGTCCCAGTGTTTTTCCGGGGTGCGCAGGGCCACTTCATAGCGAATCATCACCGCGGCATCCATGATCCCGTCTGCCAGAGAGGCCAGGGTCAAGCGTCGCCAGCGCGCCGAGCCTTCACGGGGAATCAGCGGGTTGCCGACGTGCTGGTGATCGAGGTAGTCGAGGATCACCCGGCTGTCGTACAACACATTGCCGTCGGCCAGGCGCAGGGCCGGAATCTTGCCCAGTGGGTTGTCTTGGTTGAGGGCCGGATCCGGGCTGACCGGCGTGAGCTGGCTGGCTTGCAGCGCCACGCGGTTCGTTTGACCGGTCTCGTGCAGCAGCACCATGACTTTGCGAACGAAGGGCGACGCGGGGTTGTGGAACAAGGTCATGCTGGGGGCGGACATGGCAGGATCTCGATCGTGGGCAGTGTCGGCAGCATAGCGCGTGTAGGAGCGAGCTTGCTCGCGAAAGCGTCAGAACAGGCGCCGCAGATTTAAAAGGACGGCGCCTGCCGCCGCCGCTTCCACTGACTCAGCCGCTGTTGCAGATTCAACGGGCTATGAATCTGCTGCTGCCGCGCTCGGCTGAACAGAATCAGCATCAGTTCCGCTGTCGCCAACGCGTCGGCACTGGCGTTATGCCGCTCGAAGACTTCCAGTTTGAACCAGTCAATCCACTCATCCAGCCCGGCCTCGCGAAAGTGCGCCTGAGGACAAAGCAGCGGCGCGATGTCTGCCACGTCCAGAAACGGATGCTGCAGCTTGTAGCCCAGATGTTCCTTCAGCGCGCGCCCGAGCATGTGCTGGTCGAACGGCGCATGAAAGGCCAGCACCGGACTGTCGCCGACAAACTCCATGAACTCGAGCAAGGCCTGCGCGGGGTCGCTGCCGGCGGCAATGGCGCTGGGGCCCAGCCCATGAATCAACACGCTGGGGCCGAGTTTGAGTTCGGTGCATTGCAGCGTACGTTCGAACTGCTGGCTGAAATCGATCGCCCCGTCCTCGATGACCACCGCGCCGATGGACAGCAGCCGGTCCTTGTTCAGGTTCAGCCCGGTGGTTTCCAGGTCCAGTACCACCCAGCGTTGCTCGCGCAGGCTGCAGTCGCGAAGCTCGGCAACGGCAGGCAAGCGCTCCAGACGGTGTTGCAGTTCGCCGGGCAAAACGGGACTGGCCGGGCGCAGCCATGAAAACAGGCTCATAGCTGATACCGCAGGGTCAGGCTGCTTTGCAGGCGTTGAGCCTGGCGCAGGGATTCACGCAGGATCCGTCGGTCCAGATGATTGAGGCTGTCGGGATCGACCCGGTTGGAGTAGGGCAAGTTCTCCCGGGTCTGTAGCTGATGTTGCTGCATGCGGGTTTGCTGGATGAAGTGATACGCCTCTTCATAGGCCGCGCCGTCCAGCTGTTCGATGACCTCTTTTTCCACCAATTGGCGAAAGCGCTCCAGGGTATTGTTGGCGTCGATGCCGTGGGCCAGGGCCAGCACTCGAGCACCGTCGACGAAGGGGGTCAGGCCCTGGAGTTTCAAGTCGAGGGTGGCTTTCTCGCCATTCTTGCGCGCCAGCACAAATTCGCGGAAACGCCCTACAGGCGGGCGATTGCGCAGGGCGTTCTCGGCCATCATGCGCTGGAACAACCGGTTGTCGCCGACCTGATCGAGAATGCCACGGCGCAACTGCTCACAGCCTCGCTCGTCGCCCCAGACCACGCGCAGATCGAAATAGATACTCGACCCCAGCAGGTTTTCCGGTGTCGCCTCGCGGATAAACGCCGCAAAGCGTCGTGCCCACTCGATCCGGGACAAACACAGCTCGGGGTTGCCGGCCATGATGTTGCCTTTGCACAAGGTAAAGCCGCACAGCGCCAGGCTCTGATTGACCTGCTGGGCGATGGGCAGCAACTTGCCGCGAATCTCGGCGGCGTGAGCCGCATCGCGAGCTTCGAACAGAATGCCGTTGTCCTGATCGGTGTGCAGCGTTTGTTCGCGGCGGCCTTCGCTGCCGAAGCACAGCCAACTGAACGGCACGCCGGGGTCGCCTTTCTCCGCGAGGGCCAGTTCGATCACCCGGCACACGGTGTGGTCGTTGAGCAGGGTGATGATGTGGGTGATCTGCGTCGAGGATGCGCCGTGGGCCAGCATCCGCTCCACCAATTGGCCGATCTCGCCGCGAATCGCCACCAGGTTTTCCACCCGCTGGGCACTGCGAATGGTCCGCGCCAGGTGCACCAGATCGACCCTTTGCAAGGAAAACAGGTCGCGTTCCGAGACCACGCCGCACAGGCGCTGATCCTTGACCAGACAGACGTGGGCGATGTGTCGCTCGGTCATGGCGATTGCTGCGTCGAAGGCGCTATGGTCCGGCGTCAGGAAAAACGGCGCCCGGGTCATGTGCCGTTCGATGGATTCATTGAAATCATTGGTGCCGTTGGCCACCACATGCCGCAAGTCGCGCAGGGTGAAAATGCCCAGCGGCGCCTTTTGCTCATTGACCACCACAATGCTGCCGACTTGCTGATCGTGCATCAGCGTCACGGCTTCACGTAGCGGGGTGATCGGGCTGCAAGTCACCGGGTGACGCATGGCCAGTTCGCCCAATCGGGTATTGAGCGAGTACTGGGTGCCGAGGGTTTCCACGGCTTTTTGCTGGACTTGCTGGTTGACCTGATCCAGCAAACTGCTGACACCACGCAGGGCAAAGTCGCGAAACGGGTTGGACAGTGCGAACAGTTTGATGAACGCCAGCTTGTTCAGCTGCAGGCAAAAGGTATCTTCGGCCGCCAGATGTTCGGTACGGGTTGCCCGCTCTCCCAGTAGCGCGGCGAGGGGGAAACATTCGCCGGTGGTGATTTCGAAGGTGGTTTCGGTCCCACCTTTGGCCGTGTGCGGACGTTCGCCGACAACCCGACCTTGTTTGACGATATAGAAATGCTCGATCGGGCCATCGGCGGGTTTGATGATGCTTTCGCCGGGGGCATAAAAACGCAGCTGACATTGCTCGACCAGATAGGCCAAGTGGGCGTTTTCCATCTGATTGAATGGCGGGAAACGCTGAAGGAATTGCAAAGTGCCCTGGATATTTTGCAATACCGCGGTTTTCCCTGCCTGGGTGAAGGCGTCCGCTTTACTCATAACCATTACCGCAGTCTTTTTCTGATTGTTGTGTCGGATCGTTGTGTCAGATCGTTCCAGGACATGGTCGACCCCTACGGGCAGGGTGCCCATTGGACGTAAGTCTAGGTAGGCAGTGAAGCGGCCAAAATATGGGAAGTGTCTGACACAACTGTGGGAAAAACCTCCTACAGTGTCTATTGGAATACTTTCCGACGAAGTGCACATTGAAGCTTTACTGAGCGATGTCTGACCACTGTGCCAGGGGATCCAATCGAAAACGTTGAGAAAGCCATGTCCGACCACGATATTTTGAGTGATGCCGAGCGCGAAGCGCTCAGTGCCGTCATGCTGGAACCAGACTTGCCGCCGCAGCGGGTGCTGGTCGTCGATGACGATAAGGACTCCAGGGATTTGCTGTCGGAAATTCTGGGACTGGACGGCATTCACTGCATGACGGCGGCCAGTGGTGAAACCGCACTCAAGATGCTGGAGGAGAAGCCATCGATCGGGTTGGTGATTACCGACCTGCGGATGGGGCACGTCGATGGCCTGGACTTGATCCGTCAGGTGCGGGAGTCGGCGCGTGCGGCGTTGCCGATCATCATCGTTTCCGGCGACGCCGACGTGAAGGATGCGATCGAAGCCATGCACTTGCACGTGGTGGACTTTCTGCTCAAGCCTATCGATAGCGGCAAACTGCTTGAATTGGTCAAGCATGAGCTGGGGATGGATGTGTGAATCGCTAAAAGATGATCGTTCCCATGCTCTGCGTGGGAACGATCAACATCCTGCTTCAAATGAAAAAGCCCTGATCTCTCGATCAGGGCTTTTTCATGTTTCGGCGTCAGCGTTTATTCAAAGGCCATTGGCAGCCTTGAACTCGCGACGACGACGGTGCAGCACCGGCTCGGTGTAGCCGTTCGGCTGTTTGGTGCCTTCGACCACCAGTTCGACCGCCGCCTGGAAGGCGATGTTGCTGTCGAAGTTCGGTGCCAGCGGACGGTACAGCGGGTCGTTGGCGTTCTGACGATCAACCACCGGTGCCATGCGCTTGAGGCTTTCCATCACCTGATCTTCAGTGACGATGCCGTGGCGCAGCCAGTTGGCGATGTGCTGGCTGGAAATACGCAGCGTCGCACGGTCTTCCATCAGGCCGACATCATTGATATCCGGCACTTTCGAACAACCCACGCCCTGGTCGATCCAGCGCACCACGTAGCCAAGAATGCCCTGAGCGTTGTTGTCCAGTTCGTTCTTGATCTGCTCCGTGGTCCAGTCTGGGTTGACGGCCAACGGGATGGTCAGGATGTCGTCCACCGAAGCGCGAGCACGTTTGGCCAGTTCGGCCTGGCGGGCGAACACGTCGACCTTGTGGTAATGCAGCGCGTGCAGCGCAGCCGCCGTCGGCGATGGAACCCAGGCAGTGTTGGCGCCGGCCATCGGGTGAGCGATTTTCTGTTCGAGCATCGCTGCCATCAGGTCCGGCATGGCCCACATGCCTTTACCGATCTGGGCACGACCTTGCAGGCCAGTGCTCAGGCCGATGTCGACGTTCCAGTTCTCGTAGGCGCTGATCCATTTTTCAGCCTTCATGTCGGCCTTGCGCACCATCGGGCCGGCTTCCATGGAGGTGTGGATTTCGTCGCCCGTGCGGTCGAGGAAGCCAGTGTTGATGAACACCACGCGTTCGGCGGCAGCCTTGATGCAGGCCTTGAGGTTGACCGTGGTACGGCGCTCCTCGTCCATGATCCCGACCTTGAGCGTGTTACGCGGCAAGTCGAGGACGTCTTCGATGCGACCGAACAGCTCGTTGGTGAACGCCGCTTCTTCCGGGCCGTGCATCTTTGGCTTCACGATATAGACCGAGCCAGTGCGGCTGTTCTTGCGCGAGCTATTGCCGTTGAGGCTGTGGATCGCCGCGAGGCACGTCACCAGGCCATCGAGGATACCTTCCGGCACTTCGTTGCCGTCTTTATCGAGGATCGCGTCGATGGTCATCAGGTGACCGACGTTGCGCACGAACAACAGCGAGCGACCGTGCAAGCTCAGTTCGCTGCCATCGAGAGCGGTATAAGTGCGGTCGGCGTTCATGGTGCGGGTAAAGGTCTGACCGCCCTTGGAGACTTCTTCCGACAGATCGCCCTTCATCAGGCCGAGCCAGTTGCGGTAGATCACCACTTTGTCATCGGCATCGACCGCGGCAACCGAGTCTTCGCAGTCCATGATGGTGGTCAGCGCGGCTTCCATCAGGATGTCTTTGACACCGGCCGCGTCGGTCTGGCCGACCGGGGTGCTGGCATCGATCTGGATCTCGAAGTGCAGGCCGTTGTTCTTCAGCAGGATTGCGGTCGGTGCAGCTGCGTCGCCTTGGAAACCGATTAGTTGGGCATCGTGGCGCAGGCCGGTATTACTGCCGCCCTTGAGGGCGACGACCAGTTTGCCATCAATGATTTTGTAGCCAGTGGAGTCGACGTGGGAGCCGGCAGCCAAGGGCGCGGCTTCGTCGAGGAAGGCGCGGGCGAAGGCGATGACCTTGTCGCCGCGAACCTTGTTGTAGCCTTTGCCTTTTTCCGCGCCATCCGCTTCGCTGATGGCGTCGGTGCCGTAGAGCGCGTCATACAGCGAACCCCAGCGGGCGTTCGAGGCATTGAGCGCGAAGCGCGCGTTCATCACCGGCACCACCAATTGTGGACCGGCCATGCGAGCAATTTCGTCATCGACGTTTTGTGTCGTAGCCTGGAAATCGGCCGCTTCTGGCAGCAGATAACCGATGTCTTGCAGGAAGGCTTTGTAGGCCACCGCATCGTGCGCAACACCTGCACGAGCCTGGTGCCAGGCATCGATGCGTGCCTGGAAATCATCGCGTTTGGCGAGTAGGGCTTTGTTCTTCGGCGCCAGGTCATGGATGACCTTGTCGGCGCCGGCCCAGAACGTGTCGGCGGTGAGGCCGGTACCGGGAATGGCTTCGTTGTTCACGAA
This sequence comes from Pseudomonas frederiksbergensis, assembly GCF_017114915.1. Taxonomy (GTDB): domain Bacteria; phylum Pseudomonadota; class Gammaproteobacteria; order Pseudomonadales; family Pseudomonadaceae; genus Aquipseudomonas; species Aquipseudomonas frederiksbergensis_I. The sequence continues at coordinate 89,431 of NZ_JAAUOE010000008.1, forward strand.
GTCGAACAGGACTTTGGCGACCTGCAGGCCACCGACTTGAACGTGTTCAGTCATTGCTTGCCTCACTCTGCTCAGCTATTTCGCTTTTCAGCTCTTCAATTTAACAATGAAGCCTCTGGCCATTTAAACCACAAACCCCTCTACCAGTACATGCCATTGCTGGCGGCTGGGTTCGGTCCGATCAACGGCGTTGCGGCCTTGCTGACGGGGCTTTGAGGGTTGCGAGTGTGCCTGCGGCAGACATCGATCCAACGTTATGTAGTGCGCGCTGCGGCATACTACATGATGAATTGCGGTTGTGAAAATTAGACTAATTACGTCGTTCTGCGACCCCATGACGCATTGCAGTCACGGCGGGGCACGGGATGTTCTCAAAAAACTATTGAATTGTTCCAGTTAAATCTAAAAACTTGTACACGATTTGTGTTCGGCGGGTTTGTCGGCGGCGACTCCATCGCGGGCAAGCCCTCTCCGACAGGGGTATGCGCAATCTTGTAGGAGCGGGCTTGCCCGCGAAGAGGCCAGTCGATACGGCATCGAATTCGGACCTGCCACGGCGCCCGCCCCACCCTTGCCTATACTTGCCTTTCCATAACAAAAGTCATGACAAGAGGGCTGCGCCATGGACCATCTCGTACTCACGGTATTCGCCCCGGACAAGCCCGGACAGGTCGAGCGTATTGCCCAATGCATTGCCGAACATGGCGGCAACTGGCTGGAGAGCCGCATGTCGCGGATGGCCGGGCAGTTCGCCGGGATTCTTCGGGTGGGTGTGCCGGCCGAGGCTTACGATGAACTGGTAGACGCCCTGCAGGGACTGTCGACCCAAGGCATTCGCGTGATGATTGCCGAAAGCAGCATCGAGCAATCCTGCACCTGGAAGCCGATCGCCATGGAGCTGGTGGGCAATGATCGTCCGGGCATTGTGCGAGACATTACGCGTCTGTTAAGCGAGCAAGGGGTGAGCCTGGAGCGGCTGGTGACCGAAGTGCGTCCGGCACCGATGAGCAGCGAGCCGCTGTTCCATGCCGAGGCGATTCTCGCGGTGCCCCTGACGTTGTCTTTGGAGGTGCTGCAATCGCGCCTGGAAACCCTGGCGGACGATCTGATGGTCGAATTGGTGCTGCGCAGCGAACCTTGAGAAGGTTATCCAAGTTATACGTGCACCTGCCTGTGGATAACCTGTAGAGACAGCCCGCCAGGCCACGTCGGCCGGGGCTTTTCAGGATCTGATCAAAAAACCAGCAGTTTCAGTGACTTGCGCACAAACGCCGGGGATCACGCTGTGGATAACCTTGGGAAGGATGGATGCAGGCCACGGGAGACGTGGCCTGTAGAGGTTTGTATGTTTTCTGATCAGCTGCGGCGGCGCAGACTTATCCACGCATCGACGCTGTAAACCGCCAAACCTGCCCAGATGAAGATAAACGCCACCAGCGTGCTGGACGACAAGTGTTCGCCAAACAACAGAACGGCTTGCAACAGCACCAGCGTCGGCGCCAGGTACTGGAGAAATCCGAGGGTGGTGTAGGGCAAATGCCGGGCGGCGGCGTTGAAACACACCAGCGGCACCAGCGTCACTGGACCTGCCGCCACCAGCCACCAGGCTTCGGAGCTGGTCCAGAATGCGGCTTGCGCGCTGGTCGCCGCCGGGTTGAATAGCAGCCAGGCGACAGCAATCGGCACCAGCATCCAGGTTTCCACCACCAGCCCCGGCAGCGCCTTGACTGGCGCCTGCTTGCGGATCAGGCCATAGAAGCCGAAGGTCAATGCCAGCACCAGGGACACCCACGGCAGACTGCCGACTTGCCACACTTGTTGCGCGACACCGACCGCTGCCAGGCCAACCGCGATCCACTGCATGCGCCTTAGTCGTTCGCCGAGGATCAGCATCCCCAACAGCACGTTTACCAGCGGATTGATGTAGTAACCGAGGCTGGCTTCGAGCATGCGTCCATTGTTCACCGACCAGACATAGGTCAGCCAGTTGGCCGCGATCAGCGTTCCACTCAGGGCCAGGATCGCTAGCCGTCGCGGGTTCTCACGCAGCTCGCGTAACCAGCCAGGATGCTTCCAGACGAGCAGCAGCAAGGCGCCGAACAGCGCGGACCAAAGCACTCGGTGGATGATGATTTCCACGGCGGGCACGCTGGCGATGGCTTTGAAGTAGAGTGGGAATAGTCCCCAGATGATGTAGGCACTCAGGCCCAGGATGTACCCGCGACGCAGGTTGGCGGCTTGCATGAGAATCCTTGCTTAGGCAGCTAACAAAGAGGGGATTGTATAGATGTGTCATGACTTTTGTAGGAGCGAGGCTTGCCCGCGAAGAACCTTTACGCCGTTTGCCGGGTAGACCGCATCGATCTTTTCGCGGGCAAGCCTCGCTCCTACGGGGGGCGCGGTGCTTAGAAGAGTTTTAATGGCTCTTCATTCAACGCCGCCAATTGCTCCCGCAACGCCAGCACTTGATCGCCCCAATAGCGCTCGGTGCCGAACCACGGAAAGCTGCGGGGGAAGGCCGGGTCGTCCCAGCGGCGGGCGAGCCAGGCGCTGTAATGCATCAGGCGCAAGGCGCGCAGCGGTTCGATCAAGGCCAGCTCCCGCGGGTCGAAGTCGTGGAACTCACTGTAGCCATCCATCAATTCCGACAGCTGCCCCAGACATTCCTGACGGTTTCCCGCCAGCATCATCCAGATATCCTGCACCGCCGGGCCCATGCGGCAGTCGTCGAGGTCGACGATGTGGAACATTTCGTCGCGGCACATCATGTTGCCGGGGTGGCAATCGCCGTGCATGCGGATGTTCTGGTGTGGAGTGGCCTGGTAGACCTCTTCCACGCGCTTGAGCAAGTCGCGGGCCACGGATTCGTAGGCTGGCAACAGACTGCGGGGAATGAAATTGCCCTCGAGCAAAGTCGTCAGCGAGTCGTGCCCAAAATTCTTCACCCCCAACGCTTCACGGTGTTCGAACGGTCGGGTAGCGCCAACGGCATGCAGACGCCCCAGCAATTGGCCCAGTCGATACAGCTGATCAAGATTGCCCGGCTCCGGTGCGCGGCCGCCACGGCGGGGGAACAGGGTGAAACGGAATCCGGCGTGTTCGTGCAGGCTTTCATCGTTGTGGATCAGCGGCGCGACCACCGGTATATCGCACTCGGCGAGCTCGAAGGTGAATTGGTGCTCTTCGAGAATCGCTTCGTTGGTCCAGCGCTGCGGACGGTAAAACTTGGCGATCAGCGGCTCGGAGTCTTCGATGCCGACCTGATAGACACGGTTCTCGTAGCTGTTGAGCGCCAGAATGCGCGCGTCACTGAGAAATCCGATGCTTTCGACGGCATCGAGCACGAGGTCTGGGGTGAGGGTTTCAAACGGGTGGGCCATGCTGACTCCTGCGCGCGGCAGGCTGCCGCGTCCGGCCAAACATGGTAGCGCAGACGGGGCTTCTTTAGGGGATCGTTCCCATGGGATCGTTCCCACGCTCTGCGTGGGAATGCAGCCCGGGACGCTCTGCGTCCCAAAATCGGACGCGGAGCGTCCGGTGAGGCATTCCCACGCAGAGCGTGGGAACGATCATGGGGGGGCGTTTATCAGGCGCCGACGATCCCGCCATCCTCACGGGTAATTGCCATCACCGAAGACCGCGGCTTGCCATTGGGCAGATGCTCAGGGAACGTCGACCCGCCGTTTTCCCCCGGATGCTGAATCCCGACAAACAAGGTCTTCTGATCCGGCGAGAAGCTGATCCCCGTCACCTCACAGCCCACCGGCCCGACCATGAAACGACGGATCTCGCCGGTCACCGGGTCGGCACAGAGCATCTGGTTATTGCCCATGCCCGCGAAGTCGCCCGCGTTGCTCGAGTCGCCATCGGTGAGAATCCACAAGCGCCCGTCCTTGTCGAAGCCCAAGCCATCCGGGCTATTGAACATGTTCTGCGGGGTGATGTTCGACGAACCAGCCTTCGGCGTGCCAGCGTGGACGCCCGGGTTGCCGGCGACCACAAACAGGTCCCAGGCAAAGCTATTCGAGCCGTGATCGTCGCGGTCGGTGCGCCAGCGCAGGATTTGCCCGTAGACGTTCTTCGCGCGCGGGTTCGGGCCGCCCACCGGTTGGCCTTCTTCGCCGCGCTTGGCGTTGTTGGTCAGGGTGCAATAAACCTGGCCGTCCTTGGGGCTGACGACGATCCATTCCGGGCGGTCCATGCGCGTGGCGTTCACCACACTGGCGGCGAGGCGTGCATGAATCAGCACTTGGGCCTGATCGGCAAAACCGCTGCTGGCGTCGATGCCGTTCTTGCCGTGGGTCAGTTCGATCCACTGGCCCTGGCCTTTGGGGTGATCGGCATTGCCGTCGCCCGCGTCGAAACGCGCCACGTACAAGGTGCCGTGGTCCAGCAGATCGCGGTTGGCCTTGGGGTTTTTGTGGTTGATCTTGTCGCGGCTGACGAATTTATAGATGAACTCGCCGCGCTCGTCGTCGCCCATGTACACCACGGCGCGACCGTCGTTGGTTTCGGACAGGGCAGCGTTTTCATGTTTGAAACGGCCCAGCGCGGTGCGTTTGACCGGGGTCGACTGCGGGTCGAACGGGTCGATTTCCACCACCCAGCCGTGACGGTTGAGTTCGTTGGGGTTCTTCGCCAGGTCGAAGCGCGGGTCGTGTTGATGCCAGTTGATGTCTTTGCTGGCCGCCACGGCGCCGTAGCGTTTCTGCGCGGCGTCGAATTTTTGCTCGGCATTGCTGCTGCCGAAGCAGTCGGTGAAGTTCTCTTCGCAGGTCAGATACGTGCCCCACGGCGTTTTGCCGTTGGCGCAGTTCTGGAAGGTGCCGAGGACGTTCCTGCCGTGTTTGTCGGCGCTGGTTTTCATCAGCTCGTGACCGGCGGCCGGACCGCTCAAGCTGATCGGCGCGTTGCCGTGAATGCGGCGGTTGTAGCGAGAGCCCTGGACGAACTGCCACTGGCCATTCTTGCGCTGCACTTCGATCACCGACACGCCTTCGCAGGCCAGGGCCTTGCGCACTTCTTCTGCCGATTGCGGCATACCGCCGTGGGGGTAGAGGTAGCGGTAATTGGTGTATTCGTTGTTGATCGCCATCAGCGCCCGGTCTTTGTCACCGGGGAATTCGAACAGGCTCATGCCGTCGTTGTTGTCGCCGAACTGGACTTCCTGCGCCTGGGCCGTGCCGTTGCCGCTCGGGTCGAACGCCGGGCCATTCTTTTGCAGTGGTTGGCCCCAACTGATCAGCACCGAGGATTTGTATCCGGGCGGCAGGGTGATGGTGTCGGTCGTGGCGGCGGCGATGCTGTCAAAGCCCAACAGTTTGCTGGAGCCGGCGCTGACACTGGCGGCCAGCACGCTGCGACTCAGCAGGTTGCCACCGAGAAACATCGCCGCACCGCAGAGGGCGCCGGCGCTGATGAAGCCACGACGGCTGAGGCCGACCATCTTTTCGAGGTCGGTGGGTTGGTTGTCTTCTAATAGGCTCACATCAGGCTCCCTGCGGGTTTTTGCAGCCACCTTAATGACGATTGATGAAGCTTTTGTTGCAGTCGCTCCTACAGCGGTGTGCCGAGCAACACGTTGGACGGCGCGAACTGCACCCGCACCGGTTTACCAGCGCCAAGCCCGAGGGTTTTCAGGTGCAGCGGCTCGGCCAGGGCGCAAAGTGTCTGGCCATTGGGCAGGCCGATGCGCACTTCGCTGGGACCGTCTTCGGCGTCGAGGATTTCTTCGATCGTGCCCTTCAGGCAATTGTTGCCAGGCGTAGGAGTTTGATCGATGCCCAGCAGTTCCAGCCAACCGGCCTTGATCAGTGCGACCACCTCGGTGCCGGTTTCCAGTTCCAGGCGCAGGGTGCTGTCGTGAGTGATCTGCGCATCGATACGCAAGCCTTCGGCCAGTTCAAGACGGATCCGGTCGTTGCGCCCCTGTGCATCGATCGCCACGACCTTGCCGTGCAGTTGATTGCGCGCGCTGGTTCTGAGCATCAGGCGCCCAAGCAGGTCCAGGTCGCTGGCCTCTTCGGCGGCTTCCAGCACCTGGGCCTGCAAGGCCTGCAACTTTTGATACAGACGCAATACGCGTTCGCCCTCGCTGGACAGTCTGGCGCCACCGCCGCCCTTGCCACCGACGCTGCGCTCCACCAACGGTTTCTGCGCGAGGTTGTTCAGCTCGTCGATGGCGTCCCACGCGGCCTTGTAACTCAGGCCCGCGCTTTTTGCGGCGCGAGTGATCGAGCCCTGTTCGGCGATGTGTTGCAACAACGCGATGCGCTGCGGACGACGGACAATGTGCTGGGACAACAACGTAGGCAAGGACATGGCAAGACGCTTTGGGCTATGGCGATGGGGAGGACGTTGGCGGCTTGGCGTACGGGAGTCAAGTCAGGCCCCGTCGCCAGGTTTGGGGGTACGGGCCAGGCAGTAGACGTCGACCCGCGTCGCGCCCGCTGCCATCAACAGCCGGGCCAGCGCCTGGGCGGTGGCGCCGGTGGTCAGCACATCATCCACCAGTGCGAAGTGGCGGCCCTTGACCGAAGCCTCGGGCGCGAGGGCAAAGGCGTGGCGCAGGTTCTTTTTACGTGCGTCGGCATTCAGCGCTTGTTGTGCACTGGTGTCCTGAATCCTCAGCAGCAGCGTTTCATCGCAAGGGATCCCGAGGCTGACGCTCAGCCATCGGGCGAGCATCGCCGCTTGGTTGAAACCCCGCTGGCGCAGACGTTTGGAAGCCAGCGGTACCGGTATCAGCGCATAGGGCCGGTCCAGATCCTCATCGAAGCGATGTTGCAGGAATTGGGCAAGAAGTTCGGCGAGCAGGCGGCCAAACGGCCACTTGGCGCTGTGCTTGAAGCGGGTGATCAAACTGTCGACTGGAAAACTGTACGTCCAGGGCGCGGCAACTCGCTCGAAGGCGGGCGGTTGCTTCAGGCATTGGCCGCACGTCAGGCCCGTGGCGGGCAAGGGCAGGGCGCAGGTCTGGCAGTGCTCGCCCAGCCAGGGCAGGTCGGTTTCGCAGGCCATACAGATTGGCCGGGTATCTTCGGTCGCTTCACTGCAGAGTAAGCAGTGTTGATTATTGTTTAACCAGATGTAAACCTGTCCTACGTAACGTGGTTGACAGCGCATCGCTCTTCCTTAAATATGCCGAACATCCGTGTCGCGTCTGTGGGTATTCCATTCCCCAGTCGCTTGCCAAGCATAAACAAGGAAACGCCCATGAGCGCCAGCACCACTGCCACCCTGCGTCATGACTGGTCTTTGGCCGAAGTCAAAGCACTCTTCGTTCAGCCATTCAACGACCTGTTGTTCCAGGCGCAGACGGTGCACCGCGCGCATTTCGACGCCAACCGCGTGCAGGTCTCGACGCTGCTGTCGATCAAAACCGGTGCTTGCCCGGAAGATTGCAAATATTGTCCGCAGTCCGGCCACTACAACACGGGCCTGGAAAAAGAAAAACTGATGGAAGTGCAGAAAGTCCTCGAAGAGGCTGCTCGCGCCAAGGCCATCGGTTCGACCCGTTTCTGCATGGGCGCGGCGTGGAAACATCCGTCGGCCAAAGACATGCCTTACGTGCTGAAGATGGTCGAAGGCGTGAAGGCCATGGGTCTGGAAACCTGCATGACCCTCGGTCGCCTGGATCAGGAGCAGACCGAAGCGCTGGCCAAGGCCGGCCTCGACTACTACAACCACAACCTCGACACTTCGCCGGAATTCTACGGCAGCATCATCACCACCCGTACTTACAGCGAGCGCCTGCAAACCCTGGCCTACGTGCGTGATTCGGGGATGAAGATCTGCTCCGGCGGCATTCTCGGCATGGGCGAGTCCCTCGACGACCGCGCCAACCTGCTGATCCAGTTGGCCAACCTGCCGGAGCATCCAGAGTCGGTGCCGATCAACATGCTGGTGAAAGTCGCCGGTACGCCGCTGGAAAATGCCGACGACGTCGACCCGTTCGACTTCATCCGCATGCTCGCGGTCGCACGCATCCTGATGCCGAAATCCCATGTGCGCCTGTCCGCCGGCCGCGAAGCCATGAACGAACAGATGCAGGCCCTGGCGTTCTTGGCCGGCGCCAACTCGATTTTCTACGGCGAAAAACTGCTGACCACTGCCAACCCGCAGGCCGACAAGGACATGCAACTGTTCTCGCGTCTGGGCATCCTGCCGGAAGCCCGCGAAGAGCACGCCGACGAAGTGCATCAGGCCGCCATCGAACAGGCACTGGTGGAGCAGAAGAGCAGCGAGCAGTTCTATAACGCTGCTGTTTAACCCACGCGAAACCCTGTAGGAGCCGGCTTGCTGGCGATAGCATCCCACGGTCGTTCAGACAGGCCGTGGTGATGCTATCGCCAGCAAGCCGGCGCCTACACTCTGATCTTCGAGGCCTGCATGTCTTTCGATCTCGCCGCACGCCTTGCTGCCCGTCGTGCCGAAAACCTTTACCGTCAACGCCCGCTGCTTGAAAGCCCTCAGGGTCCGCAAGTGGTGGTCGATGGTCAGCCATTGCTGGCGTTCTGTAGTAACGATTACCTGGGCCTGGCCAATCACCCGCAAGTGATTGAAGCCTGGCGCGCCGGCGCGTCGCGCTGGGGCGTGGGCGGTGGTGCTTCGCATCTGGTGATCGGCCACAGCAGCCCGCATCATGCACTGGAAGAAGCCCTCGCCGAGTTCACCGGTCGCCCGCGGGCATTGCTGTTCACCACCGGGTACATGGCCAACCTCGGCGCGGTCACCGCATTGGTCGGGCAGGGCGATACGGTGCTGGAAGACCGGCTCAATCATGCGTCGTTGCTGGATGCCGGGCTGCTGTCCGGTGCGCGTTTCAATCGTTATTTACATAACGACGCAGCCAGTCTGGCCAAGCGCCTTGAAAAGGCCACTGGCAATACGCTGGTGGTCACCGACGGCGTGTTCAGCATGGACGGCGACATCGCCGACCTGCCGGCGCTGGCGCGGGAAGCCAAGGCCAAAGGCGCCTGGCTGATGGTCGATGACGCTCACGGTTTTGGTCCGCTGGGCGCCAATGGTGGCGGGATCGTCGAGCATTTCGGTCTGAGCCGGGAAGACGTGCCAGTACTGGTCGGCACCCTCGGCAAGGCATTCGGTACCGCAGGGGCGTTCGTTGCCGGCAGCGAAGAGTTGATCGAAAGCCTGATCCAGTTCGCCCGCCCCTACATCTACACCACCAGCCAACCGCCGGCGCTGGCCTGCGCAACGCTCAAAAGCCTGGAGCTGTTGCGCAGCGAACACTGGCGCCGTGAGCATCTGCAGACACTGATTCGCCAGTTCCGCCACGGCGCCGAACAGATTGGCCTGGAGTTGATGGACAGCTTCACGCCGATCCAGCCGATCATGATTGGCGATGCCGGGCGCGCGGTCCGGGTGTCTCAGATGCTGCGCGAGCGCGGCCTGATGGTGACCGCGATCCGTCCACCGACCGTACCCGCCGGCAGCGCACGCTTGCGCGTCACCCTGACCGCCGCTCACAGCGAAGCGCAGGTGCAGCTATTGTTAGATGGACTGGCCGATTGTTTTCAACAACTGGGACCGGAGCCAAGCCATGCGTGATCGTTTGATTCTGCTGCCAGGCTGGGGTCTCGGGATTTCTCCGCTGGAACCCTTGGCGGCGGCCTTGCAGGGTCTGGATGAGCACCTGCGCGTCGAGATTGAACCACTGCCGGAACTGGAATCGAGCGACCTTGAAGAATGGCTCGATGAGCTGGATTCAACGCTGCCCCAGGATGCCTGGCTCGGTGGCTGGTCATTGGGCGGTATGCTCGCGTCCGAGTTGGCGGCGCGGCGTGGTGACCGCTGCTGCGGTCTGTTGACCCTGGCGAGTAATCCTTCTTTTGTCGCCCATGAGCAGTGGTCGAGCGCGATGCCCGGCGAAACCTTCGATGCGTTTCTGGCTGGCTGCAAGGCTGATCCGCGCATGACGTTGAAACGTTTTTCGCTGCTGTGCGCCCAAGGTGCCGCAGACCCTCGCGGGATATCGCGGCTCTTGCTCGCTGGCGCGCCGCATACGTCTTCGTCGGTGCTGATGAGCGGCCTGGAGTTGCTCGCACAACTGGATACCCGGCAAGCGTTGCAGGCGTTTCGCGGCCCGCAATTGCATCTGTTCGCCGGCCTTGACGGGCTGGTCCCGGCCGAAGCGGCGGGGGGCTTGCTGGCACTGCTGCCGGATGTCGAAATCGGTCTGATTGAACAGGCCAGCCACGCGTTTCTTCTGGAGGACCCCCACGGTGTGGCGGGGGCGATTCAGGCCTTTTTGCATGAGTCCGGCGATGACTGATTTATCCCTTCCCAAGCTACCCGGCGGCTTGCCCGACAAACGCCAGGTGGCGGCGTCCTTTTCCCGTGCGGCGGCGAGTTATGACAGCGTGGCCGAATTGCAGCGCGACGTGGGCAGCGAATTGTTACGTCGGTTACCGGAAGATTTTGTCCCCGCTCGTTGGCTGGATATGGGCTGCGGCACCGGGTATTTCAGTCGTGCCCTCGGTGAGCGTTTTCCTGTCGGTGACGGGTTGGCCCTTGATATTGCGGAAGGCATGCTCAATCACGCCCGTCCCTTGGGCGGGGCTACACATTTCATCGCCGGTGATGCCGAGCGCTTGCCGTTGCAGGATTCGACTTGCGACCTGATCTTCTCCAGCCTGGCGGTGCAATGGTGCGCGGATTTCGCCTCGGTGCTCAATGAAGCGTATCGGGTGCTGAAACCGGGCGGTATTTTCGCGTTTGCTAGTCTGTGTGTAGGCACGCTGTACGAATTGCGCGACAGCTGGCGTCAGGTGGACGGCATGGTGCACGTCAACCGCTTCCGCGAGTTTGGCGTTTACCAACAGCTTTGCGCGGGCAGTGGCTTGAAGATCGTCAGCCTGGAAACTCGTCCACATGTGTTGCACTACCCTGATGTCCGCAGCCTGACCCATGAGCTCAAGGCACTCGGGGCACACAATCTGAACCCCGGTCGGCCGGGTGGTTTGACCGGCAGGGCGCGGATCCTCGGCTTGATCGAGGCTTACGAGCAGTTTCGTCAGGCACAGGGACTGCCGGCGACTTATCAAGTGGTTTACGCCGTGCTGGAGAAACCCTTATGAGCGCAGCCTATTTCATCGCCGGCACTGACACCGATGTCGGCAAGACCACCGTTGCCGCGGGTCTGCTGCATGCCGCGCGATTGTCGGGTTTGAGCACGGCGGCGGGCAAGCCGGTGGCCTCCGGTTGCGACCTGACGCCCAAGGGATTGCGCAACGCCGATGCGCTGGCACTGCTGGCCGAGTGTTCGATACCGTTGACCTACGATCAGGTCAATCCGGTTGCCTTCGAGCCAGCGATCGCACCTCATCTGGCGGCGCGGGAGGCTGGTGTGGCGTTAACCGTGCAATCGTTGTTGACGCCGATGCGGCAGATTCTTGATCTGCAGGCGGACTTCACCTTGATCGAAGGCGCTGGCGGCTGGCGAGTGCCGTTGGCAGATCAGGACAATCTGTCGGACCTGGCGATGGCGCTGGGTCTGCCGGTGATCCTGGTGGTCGGTGTGCGACTGGGCTGCATCAACCATGCGCTGCTGACCGCTGAGGCGATTGCCCGGGATGGATTGCAGCTGGCAGGGTGGGTGGCCAATATCATCGATCCGAAGACCTCGCGCCTGGAAGAAAACCTCGCGACGCTGGCCGAACGCATTCCCGCGCCGTGCCTGGGGCGAGTGCCGAAACTCAAGTCGGTGACAGCCGACGCGGTGGCCGAGCATCTGCAGCTGGATCTGCTGGACTAGCTTTTGCTATGACAAGGCACTGTGCCATTAGTGTTTTTGTCGGGCCTTTTGGCGGCGTGTCTGGTTCAATGGCCGCTGTTGATCCTTTGTCGGACGAGTTCCCCTATGGAAATCTCAGGAAACACTGCTTTTTATGCCGGTCTGAGCACTATTCAGACAGGGCAGAACCGGGTCGATCAGGCTTCGGGGCAGATCGCCAACAACACGATTGAGCGTTCGGTCACCAGTCAGTCTTCCGAGGTTCAGGTCGATCGTCTGCGTTCGGTAGACCGCAGCCAGCAATCGGACCTGGCCAGCAATGTGGTCGAAATGTCCCAGGGCAAGTTTCAGGCGGAACTCGGTGTCAAAGTCGCCAAAGCCTCCGATGAAATGCTCGGTACGCTGATCGATACCTTCGCCTGATTCCGCACTGAATCCGCTACTCCAACGCCGCGCCTGTTCGCGGCGTTTTTCTGCGTAAGTCCTTCTGCCTCAACTAATCTCTCCTACATGATGTGTTGCTCAATCAACGACGTTGCGCAACTGTGTGCCCGAGATTTCCATAGATCGAAGACGAACGGCAAAAGATCGGCGCTTGACAAGATTTGGGCGTAAACGTATGTTTCAAACAACTGTTTGACCGTCACAACAAATCAACGCGGTCGTTCATTCCCGGTTACATCAGCAGAGGTTTATCGCTATGCCTGACTACAAGGCCCCCTTGCGTGATATTCGCTTCGTTCGTGACGAACTGCTCGGCTACGAAGCGCACTATCAGAGCCTTCCGGCTTGCCAGGATGCAACTCCAGACATGGTTGACGCCATTCTCGAAGAAGGCGCCAAGTTTTGTGAGCAGGTGCTGGCGCCGCTGAACCGAGTGGGTGACACCGAAGGCTGCACCTGGAGCGAGTCCGGCGTTAAAACCCCGAGCGGCTTCAAAGAAGCCTACAAGCAATTCGTCGAAGGTGGCTGGCCAAGCCTGGCTCACGACGTAGAGCATGGCGGCCAGGGCCTGCCAGAGTCTCTGGGGCTGGCGGTCAGCGAAATGGTGGGTGAAGCCAACTGGTCGTGGGGCATGTACCCAGGCCTGTCCCATGGCGCGATGAACACCATTTCCGAACACGGCACGCCTGAGCAGCAAGAGGCTTACCTGACCAAACTGGTTTCCGGCGAATGGACCGGCACCATGTGCCTGACCGAACCGCACTGCGGCACCGACCTGGGCATGCTGCGCACCAAGGCCGAGCCTCAGGCCGACGGCTCCTACAAAGTGTCCGGCACCAAGATCTTCATCTCCGCCGGCGAACACGACATGGCCGACAACATCGTCCACATCGTTCTGGCACGTCTGCCGGATGCTCCGGCCGGCACCAAAGGCATTTCCCTGTTTATCGTTCCGAAATTCCTGCCGAACGCAGACGGCTCGATCGGCACCCGCAACGCTGTGAGCTGCGGTTCCCTGGAACACAAGATGGGCATCCACGGTAACGCCACCTGTGTGATGAACTTCGACGCGGCCACCGGTTACCTGATCGGTCCGGCGAACAAAGGCCTGAACTGCATGTTCACCTTTATGAACACCGCACGTCTGGGTACCGCGCTGCAAGGTCTGGCGCACGCCGAGATCGGTTTCCAGGGCGGCTTGAAATACGCTCGTGATCGCCTGCAAATGCGCTCCCTGACTGGCCCGAAAGCGCCGGACAAAGCCGCTGACCCGATCATCGTTCACCCTGATGTGCGTCGCATGCTGTTGACCATGAAGGCCTTTGCCGAAGGCAACCGCGCGATGGTTTACTTCACCGCCAAGCAAGTCGACATCGTCAAGTACGGCGTCGATGAAGAAGAGAAGAAGAAAGCCGACGCGCTGCTGGCCTTCATGACCCCGATCGCCAAAGCTTTCATGACTGAAGTCGGTTTTGAATCCGCTAACCACGGCGTGCAGATCTACGGCGGCCACGGTTTCATCGCCGAGTGGGGCATGGAGCAGAACGTTCGCGACAGCCGCATTTCGATGCTGTACGAAGGCACCACCGGTATCCAGGCACTCGACCTGCTGGGCCGTAAAGTGCTGATGACTCAAGGCGAAGCGCTCAAAGGCTTCACCAAGATCGTCCACAAGTTCTGCCAGAGCAATGAGGGCAATGACGCGGTCAAAGAGTTCGTCGAGCCATTGGCTGCGCTGAACAAGGAGTGGGGCGAGCTGACCATGAAAGTCGGTATGGCCGCCATGAAAGACCGCGAAGAAGTCGGTGCGGCATCCGTGGACTACCTGATGTACTCCGGTTACGCCTGCCTGGCCTACTTCTGGGCCGACATGGCGCGTCTGGCGGCCGAGAAACTGGCTGCCGGTACCACCGAAGAGGCGTTCTACACCGCCAAGCTGCAGACTGCGCGCTTCTACTTCCAGCGCATCCTGCCGCGTACCCGCACTCACGTTGCAACCATGCTGTCGGGCGCCAATAACCTGATGGACATGAAAGAAGAAGACTTCGCACTGGGTTACTAAGCCCTACGCAGTCTCTTCACAAAGCCGCTGCTTCCTCGGGACCAGCGGCTTTTTTTATGCCTGACGCAAACGTAAATATGCCTGACGCAAACGTAAATATTCCTGACCAAAACGCTAAGAAAAACGACATGGCTGCCGTTAAAGAGGCTGCAATGTGACGTGCGTCACATTGCACGTGCTTAGCTGCTCCAAATGCAGGCACAATGCCATCTTTGTTTGCCGGGTCGGAGCTTTACCCTTGCCGCGTTCGTCCGCTGTACGTTTCAGCCATTTTCTGCCATCGCTGCTGTTGTTACTCGCGGGGCTTGCGGCTGCCTACGTCAAGGATCTCAACGTCTTCTTCACTTCGCTGTTCAACGTGCTGCCCACTCTGGTGCTGTTGCTCGGCGGTGCGTATTGCGCGGTTTACCGACGTCAACGTGAGCTGTTTCTGATGGTCACGGTGTACATCGCCTACTTCCTGCTCGACACCCAGACCGATTACTACCGCGACAACGGCAAGGTTCGTGAAGACGCCGCTGTGGTCTTCCATTTGTGCTGTCTGTTGCTGCCATTGCTGTTTGGCTTGTTCGCCGCCTGGCAAGAGCGTACTCACCTGTTCCAGGACATGGTGGCGCGCTTCGCTGTATTGCTGGCGTTCGGCAGTGTGGCATTGGGGCTGGAGCAAAGTTACCCACAGGCGCTGTTGATGTGGCTGTCGGAAATTCGCTGGCCAGCCCTGCATGGTGCATGGATGAGCCTGATTCAGTTGTCTTACCCGGTATTCATCGCCTCGTTCCTGCTGCTGGCCTGGCAATACTGGCGCAATCCAAGACCCTTGCACGCTGCGCAATTGGTGGGACTGTGGGGATTGTTCTGGATGTTGCCGAAAACCTTCATCCTGCCGTTCACCCTGAATATCATGTGCAGCCAGGTGATGTTGATGATTGCCGCAGCGGTGGCCCATGAGGCCTATCAGATGGCTTTCCGCGACGAACTCACCGGCCTGCCGGGTCGCCGTGCGCTGAATGAACGCATGCAACGGCTGGGGCGCAATTATGTGCTGGCCATGAGCGACGTCGATCACTTCAAGAAATTCAATGACACCCACGGCCACGATGTTGGCGACCAGGTGTTGCGGCTGGTCGCCAGCAAACTGTCGAAAATCAGCGGTGGCGGTAGGGCATATCGTTATGGCGGTGAGGAATTTGCCCTGGTGTTCGCAGGCAAGACCCTCGAAGAGTGCATGCCGCACCTGGAAGTCATCCGTGAATCCATCGCTACCTACAACATCCAGCTGCGCAATCAGGACAGCCGTCCCCAGGATGACCAGCAAGGACGCCAGCGCCGCGCGGGTTCAGGCGCCTCGAGTGTGTCGGTCACCGTCAGTATCGGCGTCGCCGAACGGCTGGAACAACGCACCCCCGAAGAAGTGCTCAAGTCTGCGGACCAGGCGCTCTACAGCGCCAAGGGCGCGGGGCGAAATTGTGTAATGGCTTTTGGTCAGAACCGCCGGGGCGCGGTGCGCATGGGCGCCACTGCGGTTGAGTGATGATGGCGCATTCAGCGTCTGGACTGTGATTGTGAGGCCATGGTGCGCGGCAGTAGGTTTGAGCCATCTGCTGCCGGAGAAGCCACTATGCCCGAGTACAAAGCCCCCCTGCGCGACATGCGCTTTCTGATCGATCACGTCTTCGATTTTCACAGCAGCTATGCCGCGTTGGGAGCCACCGATGCCAGCCCGGACATGGTCAATGCGATCCTCGAAGAGGGCGCAAAATTCTGTGAGAACGTTCTCGCACCGCTGAACCGCAGCGGCGACGAAGAAGGCTGCCATTTCGACAACGGCGTGGTCACAACGCCTACAGGCTTCAAGCAGGCTTTCGCACAATACGTGGAAGGTGGCTGGCATGGTCTGGCGGCGGATCCGGCCTACGGCGGCCAGGGTTTGCCAAGTTCTTTGGGGCTGGTTATCAGCGAAATGGTTGGCTCCAGCAATACCTCCTGGGGCATGTACCCCGGCTTGACTCACGGTGCGATGTCGGCGATCCATGCCCATGGCACCGAAGAACAGAAACAGACCTACCTGAGCAAGCTCACCGCCGGCCAATGGACCGGCACCATGTGCCTGACCGAAGCCCATTGCGGTACCGATCTGGGCATCATCAAGACCCGCGCCGTGCCTCAGGCCGACGGCAGTTACGCGATCTCCGGCAGCAAGATTTTCATCTCCGCCGGTGAGCACGACATGAGTGACAACATCATTCACCTGGTACTGGCCAAACTGCCGGACGCGCCAGCGGGAACCAAAGGCATTTCGCTGTTTATCGTTCCCAAATTCCTACCCAATGCGCAGGGTGAGGCGGGTGAGCGCAATGGCGTTTCCTGCGGCTCGATCGAACACAAAATGGGCATCAAGGCCTCGGCCACCTGCGTGCTGAATTTCGACGACGCCAAGGGTTTCTTGATCGGTGAACCGAACAAGGGCCTGAACTGCATGTTCACCATGATGAACCACGCGCGGCTTGGTACCGGTATGCAAGGTTTGTGTCTGGGTGAGACAAGCTTCCAGGGCGCGATCAAGTACGCCAACGACCGTCTGCAAATGCGCTCGCTGACCGGCCCGAAAGCCCCGGAAAAACCCGCCGACCCGATCATCGTTCATCCCGATGTGCGCAGAATGTTGCTGGCCATGAAGGCCTTCAACGAAGGCAACCGGGCGCTGACTTACTTCACCGCACAATTGCTGGACGTCGCCCATCTGAGCCGGGATGAAACGGCGCGTCAGGACGCCGAGGATTTGCTGGCGTTCCTCACGCCGATCTGCAAAGCCTTCATGACCGACACCGGGCTGGAGGTGACCAACCTCGGCATGCAGGTGTTTGGCGGCCACGGTTTCATTCGTGAATGGGGCATGGAGCAATTGGTTCGCGACTGCCGGATCGCGCCGATCTACGAAGGCACCAACGGCATTCAGGCGCTGGATCTGCTTGGGCGCAAAGTCCTTGGCAGTCAGGGAAAACTGCTGCGCAGCTTCACTAAAATCGTCCATAAGTTCTGTGCGGCTAACGCTGAGCATCCGCAACTCGGCGGCTATGTGGCGCAACTCAACGATCTGAATCGGCAGTGGGGCGAATTGACCACCAGGATCGGTATGGCCGCGATGAAAAATCCGGATGAAGTCGGCGCCGCCTCGGTGGATTACCTGATGTACAGCGGCTACATCATCCTCGGTTACTTGTGGCTACGCATGGCGCTGGTGGCTCAGGCGCAGTTGGAGGCGGGCAGCGGGGATGCCGATTACTGCCGGAGCAAACTGGCGACCAGCGAGTTTTACTTCAAGCGTTTGTTGCCGCGTACCGCCGCTCATCGGGCGGCCATCGAGGCGGGCAGCGATTGTCTGATGAAGCTGCCGGCGGAGTTGTTTGCACTCTAATCATTCAAATCAGCCATAAATAAGCCCGCCTTGCTGCGGGCTTATTTATGGAGAACAAGCCAGTGACTAAAAATAACAAATCGGTCATGGGCTGACCCTATGTGTCGTAAAAGTTGTTGAGGTACACTCGGACTCAACGAAATCACACTTCCTACGAACCACCTGTTTAGATCTTGCGAGGTTTGCCATGGCTGACTACAAAGCGCCCCTGCGCGATATGCGCTTCGTCCTCAATGAAGTTTTCGAGGTCGCCAAACTCTGGGCCGAACTGCCTGCGCTCGCCGAGACTGTCGATGCTGAAACGGTCGAAGCCATTCTGGAAGAAGCCGGCAAGGTCACCAGCAAAAGCATCGCGCCCCTGAGTCGTGCAGCTGACGAAGAAGGTTGTCACTGGGCCGACGGTGCCGTCACCACTCCGGCCGGTTTCCCACAGGCCTATCAGACCTATGCTGAAGGCGGTTGGGTCGGTGTCGGTGGCGATCCGTCCTACGGCGGCATGGGCATGCCCAAGGCTGTTTCGGCTCAGGTCGAAGAAATGGTCAACTCCGCGAGCCTGTCGTTCGGTCTGTACCCGATGCTGACCGCCGGTGCTTGCCTGTCGATCAACGCCCACGCCAGCGAAGAGCTGAAAGCCGCGTACCTGCCGAACATGTACGCCGGTGTCTGGGCCGGTTCCATGTGCCTGACCGAGCCGCACGCCGGTACTGACCTGGGGATTATCCGCACCAAGGCCGAACCTCAGGCCGACGGTTCCTACAAGGTCAGCGGCACCAAGATCTTCATCACCGGCGGCGAACACGACCTGACCGAAAACATCATCCACCTGGTACTGGCCAAACTGCCGGACGCGCCAGCAGGGCCGAAAGGCATTTCGCTGTTTCTGGTGCCGAAGTTCATGGTCAATGCCGATGGCAGTCTGGGTGCGCGCAATCCGGCGACCTGCGGCTCGATCGAACACAAGATGGGCATCCAGGCGTCCGCAACCTGCGTGATGAACTTCGACGAAGCCGTGGGTTACCTGGTCGGCGAGCCAAATAAAGGCCTGGCGGCGATGTTCACCATGATGAATTACGAGCGTTTGGGCGTCGGCATCCAGGGCCTGGCCTCGGGTGAACGTTCCTACCAGAACGCTATCGAGTACGCTCGCGACCGTCTGCAAAGCCGCTCGCCGACCGGCGCACAGAACAAGGACAAAGTAGCTGACCCGATCATCGTCCACCCGGACGTGCGGCGCATGCTGCTGACCATGAAAGCCTCGAATGAAGGCGGCCGTGCATTTTCCACCTACGTGGCGATGCAGCTGGACACCGCCAAGTTCAGTGAAGACGCCACCACCCGCAAGCGCGCAGAAGACCTGGTCGCACTGTTGACGCCGGTTGCCAAGGCATTCCTGACCGACCTGGGGCTGGAAACCACGGTTCACGGCCAGCAGATTTTCGGCGGCCATGGCTACATCCGTGAGTGGGGCCAGGAGCAACTGGTTCGTGATGTACGCATCACTCAGATCTACGAAGGCACCAACGGTATTCAGGCGCTGGACCTTGTAGGACGCAAGATCGTCGGTAGCGGCGGGGCATTCTACAAACTGTTCGCTGACGAGATCCGTCATTTTACGGCGACGGCCAGTACGGATCTGGCCGAGTTCACCAAGCCGCTGAACGATGCAGTGGATACCCTCGACGAACTGACCGCGTGGTTGCTGGACCGCGCGAAAAACAACCCGAACGAAATCGGCGCGGCGTCGGTCGAGTACCTGCAAGCATTCGGTTACACGGCCTACGCCTACATGTGGGCACTGATGGCCAAGGCAGCCTTCGGTAAAGAAGCGCAGGACGATTTCTACGCGAGCAAACTCGGCACGGCGCGGTTCTATTTCGCGCGTCTGCTGCCGCGTATTCACTCGTTGAGCGCGTCGGTAAAGGCGGGTAGCGAATCGTTGTTCCTGCTGGATGCAGGACAATTCTGATCCTGTAATGTTATGTAAGCATTCTCTTACATAACGTGCTGCTGTTTTCCCATAGGCGTGGATTGGATCCAGAGCTAATCTACTTCTCAAGGACGTCGCGCAGGAAGCGCAAAGCAACAACACGGACACGTAGGATTCTGCCAGGACGGCGGAGTGAAATGGATGTCAGGGAAACAGTCTGCAAAGCCCCGCTTCGGCGGGGTTTTCTTATGTCTGCAGAAAAGTGCTCAGCTCAACCCGTCGAGGGTATCCGGGCTATTCCAGTGTTCATCCATCACTTCTTCCAGCAATGTCCGCAACAACGCCAGCGAAGCCTGTTGCCGCTGCACATCCCGACACACCAACCCGACTTTCAGCGGTACCCGCGGCTCGCTCAATGGCTTCCACAACAGTGCCTGGTCACCATGGGTCCTTTGCGAGCGCCCAGGCAAAACGGTCGCCAGTCGCGTGTGCGGCAGGCTGTCGAGAATCCCCGCCATGTTGTTCAGCTCGGCCTGTACCTGCGGACGGCGTCCCAGATTGGCCAATTGTGTCTGCCAGATCTGCCGTATCTGGAACTCCTCACCCAGCAGCAACATGGGCAACTCGGCGGCCTGGCTCATCGAAACTTTCTTGAATTCGCGCAACGGATGATCCGCCGGGATGACAAGGGTCAACTCATCTTCGTACAACTGCACGCCGTGCAAACCCGGCTGACGGGGCGGCAGGTAACTGACGCCGATGTCCAGCGAACCATTGAGTAGCCGCCGCTCGATTTCCAGGCCGGTCAGCTCGTAGATCTGCACCACCAAATGTGGCTGTGCCTTGCGCACGCGTTCGAGCATTTGCGGCACAAGGCTGGAATGGACGGTCTGCAGCACGCCAATGGCCAAGGTTCGCAGTGCCTTGCCCTTGAAATTGCCCAAGGCTTCGCGCGCGCGTTGCAGGCCATCGAGCAAGGGCAGGGCATGGTTGTACAGCGTATGAGCCGCCAGGGTTGGCAGCAGACGTTTGCTGCTGCGTTCGAACAGGCTCACATCGAGGTTTTGTTCGAGTTGGCGGATCTGCTGGGACAACGCCGGCTGAGAGATTGAAAGTCGCTCGGCGGCCCGACCGACGTGGCCTTCTTCGTAGACCGCGACGAAATAACGCAGTTGCTTGAAATCCATAAGTAATACTTATCGAAAATGCTGGGAAATCGAAATGGCTCAGTGCCTTGCCTACGCCTAGTCTAACCGCATTCACAGGGCTTACAGGGCCAGAAAGCACGATGAATACCGTTTGCGACGATGGTGTTTACATAGGCAAGGCAAAAAACCTCGGACGAGGTTTTGTCCGATGAATCTGTTCAATTTGCGACGCAAAGCACCAAGCCTTGAAGACCTGGCGATGGGCATCTCCCCGCCGTCCACAAGCGACAACTTTTCCAGCGAGTGCCTGATGCCCAGTGTCGAACGGCCGAAACAGATTTTCGTGCGGGGCCAAGGGTCCTGGCTGTGGGACAGCGATGGCCGCGCTTACCTGGATTTCTCCCAAGGTGGCGGCGCCAATAGCCTGGGACACAGCCCTTCGGCATTGGTCAACGCGATTTCGCAACAGGCTCAGTCGCTGATCAACCCAGGTTTCGGGCTGCACAACCGCGGCATGCTCAACCTTGCCGAGCGGCTCTGCGCCAGTACCGGCAGTGACCAGGCGTACCTGCTCAACAGTGGCAGCGAAGCCTGTGAAGCGGCGATCAAACTGGCGCGCAAATGGGGCCAGCGACACCGTGGCGGCGCTTCACGGATCATCGTGGCCAGTAAAGGCTGTCATGGCCGTAGTCTCGGGACGATTCCAGCGTCGGACAGTTCGAACCAGGTCAACCGATTCGAGCCACAGTTGCCGGGCTTCAGTCCTGTTCCGTTCAATGACCTGCCCGCCTTGCATGCGGCCGTGGATGCCCAGACTGTCGCGATCATGCTCGAACCGATCCAGAGCGAGGCCGGTGTGATTCCAGCCACCGAGTACTACCTCAAAGGGGTCGAGCGCCTGTGCCATGAGCTTGGCATTCTGCTGATACTCGACGAAGTGCAAACCGGCGTCGGTCGCTACGGCACCTTGCTCGCCGAACAGTCCTACGGCGTGCGGGCAGATATTGTCGTGCTCGGCAAAGGGCTTGGCGGTGGCGTGCCATTGGCGGCACTGCTGGCGCGAGGCAAGGCCTGTTGTTTCGAAACCGGCGAAATCAGTGGCACTCATCACGGCAATGCATTAATGAGTGCTGCCGGTCTTGTGGTGCTCGACAACGTGCAGGACAAGGGCTTTCTCGATCATATGCGGGAAGCTGGTCAGCACCTGCGCGAAGGCCTGGGTCGCCTGGCTCACCGCTACGGTCACGGTGAGTTACGAGGGCAAGGGCTGCTTTGGGGGCTTGAGCTGTCCGACGATTCGGCTGACGCCGTAGTCAAAGCTGCGTTGTACGAAGGCTTGTTGCTCAACGCCCCACAACCCGATTGCCTGCGCTTTACCCCGGCCCTCACCGTCAGCAAGGCCAATATCGACGAAATGCTCCTGCGCCTGGCCCGCGCCTTCTCCCGCGTACGTACCGCGCAACTGCAGTGTCGCAAAGGTATTGCGGTCTGATCGGATCTGCTCTGCACGAATTTCCGAACCGTCTCGCGGTATAACGCATCGCCCCACGTTTGATTCTTTTCGCGTGGGGCGTTTTTTTATGTTGATCGCGCAGCCTTCAGTCCGCCAATTCCATCACCCGCCGATAAAACAACCACTCTTGCTCCAGCGCATGGGCCTGATTGCCGGCCTTGCGAAAGCCATGGCGTTCGTCGGCGTAGTAATGCACTTCGACCAGAATGCCGTTGTCCTGTAGCGCCTTGACCATGTCGCGGGTCTGTTGCGGCACCACCACGGCATCCAGTTCACCCTGAAAGAAGATCATCGGAACGCTGATGTTGTTCGCGTGCAGTAGCGGCGTGCGCGCGGCGTAGCGTTCAGCGTCCTGCACCGGGTCGCCGATCAACCAGTCCAGATAATCGCCTTCGAACTTGTGGGTGGCGCGGCCCAGCGCAACGGGATCGCTGACGCCGTACAGGCTGGCGCCCGCACGAAAGACCTTGTGAAAGGCCAGTGCGCACAGCGCGGTATACCCGCCGGCGCTGCCGCCACGGATAAATGCTTTATTGCCGTCGATCAGTCCGCGTTCGGCGAGGTAGGCCACCACCGCGCAGGCATCTTGCACATCCACGTCGCCCCAGCTCAAGTGCAGCGCCTGGCGATAAGCGCGGCCGTAGCCGCTGCTGCCTCGGTAATTGAGGTCGGCCACGGCGAAGCCGCGTTGTGCCCAATACTGGATCCGCGGGTCGAACATCGGGTAGCAGGCCGACGTCGGGCCGCCGTGAATGAACACCACCAATGGCGGCGGCGTGTCGCCGGTCATCGCCGGGTAGAAGAAACCGTGGGCCTCGCCCGAACCGCTCGGATAGCGCAGGGTTTGCGGGCGGCTGATCTGTTCAGCGGGCAATGGTGCCACACCGCCGGCCAGAACCTTGACCTGCCGGGCTTCACGGTCGATGGCAATCACCTCCGCCGACGTGAGCGGCGAAGCGGCGATGCAGTAGATGAACTGCTCATCCTGCGCGAGATGGCGGAAACGACTGTAGTCGCCGGTGAAGTCCTCACAGGAGCCATCGCCATGACAAAACCCCAGTCGACCAAAACCCTCTTCGGTCCAACTCGCCAGATAAGCGTTGTCGCTCAACGGCAACCAGGTGCAACCACCCAATTGCCAAGGCGCCGGTCCATGGTCGGCAGCAGCGCTGGGGAGTGGGCTCAGACCATTGGCCGACTCCACCCACGGCTGCCAGAACCCACCGCGATCCGTCAGACAAAACAGGCGGCCGCTGTCATCGAAGCGAGGTTGTTGCAGCGATTCCTGCGCGTCATCGCCGGCCACACAACGCGGCGGCGAAAAGGTGTGATCACTCTGGCGCTCGGCAACCATCAGGCGAGTCGCGGTCCAGGGCTGATCCGGGCGGTTCCACTCGATCCAGGCCAGGCGCCGACCGTCAGGACTCAGGGTCGGTGCGGCGTAGAAATCGGCGCCTTCGGCCAGCAGATGACGTTGGCCGTCAGCCAGATCGATCGCCACCAGGCGATGTCGATCACGGTTCTCTTCAACCGCCAGCACTTGCCCGTGGGCGAATTGCAGATCGCCGTAACGGCATTCACTTGAAGTCAGTACCTCAGGCGCCTCACCGGCCAGCGATTGTCGATACAGCTGCTGATCGGCCTCGTTGACGAAAACCAGCCCGTCATCGGTCAGACAAAACGCGCCGCCGCCATATTCGTACACCCGGCTGCGCACACTGAAGGTGGGCGGTGTCAGGCAACGAGCCTGGCCGTCGCGCCATTGCCAGATGCGACAGGCGGCATCCTCGGGGCGGTACTCGTTCCAGAACAGGCCATGCTCGCCGACCTGCAACTCGGCGAAGTCGATGCCGGCCGCGACGGCCCTGGCGGCGCTCAAGGGTTCAGCTTTTGGCGATGAGGTGTGAGTTTCGTTCATTGCGAAAGGCCAGTTGTTCGATGGTCTGGGTCGCGTGCTCGGCTTCTTCGCGGGCCTTGAGGATCACGCCATGATGTTGCGACTTGCTGCACACTGGGTCGGCATTGCTCGCGTCACCCGTGAGCATGAACGCCTGGCAACGGCAGCCGCCGAAGTCCTTTTCCTTCTCGTCGCAGGAACGGCATGGCTCGGGCATCCAGTCGTAACCGCGAAAGCGGTTGAAGCCGAACGAGTCGTACCAGATGTGCTGCATGCTGTGGTCGCGCACGTTGGGAAACTGCACCGGCAGCTGTCGGGCCCCGTGGCAGGGCAGGGCAGTCCCGTCCGGCGTGACCGTCAGAAAAATACTGCCCCAGCCGTTCATGCAGGCTTTCGGACGTTCTTCGTAATAGTCCGGCGTCACGAAAATCAGCTTGCAGGGATGCCCTTCGGCTTCCAGTTTTGCGCGGTATTCGTTGGTGATGCGTTCGGCGCGAACCAGTTGTTCCTTGGTCGGCAACAGGCCGACCCGATTGAGCTGCGCCCAACCGTAGAACTGGCACGTCGCAAGTTCGACGAAGTCCGCTTCCAGGGCAATGCACAGCTCGATGATCCGGTCGATCTTGTCGATGTTGTGCCGATGGGTGACGAAGTTCAGCACCATCGGGTAGCCATGCGCCTTCACCGCGCGAGCCATTTCAAGCTTTTGCGCGAAGGCCTTTTTTGAGCCGGCCAACAGGTTGTTCACCTGCTCGTCGCTGGCCTGGAAGCTGATCTGGATATGGTCCAGGCCGGCTTTCTTGAAATCGCTGATTTTCTGTTCGGTGAGGCCGATGCCGGAGGTGATCAGATTGGTGTAGAACCCTAGCTTGCGTGCCTCAGTGATCAACTCGGCGAGGTCCTGGCGCACCAGCGGCTCACCGCCGGAAAAACCCAACTGCGCCGCGCCCATCTCCCGCGCTTCGCGAAAGACTTTGATCCACTGCTCGGTGCTCAACTCCTTGCCTTGCTCGGCGAAATCCAACGGGTTGGAGCAATACGGGCATTGCAGCGGGCAGCGGTAGGTCAATTCGGCCAGCAGCCACAGCGGTAGGCCGATGTCGGGTTTGGCTGGCAACTTGCCTGACGCGGACTCAGGCAAGTTCGATCCAGTGCTGAGCACGGGCAACCTCCATGAATTGCTCGATGTCATCTCCGAGCTCGGGCACGCCGGGGAACTGCGTGTTCAATTCGGCGATGATCGCCGCGACATCCCGCTGGCCATCGATCAAGCCGCCAATCAGCGCAGCGCTGTCGTTAAGTTTGATCATGCCTTCGGGGTAGAGCAACACATGGCCTTTTTGCGCCGGTTCGTACTGGAAACGGTAGCCAGGGCGCCATGTCGGGGTTTTGCTGCGATCGAAACTCATAAGGTGATTCCTTTATGCCAGACCCGCTGTTCGGTCACGCTGTGGTACGGCGGGCGGTTCAGTTCGTAGGCCATGCTCATGGCATCGAGCATGCTCCAAAGAATGTCCAGTTTGAACTGGAGAATTTCCAGCATGCGCTCCTGGCCTTCTCGCGTGGTGTAGTGCTGCAACGTGATTGCCAGACCGTGCTCCACATCTCGGCGAGCCTGGCCCAGGCGCGTACGGAAATATTCGTAACCGGCCGGGTCGATCCACGGGTAATGCTGCGGCCAACTGTCGAGGCGCGATTGGTGGATCTGCGGCGCGAACAACTCGGTCAATGAGCTGCTGGCGGCTTCCTGCCAACGGGCCCGGCGGGCGAAGTTGACGTAGGCGTCGACGGCGAAACGCACGCCGGGCAGCACCAGCTCCTGGGAGCGCAACTGCTCCGGGTCGAGGCCGACCGCTTGTCCAAGACGCAGCCAGGCTTCGATGCCGCCGTCTTCGCCGGGGGCACCGTCGTGGTCGAGCAAGCGCTGAATCCACTCGCGACGGATCTCGCGGTCCGGGCAGTTGGCCAGGATCGCAGCGTCCTTGAGCGGGATGTTCACCTGATAGTAAAAGCGGTTGGCGACCCAACCCTGGATCTGCTCGCGGGTCGCCCGGCCTTCATACATCGCCACGTGATACGGGTGATAGATATGGTAGTAGGCGCCTTTGGCGCGCAGGGCCGCTTCGAATTCGGCGGGGGACATTGCGGTGTCAGTCATTGCGGTTCTCCGGGGGAACAACCGGTGGATTCTGGAGTGTCTGGTTTGACGTCTTCGCGGGCAAGCCCGCTCCTACAGGGATAGCGCTATCTCCGCAGGAGCGGGCTTGCCCGCGAAGGCGTCCGTTACAGCACAATACTCATGCCGTCATACGCCACTTCAACCTCGCGCCGAACCAGTTCCGCACGCTCCGGCGAATCCTCATCGAGAATCGGGTTGGTGTTGTTGATGTGGATAAGTACTTTGCGCTGCCTGGGCAGTTGTTCCAGTACTTCGAGCATGCCGCCGGGGCCATTCTGCGCCAGGTGGCCCATTTCCCGGCCCGTGCGGGTGCCGACGCCACGGCGCTGCATTTCGTCGTCGTCCCACATCGTACCGTCCACCAACAGGCAATCGCTGCTGGCCATGATCTTCAGCAGTGGCGCGTCGACCTTGCCCAGCCCCGGTGCGTAGAACAGTTTGCCGCCGGTGCTCAGGTCTTCGACGATCAGGCCGATGTTGTCGCCCGGATGCGGGTCGAAGCGGTGCGGCGAGTAGGGTGGTGCAGCGCTGCGCAGGGGCAGCGGGGTGAAGCGCAGGTTCGGGCAGGCCGGGACGGTAAAGCTCTGATCGAGTTCGATACGGTTCCAGTTCAACCCGCCATTCCAGTGAGTCAGCATGGTGAACAGCGGAAAACCGGTGCTCAGATCTTCGTGGACCATGTCGGTGCACCAGACCTGATGCGGGCAACCTTCGCGCAAGCTGAGCAGGCCGGTGGTGTGGTCGATCTGGCTGTCCATCAGGATGATTGCGCTGATGCCGGTATCACGCAGCGCGCGGCCCGGCTGCATCGGCGAGAAACTCTGGAGCTGGGCGCGGATGTCCGGCGAAGCATTGCACAGCACCCAGTTCACGCCGTCATCGGAAATCGCGATGGACGACTGGGTACGCGCCTCGGCCCGCAGGCTGCCGTCGCGAAAACCTGCGCAGTTCACGCAGTTGCAGTTCCACTGGGGGAAACCACCGCCGGCGGCGGAACCTAGAATCTGGACAAACATGGCCGCTCCATCATTGAAAACTGAAAATAAAAACGCCCCGGCGAGCCGAGGCGTAGCACTGCATTCTCTACCAGACGGTAGAGCTTAGCGGCTTGCGAAGTACATGGTGACTTCGAAGCCGATACGCAGGTCGGTGTAAGCAGGTTTGGACCAGGACATAGGAGCGCTCCTTCGGGTGGATGGGACAGTTGAGACCTATACATATAGTCCACCTCCAGTCGGAGATGTTCAGATAGTTAGGTGGCTATGTTACTCAAAATTACAGAGCGATTGCCTGAGAATCTTTGAGAAAGCTAATTGCAGCGCCGGTAATGATCATTTTGCCACTTGCCAAAGCGTCGTCGGGCAAGGTCCGCTGGCTAGACAGCGCCAGCCGCCTTCAACCCGATTCAGTCGTTGCGCTGCCGCCAGCAAGGCTTCGCGTTCGATCATTAGAATCGACTGAGGCAAGTGTTTCAGGTAATCCGACGAGTGGCCGGCCAGTTTGCCTTGCCAGATCAATTCGGCGGCCTGGGCGTTGGGCAAGGCAGCGCTGTCGAATTGATCGGCCAAGGCCTGGCGCTGAGTGATGAAGGTCATCTCCTCGATGCTTTCAATCGTCGTTTCGAACTCGCCGAGGAACTGTTCGATGTGCTGCAACAAGTCCAGAGGCGCGACGCTCGGCGATTGCACGCCGAACAGCAGCCCGGTCTGACCGTTTATCTGGCGCAATCCGCTGAATACGGCGTAACCCAGTTGCAGCTCCACCCGCAGGCGCTGATAGAACGGTGTCTGGCACAGGTGTGCGAGCAAACGCCAAGCGGCTTCATCGGCGATGTCTTGGGTCGCCGTCGGACAAAAGAGTAACAGCGCATGTTCACTGGAGCCGGTATCGACGGCATTCCAGAGATGCTGTGAGCCCATCGATAAGGGCGGCGTCGATTGATTGTCTGGCGTTCCTGGCACACGACTCAAGGCCAGTCCCATCGCCGCTTGCGTCTGGGCAGACAGGCCTGTCGCCAGACCATCCCAACGCGCGCTCGACCAGAGTTGCTGCAAGTCATCTGAGGTTCCGGTGTGCTCAAGGCATCGATCGGGCAGCGCCTTGAGCAACTGTCGAATGGGCATCAACGCAACGGGCGCCGGTTCTTCCTGTGAGAAACGGGCATCAGGTTTTGTCAGCGCTTTCAGTACACGTTCGAGGACGGCCGGCATTGGCTCCTGCAGCCCGGTCAATTTCAGCAGCCATTGATTGCCCGACGCACTGAAGGAAACGTCGACACCGGCCTGGCATGCGTCTTCGCGCAACGGCTGCAGGCTGTTTTCCAGATTCGACTGAAGACGGCTGTGAGGGGCGTATTCCAGGCGCCAGCGCAGATAAACCGCACCTTCATCGGTGTTATCCGGCAACGCCTGACTGAACTGCATGGGCGATCGTTCACGGCGACTGCGCGAGCGATC
Source organism: Pseudomonas frederiksbergensis (assembly GCF_017114915.1). Lineage (GTDB taxonomy): Bacteria > Pseudomonadota > Gammaproteobacteria > Pseudomonadales > Pseudomonadaceae > Aquipseudomonas > Aquipseudomonas frederiksbergensis_I. The sequence continues at coordinate 118,227 of NZ_JAAUOE010000008.1, forward strand.
CTGGGCAAAGGTCCGCAGGCCGCGATGGGCGCTGGTCTGGCCGCGAATCAAGCCGGCATTCGCGGCTGGAGCCTCGGTACGCAAAAACGGGTTGGGGGTTGGCAGTTGCCACTGGCCGGTGAAGTTATCCACAGCGCCGATTTGTTTCAGGATTGCCTTGAGGGCAACAACGCCCTGTTCGGATAACCCGGGTTCAAGCTGCTCGCTGTCTCGTTGGGCCAGTTGTAAGGCACTGCTGACTTGCTGTTGGCGCTGCTGCAGGGCTGCATACTCTTCACGCAGCTCGGCCCAATCCTGACGGGAGGCAAAAAAGCCCAGCCAATCCAGAAGCTGTTCGCGAATCACGCTGCCCGGTTGCGTAGCATTGGCGGGCCGTGTGAACTCGATGTGCAGCAAGGCTTGCCCGGCATAGCGGTAGAGCGGCGCGGCTTTCAGGTTGTCCGCCAGCCTGGAGTCTCGCAGCTGCGCCAACAGGCCGCCGGGTTTTGCGGCGTTCAACCAATGGCACAGGAACGCCAGCGCTTCGGGCGATGAGCCGGGCAGCGCTTCGAAGGCGAACAGCAGATCCAGCCGACGTTCTCCAGCCTGTTGATAACTCTTGTCCGAAGAATTCATCAACAGGGTGGGCTTTGCCTGAGGGACTTTTTCACCGGCGGCAATGGCAACGGCAAACGCCTGCGCCATCCCTTTCAACTCATCGAGACTCTGTGGGCCGGCCAGGCTCAAGGTCATCTGCCCGGTCTGATAAAACTGCTGGTGGAAGTCCTTCAACGCTTGCTGAAACTCGGGCTGCGGAATCGGCAAGCTGTAACGGTTGCCGGCATGAAACGCCCGTAACGGGTGAGCCGCGGAGAGTCCATCGAACAGCGCGAATTGCTGCTGGGCTGTGGTATCCCGCGACCAGGCGACAAATTCGGCGTGCAGCACTTCCCGTTCCCGCCGCTGATCGTCCGGATTCATACGCGGATGGGCGAGCATGTCTGACAGACGCTCCAGCCCAGCGCTGAACGCCTGAGGCGGCAGTTCGAAAAAGAAGTCCGTCGTCCGTTCGCTGGTGCGCGCATTCACCTGCCCGCCATGACCTTGCACGTAGGCCATCAGCCCTTGCTCGGCGGGAAAGCGCTCTGTACCCAGGAACAGCAAATGCTCGAGAAAGTGCGCCAGCCCCGGCCAGGCCAATGGCACGTCGTGACTGCCGGCGGCGACTCGCAATGCCGCGGCGCAGCGTTTCAAACCGGGAGCATGACGCAGCGTCACCCGCAGACCGTTGGCCAGGGTTTCAGTGTGAAGGTGGGGGTGGTTCAGCGCAGGCATGAGCACTTCCAGAACAGGGAAGCGCTAATGCTAGCGGATAACGGTGGATCAGCGCTTGTTCAGCGCGTCGTAAAGCTCGGGACGGCGATCGAGGAAGTAGCGATTGGCGGCGCGGGAATCGATCATCAGCTGGCGATCCAGCTCACCGACAATCAACGCTTCATCAAGACCGGCCTGGGCGATGCGGCTGCCGTCCGGCGCGGCGATGCTGCTCTGGCCGCAATACTGGATCTCACCTTCGCTCCCGCAGTAGTTGGCGTAGGCCACATAACACTGGTTTTCGAAGGCCCGGGCGCGGACGGTGACGTCGGCGATGAAATCGTAGGGAATCATGTTCGCCGTCGGCACCAGGATCAGTTCGGCGCCGGCCAACGCCAGGCGCCGGGCGTTTTCCGGGAACTCCAGGTCGTAGCAGATCAAAAAGCCAAGCTTCCAGCCGTTGAGTTCAACCAACGGAAATTCATCCGGCCCGGGGCTGAACATCGAGTGATCGAGGTCGCCGAACAGATGAGTCTTGCGGTAGTTGCACAGCCGCTCGCCATTGGCGTCGATCAACTGCACGGCGTTGTAGATTTGCCCGTCTTCGGTGCGTTCCGGGTAGCCATACAAAATGGCGATCCCCGCCGACTTGGCAATGCGCGCGATGTGCTGCGCCGATTCACCGTTGTGCACCTCCGCCAGCACGCTGACGGCATCTATGCCGATGTTGTAGCCGGTCAGGAACATCTCCGGCAGCACCAGCAAATCCGCACCCTTGGCCTCCAGCGCCAGTTGATGCAGGCGTTGCAGGTTGCCTGGGACATCCAGGGGCCGCGGTGGACATTGGTAAAGGGCTACGCGCATTTCGGATTCCTCTTACTCGGGCAGGGCGATCGGACCGATCTCGTGGAACACATCGCCTGGCCCCGGGTTTTCGGCGTGAGTTTCACCGCCGAAGTGTTTCATGATGCCCCACACCGCGTTGAGCGAGGTCTGCACCGCGCCTTCGACCCAGGCCGGCGTCCATGAAACGTCGTCGCCGGCGATGAAAATCCCGCGCTGCTCGGGCGGCATGTCGTCCTGCATGAAGTGTGCGTACATGCGCTGGTTGTAGCGGTAGTGGCCGGGCAGCGCGCCTTTGAAGGCCCCGAGGAAATGCGGGTCGGCTTCCCACGACACGGTGATCGGATCGCCGATGATCCGCGCGGCGATGTCGACTTTCGGGTAGATCTTTTTCAATGCATCCAGCGCCAGTTTCACGCGTTTTTCCACAGGGTGCGGGAGCATTTTCAGCGCGTCGCTCATCCACGAGTACGACAGGCAAATCACCCCAGGCTTGTCGTCGCCGTTGTCGAACAAGTACGTGCCACGGGTCAGGCGATCGGTGAGGGTCATGCTCATCAGGTCGCGGCCGGTTTCCGGGTCCTTGTCCTTCCAGAATGGGCGATCGACCATCACGAAAGTCTTCGACGATTGCATGTAGCGGGTGCGGTCCAGGGCCATCCACATCTTTTGCGAGAACAGGGTTTCGTCGCATTCGATCTGGGTGGTCAGTAGCCAGCTCTGGCAAGTGGTCAGCACCGCTGCGTATTCGCGGGTATCGCCCCAGTTGTCGGTGACCGCAAAACGGCCGTCTGCCGCGTGGGCAATTTTCTTCACGCCGGCACGTGGCGCGCCATTGTGCAGGGAGCTGAGGCTGGTGCCTTCCGGCCAGTGCACGCAACGCTCCGGCACATGGCGCCAGATGCCCTGGGGCACTTGTTCCACGCCACCGACCACCAAGTGCTGGTGATCGTCGCAGTTGGTCATTACCACGCGGAAGATTTCCAGCATCGAGTTGGGGAAGTCCGAGTCCCAGCCGCCGGTGCCGAAACCGACCTGGCCGAACACTTCGCGGTGATGGAATGACAGTTTGGCGAAGGCTTTGGAGGTGGCGACGAAGTCGTAGAACGTGCGGTCGTCCCACAGCGGTACGAGCGTGTTCCACAATTCCTTGAGGCGCGGTACGTCGCGGTCGCGGATCGCTTGCTGGATATCGGAAAATTGCGAACCCGTTTCCAGGGCATCGGCCCAGGCGTCAGCGACTTCCTGGAACAGTGCAGGAAGATCCGCCAGTTTCTGTGCGTAATGGGTTTTGCCTTCCAGATCGATCACCGTGCTGCCCGACGCGGGTGTCAGCGGGTTCGGGAAAGGCTTGGTCTCGAGGCCGAGCTTGTCGACATAGTGATAAAACGCGGTGGAGGACACCGGGAAGCGCATGCCGCCGAGTTCGGCGATGATGCCTTCTGCGCCGTTGAACGCCTGGGAGCGCAGACGACCGCCCATCTTCGAGGCTTCGTAGACGACGGGTTTGAGGCCCAGCTTCATCAACTCGTAGGCGGCCACCAGACCGGCGATACCAGCCCCGACAATCGCCACTTCGGCGCCGTGATTATGCGCCGGAATGCTGCCCAGTCCGGCCGGGTGCTCGATCCAGTCGTCAAAGGCGAAAGGAAAGTCCGGGCCGAAAATAGTGACTGGTTTTTTACCGTCTGCAGGATGGCGATTGTTCTTGTTCATGGCTGACCCTTGCTGGCGACCCGACGCAGGATGCGCGTCTGAGTATAGGAAAAGATGGTCGCCATTCTAGAGAGCGTAGAGCACGTTAATAAGACGCAAAGTGTCGTCGTTTTGCTAATTGTTTAATCAATATGACGATGCCTCGCTACATACTGTAGGAACGAGGCTTGCCCGCGAAGAGGCCCGACCAGACACCGAAGACCTACCGGGTGAAACTCAAACCGGCTGCCCCCGATCAATCTTGCTGCTCAAGATGATCGACGTCGTCGTCTTCTCCACCCCATCCACACTGCCGATCTGATCCAGCAACTGATCCAGCTGTTCCGGCGAGTCGGTGCGCAACCACGCCACATAATCAAACTCGCCACTCACCGCACACAGCTGCTGCACCTGAGCCATGGCGCTGAGCCGGCGCAGCACTTCCTTGCCAGACCTCGGTTGCACCGTAATCCCGACGTAAGCCTGCAATCCTCCGTCGATCACGCGCTGACCCAAGCGCACACCATAACCGGTGATCACCTTGGCCTTTTCCAGCCGCGCCAGGCGCGACGTGACGGTGGTGCGGGCGATCCCCAGTTGGCGGGCGAGCATGGCCACACTTTCACGGGCATTGATCTGCAAGGCCGCAATCAATTGGCGGTCGATTTCGTCGAGAACGGACGGGCGAGTGTCAGGCAAAGGGGCATCTCCAGCGGGACAGAGCAATGGGCAGGCATATTACAGGCAGTCCATGCCCTCAACGGGTTAATTGGATGGACACAAATTGTCACTCGTAGTCGAATGCGTAACCAGGGGCTGCGAAGCGAGGGGATGAAATGAAGGGTATGCCTGCGGCTCTGCGCGACTATGCATTGCAGATTGCCAATCACGAAATGGGGCATTACGTCGTAGCCCGAGCCCTGGGTTTTGAAACAGGTGATGTGACCCTGAAAGTTACCATGGGCCTGACGCACCATGGCGGGGCCTCCATTACCTTGACGCGGTCAATTTCGTCGATCGAAGCCATGAAGGAACATTTGGCAGCCCGGATGATGGTCCTCTTCGCCGGAGCGATGGCGCAGACCTTGCCTTCAAAGCACTCGCCCGAGAAACGCGTCGATAAGTCGAAAGCGGCCGCCATCCTGAACGGAGAGTTTGGAGCGGAACAGGATCACGCAAAAATAAGAGAATTGCGGTATTTGCTTCGAAATATCACCTGTCCCAATACGGATCCAGCGTCGTCCGACAGCATCATTGCTGAGCTGACAGACATTAATGATCGCTTGTGGTTGCGCACTCAAAAAATCGTAGAGGAATTGGCCGATACGATTACTGGATTGGCAGGGTTTCTGGTAGAGCGCATGGTCATTGTGGAGCAGTGGGGGCGGCCGGCGGATACGTATGAGGTCGTGTTGACGGGTGAAATGCTTGAGCGGCTGGGGCCGGTGCAGGCCATTCCAGCGTTAAGTGTTTGGGCGTAAACATCCAGGACGCCACCAGATGTAGTCCGGGCAGGTCGCAGTGTAAGCACCTTCACCACATCATCAATCACCGCTTAGCTTATCGCCGTCAGATGAGACTACTGAGCGTAGTTCTGCGCGAAGGCGGTAATTGCCTGCGTAGCCTGGAAGTCGACCAACTGCAGGCCGCGCTCCTGAATGCTGGTCTTGGCAAGCTGCACCGCTTTACGGTGGCGGGCTGATTCATTCTCGGCGGGAGTGCTGACAGGGATTAGTACGTTTTTTAGTTGAATAATCCCTTCTTGTTCGGCGCGTACGAACTTCATCAGCCACTGGTCGCAGTGGTCGAGTATCGCGCTTGGCTCGGCCTGATCAAAAGCCAATGGTTTGATAGCGGCCACTACCTCGTTTCGGTGAACCAAGGGCAGGTGCAGTTTGGTCAGGTCGCCAATCAGGGTGTCATCGCGGAAATTGCGGATCGATGCTTCCGAGAACATGGTTCGAATTTCTCGAACCATGAGCTCTTCGCGACGATCATGCCCTATACCTTGGCGTTCGATATAGCGGCTATATAGCGTTCCGAGGGCCGCGTCGAAGTTTTCCACCAATATCGAGCGCATGGGGCTGAAGCGAATCAGTGACTCCTTCGGCTCGGTCAGGAAACGAAAGTGGTTAACGATCTGCGACTCTTGGGCTTCTGTTGTCATGAGGCGAACGTTATCCAATTCGTTCTGGGCTTTTTGCTGTCTCTCAAACGGATTTGTCCGCGTTAGTATTTCTAGGATATGGCTTGCCTTGGTGCATCTCACCGCTTAATTAACAGCTATTCTTCGGACTCCGTCGCCGTCCGGGCAGGTCGCGGTGTCAGCACCTTCACCACATCATCAATCACCGCTTTGCTCATCGCCGTCAGGTAGTGTGCGGCCCAGGCGTGGCGGTCGGTGTCTTTTGCGTAGGCAGCGTCCTCGGCAAATGATTTGGCGAGGGATAGCAGGTCGGATGCCTGTGCCAATGCGTTGACGATAGGTACGCCAGCACTGACGTGGAACAGTGGCTGATCCGAGCAATAGGTAAAAGGCGTGAAGCCGATGGTTTTCAGTTCGGAAGCTGCGGGTGAATCTGTTTTGTTCATGATGTAACTCCTAATTTGAGGAGCTGTCACGTTCGTTTCCAAGCGAATGGGTGGCAGCTGTGCGCAGGTTGGAAAACCGGGAAATTAGGAAACCGGCACGCCCGAAGACGTCCCGCGCACAGCCGCCATAACTCAAAAGTGCAAGCTAAAAAACGTTTGCAATCGTGAAGAGGGGCGCTGTTGCGACTAATTTCGACGGGTTTCCAAGCCCGGTCGCTGATTGGCAGCGACGTCCGGAGAGTATCCCGTCGAAGAAAAGCCCAACAAGGCGGCAAAGTGCCCAAATGCGCCCATTACGTAATTCTCGGAGTTTGCCTACAACCTTGGCGGACGTCATCCGATAACCCGCCGTCCGCGCAAAATATAACCTAGACGACAGACAGTAAAAAACGACGCGCGACCCGCCTCGGAGCCGCGCACAAGGCGCGACCTGATCCCCGACAGGAAGACGTTGTATGTCCACACCTCCCACGACTCAAGCCAGCATCGAGCAGTTGCACCGAGACGTGGCCGCTTTGGCTGAAGACATGCGTAGCCCAGCCCCCACTGCGACCCGAGCGATACTACTGCCGTTCGGGCTCGGCGCCGCGCTGGCCCTGGTGACTTTTGCCGTCGTCGCCTTGGTGGCTCAACTGGTCTAAATCCTAAGGCCAAACGTCAATCTCAGAAAACGAAAAAGCCGCGCATTAGCGCGGCTTTCTTGTTTGGTGGGCCCACACGGACTTGAACCGTGGACCAAAGGATTATGAGTTGCCGGGCGAGCAGATAAGCCTAGAGAAAGCGTTCGTAGGTGAACGTAGGTTGGCATAGCTGGAGGCCCCGTAATACGTGGTGTTAAGCGTAATTTTGAGAAGGTTGCTCAAGCTGAGTACTGTACCGTGGTCGTACTGATTTTGCAGCCAACCTACGTTAGGAGTTACCAGTATGTTCTAAGTAACCCCCAATCCGCCGGCAAGGTCCAACGCTAAGATCATCGATCAACGCGCTGTTGATCGACTGTTGTCCCATATGATTTTGGGTCAGAGACGGCACCGAGAAATCGTGCCAGGGCTTCAGTCCCCCTCCGTGAACCGCCGCCGCGTCAGGAAAAGCACCACGCCCAGCGGCACGGCCAGCAGTGCTAGCAGTTCCAGGTCAAAGCCCAGCACCTGCTGCTCACCAACCTTGAAGATGCTGACCAAGCCCGTTGCCAGCAGCGTCAAACCCAGCCACTTGCGCAGCGGGTATGGTTTCAGAAACTGAACGAGGATCGCGCCCAGCACCAGAAGGACGACAGTTTGCATGATGTAGGGCATGCGCAGTTCCTCAGACCTTGATGACCAGCGTCACGACAGAGCGCTGTGGGCCAATCCCGCCATGGACCTCTCCCTCGATGCTGACCAGCACGTCACCTGCATGCAGGTTCGGCAGGGCCCCTTTGAGGTACCAGTTGACACCTGTCGTCACGACTGCACCTGAAGCCCAGCCAATGAGCGGCCCGCCCAACGTACCTACCCTCCCGGCAACGCCACCTGAGGCCGCAGCAATTCCCTTGGCGACGTTGCCGCGCATAGTATTGATAGCATCGGCCTGCTGCCGGGTGAGGGGATTGGAAATGCAAACTGTCAGCAGGCATGGCAGGTTTCGAGCCTGCATTCGGTCGTACATATCGACGACCATGCTGTTGACTTGGTAATGGGCGCGTTTCGCTTCGCCAAAGTGCAGCTCGCGCAGGCGACCTCGGTCGCTTTCCATGAGGGTGATTTGAGACAGATTGAAGACGATCCCTTCCTCGGACCTGTACTGCGTAGTCTTCTCGAACTTCATGCGCGTATCCATTCGTGCAAAAAGACGATGATTTTCTACAAGCGGTGACTAAGATGCAAACGGTCTTTGATGTGAGGCCCCGGGGAATTTGACGTCTGCACGGGTCTCATCGCCAGCTACCGCACCCCCGCAAGGTCAGTTTTCGGTCAGCGGCAACAGCGACGGCTCATTCGGCGTCCGAAAGTGTGCTGTGGGACCTGAAGCAAGAGAACAATAGCTTCGACCTAGATTCGGCTTACGATCAGTATGATCGTGCTCGGGAGATGTCAGCTGCGTTGGAGCTGGGCACTATGCTGGGACGGTACTCCTTCGCGGTGCCGGATGAGGTTGCACGCGGTGAGTTGCGGCTGTTGCGCAATCCAGAGGATGACCTGTAGGCCAAGGCACCTCCTTGAAGCGCCTTGGCGGCTGGCGAACCAGAATTGTACCCTTGGACCATAGGACGGTATCTGTGGTGGACCAGCCAGAAACACGAAAGCCGCGCAATGCGCGGCTTTGAGTATGGTGGGCCCACACGGACTTGAACCGTGGACCAAAGGATTATGAGTCCTCTGCTCTAACCAACTGAGCTATAGGCCCTCAGTAGGCCGCGGATTATAGCGACGGTTTCTCGGCTGTGCTATCCGAAAAATCCGATATGGCTATACGAAGAAACGTCGCGGCGAATTCGTCGGGGGGAAGTGGCGGGCTGACGATGTAGCCCTGGATCTGTTCGCAGCCTTCGGTGGTAAGGAATTGTTGCTGGGCCAGGGTTTCGACGCCCTCGGCGATGACAGTGAATTGCATGCTGCGGCCCAGGGCGATGATTGCGCGAACGATGGCGGCGTCGTGCGGGTCGTCCGGCAGGCCGCGGACGAAGGATTGGTCGATCTTGAGGATGTCCAGCGGCAGGCGTTTGAGGTAGCTCAGGGACGAATAACCGGTGCCGAAATCGTCGATCGCCAGTTGCACGCCCAGGCGTTTGAGTTGGTGCAGCACCGCGAGTGCTTCTTCGGCCTGGCTCATGATGAAGTTTTCGGTAATCTCCAGTTGCAGAAGACCGGGCTCGAGGCGGTTGTCCTTGAGCAATTGCTCGATTCGGCCGAGCAGGTTCGGTTGGCGCAGTTGAGCGCCTGCGAGGTTGACCGAGAGTGGGCCCAGGCACTCATAGACCTGATTCCACTCGTACATCTGTCGGCAGGCGGTCTCCAGGACCCAATCGCCGATTTGCAGGATCATGCCGTTTTCTTCGGCCAGGGGAATGAAGTGTTCGGGTGGCACATCGCCGAAGGTCGGGTGATGCCAGCGAATCAGCGCTTCAGCGCCGACCAGTCGATGATCGTCGAGACTGAGCTTGGGCTGGTAGTACAAAAACAGCTCATTGCGCTCGATGGCGCGTCGCAGTTCATGCTCCAGCGCCACGCGTTCGCTGGCCTGGGCGGTGAGGTCGCGGGTGTAGCTTTCAACCCGGTTACGGCCCTTGGCCTTGGAGCGATACATCGCGGCATCGGCGTTCTTGACCAGTGTGGCGACGTCGCAGCCGTCCCGGGGATACAGACTGGTGCCGATGCTGGCGCTGATGAAAAACTCGTGCTCGCCGGCCTGGAAAGAGGCGCTGAAGCAATTGAGCAGCTTGGCGGCAATGTTGTCGGCATCGCTGGCCTGTTGCAGGCCGGGGAGCAGGATGATGAATTCGTCGCCGCCCAGCCGCGCCACGGTGTCGATATCGCGCAGCTGCTCCTTGAGGCGCACGGCGATGCCTTTGAGCAGCAGGTCGCCGACCGGATGGCCGAGGCTGTCATTGATGTGTTTGAAGCGGTCCAGGTCCAGGAACAGTACCGCGCCCTGGCCACCGTTTTCCTGCTGGTTGTTCAGCGCGGTCAGCAGTCGGCTTTCGAACAGCGTGCGGTTTGGCAGACCGGTCAGCGGGTCGTGGTGCGCCTGATAGTCGAGTTTGGCCTGCGCGTGCTTGAGGCTGGAAATGTCTGCGAACACCGCGACAAAGTGGGTGATGAGTTTGTCCCGGTTGCGCACCGCGCTGATGGTCAGCCAGCTCGGATAGAGCTCGCCATTCTTGCGTCGGTTGGAAATCTCGCCTTGCCAATGACCTTCAGCGGTCAGTTGATGCCACATCGCCGCATAGAATGCGCTGTCGTGCAGGCCCGAGGCGAGCAGGCGAGGGGTGTGGCCCAGTGCTTCGGTCTCGCTGTAGCCGGTGATTTCGGTGAAGGCACGATTGACCGCGCTGATGTGCTGTTGCGTGTCGGTAATCAACACCCCCTCGGCGGTGCTCTCGAACACCGTGGCGGCCTGTTGCAGCTTCTCCTGCATCAGGTGTCGTTCGGTAATGTCCCGGGCGATCGTCAACATGCAGTCTTCATCGCCGATGGGCAGTGGCCGGCTTGAAACCTCGCAGAGCCGGATCTGCCCGTCCTTGCGGCGGATGTGGCAACTGAAGTCGCGGACGAAACCATCCCGGTGCAGCAACTCGAGCATCTGTTTACGCTCGTTGAGATTGACCCATATTCCCAGGTCCAGGGCCGACCGATCCACGGACATCGCGCTGTTAAAGCCGGTAAGACGGCTGAAGCCTTCGTTGACCTCCAACAGCAAGCCATCGCTTTGCCGGGACAGCAACAAGCCGTCGGGGGAGGCATGGAAGGCCTTGGCGAATTTTTCTTCGGAGGTTTGCAGCTGTTGCTGGGTTTCCTTGAGCTGACTGATGTCCCGCACGACCACCACCAGGGCCGGGGTCGTATCGAGATCGAAAGGCTCGGCGGAAATCAGGCCGGTAAACACCTGGCCATTGCTGCGGCGAAAGGGCATCTCCAGGTTGCGGATACTGCCGGCTTGCAAGCGCTGTAACAAACCCGGCCCCACGCCGGGAACGCCCCAGATGTTCAGGTCGGTGGCGGTCTGGCCTATGACTTCTTCGGCCTTGAGGCCGATCTGTTCCTCGAACGCTTCGTTGACTTCCAGCAGGCAACCGTCGGAAAGCCGCGCGATTACCAGAATATCCGGGCATTGCTGGAACACCGAGGCGAACTTCTGTTCCGACAGACGCAGTGCCTCTTCGGTGCGTTTGGCTTCGCTGATGTCGATCATCAACCCGCGCAGTACCGGTTCATGGCCGTGCTCGATCAGGCTGACGAGATCGCGCACCCACAAACAGCGGCCGTCAGCAGTGATGACCCGGTATTCGACGCTGTGATCGCGCCCGGCCGCCACTTCACGGTCGCAGAATGACTGGGCTCGAGTCAGGTCCGCGGGGTGGATGATGTTGCGCCAGAAGCCCGGAATCAGCCAATGGGACAGGGGATAACCGAGGAGTTCCTCGGCATGGGGTGACACGTAGCTGTAGGTGTAATCGCTGATCTGCGCTTCCCACGCGATGGCTGAAAGACTCTCCACCAGCCCGCGGTAATGGTATTCGCTGCTGCGCAGTTCTTGTTCCAGATCGACCCGGCGGGCAATTTCCGAGCTCAGTCGGCGGTTGATCCGGATAACCACGGCCAGCACGATCATCAGAAACAGCAATCCAGGCAGGCCATACATCAACACGTCGTACCAGATGGTCCGATGATCCAGGACGTTACCGACCCAATGCTCCTGGATAGCACTGATTTCACTTGGGGTCATGTCTGCCAGGACCTTGTCCAGGATACTGACCAGCAACTTGTTGTTCGGGGGCACGGCCATCGCCAATTGGTAGCGATAGGGGGTTTCACCGCTGACGTAGAGTCCGTCGAGCTTGAGCTGGCGCAGGCTCCAGACGCTGGAGGCGAGATCGCCCACTACGGCGTCCACGGCATCGGTGGCGAGCGCCTGCAGTGCCGAGCTGACGTTGGGCATCGCCACCAGATTCAGGTCGGGATGGCGGGTGCGCAGCAGTTCATGGGGGGCGTAGTTTTCCACCACGGCGATTTTCAGCCCGTACAGGTCTTCGAGTTTGCGCGGTTGGGGGCCTCCGACGTGGGCCAGAATGACAATCGGAAAGTCGAGGTAGGGGCGGGTGAACGACAGGTACGTCTGGCGCTCGGGGGTCGACATGATACCCGGCAAGATATCTAGCTTGCCTTGTCTGGCCTGCTGCAGGACTTCGGTCCAGCTGACCGGTTCGATAGGTGTGAGCTTGATGGCCAGCCGTTGCCGGATGACGTTGATATAGTCCGCTGCCAGGCCCTGATAACGCCCATGATCATCGCGAAACTCGAATGGCGGCCAGGACGCGTCGACGCCCAGGCGCAATTCCGGGTGAGCCGTCAACCAACTACGTTCTTCGTCGGTCAGAGTCAGCGCGCCAGCCGTTGCGGTCCAGGTCATCAGCGACAGCAAAAAAAGCACGGTCTGCCATCTGGGCATAACGGTCTCGTTATGGCTTGGGGGAATGTTTCGAGTGTAGACGGGCTATTCGGCGGGGGGGACGTGCGGGGCATTTAATCTGCATAAAGCAAAACCCCCGGCCTGAGCCGGGGGTTTTGTGATCACTCGTCGAGGAAGGAGCGCAAATGCTCACTTCTCGTCGGGTGGCGCAGCTTGCGCAGCGCCTTGGCTTCGATCTGACGAATCCGCTCACGGGTCACGTCGAACTGCTTACCAACCTCTTCGAGAGTGTGGTCGGTATTCATGTCGATGCCGAAGCGCATGCGCAGAACCTTGGCTTCACGGGCAGTGAGGCCGGACAGGACTTCGCGAGTCGCTTCTTTAAGGCTCTCAACGGTGGCGACATCGATTGGCGACTGCATGGTCGAGTCTTCGATGAAGTCACCCAGATGGGAGTCTTCGTCATCACCGATCGGGGTTTCCATGGAGATCGGCTCTTTAGCGATCTTCAATACCTTGCGGATCTTGTCCTCAGGCATTTCCATGCGTTCGCCCAGCTCTTCCGGGGTCGGTTCGCGACCCATTTCCTGCAGCATCTGCCGGGAAATACGGTTGAGTTTGTTGATCGTCTCGATCATGTGCACCGGAATACGGATGGTGCGGGCCTGGTCGGCGATCGAGCGAGTGATCGCCTGACGGATCCACCAGGTGGCATAAGTCGAGAATTTGTAGCCGCGGCGGTATTCGAACTTGTCTACCGCTTTCATCAGACCGATGTTGCCTTCCTGGATCAGGTCGAGGAACTGCAGGCCACGGTTGGTGTACTTCTTGGCGATGGAGATCACCAGACGCAAGTTCGCTTCGACCATCTCTTTCTTCGCGCGGCGGGCCTTGGCCTCACCGATCGACATGCGACGGTTGATGTCCTTGATCTCGGCGATCGTCAAACCGGTTTCGGTTTCCAGCGCGGTCAGCTTCTGCTGGCAACGAATGATGTCCGGTTGCACGCGACCAATGGCTTCAGCGTATTTGCTTTTGCCTTTGGCCAGTGCATCGCTCCAGCTTTCGTCGACTTCATTGCCCGGGAACTGGCGCAGGAAGTCGGCACGTGGCATGCGGGCATCACGCACGCACAGTTGCATGATCGCACGCTCTTGCTGACGCAGACGGTCCAGGGCACTGCGAACACGCTCGACCAGGCTTTCGAATTGCTTCGGTACCAGTTTGATCGGCATGAACAGCTCGGCCAGGGCCAACAGCTCGGCAATCGCTGCCTTGTTGTGGCGACCGTGCTTTTTCAGCGCCTTGCGGGTGATTTCCATCTGATCGGCGACAGCGCCAAAGCGCTGAGCGGCGATGACCGGATCCGGACCGCTTTCGGCTTCTTCTTCGTCATCGCTTGCTTCGGCGTCATCGTCGTCGGTGTCGTCGTCCGCTTTCACGGCTTTCGAATCGACAGGCGGTGGCACTTCGGCTGCAGGCGGCGCAATGCCGTCGTCCGGGTCGATATAACCGCTCAGGACGTCGGACAGGCGGCCACCTTCGGTGGTGACGCGAGTGTACTCGGAGAGAATATGGTCAACCGTGCCAGGGAAGTGCGCGATTGCGCCCATCACTTCGCGGATACCCTCTTCAATACGCTTGGCGATTTCGATTTCGCCTTCACGCGTGAGGAGTTCTACCGTACCCATTTCGCGCATATACATGCGCACTGGGTCGGTGGTGCGACCAATGTCGGTCTCGACCGCTGCCAACGCAGCTGCCGCCTCTTCGGCCGCGGCTTCGTCGGTATCGGCGTCGGCCAGCATAAGGGAATCCTTATCTGGCGCAACCTCGAATACGTTGATCCCCATGTCATTGATCATGCGGATGATGTCTTCCACCTGTTCCGGATCTGAAATATCCTCCGGCAGGTGGTCGTTGACCTTGATGTACGCCAGGCCCTTGGCACCGTAGATGCCGACGAACTTGGTGTAATNAAGTCAGGTAGCCCTGCTCACGACCAAGTGTGATCAACTCTTTGATACGAGACTGCTGTTGCGCTTTTCCGGACATAACACCCTATCCACTGAAGGTCTTGGCGGGCAAAAAACAAGCCGAGGATTATACCTGAGCTATGACCTCACGCGCCAGTTGAGGTCGGGTTTGGTGCAGCCATATTGCGTTTTAATAGGTCGCGCATCTGATTTGCGATCTGATTTGCTTCCTCGGCAGTCAATCCCGGCTGCTTTGCTTTCCTGATGAGCTCTTCCAGACTATCGGTGTGTTGACTCGCTGATAACCTGGTAATGGTGTCTAAAAACTGTTGTTCAAGGTTGTCGCCTTCAATCAGCCACTCCTTTTCCGCCAGGGCCTTGAGCAAACGTCCTTGCTCGGTCCCGTGCCAGCGCGCCATAAGCTGTATAGAGTTTAGCTTAGGATTTTTTTGCACCGCCTCGATGAGGGCTACCAGCAATTGCGCGTAGGTGTTGCTCTCATTGGCGAAGTGGTTGGCGGTTTCTACCTTGCCGGCCAATTGCGGATGATGAATCAGCGTGCGCAGCGCAATCAGCGTAGGAGCCTCGACAGCTATCGGTTTGCGCGGGGCGCTCTGTTCGCGATCGCCGCGCTTGCCGTTCTTGTCCCACGGCTTCTTGTCCCATTTCTTGCCGCCTGCGCCAGGTTTCTTCGGCGCCCATTCCTGCTGCGGCACATACATTTCTTGCGAATGCGGCTCATGGTAGTCGCTGTAGTCCGGCATTGCGTCGTAATCGATGCCCGGATCATAGGCGGGCGGCGCTTCCTGTGGCGCACTCTGGGCCAGTTGGCTGACGGCTTCGCCGCTGAGCCCGGTGATTTGAGTCAGGCGTTGTCGCATCAGCGTGCGCAGGTTGGCGCCCGGGACTTTGTCGATCAGTGGCGCGGCGAGGGTGGCCATGTGGGCCTTGCCTTCAAGCGAGCGCGGGTCCGATTCCTCGGTCAGCTGTTGGAAAAAATAATCGGCCAATGGCTGGGCGTGCTGATTGATCCGCGCGCGGAAGGCGTCCGTGCCCTCGGAGCGGACCAGGGTGTCCGGGTCTTCACCCTCGGGCAGGAACAGAAAGCGCGCCCGGCGCCCGTCCTGCAGGGCCGGGAGGGTTGCCTCCAGTGCTCGCCAGGCGGCATTTCGACCTGCCTGGTCGCCGTCGAAGCAGAACAGCACACTTGGCACGACGCGAAACAGGCGTTTCAGGTGCTCTTCGCTGGTGGCGGTGCCCAAGGTGGCGACAGCATTGCGCAGGCCTTGCTGGGCGAGGGCGATAACGTCCATGTAGCCTTCGACGACGATGATTTCGTCGAGGTTACGGTTGTTCTTGCGTGCTTCATAAAGGCCGTAGAGCTCCTGGCCCTTATGGAAAACCGGGGTTTCCGGGGAATTCAGGTATTTGGGCTTGTCGTCGCCCAATACACGGCCGCCGAAGGCAATGATGCGTCCGCGACTATCGCGGATCGGGAACATGACGCGATCACGGAAGCGGTCATAGCGCTTGCCGGTTTCGGCGTTCTCGACCAGCAGGCCGGCCTCGATCATGGCTTTTTGTTGGAGAGTATCGCTGCTCAGATGCTTGAACAGGTTGTCCCAGCCGGGCGGAGCAAAGCCAAGGCCGAAGTCCCGGGCGATCTCGCCGGTCAGGCCGCGACCTTTCAAGTAATCCACAGCTGCTTTGCGCGCCGGATGGCTTTTCAGGGCCTGGCGGTAAAAGTCGGCGGCGGCGGTGAGCAGTGGATACAGCGGTGAATCGGTGGGCTGTCGCGGTTTGTGCGGTCGGCCGCTTTCTTCGCGGGGGATTTCCATGCCGGCGGCTTTGGCCAGTTCTTCGACGGCCTGGGGGAAGTCCAGGTTATCGTGGTCCATGATGAAGCCGAGGGCGTTACCGCCGGCGCCGCAGCCAAAGCAGTAATAGAACTGTTTGTCGGGACTGACGCTGAAGGAGGGGGTTTTTTCTTTGTGAAACGGACAGCAGGCCGTGTAATTCTTGCCGGCCTTTTTCATTTGCAGGCGCGAGCTGACCACGTCGACGATGTCGGTGCGGTTCAGAAGGTCGTCAATGAAGCTCTGGGGAATTAGCCCGGCCATGGCGTTCTCGTCATCTGCGCTGAAATGGACCCGAAACGAAGTGCGGCCGAACGCGGGTCATTGTTTGAGGCGCGCAAGGTGTGCGGCTCGACCGGTGTCGTCTGCGTAATCGCTGTCGGGAAGTGTATCTGCCGAAAATCCACTGACGTTAATACCAATCAGTATTCGACTATATGAAAGTGTTTCGCTGAATCCGGCGACGGCCAGTCAATGGCCTCGGATAGCTCATAAGCGGGCACGCAAGAAGGTGCCTTGGGCTGATCGTCGTGAGAGGAATCAGTGGGTGTGCTCGTCAGTAGCCTTGAAAGGCTCGTCAGAAAAGACGTGCACCGCTGGCAAAAGAGCCAGGTCTGACGCTGTGAAGCAGGTTTGTCTCGGTCGCGTCTGCGGCTTTGACGGTGAAGCATCAAGCGATTGTCCGCAAATGCCATTAGCCCGGCTGAGGGCCGGGCTTGGCAGAAGCTTGCTACGGTCGTCTGTGTATTAGTACAGACGAACGGCGCGGCGCTGTTCGCGCTGAACTTTCTTGGCGTGACGCTTAACAGCAGCTGCTGCTTTACGCTTACGCTCAGAAGTAGGCTTCTCGTAAAATTCGCGGCTACGAACTTCAGCCAGTACACCGGCTTTTTCGCAGGAGCGCTTGAAACGACGCAGAGCTACGTCGAAGGGTTCGTTCTCTTTAACTTTGACGGCTGGCATCCAGAGCTACCTTCATTCATTACCGGGGTCAACATCCTCGCGGCAAAAGAGCACTTGAAGACGTCGGTTTTTAAGGGTTGCGGATGTTAACCCCTCATCGCTCGGAATGCAAAGCCTCTGATCGAAAACCGCTGGTCGGGGCATCACGCGACGACTATTATGCGCGCCTTCGAATTCAGCCTCTACAAGGCGCAAACCCATGCTAGTACTGGGATTAGAAACCTCTTGCGACGAAACCGGTGTCGCACTTTACGACAGTGAACGCGGGTTGTTGGCCGACGCACTATTCAGTCAGATCGACCTGCATCGCGCTTATGGCGGCGTTGTGCCGGAGCTGGCTTCGCGCGATCACGTCAAACGTATGCTGCCTTTGATCCGTCAGGTGCTGGCCGAGGCCGACTGCGTGCCGACCGAAATCGACGCCATCGCTTATACCGCCGGTCCCGGCCTGGTCGGAGCCTTGCTGGTAGGGGCTTCCTGCGCCCAGGCGCTGGCTTTTGCCTGGGGCATTCCGGCGTTGGGCGTGCACCACATGGAAGGTCATTTGCTGGCGCCGATGCTGGAGCCGCAACCACCGGAGTTCCCGTTCGTCGCTTTGTTGGTGTCAGGCGGCCATACGCAACTGGTTCAGGTTGACGGAATCGGCCAATACACGCTCTTGGGCGAAACCCTGGACGATGCCGCCGGCGAAGCCTTCGACAAAACCGCGAAGATGATGGGGCTCAATTATCCGGGTGGTCCGGAGATCGCTCGTCTGGCGGCGCAAGGTGTTGACGGACGTTTCGTCTTCCCGCGTCCGATGTGTGATCGTCCGGGCCTGGCGTTTAGCTTCAGCGGTTTGAAAACCTTCGCCTTGAACACCTGGCAGCAATGCGTCAGCGCCGGGGACGACGGCGAGCAAGCCCGTTGCGACATCTCGCTGGCGTTCCAGCAGGCCGTGGTGGAGACTTTGACCATCAAGTGCAAGCGTGCCCTGAAACAGGCCGGCATGAAGCGTCTGGTGATCGCTGGCGGCGTCAGCGCCAACAAGGCGCTGCGCACTTCACTGGAAAAAATGCTCGGCGACATGAAGGGCGACGTGTTTTATGCCCGTCCGGAGTTCTGCACCGACAACGGCGCGATGATCGCGTTTGCCGGCTGCCAGCGCTTGCAGGCTGGTCAGCATGAAAGCCTGGCGATCAGCGTGCAGGCGCGCTGGCCGATGGAGCAGTTGTCTGCGCTGTGATGAGTGGTGCTCGCGTGCGGTATTTAAAAATGCCGTTCGCGCCCGGCAAACAGGTCGCGTAGATTGCCGCGATGACGCCAGACGATCAGCCCCGTGAGCGCGCTCATGGGCAGCAGTGCCGCCGGTTCTTGCCAGGCGAGCAGCGGCAGGGTCAGGGGGGTGGCAATCAGCGCGGCGAGTGAGCTGGTACGGGTCAGGTAGAACGTCAGCAGCCAGGCACAGACCGCCAGCAGCGCAGCGGGTGGATAGAGCCCCAGCAGCATGCCGGCCGCGGTGGCGACACCCTTGCCGCCGCGAAAGCGGAAGTACAGTGGAAACAGGTGGCCGATGACGGCGAAGACGCCGATCCAGGCCTGTTCCTGCAGTGAAAGGCCCATTGCACCTGCGACGAGCACGGGCAGCAGGCCTTTGCAGAGGTCGCCGAGCAAGGTCAGGATGGCGAGTTTTTTGCCGGCCAGACGAAACATGTTGGTGGCACCGGCATTGCCCGAGCCACTCATTCGCGGATCGGGGTTACCGGTCAGGCGGCTGAGCAAAATGGCGAAGGACAGAGAGCCGAGCAGGTAGGCGAAAATCGCCAGTGACCAAAACATGCTAACTATTCCGGGCGAGGACGCCCTGATTCTAACGGCGCATTGCGCCCTTGTCGTGCAGCGGAGAGAAGTGCTTGGACAGAGTGTTTATCGAGGGCCTGGAAGTCGACACCGTGATTGGTGCCTACGACTGGGAACGAGGCATCCGACAGTGTCTGCGACTTGATCTGAGCTTCGCCTGGGACAATCGTCCGGCCGCCGCGGGTGATGATCTGACCCTGGCGCTTGACTACGCGAGCGTTTCGTCACGCATCCAGGCTTTTGCCGAGCAGGCGCAGTTCCAGCTGGTCGAGACCTTTGCCGAGCGTCTGACGGAAGTGCTGATGAGTGAATTCAAGATCACCTGGATGCACCTCAGGCTGACCAAGCCAGGTGCCGTTGCGGCGGCCAAGGGCGTTGGCGTGGAGATCGAGCGCGGATGTCGCTGACTCAGGTGTACCTCGGGCTCGGTAGCAACATCGAGCGCGAATCCCATTTGCAGGCTGGCCTGGACGCCCTGGCGGGTTTCCTGGTGGATATGCGCTGCTCGGCGGTGTTCGAAAGCCAGCCGGTGGGGATCAAGAGCGGGCCGTTTTTCAACTTTGTGGTCTCGGCCTTCACCGATTTGCCGCTGATGGAGCTGGATCGACGGCTAAAATTCATCGAAGCGGATAACGGCCGTTACGCGCCGGACCGTAAGGGTTTGCCGCTGGATATCGACGTGCTGCTGTTCGGCGACCTGGTGGGCAACTTCGATGGCTTGATCTTGCCCCGGGCAGAGATTCTGAAAAATGCCTTCGTGCTGTGGCCGTTGTCGCTGATTGCGCCGGACAGAGTGCATCCTGGCGTAGGCAAAAGCTTTGCGACCTTGTGGAATGAGGCACGGATCGATCAGGTGTTGGCGCCGGTGGCGTTTGAGTGGCGGGGCCAGCAGTTGACCCCTTCCGATTTGCTTTGACGCTGCTGACGCTTTCGCGGGCAAGCCTCGCTCCTACAAGTTTGGCGCCGGTCACGCAATCGGCGATCTACTGGAGCCTGTAGGAGCGAAGCTTGCCCGCGAAGCTTTTCAGGCCGACGCCGCGTCTTTGTAAGCCTTCAACGCCTTGAGCCGTTCGCGCTTGATCGCCTCGCCCAATTCCGGCCCCTTGAACCCCTTCTCCAGCAATGGCTGAACCGCCACGCTGCGTGCCGCAGCCGCCGCGCCACGCAAATAATCCGCCTGTGGATAACTTCTCTGCTCCAGGCCTTTACGCCCTCGAGCGTCCATTTCGCATGTCGCGATAAACTCTTCAAAGCGCTGAGGTCGACGATAGACGTCGAAACTCTGCAGCAACTCTAGCAAGGTCGAAGGTTTCAGCTCCAGGGCACGATGGCCATGGGTGTGATACTCGCCCACCAGTAGTGCCAATTCCTGACAGTCCTTGGGCGCCTTGAAGCGCTCGTTGACTGCCTTGATCAGCTTCAGGCCTCTGTGCTCGTGGGCGATGTGGCGGGGCCATTCTTCCTCGGGCGTCAGTCCTTTGCCCAGGTCATGCAGCAGGCAGGCCCAGCGCACGGTCAGCGGTTGTTTGTGCAGCGCCGCTTGCTCCAGCACGCTCAGGGTATGCACGCCCGTGTCGATTTCCGGGTGATGGGCTTCGGGTTGCGGTACACCGAACAGCGCATCGACTTCCGGCATCAGCACCTTGAGCGCACCGCACTCGCGCAGCACCTGGATGAACACCTGGGGTTGGTCTTCCATCAGTGCGCGGGCAATTTCTTTCCAGCTGCGTTCCGCAGTCAGCGCCTCCAGTTCGCCCGACTCGCTGAGCTGCCTCATCAGTTCCAGCGTCTCGGGAGCGACGGTGAAACCCAGTCCCGCATAACGCGCGGCGAAGCGGGCAACGCGCAGAACACGGAGCGGATCTTCGGCGAACGCGGGGGAAACGTGACGAAGCAGGCGAGCCTCGAGGTCTCGCTGGCCATGGTAGGGGTCCGTCAGGTTCTGCTGCTCGTCTTCGGCCATGGCGTTGATCGTCAGGTCGCGACGAATCAGGTCTTCTTCGAGTGTGACTTCGGGGCTGGCGTGAAAGGTGAAACCGCCGTAGCCGCGACCGCTTTTGCGCTCAGTGCGGGCGAGGGCGTATTCCTCACCGCTTTTGGGGTGAAGAAACACCGGGAAGTCCGCGCCCACCGGGCGAAAGCCCTTGGCGAGCATTTCTTCGGTGGTGGCGCCTACCACGACCCAGTCGATATCGGTGACAGGTTTGCCCAGCAGGCGATCGCGTACTGCACCACCGACTTTATAAATCTGCATAAAAAACCTCCGTTAGCCCGACAGAATAACCTTTGCGTCGAGCTTGCGGAGGCCGAAACAGGATCAAAGATGAATGACAGCCAGGTCCAGTCGGCCGTAGTCCCCCTCGCTGTGCTCGCTTCTGGGGGGGACGTGGTGGGTTTTCACCACCTGATCCCCTTGCAGGGTCTCCAGGTGAATGTCGAAGCCCCAGAGCCGATGCAGGTGTTTGAGCACCTCCTCGGTGGAGTCGCCCAGCGGCTTGCGGTCGTGCTGCTGGTGACGCAGGGTCAGCGAGCGGTCACCACGCCGGTCGATGCTGTAGATCTGGATGTTGGGTTCACGATTGCCCAGGTTGTATTGCGCCGCCAGGGTTTCGCGAATGGTGCGGTAACCTTCTTCGTCGTGGATCGCCGGAACCAGCAGATCGTCCTTCTGATCGTCATCGAGGATGCTGAACAGCTTCAGGTCGCGGATCACTTTGGGTGACAGGTACTGCAGGATGAAACTCTCATCCTTGAAGCTGCTCATGGCGAATTTGATGCTGGACAGCCAGTCGGTACCGGCGAGTTCCGGGAACCAGCGGTAGTCCTCCTCGGTGGGCTCTTCGCATATCCGCCGGATATCGCGATACATGGCAAAACCCAGGGTGTAGGGGTTGATTCCGCTGTAGTAGGGGCTATCGAAGCCGGGCTGAAAGACCACACTGGTATGGGACGTCAGGAACTCAATCATGAAGCCATCAGTGACCAGACCCTCGTCATACAAGTCGTTCATCAAGGTGTAGTGCCAAAACGTGGCCCAGCCTTCGTTCATCACCTGGGTCTGGCGCTGTGGATAAAAATACTGGGCGATCTTGCGCACGATCCGCACGATTTCCCGCTGCCAGGGTTCCAGCAACGGGGCGTGTTTTTCGATGAAATACAGGATGTTTTCCTGTGGTTCGGCGGGGAAGCGCGCGTTGTCCTTGTCGCTGAATTTGTCTGCGCCTTTGGGAATGGTCCGCCACAAATCGTTGATCTGCTTCTGCAAATGCTCTTCCCGATCCTTCTGCCGACGACGTTCTTCTTCGGCGGAAATCGGATAAGGGCGTTTGTAACGGTCGACCCCGTAATTCATCAGCGCATGGCAGGAATCGAGCAGGTCCTCTACCGCGTCGATGCCATGGCGTTCTTCGCACTGCATGATGTACTGCTTGGCGAACACCAGGTAATCGATGATCGAGCTGGCGTCGGTCCAGGTGCGGAACAGGTAATTACCCTTGAAGAAGCTGTTATGGCCATAGCAGGCGTGGGCCACCACCAGGGCCTGCATGCAGATGGTGTTTTCTTCCATCAGATAGGCGATGCAAGGGTCCGAGTTGATCACAATCTCGTAAGCCAGCCCCATCTGGCCGCGGCTGTAGGATTTTTCGGTGCTGAGGAAGTGTTTGCCATAGGACCAATGGTGATAACCCAAGGGCATGCCCACAGAGGCGTAGGCGTCCATCATCTGTTCGGCGGTGATCACTTCGATCTGGTTAGGGTAGGTATCGAGCGCGTAGCGAGCCGCGAGACGACTGATTTCGCGGTCGTAGGCCTGGATCAGCTCGAACGTCCATTCGGAGCCGGTGGAAATGGGTTGGCGCTTTTGCTCTTTGGCGGTCATGTCACTAACCTGCGCTGGAAGAGTTCACGGAAGACCGGGTAGATATCCCCGGCCGAAACCAGTTGCTGCTGGGCAAAAGTGTCAGAGAAGGCTTCGGCGATGCGTTCGTACTCGAACCACAGGGCCTGGTGTTCGCGCGGGGTAATCTCTACATAAGTGTAGTACTGCACGAACGGCATGATCTGGTTGATCAGGATGTCGCGGCAGATCGGCGAATCGTCGTTCCAGTTGTCGCCGTCGGACGCCTGGGCGGCATAGATGTTCCACTCATTGCTCGGATAACGCTCAGCCATGATCTCCTGCATCAGTTTCAGGGCGCTGGAGACGATGGTGCCGCCGGTTTCCCGGGAGTAGAAAAACTCCTCCTCATCCACTTCGCGGGCGCTGGTGTGGTGGCGGATGAACACGACGTCGATTTTGTCGTAGTTTCGCTTGAGGAACAGGTACAGCAGGATGAAGAAGCGTTTGGCGATGTCCTTGGTCGCCTGGGTCATGGAGCCGGACACGTCCATCAGGCAGAACATCACTGCCTTGGAGCTGGGGTTTGGCTGCTTGATCAGCAGGTTGTACTTGAGGTCGAAGGTGTCGAGAAATGGCACTCGATGAATGCGCGCACTGAGTTTCTCGATTTCTGCTTCCAGTTCCTGGATATCGCCAAAGTTGTCCGGTTCTTCTCGTCTGAGCCGTGCCAGTTCATCTTTGACTTCGCGCAATTTTGCCCGGCTGCTGCCGGACAGGGCGATTCGCCGGGCATGGGCCGAACGCAGCGTGCGGATAATGTTGATCCGCGACGGGTTACCCTCGTTGCTGATGCCCGCGCGTACGGTCTTGAAGGTGTCGGTGCCGGTCAGGTGGCGTTTGACCAGGTTTGGCAGTTCAAGGTCCTCGAACATGAATTCGAGGAATTCCTCCTGGGTGATCTGGAAGACGAACTCGTCCATCCCTTCGCCCGAGTTACCGGCCTTGCCGGGGCCTCTGCCGCCGCCACCTCCGGGTGGACGGGCAATGTGCTCGCCGCTGGTGAACTCCTTGTTGCCCGGGTGCACGATGGTCTGCTTGCCGCCCCGGCCATGGTGAAGCACCGGCTCATCGATGTCGCGACCGGGAATGCTGATTTGCTCGCCGTGTTCCATATCGGTAATGGAACGCCGGCCGACCGCCTCTTCGACGGCCTTTTTGATGTGATCACGGTAGCGCCGCAGAAACCGCTGACGGTTTACCGTGCTCTTGTTCTTGCCATTGAGACGTCGGTCGATCACATAGCTCATGACTGCTCCTTAGAAGCTGTCCTGAAAGGGGCGAGCGGTTGTGCAGCATCGACTGTGCCAAGGGATGTTCACGCTCCCCCAAGCGCTTCTGGATGCTGCCTGAACCTCGTTACCGACTTTCGAACACCTCCCAGAGGTCTGTGTAACAGAAAAAGCGTACACAGGCCTCTGGCTAACGACAACCGGTCTGACCGGCAGCGGGTTACTGTGATTTTCTGACCCGCAGATACCACTCGGACAGCAGTCGTACCTGTTTGTCGGTGTAGCCCCGCTCGACCATCCGTGTGACGAAGTCGTTGTGCTTCTGCTGGTCCTCTTTGCTGGCCTTGGCATTGAAGCTGATGACCGGCAGCAGGTCCTCGGTGTTGGAGAACATTTTCTTCTCGATGACCACCCGCAGTTTTTCGTAGCTGAGCCAGGTCGGGTTCTTGCCGTTGTTGTTGGCCCGTGCGCGCAGTACGAAGTTGACGATTTCGTTGCGGAAATCCTTCGGATTGCTGATGCCGGCCGGTTTTTCGATTTTCTCCAGTTCTTCGTTCAGGGCTACGCGGTTGAGGATCTCGCCGGTTTCCGGATCGCGGTATTCCTGATCCTGAATCCAGAAGTCGGCGTACAGCACGTAGCGATCGAAGATGTTCTGGCCGTACTCGCTGTAAGACTCGAGGTAGGCAGTCTGGATCTCCTTGCCGATGAATTCGATATAACGCGGTGCCAGGTACTCTTTCAGGAAGCGCAGATAGCGTTCGCGGGTCTCGGCCTGGAATTGTTCCTGTTCGATCTGCTGTTCCAGCACGTAGAGCAAATGCACCGGGTTGGCGGCGATTTCGTGCGGATCGAAGTTGAAGACCTTCGACAGGATCTTAAAGGCGAAGCGGGTCGACAGACCGTTCATGCCTTCGTCGACACCTGCTGCATCGCGGTATTCCTGGATCGACTTGGCCTTCGGATCGGTGTCCTTGAGGTTTTCGCCGTCATACACGCGCATCTTGGAGTAGATGTTGGAGTTTTCCGGCTCCTTGAGGCGCGAGAGCACGGTGAACTGAGCGAGCATCTTCAGGGTGTCGGGCGCGCAATGGGCCTTGGCCAGCGAGCTGTTGAACAGCAGCTTGTCGTAGATCTTCACTTCGTCGCTGACGCGCAGGCAATACGGCACTTTGACGATATAGATCCGGTCGATGAAGGCTTCGTTGTTCTTGTTGTTGCGGAAGGTGTGCCATTCCGATTCGTTGGAGTGGGCCAGCAGAATCCCGGTGAACGGTATCGCCCCCAGGCCTTCGGTACTGTTGTAGTTGCCTTCCTGGGTGGCCGTCAGCAGTGGGTGCAGCACCTTGATCGGTGCCTTGAACATTTCGACGAACTCCATCAGGCCCTGGTTGGCCCGGCACAGCGCCCCCGAGTAGCTGTAGGCATCGGCGTCGTTTTGCGGGAACTCTTCCAGTTTGCGGATATCGACCTTGCCCACCAGTGCCGAGATGTCCTGGTTGTTTTCATCGCCTGGCTCGGTTTTCGCGACCGCAATCTGGTTGAGGATCGACGGATACAGTTTCACCACGCGGAACTGGCTGATGTCGCCGCCGAATTCGGCCAGGCGCTTGGTGGCCCATGGCGACATGATGGTATTGAGATAGCGCCGGGGAATGCCGAAGTCTTCCTCGAGGATCGCGCCATCTTCCGTGGCGTTGAACAGACCCAGAGGCGACTCGAAAACCGGCGAGCCCTTGATCGCGTAGAAGGGCACTTTCTCGATCAGCTGTTTGAGCTTCTCGGCCAGGGACGATTTACCGCCACCGACAGGGCCGAGCAGGTAGAGGATCTGTTTCTTCTCTTCCAGACCCTGAGCGGCGTGGCGGAAATACGACACGATCTGGTCGATGCATTCTTCCATCCCGTGGAAGTCCTCAAAGGCCGGATAGCGGCGGATCACCTTGTTGGAAAAGATTCGCGACAGCCTCGAGTTGGTCGAGGTGTCGAGCAGCTCCGGCTCCCCGATGGCCAGCAGTAGACGCTCGGCGGCGGAGGCGTAGGCGCTGCGGTCCTTTTTGCACAGTTCCAGGTACTCCTGCAGGGAGAATTCTTCCTGGCGTGTGGACTCGAAGCGTTGTTGGAAGTGGCTAAAGATACTCATGACGTCACCTCGCTCGATACGTGGAGCCGACGCCGGATCACTCAGTCGATGCTGGCAGCAACCGAACAGGCAGTCGCTGTTTACCCCCCCAGAACTCTTCCGGAGCTGACGACTCCGAAAGCTACTCCCGATGACCCGCGCGCCGGTGTACCGGCTCTCCCCTGTTTTGGATGGCCTGCGCTTAAGGATAGTTCGGAATCAGAGAGATAAAGTAGCAATGCGTAAATAGTTATGGCAGACCGTTCGTCTGCCATCGCGCGAGCCCGCGAAAGCCGGGGCTTGCGCGCCTGGAAAAAAATTATTCGGAAATGCCTTGCGCCGTTTCCGAAGGATAGGTCGTACGCCACAGCTCAAAACCGCCGTCCATGCTGTAGACGTCGGAGAAGCCCTGGCTGATCAGGTAGGCAGCGGCATTTTGGCTGGAGTTACCGTGATAGCAGACCACCACGGTCGGTGCGTCGAGGTCGGCGGCACGGATGAAATCCGAAATGGAATGGTTATCCAGATGCTTCGAACCAGCGATGTGCAGCGCGGCAAAAGTGGCCGGATCGCGGATGTCGACCACCACCGCGCCTTGTTCGCGCAGGGCCTGGGCCTGTTCTGGAGGGATACGTTTGAATTCGCTCATGGCGGGCTCCTGTGGCTCGGCTGAAAGTGCAGTCTAGCGCGGGGCGCTGGCTGACGTTGATGCGGGAATAGAGGTGGCGACTGGCGGCCGAACATGGCCATGGGCGTCGCATTTGCATTGCAGGCGCTCAAAGGTGTCGACGTTCATCAGGGTCATGGCGCCACCCCAGACGCAACCGGTGTCGAGGGCAAACAGACCTGGTTCGTTGCACTGGCCTTCGAGCGCCGCCCAATGGCCGAAGATGATCTTCAGGCCTTTGGTCTTGCGCTCCTTGTGCGCGAACCACGGCGCATAACCTGGTGGCGCGGTGTCGATACCTTCCTTGCCCTTGAGGTCGAGCTTGCCGTCGCTGGTGCAAAAACGCATGCGGGTGAAATAGTTGGTGATGACGCGCAGACGGGCGACGCCTTTGAGGTCGTTGTCCCATTTCACCGGATCGTTGCCATACATGCCATCAAGGTAAGGCGCGAAGCGGCTGTCGTCGTGCAGCGCTTCTTCGACTTCGGCGGCGCATTTCAAGGCCTTTCGCAGCGACCATTGCGGCGGGATGCCAGCATGGACAAGGGCGATATCGCGCTGTTCGTCGTAGTGCATGAGCTTTTGTTGGCGAACCCATTCCAGCAGTTCAGCGCTATCGGGCGCTTGAAGAATCTCGCGCAGGGTGTCGGCTTTCTTCAGACGTTCGATGTTCTGCCCGACGGCCAGCAAGTGCAGATCATGGTTGCCAAGCACGCAGATCAGCGACTCACGGATGCTATAGAGGAAGCGCAAGGTTTCCAGTGACTGTGGGCCACGGTTGATGAGGTCGCCCACCAGCCACAGACGATCCCGGGCAGGGTCGAAGGCGACTTGCTTGAGCAGGCATTGCAGCGGTTCAAGGCAACCTTGCAGATCACCGACGGCATACGTCGCCATCAGTGCAGTGCTCCGGGTACTGCCAGACGGAACGGTGCGATGATGGCGTCGAAGTGCTTGCCGTCTTCGGCGAGCATCTGATAGGTGCCCTGCATAGTGCCGACCTTGGATGTCATGACGGTGCCGCTGCTGTAAGTGTGGCTCTTGCCCACATCGATCAACGGCTGCTGGCCGACGACGCCTGCACCGCGAACCTCCTCGACATGCCCGTCACCGTCGGTGATCACCCAATGCCGTGAAAGCAGTCTGGCGGGTAGCAGGCCATTGTTTTGCACGGTGATGGTGTAGGCGAAGGCAAAGCGGTCGTGCTCGGGTTGCGATTGTTCTGCCAGATAGCGGGTGACGACGCTGACGTCGACCTGATAACGAGGATCGGACATGCAAAAGGCCTTAGAAACGAAGCGGGACGCGGGGCGTAGTAGCTGATAGAGCTCAGTCTAGGCCAAGTATCGGGTAGTAAACCAGAGTGGCGTCCTACCCGATAGCGCTCATCGCCTGTCAGTCGGTGGCAGGCTTTTGTAGGACTTGTTCGCTGAGCTTGTCGGCCAGGCGCACGAAGGCGGCCAGGTCGAGCTGCTCGGGGCGAAGGCTGCCATCGACGCCAGCGGCTTCGATTTCGGCGTTGCTCAGCAACAGTTTCAGTGTGTTGCGCAGGGTCTTGCGGCGCTGGTTGAAAGCTTCGCGCACGACGCGTTCCAGCAGGCGATGATCCTTGGCCGGGTGCGGCAGTACCGCGTGGGGCACCAGGCGTACGATTGCGGAGTCGACTTTCGGCGGAGGGTTGAACGCGCCCGGACCGACGTTGAACAGATGCTCGACCCGGCAATGGTACTGAACCATGATCGACAGGCGACCCCAGTCACCGCCACCAGGGCCCGCCGCCAGACGCTCGACCACTTCCTTTTGCAGCATGAAGTGCATGTCGCGAATCAGATTGGCGTTGTGCAGCAGGTGAAAGATCAGCGGCGTAGAGATGTTGTACGGCAGATTGCCGACCACTCGCAGGCTGTTTGGCGCGGCGTTCAGGCTGTTGAAGTCGAATTTCAGCGCGTCGCCCTGATGCAGGTGGAAATTGCTCTTGCCGGCGAACTGCTGATTGAGGATCGGGATCAGGTCCTTGTCCAGCTCCACCACGTCCAGTTGGGCGCCGCTGTTGAGCAGGCCTGCGGTCAGAGCACCCTGGCCCGGACCGATTTCCAGCAGACGGTCTTCAGGTTTGGCGTGAATGGAGCGCAGGATGCGGTCGATAACGCCGGCATCGTGCAGGAAGTTCTGGCCGAAACGCTTGCGCGCCCGGTGTTGGTAATGCTCGGTCATAAACGGGTCTCGGCCATCTGGTAGGCGGTTTCCAGGGCGACTTGCAGGCTGCCGGTGTCGATGTTGCCGCTGCCGGCCAGGTCCAGGGCGGTGCCGTGGTCGACCGATGTGCGGATGATCGGCAAGCCGAGGGTCACGTTGACTGCCGCGCCGAAGCCTTTGTATTTCAGCACGGGCAGGCCCTGGTCGTGGTACATCGCCAGCACTGCGTCGCAGTGCTCCAGATATTTGGGGGTAAACAGAGTGTCGGCGGGCAGGGGGCCGCGAAGGTCCATGCCCTCGCCGCGCAGGCGCTCTAATGTGGGTTCGATGATGTCGATTTCTTCATGGCCCAGATGACCGCCTTCACCGGCGTGCGGGTTAAGCCCGCAAACCAGGATGCGTGGCTGGGCGATGCCGAATTTTTCTTGCAGGTCGGTGTGCAGAATTCGCGTAACCCGCTCCAGCCGTTCCGGCGTGATCGCGTCGGCAATCTCGCGAAGGGGCAGGTGAGTGGTGACCAGCGCCACGCGCAAGCCGCGAGTGGCGAGCATCATCACCACTTGTGCGGTATGAGTCAGGTCGGCGAGAAATTCCGTGTGCCCGGAAAAGGCGATCCCGGATTCATTGATCACACCCTTGTGCACCGGGGCGGTGATCATGCCGGCGAAGTGCCCGTCCAGGCAGCCTTGGCCAGCGCGGGTCAGGGTTTCCAGAACGAAAGCCGCATTGGCCTTGTTCAGTTGCCCGGCGATGACGTTGGCGTTGAGGGGTGTATCCCAGACATACAGGCTGTTGGCCGGCGCAGGAACGTCCGGCCAGCTGTCCGGCGTTACCGGCAGCAGATCGACCACCACGCCAAGCTGCGCGGCCCGCTCGATGAGCAGGTCGCGGCTGGTAATGGCAATCAGGGGGTGTGGCTGGGCTTGCGAGGCGAGCAGCAGGCACAGGTCGGGACCTATGCCGGCTGGTTCGCCGGGGGTCAGCGCGAAACGCTTGGGTTTCACTGCGCTGCCTGGTCTGCACCAGGGAGTTTGATTTCTACGTACGCTTCGTCACGGATCTGACGCAGCCAGGTTTGCAGCTCTTCGTCGTATTTGCGGTTGCGCAGTACGGTCATCGCTTGCTGCTCACGGGCCTGGGTGGTGCTGTCGGTGGCGCGGCGGCCAAGGACTTCCAGAACGTGCCAGCCATATTGGGTCTGGAATGGCTTGGACAGCTGACCTTGTGGGGTCTTGGCCATCACTTCACGGAATTCAGGCACCAGTGCGTTCGGATCGATCCAGTTCAGGTCGCCGCCGTTGAGGGCGGAGCCCGGATCTTCCGAGAAGCTTTTCGCCAGCTCGCCGAAATCTTCACCCGCTTCGATACGGGTATAGAGCGACTGAGCCAGAGCCTTGGTTTTTGCTTCGTCGCGAATCGGGCTTGGTTTGACCAGGATGTGACGCACATGCACTTCGTCACGCACCTGGCTCTCGCCGCCACGCTTGTCGAGGATCTTCAGGATGATGAAGCCACCCGGGGTGCGCATGGGCTGGGTCACATCGCCAACCGCCATGGTGCTGAGCAGGCGATCGAACGGAGGCGGCAGTTGAGCGGCTTTACGCCAGCCCATGTCGCCGCCTTCCAGCGCGGTTTCGCTGGCGGATTTGGCGATTGCCAACTGACCGAAGTCAGCGCCTTGCTTGAGCTGCTGGTAAACCGCGTCGGCTTGTTTGGCGGCATTCTGAATTGCGTCGGAGTTGGCGCTTTCCGGCGTAGGAATCAGGATGTTGGCCAAGCGAAACTCTTCGGACAGCTGCATCTTGCCCAGGTCGGACGCCAGGAAGTTCTTCACTTCCTGCTCGGACACCTGGATGCGCTCGGCCACACGACGTTGACGCACACGGCTGATGATCATTTCACGGCGGATCTGGTCGCGAGCGTCGTCATAAGACAGGCCGTCGCGAGCCAGGGCGGCGCGGAATTGTTCGATCGACATGTTGTTGCGCTGGGCAATGGTGCCGACAGCCTGGTTCAGTTCTTCATCGGTAATGCGAATGCCGGAGCGCTCGCCGATCTGCAATTGCAGGTTTTCGACGATCAGACGCTCAAGCACCTGCTGATCCAGTACGCCCGCGGGCGGTACGGCAGCACCGCGTTTGGCGATGGTTTGCTGAACTTCATGAACACGCTGGTCCAGTTGGCTCTGCATGACCACGTCGTTGTCGACGATGGCTACCACTTTGTCGATGGACTCTACCGCAGCGTTGGCCGCGGTGCCCAGGAACAGCGCGCCCAGCATTAGCGGGCGCAGACAATCAGAAAGCTTGGTCTTCACGTTCACGATAACCTTGGATGCCTTTGTCGAGGAAACTCTCTACTTTGGCGCCGGTGAGGCCGCCGAGTCCCTTCAGAACAATTTGGAGGAAGACGCCGTGGTCGCCTTTTTCGTTTTCCGGGGCGTTCTGACTGAACTCGTCATAGCTGACCCAGTAACGGTTGATCAGGCGCAATTTCCAGCAGCAGTTGTCGTATTCGAAACCACCGAAGGCTTCCAGAGTACGGTTGCGGTTGTAGTCATACTGCCAGCGGCTGATGGCGTTCCATTGCGGCACGATCGGCCAGATCACCGAGAAGTCGTGCTGTTTGATCTTGTAGTAGTCCTTCACGTAGCCAGGAGTACCCGGGGTGCCATAGTCACCGCCGCCCACCGACCATTTACCGGTGTTCTGGTCATAACGGACCTGGTCATTGCGATAGCGATAACCGGCGTTGATGACCTTGTTCGGGTTGTCTTCAGGCTGGTAGTGGAACATCGCGCTGCCCGAGCGAGGGCTGCGGCTGTCCGGGTCCCAGTTGTAGTCGGCGGTGGTGCGCCAGTCGCGGTTCCAGCGATATTCGTATTCCAGTGCGTACGGCGAAACGTTGGACTTGGCGTCGTCACGATCATCGAAAGCGATACCTGGAAGTTGGACTTCACGGTCCTTGAAGTACAAGGCCTGGCCGACACTGATGCGTTGACGTTCGAAACCGTTGTCTTCAATCCAGCGGTTGGTCACGCCCAGCGACAGCTTGTTCTCGTCGCCGACGCGGTCGGAGCCGGAGAAGCGGTTGTCACGGAACAGCGACGCGTAGTTGAAGGTATATTCGCCGGTGTCAAAGACCGGAATGTCAGTCTGATCCTTCTCTGGAACATAGAGATAGAACAGGCGTGGTTCCAGGGTTTGGCGGTAGTTCTTGCCAAACCATTGGGTGTTGCGATCGAAATACAGGCCGCTGTCGATACTGGCAATCGGTACGCTACGACTCTGGTTACGGCTGTAGCTCTCATCTGCAAGCAGAGTATTTTTGCCCTGCTGATCCAGATCCAGATCGTACTGGGTGTACTGGTACTTCAGGGAAGGTTTTAAGAAACCATACGTCCAGTTCAGCGGCAGGCTGACGCCCGGCTTGAGGTTCAAGCGGTTACCGTTGGCTCGTGCCAGGCCGGTCACGTTGTTATCAAGACGCGATTCGACGGTGCCGTCTTCGTTTACGAAGTTACCGTTCTTCAAATCACGCTCAAACCGCACAACCTCTGTCTCGTAATCGAAATTCAACCCTTCCGGATGATACGGCAGCTGACCATTGAAGGTGATCTGCGGCAAACGATCATATGGTGTGATGTTCGATACGGTCGCCAGCTGATAAGCCTGGGCGTTCAAGCGAGCGGTGTAGCTGTCGCCGCGATAGGTGACAGAACCCTGCTGGTTCACGAAGTCGGCGCTTTTCACACCAATTTGATCAGTTTGCAGATCCTGGAAGTAATACGGGTCACTGATCTTGGTGTAATCGACTTGCGTTAAGACACGCGAGTCCAGGCCGCCCTTGTGCTGCCAGTTGTACATGTAGCGGGTTTTATCGTAATCGGTTTGCCCGCTGCGTTCGGTATCCTCGTCATTGAGGTACGCGGCGCCGAACTGACCTTCGCTGGACTTGGTCAGGTAGCGGAATTCGCCTTCCATCAACAGACCACGCTTGGCCATATAGCGCGGGTACAACGTGGCGTCGTAATTCGGCGCCAGGTTGAAGTAATACGGAGTGACCAGCATGAAGCCGGTATCGCTGCCGGTGCCGATGGTTGGTGGCAGGAAGCCGGACTGGCGACGGTCGTCGATCGGGAAATAGATGTACGGCGTGTACAGAACCGGAATGTCCTTGACCCGCAGTGTCACGTTGGTCGCGGTACCGAAACCGGTGGCCGGGTTCAAGGTGATGTTGTTGCCCTTGAGCTGCCAGGCGTTGCTGTTCGGTTCACACGTGGTGTACGTACCGTCCTTGAGACGGATGATCGCGTTCTCGGCACGCTTGGCATACAGCGCGTTACCGCGGATACGGGATTTGTGCATCACGTATTCGGCGTTGTCGACCTTGGCTTCACCGGTGTCGAGTTGCACGTCGGCGTGATCGCCCACGATCAGTGCGCCATTGTCGCGAATGCGTACGTTGCCGCTCAGTTCGCCACGGCTCTCGGCCTGGTACAGGTTCGCTTCGTCGGCTTCGACCTGCATGCTGCCCTGACGCATGACCACGTCGCCGGCCAGGGTCGCGACCTGCTCATCCTGCTTATAGCGGGAGGCCTTGGCGCCGAGAAAGGTTGGAGCGTCACTTTTATTCGTCTTGTCATTCATGCCAGGACGAATCGGTTCGATATAGGAACCAGAGCAGTAAGGACCGGTTTCGGCCAATTGCGCTGCGGTGAGTTTCTCGCGCGGAACCCAGTCGAGGTGGCTGTAGTCTTCACTACGCGACTTCAGGCCGCGGCCCTTGGACTCGGTCACCAGCACGGGCTTGGCGCCGGTGTCTTCACTGGCGCCGGTGTCTGCCGCGGCTTCGCCAGTGGTGGAAACTGCGCTGCCGTCATGGATGGGACGCGGCGGCAATGCGGCGGCCGGCGTCTTTGGCGCACAGTCCCAGGCACCCGAAGCAGACACCGCGCAGTCATACTGTTGCGCGGCGACCACGAACGAAGCGGCCAGGGGTTGCATGGCCAGCAGGCTGCCGGTGACCAACAACGGAAATTTTTTACGAAACGCGGGGGATTTCAATGCCATCTTATTAGTCCGGGCTTCCTGCGTGCCATCTGCCCGCGGTGTGGGCCGCACGCCTCTCGATGGTCTGAAAAAGATGTCGGATAATAAAGCATGACCCGCTTGACGGCTAGCGCCGTCGGAGACCCTTGTAATGCCTGATCAAGATGTACGCTTGCAACACCTGAAAGTTTGGCTAGATGAACAGTTGGCTATCCTCTTTGCAGAACAAGGCTGGGGCACCGTACCCCCGGCCACGTTGACTGCGGCCAGTAGCGACGCGAGTTTTCGGCGCTATTTCCGTTGGGAAGGCGCAGGCAGAAGTTTCGTCGTGATGGACGCACCGCCGCCCCAGGAAAACTGCAAACCTTTCGTGGATATCGCTTTTCTGCTGGCGAAATCCGGAATAAACGTGCCGAAAATTTATGCCGAAGACCTCGAGCGGGGTTTTCTTTTGCTCAACGATTTGGGCAACAAGACTTATCTGGACGTGATCGACAGCGAAAATGCCGACGATTTGTTCAAGGATGCCCTGCAGGCGCTGCTGGCTTTTCAGCAGTTGCCGATGGTGGCGCCGCTGCCCAGTTATGACGTGGCGCTGCTGCGTCGCGAGTTGGAGCTGTTCCCCGAGTGGTACGTGAAACGCGAACTGGGCATCGAGCTCGACCCGGCGCAGCAAGTGCTCTGGCAGCAGGTCAGCGACCTGCTGATCGACAGCGCTCTGGCTCAGCCCAAAGTGCTGGTGCATCGCGACTACATGCCGCGCAATCTGATGCGCAGCGAGCCCAATCCCGGCGTGCTGGATTTTCAGGATGCGGTCTACGGGCCGGTGACCTATGACGTGACCTGCCTGTTCAAGGACGCGTTCCTCAGCTGGCCTGAAGAACGCGTGCGTGGCTGGCTGGAAGATTACTGGCAGCAAGCCGGCGCGCTCGACATCCCGGTTCAGCCTGACTTTGAAGATTTCCTGCGCGCCAGCGATCTGATGGGCGTGCAGCGTCACTTGAAGGTCATCGGTATCTTCGCCCGCATCTGCCATCGCGATGGTAAGCCACGCTACCTGGGCGATGTGCCGCGTTTCTTTGCTTATATAGACGCAGTCATTGCCCGTCGTCCTGAACTGGCGGTGCTGGATGTATTGCTCGCCAGTCTGCGTGCCGGAGCGAATGCATGAAGGCAATGATTCTGGCGGCGGGTAAAGGCGAGCGCATGCGTCCGTTGACCCTGACCACGCCCAAACCGCTGGTTCGCGCTGGCGGAGCGCCCTTGATCGAGTATCACCTGCGCGCCCTGGCGGCTGCGGGGTTTACCGAGATCGTGATCAACCATGCCTGGCTCGGTCAGCAGATCGAAGATTATCTGGGGGATGGCTCGCAGTATGGCGTGAGCATCCAGTATTCGGCCGAAGGTGAACCGCTGGAAACCGGTGGCGGGATTTTCCGCGCATTGCCGTTGTTGGGCGACGAAGCCTTTGTGGTGGTTAACGGTGACATCTGGACCGACTACGACTTCAGCGTGTTGCATCAGCCCATCGCAGGGCTCGCTCACTTGATATTGGCGGACAACCCGGCGCATCACCCGACCGGAGACTTCACCCTGGTCGATGGCCATGTACGGGACGGTCAGCCGGGCACATCAACCCTGACCTACAGCGGCATCGCCGTGCTGCACCCGCAGCTGTTTGACGGTTGCTCGGCCGGGGCCTTCAAGCTTGCGCCACTGCTGCGCAAAGCCATGGCCGATGGACAAGTGACCGGCGAACGCCTGAACGGGCATTGGGTGGATGTCGGCACCCACGAGCGCCTGGCGGAAGTAGACACCTTGATAGAAGCGAGACGCTGACATGTTGTGGCCAGGGACTCTGATTGGAGCCGGAGCGGGCTTTGCCATAGCCAGCATTCCGGGGGCCATGCTTGGTGCTTTATTGGGGCAGGCGCTGGATCGGCGTTTGCACCTGCAGAGCTGGGCGCATTTATGGGAAAAGTTCGGCGGTCGCTCGGCGCTGCGCAACGATGAACTGCTGTTCGTGTTGCTGGGCCGATTGGCCAAGAGTGATGGGCGGGTAATGGACGGCCATATCCAGCAGGCGCGGCAGGAAATGCGCTCGCTGGAGATGACCGAATCGGCGCAACGTCGCGCAATCGCGGCGTTCAATCGGGGCAAGTCGGGGCATGACCGGTTACGCGGTTATCTGCGCCGCTTGAGTGCTCAGCCCCATGCGGCGGAAGGCGTATTGCGTGCCTGTTGGCGGATGGTCTGGGCCGACGGCCGTGCCGGTAGCCGTGAATGCGAGCTGATTGCCCAGTGGGGCAAATGGCTGGGCTGGACGCGACGACAAGTACAGGCGCTGGCGAGCGACTACGAACCGCAGAAGCGCCCGGTGGTCAGCAGCGCGATCACTTATCAGGACGCCTTGAGGTTGTTGGGCGTGTCGGCAACCAGCGAGCCGGCGCAAATCAAGCGCGCCTATCGACGCCTGCTCAGTCGCCACCATCCGGACAAGATTGCCGGCAGCGGTGCGACGGCGTTGCAGGTTCGCGAGGCGACGGACAAAACTCGCGAGCTGCACAATGCCTACACGTTGATTCGTGAGCGGCGGGATTTCCGGTAATCGCAAAGCAGGTCACAAGATCGCAGCCTTCGGCAGCTCCTACACAGGGTTATGCGTACACCTGTAGGAGCTGCCGAAGGCTGCGATCTTTTGCTTTGCTCAGTCCGCGGTCTGCGGATTCAACCAACCGCGCACCCGGCGCACCAACTGCTCTTGCTCAGTTGTGGCATTGCCCGGCAGCGCCTTGAGCGATACCTGGCTGAACGCCGAGGTCTTCAAGCGTTTGTTGGCTTGCAAGCGTTCCAGTGCCGCATTGCGATCCAGCGGCTTGTCCATATAAAAAATGTCGGCGACAGGCAGCTTGATCGTCGGCGTCAATTCGGCCAGCCCGGGTTTCGCGGTAACGGGCTTTTGGGCGGCGATCATCACGAACTTCTCGACTTGCGATGGCTGTTTCTCGCTCAGATAACGGGCGGCCCAATAAGCACCGGTGCCATGCCCCAACACGACGATACGGCGAGCGCTTTGCTGTTCGGCGTAGGCGATGGCCGCATCGATGCGAGCGAAGATTCGTTCGGCATCGGCTTTGGTCTGTTCTTCGGTGGTTTCGACGATGGCCTTGTCAGCCACCTCCGCTTCGCCGCCGGCCGCCTGTTCGATGGGCGCTGCGGTGGTGGAATCTTTGCTGCCGGAATCAGGCGTTTTGGGCGCTGGCGCCACTTCGGCGATACGCGGCGCAATGGCTTCGCTTTGCAGGTCCGGCAAGGTGATACTCAGGCTGCTCCACTCGGCGTCCGGCAATTGGCGGCGCAATGGGCCGATCGCTTGCGGCCAGTCAACGGTTTCGCCGGCCCCCGGGATGATAATCACCGCGCCTTTGGGCTCGGCGGTATTGGCCGGTTTCCACAGGGCGAGAAAGGTGTCGGTGCCGGCTTGCAGTTGTTGCTGTTCCTGCGCAGGGATTTGTCGCTCAAGTGCTGTCGCTTCTTCCTGACTACGCTCAAGCAGCGGCTGGCGTTCGACCGGTTTTTCTTCGGCGGGTTTTTCCGCAGTGGCTGGTGCCGGGTCGGCCGCCTCGACGGAAAAGACGCACGGCAGGATCAGCGACAGGCACAATGCTGGCAGTGCCAGGCGGTAGACAGGGGGCATCGGATATTCCAGGCCAGAAGTTATTCCGGCAGCCTAATGGGTTGGTCAGTATTTGTCAGTGTGTGAGACTTCGATGATGCATTTTCGCTGCCTGTGGGTTATCGGCTGTTTGTGGTTTCCCTTGATGGGCTGGGCGGCGCCCGCGCCACCGGCGCACGTTGTGTCATTGTCTTCGGCGCAACAGCAATGGCTGGCGCAGCATGACGAGCTGCGGGTCGGGGTGGTGTTGCAAGCACCCTATGCCCAATACGATCGCCGCCTGCAGCGCCTGTCCGGGGTGAACATCGAGTTGATGAAGTGGCTGGCCAAGGCGCTCAAGGTCGAGTTGAGCTGGCGCAATTACCCCGATCTTGTGCAACTGGAAGCCGCCGCGCGTGAAGGCGATATCGATATCGCGCCGGGGCTGACGCAAACCCCGGCGGGTTTACGGCTCTGGCAATTTTCCGATCCGTACATGCGGGTGCCGCAATTGGTGGTCAGCGACCAGAAGAGCACCGGTGTGGTGGAGCTGGAAAAGCTCGACAGCCAGACCCGCGTCGCCGTGCGCATGCCCAGCGTCACCGCCGATTTTTTGCGTAGCACCTATCCCCATCTGAACCTGCAAGGCGTGCCTCTGGAGCGCCAGGCACTGCAATTGTTGTTGAGTCAGCAAGCCGGTTACGCCGTGGTCGATGAAGCGCAGTTCGGGCGTCTGTCTGTCGAGCCGGAGTTCTCCGGGCTGGTTGTGGTGGGCGACATCGGTTTCCCGCAGCTGCTGCGAGTGGCCACGCGTCGGGACTGGCCGGAGTTGGCTGGCATCGTCGAAAACGCGTTGCGGGCGATCCCGGCCAAGGATCTGGAGCAACTGCACAATCAATGGCTGCAACCCAAGTACCCGCGGCTGTCCGAGTCGCCGGGTTTCTGGAAAAACCTTTGCCTGCTGTTGCTGGTGTTGCTGCTGAGCAGCCTGGCCATTGTGTTTTGGCAGCGTCGTCAGCAGCACGGTCTGGAGCAACGTTTGCTGGCGGCGCGCGAAGACATCGCCCTGCGCGAGGCCAGTGAAGAGGCCTTGCGCCTTACGCAGTTTTCCATCGATCAAAGCACCGTCGGCATCCTTTGGGTCAACTGGGACAGCCATGTGCGCTACGCCAACCGTGCAGCCGAAACCATGCTCGGTTACTCGGCGGGCGGGATCATTGATCGGCCATTGATCGATTTCGAGCCCGACTTGCACATGGACCGCTGGCTGAACCTGTGGAAGCGTGCCCGGGCCAGTGAGGAAGGGCCGCTCAGTTTCGAAACCAATTGTGTGCGGGCCGATGGCAGTATTCTGCCGGCGGATGTTTCGTTGAGCTTCTTGCGTTTTCGCGACGGCGAATACCTGGTGGTTTACCTCAATGACGTCACCGAACGTCGTCGCGCCCTGGCCGCGTTGCAGGAAAGCGAAGCGAGATTGCAAGGCATCGCCGCCAACGTCCCCGGACTGGTCTTTCGTCTGGAGCGCGCGCCGGTGACCGGGCAGATCGACTTTGCCTACATCAGTGAAGGCAGCGAGAGCCTGGTGGGGTATTCGCCGGCCACCCTGGCCCAACGGGACAAAGGCCTGCGCAGCCTGGTGCATCCGGACGACAAGGCCAGTTATCACCAGACCCAGGACCATGCGCTGGATACCGACAGCGACTGGTCGTGGCAGGGGCGGATTCTGACCCGTCAGGGCGAACAGCGCTGGGCCGAGATCAAGGCGATCACCCGTCGCCTCGAAGACGGCGCCTATGTCTGGGATGGGATCGTCTGGGACATCACCGAAAGCAAGCGCATCGAACTGGAACTGGCCAGTTCCCGCGAGCAATTGCGCGAGTTGTCCGCGCACCTGGAGAGCGTGCGGGAAGAGGAAAAGGCGCGGATTGCCCGGGAAGTTCACGACGAGTTGGGGCAGATGCTGACCGTGTTGAAGCTGGAAACGTCGATGTGCGAACTGGCCTACGCCCAGCTCGATCCGGGCCTGCATGAGCGCTTGAACAGCATGAAGCGTTTGATCGCGCAGCTGTTTCAACTGGTGCGCGATGTGGCTACGGCGCTGCGGCCACCGATTCTCGACGCCGGGATCGCCTCGGCCATCGAGTGGCAGGCCCGGCGGTTCGAGGCGCGCACGCAGATTCCGTGTCTGGTGCAGGTGCCGGATAACTTGCCGGTGCTCAGCGATGCCAAGGCCATCGGGCTGTTCCGCATCCTTCAGGAAGCGCTGACCAATGTCATGCGCCACGCCCAGGCGCATACTGTTGAACTGACGCTGGCCCTTGAGGGCGATGAACTTTGTCTGACTGTCAGCGATGATGGCGTAGGATTTGTCGCCGCCACTGGCAGGCCGACATCCTTTGGCTTGGTCGGGATGCGTGAGCGAGTGTTGATCATGGGCGGGCAGTTGTTGCTGGAGAGTGAGCCGGGGGAGGGGACGACCCTGACGGTGCGAGTGCCGCTGGATTGAAAATCGGACGATCTTTTCGGCTTCAACGCTATAAATGAGGAGAGGCAAGTGATCCGTGTACTGGTAGCCGAAGACCACACCATCGTTCGCGAAGGCATCAAGCAATTGATCGGCCTGGCCAAGGACTTGCAGGTAGTCGGGGAGGCGAGCAATGGCGAGCAGTTGCTCGAGACCTTGCGCCATGTTCCCTGCGAAGTGGTGTTGCTGGACATCTCCATGCCCGGGGTCAACGGCCTGGAGGCGATTCCACGGATTCGCGCCTTGAACAATCCGCCGGCGATTCTGGTGCTGTCGATGCACGACGAAGCGCAAATGGCCGCGCGGGCGCTGAAGGTCGGCGCCGCGGGTTACGCGACCAAGGACAGCGATCCGGCGTTGCTGCTGACGGCGATCCGCAAAGTCGCGGCGGGCGGGCGCTACATCGACCCGGAACTGGCCGACCGGATGGTGTTCGAAGTCGGCCTGACCGATGCGCGGCCGTTGCACTCGCTGCTGTCGGAGCGTGAATTCTCGGTATTCGAGCGCCTGGCCCAGGGCGCCAACGTCAACGACATCGCCCAGCAATTGGCCTTGAGCAGCAAAACCATCAGTACCCACAAGGCGCGGCTGATGCAGAAACTCAACATCACCTCCCTGGCCGAACTGGTGAAGTACGCCATGGAGCACAAACTGCTCTGATCCAGGTTTCACTACGGATTCTGTAGGAGCGAGGCTTGCCCGCGAAGCTTTTGGCGCCAGTGAAAACGCCTTCGCGGGCAAGCCTCGCTCCTACAGGGGCCGTGTCGGCATGTCCAATTGCGACATGCATGTAAAGCCGCTTTTGCCGGTTCTTGCTGCTTGCAGCTCACCACCTGTCGCCATCACGAATCGACATATCCATCCCCGCCATCCTTGTAGGGCAATCCCTACACGCAACCTTCCATCCGGCTGAGGTGATTCTCTCCTGCGCCCCGATTTGCGCGGCTCCCAGCGTCCACTAGGCTTAGTCCACAGCAGTCATCAATAACAAAGGTGTGGGTATGAGCCAGGTTGATTCAAGCGCAGGGGCCAGCGATATTCTGGTCAGCTTTCGTGGAGTGCAAAAGAGCTACGACGGCGAGAACCTGATCGTCAAAGACCTCAACCTGGATATTCGCAAAGGCGAGTTCCTGACCTTGCTCGGGCCGTCCGGCTCCGGCAAGACCACCAGTCTGATGATGCTCGCCGGCTTCGAAACGCCGACCGCCGGGGAGATTCAACTGGCCGGGCGTTCCATCAACAACGTGCCGCCGCATAAACGCGACATCGGCATGGTGTTCCAGAACTATGCGTTGTTTCCGCACATGACCGTGGCCGAGAACCTGGCGTTCCCGCTGACCGTGCGCGGCTTGAACAAAAGCGACGTCAGTGACCGGGTCAAGCGTGTGCTGAGCATGGTTCAGCTCGACGCTTTCGCCCAGCGCTATCCGGCACAACTGTCCGGCGGTCAGCAGCAGCGTGTGGCCCTGGCTCGCGCCCTGGTGTTCGAGCCGCAACTGGTGCTGATGGACGAACCCCTCGGCGCGTTGGACAAACAACTGCGCGAACACATGCAGATGGAAATCAAACACCTGCACCAGCGCCTCGGCGTGACCGTGGTCTACGTGACCCACGACCAGGGCGAAGCCCTGACCATGTCCGACCGTGTCGCCGTATTCCACCAAGGCGAGATCCAGCAGATCGCGCCACCGCGCACGCTCTATGAAGAGCCGAAAAATACCTTCGTCGCCAACTTCATCGGCGAGAACAACCGCCTCAACGGCCGCTTGCACAGCCAGACCGGCGACCGCTGCGTGGTCGAGCTCGGTCGCGGTGAAAAGGTCGAGGCGCTGGCGGTCAACGTCGGCAAGACCGGCGAACCCGTCACGCTGTCGATTCGTCCGGAACGCGTGAGCCTCAATGGCTCGAGCGAGTCCTGTGTCAACCGCTTCTCAGGGAGGGTGGCGGAATTCATCTATCTGGGCGACCACGTCCGGGTTCGCCTGGAAGTCTGCGGCAAGACCGACTTCTTTGTGAAACAACCGATTGCCGAGCTCGATCCCGCGCTGGCTGTCGGCGACGTGGTACCGCTTGGCTGGCAGGTCGAACACGTTCGCGCGCTCGACCCACTTCTAGAGGCGCATTGATCGCCCCCTGCTTCACCAACACCAACCCTGCACGTGGAGAGAACAATAAATGTTGAGATCCCTGAAATTCACCGCCCTGGTCGTCGGCATGATGGGTGCGGCACACGCAATGGCGGCGGGCCCGGACCTGACCGTGGTGTCCTTTGGCGGGGCTAACAAGGCAGCGCAGGTCAAAGCCTTCTACGCACCGTGGGAAGCGGCGGGCAACGGCAAAATCGTCGCCGGCGAATACAACGGTGAGATGGCCAAGGTCAAAGCCATGGTCGACACCAAGAGCGTGTCCTGGGACCTGGTGGAAGTTGAATCGCCAGAATTGTCCCGTGGTTGTGACGAAGACATGTTCGAGCAACTCGACCCGGCGCTGTTCGGCAAGAGCGAAGACTTCGTCAAAGGCGCTATCCAGCCGTGCGGCGTGGGCTTCTTCGTGTGGTCGACCGTGCTGGCCTACAACGCCGACAAGCTGAAAACCGCACCGACCAGCTGGGCTGATTTCTGGGACACCAAGAAATTTCCGGGCAAGCGCGGCCTGCGCAAGGGCGCCAAGTACACCCTGGAATTCGCACTGATGGCTGACGGCGTTGCACCGAAAGACGTCTACAAGGTGCTGGCCGGCAAGGACGGTCAGGACCGCGCGTTCAAGAAACTCGATGAGCTCAAGCCAAGCATCCAGTGGTGGGAAGCCGGCGCTCAACCGCCGCAATACCTCGCCTCCGGTGACGTGGTCATGAGCTCGGCCTACAACGGCCGGATCGCGGCGGTACAGAAAGAAAGCAACCTGAAAGTGGTGTGGAACGGCGGCATCTACGACTTCGACGCGTGGGCGATTCCAAAAGGCCTGGACAAGACCCGTGCCGAAGCGGCGAAGAAATTCATCGCGTTCTCGGTGCAACCGCAGCAACAGAAGACCTACT
Organism: Pseudomonas frederiksbergensis; assembly: GCF_017114915.1. Taxonomy (GTDB): domain Bacteria; phylum Pseudomonadota; class Gammaproteobacteria; order Pseudomonadales; family Pseudomonadaceae; genus Aquipseudomonas; species Aquipseudomonas frederiksbergensis_I. The sequence continues at coordinate 161,774 of NZ_JAAUOE010000008.1, forward strand.
CGGAAAACATCGCCTACGGCCCGGCCAACACCCAGGCTGTACCGCTGCTGGCCAAGGATGTCTTGAAAGACATGCCGACCACCCCGGAAAACATCGCCAACCAGGTGCAGATCGACGTCAGCTTCTGGGCTGACAACGGCGAGCAACTGGAGCAGCGCTTTAATTCCTGGGCTGCAAAATAAGACCACCCCGTGGGCTTATCCACTCTTGTAGGAGCGAGGCTTGCCCGCGAAGACGTCAGCACATTCAACATCAATGTTGACTGACACGCCGCTTTCGCGGGCAAGCCTCGCTCCTACAGGGGGGATGTGTAGTTATCAAGAACAGAGGTGGCCTTGCGGTCACGGAATGCCGCCTCTGTAACGATCAAAGATTTCCGGAGTACGCCATGGCCACCGCCATTCCCCTGAACGCGGGCACCGACCCCACCTTGAAGCAGCGGCTCAAGCACGCCGAGCGGATCAACCGCTGGAAAGCACAAGCCTTGATCGCGCCGTTGGTGCTGTTTCTGTTGCTGGTGTTCCTGGTGCCGATCGTGGCGCTGCTCTACAAAAGCGTCGGTAACCCCGAAGTGGTCGGCACCATGCCGCGCACCGTGGCAGCCATCGCCAGTTGGGATGGCCGAGGCTTGCCGGCTGAGCCTGTGTACAAGGCCGCCAGCGAAGACCTCGCCGAAGCCCGCAAGAATCAGACCTTGGGCGACTTGTCCAAGCGCTTGAACATGGAGTTGGCCGGCTACCGCAGCCTGCTGACCAAAACCGCACGCGCCTTGCCGTTCGCCACGGAGCCGGCTTCTTATAAAGCCGCGCTGGAAGGCCTGGACGAGCGTTGGGGCGATCCGGCCTATTGGCAGGTCGTGCGCCGCAATACCAGTAATGTGACGCCTTATTACCTGTTGGCCGCCGTCGACCACCGTATCGACGACCTCGGCGAACTGGCCCGGGCCACGCCCGATCAGGCGATCTACCTCGACATCTTTGCCCGTACGTTCTGGATGGGCCTGATCATCACCGTGATCTGCCTGGTGCTGGCCTATCCATTGGCCTACCTGTTGGCGAACCTGCCCGCGCGGCAAAGCAACCTGTTGATGATTCTGGTGCTGTTACCGTTCTGGACCTCGATTCTGGTGCGGGTCGCCGCGTGGATCGTGTTGCTGCAATCGGGCGGCTTGATCAATAGCGGCCTGATGGCCATGGGTGTCATCGATAAGCCGCTGGAGCTGGTATTCAACCGCACCGGGGTCTACATCTCGATGGTGCACATCCTGCTGCCGTTCATGATTCTGCCGATCTACAGTGTGATGAAAGGCATCTCGCCGACTTACATGCGTGCGGCGATTTCCCTGGGCTGCCACCCGTTCTCCAGTTTCTGGCGGGTGTACTTCCCGCAAACCTATGCCGGTGTCGGCGCCGGTTGCCTGTTGGTGTTCATCCTCGCCATCGGTTACTACATCACCCCGGCGCTGCTGGGCAGCCCGAACGATCAGATGGTCAGTTATTTCGTCGCCTTCTACACCAATACCAGCATCAACTGGGGCATGGCGACCGCGCTCGGTGGGCTGTTGCTGCTGGCGACCGTGGTGCTTTATCTGATTTACAGCTGGTTGGTGGGCGCCAGTCGCCTGCGCCTGAGCTAAGGGGAGAATGAAATGCTGAGTCCTTATATGTCGCCCATCGAGCGGGTGTGGTTCTACAGCTTGCGGATTCTTTGCGGCTTGATTTTGTTGTTCCTGATCCTGCCGGTGCTGGTGATCATTCCGCTGTCGTTCAACTCCGGGAGCTTTCTGGTCTACCCGCTGCAAGGTTTCTCGCTGCACTGGTACCAGGACTTCTTTGCTTCAGCGGAATGGATGCGTTCGTTGAAGAACAGCATGATCGTGGCCCCGGCAGCGACCGTGCTGGCAATGATCTTCGGCACGCTGGCGGCGATCGGCCTGACCCGGGGCGATTTCCCGGGCAAGGCGCTGGTGATGGCGCTGGTGATTTCGCCGATGGTGGTGCCGGTGGTGATCATCGGTGTGGCCAGTTACCTGACTTTCGCGCCACTGGGATTCGGCAACAGCTATACCTCGCTGATCGTCGTGCATGCTGTGCTGGGTGTACCGTTCGTGATCATCACGGTGTCGGCGACCTTGCAGGGGTTCAACCAGAACCTGGTGCGGGCGGCTGCAAGCCTGGGCGCTTCGCCGCTGACGACGTTCCGCCGGGTGACCTTGCCGTTGATTGCGCCGGGGGTGATTTCCGGTGCGCTGTTCGCCTTCGCCACGTCGTTCGATGAGGTGGTGGTGACGCTGTTCCTCGCCGGTCCCGAACAAGCGACCTTGCCTCGGCAGATGTTCAGCGGCATCCGCGAAAACCTCAGCCCGACGATCGCCGCTGCCGCGACGCTGCTGATCGCATTCTCGGTGATCCTGTTGCTGACCCTGGAATGGCTGCGCGGACGCAGCGAAAAACTGCGCACCGCCCAGGCCTGATCTGCACGCACTGATCCGATCGTTCCCACGCAGTGGGAACGATCGATTCATTCACCGTTTGAATAACAGACAAACCCCAATCCCCAGCTACTCTTGTGCCCAGCTCCCCTATCTATAAGAGGCTGCGCACATGAGTCTTTCCTCTTTCAAAATTGCCCACAAACTGATTACCGGCACGGGTGCCATCGAGCAACTGGCGGCGGAGTTGACGCGTCTGGACATCGACAACCCGCTGATCGTCACCGATGCGGCACTGGTCAAGTCCGGCACGGTGGAGCTGGCGCTGGCGCAACTGGGCGAGCGCAGTTACGAGATTTTCGACCGGGTGCTGCCGGACCCGGAAATCGCCATCGTCGAAGATTGCATGCGGGTTTACCGTGAGGGCGGGCATGACGGGCTGATCGGCCTCGGTGGTGGGAGTGCCATCGACATCGCCAAGAGTGTTGCCGCCTATGCCGGTTACCACGGCGCCTTGGAGGATTTGTTCGGCGTCGATCAGGTGCCACGCAAAGGTCCGCCGCTGATCGCCATTCCGACCACCGCCGGCACCGGCTCGGAAGTGACTAACGTGGCGATTCTTTCCGACAAGGTCGCGCAGGTGAAGAAGGGCATTGTCAGCGATTATCTGTTGCCGGACGTGGCGCTGGTCAGCCCGCAAATGACCCTGACCTGCCCGCGCAGTGTCACCGCTGCCAGTGGCGTCGATGCGCTGGTACATGCCATCGAGTCCTACCTGTCGCTCAATGCTTCGCCCATCACCGATGCGCTGGCCATTGGCGCGATCAAGCTGATTGCCAAGGCGCTGCCCAAGGCCTACGCCAATCCTTCCCACCTGCAAGCCCGCGAAGACATGGCCACCGCCAGCCTGATGGCCGGCATGGCGTTCGGCAACGCCGGGGTCGGCGCGGTGCATGCGTTGGCGTATCCGCTGGGCGGGCGCTTCAACATTGCCCATGGCGTCAGCAATGCCTTGCTGCTGCCGTATGTCATGACCTGGAACAAGATGGCTTGCGTGGAACGCATGCAGGATATCGCCGAGGCCATGGGGCTGAAGACCGCTCATCTGAGCGCCAACGAAGCGGCGGACAAAGCCGTGGAGGCGATGACCGAGCTGTGTGCCGCGGTGGAAATCCCACGAGGCCTGCGCAGTTTCGGGGTGCCCGAAGACGCGATCCCGGCCATGGCCGTGGAAGCCGCCGCCACCGAGCGCCTGATGCGCAATAATCCGCGCCAGTTGAGCACCGCCGATATCGAGAAGATCTACCGAGCGGCCTATTAGGACTTGCCCCAATCATCGCAGCACGGTGCGCGCGTCAAAGCATGAGGTATACAATGCGCGCCATCGTGATTCTGCTCAAAAAAGGTGCGTCATGCAGCCGTTCGTCATTGCTCCGTCGATTCTCTCCGCCGATTTCGCCCGCCTGGGCGAGGAAGTGGACAACGTCCTGGCCGCCGGCGCCGACTTCGTGCACTTCGATGTCATGGACAACCACTACGTGCCAAACCTGACCATCGGCCCGATGGTGTGCTCCGCGCTGCGCAAGTACGGTGTAACCGCGCCGATCGACGCGCACCTGATGGTCAGCCCGGTGGACCGCATCGTCGGTGACTTCATCGAGGCCGGCGCGACCTACATCACCTTCCACCCGGAAGCCACGCTGCACGTCGACCGTTCCCTGCAACTGATCCGTGAAGGCGGCTGCAAGGCAGGCCTGGTGTTCAACCCGGCGACCCCGCTGGACGTGCTCAAGTACGTGATGGACAAGGTCGACATGATCTTGCTGATGAGCGTCAACCCGGGCTTCGGCGGGCAGAAGTTCATTCCGGCCACCCTCGACAAGCTGCGTGAGGCGCGGGCGCTGATCGATGCCTCCGGTCGTGACATTCGCCTGGAAATCGACGGCGGGGTGAACGTGAATAACATTCGTGAAATCGCGGCGGCGGGTGCTGACACCTTTGTCGCCGGTTCGGCGATCTTCAATGCGCCGAACTATCAGGAAGTGATTGAAACAATGCGCTCCGAACTGGCGCTGGCTCGCCCATGAGCGGTTTTGAGCAGCTGTTCCCGGGGCGTCTGCCGCGGCTGGTGATGTTCGATCTGGATGGCACGCTGGTCGATTCGGTCCCTGACCTCGCAGCGGCTGTGGATAACATGCTGCTCAAACTCGGGCGTGACCCGGTCGGCATCGAATCGGTGCGTGAGTGGGTGGGCAACGGCGTACACATGCTGGTGCGCCGTGCGTTGGCCAACCACATCGATGCCGAGGGTGTCGATGTGGTCGAGGCCGAGCAGGCCTTGGCGTTGTTCAATGGCTTTTATGAGGACGGTCACGAGCTGACCGTGGTCTATCCCGGTGTGCGCGACACCCTGAAATGGCTGAACAAGCAGGGTGTGGTGATGGCTCTGATCACCAACAAGCCGGAGCGTTTCGTCGCGCCGCTGCTGGATCAGATGAAGATCGGCCGTTACTTCAAATGGATCATCGGCGGCGACACCCTGCCACAACAGAAACCCGACCCGGCTGCGCTGTTCTTCGTGATGAAAATGGCCAACATTCCGGCGTCGCAATCATTGTTCGTCGGCGACTCGCGCAGCGATGTGCTGGCGGCGAAAGCGGCGGGGGTCAAATGTGTGGCCCTCAGTTACGGCTATAACCACGGTCGGCCGATTGCCGAAGAGTCGCCGGCGCTGGTGATCGATGATCTGCGCAAGCTAATTCCCGGTTGCCTGGATCCAGCCGCTGAGATAACGTTGCCCGACGCTGTTCAACCCCCTGCTGGAAACGCCATCGTGGTGGTCACTCGCAAACTCTGGATGAAAGTCATCAAGGCCCTGGCCCGCTGGCGTTGGCGCGCCTGACTTGTTCCTGGCCGGCTATCCGGCGCGTTTGCATACCTGACTGTTAGACCCTCAAGCCACGAGGCTACCCCATGATCCGCGAAGAATTCCTGCGTTTGGCCGCTGCCGGCTACAACCGCATCCCGCTTGCCTGCGAAACCCTGGCCGACTTCGACACCCCGCTGTCGATCTACCTGAAACTGGCCGATGAGCCCAACTCCTATCTGCTGGAATCGGTGCAGGGCGGCGAGAAGTGGGGCCGTTATTCGATTATCGGCCTGCCGTGCCGCACCGTGTTGCGGGTTCACGACCACCACGTCAGCGTGACCCACGACGGCGTCGAGATCGAAAGCCACGACGTTGAAGACCCGCTGGCCTTCGTCGAAGCCTTCAAGGCGCGCTACAACGTGCCGACCATCGCCGGTCTGCCGCGCTTCAACGGCGGTCTGGTGGGTTACTTCGGTTACGACTGCGTGCGTTATGTGGAGAAGCGTCTGGGCAAGTGCCCGAACCCGGATCCGCTGGGCGTGCCGGACATTCTGCTGATGGTGTCGGACGCGGTGGTGGTGTTCGACAACCTCGCCGGCAAGATGCACGCGATTGTGCTGGCCGATCCGTCGCAGGAAGGTGCCTTCGAACAAGGTCAGGCGCGTCTGCAAGCGCTGCTGGAACAACTCCGTCAGCCAATCACTCCGCGCCGAGGCCTGGACTTCAGCAAACAGCAATCGGCCGATCCGGTGTTCCGTTCGAGCTTTACCCAGGGCGATTACGAAAAGGCCGTCGACACCATCAAGGAATACATCCTGGCCGGTGACTGCATGCAGGTCGTGCCGTCCCAGCGCATGTCGATCGACTTCAAGGCTGCGCCGATCGACCTGTACCGCGCGCTGCGCTGCTTCAACCCGACGCCTTATATGTACTTCTTCAACTTCGGCGACTTCCATGTCGTCGGCAGTTCGCCGGAAGTGCTGGTGCGGGTCGAAGACAACCTGATCACTGTGCGCCCGATTGCTGGCACTCGCCCACGGGGTGCCAACGAAGAGGCCGACCTGGCGCTGGAAAAAGACCTGCTGTCGGACGACAAGGAAATCGCCGAGCACTTGATGCTGATCGATCTGGGTCGCAACGACACCGGTCGCGTCTCGGAAATCGGTTCGGTGAAGCTCACCGAGAAGATGGTCATCGAGCGTTATTCCAACGTGATGCACATCGTGTCCAACGTCACCGGCCAATTGAAGGCCGGGTTGACGGCGATGGACGCACTGCGGGCGATCCTGCCGGCCGGCACTTTGTCTGGCGCGCCGAAGATTCGCGCGATGGAAATCATCGACGAGTTGGAACCGGTCAAGCGGGGCGTCTACGGCGGCGCGGTCGGTTACTTCGCCTGGAACGGCAACATGGACACCGCGATTGCGATCCGCACCGCCGTGATCAAGAACGGCGAACTGCATGTGCAGGCCGGTGGCGGCATCGTCGCCGACTCGGTGCCCGCGCTGGAATGGGAAGAAACCCTGAACAAGCGTCGCGCGATGTTCCGTGCAGTAGCCCTGGCCGAACAGACTCCGGACGCCTGAACTCCCACAGGTATCTCATTAGCATAAAAAAACGCGGCGCCTGTGGGGCGCCGCGTTTTTTTGCCTGACTTTTGCTGGATCAGAAGTCCAAGGCAACCCCAACATTAATGCCTTGCTGGGTGAAGTCATCATCCTTGCGAATGTCGTAGCTGGCGCGCAATGCCAGGTCCCTGGTGAGGTTGTGGCTCACGCCGAGGTTCAAGCGGTTCAGGTTGGTCTGCGGGGTGTAGCCGGCCAGGGTGTAGCGGTTGTTCGGCAGGCTGTTGAGGTTCATGGTCACATTCTGGGTGTCGTCGTTGTACTCGCGCTCGTGGGCCAGTTCGCCAAACACTTGGGTTTGCGAGGTGATCTGGTACTTACCCTGGATCCCGAGGCCAAGACGCCGGGAAATGCGTGATTGGTCGTCAAATGTCAGCGCGGTGGAGTCGGCGCCGTTTTCCGAGTAACCGTCGACTTCTACCTTGGCGAAATCAGCGCTCACGAATGGCGACAAATGCCATGGACTGCTCGCCTCTGGCGCGATGTCATAACCCAGGCGGCCGCCGATGGCGACCAGGTAACCGTCGGTGTCGCCTTTCTCCCCGCGTTCATTGACCCCCAACTGGAATTTGCGTTTGAGACTGTCATAGTCCAGATGCCCGGCCGTCAGTGCTGCGTCACCCCAAAAGCGATTCTGCTGGTATTGGGCGAAAGCGGTGCCCATGTAGGTGTTGAGTTTGTAATCCGAATCGTTATCGCCAGCTTCGAGTTTCTGGTTATAGAAGCCCGCCGCCAAGCCAACGCGCCATGCGTCATTGAGCCGATAGCTGCCACCGATGTTCAGGTTGGCGCCATTGCCGTCAGCACTGGCGCCGCTGCGCTGGCTGTCGAAGTCCTGATGCTGGCCACCGCCGGCGACAATCGCCCGCCATTGGCCCACGCCTTGCCAGTTTTCCCAATCGGCCAGCCACTGGTTGCGCAGCTCATCCTGATGAGAACGCAAAGTGCCCTGGGCCATTTGTGGCAGCAGGGTCAGTTCCCATGGTGCGGCCAGCAGGGAGTAGGCGTAATCGGCAATCAGGCGCTGCCCGGCTTCGGTCGGGTGTACCGAGTCGTTATAGATCAACTTGGTCGGGTCGGGGGTGGCGCTGTTGATGCCGTATCGAGGGTTTTCGGGGCAACTGTTGCCGCTGAAGCAGGTGGCGCTCAGGTTTTGGTCGGTGGCAAGGCCGAATTGACCTGGGTTGGCGAACGTCTCTTTGAGCAGTAGCGCAATGTTCAGCGGGATGATGTTGGCGTTAATGCTCTGCAGTTGGCTGACCAGTTCGGTGTTGAACTGAGCACTGAGCTGGGACGTGAAGGCCTGCAATGGTGTGCCGTTGAAAGCTGGGGTAAAGCCGATGTCCGGCAGCAGCCAGACCATGATGTAGCGGGCACCGGCCTGTTGCAGGGTCTGCGCGCTACTGGCCAGGCGATCGGCGGCGGCGCTGGCCAGGGGCAGGCTGGTCACGCGCCCCTGAAGGAAGTCATTGCCGCCGCCCGAGAGGAAATACAGTGCATTCGGGTCGGCGCGGAAGTTGTTCGACGGCAGATAGCCTGCGCGGGTGCGTTCGCCCGTGGCGGAAGTACTGGTGATCGAATCGAGGATCTGGTCGGTACGATAACCGCCGACAGCCCAGTTGTTGCCATCGGGCAGGCCTTCGTTGGCGCGTACCGCCGAGGACGATGAAGCTGTCTGGTCCGGCGAGAACCCCAGTTTCCCGCCCAGTATCTGCGTGGAGTTGAGCGAGCGGACTTCACCGCTGCCGTCCAGGTAGATCGGGCCGGTGCGGTTGGTATAACGGTCGGTCGCCCCGGTAGGGCCGCCCGCGTCGCTAAACGTCCCGGCATCGCTGAGGCTGTCACCGAATACAACGAAATTCGAATAGGGGTTGGGCGCGGCAATTGCCTGGGCGCAGGCCATGGCGAGCAGGCATCCGGCGAGCGGTACAAACAACGTCTGTTTGATCATGAGCAAGTCCGTTTATTTATTGTTGTAGTGAGAACGAAACGACAGTACCAAAAACTTCCGGCCTTTTGCCATCCGTCGCTAACCCTTCGATTGTTTCGCGAGCTGTCGCTCCGGCCATATTGCACGCTCTGCCCAGCTAAGTTACTGTGCCCAGACGTATGAATGAGACCTTCCCCGTGTTGATCGTCAGCAAACTCCTGGATCAAGTCATCAAGGCACACGCCCGTTGGCGTTGGCGCGCCTGAATCTTTTCCGCCGGCTTGGCCGGACCTGTACCGCTTTGCCTTCTCTACCTGTATGAAATGCCGCTTTGCTGGCGCCACTCCAGCACCTGTAAAAGCGCAGCGCACTGCGGGTAAATCATTCGAAGGCCGTATTTAAAGTCAGTGAATTCAAGAGGTTCTTAACGCCATGTTGCTGATGATCGATAACTACGACTCTTTTACTTACAACGTTGTGCAATACCTCGGCGAGCTGGGCTCCGAGGTCAAAGTCGTGCGCAACGACGAGCTCACCATTGCCGAAATCGAAGCCCTCAACCCTGAGCGCATCGTCGTATCTCCCGGTCCTTGCACCCCGACCGAAGCCGGTATTTCCATCGAAGCGATCAAGCACTTCGCCGGCAAGTTGCCGATTCTCGGCGTTTGCCTGGGTCACCAATCCATCGGCCAGGCGTTTGGTGGCGATGTGGTTCGTGCCCGTCAGGTCATGCACGGTAAGACTAGCCCGGTATTTCACGAGGACAAGGGCGTATTCGCAGGTCTGAATCGCCCGTTGACGGTCACCCGCTACCATTCGCTGATCGTCAAGCGCGAAACCCTGCCCGACTGCCTGGAGCTGACCGCCTGGACCCAGTTCGAAGATGGCTCGGTGGACGAGATCATGGGCCTGCGTCACAAGACGCTGAACATCGAGGGTGTGCAATTTCACCCTGAGTCTATCCTCACCGAACAGGGGCACGAGCTGTTCGCCAACTTCCTCAAACAAACCGGCGGCACGCGCTAAGGACTTTCCATGGATATCAAGACAGCCCTGAGCCGTATCGTCGGCCACCTCGACCTCAGTACCGATGAGATGCGCGATGTCATGCGCGAAATCATGACCGGGCAATGCACGGATGCGCAGATCGGCGCGTTCATGATGGCCATGCGCATGAAGAGCGAAAGCATCGACGAGATCGTCGGTGCCGTGACGGCGATGCGCGAGTTGGCGGACAAGGTCGAACTCAACACCCTCGACGGCGTGGTCGATGTGGTCGGCACCGGCGGCGACGGTGCGAACATTTTCAACGTTTCGACCGCTTCTTCGTTCGTGGTCGCGGCGGCCGGTTGCACCGTGGCCAAGCACGGTAACCGTGCGGTATCGGGCAAAAGCGGCAGCGCCGACCTGCTGGAAGCGGCGGGTATTTACCTGAACCTGACCCCGGTTCAGGTGGCACGCTGCATCGACAACGTCGGCATCGGTTTCATGTTTGCCCAGACCCATCACAGCGCCATGAAGCACGCCGCCGGCCCGCGCCGCGAGCTGGGCTTGCGCACCTTGTTCAACATGCTCGGCCCGCTTACGAATCCGGCCGGTGTGAAACACCAGGTGGTGGGTGTGTTCAGTCAGGCGTTGTGCCGGCCATTGGCCGAAGTCCTGCAGCGCCTGGGCAGCAAACACGTGCTGGTGGTGCACTCCAAGGATGGCCTGGACGAATTCAGCCTGGCGGCACCGACCTTTGTCGCGGAATTGAAGAATGACCAGATCAGCGAGTATTGGGTCGAACCCGAAGACCTGGGGATGAAGAGCCAGAGCCTGCACGGTCTGGCGGTGGAAAGCCCGGCGGCCTCCCTGGAACTGATTCGCGATGCGCTGGGCAAGCGCAAGACCGAGAACGGTCAGAAAGCCGCCGAGATGATCGTGCTCAATGCCGGTGCCGCGCTGTACGCCGCCGACCATGCGACAAGTTTGAAAGAGGGCGTTGCCCTGGCGCACGACGCGCTGCACACAGGCCTCGCTCGGGAAAAACTTGAGGAATTGGGTGCATTTACCGCGGTATTCAAAGTGGAGAATGAGGGATGAGTGTACCGACGGTTCTGGAAAATATTCTGGCCCGCAAAGTTCAGGAAGTTGCCGAGCGCAGCGCTCGTGTGAGCCTGGCGGAGCTGGAAAGCCTGGCCAAGGCGGCCGATGCACCCCGTGGTTTCGCCAAGGCATTGATTGAGCAGGCCAAGAAGAAACAGCCGGCGGTGATTGCTGAAATCAAGAAAGCTTCGCCAAGCAAGGGCGTGATTCGCGAGAACTTCGTGCCTGCGGACATTGCCAGGAGTTACGAGAAGGGCGGGGCTACTTGCCTGTCGGTACTCACCGACATCGACTACTTCCAGGGTGCTGATGAGTATCTGCAACAGGCCCGGGCGGCGTGCAAGTTGCCGGTGATCCGCAAGGATTTCATGATCGATCCATACCAGATCGTCGAATCCCGCGCTCTGGGAGCTGACTGCGTGCTGTTGATCGTCTCCGCACTGGATGACGTGAAAATGGCCGAGTTGGCGGCCGTGGCCAAAAGCGTCGGCCTCGATGTGCTGGTGGAAGTCCACGATGGCGACGAGCTGGAGCGGGCCTTGAAAACCCTCGACACGCCGCTGGTGGGCGTGAACAACCGCAACCTGCACACCTTCGATGTCAACCTGGAAACCACCCTCGATCTGTTGCCACGTATTCCCCGCGATCGTTTGGTGATTACCGAGAGTGGCATTCTTAACCGCGCCGATGTCGAGCTGATGGAAATCAGCGACGTGTATGCGTTCCTGGTGGGTGAAGCGTTCATGCGCGCCGAAAGCCCGGGTACCGAGCTGCAGCGTCTGTTCTTTCCCGAGCGTGGTGTTCCAGTGAGCGGTTCTACGCTCGACTGAACACAGCTTCGCAGGCAACCCGTTCCCTTTGTAGGAGCGGGCTTGCCCGCGAAGAGCCATCAAGTACCCCAAAGACTTCATGTCTTACGGAGTCATCCATGCCCCAGCCAATTTCGCTGACCATCGAAGCCGGCCTGCTCGCCGAGCAGAATCTGCTGGCCTCAGTCTGCGCTGGCGATTCAGAGTTCGGTCTGTTGTTCTGGCAACCCGGTGATCGGGCATTGGTCATGCCGCGCCGCTTGAATCGCTTGCCGGGTTTCGAAGCGGCGTGCGAGGTATCAGCGGCGGCGGGTTGGCCGGTACTGTTGCGTGAAACCGGTGGTGAGCCGGTGCCGCAATCGGCATCCACCCTCAACATCGCGCTGGTCTATGCGCCACCGCGCAGCGAAGGTGATCTAAACCGTATCGAATCCGGTTACCGGCGTTTGTGCGATCCGATCTGTCAGTTGCTGGATGAGCTGGGCGGCACCTCGTCGCTTGGCGAAATCGACGGTGCGTTTTGCGATGGCCGCTTCAACGTCAATCTGGATGGGCGCAAGATGGTCGGCACTGCTCAGCGCTGGCGCCAGAGTCAGGGCGGTCAACGTCCGGTGGGACTGGTGCATGGTGCAATGTTGCTGGATAACGAGCGCGAATCGATGGTCGCAGCGGTCAATCGCTTCAACGAAGCGTGCGGTCTGGAGCAACGGGTGCGTGCCGAAAGCCACATCGGGCTGCATGAGAAGTTCACGGCGCCAGACGCGCTGGCACGTCTCGACGAACTCTACCGGCAAATGCTGGCGCAGATGTTCGCCACCTGAGTTTTCAAGACTAGCGCGTACCGAAGACCACCATGGTCTTGCCTTTGACGTCGACCAGGTTGCGTTCCTCCAGATCCTTGAGCACGCGGCCGACCATCTCGCGGGAACAACCGACAATCCGGCCGATCTCCTGACGGGTCACCTTGATCTGCATGCCGTCCGGGTGGGTCATGGCGTCTGGCTGCTTGCTCAGCTCCAACAGGCAGCGCGCAACGCGGCCGGTCACGTCAAAGAATGCCAGATCGCCGACCTTGCGCGTGGTATTGCGCAGGCGTTGTGCGATTTGTCCGCTAAGCACGTAAAGAATGTCTGGATCCTGTTGGGACAGTTCGCGGAATTTCGCGTAGCTGATTTCCGCGACTTCGCATTCGACTTTGGCGCGCACCCAGGCGCTGCGCTCCTGTTCCAGCCCAGCTTGCTCAAACAGACCCAGTTCGCCGAAGAAGTCGCCGGAGTTGAGGTAGGCAATGATCATTTCACGGCCGTCATCATCTTCGATCAGGATGGTCACCGAACCCTTGATGATGAAGAACAGCGTGTCCGAGCGGTCGCCGGCACAAATGATGTTGCTTTTGGCGGCATAGCGACGGCGCTGGCAGTGCATCAACAGTTTGTCGAGGTTCTTGATTTTGGATATGGGGGTAATAGCAACCATGGTTGTATCCCGGAAAGACTGCACGGTGTGTTTGTTTTTTGTAGGGGCTGGTGAAGCCTGCGATTGTTCTATTCGCTACAAAGCTGGCTAAACGCCAGTGGATTGGCGCCAGCTTAACAGACACATTCCTTCAAGATTCGAGAATTTACCTACGACGCATACGGCTATGTCCTAGGAAGGCGAAGCGCTGCCAATCAAGGGCCCTGTGCTAAGCTGGCGACCCTTTTTTATACAGTGGAGTCTTGGCGATGAAGGCACGCATCCAATGGGCAGGCGAAGCCATGTTCCTCGGTGAATCCGGCAGCGGTCATGTCGTGGTCATGGACGGTCCGCCCGATGCCGGCGGTCGTAACCTGGGTGTCCGACCGATGGAAATGCTCCTGCTGGGTGTTGGTGGTTGCAGCAATTTCGATGTGGTCAGCATCCTCAAGAAGTCCCGTCAGGCCGTCGAAAGCTGCGAAGCCTTCCTCGAAGCCGAGCGTGCGACCGAAGATCCGAAGGTGTTCACCAAGATCCACATGCACTTCGTGGTCAAGGGCCGCGGGCTGAAAGAAGCCCAGGTCAAGCGCGCCATCGAGCTGTCGGCCGAGAAGTATTGCTCGGCCTCGATCATGCTCGGCGCGGCTGGCGTGGCGATTACCCACGACTACGAGATTATCGAGCTCGGTTGAATCGACATTCAACTATCATAAAAGCGGTGCAGACTCTGGCGATCCATAGCTGACGTCTGCATAATGCGCCACTTTTTTCAGGGCAGTGATCGGTCAGCCGACAGGTCGCTTGCCTGAACAGACAACCAAAATCGCCATCGCGAAGAGGTGTTAACCGTCCTACGCAGGTGCGTCGTTCGCATCTGACGGGCATGCTTGATCACGCGGCCAGCCCGCAATACATAGAGAGTTTTTAACGGTGAAAAGCAAACTCAAGCTCCACGGGTTCAATAACCTGACAAAGACCTTNGAGCTTCAACATCTATGACATCTGCTACGCGGAAACCCCGCAAGACCAACAGGCTTACGTCGAGTACATCAATAAAGAGTACAACGCCAAGCGCCTGACGCAGATTCTCACGGAAGTTGTCGATATCATTGGTGCCAACATCCTGAACATCGCCAGTCAGGACTATGAACCCCAGGGTGCCAGCGTCACGATTCTGATTTCCGAAGAGCCGGTGACCCCGACCGACAGTCAGATCGAAGAGTCTCCGGGCCCGTTGCCCGAAATCATTCTGGCCCACCTCGACAAGAGCCACATCACGGTGCACACCTACCCGGAAATCCATCCGGTGGACGGTATCGCGACGTTCCGTGTGGACATCGACGTGTCGACCTGTGGCGTCATTTCACCGCTCAAGGCGCTCAACTTTCTGATCCACCAGTTCGACTCGGATATCGTGACCGTGGATTACCGCGTGCGCGGCTTCACCCGTGATGTTGAAGGCAAGAAGCACTTCATCGACCACGAGATCAACTCGATCCAGAACTACCTCTCCGAAGACACCCGCGACGCGTACCAGATGACCGACGTGAACGTGTATCAGGAAAACCTGTTCCACACCAAAATGCTGTTGAAGAACTTCGAACTGGATAACTACCTGTTCGGCGACGCCACTAGCAATCTGTCTTCTGAGCAGCGCGCCCAGGTGACTGAGCGGGTGAAACACGAAATGCTCGAAATATTCTCCGCGCGCAACATGCCGAGCTGAGATTTGCGAGTACAAAAAAGGCGACTACCTCGAGGTAGTCGCCTTTTTTATTTGTTGGAATACAGAACCCTTGTAGGAGCGAGCGGTGCGGCGACCCGACTTGCCCGCGAAGAGGCCCTATTTAACAACCTGACCCTCAGATCCGATAAGTACTCTTCGTCATCACCTTGGCCAAAAGACTCATCCCGAACTTCACCGGGGCAGGAAAGCGGAAACCCCCAGCATCCAGCGCACTTTCGGCATGCTGCTCTTCATCAATGCGCATCTGCTCAAGGATCGCCCGGGACTTTTCGTCCTCGGCCGGCAGTTGCTCAAGGTGTTCGTTCAGGTGTTTGCAGACCTGATGCTCGGTGGCGGCAACGAAACCCAGGCTGACCTTGTCGCTGATCAACCCGGCCACCGCGCCAATCCCGAACGACATTCCGTAGAACAGCGGATTGAGGATGCTGGTGTGGCTGCCCAACTGGTGAATGCGCTGTTCGCACCAGACCAAATGGTCGATTTCTTCTTCGGCGGCATGTTCCATGGCGGCGCGCACTTTCGGCAGCCTGGCGGTCAGGGCCTGACCTTGATACAGCGCCTGGGCGCAGACTTCGCCGGTATGGTTGATGCGCATCAAGCCGGCGACGTGCCGGGTGTCCTCGTCGCTCATTTGCGCATCCGGCTGCACGATGGCAGGCGACGGACGGTAGGGCTGACCACTGAAGGGTAGCAGAGTACGCATCGCGGCATCGGCTTGCAGCAGAAGACGGTCAATTGGCGAGTAGTGACGTTGGGTAGTCATGCTGACCTCCGGGAAGAATCTCGGCGGCCAGTTTAACCCAATCGGCCGGGGAGGGTTTGCGTTGGGTCATTTGTGGCGAGGGCCACTCCCTCGCCACATAAACCTGTACTGTTTGCAATCAGCCCGGCGGCCAGTGCATCTGGCGCTGACCCAGCACGTGCATATGAATGTGATAGACGGTCTGCCCACCCAGTTCATTGCAGTTCATGACCACCCGAAAGCCTTCTTCACAGCCCAACTCCAGCGCCAGACGCTGGGCGGTGAACAGAATATGCCCGGCCAAAGCCTTATCGTCCTCGGTGAGGTCGTTCAGGGTGCGTACCGGTTTCTTCGGGACCACCAGGAAATGCACGGGGGCCTGTGGCGCGATGTCGTGGAAGGCCAGTACCTGGTCGTCCTCGTAAATGATCTTCGCCGGGATTTCCCGGTTGATGATCTTGGTGAACAGAGTATCCACAGCTGTTTTCTCCGTTGTTTGGGCTGGCATGAGTGTACTCATGGGCCGGTTTTTTACCATGGGGGCGATCACCGCGGGCAGTACGCCTTGTTGACCATGCCTACGATCGTCCGGGTCAGCCAGCGCGAGCCGAGCCGCGGCAGGAAGGCAAACCAGCGATTCAGGCGACCGGGGATAATAATGGCGCGATTTTTCTCCAGAGCCCGTACGGTATAGAGCGCGACTTCTTCTGGACTCATCAGCAGTTTGCTCTCGAGCAGTTTGTCGGCGTCCAATTGCGCGGTACGGAAAAACGCCGTACGGGTTGGGCCAGGGCAGAGTACCGACACCTTGACCGCGCATTTTTTCAGTTCGATGCGCAAACCTTCGGAAAAATGCAGCACATAAGCCTTGCTGGCGTAATAAGTGCTCATCCAGGGGCCGGGGTGGAATGCCGCAACCGAGGCGACGTTCAGAATCTGCCCACCGCCCTGCAAAGCCATGCTGTTACCAATGGCATGACACAGGCGAGTGAGGGCCAGGATGTTCACTTCGATCAGGTCTTGTTCGATCATCCAGTCCTGAGCCAGGAATGGGCCACAGGTACCAATGCCGGCGCAGTTGACCAGCAGATCGATTTGCCGCTCACCTTCCTCCAGTTCCAGCAGAAATCCGGACAGGCGCAACGGCTCTCCCAGGTCACAGGCACGAAACAACACTTCCACGCCAAAACGTTGAGTGAGTTCAATCGCAATACTTTCCAGCTGATCACGCTGTCGGGCCACCAGAATCAGGCTGCGGCCGCGCCGGGCCAGCGCTTCGGCCATGGCCAGGCCGATGCCGCTGGAAGCGCCAGTGATCAGAGCGTAACGGGTCATGCAGTTCTCCATCGCAACGGCTCCGCGCCGGTGACGCAGATGTCATCGGCGGGGAGTGCTGTTCATTCTTTCGCAGAGTCTACAGGGGGCGGGGCCGCTTCGGCTGCATCGTCGGTTGAATCCAGTGCTGACTCGGTCTCGACGGGGATTGCTTCGACTTCATCGGTGATCACGGAGCTGCTTTGATAGGCGCTCTCAGCGGCGCTTTCATATTCATCCTGAATCGCCGTGAGACCTCCGGTCAGCCCACCAACGAACATGATTGCGATAAACACCAGCCACAGCGAAGCCAATACCCTGACCGCGTTGCTGTTGGGTGGTGGTGGCGCGCCATACCGGTTGGCCGTGTTGTTACCCGGCACGATCATTATGACGAACGGAAAAACGCTCCCCACGAACGGCACAAGGTTCAGCAGCCAGAGCCAGCCGGACCAGCCGATATCGTGCAGGCGCTGCACACTGAACTGGATACTGATGAATGCGAGTACCACGACCAGAATAAAGGCCAGCAGACCCGCGAGAATCAGCCCGGCAGTCGAGTCCGTGCTGATGAGGGCGAAGCCGAAAACGGCCAGCACCGAGCCAATGCTTAGCGTCACCAGCGTCAGGGCCATCGTCCAGGCCAGAAAGCGCAGTCGGCCGATACGGCCATCGAAGCTGAAGGCTTTGAGGGCGGCGAACTGCGGCAGTGCGTCGCCGACAGTGGCGCGCGGCGGAGCATAGGGGGACTCAGGCTCTGCCGACGGAGGTGGGCTGACGTGAACGTCGGACAGGTTCAGCTCGATCGAGGGTTCGGCTTCGATTCGGGCATCGATGCCGGTTTTCATCAGTGCCTGAAGATACGTCTGCGCATCGGCATGTGACAGATCGCGTTTGAGCGCAACCGTCCGGCCACTGAACAGGCGTTCAATGGCAGCGACATCGCTTTTGAACAGCTCGGCGAGATTGAGCTTCGCGCTGGTGGCGTCCACACCTGGCTGCAGAGCGCCATCGAAGACAATCTTGAAACGGTTTTCTTTCATGGCCGAGGCATCCTTGTCGCGAGAGTTTGTAATAGGTGGTGTTGCAAGGTGGAGTGTAGGGCCAGTCGGTAGAGGCTGGCCAAGTTCTCCGGTTAACGCGGCCAGCGCTTGGGCAACGCTGCCGCCAGCTCCAATGCCTTGCGGTATTCGGCGTCGAGACGTGCGACCAGTTGATCGACACTCGGCAGGTCCTCGATTTCCCCGACGCCCTGGCCTGCAGACCACACGGTTTTCCAAGCTTTGGCTTCATCATTCAACGGCTTGAGCTTTGAGCCGAAGTCCACCTCGCCCTTGCCTTGCAGCGCCGCCATGTCGAAACCGGCGGCCTCCAGGCTCTGACGCATGAAGCTTGCCGGAATTCCCGACACCGCTGGAGTATGGACGATGTCCGCGGCTCTGGCAGTCAGGAGCATCTCCTTGTAGGCGTCAGGCGCATGACTTTCCGTGGTGCCGATAAATCGCGTACCGAAGTAGGCCAGATCCGCACCGAGCAATTGCGCCGCAAGAATCTCGTGGCCATGGTTCAGGCAGCCGGCCAGCAGCAGGGTCTTGTCGAAAAACTGGCGAATCTCGGCGATCAGCGAGAACGGGCTCCAGGTCCCGGCGTGACCACCGGCGCCCGCGGCAACGGCAATCAAACCGTCCACGCCGGCCTCGGCCGCTTTTTCCGCATGGCGACGGGTCGTCACGTCGTGAAACACCAGGCCGCCGTAGCTGTGTACCGCGTCGACCAGTTCCTTCACGGCGCCGAGGCTGGTGATCACGATCGGTACTTTGTGTTCGATGCAGATCGCCAGATCCGCCTGCAATCGCGGATTGCTGTGGTGGACGATCAGGTTCACCGCATATGGCGCAGGGTTCTCCATAGTCGCCAGCCCTGTTTCGATTTCCTCCAGCCAGGCCTTGAAACCGCTGCTTTCACGCTGGTTCAGCGCAGGGAAACTGCCCACTACGCCATTACGGCAACAGGCGAGCACCAGCTCGGGATTGGAAATCAGGAACATCGGCGCCGCCACCACCGGTAGACGCAAGCGTTGTTCGAGCAAAGCGGGCAGCGACATTGGAAGTACCCCGGGTGAATGATGCTTGTTGGATTAAAACGGCCGGACGACGACCAGAATTACGATAGCCAGCAATATCAGAACCGGCACTTCATTGAACCAGCGATAAAAGACATGGCTGCGGGTGTTTTCGCCACGGGCAAAACGTTTTACCTGTGCGCCGCACATGTGGTGGTAGCCAATCAGGATCACCACCAGGGTCAATTTGGCATGCATCCACGCGCCCTGGCTGAAATAGGCGCTGGGGTTGAGGCTGATCAGCCAGATGCCGAACACCAGGGTGGCGATCATCGCCGGCCCCATGATGCCCCGGTACAGCTTGCGCTCCATGACGCTGAAGCGTTCCTTGCTGACGGTGTCTTCACTTTGCGCGTGATAGACGAACAGGCGCGGCAAGTAAAACAGGCCGGCAAACCAGCAGACCATGCTGACGATGTGAAGCGCTTTGAGCCACAGATAAAGCATTTTTGGTTATTCCCAGGTTCACGGTAGTGAAGATAGTAGGGGGTAGAGCGTCCGCACGTCACCTTGACGGTTGTCGCAGGGCCTCGCGGCCCCTATTATCGACGGCTTTCCAGTGGGTTCGTTTGAGGGCAGGTTTATGGTCAAGGTCGGTATCGTCGGCGGCACGGGTTACACCGGTGTCGAACTGCTGCGTCTGTTGGCACAGCATCCGCAGGCAGAAGTGGTGGTGATCACTTCCCGATCCGAGGCCGGCCTGGCCGTGGCTGACATGTACCCGAACCTGCGGGGCCATTACGACGGTCTGGCGTTCAGCGTTCCGGACATCAAGACCCTCGGAGCCTGCGACGTGGTGTTCTTCGCCACGCCGCACGGTGTTGCCCATGCTCTGGCGGGCGAGTTGCTGGCTGCCGGGACCAAGGTCATCGACCTGTCGGCAGACTTCCGTCTGCAAGACGCCGATGAGTGGGCCAAGTGGTACGGCCAGCCGCACGGCGCGCCGGAATTGCTGGAGGAGGCGGTCTACGGCTTGCCGGAAGTCAATCGCGAGCAGATCAAGCAGGCGCGCCTGATTGCTGTACCGGGTTGCTACCCGACCGCGACGCAATTGGGTTTCCTGCCATTGCTCGAAGCAGGTCTGGCCGATACCACTCGCTTGATCGCTGACTGCAAATCCGGTGTCAGCGGTGCCGGTCGTGGCGCTTCGGTCGGTTCGCTGTACTCCGAGACGTCGGAAAGCATGAAGGCTTACGCCGTCAAAGGGCACCGTCACTTGCCGGAAATTCGCCAGGGTCTGCGTCGTGCAGCGGGCAAGGACGTCGGCCTGACTTTTGTTCCGCACCTGACGCCGATGATTCGCGGTATTCACTCGACGCTCTACGCAACGGTCGTGGACCGTTCGGTGGATCTGCAAGCCCTGTTCGAAAAGCGTTATGCCAACGAACCGTTCGTCGATGTCATGCCGGCCGGTAGCCATCCGGAAACCCGCAGCGTGCGCGGTGCCAACGTTTGCCGTATCGCCGTGCATCGTCCGCAGGATGGTGATCTGGTGGTGGTGTTGTCGGTCATCGATAACCTGGTCAAAGGCGCGTCGGGTCAGGCGGTGCAGAACCTGAATATCCTGTTCGGTCTGGATGAGCGCCTGGGTCTTTCCCATGCGGGCATGCTGCCGTAAGGCTGTATCCTGCTCAGCAAAAAGGCCCGTTGAACGGGCCTTTTTGCATTTTGGTNAGCAAAAAGGCCCGTTGAACGGGCCTTTTTGCATTTTGGTCTGACAATTGGATTGATTGATATACCGTAACAATAGTTGACCGATTTTCTGGGAGAAGCGGATAATGCGCGTCATCACGCATTATGGCGGCGTAACGCCGGGAGATAGTCAGCATGAGCGTCGAATCCTTCACCCCCACGGCTTTGCAATTCACCCACGGTGCTGCGCACAAGGTGAAGAGCCTGGTCGATGAAGAGGGGAATGATCGCTTGAAGCTGCGCGTATTCGTTACGGGCGGCGGTTGTTCAGGGTTTCAGTACGGCTTCACCTTCGATGAAGAAGTGGCCGATGACGACACCATCGTCGAGCGCGAAGGCGTCAGCCTGGTGGTCGATCCGATGAGCTTCCAGTACCTGGCAGGTGCCGAGGTGGATTACCAGGAAGGTCTGGAAGGTTCGCGATTCGTGATCAAGAACCCGAACGCTACCACCACGTGTGGCTGTGGCTCTTCGTTCTCGATCTGATCGCACGTCACTGCATCAACAAGCGCCGCAGGGTCTCAGGACTCTGCGGCGTTTTGCTGTCTGGGGTTCTTCAGTTTCAGGCGGGGTAGATTGCGCCGAGTACACGTAAGCCGCGGGCGCCGGTGACACTCGGGCGGTTGGCCGCGATACCTTCCAGGCAGCAATGAGCCAGCCAGGCGAAGGCCATGGCTTCAACCCAGTCCGGGTCTACGCCATAAGCGGCGGTGCTGCTGACTTTTGTGTTCGGCAACAGACTGGCCAGGCGCTTCATCAGCGTGGCATTGTGCGCACCGCCGCCGCAGACCAGCAGCTCCCGGGTATCCGATTGAGCGCTTTGCAATGACTCGACGATGGTCTGCGCGGTCAGCTCCAGCAGCGTGGCCTGTACGTCTTCGGCTGCGAAGGTTGGCAGCTGTGACAGATGCTGCATCAGCCATGGCAGATTGAACACTTCGCGTCCGGTACTCTTCGGGCCTTGAGTCACAAAGAATGGATCACTGAGCAGCTCATTCAACAGAGCCGGTACAACCTTTCCGCTGGCGGCCCATTGGCCATCGCGATCAAAGTTGTCGCCACGTTGTTGATGAATCCAGGCATCCAGCAGGACGTTCCCCGGGCCGCAGTCAAAACCCGCGACAGGCTTGCCGGGCTCGATCAGGCTGAGGTTGCTGAACCCGCCGACGTTCAGTACTGCACGGTTACCAGACTGTTCTTCAAACAAGGCATCGTGAAAGGCCGGAACCAATGGAGCACCTTGTCCGCCAGCAGCTACATCGCGGCTGCGGAAGTCGCTGACCACGGTGATGCCGGTCAGCTCGGTGAGCAAGGCCGGGTTGCCAATCTGCACCGTGAACCCGCGCGCCGGTTCGTGGCGAATGGTCTGGCCGTGGCTGCCAATCGCGCGGATGTCGTCAGGTTTGAGGTTTTGTTGATCAAGAAGGGTATGAATGCCCTGCGCGGCCAGCTTCACCCAGTTCTGCTGGGCAATGGCGGAGCGGGCAATCTCGTCCGGACCGCTGGCGCACAAGCCAAGCAGCTCGGCGCGCAGGGATTCGGGCATGGGGATGTAATGCGTGGCGATCAGCTTGATCGCCGGGGCTTGCTCGATCAGCGCAATGTCCAGGCCATCAAGGCTGGTCCCGGACATCACACCTATATAGAGCGCCATGGCTTAGCGTTTACTCGAAGCCAGCTGGGTGGCTTTCTCTTGGTCCATGCGCGCCATCAGCGGTTGGCTTTGGGCGAGGAAACGTGAGCGCTCAGCTTTGGAGATCGGATCGGCCATCGCTACCTTCTGGCCCAATGGATCGACGTGCACGCCATTGACCTGGAACTCGTAGTGCAGGTGCGGGCCGGTGGAGAGGCCGGTGGTGCCGATGTAGCCGATTACCTGGCCTTGCTTGACGCTGCCGCCGGTCTTGATGCCTTTTGCAAAGCCCTGCATGTGGCCGTACAGCGTGCGGTAGGTGCTGCCGTGCTGAATGATCACGGTGTTGCCGTAACCGCCGCGGCGACCGGCCAACAAGACTTGGCCGTCACCGGCAGCCTTGATCGGAGTGCCCCGTGGTGCCGCGTAATCGACACCTTTGTGGGCGCGGATCTTGTTCAGGATCGGGTGCTTGCGGCCCATGGAGAATTTCGAGCTGATGCGGGCGAAGTCCACCGGAGTACGGATGAACGCCTTGCGCATGCTGTTGCCATCCGCCGTGTAGTAGCTGCTGTTGCCTTGTTTGTTGGTGTAGCGCACAGCGGTATAAGTCTTGCCGCGGTTGGTGAAGCGTGCGGAGAGGATGGGGCCATTGCCGACCGCTTTGCCGTTGACGACCTTCTGCTCATAGATCACGTCGAACTCGTCACCTTGGCGAATATCCTGGGCGAAGTCGACGTCATAGCCAAACACACTGGCCATATCCATGGTCAGGCTGTGGGACAAACCGGCTCGGGCGGCAGATTGCGACAGCGAACTGTTGATCACACCATGAACGTAGGCGGAGCGAACAGTGGGCTTGGCGGTAATGCGGTTGAACGTATAACCCTTGTCGTTCCTGGTCAGGCTGATGCTTTCCATGTCGCTGACTTTGCTGTGCAAATTGGTCAGCTGGCCATCCGGGCTCACTTCGAACTCGAGCTTCTGGCCATGTTTGAGTTGGCTGAACTGCTTGGCTTGCTTGTCGCTGGCCAGTATTTCATGCACCGAAGTGGCCGGAAGACCAACTTTCTCAAACAAAGTCGAGAGAGTATCACCTTTGGCAACGATCACTTCCCTGTGGCCTGACGCCTTCTTTTCTTCGACGACTGGCGCGGGGGCGGCCTGGGCGGTTTCCTGAGTGTCTTCGGCGCTGTTTTCGATCTGCGCGAAAGGGGAGGCTGCCGGCTCATTTGTGGCTTGGACGACGTCGGCGGCGTCTTGATCTTGTGTCAGTTGTTCTGCAGGGCTTTCCAGTTCAAGACTCAGGGTCGTCTTTTTGGCTTCAACATCACTGGATGGGAATACCAGAAGCGCCAGGCTCAGAAGGGCAGCGATACCACTCGCGGCGAGCAGGTGGGTCTTCGGGTAAAGCGGTGGCGCTTTAGACGGTTCTGTGGTCATAGGTAATTTTGACTTTGAAAAAATGAAATGGAAAAGATGAATGACATGATGAAGACGAAATAACTGTATAAAATATAACCAAATCATCTCTGAAGCAAGCCTGCGGACGCTCTGTCCGCGGATTGGCGTCCGCGCGCCGGGCAAAACTTGTATTTGACGCCCGATCTTGTATGGTTGGTCCCCTTTGAATTCGAGTCTTGCAGGTCTGTTATGAAGTCGGTTGAAGAGCAGCTAGCGCTGATCAAACGTGGTGCAGAAGAACTGTTGGTCGAGTCCGAGCTGATCGAAAAGCTCAAACGTGGCCAGCCGCTACGTATTAAGGCAGGCTTCGATCCGACCGCGCCGGATTTGCACCTGGGTCACACCGTGCTTATTAATAAGCTGCGCCAGTTCCAGGATCTGGGCCATCAGGTGATCTTCCTTATAGGTGACTTCACCGGGATGATCGGTGATCCGAGTGGCAAGAGTGCGACACGTCCACCGCTCACTCGTGAACAGGTTCTCGAGAATGCCGAGACCTACAAGACTCAGGTCTTCAAGATTCTTGATCCGGCCAAAACCGAAGTGGCGTTCAACTCCACCTGGATGGATCAGATGGGGCCAGCCGACTTCATTCGCCTGACTTCGCAATACACCGTGGCACGCATGCTCGAGCGCGACGACTTCGACAAGCGCTACACGACCAATCAGCCAATCGCCATCCACGAATTCCTCTATCCGCTGGTTCAGGGTTATGACTCGGTCGCTTTGCGCGCGGATGTCGAACTGGGTGGTACCGATCAGAAGTTCAATTTGCTGATGGGGCGCGAGCTGCAACGCAGTTATGGACAGGAGGCTCAGTGCATTCTGACCATGCCGTTGCTCGAAGGGCTGGATGGCGTGAAGAAGATGTCCAAGTCGTTGGGCAACTACGTCGGTATTCAGGAGGCGCCGGGTGTCATGTACGGCAAGCTGGTTTCTATCCCTGATGTGCTGATGTGGCGTTACTTCGAATTGCTCAGCTTCCGCTCCATGGAAGAAATCGATGCTTTGCGGGCTGACGTTGAGGCGGGTGCGAATCCGCGTGATATCAAGATCAAGTTGGCCGAAGAGATCGTTGCACGTTTCCATGGTGAGGAGGCTGCGGCCAATGCTCATCGCGCAGCGGGCAATCGTATGAAAGATGGCGAGCTGCCGGATGATCTGCCAGAGATCGAATTGACCGCTGCCGAAGATATGCCGATCGCTGCCGTCCTTAATAAGGCGGGCCTGGTGAAGAACTCTGCCATGGCGCGCGATCTTCTGGGTTCTGGTGGTGTGCGTATAGATGGTGAGGTTGTCGATCGCACCTTTATATATGCACTGGGTGCGACCCACGTTTGCCAGGCTGGGAAGAAGGCATTTGCGCGTATTACGCTCAAATCCGAATAAAGCTGAAATTAGGGGTTGACGGCAGATTCTGGACGTCTATA
>NZ_JAAUOE010000080.1 GCF_017114915.1 Pseudomonas frederiksbergensis
TTTTTGGAATCGAGGGATTCGTAGGGGGAAGTGTCGTCCGCTTCGGGCGGATTTGCTTTAAACATGGCAAAGATCCTTAGAATTGAGGAGCTGCCACTTTTTCGTTTTCCAGACAAAAGGGCGGCAGCTGTACGCGGACTGGAAAAACCGGTAAAGGATCAAACCCGGCAGACCCGAAGGTCTCCCACGTACAGCCGCCATAACTGCGGAGCTACAAAAGCGCCGCATTATGTCATTTGCAGTGATCCCATACTTCGGGTTTTCCAGGCCCGGTCACCCACAAAGCCTATCCACCCCACTTCCGACGGACAACCGTTAAAACCCGTCGGAAACATCCCCAAAAAACACCGCGTCTGTAGGACCGTGAAATCAGTTCGCCAGCCGAGCCCCACCCAGACTCCCGCTCAATTCATACGTCGCCAGTTCCGCCTGATGCGCCGCCAGAATCTCCGGCAACGACCCACGCAAGTACTCGACCCAGGTCTTGATCTTCGCATCCAGGTACTGCCGCGACGGGTAGATTGCGTACAGGTTCAGTTCCTGCGAACGGTAATTCGGCATGACCCGCACCAACGTGCCGTTGCGCAGCCCTTCAATCGCCGCATACACCGGCAACACCCCAACCCCCATCCCGCTGGAGATCGCCGTCTTCATCGCGTCGGCGGAGTTCACCAAAAACGGTGAGCTGTTGATGGTGACCATTTCCTGGCCATCCGGGCCGTCGAAGGCCCACTTCTCCAGCGGGATCACCGGGCTCACCAGACGCAGGCACGCGTGGTTGAGCAGATCGCTGGGTTTGTGCGCGCAGCCGTTGGCTTTTACATAGGCGGGCGATGCGCAAACGATGCTGTAGGTGATGCCCAGGCGCTGGGAGACGAAGCCCGAGTCCGGCAGTTCGCTGGCAAGCACGATGGACACGTCGTAGCCCTCGTCGAGCAAGTCCGGCACGCGGTTGGCCATGGTCAGGTCGAAGGTCACGTCCGGGTGGGTCTTGCGGTAGCGGGCAATGGCGTCGATCACGAAGTGCTGACCGATGCCGGTCATGGTGTGCACCTTGAGTTGCCCGGCCGGGCGCTCATGGGCGTCGCTGGCTTCGGCTTCGGCTTCTTCGACGTAGGCCAGGATCTGCTCGCAGCGCAACAGATAGCGCTTGCCGGCCTCGGTCAGGGCGATGCGGCGGGTGGTGCGGTTGAGCAGGCGGGTTTGCAGGTGGGCTTCCAGGTTGGAAACCGCGCGCGAGACGTTGGCGGTGGTGGTGTCCAGTTGCACGGCGGCGGCGGTGAAGCTGCCGGCCTCGGCCACGTAACTGAAGGCGCGCATGTTTTGCAAAGTGTCCATGGGGGGCTCTCTTGGCGAATGGCCAAATTGTGACACGAAGTTTCTGTCTTTTCACAGGCGACTAAAGAGGCGACCAAGGGATTATCTCGTTAACGGTAACAAAGATTCACAGGAATCCCGGCTTATCGCCATTCAGGCCCGCCCCTAAAATCACGCTCCTACACCTCCCTATTTTCAGGAAATCGCAGCAGTGCCGCGTCGCATCAACAGAGCGCTCAAGACGCTCAGTGTTTTGGCTTTAACCCTGGCAATCAGCGGCTGCATCGGAACCGGAGGTATTGCCCCACAAGGCAAGGCACTGGAGGCCAATTCGTTGGCCACCGACGACGCCATCCAGAGCGCTGCTCAAGACGCTCACTGGCCCACCGCCCAATGGTGGCAAGCCTACGGCGACCCGCAACTGAACCACTGGATCGACCTCGCCCTGCAAGGCAGCCCGAGCCTGGCGATGGCCGCGGCGCGGGTACGCCAGGCCAAGTCCATGGCGGGCATTGCCGAGTCTGCCGAGTCGCTGCAGATCAATGGCCAATCGACCCTCAAGCGCCACAACTGGCCGACCGATCAGTTCTACGGCCCCGGCGAGTTGGCCAATACCACCACCTGGGACAACAACGCCGCGCTGGGTTTCAGTTATGCCCTCGACCTCTGGGGCCGCGAAAGCAACGCCACCGAGCGCGCCGTGGACATGGCCCACATGAGCGCTGCCGAAGCACGGCAGGCCCAGCTCGAATTGCAGAACAACATCGTGCGCGCCTACATCGAACTCTCGCTGCATTACGCGCAACGGGACATCGTCGCGGCGACGTTGAAACAGCAACAGCAAATTCTCGAGCTGGCGCAAAAACGTCTGGACGGTGGCATCGGCACACATTTCGAAGTCAGCCAGGCCGAAACGCCGTTGCCGGAAACCCATCGCCAACTCGATGCGCTGGACGAAGAAATCGCCCTCGGCCGCAACCAGCTCGCCGCGCTGGCAGGCTTTGGTCCGGGGGAGGGCGCACGGTTGCAACGACCGACGCTGTCGTTGGGCGCGGCATTGAAACTGCCGTCGTCGTTGCCGGCGCAATTGCTCGGTCAGCGCCCGGACGTGGTTGCCAGTCGCTGGCAAGTGGCGGCCCAGGCACGGGGGATCGAGGTCGCTCACGCCGGCTTCTACCCCAACGTCGATCTGGTCGGCAGCCTCGGCTACATGGCCACCGGCGGCGGGGCGCTGGAGTTTTTGACCGGCAAGAAGCTCAACTACAGCGTGGGACCTGCGATCTCATTGCCGATCTTCGACGGCGGCCGCTTGCGTTCGGAGCTGGGCGAGGCGGCGGCCGGTTATGACATCGCCGTGGCGCATTACAACCAGACCCTGGTCAATGCGCTGAAGACCATCAGCGACCAGTTGATCCGCCGCGAGTCGATGGACAAGCAGCAAACGTTCGCCGCCGATTCGGTGGCCACCGCGCAGAAGACCTATGACATCGCGATGATCGCTTATCAGCGTGGGCTCACCGATTACCTCAACGTGCTCAACGCGCAGACCTTGCTGTTCAAGCAACAACAAGTGCAGCAGCAGGTTCAGGCGGCGCGTTTGAGTGCCCACGCCGAACTGGTGACGGCGCTCGGTGGCGGGCTCGGCGCGGGCAACGACGTGCCGACCGCCGAGCAGACCCAGGCCCCGAACACCCCGGCCATTCTCCAGACCCTCAATCATTGAGCAACATTTCATGACTCCCTTGCCCGCTCCTCTGCGCTGGCTGTATTCCCTTGAATGGCGCCGGGGTTTCCTCGACTGGGCGCGCAGCGACGGCGTGACCTGGGTCTACATTTTCAAAGTGTTGTTCGCCGCGTTTCTGACGTTGTGGCTGGCCATGCGCCTGGAGTTGCCGCAACCGCGCACGGCGATGATCACCGTGTTCATCGTCATGCAACCGCAAAGCGGCCAGGTGTTCGCCAAGAGTTTCTATCGTTTCCTCGGCACGTTGGCCGGGTCAGCGGTGATGGTCGCGCTGATTGCCTTGTTCGCGCAGAACACCGAACTGTTCCTCGGCTCGCTGGCGATCTGGGTCGGCCTCTGCACGGCAGGCGCGGCGCGTTATCGCAACTTTCGCGCCTACGGATTTGTCCTCGCCGGTTACACGGCGGCGATGGTCGGATTGCCTGCCCTGGCCCATCCGGACGGTGCTTTCATGGCAGCGGTCTGGCGGGTGCTGGAAATCTCCCTGGGGATTCTCTGCTCGACGCTGGTCAGTGCCGCGATCCTGCCGCAAACCGCCAGCGCCGCGATGCGCAACGCCTTGTATCAGCGCTTCGGTGTGTTCGCCTTGTTCGTCACCGATGGCTTGCGCGGCCGCAGTCAGCGCGAGGCGTTTGAAGCGGGCAACGTGCGGTTCATCGCTGAAGCGGTTGGGCTGGAAGGGCTGCGCAGCGTCACGGTGTTCGAAGACCCGCACATGCGTCGGCGCAACGGGCGGCTCAGTCGTTTGAACAGCGAGTTCATGGGCATCACCACGCGCTTCAATGCCCTGCATCAGTTGCTCGAGCGCCTGCGTGGCAGCGGCGCCGATCAGGTGGTCGCGGCGATCAAGCCGGGGTTGCAGGACCTGGCCGAAGTGCTCGACGGCTTCAGCGGTCGCGCCCTGACCAGCCCCGACGCTGCACGCCTGGTCAGTGCATTGGCGACCTATAAGGAAAACCTGCCGGCGCGGGTGCGCAGCCTGCGGGCGAGCTTTCAGGAGCGCGATCCGAGTGATGCCGAGCTGCTGGATTTTCACACCGCGTACGAACTGCTCTATCGCTTCGTCGACGACTTGCACGGTTATGCACAGACCCACGCATCGCTCGCCGATCACAGCCACGAACGGGAACGCTGGGACGAGCCCTTCACCCCGCAAACCAACTGGCTGGCCTCGGCGGCGTCGGGCATTCGCGCGGCGTTCATCCTGGTGGTGCTCGGCAGTTATTGGGTGGCCACCGCGTGGCCGAGCGGGGCGACCATGACCCTGATCGCCGCCGCCACCGTCGGCCTTTCAGCGGCGACACCGAACCCCAAACGCATGGCGTTTCAGATGGCCTGCGGGACGTTGCTCGGGGCACTGATCGGCTTCGTCGAGATGTTTTTCATCTTCCCCTGGATCGACGGTTTTCCGTTGCTCTGCGTGATGCTCGCGCCGGTGATCGTGCTCGGATCGTTCCTGACTTCACGGCCGCAATACGCCGGGGTTGGCCTGGGGTTGCTGATCTTCTTCAGCACCGGTTCTGTGCCGGACAACCTCACGGTCTATAACCCTTACGCCTTCATCAACGACTACATCGCCATGATCATGGGCATGCTGGTGTGCGCGGCGGCCGGGGCAATCATTCTGCCGCCCAACAGCCGCTGGTTGTGGCGGCGGCTGGAGCAGGATTTGCGTGGGCAAGTGGTGTACGCCATCAGTGGCAAACTCAAGGGCCTGGCGTCGAGTTTGGAAAGTCGCACGCGGGACTTGTTGCATCAGGCTTATGGCCTCGCCGTGGGGCAGCCGCAGGTGCAACGGGACCTGCTGCGCTGGATGTTGGTGGTGCTGGAAGTCGGCCACGCGATTATCGAACTGCGCAAGGAACAAGCGATTCTGCCGGTGCACCCGGCGTATGCCGAATCCCAACCGTGGCGCCAGTCCATCCGGGTGATGGGGCGTTCGCTGGTGCGGCTGTTTCTGCAACCGGGCCAGAGCAATCTGGAGCGGGCGCTGGCCGCAGTCGACCACGCGATCGGCCGCGTGCAGGCCACCGATGAACCCTTCGCGCCGCACTTCGACACCTCCGCTTTGCGCCGGGTGAAGAGCTACCTGCATTTCATCCGCACTTCACTGTTGGACCCGCAATCGCCATTGGCCTCATTCGCCAAGCCCCAAGGACTTGAACATGCCTCGTGAAATCGCCTTCCACGGCGTGTACATGCCGACCATGACCCTGATGTTTTTCATTGCGGCGGCGCTGGCCTGGGCGCTGGACCGGTGCTTGTCCGGGTTCGATCTGTACCGCTTCTTCTGGCACCCGGCGTTGCTGCGCCTGAGCCTGTTTACCTGTCTGTTCGGCGCTTTGGCGCTGACTGTCTACCACTGACTCTCTATCACTGAAGAAAGCCCTGATGAAAAAGCTTTTCAGCCTGCTCGCGACCCTGCTGGTATTGGCCCTTGCGCTATGGATCGGCCGGACCCTCTGGGAGCATTACATGAACACCCCCTGGACCCGCGACGGCCGGGTGCGTGCCGACATCATCAACGTCGCCGCCGACGTGACCGGTGAGGTGGTGGAGGTGCCGGTGCGCGACAACCAGTTGGTGAAAAAGGGCGACCTGCTGATGCGCATCGACCCCGAGCACTACCGCCTCGCAGTCAAACAGGCACAGAGCCTGGTGGCCTCGCGCAAGGCCACCTGGGAGATGCGCAAGGTCAACGCCCATCGCCGCGCCGACCTCGACAACCTGGTGATCTCCAGGGAAAACCGCGACGACGCCAGCAACATCGCCGACTCGGCCCTGGCCGATTACCAGCACGCCCAGGCGCAACTGGAAGCCGCCGAACTGAACCTCAAACGCACCGAAGTGCGGGCGGCGGTGGACGGCTACGTCACCAACCTCAACGTCCATCGCGGCGACTATGCACGCATCGGCGAAGCGAAAATGGCCGTGGTCGACATGAACTCGTTCTGGGTTTATGGCTTCTTCGAAGAAACCAAACTGCCCCATGTGCGCGTGGGCGATAAAGCCGACATGCAACTGATGAGCGGCGAAGTGCTCAAGGGTCATGTGGAGAGCATTTCTCGCGGCATCTACGACCGCGACAACCCGCAAAGCCGCGAGCTGATTGCGGATGTGAACCCGACGTTTAACTGGGTGCGTCTGGCGCAGCGAGTGCCGGTCAGGATTCACATTGATGAAGTGC
>NZ_JAAUOE010000081.1 GCF_017114915.1 Pseudomonas frederiksbergensis
TCCAGAGTCTCAACCAACTTCTTGACGGCAGTGGTGCCCATCTCGTTGTCGTCTTGACCGTTCAGAGCCATCAGCGCCGAACCGATGATGATCGGAGTGTCGTCGCCCGGGAAGTCGTAAGTGCTCAGCAGATCGCGCACTTCCATCTCAACCAGTTCCAGCAGCTCAGCGTCGTCTACCATGTCAGCCTTGTTCAGGAAGACAACGATGTACGGAACGCCTACCTGACGGGACAGCAGGATGTGCTCACGAGTCTGTGGCATCGGACCATCAGCGGCCGAGCAAACCAGGATCGCGCCATCCATCTGCGCAGCACCGGTGATCATGTTTTTTACGTAGTCGGCGTGACCTGGGCAGTCAACGTGTGCGTAGTGACGCACGGCCGAATCGTATTCAACGTGAGCGGTGTTGATGGTGATACCACGAGCTTTTTCTTCTGGGGCGCTGTCGATCTTGTCGAAGTCAACCTTGGCCGAACCGAAAACTTCGGAGCAGACACGGGTCAGAGCAGCGGTCAGAGTGGTTTTACCGTGGTCAACGTGACCGATGGTGCCAACGTTGACGTGCGGTTTGTTACGTTCAAATTTTTCTTTAGCCACGACAATTAACTCCTAGCCTAAAGGGGCTGAATCAGCCTTGTTTTTTGGTCACAGTTTCGACGATATGCGACGGAGCTGTATTGTATTTTTTGAATTCCATAGAGTAGCTTGCGCGACCTTGGGACATGGAACGAACGTCGGTTGCATAACCGAACATTTCACCCAACGGAACCTCGGCACGAATCACCTTGCCGGAAACCGTATCTTCCATACCCAGGATCATGCCGCGGCGACGGTTAAGGTCGCCCATCACATCACCCATATAGTCTTCTGGCGTAACAACCTCTACCGCCATGATCGGCTCAAGCAACTCACCACCACCCTTCTGGGCCAGTTGCTTGGTTGCCATGGAAGCAGCCACCTTAAACGCCATCTCGTTCGAGTCGACGTCGTGGTAGGAACCATCAAACACGGTAGCCTTCAGGCCGATCAGCGGATAGCCGGCAACGACGCCGTTCTTCATCTGCTCTTCGATACCCTTCTGGATAGCCGGGATGTATTCCTTAGGAACCACACCACCTACTACTTCGTTCAGGAATTGCAGACCTTCCTGACCTTCGTCAGCAGGAGCAAAACGGATCCAGCAATGGCCGAACTGGCCACGACCGCCGGACTGGCGAACGAACTTGCCTTCGATCTCACAATTCTTCGTGATGCGCTCACGATAGGAAACCTGAGGCTTACCGATGTTGGCTTCGACGTTGAACTCACGGCGCATCCGGTCAACCAGGATGTCCAGGTGCAGCTCGCCCATGCCGGAGATGATCGTTTGACCAGTCTCTTCATCAGTCTTGACGCGGAAAGACGGGTCTTCCTGAGCAAGTTTGCCCAAAGCGATACCCATTTTTTCCTGGTCGTCCTTGGTCTTAGGCTCTACGGCAACCGAAATAACCGGCTCCGGGAAGTCCATGCGAACCAGGATGATTGGCTTGTCAGCGTTGCACAAGGTTTCACCAGTGGTGACGTCCTTCATGCCGATCAAGGCCGCGATGTCGCCAGCGCGCACTTCCTTGATTTCTTCACGGGCGTTTGCGTGCATTTGCACCATACGACCCACACGCTCTTTCTTGCCTTTTACCGAGTTGATCACGCCGTCGCCGGAGGCCAACACGCCCGAGTAAACCCGAACAAAGGTCAAGGTACCCACGAATGGGTCGGTAGCGATCTTGAACGCCAGAGCCGCGAAAGGCTCGTCGTCGCTTGCATGACGCTCCATTTCCTCTTCCTCGTTATCCGGGTTGGAACCCTTGATAGCAGGAATGTCGGTTGGAGCAGGCAGGAAGTCGATAACGGCGTCGAGAACCAGGGGAACGCCCTTGTTCTTGAAAGAAGAACCGCAAACAGCCAGAACGATCTCACCAGCGATAGTACGCTGACGCAGAGCGGCCTTG
Organism: Pseudomonas frederiksbergensis; assembly: GCF_017114915.1. Classification (GTDB taxonomy): domain Bacteria; phylum Pseudomonadota; class Gammaproteobacteria; order Pseudomonadales; family Pseudomonadaceae; genus Aquipseudomonas; species Aquipseudomonas frederiksbergensis_I. The sequence goes on from NZ_JAAUOE010000081.1 coordinate 1,991, forward strand.
ATTTCCTCGATGGAGAGCTCTTCCCCTTCGAGATACTTGTTCATCAGCTCTTCGTTGGCTTCGGCCGCAGCCTCGACCATGTTGCTGCGCCACTCTTCAGCCAGCTCTTGCAGCTCGGCAGGAATGTCCTTGCGAACAGGGACCATACCCTTGTCGGAGTCATTCCAGTAGACAGCTTGCATGTTGATCAGATCGATCTGACCCTGGAAGTTGTCTTCAGAGCCGATAGCCAACTGGATTGGCACCGGAGTGTGACCCAGACGCTGCTTGATCTGACCGATCACGCGCAGGAAGTTAGCGCCAGCACGGTCCATCTTGTTTACGTAAACAAGACGTGGAACGCCGTACTTGTTGGCCTGACGCCATACGGTTTCCGACTGAGGCTCAACACCCGAAGTACCGCAAAACACAACGACAGCGCCGTCGAGTACGCGCAGGGAGCGCTCAACTTCAATAGTGAAGTCTACGTGGCCCGGGGTATCGATAACGTTGAAACGGTGTTCGTGCGAGTACTGCTTCTCAGAACCCTTCCAGAAGGCGGTGATCGCAGCAGAAGTAATGGTAATACCACGCTCCTGCTCCTGCACCATCCAGTCTGTGGTCGCGGCGCCATCATGCACCTCGCCCATTTTGTGACTTTTGCCAGTGTAAAAAAGGACGCGCTCGGTGGTGGTGGTTTTACCAGCATCCACGTGAGCGACGATACCGATGTTACGGTAGCGGCTAATCGGAGTAGTACGAGCCATAAAGCCCTCGCAAAATTAGTGAAGCTAAAATTAGAAGCGGTAGTGCGAGAAAGCCTTGTTGGCTTCAGCCATACGGTGCACGTCTTCACGCTTCTTAACAGCAGCACCTTTACCTTCAGCAGCGTCCAACAGTTCGCCAGCCAAACGCAGAGCCATAGACTTCTCGCCGCGCTTACGGGCGAAGTCTACCAACCAGCGCATTGCCAGAGCGTTACGACGGGACGGACGAACTTCGACCGGAACCTGGTAAGTAGCACCGCCTACACGGCGCGACTTTACTTCGACCAGCGGAGCGATGGCGTCGAGAGCTTTCTCGAAGATTTCCAGGGGGTCGCTGTTCTTGCGTTCTTTAACCTTTTCCAGCGCGCCATAAACGATACGCTCGGCAACGGCTTTCTTGCCGCTTTCCATTACGTGGTTCATGAACTTGGCCAGGATTTGGCTTCCGTATTTTGGATCGTCAAGCACTTCGCGCTTGGCTGCTACGCGTCTTCTTGGCATGGATAAGCCCTCAAACGGTCTTCAGGTTCGCTCGGAATCGGTGCCCTTTCGGGACGCCTCCGACCTTACTCTTATCGACTCAGAAAAATAGAAATCGGTTTTTTGCTGCAAGCGACCATTACTTCGGACGCTTGGTACCGTACTTCGAACGACCTTGGTTACGACCTTTAACGCCGGAAGTATCCAAAGAGCCGCGAACGGTGTGGTAACGAACACCTGGCAAGTCTTTTACACGACCGCCGCGGATCAGTACCACGCTGTGCTCTTGCAGGTTGTGGCCTTCACCACCGATGTACGAGGAAACCTCGAAACCGTTGGTCAGACGCACACGGCATACTTTACGCAGTGCCGAGTTAGGTTTTTTCGGCGTAGTGGTATACACACGGGTGCATACGCCACGACGTTGCGGGCAGTTCTGCAGCGCAGGCACGTCGGATTTCTCGACGATACGCTTACGCGGCTGACGTACCAGCTGGTTGATAGTTGCCATCTACTAGCTCCACTGTTGTCTTGCGACGCTATTGTCTTGCAAGAAAAGCAAAATGGCAGGAACGAATTCCCGCCAAATTTAGGGGTACAAGAGTCTAAAGAGGATCTTGCCCCCAGTCAAGGCAAGGCCCCGACCTCCCCGCTCATCCAACCTCGACAAATTGTCTCGATTCGATGAACGGAGCGATCAGGGCCCGCACTCATTTACCGCAGAACTCAGTTACCGCTCGAGTTCAGCGCTTCGGTCAGTGCAGCTTCCACTTCACTGGCGCTTACGCGCAACGGCTTGTCAGCATCACGGCGGCGCTTGCGCTCGCTGTGATAAGCCAGACCGGTACCGGCCGGGATCAGACGACCCACGACTACGTTTTCTTTCAGGCCGCGCAGGTAATCGCGCTTGCCGGTTACCGCCGCTTCGGTCAGTACGCGAGTGGTTTCCTGGAAGGAAGCCGCCGAGATGAACGATTCGGTGGACAACGACGCCTTGGTGATACCCAGCAGAACGCGAGTGAACTTGGAGACAAATTTGTCTTCATTGCTCAGACGCTCGTTCTCTACCAGCACGTGAGTCAATTCCATCTGGTCGCCCTTGATGAAACTGGAATCGCCGGATTCAGCGATCTCAACTTTACGCAGCATCTGACGCAGGATGGTCTCGATGTGCTTATCGTTGATCTTCACGCCTTGCAGACGATAAACGTCCTGGATCTCGTTCACGATGTACTTGGCCAGCGCACTCACACCCAACAGACGCAGGATGTCGTGTGGATCGCTCGGACCGTCGGAGATAACTTCGCCGCGGTTAACCTGTTCGCCTTCGAAGACGTTCAGGTGACGCCACTTCGGAATCAGCTCTTCGTACGGATCGCTACCGTCGTTCGGGGTGATAACCAGACGGCGCTTGCCCTTGGTCTCTTTACCGAACGCGATGGTGCCGCTGACTTCAGCCAGAATCGAGGCTTCTTTCGGACGACGGGCTTCGAACAAGTCGGCAACACGCGGCAGACCACCGGTGATGTCACGGGTCTTCGAAGTCTCTTGCGGAATACGAGCGATAACATCACCGATCGCGATTTTCGCACCGTCCGCTACACCGACCAGGGCGTTTGCAGGCAGGAAGTACTGAGCAATTACGTCGGTACCTGGCAGCAGGAGATCCTTGCCGCTGTCATCAACCATCTTCACAGCAGGACGGATATCTTTACCGGCAGCTGGACGGTCTTTGGCGTCGAGTACTTCAATGTTGGTCATACCGGTCAATTCGTCAGTCTGACGCTTGATCGTGATGCCTTCTTCCATGCCCACGTAGGTCACGGTACCTTTCATTTCGGTAACGATTGGGTGAGTGTGCGGATCCCACTTGGCCACGATTGCGCCAGCGTCGACCTTGTCACCTTCTTTAACCGAAATCACAGCACCGTACGGCAGCTTGTAGCGCTCACGCTCACGACCGAAGTCATCAGCGATTGCCAGCTCACCGGAACGGGACACAGCAACCAGGCAACCGTCCACTCGCTCAACGTGCTTCAGGTTATGCAGACGGACGGTACCGCCATTCTTCACCTGAACGCTGTCGGCTGCGGAGGTCCGGCTTGCCGCACCACCGATGTGGAACGTACGCATGGTCAGCTGGGTACCCGGCTCACCGATGGACTGGGCAGCGATAACGCCGACCGCTTCACCGATGTTCACCTGGTGACCACGAGCCAAGTCACGGCCGTAGCACTTGGCGCAAATGCCGTAGCGGGTTTCGCAGCTGATCGGCGAACGCACGATCACTTCGTCGATGCTGTTCAGCTCGATGAACTCAACCCACTTCTCGTCTACCAGAGTGCCGGCAGGAACGATAACTTCCTCGGTACCTGGCTTGAATACGTCGCGGGCAATGACACGACCCAATACGCGCTCACCCAACGGCTCGACAACGTCACCGCCTTCAATGTGCGGAGTCATTACCAGGCCATGCTCGGTGCCGCAATCGATCTCGGTCACAACCAGATCCTGCGCCACGTCTACCAGACGACGAGTCAGGTAACCGGAGTTCGCCGTTTTCAACGCGGTATCCGCCAGACCTTTACGAGCACCGTGAGTAGAGATGAAGTACTGAAGTACGCTCAAACCTTCACGGAAGTTCGCAGTAATCGGCGTTTCGATGATGGAACCGTCCGGCTTGGCCATCAGGCCACGCATACCGGCGAGCTGACGGATCTGCGCAGCAGAACCCCGTGCGCCCGAGTCGGCCATCATGTACATCGAGTTGAACGATTCCTGGTCGACTTCGACGCCATGACGGTCGATGACTTTCTCTTTCGAGAGGTTGGCCATCATCGCCTTGGAAACTTCGTCGTTCGCCTTGGACCAGAGGTCGATCACTTTGTTGTACTTCTCGCCCTGGGTTACCAGGCCGGAGGCATACTGACTTTCGATCTCTTTCACTTCGTCGGTGGCAGCAC
>NZ_JAAUOE010000082.1 GCF_017114915.1 Pseudomonas frederiksbergensis
TTCCGATGATCGCGCCGTCGCTGGCGGCGGGCGGCATGATGTCGTTTGCCCTGTCGCTGGATGACCTGGTGTTGGCGAGCTTCGTCTCGGGTCCCGGCTCGACGACGCTGCCGATGGAAGTGTTCTCGGCGGTGCGCCTGGGTGTGAAGCCCGAGATCAATGCCGTGGCCAGCCTGATTCTGCTGGCGGTGTCGCTGGTGACCTTCCTGGTCTGGTACTTCAGCCGCAAGGCCGAAGCCACGCGCAAACGGGCGATCCAGGAAGCCATGGACCAGACCGCCAGCGAGTCCTGGCAGCAACCGAAAAAGCAAATGGCGCAAGCGACGGCTTAGTACCTTACCTGTAGGAGCGAGGCTTGCCCGCGAAGAACGATGACGCGTAATACCTGAAAAACGCGGTGCATTCTTCGCGGGCAAGCCTCGCTCCTACAGCCGGCATGTTTTGTGTCTTATAAAAAGAAAATGGAGTTGTACCGATGAAAATGTTTGGCAGGACTCTGCTGACACTGTCCTTATTGGGCGCAATCACCGCTGGCGCCCAGGCCAATGACAACGTACTGCGCGTCTACAACTGGTCGGATTACATCGCCCCGGACACGGTCAAAAAGTTCGAGGACGAAACCGGCATTCGCGTGACCTACGATGTGTTCGACAGTAACGAAACCCTTGAGGCAAGGCTACTGGCGGGAAAATCGGGCTATGACATCGTGGTGCCGTCCAACAGTTTCCTGGCCAAGCAGATCAAGGCTGGGGTCTATCAGGAACTGGACAAATCGAAGCTACCGAACTGGAAAAACCTTAACCCGGTGCTGCTGAAAAATGCTTCGGCCAGCGACCCGGATAACGGCCACGCCTTCCCGTACATGTGGGGTTCGATCGGCATCGGTTATAACCCGGCCAAGGTCAAGGAAGTGCTCGGCACGGATGCGCCGGTGAATTCCTGGGACTTGCTGTTCAAACCGCAAAACGCGGCGAAGCTCAAAACGTGTGGCATCAGTTTTCTTGATTCGCCGACGGAAATGCTCCCGGCTGCCCTGCACTATTTGGGTTATCCGGTGAACTCCCGGGACAAGGCGCAAATCGCCGAAGCCGAAGCGCTGTTCATGAAGATTCGCCCGTCGGTGGCTTACTTCCATTCGTCGAAGTACATCTCCGACCTGGCCAACGGCAACATCTGCGTCGCCGTCGGTTACTCCGGCGACGTGCTGCAAGCCAAGGCCCGCGCCCAGGAAGCCGGCGACAAGGTGAAGATCGAATACAGCATCCCGAAAGAAGGCGCCGGCAGCTTTTACGACATGGTCGCCATCCCACGGGACGCGGCCAACGTCGACAACGCCTACCTGTTCATGAACTTCCTGATGCGCCCGGACATCATCGCCGACGTCACCAACAGCATCGGCTACAGCAACGCCAACGCAGCGGCCACCCCGCTGGTGGATGAAGCAATACGCGACGACCCGGCGTCCTACCCACCGCAAGCGGTGATGGCGACGTTGTATGCCATTCCTGACGTGCCGATCGCCACGCAGCGGATCATGACCCGGGGCTGGACGCGGGTGAAGCTGGGTAAATAACCCCGCCCTGCCCGCCTCACTGATCGTTCCCACGCTCCGCGTGGGAATGCCTCCACGGACGCTCCGCGTTCGGCTCTGGAAGGGACGCGGAGCGTCCCGGGCTGCATTCCCACGCGGAGCGTGGGAACGATCATCCACGCTGCGCGTGGGAACGATCATCGCTTTACCCTTTTCCGTTCACGCAGCGCCTTACCACCGCTGCACTCCTCTCTGAAGAACGGCTTCACCTGGCTTCCTCGGTTAAGGTGAATTCAGGCGCCCTCGGGCGCCTTTTTTTGTGGGTTTACGAGGCGACCAATGGCCATTCGGCCAGCGCCCGGTACCGGCCTTTATGGGACTCGAACAGACTGAAGCGATCGGCACGCAGAAAAAACTCCGGCGGCGTGGCGGATTCGGGGACCGGTGCCCGGTAGTCGCGCATCAGGGTCAAATGCGGGCGAAATTCCCGATGGGTGTCTTCAAAGCCGAACGGCAACATGGCCTGCTCCAGCGCATACACCAGGCGCAGCAACTGCGGTGCTGCCTGCGCCGGTGCCAGCAACAAGACCCCGGAGCGACGCCAGACGTCCAGCCGATCCAGCACAACCGTCAACGGTACGCCGGGTACGCGGACGTTGGCGGCGGCCTTGCAGACATCCGCTATCTGCGCCATGCCGACCGTGCCGAGAAACAGCAGGGTCAGGTGAAAGTTTTCCGCCGGCACCGGGCGCCCGATGTTGAGCCCCAGCGCGCCGCGCCACTGGGCGATGGCCCGGCGTTGTTCGGGGGCGCAGTTCAAGGCGAAAAACAGCCGCTTGAACGGCTCACGGGATTCATCGCTCATGTCGGGCACCTCAATGCGCGGGGACCCTTTGATTTTACAAAGGGATACCACGCCAGCAAGCCCATTTCTGGCACCCGCCGGCATGCGCGTTATAGTTCAAGGAACCGAACCGACGGGAGGGGACGCCATGCGTCAGGTCATCAGCAAAGAGCCATGGTGGGCCGTGCCACCCAAGCCCGGTCAGGACGAGTCCGAACTGGAATGGGGCTGGCTGGTTCATTACAACGAAGGCGAGCCGCGCTTCGAGTTCATCAAGGAGCGGCCGTCGGACAGCGAGATTCGTAACCGCAAGAGTTGCAGGACCGCCCCGACGCCGGAGTGATCCTGCGACTAGGGCTCAGGCTTTGACGAGCATTTCGAAACCGCCAAATATCGCCCGCTGGCCGTCGAACGGCATCGGATTGACGTCCGGTTGCATCCGCGGATCGCTCATGAGTTTCGCCATGCCGGCGTCACGGGTGGCCTTGTCGGGCCAGACGATCCAGGAAAACACCACGGTTTCGTCTTCCTTGAGTTTTACCGCCATGGGAAACGAAGTCACTTTGCCATCGGGCACGTCATCGCCCCAGCATTCGGCGAGGCTGAGCGCGCCGTTTTCCTTGAAAATCGCGGCGGCGGACTCCGCGTGGCGTTTGAATTTTTCGCGGTTGGCTTTGGGGACTGCCGCAACGAAGCCATCAACGTAAGCCATGATCGTTCTCCTCGGGTTATGGGTTGATCTGCTGAGTAGTCGATCCAGCGTGGCTCCAATCGACAGTTCCCGCGCCCAGGCTGACCGCCGGTTCGACGGACGGTTCTGCGGTCTGTTCTGCTGTCTGTTCTGCTGTCTGCTCTACGCTCTGTTCGACAGCCGGGGCCAGGCTGCCCTCGATCTGCCGCGCCATGTACAGCGTTCCTGCCATGACGCCGGTAGCGGGGTTCTGCACCAGCTTCAGCCACGCCTTGTCGAACGAATCGCCCAGACTGCTGCGGATCAGCGCCTCGCTATCGGGCCGGTCGTTGGCCTGGATAATCGCGCGCACCCCGGCTACCCCCACAGAAATCAACGCCCCGGCTGCCTTCCCTGCCACCGCCGCCACCGCACTGGCCGCACCTCGCGGGGCCATTTCGGCTTCGATTCGCCTGCTGGCACGCTTGGCCACCGGTGCCATGCCGGCGTCCGTCGAGCCGATGCCCCTGTCGCCACCCGCCGTGTGGATCGTCTCGATCAGCGCCAGGTAGGCCGGCAATTTGCCCAGTTCGGCGTGCACCACCTGATACAGCGAAGCGTCACGGGTAGGCGGTGGGCCCAGTGAAATGGCCGGGATTTTCTGGATGCGCTGGTTGAGTTGCGCCATCGGCACGCCGTGACGCTGGGAGATGACCTCGAGTTGTTGACCCATCAGCTGCACGTAAAATGCCGTCGCCTGCGCGAGGATCTGATCGGGATCGATCTCCACCGCCACCGGTGCCAGCACTTTCAGGCGATATTGTTCCAGCAGATAAGCTGCCAGGCGTTTGGCCGAGGCATCCTCCTCGTCCCCGGCATTGATGGCGTACCAGCTGACTTTCATTGATAGCCATTCCTGGGTCCAGTAGCTGCTGAACCACGGAATGAAGACTTCTTCGGTCTGCTGGAAAACCCGCGTGCGCCAGTGCTCCATGGACCCGCGGGCGTAGACCCTGGCCTGTTCGGTGGCCTGCTGCGAAGCGGCGACAATTTCCCGGTCCACCTGCTGCCAGGTGCTCTGGGACACCACTACCACCGGCACCACGGCTACCGGGGCAGGCGGGGGCGTGACGCATCCCGCCAATACGATCAACACAGCAACGATCAGCGAACGCAGGTTCAAGATCGCGGTGTCCTACAGTCGTCGTCGAACGGAGTGTCCGACGCTAAAGAACATGCTGATTTGAGTATAGGTCGGGGGCGCAGGCCGTCCGTCAGGAAGCGTGGTGGCGCCCTCAAAAACTCCACAATGGATTGCCGAATTCCCGATTCCGTTACCACCATCATCCACGTCGATACTCACCATCGCCACGAATGCCTTCCGCAAGAAAACCGTCAGGTGCAGGATCAACCCATCGCTACTTGAACCCCCCATTGGAGGGGCACCACATGTTGATCCATCTCCTGACCTGCCTGGCCCTGACGGCCGTTACCCTGACCCTGTTTTCCCGCTTCGTGCTCGATAGCGGTCACATCGAGGAGCCGACTTCATGATTTATTCCGTCAGCCTCGCCGTGAGTTTCCCGGTGTTCGGCAGCAACTACTATTCCCAGCAGGTCGTCTCTCGCAAAGCGATCGCGCTGGTGTTCGACAAGCACTTCGAGGCCTTGCTGATGCCGGCAGCGGCCAACCACTTCAGTAACGAAGTGGTCGGGCTCAACGATCAGTTCCGGTTTTTGAATGATGTGCTGGTTGAGCATCTGCTGGAGATTGAAATGACTCAGCGCTCCTCAAGGCCAGCGCCAGCATTCACCTTTTGATGGCGCCTGATGGCGGGTCAGCGCGGGCCGTCACCGGGACCACCGCCGAAACCTCCAGGATGGTCGAAACCACCACTACATACCTCACCTGCTGAAACCTCGCGACTTCGCCTTCCGGTTTTTCGAGCGGATACACGAACGGCCCGACGATAGGGCTGTAAACTGGCCACGCAAAAAAGGCGTCGCCCCTTCACCCCCTCAAACAAGAGATCCCCATGGCAAACCACGACATCACGTTCCTCCCCGATCCCGACCCGGAATCTATCTCCTCCGACGTTGCCGGTTTCGGCGGGCTGCTGGTCTCCACTCAAATCCCTACCCGCGCCGACGGCAGCCTGGAACTGGGCGACATCACCCTGCAAAGCGAGTGCACCCTGCAGGCGCTCAAGGTCGCGCTGGAGAACGCCGGCAGTTCCATGGACCGGGTGCTGCATCTGACCATCTACCTCACCGACATGGCCGACCGCGCCGCGTTCAACGAGGTCTACCAGCGCTTCTTCGCCAAGCCCTGGCCGGTTCGCGCCGCCGTTGGCGTGGCCGCGCTGGCGGTTGAAGGCATGCGCGTGGAAGTCACCGCGATGGCGGCCAAGGGCTGAGTTCGCCGAGGGCTCCCGATAACGATGTTTAAGCTGTGCGTTTAAAGACACCCGGTGTTACTTCATCAAGGCTACAACGCCTTGCGTCGTTGCCTACGACTGCGCCAGAATCCGCCGGCTTGTGCGCTTTGGGGGCCATCGGTAACTTGATTCGTGTCACTGCTCATCAGTGATCGGGTCTGCAAGCCCGCCGGAATACCAGTCGCATAGCCCCCCCGTAGGACGCTCATTTGTGTCCGCTCAATGGCAGCTTTGTGCGGGAGACCTTCGGGTCTGCCGGGTTCCTGGTTTCCCGGTCTTGCAGACCCGCGCACAGCTGCCACCCATCATCTGCAAGTGATGTTGGTAGCTCCTAATGAATAATCAGGAGTTTCACCATGTTCAAACCGACACCCAATCCACCGATCACAGACCCGACATCCCCCTACGAATCCCTCGATTCAAAAAA
>NZ_JAAUOE010000083.1 GCF_017114915.1 Pseudomonas frederiksbergensis
GTCGGTGGCAGCACCGATGATGCGGGCTTTTTCATCCGGAATAACAAAGTCGTTAACACCGATGGAAACGCCGGAGATGGTCGAATAGGCAAAACCGGTGTACATCAACTGGTCAGCGAAGATGACGGTATCTTTCAAACCAACCACGCGATAGCACTGGTTGATCAGCTTGGAGATCGCTTTTTTCTTCATCGGCAGGTTGACGACGTCGAAGGACAAGCCTTTTGGCACAACCTGGAACAACAGCGCACGGCCGACGGTAGTGTCGACGATGCGGGTGTTGGTCACGCTGCCGCCATCACGATCGTTCACGGTTTCGTTGATCCGCACCTTGACCTTGGCATGCAGTGCGGCTTCGCCGGCACGGAACACACGGTCAACTTCCTGCAGATCCGCGAACACACGACCTTCGCCCTTGGCGTTGATCGCTTCACGAGTCATGTAGTACAGACCCAATACAACGTCCTGCGACGGAACGATGATTGGCTCACCGTTAGCTGGCGACAGAATGTTGTTGGTCGACATCATCAACGCACGCGCTTCCAGCTGGGCTTCCAGCGTCAGCGGTACGTGCACGGCCATTTGGTCGCCGTCGAAGTCGGCGTTGTACGCAGCACAGACCAGAGGGTGCAGCTGGATAGCCTTACCTTCGATCAGTACCGGTTCAAACGCCTGGATACCCAGACGGTGAAGGGTCGGTGCACGGTTGAGGAGAACCGGGTGTTCGCGAATCACTTCAGCGAGAACGTCCCAAACCTCTGGCAGCTCGCGCTCGACCATCTTCTTGGCGGCTTTGATGGTGGTAGCGAGACCACGCATTTCAAGCTTGCCGAAAATGAACGGCTTGAACAGCTCCAGAGCCATCTTCTTCGGCAGACCGCACTGGTGCAGACGCAGGGTCGGACCAACGGTAATTACCGAACGACCGGAGTAGTCAACACGCTTACCGAGCAAGTTCTGACGGAAACGACCCTGTTTACCCTTGATCATGTCAGCCAGGGATTTCAGAGGACGCTTGTTGGAACCGGTGATAGCGCGGCCACGACGACCGTTGTCGAGCAGTGCGTCGACAGCTTCCTGCAACATACGCTTTTCGTTGCGCACGATGATGTCCGGAGCGGACAGATCAAGCAGGCGCTTCAAGCGGTTGTTACGGTTGATCACTCGACGATACAGATCGTTGAGGTCGGAAGTCGCGAAACGACCGCCATCCAATGGGACCAGTGGACGCAGATCTGGTGGCAGAACCGGCAGAACGGTCAGCACCATCCACTCTGGCAGGTTGCCGGAACCCTGGAAGGCTTCCATCAACTTCAGACGCTTGGACAGCTTCTTGATCTTGGTTTCCGAGTTGGTTTGCGGAATTTCTTCACGCAGGCGGCCAATCTCGTGCTCCAGGTCGATAGCGTGCAGCAGTTCGCGGACAGCTTCGGCACCCATGCGGGCATCGAAATCGTCGCCGAACTCTTCCAGCGCTTCGAAGTACTGCTCGTCGTTGAGTAGCTGACCTTTTTCAAGGGTAGTCATGCCTGGATCGATAACGACATAGCTCTCGAAGTAGAGAACGCGTTCGATATCACGCAGGGTCATGTCCATCAGCAAGCCGATACGGGACGGCAGCGATTTCAGGAACCAGATGTGGGCAACCGGCGAGGCCAGCTCGATGTGCGCCATGCGCTCACGACGAACTTTTGCCAGCGCAACTTCAACGCCGCACTTCTCGCAGATCACGCCACGGTGCTTCAAGCGCTTGTACTTACCGCACAGGCACTCGTAATCCTTTACCGGGCCAAAGATCTTGGCGCAGAACAGACCGTCACGCTCAGGTTTGAACGTACGGTAGTTGATGGTTTCCGGCTTTTTAACTTCACCGAACGACCACGAACGGATCATCTCAGGCGATGCCAATCCAATACGGATGGCGTCGAACTCTTCGACTTGACCCTGGTTTTTCAGCAAATTCAGTAGGTCTTTCAAGGCCTTTCCTCCTGGCGGAGCAGAGAGCGGGCAATCCTGCCCCGCTCTCGATTCGCGTCACGTGTTATTCGGTTTCCAGATCGATATCNGAGCGGGCAATCCTGCCCCGCTCTCGATTCGCGTCACGTGTTATTCGGTTTCCAGATCGATATCGATGCCGAGGGAACGAATTTCCTTGATCAACACGTTGAAGGACTCGGGCATGCCCGGCTCCATACGGTGATCGCCGTCCACGATGTTTTTGTACATCTTGGTCCGGCCGTTCACATCGTCCGACTTCACTGTGAGCATTTCTTGCAGAGTGTAAGCAGCACCGTATGCTTCCAGTGCCCAGACCTCCATCTCCCCGAAACGCTGACCACCGAACTGCGCCTTACCACCCAGCGGTTGCTGGGTAACCAGGCTGTACGAACCGGTAGAACGAGCGTGCATCTTGTCGTCTACCAAGTGGTTCAGCTTCAGCATGTACATGTAGCCAACAGTAACCGGGCGCTCGAACTTGTTGCCGGTACGGCCGTCGGTCAGCTGCATCTGGCCGCTTTCTGGCAGGTCTGCCAGTTTCAGCATGGCCTTGATTTCGCTTTCCTTGGCGCCGTCGAACACTGGAGTGGCCATTGGAACACCGCCACGCAGGTTCTTCGCCAGATCCAGGATTTCCTGATCGGAGAAGCTATCCAGGTCTTCGTTACGACCGCCGATCTGGTTGTAGATCTCGTCCAGGAAAGTGCGAAGTTCAGCAACCTTACGTTGCTCTTCGACCATCCGGTTGATCTTCTCGCCCAGCCCTTTGGCCGCGAGGCCCAGGTGGGTTTCAAGGATCTGACCAACGTTCATACGCGAAGGTACGCCCAACGGGTTGAGGACGACGTCGACCGGGGTGCCATTGGCATCGTGCGGCATGTCTTCAACCGGCATGATCACGGAAACCACACCTTTGTTACCGTGACGACCGGCCATCTTGTCGCCCGGCTGGATGCGGCGACGGATTGCCAGGTAAACCTTGACGATTTTCAGCACGCCTGGAGCCAGGTCATCGCCCTGCTGCAGCTTGCGCTTCTTGTCTTCGAACTTGTCGTCCAGCAGACGGCGGCGATCAACGATGTAGGCCTGAGCCTTCTCGAGCTGCTCGTTCAGAGCATCTTCAGCCATGCGCAGTTTGAACCACTGGCCGTGCTCAAGACCGTCGAGAACTTCGTCGGTGATTTCCTGACCTTTCTTCAGGCCGGCGCCGCCTTCGGCTTTGTGGCCGACCAGAGCGGAACGCAGACGTTCGAAAGTGGCGCCTTCAACGATACGGAACTCTTCGTTCAGATCCTTGCGGATCTCGTCGAGTTGAGTCTTCTCGATCGACAGTGCACGAGCATCACGCTCAACGCCGTCGCGGGTGAAGACCTGTACGTCGATTACAGTACCCTTGGTGCCGGTAGGCACGCGCAGGGAGGTGTCTTTAACGTCGCTGGCTTTTTCACCGAAGATTGCACGCAGCAGTTTTTCTTCCGGAGTCAGCTGGGTCTCGCCTTTCGGAGTGACCTTACCGACCAGGATGTCGCCAGCGCCTACTTCAGCACCTACATAAACGATACCGGCTTCGTCCAGCTTGTTCAGTGCAGCCTCACCCACGTTCGGGATGTCTGCAGTGATTTCCTCTGGCCCAAGCTTGGTGTCACGCGCCACACAGGTCAGTTCCTGAATGTGGATCGTGGTGAAACGGTCTTCCTGAACAACACGCTCGGACAGGCAGATGGAGTCTTCGAAGTTGAAGCCGTTCCATGCCATGAACGCGATGCGCATGTTCTGACCCAGAGCCAGTTCACCCATATCGGTGGACGGGCCATCGGCCATGATGTCGCTGCGCTGAACCCGATCACCCTTGCTCACCAGCGGACGCTGGTTGATGCAGGTGTTCTGGTTGGAGCGGGTGTACTTGGTCAGGTTGTAGATGTCGACACCGGCTTCACCGGTTTCAACTTCATCATCGGCAACACGAACCACGATACGGCTGGCATCGACAGAGTCGATCACGCCGCCACGACGAGCCACGACGCAAACGCCGGAGTCACGGGCTACGTTACGCTCCATGCCGGTACCTACCAGCGGCTTGTCAGCGCGCAGGGTCGGTACAGCTTGACGCTGCATGTTCGAACCCATCAACGCACGGTTGGCGTCGTCGTGCTCGAGGAACGGGATCAGCGACGCTGCAACCGAAACTACCTGCTTCGGCGATACGTCCATCAAGGTGACGTCTTCTGGCGCCTTGACGGTGAACTCGTTCAAGTGACGAACAGCTACCAGCTCGTCGACCAGGACTTTCTTGTCGTTCATCGTGGCCGAAGCCTGGGCGATCACGTGATCGGCCTCTTCGATGGCGGACAGGAACACGATCTCGTCGGTGACCAGGGCGTCTTTCACCACGCGGTACGGGCTCTCGAGGAAGCCGTACTGGTTGGTGCGCGCATAGGCGGCCAGGGAGTTGATCAGACCGATGTTCGGACCTTCCGGCGTTTCAATCGGGCATACACGACCGTAGTGAGTCGGGTGTACGTCACGGACTTCGAAGCCTGCACGTTCGCGAGTCAAACCACCTGGGCCGAGTGCAGAGACACGACGTTTGTGGGTGATCTCGGACAGCGGGTTGTTCTGGTCCATGAACTGGGAGAGCTGGCTGGAACCGAAGAACTCTTTCACCGCCGCAGCCACTGGCTTGGCGTTGATCAGGTCTTGCGGCATCAGGCCTTCGCTTTCAGCCATCGACAGACGCTCTTTGACCGCACGCTCAACACGCACCAGGCCAACGCGGAACTGGTTCTCGGCCATTTCGCCTACGCAGCGAACACGACGGTTACCCAGGTGGTCGATGTCATCGACGATGCCTTTACCGTTACGGATATCGACCAGAGTCTTCAGAACCGCGACGATGTCTTCTTTGCACAACACGCCCGAACCTTCGATCTCGGTACGACCGATACGACGGTTGAACTTCATCCGGCCGACCGCAGACAGGTCATAGCGCTCAGGGCTGAAGAACAGGTTGTTGAACAGCGTCTCGGCAGCGTCTTTGGTTGGCGGCTCGCCTGGACGCATCATGCGATAGATCTCGACCAGCGCTTCCAATTGGTTGCTGGTGGAGTCGATCTTCAGGGTGTCGGAGACGAACGGACCGCAGTCGATATCGTTGGTGTACAGAGTTTCGATGCGAACAACGCCGGCCTTGGCAATTTTTGCCAGAATTTCGGTGCTCAGCTCGGTGTTGCACTCTGCCAGGATTTCGCCGGTAGCCGGATGCACGATGACCTTGGCGGTAGTGCGACCCAGAACGTAGTCCAGAGGCACTTCCAGCTCTTTGATCCCGGCTTTTTCCAGCTGGTTGATGTGGCGAGCGGTGATACGACGACCCTGCTCGACAATAACCTTGCCCTTGTCATCCTGAATGTCGAGGACGGCAATTTCACCGCGCAGACGCTGAGGCACCAGCTCCAGGCTCAGGCTCTCGCCTTTCACGTGGAATACGTTGGTGGTGTAGAACGCGTCCAGCACTTCTTCAGTGGTGTAACCCAACGCGCGCAGCAGTACCGATGCAGGCAGCTTGCGACGACGGTCGATACGCACGAATACGCAATCCTTCGGGTCGAACTCAAAGTCCAGCCACGAACCGCGGTAAGGAATGATGCGCGCGGAGTACAGCAGTTTGCCGGAGCTGTGCGTCTTGCCACGGTCGTGGTCGAAGAACACGCCCGGGGAACGGTGCAGCTGG
>NZ_JAAUOE010000084.1 GCF_017114915.1 Pseudomonas frederiksbergensis
GGAGTGATGAAGCCGAAGCCTTTTTCATCGTTGAACCACTTAACGGTACCGGTTTGGCGATTAGACATGGTGTAACTCCTTGAACAAAGATAACTGCGACTCAGGAAGAACCCTGGCCGAGACTGAGTGCAAAGAGCAGGAAAAATTCTTGTAGATGGTTGGATCGAAATTCAACATATCGTGTAGAGATTCTCAGTGACACAAGCAGCACAGTGGCGCCACCTTAACCCTTTTTCCGGAACGTGCCAATGGTTCTTGCGAAGGTTTCTCTTTTTTAATGACTGACGGTGCGTCGTAGGGTGCCGAGGGCCCGGAATTCGCGGGGATTGGCGAGAATTGTCGCCCGGACTTTGAACCCGGGACGCCTGCCCGGTAAGATGCCGGACAGAATTTTTCCACCTCGCTATTCAGGACACCCCGCCATGAGCATCAAATCGGACAAGTGGATTCGCCGCATGGCGCAAGAGCACGGCATGATCGAGCCTTTCGTGGAACGTCAGATGCGCGGCAGTGACGACAGTCGTGTGATTTCCTATGGTGTGTCGAGCTACGGCTACGATGTGCGTTGCACCAATCATTTCAAGGTGTTCACCAACATCAATTCGGCCATTGTCGATCCGAAAAACTTCGACGCCGGCAGCTTCGTCGACATCCACAGCGACGTGTGCATCATCCCGCCAAACTCCTTCGCCCTGGCCAGTACCGTCGAATACTTCCGCATTCCGCGCAACGTATTGACCATCTGTCTGGGCAAGAGCACCTACGCTCGCTGCGGCATCATCGTCAACGTGACCCCGCTCGAGCCCGAGTGGGAAGGCCATGTGACCCTGGAGTTCTCGAACACCACCAACCTGCCGGCGAAGATCTACGCCAACGAAGGCGTGGCGCAGATGCTGTTCCTCGAGTCCGACGAGGAATGTGAAGTGTCCTACAAGGATCGCGGCGGCAAGTACCAGGGCCAGCGCGGCGTGACCCTGCCGCGTACCTGAGTCAACCGTCTGACAAACCGTTGGAATTCCTGAGCGGGCGTACACTCTATGGAATGTACTGCTGCGATTCGCGCAAGGCGGATCGGGCCATCGCTCAGGAGTGCTTCATGAAGATCGATCCGCGAATAAGTGCCGAACTGGCAAGGCTTGAGCCCAATCAGGTTGGCGTGCTGGCCTGGTCCTTGTTGGCACATCCGCCCGTCAGTATGGCAGGGGGCATCCCCCATCAGCCTGACCCCGACACCCCCAACGAAGATCCGACAGAGCCCGGCGAGCCCACCCTGCCGGATGAGCCGCCTCCCGCGCCTGTGGTCTGATACCCGCTTTTGTTGGAGCGAGCGGTGCGGCGATCCGATTTGCCCGCACCGCTCGCTTCTGCGGGAGGGTTATTACTTGAGGTTGCCGCTCAAAAACTGCTTCAACCGTTCACTCTTCGGATTGCCCAGCACTTCTTCCGGCGCGCCTTCTTCCTCCACCAGCCCCTGGTGCAGGAACAGCACCTGGTTCGACACCTTGCGGGCGAAGCTCATTTCGTGGGTGACCATGATCATGGTCCGGCCCTCTTCGGCCAGGCCCTGGATCACCTTGAGCACTTCGCCCACCAGTTCCGGATCCAGTGCCGAGGTCGGTTCGTCGAACAGCATCACTTCCGGTTCCATGGCCAATGCGCGGGCAATGGCCACCCGTTGTTGCTGGCCGCCCGAAAGAAACGCCGGGTACTGATCCGCCACGCGCGCCGCCAGGCCAACCTTGTCGAGGTAACGTCGGGCGCGATCTTCGGCCTCTTGCTTGCTGCAACCGAGCACCCGGCGCGGGGCCATGGTGATGTTTTCCAGCGCTGTCATGTGGCTCCACAAGTTGAAGTGCTGGAACACCATGGCCAGGCGGGTGCGGATCCGCTGCAGTTCATTGGGGTCGGCCACGTGGATGCCATGACGATCCTTGACCATGCGGATGTTCTGGCCGTCGAGGCTCATGGTGCCGTCATTGGGTTGTTCGAGAAAGTTGATGCAACGTAAAAAGGTACTTTTGCCCGAGCCGCTGGCGCCGATCAGGCTGATGACGTCGCCGGTTTTGGCCTTGAGCGAAACGCCTTTGAGCACCTGATGCTCGCCATAGCTTTTATGCAGGCCTTCGATGGTCAGTTTGTACATGGGGCATGCATCCTCAAGGCGAAAGTAGGTAGCCGCTGCGATAGGCTTCGGTGCCCGCGACGTGGGCGATCACCATGCCGGCAGTGGCCATGCGCCGCAGCGAACGGGCGTACATCAGCCCGGCGGCGGTGCAATGAACAGGGGTGACATGATCATTGATCGGGTCGATGACTTCGGCGATCAGTTGTCCGGCCTGCAGATACTCCCCGGGCAGGGCCGTGAACACCAGCAGTCCGCCCACGGGGGTCGCCACCGGTTCGACACCGGCCAGCGGCGTGGCCGGGTAGGGCAGTTCCGGTAAGGGCGTCGGCTCACCGGCAATCGCGCCGAAGTAAATCAGGTAATCGATCAGTGCCTGGCAATCGAGGCTGGCTAGCGGGTGATTGACGTCGCCCTGGCCACGCAATTCGACGGTGACCGAAAAGCTGCCCAGCGGAATATCGAAATGCTCGCCGAAGCGTTCTTTCAGCTGCCACCAGAGCAGGGTGAAGCATTCGTCAAACGACTGGCCGCCAGAGTCGGTAGCCAGCAGGCTGGCTTCGGCACCGATGTAGCGCGCCAGCGGCTCGACCTGTGGCCAGGCCTCGGGTGTGGTGTAGAGGTGCGCGACGGCTTCGAAATCGCAATGCAGGTCCAGCACCATGTCCGCATCGCAGGCCAGTCGTTGCAGGGTCAGGCGTTGGGATTGCAGTTGCGTGCCAGCGGTCTGGCGCGCCAATGCGTTGCGCAGGCTGGCGCGGATCAGTTCGAGGTTATGCTGCGGATCGTCGCCGAGCAGGCCTTCGATCTCGTTGCCGACTTCTTCACTCAAGTCGACGAACCAGCGATTGAAGTTCTGCCCGCTTTCCAGCTCGTAACGGCCCAGCGGAACGTCCATCAACACTTGTTCCAGGCCGACCGGGTTGGCCACGGGCACCAGCACGATTTCGCTGTGCAGTCGGCCGGCGGCTTCCAGCACCGCCAGACGTTGCTTGAGGTGCCAGGCCACCAGCATGCCGGGCAATTCATCGGCATGCAGGGAGGACTGGATGTAAATCTTGCCTTTGGCCGTCTTGGGGCCGAAGTGGAAGCTGTGGATTTGTCGCACGGTCCCCGGCAGCGGGGCCAGCAGGTCATGAATCTGGTGGCGCATGTACGAATTGTCCTAGTGAGTCGGCCCGAGGAAGGCCAGCCATCGGCGTTCGGCGAGACGGAACAGGCCGACCAGCGCAAAGGTAACGGTCAGGTAGATCAGCGCGGCGATGCCGAACGACTGGAAGGTCAGAAAGGTCGCAGAGTTCGCGTCGCGAGCGACTTTCAGGACATCCGGGATGGTCGCGGTGAAGGCCACGGTGGTCGAGTGCAGCATCAGGATCACTTCGTTGCTGTAATAAGGCAACGAACGACGCAGGGCCGACGGCATGATCACGTAAGCATAGAGCTTCCAGCCGGTCAGACCGTAGGCCTTGGCTGCTTCGACTTCTCCGTGAGCCATGCTGCGAATCGCCCCGGCGAAGATCTCCGTGGTGTAGGCGCAGGTGTTCAGGGCGAAGGCCAGGATGGTGCAGTTCATCGCATCGCGAAAGAACGCATCGAGGACAGGCTGGGCGCGCACGGCCGCCAGGCTGTAGATACCGGTGTAAAAGATCAGCAGCTGAATATAGAGCGGCGTACCCCGGAACAGATAGACGTAAAACTGCACCGGCCAGCGGATGTAGAACCTGGGCGAAACCCTGGCGATGGACAGCGGGATCGACACCACAAAACCGATGAAGATCGAAGCACTGAGCAGCCACATGGTCATGGCCAGGCCGGTGATGTTGTAACCGTCGGTATACAGGAAGGGTTTCCAGTATTCCTGCAGGAGTTCGATCATCGTACGGCCTCCCGGGCACCGGCGGCGTAGCGGCGTTCGAGCCAGCGCAGGACGACGTTGGAGGCGCTGGTGATCAGCAGGTAGATCAGGGCGGCGAGCACCAGGAAATAGAACAGCTGATAAGTACTTTTACCGGCGTCCTGCGCAGCCTTGACCAGGTCGGCGAGGCCGATGATCGAAACCAGCGCGGTGGCCTTGAGCATCACCATCCAGTTGTTGCCGATGCCCGGCAAGGCAAAGCGCATCATTTGCGGGAACACCACGATCCAGAACCGTTGGCCACGTTTGAGGCCATAGGCGATGGCGGCTTCGACCTGACCCCGTGGCACGGCGAGGATCGCCCCGCGGAAGGTTTCGGTGAAGTACGCGCCATAAATGAAGCCCAGGGTGATGACCCCGGCGCTGAACGGGTTGATCTCGATGTATTCCCATTCCATGAAGTCGGTAAACGAGGTCAGCCAGGTTTGCAGGCTGTAGAAGATCAGCAGCATCAGCACCAGGTCCGGCACGCCGCGAATCAGCGTGGTGTAACACTGGGCCAGTATCCGCAGCAGTTTGACTTTTGACAGCTTGGCACTGGCGCCCAGCAGGCCGAGCAACACGGCCACCAATAGCGACATCACCGATAATTTGATGGTCATCCAGGTGCCTTCCATCAGCAACGGACCGAAGCCCTGAAGGCTGAAGGCTGAGAGCCCCAGGTTTTGTAATAGGTTCTCGAACATAAATCAGCAACCTGATCGGGTGAAAAAAGCGCCCATCGCGAGATGGGCGCCGGGCATTATTTGCCGCTGTACAGATTCAGATCGCCGAAGTGTTTCTTCTGAATGGTGGCGTAGGTGCCATCGTCATGTAACGCTTTGATACCTTTATCCAGAAGGGCTTTCAGATCTTTGTTACCTTTCGAGATACCGATCGCCGTTTTGGAAGGCAGCAATTCGCTGTCGACCGGCTTGCTGACTTCGTAATCGGCGCCTTTTGGCGACTTCAGGAAGCCCAGTTCGGCTTGCAGCATGTCCTGGATCGCCGCGTCGAGACGGCCCGAAGTCAGGTCCGAATACACCTGATCCTGATTNCGCCGCGTCGAGACGGCCCGAAGTCAGGTCCGAATACACCTGATCCTGATTCTGATAGGCCTGGGTTTTCACGCCCGCCTTGTCCAGCACGGCCTTGGCATAGGCTTCCTGAATGGTGCCTTGCTCGTAACCGACGGTTTTACCCTTCAATGTGGCGACATCTGTGCTCAGGCCGGAGCCTTTCTTGAACACATAAGCCGTCGGGCCGGAGAACAGTTCGTTGGAGAAGTCGATCACTTTTTCGCGGGCCGGCGTGACGGTCATCGAAGAGATTACACCGTCGAATTTATTGGCCTTGAGGCCCGGAATCATGCCGTCGAAGTCGCTTTCGACCCATTTGCACTTGACCTTCAGCTCGGCGCAGATCGCATTGCCCAGGTC
>NZ_JAAUOE010000085.1 GCF_017114915.1 Pseudomonas frederiksbergensis
CTACTTATATCTGTGTGGGGAGGGGGCTCTCGTGAGACCTGGAAAAAAATCGATCGCTAAGTTAATTCTACTTGCATTGGTTTCTTATCCCATAAGTTTGTATGCGGACATTAGCGTTGGTGTTTATTATTTTCCCGGCTGGCTTAAATCTGCACCATTGAAGCCCAATGATCCTTGGTTGAAAATAAAAAAATATCCGGAAAAAAAACCATTGAATGGATGGTACAAAGATGGGGACCCACACACAACGGAGCAGCAAACTACCTGGATGCACAAAGCAGGAATAGATTTTATAATTTATGATTGGTATTGGTTAGAAAATCATGGTGTTACCCTTAATCAGACAATTGACTCCTTTATAGCATCTAAATCAAAAAAAGGAATTGAGTTTTCTATCCTTTGGGCTAATCACTTTAATTCGCCGCGATCCATGAGAACTTTCGATATGGTTGTTGAGTATTGGATTGCTAATTATTTTTCTTCTTCCGATTATAAAACAATAGATGGCAAGCCGGTTGTTTTTATTTTCTCGCCTCAAGAATTAGATAGGCAAGCTCGTATCTTCGGAAGTTCTTCAAGGGAATTAATTGATAGAGCTCGAGAAAAAGCAGTAAGTTCAGGGCTTAATGGCATATATTTTGTTGGGGTAAGCCAAGCTTTAAGCAATAACCTATTTAATATAACAAAAGATGGTTATGATGCGCTCACGGCATACAATTACCACTACGGTGTGTCAGGAGAGCACAATAAATCCACTAAGCCTTCCACAAGCTATCAAGAGTTGACCGACGGCTACGAGCAGTCATGGCAATGGATCATTGATAATACTAAAATCCCCTATTTTGTTCCTGTAACATCCGGGTGGGACAAACGTCCTTGGGGAGGTAGTAAAGACTTGAGTCACGATAACTCAACGAGTACACCTGAGCAGTTTGGTCATCATGTTTCTGCTGCAAAGAAATTTATTGAAATGCACCACAAAAAGACACTAGGTCATATGGTTATATGTTGCTGGAATGAATATGGTGAAGGCTCCTACATCGAGCCCACGAAAAAATTTGGCACTGATTATATTAGGGCTTTAAAACAATCTCTCGACAAAAAAGACTAACCATATGAAGCATAAAAATTTATATATATTGGGCATACGAGGTGTTCCTGCCCAACATGGCGGCTTCGAAACATTTGCAGAGAAGCTCGCACTTTACTTAACAAGCAACGGTTGGACGGTCACCGTTTATTGTCAGGAAGAAGGTATTGGGAGTACTACCTCCACAGAATGGAATGGAATTCAAAGAATACATATTCCGATTGCCAATACAGGGGATTTTAGTATTATCAATGATNCTACCGCGGGAACGATGTTCTTCGACTGGAAAGCCACTGTCCATGCGCTGGGCCAGGACGGCCTTTTTCTTACCCTCGGCTACAACACTGCTGTCTTCAACATTCTCCAGCGCATCAAAGGTCAAACTAATGTCATCAATATGGATGGCATCGAATGGAAGCGCGAAAAGTGGGGCTTGGTAGCTAAAACCTGGTTCTGGCTCAATGAGCGGGCAGGTTGCTGGTTTGGTAACCATCTGGTGGCCGACCACCCGATGATCAAGGAGCACCTGGCCACTCGAGTCTCAAGCTCCAAGATCACTATGATTCCCTATGGTGGCGACCGAGTAACTGATGCTGATCCCACAGCTTTGGCTCGATACAATCTGGAGCCCCAAGGTTTTTCTGTGGTTATCGCCCGGCCAGAACCGGAGAACTCTTTCCTGCAGATCGTCAAGGCGTTTAGTAGTAAACGGCGCAATCACAAACTCGTTGTGCTGGGAAACTTCACCCCGGACAAGAACAAGTACCACAAACAAGTAATGGATGCCGCCGGGGACGAGGTTATTTTTCCCGGTGCCATCTATGAAGCAATGGTTGTTCAAGCGCTGCGCTATTTCAGTCGTTTCTATATCCATGGCCACCGTGTCGGCGGCACCAACCCTTCGCTGGTAGAGGCATTGGGCGCTGGCTGCTCGGTGATTGCCCATAACAACCATTTCAACCGTTGGGTCGCCGGTGATGCGGCGGTGTACTTCGACGACGAGCACGACTGTGCCAAGTTGTTCGAGAAGTACTTGCGCGACGACCATAACCATTTGATCGCGGCGATGAAGGCTGAAAGCACCCGCCGCTTCAACGAAAAGTTCACTTGGGAAAACATCCTTTCCCAATATGAAAAATTACTGATCCAGTGGTACCCCAAGGAGTACAGCAAGTGACCCAACGTATTATCGTCACCGGCGGTGCCGGTTTTATCGGCTCGGCCGTCGTTCGCCATCTGATTAACAACACCGATGTGAGCGTACTCAACATCGACAAGCTCACCTACGCCGGCAATACCGAGTCCTTGGCATCGGTGGCGGGCACCCCGCGGTATGAATTCCAACAGGTGGATATCTGCGACACGGCGACGCTGCACGAGTTGTTCGCGCGTTTCCAGCCCGATGCGGTGATGCACCTGGCGGCCGAGTCCCATGTAGACCGTTCCATCGACAGCCCGTCGGACTTCATCCAGACCAACATCGTCGGCACCTACAGCATGCTGGAGGCTAGCCGCCGCTACTGGTCGGGGCTGGCGGCGGAGCAGAAACAGGGCTTTCGCTTCCACCATATCTCCACCGATGAAGTCTATGGCGACCTGGAAGGTACTGACGACCTGTTCACCGAGACCACGCCCTACGAGCCGAGTTCGCCGTACTCGGCATCCAAGGCCGGCTCCGACCACTTGGTGCGCGCTTGGCACCGCACGTATGGCCTGCCGGTGCTGGTCACCAATTGCTCAAACAACTACGGGCCCTTCCACTTCCCCGAGAAGCTGATTCCCCATGTGATTCTCAATGCTATTCACGGCAAGCCGCTGCCGGTATATGGCGATGGCTCGCAGATCCGCGACTGGCTGTTTGTCGAAGACCATGCCCGAGCGCTGTTCGAAGTGGTGTCGCGCGGCACCGTGGGCGAAACCTACAACATCGGCGGGCACAACGAGAAGCGCAACCTGCAAGTGGTGGAAACCATCTGCGAGCTGCTCGATGAGCTGCGCCCCTGCGATGAAGAGCTGGGCTCTTACAAGGAACTGATCACCTTCGTCACCGACCGCCCCGGGCATGATCTTCGTTACGCCATTGATGCGAGCAAGATCGAGCGTGAGCTCGGTTGGCGACCACAGGAAACCTTTGAAAGCGGCCTACGCAAAACGGTTCAGTGGTATCTGGATAATCAAGAGTGGTGGCAACGGGTCCTTAACGGTGAATACCGCCCGGAACGTCTTGGCAATATCGGTTGAACCATTCAAACCCTGCCTCAATTAAACTTTGAAGGGAATTCTCATATGAAAGGCATTATTCTGGCGGGAGGCTCCGGCACCCGCTTGCATCCCATTACCCGTGGCGTATCCAAACAACTGCTGCCGGTCTATGACAAACCGATGATTTATTATCCGCTGTCGGTATTAATGCTGGCGGGCATTCGCGAGATATTGATTATTTCCACGCCGCAGGACTTACCCAACTTCCAGAACCTGTTGGGTGACGGTTCTTCTTTCGGCATTGAACTCAGCTATGCCGAACAACCTTCTCCCGATGGCCTGGCTCAGGCTTTTCTGATTGGCGAGGACTTTATCGGCGACAGCAACGTGGCGCTGATTCTCGGCGACAACATCTTCTACGGTTATGGCTTCAGTGCCTTGTTGCGCGAAGCGTCACAGCGACAGACCGGTGCCACCGTCTTCGGTTATCGCGTCAGCGATCCGGACCGTTTTGGTGTTGTCGAGTTCGACAGCGACGGTAAGGCGATCTCGATCGAAGAGAAGCCAAAACATCCGAAGTCCGACCATGCTGTCACCGGCTTGTATTTCTACGATAAAGACGTGGTTAGCATTGCCAAGCAAGTCAAACCTTCGATCCGCGGCGAGCTTGAAATCACTGACGTGAACAACGCGTATCTGCAGCGCGGGGATCTGCATGTCAGTGTGCTGGGGCGTGGTTTTGCCTGGCTGGACACCGGCACCCATGATTCATTGATGGAGGCCGGGCATTTCGTCCAGACCATTGAAGCGCGGCAGGGCTTGAAAGTGGCTTGCCTTGAAGAAGTGGCCTACCACCAGGGTTGGTTGTCGGCCGCGGAACTGGATAAACAAGCCACCGCGTTACACAAAACCGGCTACGGCCAATACCTGGCGCGGGTGCTGACTACGGAGCCTGCGAAATGAATGTCATCGAAACTCGGTTGCCCGGCGTATTGATTATTGAGCCCAAGGTGTTTGGCGATGCACGCGGGTTCTTTCTCGAGAGCTATCATGAGCAGCGTTATCGCGACGCCGGCATCGAATTACCTTTCGTCCAGGACAATCACTCGCGCTCGCAGTATGGCGTGTTGCGTGGTTTGCACTTCCAGCGGACTCGGCCCCAGGGCAAGTTGGTGCGGGTCACCCAAGGGGCCGTGTACGACGTGGTGGTAGACATCAATCCTGAATCCCCGACGTGTGGTGAACATGTGGGGGTCAAGTTGACTGCCGACAACCATCTTCAGCTATGGGTGCCGCCAGGTTATGCCCACGGCTTTTGCGTGCTCAGCGATATCGCCGATTTTCAATACAAATGCACTGACCTGTATTTTCCCGAGGACGAGGGTGGGTTGCTCTGGAATGATCCGGAGCTGGACATTGCTTGGCCTTTGGAGTCGCCCCAGCTTTCGGAAAAAGACCATCGATCAACTGCGCGAACTGGACGTGAAGGTGATCTTCTCGGAGATGGATTTCCCGTCCACCTACGTCGATACCATCCAGCGTGAGTCCGGGGTGAAGCTGTATCCGCTGTCACACATTTCCTATGGCGAATACACCGCCGACAAGTAC
>NZ_JAAUOE010000086.1 GCF_017114915.1 Pseudomonas frederiksbergensis
GGGAACGGTGCAGCTGGGAAACGATTACACGCTCGGTACCGTTGATTACGAAGGTACCGTTCTCAGTCATCAGAGGGATTTCACCCATGTAGACTTCTTGCTCTTTGATGTCCTTGATCGCTTTGTTCGACGATTCTTTGTCGAAAATGATCAGGCGCACTTTTACCCGCAAAGGTACGGCGTAAGTTACACCGCGCAATACGCATTCTTTGACATCAAATGCCGGTTCGCCCAGCTGCACCGTTNACATCAAATGCCGGTTCGCCCAGGCGATAACCGACGTACTCCAGCGCAGCATTGCCGGAGTAGCTGATGATCGGGAAAACGGATTTGAAGGCCGCATGCAGGCCCACGTCGCGGAACTGATCTTTAGTCGCTCCCGCTTGCAAGAATTCACGATACGAATCCAGCTGGATGGCCAGGAGGTACGGCACATCCATGACGTCCGGCAACTTGCTAAAGTCCTTGCGGATACGTTTTTTCTCAGTATATGAGTAAGCCATCAGCGTTCCCCAGCTTGGTCACCTGCTTGTTTGGCCCCTCCCGACGGAAGCAGCCAGAAAATCGTGCAAACCCCATGGTTTGCGCCACCGCATCGGGTGGTTATAGCTCGTTACCGGCACCGACCCAGTCGGCTGCCAATAACGGAAAAAGGCCGGTGGCAAGAGCCACCAGCCATCAGCCTTTCGCTTAACGCTCGGGCTGGAGGAGCAAAGTCGATGCTTACTTCAGCTCGACTTTAGCGCCTGCTTCTTCCAGAGCTGCTTTGGCTTTGTCAGCTGCTTCTTTGGCAACAGCTTCCAGAACCATGGCAGGAGCGCCGTCAACTACAGCCTTGGCTTCTTTCAGGCCCAGACCGGTCAGTTCACGTACAGCCTTGATCACGTTAACTTTCTTCTCGCCAGCTTCGGTCAGCATGACGTTGAATTCAGTTTGTTCTTCAACAACAGCGGCAGCAGCAGCTGGACCAGCAGCAGCAACAGCAGCGGTAACGCCGAAGGTTTCTTCCATTGCTTTGATCAGCTCAACAACTTCCAGAACGGTTTTCTGGCCGATTGCTTCGATGATTTGCTCGTTAGTCAGAGACATGACTATAAATTCCTGTATTGGGGTGACAGCCTACGCAGCCATCAAATTAAACATATGATTTGGAAAGGGCTTGCAGTGCCTTAGGCAGCAGCAGCTTCTTTCTGGTCGCGAACGGCCGCCAGAGTACGAGCCAGCTTGCTGGTAGCGCCTTGAATCACGCTCATCAGCTTCGCGATAGCTTCGTCGCGGGTCGGCAGCGAAGCCAACACATCGATCTGGTTTGCTGCGAGGAACTTGCCCTCGAACGCAGCTGCCTTGATCTCGAACTTGTCCTGACCCTTGGCAAACTCTTTGAAGATACGAGCAGCAGCGCCCGGATGTTCTTTCGAGAATGCAATCAGGGTCGGGCCTACGAACGCGTCGTTGAGCACGTCATACTGAGTGCCTTCAACAGCGCGCTTGAGCAGGGTGTTACGTACGACACGTACGTATACGCCAGCTTCGCGGGCCTCTTTACGGAGTCCGGTCATCGCGCCTACTGTTACGCCACGGGCATCAGCCACGACAGCGGACAGAGCGACTTTGGCAGCCTCGTTGACTTCAGCGACGATGGCCTTCTTGTCTTCGAGTTTAATTGCCACGGGTTTAACTCCTGCTTGTTACCGTTTCATCCAGCCGAGGCCGGATGTCGTTTTGGTGTCTGATTCGGTAAGGAACCGGGAGCACCATCTGCGTAGGCTTGAGGTTTAAGACTTGCGTCGCCTACGGTCTTGGATAGCCCCCGCCAGGCAGGGACCCCAATCTTTCCATTGGCGCAATCGCTTGCGCCAATCTTTGTCTTACGCGTCGAGCGAGCTTTGGTCGATGACCAGGCCTGGACCCATGGTGGTGCTCAGGGTAACGCGCTTGACGTAAATGCCTTTCGAAGAAGCTGGCTTGATGCGCTTCAGATCAGCGATCAGGGCTTCAACGTTTTCCTTCAGCTTGACGGCATCGAAACCGATTTTGCCAACGGAAGTGTGGATGATGCCGTTTTTGTCGGTGCGATAACGAACCTGACCAGCCTTGGCGTTCTTAACTGCGGTGGCTACGTCTGGAGTCACAGTGCCGACTTTAGGGTTAGGCATCAGACCACGTGGACCAAGGATCTGACCCAACTGACCTACAACGCGCATAGCATCCGGGGATGCGATCACTACGTCATAGTTCAGGTCGCCGCCTTTCATTTCGGCAGCCAGGTCATCCATACCTACGCGGTCAGCGCCGGCAGCCAGAGCGGCCTCGGCAGCTGGACCCTGGGTGAACACAGCAACACGAACGGTCTTGCCAGTGCCGTGTGGCAGCACAGTTGCGCTACGAACAACCTGGTCGGATTTACGTGGATCAACACCCAGGTTCACAGCAACGTCGAACGACTCGCTGAACTTGACAGTCGACAGCTCGGACAGCAGAGCAGCAGCGTCTACAAAGTTGTAGGCCTTGCCTGCTTCGATTTTGCCGGCGATAGCCTTTTGACGCTTGGTCAGCTTAGCCATTACACACCCTCCACGTTAAGGCCCATGCTACGAGCAGAACCGGCGATAGTACGCACGGCTGCGTCCATATCAGCTGCAGTCAGATCCGCGTTTTTGGTTTTCGCGATTTCTTCCAGCTGAGCACGGGTCACGGTGCCAACCTTAACGGTGTTCGGACGAGCGGAACCGCTAGTCAGACCAGCAGCCTTCTTCAGCAGAACCGAAGCGGGGGTGGATTTGGTTTCGAAAGTGAAGCTACGGTCGCTGTAGACAGTGATGATCACTGGAGTCGGCAGACCTGGCTCAAGACCCTGAGTACGGGCGTTGAAAGCCTTGCAGAATTCCATGATGTTCACGCCGTGCTGACCCAGAGCAGGACCAACCGGTGGGCTTGGGTTAGCCTGAGCGGCCTTCACTTGCAGCTTGATGTAAGCGGTAATCTTCTTGGCCATGAGGCACTCCAATTACGGGTTCAAACGCCTCGAAAGGCTCCCCGGTTACTTGCGCGTTTANACGCCTCGAAAGGCTCCCCGGTTACTTGCGCGTTTATCCCAGTGACGACAAAACCCCACAGCCTAGGGCTGCGGGGTTGGGATGCTTGCTCAGCTAGACCTTTTCGACCTGACTGAACTCTAACTCTACCGGAGTAGAGCGACCGAAAATGAGCACTGCCACTTGGATCCGGCTCTTCTCGTAGTTAACCTCTTCAACCGTGCCGGTAAAATCAGCAAACGGCCCGTCGTTGACACGTACCGACTCACCTGGCTCGAACAACGTCTTCGGTTTCGGCTTGTCGCTACCATCAGCAACACGACGCAGAATCGCTTCTGCCTCTTTATCTGTGATCGGCGCAGGCTTATCAGCAGTCCCACCGATAAAACCCATCACCCGAGGAGTATCCTTGACCAAGTGCCAAGTACCCTCATTCATGTCCATCTGAACCAGCACATAACCAGGGAAGAACTTACGCTCGCTTTTGCGCTTCTGGCCATTACGCATTTCAACCACTTCTTCAGTGGGAACCAGAATTTCGCCGAAGCCATCTTCCATGCCAGCCAGCTTTACGCGCTCGATCAACGAACGCATGACATGCTTCTCGTAACCCGAGTAAGCATGCACAACGTACCAACGCTTAGCCACGGGACACCCTTAGCCGACAATCAAGGAAACAAGCCAACCGAGCAGGGAATCGAGCCCCCACAACAGCAACGCCATAACCAGGACAACAGCCACAACAATCAATGTGGTCTGCGTGGTTTCTTGGCGAGTTGGCCATACGACTTTACGAATCTCGGTGCGAGCTTCCTTAACCAGTACAAAGAAAGACTTGCCCTTGACTGTTTGCAGGCCTACAAAGGCAGCTACGGCAGCAATGACAAGCAAAGCGAGTACACGGTACAGGATCGGCGAAGCAGAGTAATACTGATTGCCAACAACGCCAACAACCACCAAAGCGACTACTACAAGCCACTTGAGCAGATCGAAGCGAGAGCCTTGAGCTTCAGCTTTAGGAGTCATCTATGAAGATCCTGTGAAAAGAAAGCCAGACACACCGAGTGAATCTGGCAGGTCAGGAGGGAATCGAACCCCCAACCTACGGTTTTGGAGACCGTCGCTCTGCCAATTGAGCTACTGACCTAAAACAAAATCAGGCCGACCATTATGCCGGCCCGAAAAAGACATTACAACTATTTACTCGATGACTTTGGCTACGACGCCAGCGCCGACGGTACGACCGCCTTCACGGATAGCGAAACGCAGACCATCTTCCATCGCGATGGTTTTGATCAGAGTGACAGTCATCTGGATGTTGTCACCTGGCATTACCATTTCAACGCCTTCTGGCAGCTCGCAGTTACCAGTCACGTCAGTAGTACGGAAGTAGAACTGTGGACGGTAGCCTTTGAAGAACGGAGTATGACGACCGCCTTCTTCCTTGCTCAGAACGTAAACTTCTGCGGTGAACTTGGTGTGCGGCTTGACGGTGCC
>NZ_JAAUOE010000087.1 GCF_017114915.1 Pseudomonas frederiksbergensis
CCACGCCTTCGCCGGCAAGCTGGCTCCTACGAAAAGCAGTTCAAGCCCCCTCGCCACAAAGGATTCAGAGCTCGCGCACCACGCGAAAGCCCAGCCAGTCGCCGCTGCTGGTGGGCAGGCTGCTGTTGCGATTGCCGGAGCGGGAAAACACCGGCGCCTCGCCCCAGTCGTTGCCGCGCATCACCTGGCGTTTGCAGTTCTGTTCCAGCCACGGGCTGCCGTCGGTGGGCACGCCGACGTAGTCTTCGCGGTAGCAGTCGGCGACCCACTCGTACACGTTGCCGTGCATGTCGAACACGCCAAAGGCATTGGCCGGGAAGGTGCCGGCCGGGGAGGTGAAGTTGTAGCCGTCGGCGGCGCCGTAGGTGTTGGCGTTTTTCGAGATCTGGTAGTCGGCGCCTTCATCGAACGCAAACGGGAAAGACCCGGTGCTGCCGGCGCGGGCGGCGTATTCGCGGATCGACTCGCTGGGCAGGCGATAGGCATGACCGGTTTTCTTCGACAGCCAGGCAATGTAACCCTGGGCTTCGGCGGCATTCATGCACACCGCCGGGTGGCGTGCGGTCTGTTTGAAACTCGGTTTGCCGGCCGTGCAACGACGGCCCGGTCGATCGTCGAAGTCGGCGGGGGTGTTGCCGGTGGCGCGCACGTACGCGTCCCATTCGCCCGCCAGCACCTGGAAGCGACTGATGGCGAAGGGGCGAGTGAAAGTCACTTCATGCAGCGGACCTTCATCGGGCTGGTGACCGACTTCATCCGCTGGCGTGCCCATGGTGTAGCGGCCGGCGGGCAGCACGACCATTTCCGGACAGTCCTTGCAGTCCTTGAACACTTTGCCGGGGGCTGGCGGGGTCGCGGCCTGGGCCGTGCCGGGCAGCAGGCCGGCGAGCAAGGCGGTCAGCGCCAGGGCGGAGAACGTGTGGGGCGTTTTCATAAGTTGTCTCGGTTAAAGGAAACGGTGCCTCGCAGCGCAGGTTCACGCGCGAAGCTTTTTGCCAAGCACATCAATGAAGCGGTCCACCTCGGCTTCGGTGTTGAGCAGGCCGGGCGCGGTGCGGATCACCGGGCCGACGTCGCGACTGACCGCATCGCAGACAATCCGGTGTTGCATCAGGTGGGCGGCCACGGCATCGCTGTCCTGAGCCTTGACCCGAAAGAAGCTGAACCCGGCCGAAAACCTCGGATCGACCGGGGTGACCAGCTCGACGCCCGGCTGCTCCAGCAAGCGCTGTTTGAGGTAGCTGTTGAGCTGATGGATGCGCGCCTGGACGTCGGCCTTGCCCAGCTCCAGGTGCAACTTGAATGCTTCGTCCACGGCCCAGCGATGTTCGAAGGCATGAAAGCCGCCCGGGGACATGATGGTGGAGAAGGTCGTGGCTTCGGAGAACGTTGGCACGCTCGGGCTGACGTACTTGAGCTCTTCGCTGCGGCTGCAAACGATGCCGGTGCCGCGAGGGCCGAACATCCATTTGTGGGTGCCGGCAATGAAGAAGTCGCAGTTCATCGCCGGGAAACTCAAGTCTTCGACGCCGAAGCCGTGCACGCCATCGACCACGTAAACGATCCGGTCCTGGTCGTCGCGCTGGCGGTTGTGTTCATCGACCAGGCCGGCAATGTCGCCGATCGGCAGCTTCACGCCACTGCCCGAGTGCACCCAGGTCATGCCCAGCACGCGAGTTTCGGGGCGGATGTTGCGGTTGAGGGTATCCAGCACCTGGTCCGCCGAGATCGTTTGTGGCTGCTCGAACAATTGAATCTTGCGCACTGGGGTGCCGTCGCGCTGGTGGCGAAACCGCAGGATGTTGTTCGTGGAGTAGTGCTCGTGAACCGTGGTGAGGATTTCCTGATCGGGGCGCACTTGCACACCGCCATAAATCATCGCCAGGCCTTCGGTGGTGCTGCCGGTGAGGGCGATTTGGGTCGGTTTGACCTGCAAATACCGGCCGGCCCAGAGCCGCACGTTTTCTTCGCGCTGCTCGGTCACGCCCAAGTCCCAGTCCATGGCCAGCCCGGGATTTTTATCGAGCTCGGCCCGGTGACGGTCGATGGCCTCACGCACCGGTTTCGGGTGGGAGGTCACCAGAAAATTGGCGAAGTGGATGACGTTCGGGTCCTGGTCGAACCATTGACGCAGATGTGCCCATTTGTCCCGGGGCAGGGCTTGCAGCGGCGCGGCGGCGGCCGGGGAGGCGAGGCTGGCACCCAGCGGCAGGCCGGCGGCGAGGATCCCGGCCTGTTTCAGAAAGGTACGGCGATCACTCATGGTTTGACCGGCCCCTGGTGAGAAAACAGTGTGGGTTTCGCGGCTTTTTGCACCTGCTCCCAGACCCGCAGGAAGTTACCGCCCCAGAGCTTGGCGATGTCGGCTTCGGAATAACCGCGCTGGATCAGTTCGGCGGTGACGTTGCGGATTTCCCCGACATTTTCCCACCCCTTGATGCCGCCGCCGTCGTTGAAGTCCGAGGCGATGCCGACGTGGTCGATGCCGACCTTGCGCACGGTGTAATCGATGGCGTCGCCCAGATCCTTGAGCGTGGCCTTGGGTTCTTCCTCAAGAATGGCGTACAGGCCACTGGCGTATTGACCGAGCTTTTGTTCCGACCATGCGGTGATGATCGGGTCGCCCGGCATCAACGCCATCGCCAGGTTGGGCAACGGCGGCAGGTCGAAACGCGCGCGCAGGGCGTTGAGTTTGTCCTG
The DNA here is from genome assembly GCF_017114915.1 of Pseudomonas frederiksbergensis. Classification (GTDB taxonomy): domain Bacteria; phylum Pseudomonadota; class Gammaproteobacteria; order Pseudomonadales; family Pseudomonadaceae; genus Aquipseudomonas; species Aquipseudomonas frederiksbergensis_I. The sequence continues at coordinate 2,701 of NZ_JAAUOE010000087.1, forward strand.
GGTGCCTTGGGTCAGCGGTTTGAGGTATTGCGAGAAACCGACCACTTGCACCACGCCGCCGCTGTTCTTGATCAGTTGCAGCTCTTTGTCGCTGAGGTTGCGCGGGATGTCCACCGAGGCCCGTGGCGCCGAGTGCGAGGCCACCATCGGTGTGCGGCTCAGGTGCGCCACTTGCTCCAGGCCCTTGGTCGACATCTGCGACACATCAATGATCACGCCCAGATCGTTGAGCCGCTGCACCGCTTGTTTGCCGATATCCGACAGCCCATCGAGGGCATCGGGGGAGTCGTTGAAAAACGGCAGCGGTCGTGACGAATCGGCCCAACTGTTGTTGCCGATGTAGCTGAAGCCGAACATGCGCATGCCGCGCGCGGCCCACAGGTCCAGTTTGCTCAGGTCATTGCCCAGCGGGTAGGCGTTGAGCATGCTGATGAAAATCGCAAACTTGCCTTCGCCGTGCAGGCGTCGGAAGTCGTCGGGGGTGTAGGCGATGCCGACCTGATTGGGAAAGTCGCGAACCAGCCCGGAGATGATTTTGTAGCGCACTTCCTGCTGGTTGCGCGCTTCTTCGACGAAACCGTCGGTGGGCCTGTGGGGCGCATTCGGGCCGTTCCACATTTCCGGCCAGCCGAACACCGTCAGGGCCGCGCCGGACAGCCGACCGCGATTGGCCTTGATCAGGTCGAACTGCCCGGAACCGTCCTTGTCGGCCTCATTGCCATGGGCGCCGAAGTTCAGGGGGACGGTGATGTGGCTGTCGAAGGAAAGGATCCGCTCCTGCAGTTCGGTGGCCTGTTTCATGACCTTGACTGGGTATCCGGGGTTGTCCTTGAACCAATGATCCCAGACCAGCCAGCCTGCGCCGGCGCTGATGGCCAGGGCCAGTGGCAGGCCGAGGTACAGCGCTTTTTTCGAACGTGTTTTTGTCATCGCCATCTCAGTCAGGTTCGCCGCCCCGGTGCAGGCGCAGGGGCCTTTGCTATCTGGGAGGAACGAGTGACCGATAAAAAAAATTAGGGGTTTGTGCAATACCCTTAGGAGCTGCGCAATACCTTGTGGCGAGGGGGCTTGCCCCCGTTCGGCTGCGAAGCAGTCGTAAAACCGGCAAACGCATTCTGACTGCGGAACCGCGGGGAGCGGATTTGGGGTTGCTTCG
>NZ_JAAUOE010000088.1 GCF_017114915.1 Pseudomonas frederiksbergensis
CGACGGTGGGGCGCCACATCTGGGAGAAGAAACTCTCAGCCATGTCCAGGTAACCGGGCTCGGCTTCCGGCTCGGGTGCTTCCAGTTCGGTGCCGGCCGGCACGACATGGGATTGAATCGCCCCAGCGGCCCGGGCAGCAGGGATGTTGTTGGTGAGGGTGTTGGTGGAGCCGGTGAGAATCGTTGCCTGCACCGTGGGCGGGAACAATGCGTTGCTAAAGCTCTCGCATAAATTGCTTAGCCCTTTGTCGGCCCCGGTCTTGCTCATGGCAAGGCCCACGATGGTGCCCACCACCGCGCCGAGCAGGAAGCACCCGAGGCCGCCGGTGGCAACGGTAATGCCTGTGGCCGCGACCACGGCAGCGGTGGCCACCGCGGTGATCGCGATGTTGGCTGCCACCTCCAGCACGCCGCCAAGAATGTCGGCCATCATCGAGGTGTGGCTGAGTGCATCGCCCAGCCGGGCGGCCCAGAGTGCGTCAGACATGCGGGATGTTTATCCGGCGCAAGCGTCTGGCCGCCGCGCAATCGTTGCGCTTGTTGAGTCGCTCGATGCCTTCCATTGCTTTGGCCAGTGTGCGGGCGTTGTCGTCGAGATAGTCCTCTTCGTATAACCGCACAAGCACTTGCCAATCGGCATCGCTGGGGTAATCGTCTTCCAGCTGTTCCATCTTTTGCGCTCATTGGTCGGGTCAGATCCAGAACCAGAAGACTAACCATAAAAATAATCAAAAAACCGTTCGAAGTTTTCTTCTAAGTCGGTTGATCGAGCACCTTCACAGCTGTTACCAAACGCTGTGCATTAAACGCTGCATGCTATTTATCTTAGTGGTACAGGTAAACGTCGGGTTAAAGGTCGCAGACTCTCACGATCCGTCCACAGCCCCGGAAATACTTCAAATTTCAAATCGTCACGGTCAAGTCCAGTATCGAAATAGCGGCACAATCTGTCGCTCAAGTCTTCGTCCCCCCACATGTTGGTAAGCTCATACTGTTCAATAGCGTCGCGATTTTTTGAAAGCTTCAGATCTTTTTGACGCACGGGTGCCAAGCTGTAATCGATAGCGCAGTCTTTGCCGGTATCGATCAGGTCGGCACCGCGAAAGGGGAAGCCACCTTCAAAGTTAACGTGCGGTCTTAACCAGTAACGTTCGTGGTCTGACAGGACCAGTGGAGTCGTAGGTTGTAGTTTTTCGACGGCAAGTCGTTGGGTAACGACCTTCCCTACAAAACCGCTGAACAGAATTTTACTGTCGTCCAGCACGAGATCGCTCCAGATTCCATTCACGCTCTTCACGTCGTAAAAACGCATGACGGAATTCTTGATCATCTGGCCTACCGTATATAAATCGTCTCGCAGTTTCAGGCTGACTAAATCGCCTTCCTTCCAGGTTATGCGTTTGGCCATGGGGCTCACTCCATCTTAATAATCATTAACGAATCACTCATGAGCAACGGCCTCCTCTGCCTTTGCTGACCCCTTTAGCGGCGGCTTTGACTCTGGCTTTGTTGGCGGCTTTTATACGTTTATCCAAGGCTTTGCCTGCCGGTGTTTTGGCCAGATGTTTATCAGCAGCAGCAAGATATTCTTTTCTTCGCGCATTACCTTGGCCCACCGGATTCTGCGCGTTGGCGGTGCCGTCTTTTCCGCCTAACCCTTCATAAACGCGTTGCTCCAGCCCACGGGTAACGTCCTTTCCGTCCTGGCCGTATGCTGTATGCAGGACCTGAGGAGCTTGACCACCAAAGCGATCAAAACTCGATCCATAGCGATAGTTCAGCACGTCTGAACCCACCTGTTTACCTTGCATGCTGGCATAGCCGACATAGGCTTTACCGGTTGCTTTGTCGACGCCCAGATAGGTGATATGGGTTGCCGTAGTTGGACTGCCCGCCAGCCCCCATGCATCACTCCAACCCATCGGGTTGGGGCCATACTGATAGAGGTTCAGACCGCCGGCGAGCCCTATTGGATCAGGCGTAATGAACCGACCAATGTCAGGGTCGTAAAACCTGAACGTGTTGTAGTGCAGTCCGGTTTCCCGATCCAGGTATTGTCCCTGGAATCTCAGGTTCTGCTCTTCTATGTAATACGGCTCGCGAGTCTCCTTGGCGGTATTGCCCCAGACGCGATAATCGGCCTGCCAGATACGGTGCCCATCGTGTTCTGTGAGTTCTTGCGGCAGCCCATTAGGAGCATTGTGGTAGTAACGGATTTTTTGCAGTGGGCCCGTTCCATCAATGCGCGCCAGCGCCTCATAGCTGCCGTCTTCATAAAGGTAGAGGCTGGTCTGGCTGTTCCGGTGCTCCTGAAACAGTTGCAGTCCGTCCCACACAAAACGAGTGGTGCCAAGCGGATAACCATTATTGTCTTGTACGGTTTTTTCAATGCGTCGACCCAAAGGGTCATACGTCATCTTGACGATAGTTTCACCCGTGGCACTCTGATTTCGAACTTCGATCACACGGCTTTCGGCGTCGTATCTGAAGTGCTGAACCCCTCGGCTGGAACTGCGTTTTTCGATCAGTCGACCGAAACGATCATAACGGTAGCGTTTGTCCTGATAGGTCAACAATTTGTTATGTACTACCAGACCTGCTCCCGGTGGCGGGCCGTCCAATAAATTGGCCGCCGCATCATAGGCATAGATTTCACGCTGCCCTTGAATGTTGTCTTGGCTGGCGATGATTCGATCGGTAGCGTCGTAATGCAAAAACTGTTGATGCGCCGCGCCGGCTTTTTGTTCGAGGCGAGCGATCAGGTTGTCGCTGGGGTCGTAGTCGAAGTGTGTTTGTGTCGTTCCAGGTAATTGTCGCGGCTGGCTATTCGGGCGCTGCACGTATGAGCGCAGGCGCCCGCCGCGATCATATTCAGTTCTGGTGTTGATCTGGCCCTGTGTGCGAAGTACCTCACGGTGCAGCCGATCACGCTCAAAGTCGCTGATGACCTGGCCGTCGAGGTTGATCTGGTGTAAATGACCACTGCCGTAATACAGCCGATTGATCCAGCGGCCGTCGGGCAGTTGGGTCTGGATCAGATTACCGAGTTCATCGTAGCGATGTTTTAAACTGCCGCCCAAGCTTTGTTCTTCGAGTGGCTGGCCCAGAGCGTCGTATATAAAACCGAGTTTTTGTTCGCGACCCTGGGTGTCTCTGAAAGTGATCGCGATCAGTTGATCCAACGGATCGTATGTGTAATCAGTGCGGCCATCGTCAGTGATCTTGGCAACCAGACGCCCAACCGCATCTCGCTCCAGACGGTGGACGATAGGCTTTTCGGGCGTTTCCGAGACAACAGCAAGCCCGTCACCATATTGCGCAGGCAACGAGACTACGCGGGTAATGCTGTTCAGAACGTCGTAATCATAGCGATGGGCGCTTCCATCGAGATCCTGTTGTTCAATCAGGCGGTCGCTGGCATCCCAGGTAAACCGATAATTTTCGCCGTTTTCATTAGTCAGAGCTTGTAGCCGCCCGTAACTGTCATAACTGAATTGCACCTGCCGGCCATGGGCATCCGTACGTTGACGAATTCGACCCCGAAGGTTGTATTGGTAATGAGTGGTATGACCTGATGGGTCGGTATGTTCCGTCAATTGACCACTGGCGTTGCGTTGATAATGTTCAAAGCGACCATCGGGAAGTTGGCGGCTGAGCAACCGGCCCACGGTGTCATATGTGAAGGTTGTACGCTCCCCGAGCGGGTCGGTGATGACCTGAAGGTAACCACGATTGTCATAGCCGTACCGCGTCGGATAACCCGAACAATCGACGTGTTCCACCAATTGACCGAAGGGATTCCAGCGCAGCTTTTTGCTTTTGCCGGTGGCGTCGATGATCTCGACGACCTGGCC
>NZ_JAAUOE010000089.1 GCF_017114915.1 Pseudomonas frederiksbergensis
TCGGCGGCTTCGTGGAGTTTTTTTGAATCGAGGGTTTCGTAGGGGGAGGTTGGATCGGTTTCAGGCGGGTTGGGTGTGGCTTTGAACATAGTGATGCTCCTTGATTAGTGGAGCCGCCACGGTTCGCTGCGAAACGAAGAGAGGTGGCAGCTGTACGCAGGTTCGCAGACCGGGAATCAAGGAACCCGGCAGACCCGAAGATCTCCCGCGCACAGCCGCCATAACACAATCCAGTAGACGAAAAAAAAGCGCCAACTGAAAGGAAACGGTGGCGCAATGCGCCTTGATTGACCCGGGCTGCGAAACCCGATCGCTGATTCGTCAGCGACCGGCAAACGATAAAGCCCGCCCCCAAGGCGCACAAGCCGGCGGATTNAAGCCCGCCCCCAAGGCGCACAAGCCGGCGGATTCTGGCGTAGCTGTAGGCAGCGGCGCAAGGATGTGTAGCCTGAGTGAGTGTCTGGAAATGTCGATTAAACATCTCCACTCATTGTTTGCTCCTGAGTTAGTCAGCCGAAAATCGAATAAATAAATGCGTCCCCTTTTCGGTCTCTTTTCGGTCTGAACTGAGTGACCACCGTTCACATGGACAACGCAATCATCTGTGGCAAGGGTTTACCCTCGCTACAGATATCATCGCGTAACACAATCCACGCTTCAGCTCTGTGGGAATTTAGCTTACGGTGAATATCCAAACTTCATTTTTCTGGTAATTTGCAGCAAAAACGCGGGTGCCGTCCGGGGTGAACGCCGTCGAATCAAATGGATCTCCAGGCAAGATTCGTTTGACATCAAAGGTGCCGGTATCAACCACAACTCCTGTAGTGCCAGTACTGGATACCAAGTGCTTGCCGTCGGGACTGATTGACAAATAATACCCGCTTCCTCCGACCGGGATCTCACGAATCACCGAAAGCGTCCGGGCATCGATCACCACCAGCACGTCACCGTACGACCTGATGGTATAGATGAAACGGCCGTCCGGGCTCACTACTGTGCCGTGAGGATTGGAACCGACTTCGATGTGTTTGAGCACGCTGAAGGTTTGCGCATTAATTACCGAAATCGTTCCCTGGCTAGACCCACCGCCGCCGTTTGCGTTGACTCCATAGACGTGAGTACCGTCTGGGCTGACGGTGACATTAGAAGAGTTGTTTTGCAGAGCCATGGTTCGAACAGGTTGCAACTGAACAGCGTCGATTACTATCAGTCTGCCATTGGGGAAATCGCTGGCCGTGGTTCCGACTACATAGACACGGGTGCCATCCGGGCTTAAGACAACCCTTCCTGCGATATCAATCGTGATTTGACGAATAATTACAAAGCTTTTGGCATCAATTACTGCCAGACGTGGAGAACTATAGAGGGACTGCATGCATACGTAGATGCGACTGTTATCCGGGGAAACAGCAATGCCGGAACCCCCCAGATAAGATGGAATTGTCGCAATCACTTTTTGGGTGCCGATATCAATCACCGTCACCACCGCATTGTCCTTTTCAGGGTAGTGGCTATTAAAACCGGCGACATAGGCGTACTTTCCATCAGGGCTGATGGCCATATGATAGGGATCCTGAACGCCTGTAACTATCGTGTGAGTCTTCACTGTCACCGCCCATGGTTCGGAGGTCTGCTCCGAGCCATACAAAGCCTTGGCCGTGAAGTTGTACAGCGCAACGCGTAATCCGGATGCCAGCAGACTCCAGATACCCGTCGTCGAGTCGGTGGTGGCCTCGCCCTTCGACGTGGTGCCGTCCTGCACTTGGACCTTCTGACCTCGAGTGGCCGTACCGGTCAGGGTCAGCGCCTTTCCCACGGTGCTCCCGCCAGCAGGAATCTTGTCGCCGCTGGGAAAGTCTTGGATCGAGGTGATAGCCGGTTTCACATCCTCCACGGCCTTGATCGTATAAGTCTTCACCGGCGCCACAATTGCGTCCGCTTCCACCTGACTCGTGGTCAGTGCTGCCTTGAAATGCAGCTCCAGTGTGCTTTTGTTGGCCAGATCCTTGAGGTAGCTGTGGGGCACTGCCCGATCGAATTTTCCATTGTCTATCCAACCTTGATTGACCGCCGCGCCAGGCACCTTCCATACCTCCAGATCATGGGCGAGTCCGCCGGCCTTCTTGCCTTTGAGTGTCAACCTGACCGGTTGCCCGGCTTTTATGAAAGCCCACACACCCGCCTGTATCGTGGCACCGGTTGTGACCTTCGACAGATCCAGCACTGTACCGTCGGCCTGAAGGATGTTGAGTTTGTCCAGCTCGGCGGCCGGCAGTGGCTTGACGGTGACCGTCACCGGATCGGAAGTAGTGTCATTCTGGTTACGTGTCACGATGTACTTGAGGGTAAACGTTGTGTCTGTATTGCCGATTTGCGCAGCGATGAAATCCTTGCCCAGATTAAATTCGAGCGGTACACCGGTCGTCGCCGTTTTGGCCGGGACTGTTGGCGAATTCTTGCCCGTTACTACCGGTTGCACCTGATCACCGGTGAGAAGACTCGGGGAATCCACCTGCACTGTCGCACCGTTGCGCGCATCGAGAGGGGCCAGGGTCACGTTTGCACCGGTACCGGTGGCTTGCTTGAGCACCGGCAATGTGTGAGGGATGGCGGCTCCGACAGTAAACCCCAACGGATTCGAATAACTGGTCTTTCCCGACTCGAACCGCACAATGTGGTAACGGACACTCAGCTCTTCACCGCGCCGGGCTTCGAAATGTTGCTGCACAAACGCAGCACTGAGAGAGAATTTCACATCTTTGCCGGCGCTCAGTGAGTTGAGGAGCTTGTTGTCCTCGAAGAGCAACTTGTCCTGGGCATCGCGCAGTTGCCAGTACACCACGTCCTTGGCCTTGGTCGGATTGTTGACCGGGTTGGGGCAGGTGACCTCGCTGATGCCGTTGGGCAGGTCTTTGGGTTCCAGCGCGCCGTCTTTTTCCCCGAGGAGGATCGGCACCACCAGTTCAAACTTCGGCTCGCCGATGTTCAGTTGCGCGGCGGGCAAGGATGGCCGGCTGATGACGTCGCCGTTCTCTGCTTCGCTGAGCAGGTTGTACGACACATCCAGCGTGCCGCCTTCGCCAGGTTTCAGGTGAATGCCTGAGACAAGAACGATAAAACCGTCGGGGTCATCGGTTTCCTCCTGAGTAGGAAAGATCCAGTCGAGATACGGCTCGTAGACAGTACCGTTCGGTAAGGTGATGACCCATACGATCACGATCGCGTTGTCGGGGGTGATCTGCGGATCGTACGGAATGCGGATGATCACGCTCGGCAGGTCCGGATCAAGCGAACCGCCTGCTTCGCTCACGACAATGGGCGCCTTCAGGCGTTCGGGTTCGCCGACGATGTTGATGAAGCGGCCCTTGGAGCGCTGAATGACACTGCCGTCGCGCTCCAGTTCGAAGGCAAACCTTGCTTGGGTTTTCGCCAGCGCACGGGCGCCGGCATTCGCCATCAATACCTCGACCACCGTGGGCGGTGTTTTGTCGATGGATTGGCGCACCTCGACGTCGATGGCTTTGCCTTCGAGGGTGGTGCCCGTGAGGTTCATGATGACGACATCATCCCGTTGGAATTCGTTAGATGCCGCCCAGACTTGCAGCCTCAGGTCGTTGTTGCCCAGCGTATCCAGATTGAGCTTGTCACCATCGGCATTTGCCAGGATGGGGGCATCCAGCCGTGAGTTGCCAGTGTCGACGACGATGCGGGTTT
>NZ_JAAUOE010000009.1 GCF_017114915.1 Pseudomonas frederiksbergensis
CGACGGTAATTAGCTACTTTGATGGCTCAACCCATTTCATTGATGCAGACCACTTTAGGCTGCGTCATGTCCTCATAGGCAAATCGAACACCTTCGCGCCCCAAACTTCCGTACTTGAAGCCACCGAAAGGCATGGCATCGAAACGATAATCGGAAGAATCATTGATCATCACGCCACCCGCTTCAATCTGCCGCGCCAATTTCAAGGCCTTGGAAAGATCACGTGTGAAGAGTCCCGCATGCAAGCTGTACTCCGGAGCGTTGGCCAGAGCAACAGCATCATCCAGGTGGTCAAAAGGCTCCAGGATGACAACCGGCGCGAAGACTTCCTGCTGCCAAATCCGACTGTTATGACTTACACGCTCCAGCACGGTCGGCGCATAGCTTCCCACTTCGCGATGATGTCCGCACAGAAGAACAGCCCCCTCGGCCAGCGCCTCACTCACCAATTGTTCGGTGCGACGAGCCGCCTGCTCCGTAATCATCGGGCCAACATCCGTTGCTCGCTGATCAGGATCGCCAAGTACCAATGCGCGCGCCTGGCGGACAAAACGATCACGGAAATCTTCGTAGATTGAACTATGCACGAGGATACGCTGCGTGCCGATGCAGTTCTGTCCCGCTGCCCAGAAGGCACCGGATACACAAGACTCTACGGTTGGTTCAAGATCACAGTCTTCAAGCACGAGAACCGGGGCATTCCCCCCCAGATCCATGGCCAACTTCTTCAACCCTGCACTACGAGCAATGGCCTCCCCCGTGGCAAAACCACCCGTAAAGGAAATCATCCGAACTTCGCGAACCTCCACCAATGCTTTACCCAGATCGACGCCTCCGGTCGCCGGGGTTACCACCGACGGAGGCAGGCCCGCTTCCACCAGGCACTCAACCAGCTTGAGAGCAGACAACGGTGCGAGCTCTGAGGGCTTCAGGATCACAGCATTACCACCGGCGATGGCCGGGCCAAGTTTATGGGCGACCAGGTTCAGCGGATCGTTGTAGGGAGTGATCGCGACGATAAGCCCCAACGGTTCCCGCGTGAACCAACCTTGACGCGACTCCGATCCTTCATAAGCCCCAAATGGAATCACTTCCCCGGCGTTACGACGAGCCTCTTGCGCCGATAGCTTCAGCGTGTTCACACAACGCTTCACTTCCTTCTCTGCTTGTCGCAGCGTCTTCCCCGCCTCTGCAACAATGAGTTTGGCAAACGCTTCAGCCTCAAGCTCTACACGCCGGGCCGCCTCCTCAAGAATGCGCGCACGCAGGTGACGAGGCATTGCCGCACTCTCGCGCACGCCGATTCGCGCGCGTTCCAGCAAGCCAGGAACGGCGGCTGCATCGAGGCAAGGGACGCTCCCTACCAAGCGACCATCGAATGGACTGAACACATCAATCTGTTTGGCTTCAACAAGCTGGATACTGGCCATGCTGGATACGCTCATGACTATCTCCTGTTATTTGCCGTGGGCGGTGTGGATGGCGACGATGTCCGACAGCAATGCGAAGGCCGTCTCGATACGCCCTGCCCCAGGCCCGGACACCGTGACAGCTCCCAGCAGTTCGGTCTTGAATGACACCGCATTCGTAGCGCCGCTGATTCCGGCAAGAGGATGTGAGTTCGACAGTAACCGAGCTTCCACACTCGCTCGAACCGAGCCATCTGCTTCACGATCGGCTGAGCCAATCAGTTTCCAGCTCGCGCCATTGGCACTTGCATGGGCAATATCTTGCGCGCTGATATTGCTGATACCCGAGCACGCTACATCGCTGACATTCAGTCGTGCATTGAGCAGTTCGTTGGCCAGGATCACCACCTTGAGGCGTACATCAAACCCGTCCACATCGGCGGTTGGGTCGGCCTCGGCGTAGCCGAGCTGTTGCGCCTGGACGACGGCATCGTTGAACGCCAGGCCGTCTTTCATCCGGGTGAGCACGTAGTTGGAAGTGCCGTTCAGGATGCCTTCGAAGCCGTGCACGTTGGCACCCGCCAAGGCCTGCTTGGCCAGACGAATCACGGGGGTGCCACTCATCACCGCCCCCTCGTATTCGAAAGCGAGCTGGTTGCGACGGGCCAGCGCCTTGAGCTCGGCACCGTGCAGCGCAATAGGTCCCTTATTGGTGGTCACTACATGAATGCCGCTTTCCAAGGCCCAGCGGCAGAAGGTAGTTGCAGGCTCGCCATCCACCGGATTGGTGAAAGTGGCCTCAGCGATGATGTCTGCACCGGAATGCTTGATCACGGTTTCGTTGAAGGCATCGGCATTGCCGCCGGGCAGTTGAGCGAATGCGCCCTTCTCAACCGGCAGCGCCACCAACTGCTTTGCATCCAGACCGTCTGTGGCAACGATTGAGCCGAGGAACAGATCGGTGACCCCGACAATTTTAATGGTGAAGCCCAGGGCCTCTTTCCACTCGGCATTACGATCGGCGACCAATTGGGCGAAGCCACGGTTCACGCCACCAAACCCTACCAAGGCAATTTTGTACTCAGTCATAACCGCTGTTCCTATATTGATGTTGTTCGATAGGAACATCCTAAGAGGCGGGCTTTGGCAGTTGAATATGGCAGAGTGCTGTATTAGTTGAGCGTTTTGCCCAAGCGCGATGTTGTCAAAACACCGCAGAAAGGACGAACGATGTCACGGTGTTTTCCACCCCGGGCATGGCCGCGATTTCCTTCCACACGAGATGGACACGTTCAGGTGTGGCAGCATTCACACGCAGCATTAAATCGAACTCACCACTGAGTACTTCACATTGCACGACTTCGGGAATGGAGCGCAGCGCAGTCAGGACTTCTTCGCCACGCATGCGGTCGTAGCGGTAGACAAAGATCACCGCGCTGATAAGCGACGTAGGCCGCCGCGACTCACCGAGCAGTACCGTATAGCCCTGGATCGCACCGTCACGCTCAAGACGCTCGATGCGCTGGCGCACCGCATTGCGCGACAAGTTGATCTTGGCACCCAGTTCGATATGGGCAATTCGCGCGTTGGCGGTAAGTTCGGCCAGTATGCGTTCGTCCAACGGATCTAGAATGCGCTTCATGCAAGCCTCGACTGCACCAGACGAAGAGCTTGGCACAGACCGTCCAGATCGCCCTTGGCCAGGTACGGTGGTCGCGCGCGCACCTCAATGGTACCCGGAACGCTTGTTTGCCAGACGCCCAGTTCGGCCAACAGCGCCGCTGACTTGTTCGGCGCAACTTGCCCGAAGGTAACCATCGGCGCGCCCAGGCTGCGTCGATGAAGCCTGCCGGCCAGGACACCGACAGCAGTGTGAGGATCGATGGCCGAGCCGGTCTCTTGGAACAGCTCGACTACTTCATCACGCACCTGGGATTCGTGTACGGCATAGGAGTCGAAGAGTACTCGAGCGCGCAGCCATTGCTGGTTGCCGATACTCATTTCTCCGCAACTTTCAAAATGCTCCATCAGTGTTTTTGTTGAGCAGCCATCGTGCTCGTAAATCTCCCAGATAAACCGCTCCAGATTAGAAAACAACGAGAAATCCATCGCCGGCGACACGGTTCGATTAGTCATCCGGGTGGAGTAGCGATTGCAATGAAAAAACTGGTGCAGGGCGTCATTGCTGTTGGTGGAAATAATCACCTGATTGATGGGTAATCCCATTTTCTGCGCAATGTAACCGGCGTAGATTTCGGCCGAGCTGGCAGCTGGAACGCTAAAGCCAACGGGACGCGAGCCACCGCCCAGTTGCAAGGCTGCATGGAAGTAAAAAACGATCTGGGCCAGGACGCCGATCCAATTGGTTGAGTTGAAACAGACCGGCATCACTCCGTCCAACGGCCACTCACGCAAGAGACGGGAGACCAGCGTCTGGCAATCATCGAAATTACCGTCAACCGGAAACAGCTGAACCCGCTGCGGGTCGGCTGCCTGCAAGGCACTGAGTTGCTCAGGCGCAAGCCCGTCGCGCGGATACAGTATCGCCATGCGGGCGCCTGGGCAGTCAGCAAAGGCTTCAAGCGCCGCGACGCCGGTATCACCGTTAGTTGCACCGACTACCAACGCTTCTTTACCGACCTCTTCCAGAAAATGCTCAACCAGGCGCGACTGCAATTGCGCGGCGAAATCCTTGGAAGAACCGGTCGGGCCATGAAACAGCTGGAGTATCCACTCGTTATGCCCGATCTGCTCAAGCGGCGTAACAGCGCGGTGCTTGAATTGTTGATAGCTGTCACTGAGCAAGGCACGCAGGGTGCTTTCGTCTATGGAAGAGCCGACAAAAGGCGAAATCACTCGCCAAACCAACTCATCAAACGGCAGCCACGACCAGCTGGCAATCTGTTTCTCGGTGAAGACAGGCAAACTGGCTGGGACATAGAGACCACCATTTTCGGCGAGCCCCGACAGAACCACACCGCGAAAATCAGCACGCATGTCGCCGCCGCGAGTGCTTACATAATCCATGGCAACTCCAAATCAGTTTTATAAAAGGCGATGGGCTTGCGCCACCAGCCAGGTAGAAAAATGTGCGGCATCAGGCGATAGCACTTCGTTCTGTTCGTGCACCAGATAAAAGGATTCGCTTGCCTCGATTCGGTAATTGAATGGCGCAACCAATTGCCCGCTCTTAAGCAAATCCTCGACCACGGAAGACCGTGCCAGCGCAACGCCCTGCCCCAATTCGGCCAGGCGGATCGTGGAAATCAGCGTGTCAAACTGAAGGCCACGGGAGTAGTCGACGTCGTCTGCACCAACTCGTTTTAACCAGTAACCCCAACCTTCTTCGTACCCCAACACGTGAAGCAGAGAATGGTTCATCAAGTCGCGTGGCTCATGTATGGGTGAGTTGGCCATGAGCTTTGGGGAGCAAACAGGCTGAAGGATGTCCCAAGTCAACCGCTGAGCGTGCAAGCCCGACCACTCACCGCATCCCCAGCGAATCTCCAGGTCATCCTCGCCGTCCGGTTCTTTCACCCAAATATTGCTGATATATCGAATATCAATCTGGGGATACTCCCGAGAAAAATCCGCGAGCCTGGGGGCCAACCAATAGTGGAGAAAGGAAAGGCTGCCGCGCACCTTCAAATGTCTTCGATTGCGCTGGCCGAAAATCTCGTTCGTGCCGACTGCAAGGCGACTGATCGCGTCTTGTACGACAGGCAGGTACGACTGCCCTTCCTCGGTCAAGCCAAGCCCTCGAGGTAAGCGCTTGAACAGCGCCACACCGAGGTGACTTTCTAACTGACGGATCTGCTGACTCACAGCCCCTTGAGTCAAATGGAGCTCTTGCGCCGCGTGGGTAAAGTTTAAACAACGCGCCGATACTTCGAATGCCCTCAACCAGTTCAAGGGTGGTAGTGACTTTTGACTCATCGGCGCAACCTCATCAGGGCTTTATCTATGCTCGATCATTGCCTGAAAAACTCACACGGTGCCAGAGGAATGAACTGCTGCGGCTAAAGCCAACCGCTCTGCTCTCTTGTTTCGAGTGATCCAGTAAACGAAGTAACACCACGCGATAAAGGGAAGGCCGAAGTAAAGCGCCACTCGCTGCTCAGGATCAAAAGCGATACCCACACAGGCCAGCAGACAACACAACAGTGCACCAATAGGCACCCATGGATAGCCGCGTACACGGAAATGCAGGTCTTCAACTCGTCCGCCATTAGCGACATATTGACGACGGAACGCGATCTGGCTTGCAGCAATGCTCATCCACACGACCACGACCGCCAGACCGGAAATGGACACCAAGGCCAAGTAAACCGTATCAGGGGCAAACACACTGCTGAGCAGAGAAGCCACTGCACCCGCCATACTAAGAACGATGGCGTTCACCGGTGCACCCCGACTGGAGAGCCTGGCGTAGCGCTTAGGCATATGTCCTTGATCACTCAATGTCCACAGCATTCGGGACGCTGCATACAACCCCGAGTTAGCGGCGGAAATCAGTGCCGTGAGAATGACGAAGTTCATAATGTCGGCAGAGTATGGGATGCCAATCAGCTCAAACACCATCACGAACGGGCTTTCTACGAGCCCCGCTTGCTCTCGTGGCAGTAACGTCGCAAGGACGAAAATGGTCCCCACGAAGAACAGCGCCAAACGTACCACTGTCGTGCGGATGGCCTTGGGCACGCTAGTTTGTGGATCTTGCGCTTCACCTGCCGCAATCCCGATCAGCTCAGTTCCGGAAAATGCGAATGAAACAGCCAGGAGGGTCATTGCAATGGGTAAAAACCCAGTAGGAAAAAGCCCCTCACGTGTGAAGTTGGAAAGTCCCGCCCCCTGCAAACTCTGTACTTGAATAAGACCGAAAATTGCCGCTCCGCCAATCGCAATAAATGTGATAACGGTCAGCACCTTAATCAGCGAAAGCCAAAATTCAGTCTCCGCAAACCACCGAACAGAAACAACATTGCTTAAGAAAACGGCGATGGCAAACAGCGCGCTCCAAATCCAGACCGGTGTATCAGGAAACCACCGAACCATCAGTATGCCCGCGGCGGTAAACTCTGAACCGATGGCTACCGCCCAGGTGAGCCAGTAAAGCCAAGCCACCGTATAGCCTGTGCCTGGGCCCAGGTACCGCGTTGCGTAGCTGCTGAAAGATCCGGTTTCTGGCATCTGTACAGCCAGCTCACCAAGACAGACCATGACTAAATACACCATCACTGCCCCGATGATGTAAGCGATCACTGCACCGAGTGGGCCTGCCTGATTAACCGTGTAACCGGAGGTAAGGAATAACCCCGTACCGATTACACCGCCCAACGCTAACATAACGATGTGGCGTGTTTGCATTTCCTTTTTGAAACGCGAGTTTGGGTCGGACTGATGATCTTCAATATGCGTGGACATAGTTTTATTCTCATGAAATGTTCGGACAAACGCCTTGTAACTGGCTGTTGGGCAGTACAAATTTGTCGTCGCTGGATTTTATTATTTTCATTCTTCATGAAGGGCTTAAGATGAATCTCGAGCGTCCTGCCCGTATTCAGGTTTCTACCTCAATGAAACGTTGGGCACTGTCAGCGTTACGGCTTGCATCAGCGTATTTACTTCGCACTAAAGCGAAGGCTTGTTTTAGGTCAGCCAATAAATCTGCTGAATCTTCAATACCTACGGACACTCGAACCAAACCTTCGGAGATTCCAAGTGCCTGACGTTCTTCCAAGGTATTTTCCACGTGACTGGTCGTCCGAGCCGGCCCATAGATGGTCTCGACAGCGCCCAGATTACCCGCCCGATGCGCATATCTGAGCAGCGGTAGCAAACGAGTCACTGTGTCCATGCCTCCTTTCAGCACGAAGCTGACGATGGCTCCGAATCCGTTCATTTGCGAACGAGCGATGTCATGACCTGGATGTTGAGGCAGCCCCGGATAGTTCACCGACTCAACCAGCGGTTCGGTACAGAGGTACTCGGCCAAAAGCTTCGCGCTCGCCTGTTGCTGGCGAAGACGCAGAGCCAGAGTCTTGATGCCTCGGATGATTAGATACGCCGAAAAAGGATCCAGCGAGGCGCCATTGATTTCGCGGTAATGGCGGACTTTAGACATCAGATGCTCGGCGCCGCACACCACGCCGCCGAGTACATCCCCATGACCGGACAGGAATTTGGTCGCGCTGTGCACAACCACGTCAACGCCTAAAGCGAGCGGATTCTGATTCAGAGGCGTCGCGAATGTATTGTCCGCAACAACCAAAGCGCCCACTCGCTTCGCCGCGGCAACAAGGCGCCGAATATCAACGATTTTCAGCGTCGGGTTCGTAGGTGTTTCCAGATACAGGACACTGCAGCCTTTAGCGATCTCCTGCTCAAGTGCCACGGTGTCGAGCGTATCGCAAAGGGTTACCTCCACACCCATGCGTGGAAGAAACTCCTCAAAAATTTTGTTCGTACCACCGTAGCTGTCACGCGTAGATATCACACGCTGCCCATAGGATAGGAAGGTGTGCAGTACACCGCTGATTGCGGCCATTCCAGTACTGAAAGCTACGGCCGACTCTGCGTTTTCGAGCTCACAGAGTTTATCTTCTAAGACGGAGACAGTGGGATTGCTCATCCGGCTGTAAATGAAGCCGGGCTCCTTTCCCAATGCCACGTCATACCACTTATCGATATCGTCATAGCCATAGGCAGCACTGACCACGATGGGTGTCTGGGTCGCATTGTAGGGATGTTGAATTTGCTCTCCTCCCCATACGACCCGAGTCCCCATCCCGACCTCTGAAGCTTGGACGGCGCTTTTCTTGTTTTCCATAAAATTGTCTCGCATCAAGGGAAACACAACCGTGTTCCAAGTGGGCTTGGGAGGACTATATGGAAGGCTCATGCTTGTGAAAAATCATGATATCTGGGAGTAAGGGGGGTTTTTTTTAATGGCTGGATGCGGCTTAAATAGTGTCAAAGCATTACTAGCTGAGAAGTCCTCACCAGCATTCAGCTGCGCAAACCTCTCAGTGGTGTTGGCGAGACCTGAAACAGAGAAGCAAAAAATTATGGCTCAGCGATAATTATCACTGAGCCATAATTTCGGATAATTCAGCCAGGTTAATCCGGAAAGCCAACAGACGACTCGAATTATCGACAGTACATCCACCGCTTCCACGGCAGCCTTTTCCCCATCGTGGTGCTGTCGAACAACAACGGAGGTCATCAGCCACCCGGCACCGACTTTATGCTAGCCCTTTCAGTCGGGAGGTATTGCGCCTCATCCCCTGTCAGGGAAGAGGCGCAATACAGATCAGTGACCTTCCGATGCGTTAAACATGGTTTTGGCATAAATCAAACCAAGACCATAAGCGCCACCGTGAGCGATGGAGGTTTTCACCGTTTCGTTATAGGTGTCACTGCGAGCCCAGTCACGCTGCAGTTCAAGCAGGTATTGAAGCGAGGTCATCGGACGCGCACCCGCTTGAATCATACGTTCGATAGCGCGCTCATGAGCCTCATCTGAAACGTCGCCACACGCATCGCAAATGATGTAGACCTCGAAGCCTTGTTCAAGCGCCGAGATCGCCGGTCCAACGATGCAGACCGAGGTCCAGAGACCGGCAAGAACGATTCTGTTGCGTCCGATCTTGTTCACGGCGACGGCGATACGCTCATCCTCCCAGGTGTTCATGCTGGTCCGATCAATCAGCTCCTGGCCGGCGAAGACCGAGGTAATTTCTTCAAACATGGGGCCCGAAAAGCTTTTTTCGGCGACGGTGGTAAGAATGGCAGGAACGCCAAATTCCTTCGCTGCTTTCGAGATCAGTGCAGCGTTATTACGGAGTGATACAGCGTCGATGGATTTAGTCGCAAATGACATCTGTGACTGGAAGTCGATCAGGATCAGAGCGTGGTTGCTCGGATCAATCAGGCCTTTGCCTGGTACTGCTTTTGCGGTTGCCATAACACTTCTCCAGATATGTTTTGAGAGACGCTATTTTCGGTCTCGTTGGAGCAGAGCGATTGTATGGATGTGCGAATCTGGAGAATGCAAATTTCTTTCGCCATCCTTTGGATGACTTAACTGCATACCAGCATCAGGCTCCCGCTTCGACTGCGGGGCGCCGCTGTAATTAAAGCCCCTCCCCGGTCCTATCCCAGGGTGTTGCTCACTACCTGATCAAGCGCCAAAAAACTGTTACTTTTCTGAAACACCTCCCAACCGCTGATCAGTCAGTCCGGCTTTTTGACACATTCCCCGATATGCGGTCACAACTTTCTCGCTCCGTTGGGTCTTAACACGGTGGCTGCCGATGGAATATTGGCATCTGTCGAGGTTTTAGCCTGATACGGAGATAAACTCATGATTTTCAACGTACAAGATTTTGGCGCCAAAGGAGATGGCATCACTGACGACACAGCGGCGATACAAAGTGCAATTGATGCGGCCGCCGCCGCAGGCGGGGGGCAGGTATACATGCCCACCGGAACTTATATCGTTTCGGGAGGTGAGGAACCCTCCGACGGCTGCCTGATGCTCAAGAGCAACGTCTATCTGTACGGCGACGGCATGGGCGCAACCACCGTCAAGGTGGCTGACGGCTCCGACACCAAGATCACGGGAGTCATCCGCTCCGCCTATGGCGAGGAAACCCACGATTTCGGCGTCAGCAACCTCACCATCGACGGCAACCGTGACAACACCACGGGCAAGGTCGACGGTTGGTTCAACGGCTACATTCCCGGCGAAGAAGGCTACGATTCCAACGTCACCCTCGACAGCGTCGAGATCAAGGATTGCTCCGGGTACGGTTTCGACCCCCACGAGCAGACCGTCAACATGGTCATCAAGAACAGCGTGTCCCACGGCAACGGCCTGGACGGTTTCGTCGCTGACTTCCTCAGTAACAGCACCTTCGAAAACAACGTCGCCTACGACAACGACCGACACGGTTTCAACGTCGTGACCAGCACCCACGACTTCACGCTCACCAATAACATTGCCTACAACAACGGCGGCAGTGGCATCGTGGTGCAGCGTGGCAGCGAGAACATCCCCTCCCCCAGCAACATCACCATCACCGGTGGCGAGGTGTACGGCAACGGCGCCGAAGGGGTGCTGATCAAACTGTCCAGCGAGGTCACCGTCAGCGGCGTCGACATTCACGACAACGCCAGCGCCGGGATCCGCATCTACGGCAGCAACCACGTCGAGATCATGGACAACACGCTCAACAACAATTCCCTGGTCAACCCCGTACCAGAGATCATCATCCAGTCCTACGACGACACCCTGGGCGTGTCCGGCAAGTACTTTAACGGCAGCGATAACACCATCCAGGGCAACATCATCACCGGCAGCAACCTGTCGACCTACGGCGTTGCAGAGCGCAATGAAGACGGCACTGATCGCAACGCTATTATTGGCAACACCATCAGTCACACCAGCAAGGGTGCCACGCTGGTCTATGGTGACGGCAGCTACGTCAGCGCCACGATACCGATGACTACCGTGCAAGGCACGGCTGGTAACGATACCTTGCTGGGCAGCGCCGCCAGCGAGATTTTCTACGGTGGTGCCGGCAATGACACCATCAATGGTGGGGCCGGTAGCGACATTCTGGTGGGCGGTGCAGGTATCGATAAACTCACCGGCGGTACTGGCGCCGATACGTTCCGTTATGCCGCTCAGTCCGACAGTTACCGCAACGCAACCGCAAGCTTCGATGACATTATCACCGACTTCGATGTCACCCAGGACAAGATCGACCTCGTCGGCCTCGGTTTCACCGGCCTGGGCAATGGCCATGGCGGAACCCTGCAGGTCAGCTACAGCGCCAGCAGTGACCGCACCTACATCAAGGACTACGATGCCGACGCCAGCGGCAATCGCTTCGAGTTGATACTCTCAGGGAACCTCGCCAGTACCCTGACCGCGAGCCATTTCATTTTCAATCGTGTGGTCACCGGCACCAGCGGCAACGACTCGCTGCTGGGCAGTGATTCGGCCGACACCCTGCTCGGCCTGGCGGGTAATGACAGCCTCAATGGCGGCGCGGGCGACGACAAGCTCGACGGCGGTGCCGGTATGGACACCCTCACCGGTGGCGCCGGAGCGGACGTCTTTGTGTTCTCCAATCGCCTGGACAGTTACCGCAACTACAACACCGGCGGTGCCAACCTTGGCGACCTGATCACCGATTTCGATATCACCGCCGACAAGATCGACCTCTCGGCCATGGGTTTCACCGGCCTGGGGGATGGCAAGAACAATACCGTGTACCTGGCGCTCAACAGTACCGGCACCAAGACTTACATCAAGTCCCTGACCGCTGACGCCAATGGCAACCGGTTCGAGGTGGCGCTGGGCGGCAATTACCTCGACAAGCTGACCAGCGCCAACTTCGTCTTCGCCACGTCGTCATCGACCAACCAGGCGCCAGTGCTGGCCACGCCGCTGCTGGATCAGAGCGCAAGCGAGAACACCCCCTTCAGCTACGTGGTACCGGCCACCAGCTTCACCGATCCGGACAATGACAGCCTCAGCTACACCGCCAAACTGGCCAATGGCAGCGCCCTGCCCAGCTGGCTGACTTTCGATGCAGCCAGCCGTACGTTCAGTGGCACACCCAGCGACACCGCGTCGGGCACATATTCCATACAGGTCACCGCGGCCGACAGCAGCAACGCCACCGTCAGCGACAGCTTTACCCTCGCTGTGCAGGACGTACCCGCCGCCCCCACGGTGATCAATGGCACGCCGAACAACGACACGCTGACCGGCACCGCAGCCAACGAACAACTGTTCGGTGGCGCCGGTAACGACACCCTCAACGGCGGCGCGGGCAACGACATCCTGGTCGGTGGCTCCGGTGCGGACAAACTCACCGGCGGCGCGGGTGCCGATGTGTTCCGCTACACTTCAACACTCGA
Organism: Pseudomonas frederiksbergensis; assembly: GCF_017114915.1. GTDB lineage: Bacteria > Pseudomonadota > Gammaproteobacteria > Pseudomonadales > Pseudomonadaceae > Aquipseudomonas > Aquipseudomonas frederiksbergensis_I. The sequence continues at coordinate 12,345 of NZ_JAAUOE010000009.1, forward strand.
CAGTTACCGCACCAGCTCCTCCAGCGTCAGTGACCAGATCCTCGATTTCGACGTGGCGGCCGACAAGATCGATGTCTCCGCGCTCGGTTACACCGGCCTGGGCAATGGCCTGAACGATACGCTGCAAGTGACCTACAGCGCTTCGAGCAACCGCACCTACCTCAAGGATCTCACCGCCGACGCCAACGGCAACCGCTTCGAAATGTCGCTGGCGGGCAACCTGGTGAGCAGCCTGACAGCCAGTCATTTTGTCTTCGCCGACCAGAGCCCCCCCAGCAACGTGGCGCCGGTCGTGGCCATCCCGCTTCTCGATCAGAATGCCATCGAAAGCACGCCGTTCAGCTACACCGTGACCCATGACAGCTTCACCGACGCCAACCAGGATGTATTGACCTACACCGCAACCCTGGCCGATGGCAGTGCCCTACCCGCGTGGCTGAGTTTCAATGCCACCAACCTGACCTTCAGCGGCACGCCGACCAGCACCGCGTCCGGCAACTACAACGTGCTGGTCAAGGCCACGGACCCGGCCGGTGCATCGGTCAGCGATAGCTTCGCCCTGGTCGTGGCCGATGCGCCCGCCAACACCGTTACCGGCACCAACAACGCCGAAACCCTCAACGGCACTGCGGATGCAGACCTGATCCTCGGACTCGGTGGCAACGACACGATCAAGGCCGACGCCGGCGCCGACACCCTCGACGGCGGCGCCGGACGCGATTCGCTGTACGGCGGCGACGGTGCCGATACCTTCCGCTATACCAACGTGCTCGATAGCTTCCGCGACTACGACACGGGGGGTATCACGGCCACCGACACGGTTTATGACTTCACCGTGGGTGTCGACAAGATCGATGTGTCGGACCTGGGCTTTCTCGGCCTCGGCGATGGCAGCAACGACACGCTGTACACGACCCTCAACGCGGCCGGCGACAAGACCTACATCAAGTCCGCCGAAGCGGATGCCGATGGCAATCGTTTTGAAATCGCCCTTAACGGCAACTACCTCAACACACTGACCGCCAGCGACTTTGTGTTCGGCGAACGCGCCCAGCAGGACATCCTCTACCTGCCCACCCTCGGCCAATCCAATGCGCGCCTGCTGCGCATGACCGAGGACGACGATCAGTCCGGCACCTCGATGCTGGTCAATGACCTGGACCGCTACACCCCCTATGACGTGCGCAGCCAATTCACCGATGCCGATGGCAATGGCATCGACATCGCGGTCGGCGGCAGCACCGTCAACGGCCTGTCGACCCTGAGCGCCGAGGAACTCAAGTTGTGCTGGTGGCTGACCGACACCAACGAACCCGGGCCTGCGCTACTGCGTGCCGTAGCGTTGCTACGGGACCAGCTTACCGAACTGCAATCGATCGATAACGTCACCATGGGCATCATTTGGGGCCAGGGCGAGGAAGCGGCCCAGGAAATCGGCCGCGCCACGGACAAACCAGCGGCAGCGGCGGCCTACAAGGCCGCGACCCTGAAGGTGTTTGATTACCTGCATGCCCAGTTCGGCAGCTTCAGCGTGTACATGATGGAAACCGGTCACTACCAGGAGGACGCCGCGCGTGCCCGTGGTTACTCCGAAGAGAAGATTGCCTCCATCGTCGAGGGGGTTGGTTATGTCCGCGCCGCCCAGGAAGCCATCGCCGCCGAGCGCACCGATGTCAAGCTGGCAGTGGATTACACCGACCTTCCCTTGCGCTACGAAGTCGATCCGCTGGTGTATCCCGACGACGTCTGGCACCTGCACGAGGAATCGGCGGAGATCGTCGGCCAGCGCCTGGCCGACTACATTGCCGATGACCTTGGCTTCCAGGGCAACCCCAACGACAACAACAGCGTGCAGGACATTTTCGACAATGCTCAGAATCAGGGCGGGATGATTTCCGGCACCGACCAGTCAGATACTCTGGTGGGTAGCTCGGGCAACGACACGCTGGATGGCGACCTGGGCGCCGACACCATGACCGGTGGCGATGGCAACGACACCTATGTGGTCGATGACGCGTTTGACAGTGTGGTGGAAACCAACACCTCGACCTCGCAGATTGATACGGTGCAGTCCTCAGTCAGTTGGACACTGGGCGCCAATCTCGAGAACCAGGTGCTTACCGGTGTGTCGGACATCGATGGCACCGGCAATGAGCGGCACAACATCATCACCGGCAATGGCGGCAACAACATGCTGGACGGGCACGAGGGCAATGACACAGTGTCTGGTGGTGCGGGCAATGACCGGCTGATCGGCGGTGCAGGCACCGACAACCTCACCGGTGGCACTGGCGCGGATACCTATGCGTTTGGTGTGCTGTCGGACATGGGCGTCGGGGTTTTGCGCGATGTGATCCACGATTTCCAGAGCACCGAGGGCGATCATCTGGACTTCACCGGCCTGGACGCCAACCCGCAGACCACCGCTGTCGACGCCTTCACCTTTATCGGTAGCAACGCCTTCGACCCTGCCAACGCCACCGGCCAACTGCGCTTTGCCGATGGCATTCTCTATGGCAGTGTCAACGCCGACGCCACCCCCGAGTTCGAATTTGAACTGGTGGGTGTCAAGGAGCTGCACGCCAGCGATTTCACAGCCTGAGTCACGCCCACAACCTGTGGGAGCGAGCCTGCTCGCTCCCACAGGACTTTGCATTCTGGTGGGTGCAGCGTCAATCTCACCCCTGCTTCATTTCTCAGAACAGGCTTTGCACCTGCTCCAGGACCGCGCGGTTCATCTGGCCGGTGTGGGTGTGCAGGCTCACATAACTTTGCAGCATGTCGAGCTTGGTGTTGAGCAGGTCTCGACGGGCCTGGAACACCCGCTGCTGCGCATCAAGAATGTCCACCGTGGTACGCACGCCACCCTGGAAGCCTTTTTCCGTGGAGGTCAGCGCCCGCTGATTGGACTCCACCGCCCGCTGCATCGCCTTGCTCTTGGCGAACCCGGCAACGACACCCAGATAATCGGTCTCGATATCCTCGGCCAACTGTTGACGCTGTACGTCGTAGTCGGACTGAGCGCCAGCCAATTGTGCTTCGGCCTTCGCCACCGAGGCGCGTACCGTCCCGCCTCGATACAACGGAATATCCAGCTGCACTCCCACGTAATAAGTGTCCTGACGCGGATCGAGTTCCTGATACTGGCGAGTTTCCCGGTGAGTCAACTGAGTGGTCAGCGACAAGGTCGGATAATGCCCGGCGCGCTGGCTGTCGGCCTGGGCCTCGGCGACTTTCACCGCCGCCAGCCGGGCCGCCAGATCGGGGCTGGCTTCACGGGCAATCGCCGTCCAGTACGGTAAATCGCGCTCCGGCGGAATCGGGCTACCGGTGGGCAGTTCTTCGCGCATTGGCTGAATGTCGTCGATGGGCACACTGGCGCGACCGGCCAAGGCCCGCAACGCAGCTACGCGTCGGGCCTTGGCTTCAGTCTCCTGAGCCTCCACCAGATCGAGTCGCGCCTGGGCTTCATCGATGTCGGTGATCGCGCCCTGACCGCCCTGAAAAAGCTTTTTGCTCTGTGTGACCAAGCCATTGATGGCGGCCTTTTGCTGGGCGATCAACTTGATCTCATTCTCGGCCCGGGCGACGTCGAAATACCCTTTGGCCACCCGGTCGTACAGGGTCTGGCCGGCAACATCGAACAGCTGCGTACCCAACTGCCCCCGCGCCTTGCCCTCCTGATACGCCGCCCAGCGTCCCTTGTCGTAGAGCGGTTGTTGCGCCACCAGGGTGACGTTGTTCGCCTGGTAATCGTTACTGTTGACGTAGCCACTATCGTCGCCGCCGTCGGTGCGTCCGCCGTAGCCATAACGCGACGTCAGCGACACTTGCGGGTAGAGACCACCGCGACCGATCGCCTCTTCATGTTGCGAGGCATCGAAGGCGTGGGTGGCCGACTGTACGGTCGGGTCGTTGAGGCGCGAGGCATCGTAGGCGGCGGTCAGGCTCAGCGCCTCCTCGGCAGCCCAGACGGGACTGATCGCCGCCCAACCGGTACACAGGTTCAATAACAGGCAGGCGCTATAACGGAACCGATCGATCATGCTCATTCCTCTTTGAAGGCCGCAAGCAAGCGTTCGCGTAGTGGTTTCATCAGGTAGTTCATCAAGGTGCGTTCGCCCGTTACCACCGTGACATCGGCGAGCATGCCGGGGCGTACCAGCAGGCCGGCGGCCTGCAGCGAGGCGACGGTGTCGGCGGGAATCTCGACCTTGGCGGAGAAGTACGGCTGGTGCGTCTGTTCATCGATCAACTGGTCCGCCGACACCGTAGTCACCGTGCCGGTGACGGTCGGCGTATCCACCCGTTGCAGGGCGGTGAAATGCACATGCACCGGCAGACCCGGGCGCAGTTTATTGGCCATCAGCGGCTCGAAACGCGCGGTGATCGCCATCGGCGCATCCAGCGGCACCACCTGCATCAGGGTCTGCCCTGCCTGGGTAACGCCCCCGACCGTGTGGATGCTCACGTCCATGACCTGCCCGGACACCGGCGCCCGGATAGCGCCGTTGTCGACTTCAAACTGCAAGGCACGAATCTGATCGGCATAACCGGCCGCCTCGGCAGAGACCTCGCTGAGCTGGGTTTCGGCATCGCGGCGGAATTCCTGTTGCGCCTGCAGGGCCTTGAGCCGGCTTTCGTTGATCGCCTGGCGGGTCTTGCCGACATCACCCACGCCAGAGGCGATCTGCCCAGCCAGTTGGGCCGCGTTGCGCTCGGCCTCGAAGAGTTTGTTACGCGGAACATAGCCGTCACGGGCCAAATCACGCAGGCCTTCGAGTTCTTGTCGCTGAAAGCGCATCTGCGCGTCGTAGTTGCGTTTGACGCCTTCGTAGCCAAGCAACTGCTGCTGCAATGCGGCGGCTTCGTGTTCGATGATTTGCAAGCGGCTGCCCAACTCTGCGCGGCGAGTCAGAAACAACTGGCTCTGCAAGGCCATGGCCGCCTTGACCCGCGGCTCGTCGGCACGCTCCAGCAGTTCGGCGGGCCATTGGATTTCGGCAGCCCCCAGGCGCTCGGCAATCAATCGCGCCTCGACGCTGCGATCGTTGAGCAACTTGCCCAGGGTCACGTCCAGTTGCGACTGCGCCTGCACCGTGTTGAGTTGCACCAGCACCTGCCCCTGGGTGACGCGATCGCCATCGCTGACCAGCAGCTTTTCCACCACTCCGCCGACCAACGACTGCACAGCTTTGCGCTCCCCCGCCACCACCACGGTGCCGCTGCCCACGACACCTTGGTCGAGCGGCGCCAGGCAGGCCCAGAGCAGGAAGCCGCCCAGCGTCAGGACCAGGAAACCCAAACCATAACGCGCCGCACCGCCGGCGTCGGTACTGGCGCTGGGCAGCGTTGTCGTGCTGCGCACGCTCAGGCCCTGCTCGCTGCACGTTTGCGCCTCGGGGGTCAAATCACGCATCTTCGCCATCCTCCCTGACCGCGGCCGGTCTAGGCGCCGGCATCAAGGCCTTGAGCACCCGATCCCGAGGACCGAATGCTTGTTGAGTGCCGTCCTTGAGCACCAGGATGTGATCGACCACCGCCAGCACATTAGGCCGGTGGGTAATCAGGACCACGGTGCTGCCAGCCGCCTTGAGCACACTGATGGCCTGCACCAGCGCCAGCTCTCCGGCGTCGTCGAGGTTGGAATTGGGCTCATCGAGCACGATCAGCGACGGGCGCCCGTAGAGCGCGCGGGCCAGGCCGAGGCGCTGCTTTTGTCCGCCGGACAAACCAAGCCCGCCGGGGCCGAGCGGCGTGTCGTACCCCTTGGGGAACCTCAGGATCATCTCGTGAATGCCCGCGTGACGCCCGGCGGCAATGATCTTGTCGGCGTCCTGTTCACCGAAGCGGGCAATGTTGTCGGCCACACTGCCGTCGAACAGTTCGATGTCCTGCGGCAGGTATCCGAGGTGCGGGCCCAGCGCGTCATGGGACCATTGGCTGATCTCGGCGTCGTCCAGGCGCACCGATCCGCCCATGGCCGGCCATACTCCGACCAGCGCCCTGGCCAGTGTCGATTTACCACTGGCGCTGGGGCCGACAACGGCCAGCACATCACCTTTGGCCAAGCGTAAATTGATGCCCCGCAGAATCGGTTGCGAGGCACCGGGCGGCCCCACATAGAGCTGCTCCAGGCGCACCGCGCCGGTGGGCGGCGGCAACGGCATGCGCAGAGGCTCACGCGGGTGCTGGGCAAGGAGTTGGCTCAGACGCTGGTAACTCTGGCGGGCGGAGTTGAATTGCTTCCACGAGCCAATGGCGATTTCCACCGGCGCCAAGGCACGTCCCAATAACAGCGACATGGCGATCATCATGCCCGCCGACAGTTGGCCTTCGAGCACCAGCAACGCGCCCAGGCCCAGGGCCAGCGACTGCCCGGAGATGCGCACGAAACGAGTGGTCGAAGTGATACGCGCACTGCGGTCGCTGGCATGGGCCTGAGCGGCAATGATGCGTTGCTGCAGCAGGCTCCAGCGCTGGCGCAACGGCCCGAGCATGCCCAGGGCCTGGATGACTTCGGCATTGTGTAACGTGCTGTTTACATAAGTCGATGACTGCACGCCCAGCCGATTGGCTTCATCCAGACGCGTTCGAGTCGCCCACTCACCCCACAATGCCAGACCGATCAGCACCAGGGCGAGAACCAGCGTCAGCACGCCGAACCAGGGATGAAAGATGAACGCCACCAGCAGGAAGATCGGCAGCCAGGGTGCATCGAGCAAAGCGATAAGACCCTGGCCGGTGATCAACTGCCGTAGCGTCGCCAAATCGGTGAGCACCTGCGCCGGGTTAGCGTTGTGCTCGCGTAGGCTGCGGGCGAAGGCAGCGTCGAAAATCCGCTCGCCCAGGGCATCGTCCAGCCCCGCACTCATGCGGATCATCACCTCGCCGCGTACCCACTCGATCACGGCGCTGAACATGAACAGTCCCAGGGCGATCAAGGTGAGCATGAACAAAGTGGTTTCATTGCGACTGGTAAGAACCCGGTCGTACACCTGCATCATGTAGAGCGACGGCACCAGCACCAGCAGGTTGATCGCGCCACTGAACAGCGCCAGCGACCAGAATACCCGGCGATAGCTTAATAACGCGGCATCAATGTCATGACGCGGATCGAGAAGCAAACCCATAGAATGTCGCCCGCAAAAGAAAGAGTCGGTCCAAGACGCAATCCATCGCGAACGTTTTGCCCTGAGGCATTGGAAAAACAAAAAACGTAGCCTGACGTGCCGCGATCAGAAACGATCTTCGTCGGTACAGGCGACAACTACTGACAACGCTGCCTCGGGTTAGTGCCGGTTCGACGGGCAGTGGGTGACGGGCGGGGATGTTGCACTGCGCAATGGCACGGTACTGGCCGTACGGCGGGAGCTCGGGAATCGGCCCCCGATAGCCGCGAGATAAACACCCTCCTACAAACCAGCCACCGCCAGGCGGTATGGCAAGTTCCGAGCACTGACTTACACTGCGATACACCCATGCGAACGAATCACTGCTCAATGCATCGATAAAACCCCATGGCAATCCGGGCATCACGTAATGATCTGGGTGAAGCCAATATGAAAACGGTCACGACCCTTTTCCGCTGTCTACTCGCTGCCAGCGTATGCGCGGCGGCGAGCACCTGTGTAATTGCTGCGCCAACCTTCAAGCCCAGCTTCGACTGTGCCGAGGCAACGGCGGCCATCGAAAAGCTGATCTGTCGCGATCCGCAACTGGCACAGATGGATATTGAACTGACGCGTCTATATCGCCTGGCGCTCACGGATGAACATTCAGTGCCGGGGCCAGACAAAGTCATGATCGACCAGCAGTTCTGGATCGATGCCCGCGATCAGTGTGCCTCCACGCCTGCGCCCAAGGCGTGCACGATCCGCAATTACGCCGAGCGCGCGCACCAGCTGCGCCAAGGCTCGGCCATTGTGAGAACCAAAGATCCAGACAGACTCACTGAAGGCCCCCTGGCTTTTCGTTGTACAGGGCTTAACCCGCTGGTGGCCGCCACCTTCTTTACCACGCAGCCAGGTGTCGTGTACCTGAAATGGGCGAACACCTCGATCGTCCTGAACCAGGAGCCGAGTGATTCGGGAACCCGATACACAAGCAAGGATAACCAGGGGAACTACAGCTTCTGGCAAGACGGCGACGTGGTGCTTTTCCAGAAGCCAGGCTCAGGGCCAATGAGTTGCAAGGCCGAGCCGGTCGGCTGATGTCTCTGGCGCAAGTACCGGCAACCGCCCCCTGCCCCCAAAACCTGCACGCAAAAAAAAAGCCCCGAAACCGATTAAGGTACGGGGCAAAGAATTGGTTGGTTGCGGCCAACCAAAGGAGCATTTTTCAAAGCGGTTAAGGGTTACAGGCATTCCTGCGCGGCACGTTCGAAACTCGAAGGCATGACATTCGACGCCAGCAAATGGCGCTCATACAAAAACACCTTGCCGCCGTTCGGGGCTTTGTAGGCTTCCAGAACGTTGTCCGCGGCGACTTTGCTCGGCACCACGATCCGGTAGCTGCGCTGGGTTTGCGAGACCGTCGGGTTCAGTGCACTGCCCTGCAATTTCGGCACCACGCAATCGGCGTACTCGGCAGGCGTTTTTTTCGTCTGCAAGGTCAGCGTCGGGTCGTTCGGCGCGGAGGCGCAACCGGCCAGCAGCAAAGCGGCGAAAGCCATGGCAGGAGCAAATAAAAGGCGCATCGGTGAAGTCCTGAAATAAAAAGTCTGGTTCGTTGAGCAACGGCTCGGCATCACGGGCGCTGTTGGCGTACGTTCCGTGGGCAGCGCCTTGGATGGAGGTGATTTTCCATCTCTGCCCGACAAAGCAGAACTTGCGTTTCTTGATTGTCACTATCACTTGAACCAATAGTTGCGCCGCGCGCAGATACGGACAGGCATGATTCGTGATGCGACTTCAGTGCTTGTGACCGGTCAAGTGGGGTGTCAGGCAGTTGCAGTGCCGCAACGGGAGACTCTGTCAGAAACTTCCGGAAAATTTGTGCGCTACTCGATAATCGTTCCCACGCTCTGCGTGGGAATTCAGCCCGGGATGCTCCGCGTCCCTTCCAGAGCCGAACGCGGAGCGTCCGTTGAGGCATTCCCACGCGGAGCGTGGGAACGATCTAAACGTGTGTTTGCCCAGTATGCTCAATCATCCTCATGCAATTTGATACCGCGTTTATGCAGCAAATACGGCACCAGCAGCACCAACAACGTCAGCACCAGCACCGACGCCGCAATCGGTTGCGTCACAAATATCATCCAGTCGCCCTGGCTGATGGACAAGGCGTTGCGCAGTTGTTTTTCCGCCATCGGCCCCAGCAGCATGCCGACGATCACCGGGGCCACGGGGAAGTCGAAGCGCCGCATCAACACCCCGGCCCAGCCGATGCCCAGCATCAGAAACAAGTCGAAGGTTGAGTGGCGCATGCCGTACACGCCGATGGTGGCGAACACCAGAATCCCGGCGTTCAGATACGGCCGTGGGATCTGCAGGAGTTTGACCCACAGCCCCACCAACGGCAGGTTCAGCACCAGCAGGATGGCGTTGCCGATGTACAAGGAGGCCACCAGGGTCCAGACCAGTTCGCCCGAGGTCTGGAACAGCAGCGGCCCCGGTTGCAGGTTGTAGTTCTGGAACGCGGCCAACAGGATCGCCGCCGTGGCGGAGGTCGGTATGCCCAGGGTCAGCAGCGGCACCAGCGAACCGGTGGCGCTGGCGTTGTTGGCCGCTTCGGGACCTGCGACGCCCTCGATGGCGCCCTCGCCTTTGCTGGCGGCGAATTCTTTGGGGTATTTGCTGAGTTTGCGTTCGGTCGAATAGGACAGGAACGTCGGGATTTCCGCGCCACCGGCGGGAATGGAGCCAAAGGGAAAACCGATCAGGGTGCCCCGCAGCCACGCGGGGATCGAGCGTTTCCAGTCGGCGCGGGTCATCCACAACGAGGTCAAACGGTGTCGGCCGGTGGATTCTTCATGTTGGTAGAGCACGCCGTACAAAGCCTCGCTAACGGCGAACAACCCCACCGCAACCAGCACCACTTCGATGCCATCGACCAGTTCGGGCACCCCCAACGTGTAGCGGGCAATGCCCGAGGTCGAGTCCAGGCCGATCAAACCGATGGTCAAGCCGATGCCCAATGAGGCAAAGCCGCGCAGCATCGACGCACCGAGCACCGCCGACACCGTGGTGAAGGCCAGCACCAGAATCGCGAAATACTCCGCCGGCCCGAACTTCAGCGCCAATGTCGCCACGAGGGGCGCGAACAACGTCAGGAAGATCGTCGCAATAGTGCCGGCCACAAATGAACCAATAGCCGCCGTCGCCAGTGCCGGGCCTGCCCGTCCGTTGCGGGCCATGAGGTTGCCTTCCAGGGCGGTGACCATGGAGGACGATTCCCCCGGGGTATTGAGCAGGATCGAGGTGGTCGAGCCGCCAAACTGCGCGCCGTAATAGATGCCGGCAAACATGATCAGCGCCCCGGTCGGATCAACCTTGGCGGTAATCGGCAGCAGCAAGGCGACGGTCAGTGCCGGACCGATCCCCGGCAAAACACCAATCGCGGTGCCCAGCAAGCAGCCGATAAAACCCCACATCAGATTGATCGGCGCCAGCGCACCCGCAAAGCCGGTTGCCAGACTCGAGAGAATGTCCACCTTGTCGACCTCCTTCGGCCCGGATCAGATCCAGGCGTTGATCAAGGGCGGAAGGGAAACCCCTAGCCCGGCGGTGAAAAGCCAGTAGATCGGCAGCGTCAGGGCGATGCCGATGGCCAGGTCCCGCACCGGGCTGCGACTGCCAAAGCCCCGTGCCGAACAGGCAAACAGCAGCGCGGCGGCCAACACGAAGCCGATGTAGGCAATGAGCAAGGCGACGCCCACCAGCCCCGCCGTGACCCAGGTTGCGCCGAGCTTGCCGCCGGGCTGAGCCTGGGTGGTCTCGTGGTCGTCGGGCAGGTTGCGAAAACCACCGGTGAGCGCCTGATAGCACATCAACAGACCGACGACGCCCAGAAACACCGCGACGGCGTAGGGATAGACGTAGGCCGGCATGATGACGAACCCCATCTCGGGGGGAAACCGCGAGGCGCCGACCGCCAGTACCGCACTGATGACCACAACACCGATGCCGATCGCCAGTTGGACCGGCTTTACGCTCCAGCGCCCGGCCATCTCAAAGCAGCCCGACCTTGACCAGCATTGCGCGCAGGCGCCCATGCTCTTCGTCGACGAATTTGCCGAAATCATCCCCGGTCAGAATGCTCGGTGACCAGGCATTGGTTTTCACGTTTTCCTGCCAGACGTCGCTTTTGGTAGCGGTCAGCACCGCTTCGGTTAGTGCTTTGCGTTGATCAGGCGTGAGGCCCGCTGCGCCGTAAACACCCCGCCAGTTGCCAATCGTCACGTCGTAGCCACCCTCCTTGAGGGTGGGTGCGTCGATGCCTTCAACCCGGTTGGGCGCGCCGATGGCCAGTAAGCGGAACTGTTTGGACTGCACGTACTTGGCCAACTCGGCGTAGCCGCCGGTGATCACCGTGATGTGGCCCCCCAGCACCGCGGCAACGACTTCGCCGCCGCCCGCGAAAGCAACGTAATTGACCTTGTTGACGGGGATGTCCATTTTGCTCGCCAGTTCGGCGATGCCGATGTGGTCGATCGAACCCTTGGAGCCACCGCCAAATTTGATGCTGGACGGGTTGGCCTTGAGGTCTTTGAGCAAGTCCTCCAGGGTTTTGTACGGGGAGTCGTCGCGTACGGCGATCACGTTGTATTCGGTAAACAGCCGGGCGATCGGTGTCACGTCCTTCAAAGTGATTTGCGGTTTGTTCTGTTCGATGGACGCGACCATGATCGCGCCGACCACGATCAGGGCATCGGGGTCGCCCTTGGTGGCGTTGGCAAATTGCGCCAACCCCAAGGTGCCGCCGGCACCGCCCTTGTTCTCGAAGGTGACGGCTTTGGCCGTTTTCGCCTCGACCATGGCTTTGCCCAGCACCCGTGCGGTCTGGTCGTAACCGCCCCCGACCGAGCCCGGGGCCATGAACTTGACAGTGTCCAGCGCAAAAACAGGGGATGCGAGCGCGGCGGCGGTAATGAACGCGGCGATGTGGCTGCTGAATCGACGGGCCAGTGCAAACATGAGTCGTCTCCGGATAACCGTTCTTGTTGTTGTCGATCAGGGAGGAGCCCCTGTTCGTTGAGCATGCGTCTGGGGATAAGCGTAGGTCATAGTTGTTTATTGGTCGCGGCGACTGGAAACTTCTTCGTTCTGTAACCTGATGCCACCGCCCTTGAGTCGGGGCGGTGGCTGAACAAGAGGTCAATAGTCAGCCCATCTTCATGTAGGCCTCAGGAGGCTCCGGCAGTGCGGCGAGCATTTCATGCAATCCGGCCGCCCACCGTTTACGGATACTGATGTAGTAAGGGTCGTCGGCCGTGATGCGATAGCTTTGGGCACGACTAAAACTGTCTTTCCTGTACACCAGCAGGTCCAGGGGCATGCCCACCGACAGGTTGCTGTGCATGGTCGAGTCGAATGAGATCAGCCCACAACGCAGGCCTTCGTCGAGCGAGGTGCGAAATGTCAGATTGCGGTCCAGAATCGGCCTGCCGTATTTGCTTTCACCCAATTGCAGGAACGGCGTGTCTTCGGTCGCCTGAATAAAGTTGCCTTGCGGGTAAATGCTGTACACGTCCATGGGCCCGTCCGCGATCTGCCCGCCCACCAGAAACGAACAACTCAAGTCGGTCTTGCCGGCCAACTTTGTGCGGTCCCGGGCGACGACTTCGCGAATGGTTTCGGCCACCAGCACGGTGGCGTCATAGAGCGTGCGGACATTCAACAGATGCGGGCCAGCCCCACTGCAGCGCTGCTTGAGCAGGTTGACCACCGATTGCGAGGTGGCCAGATTGCCCGCGGTTTGCAACACGATCAGCCGCTCTCCAGGCGTACTGAACATAAACAACTTACGGAACGTTGAGATCTGGTCGATACCGGCATTGGTCCGTGAGTCGGAGATGAACACCAGCCCGTCGGCCAGGTGCATAGCGACGCAATAAGTCATTGGAGTGAACTCATGAATTTGGAATGAACGGCCATACCCTGTCCAGGAGGGTATGGCCGGTTACAGTGAGTGCCGCCGTTTTATGGGTGCTGAACCTGAAACAGGGATGTCACCTGGACCCGTGCCTGCATCTGCTCGATCCCGCCGCCGCGACGCATGCCGCGGACCGGGCAGGCGTCGAGGTAATCGAGGCCCACCGCCAGTTTCAAATGGCGCTCGGGCCGGGCCAGGCGGTTGGTCACATCGAAGCTGTACCAGCCGTCGTCGAGCCAGGCTTCGGCCCACGCATGGCTGGCCAGATGGCTTTCATCTTCGGTGCACAGGTAACCGGAGACATAACGCGCCGGGATCCCCAGGCTGCGGGCGCACGCCAGGAACGCATGGGTATGGTCCTGACAGACGCCGGCCCCGGCGGCAAACGCCTGGGCGGCAGTGGTGTCCACGGCGGTTGCGCCCGGGCTGTAGACCATGTGATCGGCCAGGCCGTTCATCAAGTCGATCAGCGCCGCCCGGTCGCGCCGCGTGCCGCAGTGTCGCAAGGCAAAAGCAACCAGCGCCTCATCGGCCGTGGTCAGAGGGCTGGTGCGCAGGAACGGCAACGGCGACTGACTGTCGTGCTCCACATCCAGCGTCTGGTCGATTTCAACCTCGCCATAGGCCGTCAGCACCAGGGCACCGTGGGGCTCGTCCATCGTCAATACATGCAAGACGTTGCCGTAAGGGTCGAGCTGGCTGCGCACCAGGCGCGGCAGTTCCAGGTGCCAACCCAGAACGTGCTGGCGCTCGGTGTTCTTGGGCGTCAAGCGCAGGAACTGAATGCTGGTGCAGACTTCGTCGGCGTAGCTGTAGGTGGTGTCGTGGCGTATGGACAGTTTCATACGACCTCCAGATAGGACTCGTGAACGGTCTGGCCCAAGTGGCGAATCCGGGCAATGAAATCGGTCAACCAGAGGTGCAGGCCTGAACCCAATATCTCGTCGATCCCGGTATAGCGCAGCCGCGCATTCAGTTCGGCGGCCAGGCGCTGGGCCGGGCGACCATTGTTGCCCGGCAGGCTGGCCAGGATCTGGTCCAGCTCCTCGACGCAAGCGTGCAGCGAACGCGGGACGTTGGCGCGCAACAGCAGCATCTCGGAAACCTGCTCGGCGCCCGGCGCATTGCGGTAGAGCTCGTTGAACGCCTCGAAGGACGACAAGGCTCGCAGCAAGGCGCTCCACTGGTAGTAGCCGCGCGCGGAGTTGTCACTCACCTCCTCCGACTCCTCGCCGAACATTTCATAGCGCGCATCCAGCAGACGCAAGGTGTTGTCGGCGCGCTCAAGAAAGGTCCCCAGACGAATGAAGCAATAGGCGTCGTTGCGCATGATCGTGCCCGAGGTCGCCCCGCGGAACAGATGCGAGCGCTCCTTGACCCACTCGCAGAAATGGCTGATGCCGTATCGACCCAGGCCATTGGCCGCGATATTGCGCATCTCCAGCCAGGTGGCGTTGATGTTCTCCCACATATCGGCAGTGATGCGTCCACGCACGGCGTGAGCATTGGCCCGCGCGGCCCGTAGGCAGCAATAGATACTGCCGGGGTTGGTTTCATCCAGCGCGAAGAAGTGCAGCATGCGCTCGGTGTTGAGTTCGCCGTAGCGTTCGTTGTAGTCCTCCAGGGTGCCGGCGGCCAATAGCGACATCGCCAGCTCGGCGTGGCCATCGGTGCGCCCGGCCTGGGGCATCAGCGACAGCGAGTAACTGACTTCGAGCATGCGCGCCAGGTTTTCGGCGCGCTCCAGGTAACGGGACATCCAGTAGAGGTCCGAAGCGGTTCTTGAAAGCATGTCTTAGTCCTCCACCACCCAAGTGTCTTTGGTGCCGCCGCCCTGGGACGAGTTCACCACCAGCGAGCCTTCGCGCAATGCCACGCGGGTCAGGCCACCAGGCACCAGACGGGTTTCGCTGCCCGACAGCACAAACGGGCGCAGGTCAATGTGGCGTGGGGCGATGCCGTTTTCGACAAAGGTCGGGCATGTCGACAGGCACAGGGTGGGTTGGGCGATATAGGCTTCAGGGCGTGCCTTGAGGCGCGCGCGGAAGTCCTCGATTTGCGCCGCCGTGGCCGCCGGGCCGACCAGCATGCCGTAGCCGCCGGAACCCTGGGTTTCCTTGACCACCAGCTCAGGCAGATTCGCCAACACGTGGGACAGTTCTTCCGGTTTGCGACATTGCCAGGTTGGTACGTTTTTCAGGATCGGCTCCTCATCAAGATAGAAACGGATCATGTCGCCGACATAGGGATAGATCGACTTGTCGTCGGCCACGCCGGTGCCGACGGCGTTCGCCAGCACCACATTGCCCGAGCGGTAGGCGGCAATCAGGCCGGGCACGCCGAGCATGGAGTCCGGGTTGAACGACAGCGGATCGAGATAGGCATCGTCGAGGCGGCGATAAATCACATCCACCTGTTTCGGGCCAGCGGTGGTGCGCATATAGACGTGATCGTCGCGGACGAACAGATCGGCGCCTTCAACCAGCTCCACGCCCATTTCACGGGCCAGGAACGCATGTTCGAAGTAGGCACTGTTGAAGCGGCCGGGGGTCAGTACCACGGCGGTGGGATTGTCCAGCGGGCTGGAGCTCTTGAGGGTGTCCAGCAGCAGGTTGGGGTAGTGATCGATGGGCGCCACACGCTGGGCGGCGAAGAGTTCGGGGAACAAACGCATCATCATCTTGCGGTCTTCGAGCATGTAGCTGACGCCGCTGGGGGTGCGCAGGTTGTCTTCCAGCACGTAGTAACTGCCGTCACCGTCGCGAACCAGGTCGACCCCGGAAATGTGGGCATAGATGCCGCGGTGCAGATTCAGGCCCAGCATGGCGACCTGATAACCCTCGTTGGCCAACACCTGTTCGGCCGGAATGATGCCCTCCTTGAGAATGCGTTGCCCGTGGTAGATGTCGGCCAGGAACATGTTCAATGCCTGGACCCTTTGAATGCAGCCACGCTCGACCGTTTGCCATTCACTGGCTTTGATGCTGCGTGGAATGATGTCGAACGGAATCAACCGTTCGGTGCCCTGCTCGTCCCCGTATAAGGTGAAGGTGATGCCGGCTCGGTGGAACAACAGGTCGGCTTCGCGACGACGTTGATCCAGCAACTCCAGAGGTGTGTCCGCCAACCAACGCGCGAACTCCTGGTAATGTGGGCGGCAGCCACCACTCGCATCATACATTTCGTTAAAAAAAGCTCGGGACATACCCCACTCCTTGCCGCGATACAGACGGCATTTTCTTATCACTTCGCTATTTCAATAAAATAAGGCCTTACGTTGTTTTAGTGAGTACTGTTTCTATCAGGCACCTCAGTGTGCGTCGTTAACTTCCTGTCACAATCGGAAATAAATTCCTCATGACTCCGGCCATCTCTTGACGCGTCCCGACGCCAGAGGTCTGGCCTTTGCGGTTTGATTTCTGGCGCCCCATTTATAATGTTCCCCATGATCTTTTTTCGTTGAAAACCACACTTGCGGTGGTTTGAACGTACTTTTGCAAGGGCTGTGCCCAACTATTGTTACGACTGATAAAAAACGAAAAACCCTTCCGTAAAGACATCAGGGAGACATTTCATTCCATTTTTGAGACAAAAATCGAGGCTACCAGTAAAACGTTTTTCCCACGTGTCACTTGCACAACTCTGGAGCGGACAAAAATGGTGCGTTTAGCAACTCAAGTGTGTTTTTTGCCCTATAAGCGGGAAATTTCTACTCATTATTTTTATTGTCCTTGTCATACAAAGCGTCCCGCTCGGTGTGTTGATTAATATCCGCGCACTATTAATGTTCAAAAAAATGCACCAAGAGATTTCATGCAGAATGAAAGTGCCCAAATAAGGAAATGGCGGAAGGCAGCCGGAGTCGAACCGGCCCGGGAACGGATGCCGTCCCCAACCGGGTTTGAAGCCCGGCCGCGCCACCGGGCGCGATTGCCTTCCTTGAACTCAGTCATCCGTTCGTTGAACCAGTGCATTATCGAGCCGCAGCTGGCGTCGGTCGCCAAAGCGGCGGGTCAGGCCGAGCCGGTCGAAGTATTCAAGAATCTGAATGCTGCGCTTGCGCCCCAGGCCCACGGCATCGCGAAACGCGGCGACCTGAATCACCGGTTCATCACTGGCCAGTTGCACCAGCATAGCCGCCAATCGGCGCAGCAGCGTGTCGGTGTAGAACAGGTCACGGACGATTTGATGCAGCAGCCCCAAGCGCGCCATCTTGCGCAACAGCAGACGTACGACGACCTCTTCATGGCCCGTCGTTTTAGCCAGATCACGTACCCACGGCGGATCGAAACCCGCCTGTTCGAACAGCGGCTGTAACTGCTGCCACAGGGTTTCGTCGTCCTCGCTCAAGCGCACTTGGTGATCGGGCAGATGTAACCATGGGCCGCTGGCGGTGATCTTCCCGCTGGCCAGTAATTCGTCGAGCAGGCTGATAAAGGTCGACCGCTCCAACGCGGTGCCGGCGAAGCGACGCAGGCGATCCCTGTCCGGCCCCATTTGGTCCGGTTCGAGTTGATGAAAGCGTGCGAGGTGTTCCAGCAGCGACGCTTTCAGGGCGTCCCAGCGTACCGCGCTGAACAGCAGCGGCCCTTGGCGTGTCTCGATCAAACGCACGTCATCGGGCAACACCCAGGTCGCACGCGGACGGTTGAACTGACGCTCCAGACGCTGGGGATCGAGCCCGGTGTCGCTGTTGGCCAGCAGCGCCGGCAGCGCGTCTTCAAGGCGCTTCGTGGTGGCCAGCGCCTGCAACTGCGCCAATCGCTCGGGGCTGCGGCGTTGGCGGGCCGGGGCGAACGGGTCGAGCACCCGGCCACCGCCGAGGGTGCGTTGGGCGCTTTGGTCGCGCAGGATCAAGCGGTCGCCCTTCACCGCCAGCACCGGCGCGTTCACCAGCAATTGCGCGAACATCTGCCCACCTGGTGCAAGGCTTGCGCCTTCCAGCAAGGCCACCCGTCCCGTCACATCCTGAGTACCGAGATGCATGTGCACCGGCTGAAAATGCTCGAAGCTGCGCGCTTCGCTGGCCAACACCGTCATCTGGATATCCAGACGCTGGGTTGGCGCGTGCAGCCATTCGGCCAACAGCCAGTGGCCCCGGTGAATCTGCTCCAGGGCCAGACGCTCGGCACTCAGGTTCAGCGCGACCCGCTGCCCGGCTGTTGCGCTATCAGCCGGCTGATTCTGCGCATGCAGGCCGCGCACCCGCACAGGCTTGCCCAGCGGGCTCAACATCAGCGTATCGCCCACCGCCACCTGGCCGGACAACGCCGTGCCGGTCACCACGATACCGGCGCCGGCCACGCTGAAGGCCCGATCAATCGCCAGGCGAAAGCCGCCGCTGACGCTGCGTTGAACAACCTCATGCTGCGCCGCCAGCAAGGCCTGACGCAGTGTCTCGATACCCTCGCCGGTCACACTCGACAGCGCGATTTGCGGCGCGCCGGCATAAGGTCCGGGCGCCAGCAACGTTTCGATCTGTTCCCGGACCGCCTGCACACGAGCCGGATCGACCCGATCGCATTTGCTGATTGCAATCAGCGCCCGAGGAATGCCCAGCAACTCGACAATCGCCAGATGTTCGCGAGTCTGGGGCATGACACCGTCATCAGCCGCCACCACCAGCAACACCAGATCGATGCCCTGAGCCCCAGCCAGCATGTTGTGGGTGAAGCGCTCATGGCCGGGTACGTCGATAAAACCGGTCAGGGCGGCGCCCGGTTCCAGCGCTGCGTAGATATAGCCGAGGTCGATGGTCATGCCGCGTTCGCGTTCTTCCCGGCGACGGTCGCCGGCCTGGCCGGTCAGGGCCTGGAGCAAGGAGGTCTTGCCGTGATCGATGTGCCCCGCCGTACCGACAATCATCCGTCCCGGCCCTCCTCCTGCAACTGATCGAGTTGGGCCAGCCAGGCGGCTTCGTCGTCGAGTTGGCGCACGTCCAGCCAAAGCGCATCGCCGTCGATGCGACCGAGCACGGGAATCGGCAATGCGCGCAATGCCGCTTCCAACGCGTGCAATGTTCGCCCACGCAGACGTTTGGAAACCATTGGCCGCAGGCATAACGCCGCACTGGGCAGTCGAGCCACCGGCTGGCTGCCGCTGCCGATCATGCCCAGCGCCGGCACCGCGCTGACGCTCCAGCCATCGCCCAATACCTGAGCCAGCGATGGTTGCAGGCGTTCGGCCTGGGCAAGGATGTCGGCTTGGGGGCGGGTCAGCAGCCGCAGGCTCGGCAGGCGTTCGGCCAGCCGATCGGGATCGCGGTACAGCGCCAAGACAGCTTCGAGGGCGGCCAGGGTCAATTTGTCGACCCGCAAGGCACGCTTGAGCGGATTCTTTTTGATCCTGGCGATCAGGTCTTTGCGGCCAACGATCAACCCGGCCTGAGGCCCGCCGAGCAATTTGTCGCCGCTGAAGGTGACGATATCCGCGCCATCGAGCAGGGCCTGGCGCACCGTCGGTTCGGCGGGCAGGCCCCAGCGGGTCAGGTCCAGCAGGCTGCCGCTGCCCAAGTCCTCCAGCAAGGGCAACCCGTGACGGTGAGCCAACTGCGCCAATTCAGCCGTCGGCACCCGGGCGGTAAAGCCTTCGATGGAGTAATTGCTTGCGTGCACCCGCATCAGCAGACCACTGCGCGGGCCGATGGCGGCCTCGTAATCCCGGGCATGGGTGCGGTTGGTGGTGCCCACTTCGTGCAGCCGCACCCCGGCGCGGGCCATGATGTCGGGAATGCGAAACGCGCCGCCGATTTCGATCAGCTCACCTCGGGAAATGATCCCTTCCTTGCGCGCACCCAGGCTGTTGAGCGTCAGCAGCACCGCGGCGGCATTGTTGTTGACCACCGTCACCGCTTCGGCGCCGGTCAGTTCGCGGATCAGCCCTTCGATCAAATCGTCCCGGTCGCCGCGTTTGCCGCTGTGCAGGTCGAATTCCAGATTGAGCGGATAGCGGGCGGCCAGTTGCACCGCTTCGATAGCCGCCTCCGGCAACAATGCGCGCCCAAGGTTGGTGTGCAGCACCGTGCCGGTGAGGTTGAATACCCGACGGATCTGGCTGCGATGCTGGATCGCCAGGCGCTCGCCCGCCCTGCCCGCCAATACCTCGGGGGCGATTTCAACGGCAGCGAGTTCGCCCTTGTGCACCGGTTCGCGCAAGTCATCGAGCAACTGCCGCAGGCCGGCCAGCAGCGCATCATGCCCGTAACGCTCAGCCAGCGCCTGGCAGGCGGGATGGCGCAGCAAGCTGTCGATGGAGGGCAGCCGCACGGTTTGGCCGATGGAGGTTGCAGACATCAGAGGCTCCCGGACGTGAGTGACCGTCGCGTCTGAGTGTAGCCGCTGGGCTCACCGCTCGAGTATCCGACGCCCTCCCCCTGTAGGGACAATGCTCAGCCGCGACGCATTCTTTGTAGCAACTGCCGAAGGCTGCGTTCGGCCGTAGCAGCTGTCGAGCCTGCGAGGCTGCGTTCGGCTGCGAAGCAGTCGTGAGTCCGGCAGCCATGGTGCACCTGACGCACCGCAATGGCTGATTTTACGACTGCTGCGCAGCCGAACGCAGGCTTCGCCAGCTGCTACAGATCGTAGCATTGGGGCGGGCCAGTCAATGACATCCGGAATCAGAAAACCTGGCCCCGCCACACGCTACCGTTCGTCCGTTGCCAGCAGCAGATTGGGCGCTGGGCGCTGGTAGCCTTCCTGCTCCAGGCGCATGTCCAGCATCAGGCTGGACAGGTCCGCCGAGAGGGCTTCGGCTTCGGCGTCGTTTTCCAGGTAGATCAGTTTCAGGTAGCTGTTGCAGCCGGGGCAGACTTCTGCCCGCAACGGCGCCTGATTGGCGGCGTGGCGGTCATCCTCGAAGCTGACATATTCCAGCCCCTTGCTCTGTTCGCAATACACGCATTTGACCCGCACCACGTGCCATTCGCAGGCGCACAACGAGCACACCAGATAACGCAGACCGTTATATTTGCCGCGATGGCGAATCACCCCGGCCATCGCCGGCGAACCGCAGGCCGGGCATTGGCTGAGGCTGTCGCCGCGAGTCAGCTCAAGGTTGGGTGTGCGCAGCAGCCAATGGCTCCAGGCCACTTGCAGCGCTGCTCCGAGAAACGGCACCAGCGCTACCGGTAGCATCGAGTACTGGCCGCTGACCAAGGCAATCGCCCACGCCTTGAGCAGCCCCGGGTTCGCGCCGCGCAAAGTCGCTACGGCGTTTTCTACCGCCGAGTGTGGCGGCGGCTGATAGCGTTGCAACAAGGCTTCGAGAAAGGGTAGCCAAACGTTTTCGCGCACCAGACTGTCGGCGGCGAACGGTGGCAAACCGTGTTGCTGACACAACCGCAGGCGTTCGGGATCGGGCATGGCAGCCACGGGCGGATTGTCCATCAGATGCTGCTGGGCGTGACATAGCCCCGCGACCAACCGCAGAAAGTCCGCCATGGGATGGCCGTCGGCCAGGCGTTCCAGGCGCAACGCGCGCAAGGTGAACAGATTGTTTGGTGGCAGGTGCAGAAACGGCGGTGAACTCGCCGCCGCTTCTATCTGCCCGGGCTCGAGGATCGTGGCCAAGGGGTCATCCTTTTTTGGTGATCGGTGGCTCAGGCGTCTCGTCACCGGTCACTTCCCGGTACCAGAGCCCGTGGTGTTTTCTCGCCCAGGCGCGGCTGACCCGGCCACGCACCATGGCGTCGACCGAACCGCGAATCCAGATACCAGCATAGACGTGGACGATGATGCTCAACACCAGGATGAACGCCGCCAGTGCATGCAGCAGCATCGCCCAGCGAATACTGGTGATGCCGAAGTACTCGCTGAACCAGGCACGCCAGATCACCAGCCCGGTGAACAACAGCACCAGCATGCAGAGCAGCAACACCCAGAACAGCAGCTTCTGCGCCGGGTTGTATTTGCCTATCGCCGGCACGCCCTCCTCTTCGTTGCGCATGACAGTCCCGACTCGCCTGAGCCACAACCGGTCGTTGGCGCTGAAGTAGTTCGCCCGCCAGAAACTGAACACCAGGCCGAGAAACAATACAAACATCGCCACGCCCAGGTACGGATGCAGAATGCGCGTCCACGAGCCGCCGCCAAACAGGTTGCTGAGCCAGAACAACCCCGGATGGAACAAGGCCAACCCCGACAGCGCGGCCATCAGGAACACAATCGCCACCAGCCAGTGGTTGGTGCGCTGGTTGACGGTGTAGCGCACGATCGGCTTATCGTTCATGGCCTGTCCTCCCCGCCGGGTTTGCTTGGATCGAAGGTGTGCACCGACGGATCGAATTCATGCACGGCAGGGTCGACGGTGGTCGGATGTTCGTCCTCCTCGACCAACTGCGGCCCGACGCGCACGTAGTGGAAGAACCCGGCCAGCACCGCCGCGCCCATGGCCAACAGTGCCAGGGGTTTGCTCAGGCCTTTCCACAGATCGACCAGCGGACTGATCGCCGGGTGATCCGGCAACCCGGCATACAACCTGGGCGTGTCGGCATGGTGCAGCACATACATGACGTGGGTGCCGCCGACGCCTTGGGGATCGTACAAACCGGCGTTTTCGAAACCGCGGCTCTTGAGGTCGACGATGCGTTCGGCGGCGTGTTCCTTCATGTCTTCCTTGCTGCCGAACACGATGGCGCCGGTCGGGCAGGTTTTCACGCAGGCCGGCTCCAGCCCCACCGCCACCCGGTCCGAGCACAACGTACATTTATAGGCCTTGTGGTCCTTTTGCGAGATGCGCGGAATGTTGAACGGGCAACCGGTGATGCAATAGCCGCAACCGATGCAGTGGTCCTGATCGAAGTCGACGATGCCGTTGGCATGTTTGATGATCGCACCGGGGCTCGGGCATGCCGCCAGGCAACCGGGCTCGGCGCAGTGCATGCAGCCGTCCTTGCGGATCAGCCATTCCAGGTTGCCGGCGTCGGTTTCATGCTCGGTGAAGCGCATCAAGGTCCAGGTGTCTGCGCTGAGGTCATGAGGGTTGTCGTAGGTGCCGAGGTTGTGACCGACGTCGTCACGCAGCTCGTTCCATTCCGAGCAGGCGACCTGGCACGCCTTGCAGCCGATGCATTTGGTGGTGTCGATCAGCTTGGCCACTTCCTCTTGGGTGCGCACCGAAGGCGGGACGGTGGTGGTGGCCGAACGGGCGATGATGTCTTGGCTGGCCATTTAGACTTTCTCCACGTTGACCAGGAATGACTTGGATTCCGGGGTCTGAGTGTTGCCATCGCCGAGGAACGGCACCAGGGTATTGGTCAGGTAACCGTGGCGGGTGGCGCCGGTGAAGCCCCAGTGCAACGGGATACCGATCTGGTGCACCACCTGATTGTTGACCTGCAGCGGACGAATCCGCTTGGTCACCACCGCCACCGCTTCGATATGCCCGCGCTTGGAACTGACCCGAACCCGGTCGCCGGCGGCAATCCCCTTCTCCTTGGCCAGCGCCTCGCCGATCTCGACGAACTGCTCGGGCTGGGTGATAGCGTTGATCGGGCAATGCTTGGTCCAGAAGTGGAAGTGTTCAGTCAGCCGGTAGCTGGTCGCCGCATAAGGGAAGTCCTTGGCCTGGCCCAGGGTGTCCCAGACCGAATCGAAGATCCGCCCGGCCGGGTTGCTGGTCGCCTGCTTGTTGTTGGGGTGCATCGGGTTGATGCCGATGGGCGTCTCGAACGGTTCATAGTGTTCGGGGAATGGCCCTTCGTTCATCTTGTCGAGGGCGAAGAAACGCGCCACGCCTTCGGGGTTCATGATGAACGGGTTCATCCCGGCTTCCGGCGGCACATCGGCCTTGTAGTCGGGCACGTCGGTGCCGGTCCAGACCTTGCCGTTCCACCACACCAGCCGTTTTTTCGCATCCCACGGTTTGCCTTGAGGGTCGCAAGAGGCGCGGTTATAGAGAATCCGTCGGTTCGCCGGCCAGGCCCAGGCCCAGCCCAGGTTCTGCTTCATGCCGTAAGGATCGCTGTTGTCACGCCGGGCCATGTTGTTGCCCTGCTCGGTCCAGCTGCCGCAGAAGATCCAGCAACCGGACGCCGTGCTGCCATCGTCCTTGAGCTGGCCGAAACCGGACAACTGCTGACCGGCCTTGACCACCGCACCCGAAGCATCGGTGACATCGACGATGGCGTAGCCGTTGAACTCCCGGGCCAACTCTTCCGGCGTCGGGTCATCGGGGATCTTGTACGGCCAGTGGAGCTTGAGGATCGGCTCGGCCCAGGCGCCGCCATTGGCCTGGTAACGCTGGCGCAGGCGCAGGAACAACTCGCTCATGATCTTCACGTCAGTGCGCGCCTGCCCCGGGCCGTCGGCGCCTTTCCAGTGCCATTGCAGCCAGCGGCCGCTGTTGACCAGCGAACCGTTTTCTTCGGCGAAACAGGTGGTGGGCAGGCGGATGACTTCGGTCTGGATGTCGGCCGTTTGCACATCGTTGTAAGGCCCGACGTTGCGCCAGAACTCCGAGGTCTCGGTGGCCAACGGGTCCATCACCACCAGCCACTTGAGCTTGGCGAGCGCCTTCATCACCCGGTTCTTGTCCGGCAAGGCGGCAATCGGGTTAAAGCCCTGGCACATGTAGCCGTTGACCTGACCCTTGCCCATCATGTCGAACATTTTCAGGATGTCGTAGCCGGGAATGTCCAGTTTCGGCAGCCAGTCGTAGCCCCAGTGATTCTCGGCGGTGGCATTGGCGCCGTACCAGGCTTTCATCAGGCTGACGTGGAACTTGCCGTAGTTCTGCCAGTAGGACATCTGCCCGGGACGCAGCGGTTTGAGGGCGCGTTTGGCGATGTAGGCGTTGTAGTCCTGTTCGGCTTCGGCCGGCAGGGTCAGGTAACCGGGCAGCAGGTTGGAGAGCAAGCCGAGGTCGGTCAGGCCCTGGATGTTGGAGTGCCCGCGCAGGGCGTTGACGCCCCCGCCCGGCATGCCGATGTTGCCCAGCAGCAGTTGCACCATGGCCGCGCTGCGGATCATCTGCGAGCCGATCGAGTGCTGGGTCCAGCCCAGGGCATAGAGAATCGTCATGGTTTTGCCCGGTTGCGAGCAGGTGGCGATCTCTTCCCAGATTTTCTGCATGGCGTCTGCGGGCATGCCGCAGACCTGACTGGCCAGCTCCAGGGTGTAGCGGCTGTAATGCTGCTTCATTAATTGGTAGACGCAGCGTGGGTCTTGCAAGGTCGGGTCGACTTTGGCGAAACCGTCCTCGCCGATCTCGTAGCCCCAGCCGGACTTGTCGGTATAGATGCGCTTGCTCGCGTCGTAACCGCTGAACAACCCGTCCTCGAAACCGTAGTTGGCCTTGACGATGAACGACACGTCCGTATAGGCCCGCACGTATTCGTGCTGGATCTTGTCCTCGGTCAGCAGGTAATTGATCAGCCCGCCCATAAAGGCGATGTCGGTGCCGGTGCGGATCGGCGCGTAATAGTCGGCCACCGAGGCCGTACGGGTGAAACGCGGGTCGACCACAATCAGCCGCGCCTTGTTATGGGCTTTGGCTTCGGTCACCCATTTGAAACCGCAAGGGTGCGCTTCTGCTGCGTTACCACCCATCACCAGAACCAGATTCGCGTTGGCGATATCGGTCCAGTGGTTGGTCATGGCACCACGGCCATACGTCGGGGCAAGACTTGCCACCGTCGGGCCATGTCAGACACGTGCCTGGTTATCGAACCCCAGCATGCCCAGACTGCGAATCACCTTGTGGGTCATGTAACCCGCTTCGTTGGACGAAGCCGACGCCGCGAGGAAACCGGTGGTCAGCCAGCGGTTCACCGTTTGCCCCTGGGCGTTCTTCTCGATGAAGTTGGCGTCGCGGTCGGCCTTCATCAGGTCGGCGATGCGGTCCAGCGCTTCATCCCAGGAGATCCGCGTCCACTCCGTAGTGCCGGGCTTGCGCACCTGCGGGTATTGCAGACGGCTGGGGCTGTGAATGAAATCGAGCAGGCCAGCGCCTTTAGGGCAGAGGGTGCCGCGATTGACCGGGTGGTCGGCATCGCCTTCGATGTGGATGATGCTCTGGGCGACATTCTTCGCATTGTCGCCCTGGCTGTACATGATCAAGCCGCAACC
Source organism: Pseudomonas frederiksbergensis (assembly GCF_017114915.1). Taxonomy (GTDB): domain Bacteria; phylum Pseudomonadota; class Gammaproteobacteria; order Pseudomonadales; family Pseudomonadaceae; genus Aquipseudomonas; species Aquipseudomonas frederiksbergensis_I. The sequence continues at coordinate 38,504 of NZ_JAAUOE010000009.1, forward strand.
GACCGAGCAGTACGGGCAGGTATTGCGGGTTTCATGGGTATGGGCGAGCTTGAAATGACGCACTTGTTCGGCGAAGGCTGGCGTCGGGGCCATGCCCAGCGCGCCGAGGCTGGATCCCGCAAGGCCGAGACCAGCGACCTTGAAGAACTGACGACGGTTGAGGTCCATCGTGCACTCCTGATCAGGTGGAAACCCGGTGCGTTGACCGGGTTTTTCTGGACGATCACGGTGACGGCAACGGAACTACCGCCAATTAGAACTTTAGACAATGTTGCCGTGCGCGGTCTGGAAACCGACCGTCGGTGGCTTGCCGGTCATGGTCTATCGAGCACCTCGCCAGCGGTGAAGGTTGGCGCTTATCATGAGCGCCGGATTAACCCCTCTGCTTTTTATGAGACTGAGCATGACTTTCGATTTTGATCAGGTGTTCGACCGCCACGGCACCGGCAGTACCAAATGGAGCCGCTATCCGGCCGACGTGTTGCCGATGTGGGTCGCCGACATGGATTTTGCCGCGCCGCCCGCGATCATCCAGGCGCTGCAAAAACGCCTGGAACACCCGATGCTCGGTTACAGCGTGGCCCAGGATGATTTGCGCGACGCCATCGTCGCCGACCTGTGGAACAAGTACGCCTGGCGCGTGCAGCCTCAGGAGCTGGTCTTCCTGCCGGGTATCGAATCGGGCTTCAACATGGCCTTGCATGCGCTGGTCCAGCCGCAGCAGAACGTGGTCGTGCAGACGCCCAACTACCCGCCGCTGCGCCATGCACCGGGTCACTGGCAGTTAAACAAGGTCGAACTGGACTTCGACGCGCTGGCCGATGGCACGTATGCCACGCCACTCGATGCCTTGCGCCAGGCGCTGCAAGGCGGTGGCGCCTTGCTGCTGAGCAACCCGCATAACCCGCTGGGCAAGGTCTTTCCCCGGGAAGAACTGCAAGCGGTCGCTGACATTTGCCTGGAACAGGACGCCTGGATCATCTCCGACGAGATCCACTCCGAGCTATGCTTCGACGGGCGCGTGCACATTCCGACCGCCTCGCTCAGCCCGCAGATCGCCAAGCGCACCATCACCCTGATGTCGGCGAGCAAGGCCTACAACATCGCGGGCCTGAAGACGGCGTTCATGATCATTCAGGACGCAGCCTTGCGCCATCGCGTCAATCATGCACGCTGCGGCATGGTCGACAGCGTCAACCCCCTGGGCCTGGAAGCCACCCGCGTCGCCTACAGCGAATGCCGCCCCTGGCTGACCGAACTCATGGCCTACCTGCAAAGCAATCGGGACTGCCTGGTGGAGGCAGTTCGCACGCGGTTGCCGGGTGTGACCATGAACATACCCCAGGGCACTTACCTGGCGTGGCTTGACTGCACCGCGCTGGGGCTGGACAACCCGCAGCATTTCTTCCTCGAACAGGCCAAAGTCGGGCTGAGCGCCGGGCTGGATTTCGGCGATCACGCCCAGCAATTCGTGCGCCTGAACTTCGGCTGCCCACGGACGTTGCTGGAAGAAGGGATTGCGCGGATGGAGCGTAGTTTGCGTAACCGCAAGGCCTGACTCTACTCGGGCTCGCTCCCACAAGGGGGTTTGTGTGCCTTCTCGACCGCCCACCAGCGCGGCAGTAATTGCTTGACCTTACTCTCGCCAAACCGGTCATCGATCAGCATCACCACCCCTTGATCCTCCCGTGCACGGATCACTCGCCCCGCCGCCTGCACCACTTTCTGCACACCTGGAAACAGGTAGGTGTAGTCATAACCGGCACCGAAAATCGCCGCCATGCGCTGTTTCAGTTGTTCGTTGACCGGATTGAGTTGCGCGAGCCCCAGGGTGGCGATGAAGGCGCCAATCAATCGGGCGCCGGGCAAATCGATGCCTTCACCGAATGCGCCACCCAGCACCGCAAACCCGATGCCCTGGTTGTCGGCAGTGAATTGATCGAGAAAGTCCTGACGCTGCGCTTCCCCCATGCCACGGGATTGTGACCACTGCGTGATCTGCGGATACCGCTCGGCCAACAACTGCGCCACTTGCTGCAAATAATCGAAACTGCTGAAAAACGCCAGGTAGTTGCCGGGGCGTTGGGTGAACTGTTTGGCGATCAGTTCGACGATGGGCGCAAGGGACGCTTGACGGTGGACATAGCGGGTCGAAATCTGGCTGACGATGTGCACGTGCAGCTGATCGGCGTGAAATGGCGACTCCACGTCGATCCATACCGTGTTCGCCGGTGTTCCCAGCAAATCGGCGTAGTAATGCCGGGGGCTCAGGGTCGCGGAAAACAGCACCGTGCTACGCGCCGCGGTCAGGCGTGGGCGGATGAAACCGGCGGGGACCACGTTGCGCAGGCACAGGTGCGACAGGTTGCGCTTGCGGTCCAGGTCTCGTTTGCTGATGTCGAACAGGAAATGCTCATCGAACAGTTCAGCTACACGGCCGAACTGCAGCATGTCGAAGTAAAAAGTCTGCAAACCGCTATCCAGGCCTTGAGGGTGGTCATTCAGGTAGTCGCCGATGCTCGCACAGCACAAGGACAGTGCCTGAAGCAGTTTTTCCGGGACTTTGTCGTAGGCTTGATATGGCGCGAGTTGCTGATCGTGCAGGGCATTCCATTCACGATTGACTCGCTGCAAGGATCTCTTCAACGGCTCGGGTGCGGTTTTTCGTACGCCGTTCAAGGTCGCCTGGTCGAGGCTGGCGCTGTACATCTGCCGGCCGCGCTCCACCAGGTTGTGGGCCTCGTCCACCAGCACCGCGACGTTCCAGTGATTGGCCTGAGCCAGCCCGAACAGCAACGCGCTGAAGTCGAAATAGTAGTTGTAGTCGGCGACCACCACGTCCGCCCAACGGGCCATTTCCTGGCTCAGGTAATAAGGGCAAACCTCATGTTCCAGCGCAACCTGGCGCAAGGCGCTCTGGTTCAGCAGGCTCAATTGGCTGGCGGCCTGGCGCGCGGCCGGCAGACGATCATAAAAACCCTGGGCCAACGGGCAGGATTCGCCATGACAGGCCTTGTCCGGGTGTTCGCAAGCCTTGTCCCGGGCGATCATCTCGAGGATTCGCAAAGGCTGCGCATCGGCGCTGTCGAGGATGACCCGGGCCGCGTCCAGCGCCAGTTTGCGCCCCGGGGTTTTCGCCGTGAGGAAAAACACCTTGTCCAGTTGCTGCGGCGCCAGGGCCTTGAGCATCGGGAACAGCGTGCCGATGGTCTTGCCGATACCGGTGGGTGCCTGGGCCATCAGGCAACGGCCGGTGCTGACCGCCTTGAACACCGACTCGGCCAGATGCCGTTGGCCCGGACGAAAATCGGCATGGGGAAAGCTCAGCTGTTGCGCCGCCAGATTGCGCCCTTCGCGATGGGCCATTTCCTGCTCGGCCCAGTGCAGGAACAACCCGCAGTGGTGCTCGAAGAACAGCTGCAAGTCGGCGGCGCTGAAGGTCTCGACCAGACAGGTTTCCTTCTCGCTGACGATGTCGAAGTACACCAGCGCCAGGTTGATCTGCGCCAGATCCAGTTTCTGGCACATCAACCTGCCATAGATCTTCGCCTGCGCCCAGTGCAGTTGCCGGTGGTTGGCCGGTTGCTTGCTCAGGTCGCCCCGGTAGGTTTTGACTTCTTCGAGGCAGTTTTGCGCCGGATCGTAACCATCCGCCCGGCCTTTCACGGTCAAGGTTCGATACTGACCCTCGAGCGCGACCTCGTTCTGGTAACCCTCGCTGCGTCGTGACGCCACGGTGCGATGGCCGATAATGCCTTCCAGCGCGGTCGGCGACGGGGTGAAGCGCAGGTCGAGGTCGCCAACCTTGGCAGTGAATTCACACAAGGCCCGCACCGCAATGCTGTAGCTCAAGCGCCCTGCTCCGCCCATTGCACGTAACAAACGGCGATCGGCATCTGGTGCTCGTGACAGAACTCCAGCCAGCGCACCTGATTGTCTTGCAGACGATCGCCGGGGCCTTTGACTTCGATCATTCGGTAAGTTTTTTGCTGCGGCCAGAACTGGATCAGGTCCGGCATGCCGGCACGGTTGGCCTTGATGTCGAGCAGCAGTCGATTGAACCAGTGTTTGAGGTGTTCGGCGGGCAGGCAGTCGAGCGCCTGCTCCAGCAGTTCCTCGCTCAACGCGCCCCAGAATACGAACGGCGACTGCACACCCCACTTGGCGATGTAACGTTCACGAATGGTCCGGGTATAGCGCCCGTCATCGAGTTCGGCGAGGCAGGCCTGGAACAGCTCCGCGCGCCGCGCATGAAAGTCTTCGTTGTGCAGGTCCACCGGCCCGCGCTGGAACGGGTGAAAAAACGCCCCCGGCAACGGGGCGAAGATCGCCGGCCAGCACAGCAGCCCGAACAGCGAATTGATCAGGCTGTTCTCGACGTAATGCACCGGCGCCGATTCGTCCGCCAGATGCGCCTGAACGTAATACTCCACCGACAGCGCCGGATCGTGCCGGGGCAATTGCAGGTCCAGGCGCTGCATGGGCCGAGGGGCTGGCCGCTTGATCGGCGGCCCGCCCAATTTGCGCCGCAGTCGGGGCAGCACACGTAATAAATGCTGATGTTCGGTGGCGCTTTCCGGGGCTTGCTCGGCGTGGGTCGCCAGGTCCATGGCCAGTTGAAATTCGCCACAACGCTCCAGCACCCGAATCAGCCGCAGGCGCGCGCCAGGGTAGGCGCAATCGCGGTAGAGGCTCAGGGCGGTGGAAAAATCCGCCATGCGCTCGCAGTGCTGAGCGATCTGGAACAGCAGCTTGGCCCGACGTCTTTGCAGCCAGGGATTGGCGAGCTCCAGTCCGTTGATCTGTTCGACAACCACCGCCACCTCTTCACCGACCTCGAAACGCTGCTGACAGTTGTGCAGGAACAGGCAGGCGTCGACGTCCTCGCGACTGCGCAAGCCTCGGGATTCGGCGCAAAACTCGACTTTCTCGTAGGTATAGATGCCGAGGTCGGCTAGCACGAACTCTGACCAGTCCTGGTAAAGATTGCCGAAGAACATCAGGCGCAACCGATCGCACAGGCCCATGACGGTCAAGCTGAACAACCGATCATCCAGTGCCGGGCACCACTGGGCAAAACTTTGCTCTTCAGGAAACTGCTCGCTCAGGGCCGGCAACCAATCGCTCTTTTTGCCTTTCGGTTGATCGATGGCGTCACCAAAGCACTGGAGAATCTCGGCCTTGAGCAACACCTCGAACAGCTCCTCGATGGGCAATGGCAACTGCTCATCGATCCAGCCCAAATCCAGGAGCGGCGCCGCGGCGCTGGCGATGTCGCCGATCTCGACGTAACTCAGTTTACCGGCCCTGAAATGCACGCCCTTGCGCATCACCAGCCTGACCAGCAAGGCCTGGGACTCACGGGGCAGCCGATTGAAGTCGCGGATGAAATCCTGTTCTTCGATGCTGAGAACATCGGCATAGCGATGCTCAAGCCAATCAAGCACTTGCATGAAGTTGTTCAAGTAATAGAACGGGTCATCGAGCGGATTTACAATCACGGGCAATCGGGCCATGGCAAGCGAATACTGGTTATGCGTACAGATACCAGCTATGCCCCATCCGGTGCAAACGGAAAAGGATCAGTGGCGACGCTATTGAGCAATTTTCGGGAGGCCATCGAACTTTCTGCCATTCCATCGCACCAACCGCGTTAGAAGCACAGTGAGGATTGATCTCGAACGAGGCGTTCGCGCTGTTTTTATTGAGTGATGGAGATGTGTATGAATATCAAGACTCTGGGTTTGCCCCTGACGGTAGCGGCCTTTCTGGCCCTGGCCGGTTGCTCGACGCCAACAGTCGTGACCCTGCAGAACGGCACTCAGTATTTGACCAAAGACATGCCGAACACCCAGAACAAGGATGGCTTCTTCGAGTTCGAAGATATTTCCGGGGCCAAGGTGAAAGTCCGCGCCGATGACGTGGCCACGGTTCGCAAGGAAGACTGAGCCCCTGAACGGGTTGCCCGCGTTGTTGCCAACGCGGGCTGCCAATCAGAGGTTTGAGATCAGAGATACTTGAGAATCGCGATGTCGCGACGACGCTGTTTGAGGTTGGCGAACCAGCACGTCGGAAAGAACAGCAACACGCCGAGGATCACGCTCCATAGCCAGACCATGGGCAGGTTATCGAAACCGTAATAGGTGCCCTGATTAACGCCCCAGATGGCGACAGCGACCAGGTACATGGCCTTGAGCACGTACAGGTGCAGCAAGTAGAAGAACATCGGCGCACCGCCGTAAATCGCCAGGGTCGCGGTAGACCAGCGATCCTGAGCCTTCTCGAACAACGCCAGAAGGATCAGCCCCAGACCGAGGGTCGGCATCAGGAACATCAGCGACGGCGGGTACTTCTTCGCACTCATGAAGCTCATGAAGGTGCGCAGCGAATCACCGGTCTGCACCCAAGGCTTTTCGCCGTAAACGTTCAGGTAACGGATGAACACGAACGCCACCAGCAGGCCGACGCCGACGTTGAGCAAGCGGGAAATCCGCTCGGTCGGCTCCATGTCCTTGCCGAACCACGGCCCGATGGCCCAGCCCAGCAGAATCACGCCGATCCACGGCAACACCGGATAGGTGGTGCGGGCCCGGGTGAATTCGGTGATGTCGATGAACACCCGCTGATGCAGGATTGACCACGGCACGAAGAACGGCGACTCCGGCCCCACGGTCACGCCATCGAGCAAGTTGTGCCCGGCGACAATCGCCACCCCGAGCACGATCAGCCAACCGCGCTTGAAGTGCAGCAACCCGGCAAGCACGATCATGCAGATGCCGATGCACCAGATCACTTGCAGCCACAACGTCTTGGGCGGGAACTCGGCGTTCCAGGCAAAGCACACGAGCGTGAGTTCCAGAAACACCAGGAACAGCCCGCGCTTGAGCAGGAACACCGACGTTTCATTGGCCGTGTGTTTCTGGCTGTAGAGCCAGGCCGACAAACCGGTGAGGAAGATGAACACCGGGGCACAGAGGGTGCTCAGCAGTCGGGTGAAGAACAGGTCCGGGGTCACGCTCAACGCATCGATCGGATCGGTGACCTGGCGGTGCAGCAGAAAGGTTTCGCGCACGTGATCGATGAGCATCAACAGCATGACGAAGCCACGCAGGGCATCGATGGCCAGCATCCGGGTGTTGGTTTTTGCAACGCTGGTGGCCAGCGCAGGGGAAACACTTCCCGCCTGCCCTGCCACACTGGTGGATAGGGTCATATCAGTCACTCATGTCGTGGTCAGTGGACTATTGCTGGCTGTATCCCGGAATGCTGTTGTCGCAGGAAATGTAGTGTCCTCCACGCCGGATCAGTTGTTCCCGCATCCGCTGGCAGCGCTCCAGTTCCTGCTGCATCGAACGGTCGATGCTGATATTGCCGGTCTTCTCCGGTTGTTTGCCGTCGCCCAGGCGCACGGTCACCCAGGGCTGTTCCGGCTGGATGTGGAAACGGCTTTTTTCTTCGGTGGAATTGACGGTTTCGGTGGCTGCCGGCTTCGGCAGTTGATCGGAGGTGACCCCGTAACGGGTCAGAATCGAGCTCTGAGGCAGGTCTGCGGCGGCGGTGGCCGATAGAAAGGCCAGCGCCAAACCGATGGTGTACCTCTTGCTGTTACTCACGTTGAACAATCTCCTGTACTCGATGGCGGCATGCAGCTATAGCGTTATAGTGTAACGCATGAGAGGGCTGATGCTTTAGTGCCATTTCCTGTTGGTGCAGGTATTGGAGTGTAGGAGCGGGCTTGCCCGCGAAGACGTCGGTACAGTCAACATTGATGTCGCCTGACACACCGCTTTCGCGGGCAAGCCCGCTCCTACAGGGGAACGCATTCCAATGCAGGAGCGAAGCTTGGCCCTGACAGGCGCCCCATCACCCTCAGGCGATCACAATCCCCCCACTAGACAAACTGTCCAGCCCGACACCCACCAGGGTCACCGAATCACCGCCAAACGTCAGCAGCGTATCCTGCCCCACCGCCGTGGCATGGGCGCGCAAGTCATCGTTTGGCGCAACGCCCTGAACCCCGAGGAACACCAGTTTGTCGTTGGCCTGATAGCCCACCACCCGGTCCTGGCCAAACGCGCCGCTGAACAGAAAGGTATCGAGCCCGCCGCCCGACTCCATCAGGTCATTGCCCGCGCCGCCGACAAACACGTCGTTGCCGCTGCTGCCGAGCAAATGGTCGTTGCCGTCCAGGCCAAACAACCAGTCGCCCGTGGCGTGCGCCTTGAGGGTGTCGGCGCCGGTGGTGCCCTTCACGCTCGAGGCGTACGGGGTCAGGTTGCTGCCGTCGGCAAGGCCATTGGCGGTGACGCTGTGGGTCACGTCATCCTTGAACACACCCCAGAGAAACCCCGGCTCCTTGGTGACGATGCTGCCGATGTCGCGGGTGATGCTGATGCCGCCGTTGGCGTCGCGCACGTACAGGTTGCCGGCACCGTCATTGGCGAAGACGAAGTTCTTCACCGACTGCTGCAGGTCCAGCACGTTACTGCCCTTGCCGCCCAACAGAATGTTGTAGCCGCCGCCATCGCGGAAGGTGTCGTTACCGTCGCGGCCTTCCAGGTAGTCGTTGCCCTTGCCGCCCTGGATCAGGTCATTGCCGTCGCTGCCGATGATGAAGGTGCTGCCCTTGTGGGTTTCGGCGTTGCGGTTCAAGTCCTGGACCCAGGTGTTGGCACGCGCCGGGTCCGAGAGGTTGGCAACGATGATGGTTGAATCCTTGCTGGTCAGGTCGTAGAACGCCGACTCCAGCACCCGGGTCATGCCGTCGCCATAACCGGTGGGCAAGTGCGAGATCCAGGTAGGAATGTTAAGGATGGAATACGGCAACACATTCCATGCCGTCGAGGCGTAGTGGTCGTTGAAGCTGACGATGTTATCGGTCGCTGAATCCTTGGGAGCATCGTGCACGCCCACCGAAGCCAGGTTGAACGACGAGCCATCGAGCGCGCGGAACACCGGGTCGTTTTCATAACCGATGTTCAGCACTTTGTCGCTGCTGCTTTGGGTCGGTGAGGCGTAGGCGATGTAGTTGGAATCCTGGTAGAACCCGGACCACTTTTCGCTGCTCAAGTCCGCCAGGCTGTTGACCGCCAACCCGCCGAGACTGTGGCCGCTGACCAGCACGTCCTCACCCGACAACCCATTGGCCTGGGCAAATGCCGCCACTTTGCCAAGCAAATTGCCGAAGGCTTCGCCCACGTAGTTTTTCGCGTAATCCTTGGGCCCCAACGCCGCCAGCAGGTCGTTGATCACATCACCGATGGAATCGCCGATCTGGATTTCCCGCGGGCCACTGGTGCCGCGAAAAGCGATGCCGATTTCCGTGAGATGACCCTGGGCGTCGTACTTGCCGAGGATCTCCACTTGCGCACTGGTGTAACCGGCCTTCTCGCCAAAGAAGGTTCCGCGCGCATCGGTCTTGCCGTCATAGCCCAGTTGCGCGGCGGTGATGGGTGTCCAGCCGGCCTTTTGCACGGCTTCGAGTGCGGCTTTTTCCGAGTCGGGGTTCCAGGGAATGCCGGGGATGACGCCCTGGGAATCGGTGCCGCCGATCAGCGCGGTGACCAGGGTTGCCGGCAAGCCCAGGCCGAAGCCGTTTTGCTGGTAACCGGTGGCGAAACCGTTGTCGAGGTTGTGATAGGAATACAGCGTGATCGCCATGGCGTCGCTGAACAACGCCTTGGAGTCTGCTGTGCCGAAGTTTTTGTAGTCATACACACCCATGGTATTGCCTCTCTTTGTTGGATTTATCAGAGACAGCTCACAACCGGGGCGCCCCTTGCAGGGCGCCCCGGTGTATTTAGTGCAATGCTTTCATTCGGTTTCTTCAGGCAAAGACAAATCCCGAAGCCGACAGGTTGTCCAGGCCCACCCCCACCAGTGTCACGGCGTAATCGCCAATCTTCAGCACGGTGTCGTTGCCGGCCTGTGAAGCGTGCTGGGTGTAGTCATAGCCCTGCCCCGCACCCTGGACACCCATGAACACCAGTTTGTCGCTGCCCTGGTAGCCATTGATCGCGTCGAAGCCGAAGGCGCCGCTGAACAGAAAGGTGTTGTTGCCACCCGAGGCCTGCATCACGTCATTGCCCGCGCCACCGACGAAGGTCACGTGGCTCTTGTCGCTGCGCAGCAGGTCGTCGCCGGCGTTGCCGAACAGCCAGTCACCGTCGACGCTGGCCACCAGCGTGTTGCCGTAGGCATCGCCGTTGAGCGAGTGGTTGTAGTGGGTCAGTTCCGTGCCATTGAGCAAGCCATTGGCAGTGACGTTGTAGGTCACCTCCTTGCTGCCCCACCACGAGCCCGACTCCTTGCTTACCAGCGCGCCGATGTCACGGGTCATGCTGATGCCGCCATAGGCGTCGCGCACATACAGGGTGCCGTCGCCGTCATGGGCGAAGCTGAAGTTCTGCAACGGTTTCTGCAGCTCGAAAGTGTTGCTGCCCTTGCCGCCCAGCAGCAGGTTGTAGCCACCGTCATCGCGGAACCGGTCGTTACCGTCACGGCCTTCGATGAAGTCATTGCCCGCGCCGCCCTTAAGCCAGTCATGGCTGTCGGTACCGATGATGAACGTGCTGCCGGTGTGCGGTTCGCCGCTGCGGCCCAGGTCTTCGACCCAGGTCGTGCCTCGGGACGACTCCGACAGGTTGGACACGATCAGCGTCGAGTCCTTGTCGGTGAGGTCGTAGAAGCGCGAGTCGATCACCCGGTTCAAACCGTCGGCATAGCCCAACGAGCCGTGGGCCGACCAGTTCAGTGGGTTGAGAATGCTGAACGGCACCAGGTTCTGCGCGGTGGAGGCGTACTGGTCATTGAAGTTGACGATGTTGTTGGTCGCCGACTCCTGATGACCGTCATGCTTGCCCAGCGAGCCGCTGCTGAAGGTGGTGCCGTCGAGCACGCGAAACACCGGGTCGTTCTCGTAGCCGATGTTCAGCACGTTGTTGCCGGTGGCGCTTTGGGTCGGCGAGGCGAAGGCAATGTAGTTGGCGTCTTTGAAAAAACCGCCCCAGTTATTGCCGCTCAACTCCGCCAGGCTATTGACCCCCAGCCCGCCGAGGCTGTGCCCACTGACCAGTACGTCCTTGGCGCTCAGGCCGTGGGCGATGGCAAACGCAGCGACATTTTTGAGCAAGGTGTCGAAGGCGTTTTTCGCGTAGTTGCTCGCGTAATCCACCGGTCCGACCGCGGCCAGCAGGTTGTTTTTCATGTCGCCGAAGGTGTCGCTGTAGCCCAGGCCCCCGGTGCCACGGAAGGCAATGCCGAGACCGATCAGCTGCCCTGCCCCGTCGTATTTGCCGAGGATTTCGGCTTCGGCGCTGGTGAAGCCATCCTTCTCGCCATAGAAAGTGCCTTGAGGCCCGACCTTGCCCTGGTAACCCAAGGCCGCCGCGCCAATCGGCGCCCAGGCGGTCGCCGGCAGTGGCTGGCCGGTGGGCGTGTAGGCATACAGCGTCAGCGCGATGGCGTCGCTGTACAACGTCTTGCCGTCAGCATTTTTGTAATCAAACAGTCCCATGTGGTGGCTTCCTTTGCGTCAAATCAGAACTGCCAGTCCAGGGTCAGGCCCACACCGTGGTCTTTTTCCCGGGAGCCGAGCAGCCCGTTGTAATCCAGGTTCAAACGGGTATCGCGGCTCAGCGCCAATCCGGCACGGGCGCCGACCACCGCGGCATTGCGGTCCATGGACACGCTTTGCACGCTGAACGCGGTGTTGCCGTTGACGAAGGCCAGGTGGTCTTCGGAGCGGGTGTTGCTCAGGTTGTGCTGCCAGCCCAGCGTGCCGGACAGTTCCAACTGATGCTGGTCGGACAGCGCAATGGCTTTGCTCGCCCGCAGGCCCAGGGTCGAGAGCACCGCGTCGCGGTTGTTTTCACCGCCCTTGAGTGCGGCGGCGTCACCTTTTTCACTGAAGCTGTCGCTGTTCAGGTGCACGTAGGCCAGGTTGACGAACGGCTCCAGAGCAACCGGTTGCAGGTCCAGGCGATACGCCGCTTCGGTGAACAGTTGCGCGGTGGTCGCATCGCGTTTGGATTTCTGCTTGCCGCTGACGTCGCCGAATTGCAGGTCGCGTTTGACGTCGATGCGATGCCAGCTGTACGCGCCGCCGACGCTCAGGCGCAACGCGTCGATTTCATGGCCCAAATACGCACCCAAGTGATAGCTGTCGACCGAGGCCGACGAATGCGTGCCATCGCCCATGCTCAACGAACTGTCGCTATAACCGGTGACGAAACCCAGTCGCGTATCTTCAGTGATCAAGCCATCGACACCAGCCAGCAGCCCGCCAATGGAGCTGTTGGAACTGGCGTTGTCATGCCCGCCATCGCTCTTGCCCCAGGCGCCGAGCACGTTGAGCCAGGCGTTGCTGCGGTTATCGGTCGGTGCGCCGGCGTCGAACAGATCACGCTCGCGCAGACGTTCGCCGACCGCATCGCGCAGGTAACGGCTGTCGTTGATCAGCAGCGTGCCGATTGCCGGGTGAATCTCACCGGACAGTTGCTGGAACGCTTGTTGCGCGACAGCGGCGGTCGGTGACAGCAGCAGGGTTTCATAGAGCGGATTGCCCGTGCCCAGTTGCTCGGCGGCAGCGGCCACCGCGCGTTGGTTCGGAGTCAGACCAACACTGGTGAAAGACGTCGCATTACGTTCGACGGCCAGCTGAATGCCGTTGGCCGCGTAGTCGAGGGTGCCACCGATAAACAGGTAATCCGGCAGCACCGCACCGAAGCGCCCTTCGATTCCGCCGGCTGCTTGCAGGATGTTGTACTGATTGCCGAGCAGGGTTTTCGTCTCGCCGGTGGTCAGCAGCGTCGGGCTGTTTTCCAGCGATAGGCTGACGGTTGCGCCTTCAATCACCGCCTTGCCGCCAGCAATGATCTGGTCGCTGCTGGTGGGCGACAGCTCGACAGCGTAGGTCGAGCCGGGCTCGAAGGTCACGTCGCCCGCCACCTGCAAGATACCGATGGAGTTGCCGGGCGCCACGGTGCCGCCGCTTTTCGCGGTCAGCGCCGCGATGCTGCCGTTACCGCCGAGGATGCCGCTGTCATTGACGGTGACCGCCGACAGCAGCGAACCGTTGATCGCCAATCGGCCCTGATTGACCAGGGTCGGGCCGGTGTAGGTGTTGGCGCCGGTCAGCACCAGCGTGCCGATGCCCTGCTTGGTCAGGCCGCCGTGGCCGGAAATGTCGTTGCGCCAATAGTCGAGCCCGCAGTGCACGTCATTGCACACACGCTCGGTGGGTTTGCCGGCGTCGATGATCGCGCCGATACCGGGCAAGTCCGCGACAAACTGGCTGGAGCCATAGGCGCCGTCGATGCGGAACTCTTCGGGAATGTCCTGCTCGGTGACGAACATCGCCGGGCCGTCGATGCCTTTGCGCAGGTTGATCATGCCCCAGCCGTACAGCGAATCGACGCCGGGTGCGCCGAGATCGGTGGCGGTGGTGCGCAGCACGCTGGCGACTTGCGCGCCGGTCATGTACGGGAAGCGTTCCATCAACACTGCCACCGAGCCGGCAACGTGCGGCGCCGCCATCGAGGTGCCGTTGTAGTTGGCGTAGCCGGTGGTCAAGTCAGCGGCATTAGTGCCGCTGATGATCGAGCTGTAGATCCGGCTACCCGGTGCCGACACGCAGAAACTCGCGGTGTAGCCGCAGCGCGACGAGAAGGTGCTGATGGTGTAGGGATTGGGGCTGCTGGTGTCCGGGTTCTTCTGCAACGCCGCGACGGTCATCCAGTTCGGCGCGATCTGGGGGACGAAGTAACCGAGGCCGGCGATGGCGTCCGGGTTGTTGAGGTTGTAATCGTTGCCGGCGGCGAAAATTGTCACGATGCCGCTGCGGGCCGCCGCGATGGCGCCGTCGTAGGCACCGCCGGGTTTGGTCCCGAGCAAGGTCTGGATTTCGTTAAATTGCAGTTGCGCGTCCTGCACGGTGAAATGCGGGTATGCCGGGTCCCGGCCGCCGAGGTCGAAGCGGTCGGTGATGCCGATGCCCCAGCTGTTGTTGATGATCCGCGCGCCGCTGGCGATCAGGGCGTCCCAACCGGCCTTGTACACCGCGCCGTCGTTGCCGCGAATGATGCCGTCTTCCGGGCCTGGGTCGCCGTTGTCGGCGCTGATGATTTGCGCGCCAAAGGCGACGCCATGCATAAGGCCACCATCACGACTGCCGGCGGCGATCCCGCCAACGTGGGTGCCGTGGGCCCCGAGTTTGCCGTTGGAGCCTACCGAGGGCGAACCGTCATAGAGAAAGGCGTCCCCGGCTTTGACCGGAATGTAGGGGTCGGTGTATTCGCGAATGCCACTGGTGACCAGCGTGATCACCTTGTTGGCCCCGGAAAACTCCGGGTGCAAGGCGTAAACCGGTTGATCGAAGATCCCCAGTTTCACCCCTTTGCCGGTGTAACCGGCCGCGTAGGCCTCTTGAGCATCGATCGCCCCAAGGCCCCAGTCGGCGTTGAACTCCGTACTGCGCCAGCTATCGGGATCGCCTGTTCTGCCGTTCTCCACGTAGGGCGCCGCGTGTGCGGTGCCCAGGGTGGCCAGTGCGCAGAGCAAGGCAAGTTTGTTGTACTTGTTCTTCATCGAGCTACCGTCCTTAGTTGTGTTGCAAAAATCCTTGCGCCTTCAAAGGCGTGTCTTGTCCTGCGTTAACGCGATCTGTAGCAGCTGCCGAGCTGCGCGAGGCTGCGTTCGGTGTGGGCCGCATTCGGACGCAGCCGTCGCAAACCCTGCCTGCAAGGTCTTCCTGACACACCGCAATAGCTGACTTCACGACTGCTTCGCAGCCGAACGCAGCCTCGCGCAGCTCGGCAGCTGCTACAAGCGAACGCAGGCTTCGGCAGTTGCTACTAAAACTGCCAATTGAGACTCAGCCCGACGCCATGGCTCTTCTCGCGGCTGGCCAGTTGGCCGGTGTAATCGAGGTTCAGCCGAATATCCCGGCTCAAGGCCAGGCTGGCATGGGCGCCCACCAGCGCCGCATCGCGAATCAGCGGCGAACTTTGCACCACAAACGGTGTGCTGCCGCTGGCAAACGCCAGGTGCTGCTCGGCATCGGTGTCGCTCAGGTTGTGCTGCCAGCCGAGGCTGCCGCTCAGGTCCAGCTGTTGCTGGCCGGACAGCGTCACGGTTTTCAGTGCCCGTACGCCCAGCGTGCCGAGTACCGCGTCACGCCGGTCGCCGCGGCTTTTGAGCGCGGCGGCGTCACCTTTCTCGGTGAAGCCCTCGGTGTCGAGGTGCACGTAAGCGAGGTTGGCGAACGGCTCCAACGCCAGGGGTTGCAGGTTCAGGCGATACGCCGCTTCGCCGAACACCTGAGTGGTCCCGGCATCGACCTTGGCTTTCTGTTTGGCACTGACGTCACCGTATTGCAGGTCACGTTTGACGTCGGCCCGATGCCAGCTGTAGGCACCGCCGGCACTCAGACGCCATGCACCCATTTCGTGGCCGGCATAAGCGCCCAGGTGATAACTGTCGACTTGCGCCGATGAATGAGTGCCGGAGCCCATGTTGACCGAGCTGTCGCTGTAACCGGCGACCAGGCCGACACGGGTTTCGTCGTCGACAGCGCCATCAACGCCGGCCAGCAAACCGCCAATCGACGTGGTGTAGCCGGCGGTGTCGTGGCGGTCATCGGTCTTGCCCCAGGCACCCAACGCTTTGATCCAGCCATTGCTGCGGGAACCGTTGGCCTCATGGAGACGCTCACCGAGCGCATCGCGCAGATAACGGCTGTCGTTGATCAGTACCGAGCCCAACGCCGGATAGATTTCCCCCGACAATTGCTGGAACGCCTGTTGCGCCGAACTCGCGGTCGGCGAAAGCAGCAGGCTTTCGTAGACCGCGTTACCCGGGCCAAGCCCTTCCACGGCGACTGCGACGGAACGCTGATTCGGGGTTTGCCCGACGCTGGCGAAGGTCGTGGCATTACGCTCAACGCTCAACTGAATGCCGGTCGCGGCGTAATCGAGGCTGCCGCCGATGAACACATAGTTGGGCAGCACCGCGCCAAACTGGCCTTGAATCCCGCCCGCCGCTTGCAGGATGTTGTACTGGTTGCCCAACAGGCTTTGCACTTGCTGGGTGCTGAGCAAGGTCGGGCTGTTTTCCAGCGACAGGCTGACGGTGGCGCCGCTGACCGTGGCCGTACCGCCGGCAATAATCTGGTCGCTGCTGGTGGGCGACAGTTCGACGGCGTAGGTCGAGCCCGGCGCAAACGTCACATCGCCACTGACTTGCAACGTACCGATGGAATTACCGGGCGCCACGGTACCCCCGGCGTTGGCGGTCAAGGCAGCGATCCGTCCGTTACCGCCGAGGGTGCCGCTGGCATTGACCGTCACCGCCGATGCCAGCGAACCGTTCACCGCCAGTAAGCCGCCGTTGACCGTGGTCGAACCGCGATACGTGTTGTCGCCGGTGAGCATCAAGCGTCCGGCGCCGGACTTGATCAGGCTGCCTTCGTAGACTCGGCTGGCAGCGGCTGCGTCGCGAGCCATGCCCACCGCGTAATCGGTCTGATCCTGCTGACTGGCACCGGCGGGAACACCGTTTGCCCAGCCCTTGTCCTGCAACGTCTGTTGCCAGGCGTTGCGTTCGGCGGCGTCTTCGGCCTGACGCTGAATCAGCGCCTTGTCCGAAATGTCGTTGCTCCAGACATCGCTCTGCCCTGCCCCCAGATCGGCGTCAAACGCTCCGAGCAATTGCCCCGGCCCGCGCATCGCCCGGTCGAGGTTGGCCACGCCCCAACCGACGCGCGTGGTCGGCGCGTCGGTAATCGAGCCGTCGAGCTGGGTCGCGGTGGTCAGCAACACCTCCAGCGCCTGCTGATTGTTCATGTACGGATAGCGTTCCATCACCAGCGCCAGTGCCCCGGTGGCATGCGGCGCGGCCATGGAGGTGCCGGACTTGATCGCGTAACCGCCGCCGGGAATGGTGCTGTCGATCTTCGCGCCCGGTGTGGTGATGCACCAATACTTGGCGATCCCGCACTGGTTGTATTTCTGCTGGTTGCCTTGATCCAGCCCCGACACCGCCAGCCAGTGACCTTCCAGGTCCGGCTGAAAATACGGCAAGGCCGAGCGCACGCTGGCATTCGGGTAACCGCTGTTGCCGGCGCTGAACACGTTGATCACGCCACGGCGCGAAACGTCGGCGGCGGCATCGAGCCAGGTGCCTTTGTTCCAGTGCTGGGCGTAGGCCGAGTGCAGGTCGTCGAGGGTTCGGTAGCTGACGTCCTTGGGCTGGCTGCCCCAGCTGTTATTGATCGCGCGTACGCCGGCATCCGCCAGGGCGTCATAGACCGCTTTGAAATAGCGCGGATCGGGGTTGGGACCGAACAGGAAACTGTCGTTCTGGTTGGTGTTGCCGACGTGGATTTGCGCGTTATACGCCACGCCATGCATGCCGATTCCATCGCGGGACGCGCCCATGGTGCCGGTGACGTGGGTGCCGTGGGAATCGTTGTTGGCGTTGAGCGTACCATCGACGTTGAACGCTGAGCCGTCGACATAGCTACCGCTGGCCGTCACCGCGTGATAGCGGTCTGCGGCAAATTCGGGATGGCTGGAATCGAACCCGGAATCCAGCGCGCCGATTTTCACGCCTTTGCCGCTGATGCCGGCGGCATAGGCCTGGTCGGCCTGCATCCGCCCCAGGCCCCAGTCGCGCTGGAACTCCGCCGAACGCCAACTGGCGGGGTCGCCGAGGGCGCCGGTTTCCAGATAAAGCGCCTGGGCCGAGCCTGGCGCTGATGAAATCACCAGCAATAGCGTGCCGACCGATATCGGCTTGATCTGTACGTCCATGGGCATGACATCTCGCTTTCTTGGCGTTTTTAGAGTTGTAGGCCCCGGTCCAGAGGCTGCGTTGCAAAACACCCTGTAGCAGCTGCCGAAGGCTGCGTTCGGCTGCAAAGCAGCCGCCATTCGGTTTGTCGTATCTCCCTGACAGACCGAGTGTTTGGACTTCACGGCTGCTGCGCAGCCGAACGCAGCCTTCGGCAGCTGCTACAGGGTTAAATCATTGAGTCCTCGCGCCTTGGCCGAACGCCTCATCCACCTTGGCCAAATCCTGTTCGTTCAAGGTGCCCGCGTAGTAGTGCAACTTGGTCCAGGCCATCAAATAGTCGTAGCGTGCCTGGGCCAGATCCCGGCGGGTGGTGAACAGTTGTTGTTCGGCGTTGAGCGCATCGAGGTTGACCCGTTCTCCGCCCAAAATGCTTTGCTTGGTCGAAACCACCAGCGCTTCGACCGACACCAATGCCTTCTGATAAGCCCGCAATTTGTTGACCCCCGACAGACAGGCGCTGAACTGACGGCGCAGCTGAATCAAGGTTTCCCGGGTCTTGCCGTCCAGCTCGTACTCGGCCTGTTCCATGGTGCGGCTGGCCTGTCGGGTCGAGGCCGAGACCCCGCCGCCGGCATACAGCGGCACATTGACTTCGATGCCGATGGTGTTGGTGTCGTAGCGCTGGTTATAGGTGTTGCCACTTTCCGATTCGTTCTGGCGTACCGAGGCGTAAGCGCTGACTTTTGGCAGGTGGCCGGCGCGGTTGCGTTCGACTTCGTAGCGCGCCACTTCCACCGCCTGGCGCTGGGAGGCCAGGTTCGGGTTATTGGCCACCGCCATCTCGTGCCAGGTGTCGTAATGGGCCGGTTGCAGGGTGAAGGTCTGGAAGTTCTGATCCAGCGGCGTCAGGTCGCCAATGTCGATGGCCGGCACGCCAACCAGTGCACCGAGCTCGCGCAGGGCCGCATCCTGTTCGTCCCGCGCCTCGATTTCCTCGGCAGTCGCCAGTTCGTAACGTGACTCGGCTTCGAGGATGTCGGTGCGTGTGCCTTCCCCTTGGCGGAACATCTGCTCGTTCTGCTGAAACTGCTCCTCGAACGCTTTTTTCTTCGCCCGGGCGATGTCGATCTGGTCCTGGGCGAACAGCGCCTTGGTGTAGTTCTCCAGTACGCGAACCAGCAGTTCCTGGCTCTTGCCACGAAAGTTTTCATCGGCGAACAGCGATTGCGCCACGCCTTTGCGATACGCCGCGTAGGCCTCGTAGTCGAGCAAGGGCTGTTGCAGGGTCAAGGTCGAGCCGTAGCTGCTGTAGTTGCGGTCATCCGTTTGTCTGTTGCCGCGATCATTGAGGTATTTGACCTCGGAGGCGTTACGCCCTTTGTTGTAGTTGTAACCCAGCCTCGGCAGCAGCCCGGCGCGGCCGATGGCGCGGTTTTCAAGGCCGGCATCGCGCTCCTTGATGGCACCGAGGAACACCGGATCATTGCGTAAGGCTTGCTCATAGATGTCGAACGGCCCCAGGGCCATCGCGCGGTTGCACGTCAGCAACCCCAGGGCCGCTGCGAGCAGGAAAAGCTTATTCATACAACCGAACATCCTTATTCCTCGGTCAACGCGGAGCCTGCCCGGTCGAGCAGCGGTTTGAACAAATAGTTGAGGAGCGAACGTTCACCGGTGCGCACGAACATTTCTGCCGGCATGCCGGGCTTGATCACCAGGCCGTTGAGTTTTTCCATGGCCTGGTCGCTGACGCTGCTGCGCAGCACGTAATACGGCACACCGGTTTTCTCATCGACCATCTGGTCGGCGGAGATCAGGCTGACTTCGCCCGGCACTCGCGGGGTACGGCTCTGGTTGAACGCGGTGAACAGAATGTCCACCGGCAAGTGCGTGCCGACTTTGTCGATCAGGTTGATCGGCAAGTGCCCTTCCACTTCCAGGCGGGTGCCCTGCGGGACGATCTCCAGCAGGGTGTCGCCCTGACGCACCACCGCGCCCTCGGTGTGAACCCCGAGATTGACGGCGATGCCGTCGGCGGTGGCGATGATTTCGCTGTGTTGCAGGTCGAAGCCGGCGGAGGTCAGTTGCTCTTCCAGGGTCACGCTTTTGAGCTGCGCGTCGGCCAATTGGCTGCGTACTTCTTTCTGGTACTCCTCGCCGTGCTGTTGCAGCTTCAGTCGGGACTCAAGAATGCCCTGCTCCACCCGGCCGCTTTCGCCGGTGTTCTCTGCCAACTGTTGCTGCACTTGCGACAGCTGACGCTGGTACTCCATCAAACGGTTGCGCGGGATGTAGCCGTTGTCGGCCAAGGGCTGCAGATTGCTCAGCTGTTGTTGCAGGGAATTGGCCTGGGCCGTCAGGTCGGTGCGTGCGCGGCGCATGCCGGCCAGTTGCGCACTGGCGCCTTCGATGTTCGCGCGCAAAGCGGCTTGCTCACGGGAAAACGCTTCGCGGCGGCTGCTGAACAACTGCCGTTGGCCTTCAAGTACCAACGCCAGGCGCGGGTCAGGATCATTGCTCAGTTCGGCGGGGAAATTCACCTGTTTGAGGTTGTCCCGTTCACTCTGCCAGCGCGCCAGGCTGGCCCATGCCATGCGGTATTGCGCTTGCAACGATTGCACGTCGGCGGCGACCTGGGTCTGGTCGAGGCGAAACAGCGGCTGGCCCTGCTTCACCACCTGGCCTTCGCGCACCAGAATCTGGCTGATCACGCCGCTGCTCATCGATTGCACGGCTTTGCGCTTGCCCGAGACCACCACGGTGCCTTGCACCGGAATGCCTTGATCGAGCGGCGCAAGGCTCGCCCAGGTGAAGAAACTGCCGGCGCCAACGATCGCCAGCATCCAGCCCATGCGGGCGAAGAAACGGGCGTCGCGCTCGGGGTGTTCGGCAATGTAGTCGTGTTCGTTGTTCATGCGTGTGCTGCTCATACACCCGAATTCCTGGTCATGGGCTGATACTGCCGGCTCATGCTGAGCCCGCCCGGTGCCTGCGCGGCTTTTTCACGTGGCTGTTCCTGGGTAGCCGACTGGTTGCCGGCAAGCGCCTTGAGCACTTCCTGGCTTGGGCCGAAGGCTTGCAAACGACCTTCGTTGAGCACCAGCAACTTGTCGGCCTGGGCCAGGGCCGAAGAGCGATGGGTGACCAGAATCACGCTGGTGCCCCGGGCTTTCATGTGCGCGATGGCGCCGGCCAGTGCCGCTTCGCCGACGGTGTCGAGGTTGGAGTTCGGCTCATCCAGCACCACCAGGCTCGGGTTGCCGTACAACGCGCGAGCCAGGGCCACCCGTTGCTTCTGGCCACCGGACAAACCGCTGCCGTCCTCGCCGAGTATGGTGTCGTAGCCCTGGGGCATGCGCAGGATCAGTTCATGAACGCCGGCCTGTTGCGCGGCCTCGACGACTTGTTGCGGATCCGCTTCACGGAATCGGGCGATGTTTTCCGCGATGCTGCCACTGAACAATTCGATGTCCTGGGGCAGATAACCGATATATGGGCCGAGATCGTCACGGTTCCAGCGATGAATGTCCGCGCCATCGAGGCGCACCGTGCCGCCCAACGTCGGCCAGACACCGACCAGCACCCGCGCCAGGGTCGACTTACCGGAGCCGGAAGCCCCGAGCACGCCCAGCACTTCGCCGGTGCCCAGGTGGAAATTGACCATGTGCAAGGTCGCTGCCCGTTGCCCCGGTGGGCCGGCGCTGACTTGCTCGAACGTGATCTGACCTTTCGGCGCCGGCAGTGCCATGGCCTCGTCACTCGGTGGAAAGGCTTGCAGCAAGGCGTCGAGGCGGCGGTAAGCGAGTTTGGCGCCGCTCCACTGTTTCCACACGGCGATCAACTGATCGATGGGGCTCAGCACCCGGCCCATCAGGATGGAGCCGGCGATCATCATCCCGGCGGTCATGTCGCCCTTGATCACCAGCAAGGCGCCCAGTCCCAGCACCAGGGATTGCAGGCACAGGCGCAGGGTTTTGCTCAGGGAGCTGATGACCGCGCCGGTGTCGCTGGCCTGATTCTGCAAGCCGAGAAAACGCGCGTGCACCGCAAACCAGCGCTTGCGCAACGCGCCGAGCATGCCCATGGCCTGAATGGTTTCAGCGTTATGCAGGTGACTGGTGGCCAGTTGGCTGGACTTCTGGGAAAAACCCGCGGCTTCACCCAGGGGCTTTTTGGTCATCGCTTCGTTGAGGCAGGCCAGCCCGATCAACAGCACCGCGCCCGCGGTGGCCAGTACGCCGAGCCAGACGTTGAACAGAAAGATCACGAACAGATAGACCGGAAACCACGGCGCATCGAAGAAGGCAAACAACGCCGGACCGGTGACGAACTGGCGAATATGGGTCAAGTCGCCCAGGGATTGCCCGGCGTTGCCCTCCCCCTTGAACAGGTTGCGCTCGAAAGCGGCCTGATACACCCGCAGGTTGAAACGGCGCTCCAGCTGGCTGCCGATACGGATGACGATGAAACTGCGCACGGTCTCCAGCAGGCCAATGAAGGCGAAAAATCCGACTACCATTAGCGACAACATCGCCAAGGTGGTTTCGTTTTGCGACGACAGCACTCGGTCATAAACCTGGAGCATATAAATCGACGGGACCAACATCAAAACGTTGATCAATGCGGTAAAGCAGCCGACGCTGATCAAGATGTTCTTATAGTCGCCCAGTGCCTTGAATAACGGTGCGGTGGCCGGGGGGCTCGCCATCTTCATTGGTTCTTCCTGAGGTATTAAGCCTCGCGCTGTTCGGCGAGGTTCCAGTTAACTGTCCGCACACGGGTCTAGACATTCTTTTACCCGTTATCGCTTACAAACCAATAACAACTCTTTATGGCCCTTAAAAAGCCCTGGTTATTAATCGGCTGCTTATAACTGCAACAACGGTCTTTATATTGCGTCGGTCCGGCGCTTTTCGTTTATTGCGCTGCGCGCGTGAGCGTAATAATCAGCCCCGACTTCAAGTTACTTTTGTAAAGCCCCTCCCGCAGCCGACTGAAAAACACAATTCTTGAGCCTTCCTTACCGGTCACGGCAATGCCGTCCGGCTCCGGAAACCAGCCCATCGCCGACGTGTTCAGCCAGGCGCTGAGGCAATCGGCCCCCTCACCCAGGGTCTGGTCCGATTTAAGCTCGATCGTGCAGACATTCGACGGTTTGTCCTGCAGCGCCTGGGACTCGGGCGAGTCTTGCGCGGTATTCAAAATGGCTTGCCATTTTCCGACCAGTTCCGACGGATCGGCTAATTTCAGACTGCGTGCCATGGCTACTTCTCCAAGAAACATCATCAGCGTCGCCAACAGCCACGCGGTTGTTTTGCAGGTAAAAGCGTTCCGGGTCATAGGGCGTTTTACTCTGGATCGGGGCAGAGAGTGGCGCGTAAAGCGCCACCCTCCTTTTTGCCGTGAATCAGGCCACGATGTCCGAGAACGCCGCCTGGCCAACGGTACTGACCAGGAAGTCAGCCACGCCGTGCCCGGAGAAGTCCACCGACAACAGGCTGTTGCCGCCCGACGAGGTCAACACTGCGTCGCCTGCCGCACCGGTGAACGAACTCACAAAGTGCAGGCCTGCGCCGTTGGTGATGCCGGTCAGGTCGATCTTGTCCAGGCTACTGACGAAGTCGAGGATCTGATCGACGGCACCTGGCTTGGAGTCGCTGCTGGCCGCGAACACGAAGGTGTCCGAACCCGAACCGCCCCATAGTTTGTCCGCGCCGCCCGCGCCGAAGAGGATGTCGTTGCCGGCACCGCCCTTCAGCTCGTTGGAGACGCTGTTACCGATCAGCAAGTCGCTACCGGAACCGCCAATCGCGTTCTCGACGGTGACGCCTTTGGCAATGGACACATTGCCCACCAGGCCGCCAACGTCGGAGAACGAGGTTTCATTGAGATTGATCTTCTGGTTCTGGGTAAAACCAGAGAAGTCCAGAGTGTCCTTGCCGCCCGCATCCCACACCGAGAACACGACTTTATCCGAGGACGAAGACGCGCTCAGGAAATCGCGACCGGCGTTGGAGTTGAAGCCGTAGGTGGTATCACCGGTACGGGTGGTGGTGTTGGCACCGTAGAGTTTCTGAATAGCGGCGATATCGTCTATCAGCGGGCCGGACGCATAGGCCTCCACACCGCCCTTGCTGAAGTTCTGGTCGGTATTGCTTTCACTCCAGTAGCTCATGACGCTGTAACCGCGGGTGTCTTGCCCGTAGGTCGCGTCATTGTAGGTCGGTGCGCCTTCACCAGCGTTGTAATCGCCAGGGTGGGCCAGGCCCAGGGTGTGACCGATTTCGTGGGTCAGGGTCTGACGGCCGTAGTTGTTCAGGTCCGGCGTCTTGTTGACGTTATAGCCACTGCCCGTCAGATACCACGAAGTACCGTCATAACCTGGGCCCGTGCCAGGCAGATAGGCGAATGCTGCCGCGCCATCCTGACCACCGCTGTAGTTGCCGAAAGTCATGTGACCGTCACCGCCAAAGGACTTCTCGGTGAAAGTGACATTCGCCACGTCGGCCCAGGATTGCATGGCAAGCACGGCCTGGGCTTTCTGCTGCGCGCTGAACTGGCTGAACCCGGTGATGCCGTGCTTGTTCATGGTGCTCGACGAGGCCGAGGTCAGGAACGTATAGGTGAGTTCGATTTTGCCGCTGCCGTCCTTGTCCTGGTAGGCAGCGCCGTCACGCAGCAGCTGGGTGGCGGCCTCGTCGACGGAGAAGGAGGGTTTGCCATTGACCGTGAGATTGCCGCCCCGGTCATATTGATGGCTGAAACTATCGACCTGGTTGTAGGCGGAACTGGATGCAGCCAATGGCGCAAAGCCCTGTTCGGCAAGATCAATAGCGTTGTCTTTTACTTTCGACATAAACACACTTCCTTGTTTAGCAATGGAACAGTTTTTGTCCGACAGAACAATCTCTGGCGAGATCGTCCTATCACTCGCCCAATGAAGGCGTATAAAAACTGACACAATTCGAAATCAAACGTCTACATTTTTTTTGACGTCAAATTTAACTGCCCGGGAGAACTCCCGCAAACATTGAGTTCGCTGTCGAAATATTGTTTGCAGCTCGGACTCTCAGCCTGATTGTCCGACAATTTGTTATTTAAATATTAAATATGAGTAAGTTGTTTTTTGGACTTATTAGTATGAGCGCCATTGTATTGCCATCAACTAAATTAAACGGCCAGTTAGTTGCGGCGGTGGCCGGAAACAGAGCTCCGACAGCCAGTAAATTCCCGCCACCGCCCTCAAACCATGCTGGTCCTTGCGCCCTGCTAGACTGATTACGCCCTGGCGCCTGACAGCGTTGCCAGGCCACCGCATCCGGG
This sequence comes from Pseudomonas frederiksbergensis, assembly GCF_017114915.1. Lineage (GTDB taxonomy): Bacteria > Pseudomonadota > Gammaproteobacteria > Pseudomonadales > Pseudomonadaceae > Aquipseudomonas > Aquipseudomonas frederiksbergensis_I. Next base: position 63,620 of record NZ_JAAUOE010000009.1, read on the forward strand.
CGGCCAAAGCCCCTGTCTCCTGATCTGGAGGTATCCCATGAGCGACAGCACCGAACTCACTACTTTCACCGGCTGGGCTGCAACGTCGGCAGGCGCGCCACTGGAGCGCTATAGCTACGACCCCGGCCCATTGGGGGAAGAAGAGGTGGAAGTCGCCGTGGAGTATTGCGGCGTCTGCCACTCCGACCAGTCGATGATCGATAACGAATGGGGCCTGAGCCATTACCCGTTTATCCCTGGCCACGAAGTGGTCGGCAGTATCGTGCGAGTGGGCGCACAGGTACGCGGCCTCGAAGTGGGACAACGGGTGGGCATTGGTTGGTACAAGGGCAGTTGCATGCATTGCTCATCGTGTATCGGAGGCTCCCACAATCTGTGCAACACAGTCCAACCCACCATCGTTGGCAGCAACGGAGGCTTCGCCGATCGCCTGCGTTCGCACTGGGCCTGGGCGCTTGCGATACCGGATGGACTCGACCCGGCCATGGCCGGACCGCTATTCTGCGCGGGCTCGACGGTGTTCAACCCGCTCGTGGAATTCGACGTCAAGCCCACTGACCGGGTCGGTGTCGTGGGAATCGGCGGCCTTGGTCATCTGGCACTGCGGTTCCTCAACGCCTGGGGTTGCGAAGTCACGGCTTTTACCTCGTCGTTGAGCAAGCAGGACGAAGCCAGGCGCCTGGGCGCGCACAACGTGCTCGCCTCGACCGACAGTAACGCGCTGAAAGCCATTGCCGGCACCCTGGATTTTCTCCTGGTCACCGCCAACGCCGATCTCGACTGGCCGGCCATGCTCGGAACGCTGCGCGGCAAGGGTCGCCTGCACTTTGTTGGCGTCGTGCCTGGCGCTATTCCAGTGCACGTGTTCAACCTGCTTCCCCAACAAAAGAGCTTGTCCGCCTCACCCGTTGGCTCGCCCGCTAACACGGCAACCATGCTGGAATTCTGCGCACGTCATCAGATCTTGCCGCAGGTCGAGCACTTTCCCATGAGCCGGATCAACGACGCCATCGATCACCTGCGCAGTGGCAAGGCGCGCTACCGCGTCGTGCTGGACGCCAGCAAATGACAGACTGGCGCGTCGGATCACACCGCTCGTGCCTTTTGCCGCCGCTACGCCCGGGGAACCTGTTCGTTTCCACAGAGGTGCCAAGCCTATGAAGGACACGACTGCTGCGCAGCCGAACGCAGGCTGCGCCAGCTGCTACAAAAGCCGTAACGTGCCGCAGACCTGTAGCAGCTGCCGAAGGCTGCGTTCGGCTGCGCAGCAGTCGTAAAACATCACAGCCAACACGCATCCCACAGCGGATAATCATGAACACGTGTCACCAACCCCGCTCGAACAGGGTTGGCAACGACATATCGAGCGAGGCTTTTCACATCTTCCTCCCGCCGAACCGCTCGATCGTGATAGCCCTTCTGCCACAAACGCCCACTTCGCCCTAGCGCCTGATTAACCGCCAGACTGCTACGGGATTTGATTCGGCACATCAGTTCGGCCAACGTTTTATCCCTGAGTTGTACCAAACAGTGCATGTGATCCGGCATCACCACCCAAGTCAAAAAGTCTGCCCAATGCTCCTCCTGAGCTTGACGCAATTGTTGGGCAACCAGCCTTCCCATCCGCCAATCGTAAAATACCGGCTGCCGATCGTGAACCACAACTGTTAGCAAGTAGATGCGCCCGGGCTCCGAATACCGCCCAATGCGCAAATGACCCGCTTTCGAACAGACAGGCATTCCATTGCCCCCCTTGCTTACTGAAAGAAGGCATGGAATCTAAACCGTTGCAGTCAGCCCGACTGGTTCCATCGGCTACAAGATATGACCAATCAACTCCCGGTACGAATCTTGTTCCACACCCGCGTCCGCACCCGGTCGATGTTCAACGGCATCGCCTCAAGAGCAAACAATTTGCCCATCATCTCCGGGCTCGGATACACCTTGGTGTCGCTCTTGATGGCCGGGTCGATCAGGCTGTCGGCCTGTTCGTTGCCGTTGGCGTAGTGCACGTAGTTGCTGATGCCGGCCATGACGTCGGGACGCAGCAGGTAATTCATGAACGCGTAACCGGCTTTCTCGTCCGGGGCGTCGGCGGGCATGGCCACCATGTCAAACCAGATGGCCGCGCCTTCCTTGGGAATCGAGTAGCCGATATCCACGCCGTTCCCGGCTTCCCTGGCGCGGTTTTCCGCCTGGATAATGTCGCCAGAGAAGCCGACAGCCACACAGATGTCACCGTTGGCCAGGTCGCTGGTGTATTTGGATGAGTGGAAATAACTGACATAGGGCCGGACTTTCATCAGCAGCGCTTCTGCCTTTTTATAGTCCTCGGGGTTCTTGCTGTGATGGGGCAGCCCGAGGTAATTCAACGCCGCCGGCAACAGTTCGGGGCCGTTGTCGAGAATGGCGACGCCGCACTTTTGCAGCTTTGCCATGTTCTCGGGCTTGAAGATCAGGTCCCAGGAATCCACCGGCGCGTCGTCGCCCAATACGGCGTTGACCTTGGCAACGTTGTAGCCGATGCCGGTGCTGCCCCACAAATACGGGAAGCCATGCTCGTTGCCCGGGTCGTTGGCCTGCAAGGTTTTGAGCAACACCGGGTTGAGGTTTTTCCAGTTCGGCAGCTGACGCTTGTCGAGTTTCTTCAGGGCTCGGCCCTCAATCTGTCGGGCCATGAAGTGGTTGGACGGGAACACCACGTCATACCCGGATGTACCGGTCATCAACTTGCCATCCAGGGTTTCGTTGCTGTCGAAGACGTCGTAGCTGAAGGCGATACCGGTTTCTTTCTGGAAGTTTTTTGTAGTGTCCGGGGCGATGTAGTCCGACCAGTTGTAGATTTTCACGGTCTCGGCGGCCTGACTGAGGGTCGCGACGAGCGCAAGTGGAGCAAGCGTCAGTGTCTTTCGGATCATGGGTCGATTCCTGTTTGGGTTGTTCTCTTTTTATTGGAGAGCTGGCAGGCAATCAGAAGATCAAAAAATCAAAACGTAGGTCTCCTGTCGATTGAGAAAACGCCGTTCAGTGCATGAAACCTTCCATGAACTCCGCGACCCGGCCGGCCAGTTTGCGACGCCAGGGCGCGGTGGACGGGTTGGCCAGGGTCTGGTCTTCGTGAACGAAGCTGCGGATGATTGCGTTGTAGCCCAGCCAGCGGCAGGGCTCCGGCTCCCACGCCTTGAGCGCGTCGAGACCGCCCTGAGGAATCACCCACGGTTGGCGCACCCGTTCGGTATCGCGCTGAAGAATCAGGTCGGCCAGCGTCCGCCCGCCGAGGTTGCTGGCTCCGACGCCCTCCCCGCCATAACCGCCGGACAAGGCGATACCGCTGGCCTGATCGCAGAGCATGTGCGGCTTGAAGCGCCGGGACATTCCCAGGTTGCCGCCCCAGGCGTGGGTGATTCGCACGTTCTTGAGCTGAGGGAAGAGTTCGCTGAACAGGTAGCGTCGCAACTCCACTTCGCTGGCGCTCAGGTCGAAGTCATGGCGCAACTTGCCGGCGAATTGATAGCCGCCACGGGCACCGAAGACCAGACGGTTGTCGGCTGTGCGCTGGCCGTAGGTGACCTGACGGCTGCTTTCACTGAACGCCTGACCATGGCTGAGGCCGATGTCGTCCCAGGTCGCGGCGGACAACGGTTCGGTCGCCACCAGTAAACTTTGCACGGGCAATTGATAGCGTCCCAGCGGCGGCAAGGTGACCGCGTAACCCTCTACTGCTGGCACGATCCAGCGGCTGCGAACCTGCGCCTTGGCTGTACGCAAACTCCCCGACTGCCACCGGGTGACCGGGCTGTTCTCATAGATGTTGACCCCCATGCGCTCCACCGTCCGTGCCAGACCTCGCACCAACTTTGCCGGGTGAATGGTCGCCACGTGCGGTGCATAGATACCGCCATAAGGCTTGGCGATTCTGATCTGTTGCGCCAATTGCTCGGGGTTGAGCCATCGGTAGTCGGCCTCGGTCAGCCCTTGGCGATAGAGCGTGTCCAGGTAATCGCGCAGGCTGGCTTCCTGTTCCGGGTAACGCGCCGCACAGTAAAGCGCCCCGCCCTTGCGATAATCACAGTCAATGCCTTCGCGTTCGAGGACGTTCTCTACTTCATCAGGGATGCTGTGCAGTAGCTCGTAAGAGGTGCGGCGCTGTTGCGCCGGTAAACCGGCGAGCAAGCGATCCTCGCCCAGCAGGTTGCCCATCAGCCAGCCGCCGTTACGGCCAGACGCACCAAATCCCGCGGTTTGTGCTTCGACGATGGCGACGTTCAGCCCCGGCGCCTGGCGTTTGAGGTAGTACGCGGTCCAGAGCCCGGTGTACCCGGCGCCGATGATGGCCACGTCGACGTCCAGGTCCTGTTCCAGCGCCGGGCGCGCCAGCAATGGCTCGTCGAGTTGATCCATCCACAAACTGATCGTGCGCCACGCCGCCATGCAAGACTCCACCACTCAACACTTCGATGGCGTCGATCCTAGTGCGTGGGCTCAGGGACTGTCTTGCGCGCGTGCACGCAAAGAAATTTGTTTGGCGTAGGCCTTGGGCGACAGGCCGGTGTGTTGGCGGAAACAGCTGTAAAACGCCGACAGCGAATTGAAGCCTGCGGCAAAGGCCAGCTCATCGATACGCAGCGGCGGCGTGGTGTTGTCCAGTGCCGCGAGCAAATGCTGCAACCGTGCCTGGTTGACGTACCGGTAGAAGCTTTGGCCGAGCACCTGGTTCAACAGGTAGGAAATCTGATTGCGACTGTACCCGCACTCCTTCGCCACCCGTTGCAGGTCGAGTTCGGGATCCAGGTACGGTTGCTGACGCTGGAAATACTGCTGCAAGTCCTCGGCCATGAAACTCAGCTGCCGCGGTGACAGCCCGAGCCGGCTGACCAACGGGCGCAGGTTGCGGGCGGCTTTTCCGGTCGCTTGCTCGTGTACCAGCGTGGCGTATTCATTGACCCGCCAGATCAGCCCGTCACGCACGGTGATCGCCTCGCTGGTCCGAAACGACGCCAGCCCTTCACCGCCGCGAAGGGTGATGCGGTATTGAATGAACGCCGTGTTGCCATCCAGTCGAATGCGGTCCGAGTGCTCCAGCACCTCATCCGGATCCCGGGGCATGCTGTCGCGCACGTATTCGCGCAACGCGTCCAGCCCCATCACGCGGTTCTGGAAAAAGTCGTTGTACTGAATGTCCGGGTGATAAAGCGCCATCACACCGTCCAGATCCCGGTGCTTCCAGCGCAGGTGGTAACGCATGACCGTGTCGCCCGTGGCCTGGGTTTGCAACGGACCATCATCATCGGTGTGCATAGAAGACTCGACGAGAAAAAACCGAGCTTGCCGAAGTTCTGCCCGGGCTTCAATGGCCAGTGGGATGCCCGGTAATGCTGGCATTTGGCCGAAATGCCGGCATCCCATGACCTGCATCAAAAAAAATTGAACCAATCGCTAAACGGCCTGAGAAATCCACATTATTTTCACATCCGGGTGCTACTTTTAAAGACAGCCACCGGTTGAGCCATTGAAGGCTCTTCCCTCCTAACATGAGCTAAAGGAAGCGCTCGATGAAAAAGGCGGGCAACACATGAATCAAGGTTCTTTCAGCAAGGTCACTTTTCCAAATGCCTGCCAGCTGATGCGCTGGCATTTTCATCCCATGGGTTTCGAGGCGACCATGGATGCACCGGGCAGTATGGTTGCCCGTCTGTTCGACCGCGCCAGTGGCGAGACCATGATCGCCATTGCCGGTATTCCTTGCGCGACGGTCATGAATGCCGCAGATGTAGAACGAATCATCGAAGCGGTGGAGGATGAACTGGAAGCGTTCAATCCGCCGGAGGCGCTCAAAAATTATGCCTGACTGTAGGCGCGGGCTTGCCCGCGAAGAGGGCGTGTCAGCGATATTAATGCTGCCTGACACACCGCCTTCGCGGGCAAGCCCGCTCCTACAGGGATTGCGATTAACCCATCAGCGACAGGGCCTGGGCCAGATCGGCACGCAGGTCTTCGACATCCTCGACCCCCACTGACAAACGCACCAGCGCATCGCTGATGCCGAGCTGCGCGCGGGTTTCTGCGGGGATGGTGGCGTGGGTCATGATCGCCGGGTGTTCGATCAGGCTTTCCACCCCGCCCAGGCTCTCGGCCAAAGCGAAGATCCGCACACTCTCCAGGAAACGTCTGGCGCCCGCCAGGTCGCAGTTCAGCTCGAGGGAAATCATCCCGCCGAACCCGCGCATCTGCCGCCGCGCCAGTTCGTGCTGCGGGTGTGACGGCAAGCCCGGATAATAGACGCGCGCCACTTGCGGCTGACGCTCCAGCCATTGCGCCAACTCCAGCGCATTGCTGCAGTGGCGCTCCATGCGCAGCGCCAGGGTCTTCACGCCGCGCAAAGTGAGAAACGCGTCGAACGGCCCGGCGATGGCCCCCACCGCGTTCTGCAGAAAACCCAGGCGCTCGGCCAGATCGGCGTTCTGCCCGACCACCGCGATGCCGCCGATCACGTCGGAGTGGCCGTTCAGGTACTTGGTCGTCGAGTGCAGCACGATGTCGAAGCCCAGCTCCAGCGGACGCTGGATCCACGGGCTGGCGAAGGTATTGTCGGCCACACAGATGATGCCTCGCTCGCGACAGATCCGTGCGACGGCGACGAGGTCAGTCAGGCTCAGCAAAGGATTACTCGGCGTCTCGACCCAGACCATTCGTGTATCGTCCTGCAACGCAGCGTCGAAGGCCGCCAGGTCCGTCAGATCGACGAAGCTGAAACGATGCCCGGCACTGCGTCGGCGTACCCGTTCGAACAGCCGGAAAGTCCCGCCGTACAGGTCATTGCCGGAGACGATGTGCGCGCCAGCGTCGAGCAGTTCGAGCACGTTGGCGATTGCCGCCAGCCCGGAAGCGAAGGCGAAAGCCTGGGTGCCGCCTTCGAGGTCCGCCACGCAGCGCTCCAACGCGAAGCGCGTCGGGTTGTGCGAACGTCCGTAGTCGAAGCCCTTGTGCACACCGGGGCTCTGCTGCGCATAGGTGGAGTTGGCGTAAATCGGCGGCATCAGCGCTCCGGTGGTCGGGTCCGGCGTTTGTCCGGCATGGATCACGCGGGTGGCAAAGCCCCGTGGCGCGGCGGTTTCGTCGTGCTGACTCATCTCAGGGATCTCCGCAAGTGATTGAGCATGTCGACGCGGGTAATCAGGCCATGGAAGCCCGAGGCGTCGGCGATGATCGCCACCAGCCCACGGTCGAGCACAGCCTCCAGTTCCGCCAGACTGGCGCCGGGAGGCAGGGTTTCCAGCTTGTCGGTCATCGCGCTGGCCACGGTCATACGGAAGTGCGTGGCGTCTTCATGCACACCCAGCAGAATGTCGGACTCATCGATCACCCCGACCAGCCGCTGCCCGTCCACCAGCACTGGCAGTTGCGACACATCCGCCAGGCGCATGCGCTGGAAGGCGGTGAGCAGCGTGTCATCCGGGCCAACGCTGACCACCCGGCCATCCTCGAAACGCCGGGCGATCAGGTCACGCAAATCGCCGTAGCGCTTACGCGCCAGCAAGCCCTGATCGCTCATCCACTGGTCGTTGTAAACCTTCGACAGGTAACGGGTGCCCGTGTCGCAAACAAAACTGACCACTCGCTTGGGCTCGGTTTGCTCGCGGCAATAACGTAGCGCCGCCGCCAGCAAGGTGCCGGTGGAAGAGCCGCCGAGAATGCCTTCGGCGCGCAGCAGTTGGCGGGCATGATCGAAGCTCTCCTCGTCGCTGATCGAATAGGCTTTGCGCACGCTGGAAAGGTCGGCAATCGATGGAATGAAGTCCTCGCCGATGCCCTCCACCGCCCAAGAGCCGGGCGTACCGAGGGTGCCGCTGCGGCTGTACTCGGCCATCACCGAGCCGACCGGATCGGCCAGCACCATTTCCAGATCCGGCTGTACGCGGCGAAAAAAACGGGTCAACCCGGTCAGCGTGCCGGCCGAACCGACGCCGACGACAATGGCATCCACATCATGCTGGGTCTGCGCCCAGATCTCCGGCGCGGTGCTGCACTCGTGGGCCAGCGGGTTGGCCGGGTTGTTGAACTGATCGGCGAAGAACGCGTCGGGAATGTCCTTGGTCAGTCGCGCAGCGACGTCCTGGTAATAATCGGGATGGCCCTTGCCGACATCGGAACGGGTGATGTGCACTTCGGCGCCCATCGCCTTGAGGTGCAGGACCTTCTCGGTGGACATTTTGTCCGGCACCACCAGCACCACCCGGTAACCCTTGGCCCGGCCGACCAGGGCCAGACCCAGACCGGTGTTGCCGGCGGTGGCCTCGACGATGGTGCCACCGGGGCGCAGGCGGCCATCACGTTCGGCGGCGTCGATCATCGCCAGGCCGATGCGATCCTTGATTGAACCGCCGGGGTTCTGCGATTCGAGTTTGAGAAACAGCGTGCACGGGCCAGTATCGAAGCGGCTGACACGCACCAGCGGCGTATTGCCGATCAGTTCGAGCACGGCGGGACGGGAGTTGTTCGGCATGTCGTCACCTCGCAGCGGAATCCGCACTGGATGGACGGCGACCCGCGGCGAGCATCGCGCGCCAGTCGCCAGCAAAGCCTCGCTTGGACCATAGGCCGGGATTGCGCGCCCCGCAACTTTTCGCAGCCAGTCGGTAACCTCGTCGCCTGAACGCCGCTACCTGAGAATGCCCGGTTTTATGCAGGCACTTTTCCCTGACGATGATCGGCAAAAAACGCCTTGCCCTTGCCAATCCGGTCGGAGGCCTTGGGCATATTCGCGACCTGGGAATCCTGGCCATCGACATACCAGTAGCAATGGCTCACCGCACGGGTAATGCCCACGTAAGCCAACCGCAGGATCTCGTCTTTTTGTGCGCTGTCGTAAGGCTCGCTGTCGCCGGCCTTGCCCAGCCCGGCCATGCGATAAACCTGATTCTTGTAGGGAGAACTGGTCAGATGCTGGCAATCGCCCAGCAAAAACACCGCATCGGCCTGCAGGCCCTTGGCGCTGTGGTAGGTCAGTTGCTTAAGCCGTCGTGCTTCATACGGCAAGCTAGAATCTGCATTAACTACAGACTGAATATGCTCCTCTATCAATGACTTATCGCTACTTTTTCGATAAAGCATCAAGATTGAATCGCCTTTTCTGTAGTGCTCGATCAAGCGCTGGGCCATGCGCTGGTCATCCCGATCAAGAACATTCACCGGCAGCAGCGCCTTGGGTTCACCACTGGCCTTGGCCTTCTTGCCGGCGATCGCCGGCGCCGCGCGGACGATGTGCTCCGCCGCGTCGATGATGTGCTGATGGCTGCGGTAATTGTCGCTGAGCATCACCTTGGTCGTGCCTGGCGACGGGAATTCCTTGTTGAACTCCATGAAGTAAGTCGGCGAACTGCCGCGCCAGCCGTAGATGGATTGCCAGTCATCACCGACACAGAGCAATGACGAACGTTGCGCCCCGCGCCCCACATGCATGGCCGGTCCGCGACTGCGAATTTCCGCCAGGCTGGCACGAATCCAGGAAACGATCTGCGGCGACACGTCCTGAAACTCATCGATCATCAAGTGCGACATCGGCCTGAGCAACTCATCGCGCAGCAGCTTGAGATTCTCCGGTGAGTGCTCGCTGAACAGGGCAAACATCCGGTTGTAGGTCATCACGGGTGGCGATTGATCCAGCAGATGATCTTCGAACGCTCGCCAGAACAGACTCAAGGCCTCGAAGAAGAAGCGGTCCGGGTCGTCTTTGGCGAAACTCATCTGGCCCACGGCATCGGGCACATCCAGGCCGAGGTTTTCGATAAACCCGGCCGCCGCGACAAAACAGTCCAGTAACGGCGCGGAAGCGAGCTCGCCCTTAACCTTGTAATCGAAGCCCGGCCCGGCGCTGGCATCGCCGGCAAGCGATGCCAACACGCGCCTGGAAGACTCATAACTATCCAGCCATATCAATGGCTTACGACAGAAAGCTTGAAACAGGGTGCGCTTTACCGCCCATTCCGCACGCACGGTTAGCTTGGCATTCGGACGGCTGACCTGGGGATTTTCTCGAGGGTCGAACCCCAGCACCACCCAGGCGTCCAGCGCCGGAATATAACCGTGACCATGAAAGGTCGAGCCGTTGATGTCGAAGGTCTGACGACTCGGCTCGATGCCCTTAATCGGCCAGGCACCGGCGCGAAACCACAGGTCTTCGACGGTGTCGCAGAGTTCTTCATCGCGCTTGGCGGCCAGTTCCGTCACCGCCATGCGTTTTTGCACATCCGGGTGATCGCGCTCCAGCTCCTTGAGCTGCAAGGCGTGACGGGACAAAGGCTTGATCAATTCGCGAAAACGCTCATCGCGAGTGTGCAGGCTGTGATAGCAGGCATTGAGTTGCTGGCGCTGGGCGTCATTGATTCGCAGGTCGAAGGGATTACTGTCGACCTCCTCGTCGGCGCCCTGCACGCGAAAGCTCAGGTTTTCGAAAGCTTGCAGCCGTTCGAAACCCGGCAGGCTGCGCACCATCGGCAAAATCCGCGAATGGAAGGTGCGCACCAGGTCCCGCGCCTCTTTGAGGCTGAGCGTTCGGCCCCACACGGCAAACAGTTCGATCAGCTTATTGATGAAGTCCTTGCGTGACTCGCGGGTGAAGGTCACCACGGTCATCGAGCTCAACTCAAACCCCAGGTAATGGCTGAGCAGCAGGATCCGCAACACCAGGGTGGTCGATTTGCCCGCGCCCGCCCCGGCGATCACCGAGGTCGACGGTGTGTCGCTGAAAATCATCTTCCACTGGGCAACGCTTGGCTGGGCATGCGCGGGCAGCAGTCGCGCCACATCGGCTTTCATGCGTTTCTTCAGCTCGGCGCTCAATGGCAGGCGCCAATCGTCGAACAGATGGTTATCGACGTTGGGCGGTCGATGCTCGGTTGAGCGCGAGTCGCGGATCAGCAGGACCTGCCGGCCTTCCTCCAGTCCCTCGAGTTTGCCTTCCTTATAGCCGTATTCCACACCGGCGCTGTGGCCGCTGCGAAAACCGTCGGCTTGCCCGTGCAGCCAGGACGCACGGTGTTGCGCGCGCAGGCGAGTCAGGCCGTGGCCAAAGAACCGGGCGGCCAGGCGCTTGAGCAAAGGCATCTCGGCCAAGGGACGAAGTTCGGGAGGAAGATCGGGGGTGTGTTGCGCCACGCTGACGGACTCCAGGGTGTGAGGCTGTTGAGGGCTATGGTGTCTGCATTTGCCGTTGAGTTCTAGTGAAATGCTTACAGGTCATTGGCTTATGCGATGAAGTGAAGGCTGGATGAGAATATTTCTAGATCATTAAATATCAAATAATTCGATTGTATTGAGGCATTTTTTACGCTTTTTATCGATTGGTACGTGATGGATGATGCTCGCCATCAACCACCGGTTCTCGTTTGTGGCTCAGGCGTTTAGCCCCATGACGAACCTTTTCAGGAGACGATCATGCTTGAACTCAGACCTTTCAACTCGCTGGGTGGCGCACACCATGGCTGGCTGGATGCCCATCATCATTTTTCATTCGCCGAGTACTACGACCCCAAACGCATGAACTGGGGCAACCTGCGGGTATGGAACGACGACGTGATTGCCCCCGGTACCGGATTCCCGCAACACCCGCACCGGGACATGGAAATCATCACCTACGTGCGTGAAGGCGCGATTACCCACCAGGACAACCTCGGCAACAAGGGTCGCACCGAAGCAGGTGATGTGCAGGTCATGAGCGCTGGCACCGGGATCGCCCACAGTGAATACAACCTGGAAGCGACTGAAACCCGGATCTTTCAAATCTGGATCGTCCCCAACGAAGTTGGTTCGGCGCCGTCGTGGGGTGCCAAACCGTTCCCCAAAGGTCAGCGTGAAGGTTTCGTGACCCTGGCCAGCGGCAAGGCCGGTGACGATCAAAGCCTGCGGATTCGCGCCGATGCGCGCCTGGTGGCGGCCAATCTGAAAGCCGGGGAAACAGCTGAATATCGTCTGGACAGTGGCCGTCGTGCTTATCTGGTGCCAGCCACCGGTGTCATTGAAGTCAACGGCTTGCGCGCACAAGCTCGAGACGGGGTCGCGATTGCCGATGAGCAGGTGTTGCGTGTGACCGCGATTGAGGACAGTGAAATCGTGTTGGTGGATGTGGCTTGAGGCGGTAAATGCGCGGCAAAAAAAGGGGCGACCGTTGATGGTCGCCCCTTTTTACGTGTAGCCATTGTGGTGAGGGATTTACCTGCGGCAAGCCCCCTCACCACGGTCGTTAATCACTTCGCCGAAATCGCGCCATCCACCAGCGTCTGAGCCTCGGCCACCAACTGCTTGAGGTGGTCATCGCTGACAAAGCTTTCGGCGTAGATCTTGTAGATGTCTTCAGTGCCCGACGGCCGCGCCGCGAACCAGCCGTTTTCGGTCATGACTTTCAGACCGCCGATGGCCTGGTCGTTGCCCGGTGCGTGGCTGAGGATGCTCTGAATCGCTTCGCCCGCCAGTTGAGTCGAGGTGACCTGCTCTGGCGACAATTTGCTCAGCAGCGCTTTCTGCTCAGGATTGGCCTTGGCATCGACCCGTACCGAGAACGGTTCGCCCAGCTCATCGGTCAGTGCGCGATAGGCCTGGCTCGGGTCTCGGCCCGTGCGAGCGGTCATTTCGGCAGCCAGCAGCGCCGGAATCAAACCGTCCTTGTCGGTACTCCAGACACCGCCGTCCTTGCGCAAGAACGACGCACCGGCGCTTTCTTCGCCGCCAAAGCCGAGAGAGCCGTCGAACAGACCGTCGGCAAACCACTTGAAGCCGACCGGCACTTCGTACAGGCGACGGCCCAGACGTTTGGCGACGCGATCGATCAAGCCGCTGCTGACCACGGTTTTGCCCACGGCCGCATCGGCCCGCCACTGTGGACGGTTCTGGAACAGGTAGTCGATCGACACCGCGAGGTAGTTGTTCGGTGCCAGCAAACCACCGGACGGAGTCACGATGCCATGGCGGTCGTGGTCAGGGTCACAGGCAAAGGCCACGTCGAAGCGTTCTTTCAGGCCGATCAAGCCTTGCATGGCGTGACTGGACGATGGGTCCATGCGGATCTGCCCGTCCCAGTCGACGGTCATGAAGCGGAACGTCGCATCGACCTCTTTATTCACCACGTCCAGATCCAGGCGATAGTGCTCGGCAATCGCCGACCAGTAGCGCACCCCTGCTCCGCCCAGCGGATCGACACCCAGACGCAGCTTCGCATCGCGGATGGCGTCGAAGTCAATCACGTTGATCAGGTCGGCGACATAGGTGTTGAGGTAATCGTGGCGGTGGGTGGTGCTGGCCTTCAGGGCCTGTTCGTAGCTGATGCGTTTGACACCGGCCAGTTTGGCCGCCAGCAATTCGTTGGCCTTGACTTCGATCCACTTGGTGATGTGGGTATCGGCCGGGCCGCCGTTGGTAGGGTTGTATTTGTAGCCACCGCTTTGCGGCGGGTTGTGGGACGGGGTGATGACGATGCCGTCCGCCAGGCCCGAGGTGCGCCCACGGTTGTAGCAAAGAATCGCGTGGGAAATGGCTGGCGTCGGGGTGTATTCGTCGCCTTCGGCGATCATTACGGTCACGCCGTTCGCCGCCAGCACTTCCAGGGCACTGGCACCGGCCGGCGTGGACAGCGCGTGAGTGTCGATACCGACGAACAGTGGGCCGTCGATGCCTTGGGCTTCGCGGTACAGGCAGATCGCCTGGCTGATGGCCAGAACGTGCCATTCGTTGAAACTCAGGTCGAACGAGCTACCTCGGTGTCCGGACGTGCCGAAAGCGACGCGCTGGGTAGAAATGGCTGCATCGGGCTGGCCGGTGTAATAGGCCGTTACCAGTCGCGGGATGTCGACCAACAGTTCTGTCGGTGCCGGTTTGCCCGCAAAAGGACTGAGTGTCATGCAAAACCTCTGGGGTAGAGTGGTTCGGGAGTAGGACGCAGTTTACTGACAGTTTGACCGTAGCGCGACGTTATCGAATGTCAGGTTCCGGGGATGTTTTGCGCCTGGGCTCAATCGATCGATTCCAGGCGCAAGGCATCCCCCAACAGTCCCAGTGCGGCGACCAGTTCGTGGTCGCCGCCGAACGTGTGACTCAGGCGCAAATGCTGCGCATGCAGCCCTTGCAGGCTGAACAACTCCCCCGGCGCGATGAGCACTTGCTGCTTGAGCAGTCGCTGGAATACTCGATGCACATTGACCTGGCGTAGCGATTGGAGCCAGATCGTCGCCCCGCCGCGGGGTTCGACGAAGTGCAGCGCATCAGGCAACCGCTCTTGAAGCAGTTGGGTCATCAGCACCATGCGTTCCTTGAGCAGTCGACGCAACACCAGCAGGTGTTGATCGATGCGTCCATTGCTGTACAGCCGCGCGATGGCTTTCTGACGAATCAGCGACAAACGGAATGCACGCAGCAGAAAGTGCCGTTGCAGTTCGGCCCGCAGTTGTCGCGAGAGCAGGTAGCCAAAGGGCGCCTCCGAGCCGATGATTTTCTCGAAACTGGAAAACACGATCAGCCGGTCAGGGTCCAGCAGATCGCGAAACCGCAAGCCGCCCGGCTCGAATTCGAGTTCGCCGTAACAATCGTTTTCCAACACCCAACAGTCATGCCGTTCCAACAGCTGAGCGGTTGATTGCCTGTTGCTGTCGGGAGCCACACTGCCGCGCGGCATGTTCAATCCCGATGAAAGCATTACCAGTCGTACCCGCTCGGTCTCAAGCAGCTCCCTCAGTTGCTCGAGATCCAGACTGCCACTGGCTTGCAGCGGCAGCTCGATCACCTGCACGTGCGCCTCCTGGAACAAGCGCAGAATCACCCAGTCGCACGGCGACTCGACCACCACCACCGTGTCTTTGAGGCCAAGGACGGCGATCAATATTTCCAGAACGCCGCGCAGGTCTGCGCCGATGTAGACATCATCGGCATGCCAGCAGCGTGTCGGCGAAGTGGTGTAGCGCGCCGCGAGGGCTGTGCGCAGTTCCAGTTCGCCGCAGGGTTGTGAAGACGGCTGTGGCTGGCGCGGATACTGGCGCAGCAGTTCTCTCTCCAGCAACAACAACGGGCTATCGAGCGGTTGCAGCAACGCCGGTTCATCGGCGCTCAGCACCAGCATGCCGGGACGTCTGGCGTTGACATAGACCGTTTCGAGCAGGTCCTTGCCGTTGCCGGGCATGCCGATGGAGGACACCGGCAGTGCGTAATAACCCGACTTGGCGACCGAATAGACGCGCCCCTCCTTCTCCAACAGCGAGTAAGCGTATTGAATGGTCGAAATCGACACCCTCAAACGGTCCGCCAACTGCCGCAATGAGGGCAGGCGCACTCGCGCGTCACTGCCCGGTTCGTTGATCAGGTTATTCAGGTAACGGTACACCGCCTGGTATGCAAAATCGGTCTCTCGTGGTCCTTTCATGGGTGATGACCGAACACGCTACGAACGTCGTGACGCATCCTCGATGAAACAGTCAATCCAGGCACGTTCACCGACCCGTCGACCATTCGCCAGTCACGGCCGTTTCATTTTCAGTGTCCATGACGTCAGCCTGCACACCCGCGTCGCCGTTTTCCATGCCAGGCACCCTGCCCTCATCCCGCGCCACCGGCCCCATGCGGTAAAGCGTACCGATCAGGCTGACCGGCAACCCGCTGACATCAACCATCCACTGCAGCACCTGCTCAGGCGCCGGGCCGCCTTGCATCGCCCGATGCAATTCCGGCAACGCCACCAGCATGCCGGGGTGGCACTGACGCAGAAAATGCTCAAGCGCCGCGCCGTTATCGACAAAAGGAGCGAACAGCAGGCACACCAGTTGGGCTTCACTCAAACCGAGATATTTCTGCGCCTCAGCCGCGGCCAAAGCGCGCTGGTCGGCCATTGTCAGCGGATTGCCGAAGGTCTCCATTGCCTGCTCGCAAAAACGCTCGGGCAGCTGTTTACGGCGCATCATCACCAGCGCCCGTTGCAGATACTCGCTGACGCCCGCTTCATAAGTGCTGCCGCGCACAAAGCGCGCTTGCAAGCCGCGAAGGTGCGCGGATATGGAGAGGCTGACGTATTCGTTATCACTGAGGTGAGCCGTCAGTTCATCAGGTTGAAACCCGAGAAAGTCGGTGAGCAGCGGCCAGCGTTCTTCCAGGTTGCTGACCAGCATGTCGTGAATGTCGATGAAGGTGGTGCGGCGGCAGGTTTCAAAACGCTCGGCGGGACGCCATGCAGCCTGAGCAGCATCGGGATAGAACTCGCGGTAGCAGTCGCTGCCCAGTTCATCGAGCCGGGCGAACAATCCCTCGTAGCCGGTTTCATGGCGACTCGGCGCCTTGAGCCCGGCTTTGGCGGCGGCACGGTTCAAGCCGTCGAGAAACTGTGCCTGCCGTCGGGGGCTATCGCTACTGACCATGACATCGACGCCCGTGTCCCAGCGGGCGATTTGCCCATAAAACTCGCCGGTTGCCAGATACCCGTCATCCCACAGCTCAAGCGACCCGTTCCAGGTGCGACGGTGCCCGACCATCAGCAAATTGAGCCGATTCGACTCGCGACCGGCTTCGGAGATCGGCGCCAGGTGATTGAACGGCAGGACTTCACGATTATCGACCATCAACACTTCGACCCGGGGATCGTCGTAGAGAAACAATGCGCTGCAACTGCGATGGATGTTTTCCAGGGCGGTCGCAGCCGTACCATTCAAGCGCAAAGTGGCCACCCGCAGCTGAAACGTCGCCGGAGCTCGGCCGGCGATACTCAGCTGTGCGGCGCGCAGCAGCGCCAGTGTGTAGCAGCTGTCGCGCGATCCCGACTGGGTCACCAATACCTTGTAATCGCCGATACGCTCCATACCTCCAGCAGACACCACCAGGCGCTGAATCATCAGTTGCAATGCCGTGCGCTCGGCGCGAGAGAAAAAGCTCAGCAAGCGCTGCAGTACTTGTTGATAAACATAATTCATTGCCTGTTCATGGGTATGGGTCATCATTGTTTACCTGTTACTCATAAGTTCGACGCCACGCAAACAACTACATGGACTGCGCGACGGATTGCCTGTCATGAATGGAGTGCCGGAGGATTAAGATCAAATGCTAGCACTTAAGCATTGCGTAATTATTTGAAATAATTGCATGTCGCAGACACCCCAAACAGGGCAGGATCACCGCAACACCCGGCAGGACAGGCGCGCGGCACCTCTGCGCGAAGTCCTAGGAAATTTCCGACAACTTCCCACAGACATTTAACACAAGAAATAAAGAAAGAAGTCGCCAATAAATGCATGACGACCGAGCGGCCCCGCATTATTTGTTGAGCATGTATTACCGATGCGCATTGAAAAGTTTCAACCTGATACCCAGCCATGACTCTTTCCTTGAGATGAAATAATCACTCAATTATCAGGGCTTACATGATGATTAGAAGATACAGATCGAGAGCAAAAACCAGTTCAGTTGCTGAACCGGCCCATCGACTGATCAATGGGGTGTCTCATTTGAGAGATATTGAGAGGGGAAAAGCCCGTGCTTGCACGGACCTTTCCAGAGGGCTCATGCAGGTACGACCTCAAGGGCGACCCGTTCGCGACATGGGCATTCGTCCATATAGCGGTGCGCTTCGACGAACTCGGAAAACGGGAAGACCCGAGTCTTGAGCGGCAGCAGCACACGATCCGCGGTCAACTGGTTGATATCGCGCAGGGCACGTTGCAGTGCGGCCTGATCCTGGATGATGCCCAGCTCCGGCTTGCCGGTGAAGTTACCGATGCAGTGCACGAAAAACTGAATGTTCTTCTGGAACGCCGCACAAGCCGGGAATGGCGTCTGGTTACCCCCTTGCAGGCCATAGAGCACCAGGCTGCCGCGAGGTGCGAGCACATCGCCGAGCAGCGACATCTGCGGCCCGCCAAGGCCATCGAACACCACATCGACGCCGCGGTTATCGGTGATCTTGTTGATCTGCATCAGCAGATCCTGTTCTTCAGTGACGATGACTTTCTCCGCGCCCAGAGACAACAGGTACTCACGTTCATCCGCGGTCTTGGTCGCAGCAATCACGCGCACGCCGAGAGCTTTGCCCAGTTGTACGAACGACGGCCCGGCGCAGTGGCTGGCGTCGGTCACCAGAGCGAATTGCCCGGGTTTGACTCGCGCCAGATCGGCGTAGGCAAAATAAGCGATCAATAGTGGCGTGTAGTGCACACTGGCTTCGATCGGGCTGAGTACGTCCGGGTAACGGGTCAATGCCGTGCGTGGCAGAACGATCTGTTCGCCATAGACCGGATAGTCGTTGGGGCTTTCGGCCGGGAAGCTGGCGACCTTGTCACCGACGGCCAGATCATCGACGCCCTCGCCGAGCGCCGTGACCACGCCGGCCATTTCGTGGCCAAGGCCTGAAGGCAGGCGTGCATGAGACGAGGCCAGGTTCTGGCGCCAGAGAATGTCGTACCAGCTGATGCCAATCGCCTCGACACGCACCTGCACTTCGCCCGGCGCAGGCAGAGCGGCCGCATGCTCTTCGCATTTGAGCACCTCGGCTGGACCAAACTTGTGAAAACGGATCGTGCGGGACATCGCAAACCTCGTCAAAGTAACCTCTAATGCCCCGAACTCTATCTGGGCTTTGTACCCAAGACCATCAGTGGCTATTAATAGTCGACATGCCTGTCATTGATTCCGCAGCGACGGCGACATCATCAAATGCCGTAGAAACCGAAGCAGCCTTTCAGGAAAAACTGAATTACCCTGTGCAGAGTACCAGTCTTTCCCCGTAAGATTCATGTCGGCCATTGTTCTCATATGGTCGCTCACGTCAAGTTTGCTGACCCTGCCAGGACTCCAGATGAATCGTAATGACCTGCGTCGTGTCGACCTGAACCTGTTGATCGTTTTCGAAACACTGATGCACGAACGCAGCGTGACCCGCGCTGCGGAGAAACTGTTCCTCGGCCAGCCGGCCATCAGTGCGGCGCTCTCGCGCCTGCGCGGGCTGTTCGATGACCCGCTGTTCGTGCGTACCGGCCGCAGCATGGAGCCATCCGCCCGGGCGGTGGAAATCTTCGCCCTGCTCTCGCCGGCCCTGGATTCGATTTCCACCGCGGTCAGTCGCGCGGCGGAATTCGACCCGGCAACCAGCACCGCGGTGTTCCGCATCGGTCTGTCGGACGATGTCGAGTTCGCGCTGCTGCCGATGCTGCTCAAACGCCTGCGTGCAGAATCGCCGGGGATCGTGCTGGTGGTGCGTCGGGCCAACTATATTCTGATGCCGAGCCTGCTGGCCTCGGGCGAGATTTCCATCGGCGTCAGCTATACCGCCGACCTGCCGGCCAACGCCAAGCGCAAGGTACTGCGCCGCAGCATGCCGAAATTGTTGCGGGCCGACACGGTGCCGGGGCCGTTGAGCCTCGATGATTTCTGCGCCCGCCCCCACGCGCTGGTTTCGTTCGCGGGCGACCTGAGCGGCTTTATAGATGAAGAGCTGGAGAAACTCGGGCGCAAACGGCATGTGGTGCTGGCCGTGCCGCAATTCAATGGGTTGAGCACACTGATTAGCGGAACCGATATCGTGGCCACCGTCCCGGACTACACCGCCGAAGCGTTGACCGCCGCCGGTGGCGTTCGAGCCGAAGATCCGCCGTTGCCGGTGCGCAGCTTCGAATTGCACATGGCCTGGCGCGGGTCGCAGGATAATGATCCGGGTGAGCGCTGGTTAAGGTCGCGGATTCAGATGTTCTTCGGGGATCCGGACAGCCTCTGAAAAGGGTCGCCCAATCGCCCTCCCAGCCCCTATTTGCCTGGAATGTATTCCGCGTCACTGACCATGACGCTCGACTTTCAGCGCCTCATTCTTTTTCCAGAGTCCCGCTTGGATCGCCGCATTGCCAATGGCTTCGGCGATCACATTAAACTCTGCGCCCCACAAGTTAGGAATAGTTAACTAACAATTGCACTTAGCCCCTAAGTTCCGCCCATCTATTCGTGGTTCACTTGCAGTGCCATTTTGCCTGAAACCCATGGTGCCGCGACCTTATCAAAGAGATACTTTTTTAAAACCTCCACGACCGCCATAAAAACGTCGTCAACTTTTTGAAGCCTTTAAAAACATCCAGGCATGAGGACTAATAACGTGCGGGCGAACGCCAAAATACACATAACTGACTTTTAATAACATTGTTTGACACCCGAACACGGACATCTGAAGATAGGCAACTCCCTTCAATACCAAGACGATACGTCAGTTTTTTTAGTTAGCGGAACATTGAACTCCTGAGTTACTTAATTCCTGGTGCAATGCATGAAATATGTGGACGACATTACGAAACTTTTTACAAGTTTTGGCGCTAATGCGGGAAGTTATCAGGAAATACAACCTAACTATAAAAACTTTAAAGATGACCCTGGTGCAACTATGGCACCCCTGACTGAGCAAGGGTTAACGGAAGTATTATCTCCCCTGAAACCCACTGCCACAGTGTCACTACCTGGCGAGTCAAAGCCTCCTTTATTGTTGATTGACGCGCCGGTCGGATCTGCAAAGAACATTCCCCTCTCACTGCCGTCACCGAAGTCTGCCGCCCTGCTGAAGGAGCGCCCTGACGCCTCGGCAACGGGTGACCGCCAGCAATTGAGCGATCTGTTGCGCGACCTTGACCGGACGCGTAGAGGCGGCCTGCCGGAAACCCCTCGCAAGCGCACCAAGGCGAAGGTCATCGCGATCGTTTCGGCAAACGGAGGGGTGGGCAAAAGCACCATCGCCGCTGGCCTGGCGAAAGCACTTCGGCGCCCTGGCGGGCGAACCATTGCCATTGATCTGGACCCTCAGAACGCCCTGTCCAGCCATTTGGGCATCACCAGACAGGTGCCTGGTCTGATCCAGCTCAAACGACAAGACGCAGACTGGGGGGCTCATTGCCTGCCGGGCTATGGTGACAGTGAGTGCCTGCCCTTCGGCACTGACGAGGTGAACGATCGCCGATTGCTCAAGCAACTGATGCTTGAAGACCCTGGCTGGTTGAGTCAGCGCCTTGCGTCGATGAACCTGAGCGAAAACGATACCGTGGTCCTGGACACCCTTTCGGGCGCCACCGTCTATTCGCAGCAGGCGCTCGACGCCGCTGATCTGGTGCTGGTGATCACGGTGACCGACGCGGCCTCCTACCTGGCACTGGACACCCTGACACAGTGGCTGGAAAAAAGCCGACGGCCCGCGCAACGGCACAGCTATGTGCTCAACCAACAGGATGACTCGCACTCGTTCAGCAAGGATATGGCTGTGCTGTTTCGGCGGCGGCTCGGTACTGACCTGATCGGGACGATTCGCCTTGATCACCAGTTCAACGAATCGCTGGCCTACGCTCGGGACCCTCTGCAGTACGCCCCCTACAGCATTGGCAGCCAGGACATGCTTTCGCTGTCGCGCCAAGTCCACGCCCTGCTGTTCCCTGAGCCATCCGGCCAGCAGGTGATGCCATGACCGCACGGCTGAATCAGGCACCTGCGAAGACGTGGTGGTTGCAGGGGTTACTGGATACTTTCCAGGCTCGCGTCAGTCGATGGCCCCGGCACTGTCGCCAGGGCCTGAAGATCTCGACCGGGCTGATCGCAGCGTTGTTGGTGCTGGGTATCCTGATCGCGCCTCTGACTCTGTACTCCCAGGCAGCCTTTGCCGCAGTCTGTTTCGGCGCCAGCCTGATCATCCGCAGGCAAGCCGGTCGTCTGGCGATCCTGACCCTGATCACCCTCTCGCTGATCGCTTCGTTGCGCTACATGTACTGGCGCCTGTCCGACACCCTGGACTTCGACACCTGGCAGGACGCCGTATTTGGCTACGGGCTGGTGCTGGCCGAGCTTTATGCCTTGCTCGTTCTTGTGTTCGGCTATGTCCAGACTGCCTGGCCGCTGCAGCGCAAACCGCAGCTTCTGCAACAGCCGCCCGCTCAATGGCCGACGGTGGACATTTTCATTCCAACCTATAACGAAGCGTTGAGCATCGTGAAGCTGGTCGTGCTCGCGGCCCAGGCCCTCGACTGGCCCGAGGGCAAGCTGCGTGTGCACGTGCTGGATGACGGACGTCGGGAGGAGTTCAAGGTTTTCTGCCAGCAGATTGGTGTCAACTACATCACCCGCGACAACAATCAGCATGCCAAGGCCGGCAACCTCAACCAGGCACTCACCGTCACCGATGGCGAGTTCATTGCCATATTCGACGCGGATCACGTGCCCACCCGCTCCTTTCTGCAAATCACCCTGGGCTGGTTTTTCAAGGATCCGAACCTGGCATTGTTGCAAACGCCGCACTTCTTCTATTCAGCCGATCCATTCGAAAAAAACCTCGATACCTTCCGCTCGGTACCCAATGAAGGCGAGCTGTTCTACGGCCTGGTGCAGGACGGCAACGACCTCTGGAACGCGGCATTCTTCTGTGGCTCCTGCGCGGTCATGCGGCGTACTCACTTGCTGGAAGTCGGCGGCATCGCCACCGAGACCGTCACGGAGGATGCGCACACGGCGCTCAAACTCAATCGCCGTGGTTTCAATACCGCCTACCTCGCCATTCCACAAGCGGCAGGACTTGCCACGGAGAGCCTTTCCCGCCACATCAGCCAGCGCAAACGCTGGGCGCGAGGCATGGCGCAGATCTTCCGGACCGACAATCCGCTGTTCGGCAAAGGACTGAACCTGGGGCAACGCATCTGCTACCTCAACGCCATGATGCACTTTTTCTACAGCCTGCCTCGCCTGGTGTTCTTGACTGCCCCCTTGGCTTACCTGATTTTCGATGCAGAGATTTTCCATGCCTCGGCGTTGATGGTCATGGTCTATGGACTGCCGCATATTTTCCATTCCAACCTGACCAACTCCAGCATCCAGGGGCGCTTTCGCCATTCATTCTGGAACGAAGTGTATGAGTCGGTTTTGGCCTGGCACATCATGCGACCGGTACTGTCCGCCCTGATCAGCCCTTCGCTGGGTAAATTCAACGTGACCGATAAGGGCGGCACCATCGAAAAGGACTACTTCGACTGGAAACTCGCGCGCCCTTACATCGTTCTGCTGACCTTGAACATAATCGGTCTGGTGACCGGCGTGGTGAAACTGATAGGCAGTGATTGGGCGCAAATCACGACCCTGATGATCAACCTGACCTGGACCCTGTACAACATCATCATCGTAAGCGCCGCCGTGGCAGTGGCCCGCGAGTCCTCTCAGGTGCGTTCCGAACCCAGGGTCCTCGCAGATCTGCCGGTGCGCGTCTATCGCGAAGACGGTACCTCATTCGATTGCCAGACCCAGGATTTCTCTCAGAACGGCGTGGGCCTGAAACTGCCTCCAACGGTTCAGCTCGGCATCGATGAGAAATTGCGACTCTGCGTTCTGCGCACGCCCCCTTCGAGCCTCTTTCCCGCAACAACGATTTTCAACAATGACGGCGTGGCGGGCGTGCAATTCGACGCCTTGTCCTTGCGCCAGCAAAGTGAACTGGTACGACTGACCTTTTCACGTGCCGACACCTGGGCCAACACCTGGGGTAACGGTCGCCTCGACGCGCCTTTGACGGCGTTGCGGGAGGTCAGCGGCATCGCTTTGCGCGCAATCCTCGATCTGTTCATTACAACTATCAAGGACGGCCAGGCGCTGCTGCGCAAACGCCCGGACGCTCCATCACCTATCGACTCCACCGCGGACACGCAACGATCTTGAAGCATTCCATTCGCCGGACCTTTGTTCCTCGTCGTTCACTCATGCTGATCGCCTGCTCGCTAGTGGGCTGGAGCGGTTGCGCCCTGAGTGCCGGCGCCCCCATCAGCGCCACGGACTCTGCGGTGACGCCAGCCGCACCGTTGCCCGGGACCGATGCCCCGACCAATAGCTATATCCGCACGCTCAAGGAGCTGGGCAAAAGCTACTCGATGAACCTCAAGGGCGCCGAGGCCACCGACAGTGTGAACTTCAATGTGCGCGCCGATGAAGTCGTCACGGCGGCGCAAGTCACGCTGCAGTACAGCTACTCACCCGCGCTGCTGGCCGACCTTTCGCAAATCAACGTGCTGGTCAACGATCAAGTGGCCGCCAGCCTGCCTCTACCAAAGGAGGAGGCAGGTAAATTGCAGACCCGGACCGTCCAGATCCCGCCGCAGATGATCACCGAATTCAACCGACTCAGTCTGCAGTTCATCGGTCATTACACGATGCAATGTGAGGACCCTTTGCACTCCAGCCTTTGGGCCAGGATCGGCAACGAGAGCCAACTGAGCCTTCAGGTCTCTTCGATCAAGCAGCCCAACGATTTGTCCGCGCTGCCGCAACCCTTGTTCGATCGTCGAGATGCTTCGCCCTTGAAGCTGCCCTTCGTGTTCGCTTCTCGTCCGGGCGGTGCGGAGCTTGAGGCTGCCGGCATCCTGTCTTCCTGGTTCGGCGCACTGGCCAGCTACCGCGGCGCAACCTTCCCCGCCAGCCTCACCAGCCTGCCGGCCAAAGGCAACGCCGTGGTGTTTGTCAGCGCCAGCGAATCGGCAACCTTCAATGGCTTGCCGATCCAGGCAGCCACAGGGCCGACGGTGACGCTCATCAGCAACCCGAATGATGCTCAGGGCAAGCTGTTGATCGTTTCCGGGCGCGATGGCGCCGACCTCAAAATCGCCGCGACCGCCCTGGCCCTCGGTGGCTCAGTCTTTTCGGGGCAGAGCGTCGTGATAGACCGTATCGACTCACTCAAACCACGCCAGCCGTACGATGCGCCAAACTGGCTGCCCTCCGATCGCCCGGTTCGTCTGGGTGAATTGGCCAAACCCGCCGAGCTCAACGTGTCGGGTTACAACCCGGGGCAAATGGCGGTTGCGCTGCGCTTGCCGCCGGACCTGTTCAATTGGCGCGAACCCGGCGCGCAACTTGACTTGAAATACCGCTATACGCCGCAACCGATTGCCACCAATTCCTCGTTGCTGATCAGCTTCAACGACACCCTCATCAAGTCGGTCGAGTTGCCTTCGATCGAGAAACTCGGCAGCAGCGACAGCCTGCTGGCCTTGCTCAAAACCGACGAGAGCCTGGCCCGCACGTCGCGCATGCTGCTGCCGCTCAATTCGGTGGCACTGCAATCGAAGCTGCAATTTCGTTTTATGTATGAGTACCTCAAACAGGGCGAATGCCGGGACATCATTATCGACAACATGCGCGGTGTGATCGATCCGGACTCGACGCTGGACCTGAGCGACTACGACCATTTCATGGCCATGCCCAACCTGGGCGTATTCAAGGACAGCGGCTTTCCGTTTACCCGCATGGCCGACCTTTCTGAAACCTCGGTGATCCTGCCCGACGATCCGGGCCCGGACGATCTGGGTGCCTATCTGACCCTGTTAGGTCGCTTCGGCGAATCCACCGGCTATCCGGCCACCGGCGTGAAAGTCGTCAACGCCGACCAGATCGCCGAGCAACGCGACAGAGATTTGCTGGTGCTCGCCTCGGGCAACAATCAACCTCTGCAGGACCAATGGCAGCACCTTCTGCCAGCCAAGGGCGAAAGCACTGCGCAATACTTTGAGCTCTCTGACCTGCCCTTGCGTCTGCGCAACTGGATCAGCCCGGATGCAAAAGCCAATCTGCGTGAGGCGCGCAGCAGCTTCAGGTTCTCCGCTGAGGATGGCAGTGCTTATCTGACCGGATTTGAATCGCCGCTGCAGAGTGGTCGCAGCGTGGTGTTCATCGCCAGCGCCAGACCCAACGGCATGGCCGAGGTGACCGACGCTCTGCTCAGCGGCGAAGAAAACGCCCACAAGCTGCAAGGCAGCCTGGTGGTGGTCAGGGGCAAGCATGTCGAATCGCTGGCCGCCGAACAGGATTACTACGTCGGGCAGTTGGGCCCATTGCGCTATCTGCAGTGGTACCTCTCGCAAAACGTAGTGGTGCTCCTGCTGGTCACCCTGTTCGGGGTCCTGCTGCTGGCCTCGATGGGCTACCTGACCCTGCGCAAATGGGCCAATCGTCGTCTTGGCCGTTGAGTTGCGCATGTCTGTTTCGTCCATGAACCGCCGAGACACTTCACTTGGACTGAGCCTGCGCGGTAACGCGCGCAGGTTGAGAGCTGTGCTCGCGCTCGCCCTGCTGGCACCTGCGATAGTGGCCGGAAAACCCTGTGAGCCGCCGACCTGGCCGCTGTGGCAAACCTATGCCATGCGCTTCGTCCAGGCCGACGGCCGGGTACTGGAATCCAGCCTGGAGAACAATCACAGCACCTCTGAAGGGCAGTCCTACGCCATGTTCTTCGCGCTGATCGGCAACGATCAGCCGCGCTTCGACACGCTCTGGCGCTGGACCTCTGCCAACCTCGCAGGCGCCGCCATCGCCACCCACCTGCCAGGCTGGTTATGGGGGCAAGGCACGGACGGTCAGTGGCGCCTGCAAGACGCCAACTCGGCCGCCGACGCCGACTTGTGGATCGCCTACGCCCTGCTCGAAGCCGCGCGCCTGTGGCATCGGCCGGATTATCACCGGGACGCTTTGCAGCTGATGGCGACGATCGAAGCGCAATTGATCGTCAAGCTGCCCGGGCTGGGCCCGATGGTATTGCCCGGACCGCAGGGCTTCATCCTGCCGGACTCGCTCTGGCGCCTGAACCCCAGCTACCTGCCGCTGCCCCTGTTACGGCGCTTGGCAAAGGAAGCGCCCGACGGGCCTTGGCAAGCGATTGCCGACAACACCGCAACGATGATTGACCAATCAAGCCCGAAGGGTTTCGTCCCGGACTGGGTTGGTTATCAGGGAACGTCTTATAAAGGAGCTTCAGCACAATCCGGGGTATTCGTCAGCGACCCGGTCAAGGGCGAAACGGGCAGCTACGACGCCATTCGCGTGTACCTCTGGCTGGGCATGAGTGAGGCCACCGAACCGCTGGCAGCGTCCTTGCTCAAACGGCTGGACGGTATGGCCCGCAGCACGGCCGCGACGGGGGCCCCTCCGGAGTCAGTCCAGGCTGTGCACGGCAGTGTTCAGGGGCAGAGTCCTTTCGGATTCCGGGCCGCACTGATTCCCTACCTTCAGGCCAAGGGCCAATCCGAGTTGGCTGATCAGCAACGACGTCTCGTGGAGCGCGCCTTACAAGAAGCGCTGGCCCGGCCTGATGCCACCCCGGGGCCGCCGCGTTACTACGACTTCATGCTCAGCCTGTTCGCGCTCGGCTGGGCAGACAACCATTATCGATTCCGGGAAGACGGAACGCTGAAACTCTCCTGGGAGACCCCATGCACGCGCACCACCGCACGCTAGCCATCGCTGTCATGAGCGCGTGGACGGCCTCGGCTGCCCACGCTCAAAGTCCGACGCCACAGACCTTGCTCGTCGAACAAGGGCAGTACTGGCAGTTGCACAATAACCCTCAACGCGCCGCGGAAGTCTGGCTGAAAGTCCTGCGGCTGGATCCCGTCCAGGTTGACGCACTGTATGGCCTGGGCTTGATCGGCGTGCAATCGGACAAACCACAACAGGCGCAGCAATACCTCGCCCGTTTGCAGGCCATCCAGCCGCCGCCTCGGCAAACACTGCAATTGGCGCAGGACATCGCCCTGGCCCAACCGCAGAACCGGCAACGACTGGAAGAGGCTCGCCGCCTCGCCGATGCCGGTGAGCGCGACAAAGCGACCGCCGTGTTTCGCGCACTGTTCGATGGCCATCCACCTCAAGGCACGATCGGCCGCGAGTATTACAACAACCTTGCCTTCAATCCGGCTGACTGGTCTGAAGCACGCAGTGGGTTTCAGCGCCTGCAACGTGAAATGCCCAACGACTCGATCGTCGCGCTGTTTTACGCCAAGCATCTGGTGCGCCGTGAAGACAGCCGTGCCGAGGGCATCCGCGCCCTGGCCGCGCTGACCCAGCGTACCGACATTGCCGGTGATGCCGACGAAAGCTGGCGCCTGGCGCTGACCTGGATCGGTCCGCCCAATCCGGCACAAGTGCCGTTGTTCGAGGCGTACCTCAAGACGCATCCGGATGACGCGGAAATCCGGGCGCAGATGAACAAGGGCAAGCAACAGGTGGCAACGACGGCCAGCAAAGCATGGCAACCGCCCGCCGAAGTCGCGCGCGGCCTGAAGGCGCTCAAGGAAGGCGATCAGGCCACCGCCGAACAGGCTTTTCAAGCACGCTTGAAAGCCCGGCCCGATGATGCCGACGCGCTGGGTGGCCTTGGGGTGATTCGCCAGCAGCAAAACCGACTGGCCGACGCGGAAAAGCTCCTGGCTCAGGCCACACGACAACGTGATGGCAGCCACTGGCAAGCAGCGCTGGACGACGTCCGCTACTGGTCTGCATTGCAGCAGGCTCGGGACGCCCTGGCCAAAGGTCAGGCAGCCCAGGCACTGGCCTTGGTCAATCAGGCCTTGCGCCTGACCCCGAATGGGGTGGACGCACGCCTCGCCCTGGCGGACATTCAAGCCCGCCAGGGCCAGTTCGATGACGCACAGCGCAACTATCGCCAGGTGTTGAGCCTGCGCCGCGACGACCCTCAAGCACTGGAAGGGCTGGTCAACGTGCTGCTCAAGAGCGGCAAGAGCGATGAAGCTCTGCAACTGATCAACAGCCTGCCGGCCACCGGACAGGCAAAGATCGGCCAGTCCGCACGTCTGCAAGCCTTGCGCGCGACCCAACTGGCGGCGCTCGCCGAACAACGCAACGACCTGCCCGCTGCGCGCAGCGCCTTGCAGGACGCGCTGCGCTACGAACCGGACAACGTCTGGACGCGTTTCGCCCTGGCGCGCCTGAACCTGGCGATGGGCGAACCGCAAAAGGCTCGGGACCTGATCAACGCCATGCTCCAGGCCCACCCCGACAATGCCGATGCGCTTTACGTCAGCGCCTTGCTGTCGGTGCAGTTGGGTGAGTGGAAAGCCGCCCAGGCCACCTTGGGACGCTTGCGTCCCGACCAACGCACCCCGGACATGGAAGCGCTGGCCGCCGATGTCAGCCTCAACCTGCAACTCAGCCAGGCGATCGAATTGGGCAAGCGCGGACAGCGCCAGGAAGCCCTGACCTTGCTCGATCGTCTTCAGCCGCTGGCCAACAACAGCCCAGATCGCACGGCGAGCCTGGCCTCGGCCTATGTCGACATCGGCGAGCCGACCCGTGCGCTGGCCCTCATGCGTGGCCAGTTACAACACACCGCTGCGCCCTCGGCGGACTTCATCCTGCAATACGCCGCGGTCCTGCTTGAGTCCGGAGAAGACGCGCAGGTCAACGAGATTCTGCGCGACCTTCAGAACAAGCCCTTGAACGCGCCGACGCGCAAGCGTTTCGATGACCTGCTCCACCGCTATCGCATCCGCCAGGCTGACCAGTTGCGAGAACGAGGCAATCTGGCCAGCGCCTATGACACGCTGGCGCCGGCGCTGGCGCAACGTCCCGGTGACAGCGCTGCCGTCTCGGCCCTGGCGCGGATGTACTCGGCCAACGGCGACACGGCAAAAGCCCTCGAACTCTACAAACCGCTGTTGCAACGTCAGCCAAACGACCCGCAACTGCTGCTGGGTGCCGCCGACGCGGCGGTGCAGGCACATGACACGGCATTTGCCGAACAGGCACTGCAACAGCTGCTCAAGACCGAATCCGGTAACCCTCAAACGCTGACGCAGGCCGCACGCCTTTACCAGAACATGGGCAAGACCGGCATGGCGACCGATCTGCTGCGCAAGGCAGTGGCCATCGAACAGAGCGAGAAACGCAGAAGCCAGGGCGTCCAACTGGCCGGTTCGACGGTGGCACCCAACCCTTTTGCCGGGGTGTCGGGTCAGCGTAGCGAGGTCAGTCGCGACACCTTGCTGGCGGCGATCCCGCCACCGGCCAAGGAGATGCCGGGTACCGTGAAGTCTTACGGCCCCTTTGACATCAACGCTACTCCAAAGCCGCAGCAGGCGAGCACTGCATTCGAGTCGCAAGTGCCGCGCGCCACACTGGCGAGCGAGGACATCAGCCCCGCGCAACTGGCGCTGAACAAAATCCTCCAGGAGCGCAGTGCCTTCGTCACCCAGGGCGTGAGCATTCGCAGCAACAACAGCGAGTCGGGGCTGAGCAAACTGACCGATGTTGAAACACCGCTGGAAATCAATATCCCGCTGGATGAAAGCCGCGTCGCCCTGCGCGTGACGCCGGTCTCGCTGAATGCCGGCAGTGCCAGCGACGAGGCTGTGCAGCGCTTCGGTAGCGGTGCGCAGAGCGACGGCATTGGCTCGCAAAAAGCTGAGGGGGTCGGCCTTGCCGTGGCCATTCAAAGGCCCGCTGAAGGACTCAAAGTGGATCTTGGCACCACTCCCCTCGGCTTCAAGTACAGCACCGCCACGGGCGGCATCAGCGTTGATCGCCCCGTGAGCGACAGCTCCAATGTCCGTTACGGCGTGAGCGTTTCCCGGCGCCCGGTGACCGACAGCGTCACCTCGTTTGCCGGCACCACGGACAAACGCAGCGGCCAGTCCTGGGGCGGTGTGACCGCCAACGGCGGACGTGCTCAGTTGAGTTATGACGACAACGAAGTCGGCGCCTATGGCTACGCTTCCTGGCACCAGCTATTGGGCAACCATGTCGAGTCCAACAGCCGCAGTGAACTGGGCAGCGGTGTCTACTGGTACCTGCAAAATGCGCCGGACAGCAAGCTGACCGTCGGCCTGAGCATGACCGGCTTGAGCTACGCCAACAACCAGGACTATTTCACCTACGGTCACGGCGGCTATTTCAGCCCGCAGACGTTCTTCGCCCTGGGCATTCCGGTGACCTGGGCACAACGCAGCGGGCGCTGGAGCTATCAAGTCAAGACGTCGGTGGGCGTGCAGCATTTCGAGCAGGACAGCGCCGACTATTTCCCTACCGACAAAGCCCTGCAGGCGGTCTCGGGTCTGCGTTATTCAGGGCAAAACAAGACCGGGATCGGCTACAGCCTCGCCGCGGCGGCTGAGTACAAGGTCGCCTCGAACTTCCTGCTGGGCGCCAATCTGGGCCTGGACAACGCCCACGACTACCGACAATTCAGCGGCGCCCTGTCTTTGCGCTACCAGTTCGAGGACATCAGCGGCCCCATGAGCCTGCCGGTCAGTCCTTATACGTCGCCTTATTCCAACTGATCATTCTGGAGCTTTCGATGCCCACTTCTGCCCTTGCCGGTCTGACTCTCCTTGTTCTTGGGGAGAGCCATATGAGCCTCGCGGACCATTTGCTGGAGCCGCTGCACGACAACCTGACTCGCCAAGGTGCCCAGGTTCACTCCATCGGTGCCTGCGGCGCCAGTGCCGGCGACTGGCTGATCACTAAAAAAGTCGACTGCGGTGCCGAACGAAAAGGCAACGGCAAGATCGTGATCAAGGGACGCGATGCAACCACTACACCGATCCAGGACCTGATCGCCGCCGACAAACCCGACCTGGTGGTACTGGTCATCGGCGACACCATGGCGTCCTATGACAAGCCGGTGTTTCCAAAGGCCTGGGCATGGCAAAGCGTCACCAGCCTGGCCAAGGCCATCGCGGCCACCGGAACCCGTTGCGCCTGGGTTGGCCCGGCCTGGGGCAAAGCGGGTGGCATGTACCAGAAAAATGATGCCCGCACCCAGTTGATGTCGCAGTTCCTGGCCGCGAACGTGGCGCCTTGCACCTATATCGATTCGCTGACGCTGTCCAAACCCGGGCAATGGATCACCACCGATGGGCAGCACTTCACCGTCGCCGGTTATCAAGCCTGGGGCACTGCGATTGGTGGTGCATTGGCCAAACTGCCCGTCGACCGCGTCAGCAGCACAGGTACCGCCAAATGAGCCGATCAACACGTGGCTGGGCGCTGTTCGCGCCCTTGATGCTGAGCCTGCACGCCCAAGCCGCCGATATCGCCCTGTACCCGACGGGCCCGGATCAGGACTCGGCCTTCCTGCGCTTTATCAATGCCGCCGAGCAACCGTTGCAACTGCTGGCCGAAGGCTCTCGGGCAAGCCTCAGACTCGAAGGCCCGAATGCCGTGTCTGACTACCTGCCCGTGCCCGCCAACCAGCCGATCAAGGGCACCCTGGAACGCAACGGCAACCGCCAGCCGCTGGACATCCAGGTGGCGGCGGGTGAATTCGCCAGCGTGATCGCATTGCCCGACAGCGCTCAAGGCATCCGCCAGGTCGTCATCCGTGAACAACCCGACGACTTCAATAGCCTGAGAGCTTCACTGGCGTTTGTCAGCGCCGATCCGGATTGCCCCCAGGCCGGTTTGCGCGCAGCGGGGGTGAACGCCGAATTGTTCAAGGATGTGGCCAATGCCAGCGTGCAACGCCGCGCCATCAACCCCGTCCGCCTTTCGGTTCAATTGGTCTGCGCCCGCACCGATGTCGGTGCCCCGCTGGACCTGGGCCAGCTCAAGGCCGGCGAGCGCTACAGCGTTGTGCTGCTGCCTGGTGCACATGGCCCGCAGCTGCTGCTCGCAACTGATGTCCTGGCCCACTGATCGGATTGCACCACCACCATGGTTTTTGCCTCTCTCGAGTTTCTGACGTTGTTCCTGCCGCTGTTCCTGTGCGCCTATGCACTGTGTCCAGGAGCCTGGCGCAACGTCACGCTACTGATCGGCAGCTGGCTGTTCTATGGCTGGTTGAGCCCACGGTTCCTCGCCGTGCATGTGATATTGACGATCACGGCGTGGGTCGGTGGCTTGCTGATTGACGCCTTACGGGAAGATGGCAAGGGCCGCCTGCGGATACTCGTGGCCCTGATCGTGTTCAACACGGCGGTGCTTTGCTGGTACAAGTACGCCAACATCGTGGCCGGCACATTGATCGACGCCATCACCTGGTCCGGCGCCATGCCCCTGGACTGGCAGCGGGTCATCATGCCGGCCGGGCTTTCGTTCATCGTATTGCAGGCGATTTCCTACCTGGTGGATGTGCATCGGCGCACCGTGCCGGTCGAACGCAGCTTCATTGATTACGCCACCTATATTTCGATGTTCGGCCATTCGGTCGCCGGCCCTATCATTCGCTATGACTGGGTTCGGCGCGAGCTGCAGCGGCGTGACTTCAACGTGCAGAATTTCTCGCTGGGCGCACGCCGGTTCATGGTCGGGATGTGTATGAAGGTCCTGGTGGCCGACACCCTGTCACCCGTGGTCGACGTGGCGTTCAATGTGCAGAACCCAAGTTTTTTTGACGCCTGGCTTGGCTGCCTTGCCTATTCCCTGCAACTGTTCTTCGACTTCGCCGGCTACAGCGCCATGGCCATTGGTCTGGGACTGATGCTGGGTTTCCATTTTCCCGAGAACTTCAACCGTCCCTATCTGGCCAATAGCATCCAGGACTTCTGGCGCCGCTGGCATCTGTCGCTGTCCAACTGGTTACGGGACTATCTTTATATTCCGCTGGGCGGCAATCGCAACGGTGCCTGGAAAACCTACCACAACCTGCTCCTGATCATGGCCATCGCCGGACTCTGGCACGGTGGAGACAGCTGGAATTACCTGCTTTGGGGCTGCGCCCATGGCCTGGCGTTATGCGCTGACCGTGCCTGGAGCCGTTCCCCCCTGCCCTCTGTACCGCCAGTGCTTTCCCATGGCCTGACACTGCTGTTCGTAAGCCTGGCCTGGACACTGTTCCGCGCGCCCGACCTTGATGGCGCACTGCGCCTGTATGCCGGGCAGTTCGGCCAGCAGGGTATCGCCCTCGGTGACGAACTGAGCACGACGCTGCGCCCGATACATGGCCTTGCGGCCTTGCTGGGTGTGCTCGGTATCGTCGCACCGCTGCTACGCCCTTACTGTGAGAAACAACTGGGCGGCATAGCGCTCTACGCCGCGACCCTTTGGCCCATCGCCGGTTTCATGCTGTCGTTCGCACTGATCGCCAGTCGCGAAACCGTGCCCTTCCTGTACTTTCAATTCTGATGACGTCCCCAGAGCACACTACCCTCCTCAATCAGCCAGATGCCCTGGTTGCACCCCGCCGTCCGTTGGCAGGCGTGGCGTTGCTGATATTCCTGTTCGTCGGGCTGCTGTCCTCTGTCCGCCTGATCGGTTCAGGGCAGATTGAACGGTTACCCGATAAATGGCGGGCCGAGCAGATTCTTGACGGCGATGTCACCCATTGGATCGCCAGGGAACTGTCGAAAGCGTCCTTCCCCACAACCCTCGCCGACCTGGAGCGCGGCGCCAGTTGGTTGCTCCTGCGCGATACGGGGCCGAGGGTTCGCCGGGGCTGTCCTGGCTGGCTGTTTCTGGCCGATGAACTCAAGGTCGATCATCAAGCCCAGCGCAATGCCGATGCCAAAGCCCAGGCGGTGATTGAGCTCAAGCAGCAGCTTTCCCGGCGAGGAATCAGCCTGCTGGTGGTCATCGTTCCAGACAAGAGCCGCATCGCGTCCGGGCAACGTTGCTCGCTATACCGCCCCGCCGTTCTCGAAGGGCGTATTCAGGCCTGGACCTCGAAACTGGATGTGGGTGGCGTGTCGAACCTGGACCTCACCGGTGCGCTGACGCCACTGGGGGCCAGTGCCTGGTTGCGCACCGATACGCACTGGAACGAATCCGGCGCGAGGGCGGCGGCCGATGCCATCGCGCAGCGCCTGAAAACCCTGGGCATCAGCGCGACGCCAAGCAGGTCGTTCAATGAAAGTCATGCCCCGCTCGCGCTGCGGCCTGGCGATCTGGTCCATCTGGCGGGCATCGACTGGCTGCCGCTCACATGGCAACCGGCACCCGAAAGGGTCGCCCAGACCAGCACCCACGAGCTTCCCGTGGTGTCAGCCGCCAGCCCCGACAATGAGGTAGACCTCTTTGGCGATGCCAACCTGCCCGACACCGCGCTCATCGGCACTTCATTCTCACGCAACTCCAACTTCGCGGGGTTCCTGCAGCAGGCACTGGGCGCCCCCGTGGGCAATTTCGCCAAAGATGGCGGAGCGTTCTCTGGTGCCGCAAACAGCTACCTCGACAGCCCCGCTTTCAAAGAAACACCACCCAAACACATCATCTGGGAGATCCCGGAGCGGGACCTGCAATCGGCCGACGCCGCCCTCCCGGCATATCGATCACTGCAATAGATGCCCCTAATGCCAGCAAGTTAAGCTGTAATGTGATCTGTAGCAGCTGCCGAAGGCTGCGTTCGGCTGCGAAGCAGTCGTAAAATCAGAAAATGCGGTGCGTCAGGTAAAACGCATTCGCCGGATTCACGACTGCTTCGCAGCCGAACGCAGGCTTCGCCAGCTGCTACAAAAAGTATGTCGCGGGGCTTGCCCGCGATGGCCGCCACTCGGTCTGAAGCTGTCCTTTGCATTCCCCGCAACACAGAATTGTCATCATTTCATTTGATAGCCCCCTAACGGAAGGTGCATGCTAGAGGGCTCGCCTTGGGCTTATATCATTCCGAATGATAGTTACCTTCGCCTCATTCGATTCGTGCGATACAACCCCGCCAAGCATCATCCGTCCATCTCAATACATTGGCGGATGCATCCATGGAACAGTCACTCAAACATTTGCGCTTCCCCTTGGCCCTGTTGGCCGTGCTGGTGATGAGCGCCTGCGGCAAGACCCCGGACGCCGCCGCCACCATGCCCGCGGCCAAAGTCAGCGTGGCCAAGGTGCTGGAGCAACCGGTCAACGAGTGGGACGAATTCACCGGGCGCCTTGAAGCGCCGGAAACGGTCGAGATTCGTCCACGGGTTTCCGGCCAGATCGATGACGTCGCCTTCACTGAAGGCGCGCTGGTCAAGAAAGGCGATCTGTTGTTCCAGATCGACCCGCGCCCGTTCCAGGCTGAGGTCCGCCGCCTCGAAGCCCTGGTCGCGCAGGCTCGCGCCACCGCCACCCGCAGTGAAAACGAAGCCCAGCGCGGCGAACGCCTGCGCGCCAGCAACGCGATTTCCGCCGAACTCGCCGACTCGCGCACCAGCGCGGCTCAAGAAGCCCGCGCCGCCGTCGGCGCCCTTCAGGCACAACTGGACCTGGCCAAGCTGAACCTGAGCTTCACCCGCGTGACTGCGCCCATCAGTGGCCGTGTCAGCCGTGCGGAAATCACCGCCGGCAACCTGGTGACCGCCGATACCACCGCCCTGACCAGCGTCGTGTCCACCGACAAGGTTTACGCCTACTTCGATGCCGATGAACGTGTGTTCCTCAAATACACCCAACTCGCCCGCCAGGGTCAACGCGGCGCCACTACCCCGGTATACATGGGCCTGTCCAATGAAGACGGCAACCCGCACCAGGGCCAGATGAACTTCGTCGACAACCAGGTCAACCCGAAGACCGGCACCATTCGCGGTCGTGCAGTGTTCGACAACAGCGACGGCAGCTACACCCCGGGCCTCTACGCACGCCTGAAACTGGTGGGCAGCGGCACCTATTCGGCGGTGTTGATCAACGACGAAGCGGTCGGTACCGACCTGGGTAAGAAGTTCGTGCTGGTGATGGATGCCGACAACAAAACGGCTTACCGCCCCGTCGAACTGGGTCCGAAGATCGAAGGTTTGCGCATTGTGCGCAGCGGCCTGAACAAAGACGACACCATCATCGTCAAGGGCTTGCAGCGGGTTCGTCCTGGTTCGCCGGTCACGCCTGAAGTGATCCCGATGGCCAGCCAGGAAACCCTCGCGGCTCTCGCACAACAACGACAAGCGCTGGAAGCCAGCAACCTGCCCCAAGTCGCACCCGCCAAGGTCGCGCCAGGCACGGTTGTGAAAGTGGCTGCTGCGACTCCACGCGGTTAAGGGGCAACTCCGATGAATTTTTCCCAGTTCTTTATTTCACGGCCGATCTTTGCAGCGGTGTTGTCGCTGCTGATCCTGATCGCCGGCGCCATCTCGCTGTTCCAGTTGCCGATCAGCGAATACCCGGAAGTCGTGCCACCGACCGTGGTGGTCCGTGCCAACTTCCCGGGCGCCAACCCTAAAGTCATCGGTGAAACCGTGGCCGCGCCGCTGGAGCAAGCCATCACCGGCGTCGAGAACATGCTGTACATGTCCTCGCAGTCCACCGCTGACGGCAAGATCACCCTGACCATCACCTTCGCCCTGGGCACCGACCTGGACAACGCACAGGTGCAGGTGCAGAACCGCGTGACCCGATCCGAGCCCAAACTTCCCGAGGAAGTGACGCGCATCGGTATCACCGTCGACAAGGCATCGCCCGACCTGACCATGGTTGTGCACTTGACCTCGCCGGACAAACGCTACGACATGCTTTACCTGTCCAACTACGCCTTGCTCAACATCAAGGATGAGTTGGCGCGTCTGGGCGGTGTCGGTGATGTGCAGCTGTTCGGTATGGGCGACTACTCGCTGCGGGTGTGGCTCGATCCGAACAAGACCGCTTCGCGCAACCTGACCGCGACCGATGTGGTCACCGCGATCCGTGAACAGAACCGTCAAGTGGCGGCCGGTGCCCTCGGCGCTCCGCCCGCACCGAATGCCACGGCGTTCCAGCTGTCGGTCAACACCCAAGGCCGCCTGGTGTCCGAGGAAGAGTTCGAGAACATCATCATTCGCTCGGGCGAAAATGGTGAGATCACTCGCCTGAAAGACATCGCTCGCGTCGAACTCGGCTCCAGCCAGTACGCCCTGCGCTCGTTGCTGAACAACCAGCCGGCGGTGGCGATCCCGATCTTCCAGCGCCCGGGTTCCAACGCGATCCAGATCTCCAACGACGTTCGGGAGAAAATGGCCGAGCTGAAGAAGAACTTCCCCGAGGGCATGGACTTCAGCATCGTCTATGACCCGACGATCTTCGTGCGCGGCTCCATCGAGGCAGTGGTTCACACCCTTTTCGAAGCACTGATCCTGGTGGTGCTGGTGGTGATCCTGTTCCTGCAAACCTGGCGCGCCTCGATCATTCCGTTGGTGGCGGTGCCGGTTTCGCTGATCGGTACGTTTGCCGTGATGCACCTGTTCGGCTTCTCGTTGAATGCCCTGTCGCTGTTCGGGTTGGTACTGGCCATCGGTATCGTGGTCGACGATGCGATTGTGGTGGTGGAGAACGTCGAGCGAAACATCGGGCTCGGACTCACCCCTATAGAAGCGACCAAGCGTGCGATGCGCGAAGTGACCGGTCCGATCATCGCGACGGCGCTGGTGCTGTGTGCGGTGTTTATCCCGGCCGCGTTCATCTCCGGCTTGACCGGGCAGTTCTACAAACAGTTCGCCCTGACGATTGCGATTTCGACCGTGATCTCGGCTTTCAACTCGCTGACCTTGTCGCCGGCCCTGGCCGCTGTGTTGCTCAAGAGCCACGACGCGCCGAAGGACCGCTTCTCCAAGGTTCTGGACAAGCTCTTCGGTGGCTGGTTGTTCCGTCCGTTCAACCGCTTCTTCGATCGGGCCAGCCATGGCTATGTCGGCACCGTCGCTCGTGTGATCCGCAGCAGCGGCATCGCCCTGCTGCTGTACGCAGGCCTGATGGTGTTGACCTTCTTCGGTTTCTCCAACACCCCGACCGGTTTCGTACCCGGCCAGGACAAGCAATACCTGGTGGCCTTCGCGCAACTGCCGGACGCCGCGAGCCTGGACCGTACCGAAGACGTGATCAAGCGCATGTCCGACCTGGCCCTGAAACAGCCTGGCGTGGAAAGCGCGGTGGCGTTCCCGGGTCTGTCGATCAACGGTTTCACCAACAGCCCGAACGCCGGCATCGTGTTCGTCACCCTGAAACCGTTCGACGAGCGCAAGGACCCGAGCATGTCCGCCGGTGCGATTGCCGGTGCCTTGAACGGCCAGTACGCCGGGATTCAGGAAGCCTACATGGCGATCTTCCCGCCGCCGCCGGTACAAGGCCTGGGGACCATTGGCGGTTTCCGCCTGCAGATCGAAGACCGGGGTAACCTGGGCTACGACGAGCTGTACAAGGAAACCATGAACATCATCGCCAAAAGCCACAGCGTGCCGGAACTGGCCGGTCTGTTCACCAGTTACACGGTAAACGTGCCGCAGGTCGATGCCGCCATCGACCGGGAAAAAGCCAAGACCCACGGCGTGGCTGTCAGCGACATCTTCGACACCCTGCAGATCTACCTGGGCTCGCTGTATGCCAACGACTTCAACCGCTTCGGTCGTACCTATCAGGTCAACGTTCAGGCTGAGCAACAGTTCCGCCTCGAATCGGACCAGATCGGTCAGCTGAAAGTGCGTAACAACCGTGGCGAGATGATCCCGCTGGCGACTTTCATCAAGGTCAGCGACACCTCGGGGCCAGACCGCGTGATGCACTACAACGGCTTCATCACCGCAGAAATCAACGGTGCGGCAGCCCCCGGCTACAGCTCCGGCCAGGCCGAAAAAGCCATCGAGAAACTGCTCAAGGATGAACTTCCGAACGGCATGACCTACGAGTGGACCGACCTGACCTACCAGCAGATTCTGTCCGGCAACAC
Organism: Pseudomonas frederiksbergensis; assembly: GCF_017114915.1. GTDB lineage: Bacteria > Pseudomonadota > Gammaproteobacteria > Pseudomonadales > Pseudomonadaceae > Aquipseudomonas > Aquipseudomonas frederiksbergensis_I. Next base: position 102,954 of record NZ_JAAUOE010000009.1, read on the forward strand.
CGCGCTGTTCGTGTTCCCGCTCTGCGTACTGCTGGCGTTCCTGGTACTTGCGGCTCAATACGAAAGCTGGAGCCTGCCACTGGCGGTGATCCTGATCGTACCGATGACCCTGCTGTCGGCCATCACCGGGGTGATTGCCTCGGGTGGTGACAACAACATCTTTACCCAGATCGGCTTGATCGTACTGGTGGGCCTGGCGTGCAAGAACGCGATTCTGATCGTCGAGTTTGCCAAGGATAAACAGGAAGAAGGCCTCGGCCCGCTGGCAGCGGTGCTGGAAGCCTGCCGCCTGCGTCTGCGGCCGATCCTGATGACCTCCTTCGCGTTCATCATGGGTGTTGTGCCACTGGTCTTCTCCAGCGGTGCCGGTGCCGAAATGCGTCATGCCATGGGTGTGGCCGTGTTCTCCGGGATGCTCGGGGTGACCTTCTTCGGGCTGTTGCTGACGCCGGTGTTCTACGTACTGATTCGCAACTTTGTGGAGCGCGGTGAAGCGCGCAAAGCGGCCAAGGCGCTGAAATTGGAAAAGCAACTGGAGGCGCAACCATGAGCCTGAAAGCCTTCCTGCCGAGCCTTCTGGTACTGGCCCTGAGTGCCTGTGCCGTCGGCCCGGACTACAAAACCCCAGCCACGGAGGCAGCCAACATCACGGCCGCCACCGATGGCAGCGCCGGTCAGAAGAACTTTGACCGCGCCCGTTTCGAAGGCATCTGGTGGCAGCAATTCGACGATCCGACCCTCAACCAGTTGGTGAAGCAATCCTTGCAGGGCAACCGTGATTTGCGCGTGGCCTTCGCCCGCTGGAAAGCGGCCCGGGCAATTCGCGATGACGCCAGCAATGACGCCATGCCGACCATCACCAGCCGCGCCAGCAGTGATCTGGCCAAGGGACAGATTCCCGGCCAGACCACCAAGCGGGTCAGCAGTGAACGCTACGACCTGGGCCTGGACATGGCCTGGGAACTGGACTTGTTCGGTCGCATCCAGCGCAACCTGGAATCCAGCGACGCCGAACAGCAAGCGGCCGAAGCCGATCTTTACCAACTGCAAGTCACCATGATTGCCGAACTGGTGGACGCCTATGGCCAACTGCGCGGCGCGCAACTGCGGGAAAAGATCGCCCTGGCCAACCTGAACAACCAGCAGGAATCGCGCAAGATCACCGAAAGCCTGCGTGATGCCGGTGTCGGCGATCAGCTGGACGTGGTCCGCGCCGATGCGCGTCTGGCGTCAGTCGAAGCCAGCGTGCCGCAACTGCAAGCCGAACAGGTGCGTCAGCGCAACCGCATCGCCACCCTGCTGGGTGAACGTCCGGACAAACTGACCGTCGACCTGAGCCCCAAAGACTTGCCGGCGATCGCCAAGGCCTTGCCGATCGGCGATCCGGGCGAACTGCTGCAACGACGTCCGGACATCCGTAGCGCCGAACGCAAACTGGCCGCTGCCACCGCCCGCATCGGCGTGGCCAAGGCTGATTTGTTCCCTCGGGTCAGCCTCAGCGGCTTCCTCGGCTTCACCGCCGGGCGCGGTTCGCAGATCGGCTCGTCGGCGGCCAATGCCTGGGCGCTGGGCCCGAGCATTACCTGGGCGGCGTTCGACCTGGGCAGCGTGCGGGCCCGTTTGCGCGGTGCCGATGCTGAAGCCGAAGGCGCCCTGGCGACCTACGAGCAGCAAGTACTGTTGGCATTGGAAGAGTCGGAAAACGCCTTCAGCGATTACGGCAAACGCCAGCAGCGCCTGATCTCGCTGATTCGTCAAAGCGAATCAAGCCGCGCCGCGGCGGACCTGGCCGACATTCGCTACCGCGAAGGCACCGTGGACTTCCTCGTGCTGCTCGATGCCCAGCGTGAGCGCCTGGCAGCCGAAGACACCCAGGCCCAGGCCGAAGTCGATTTGTATCGCGGCATCGTCGCGATCTACAAAGCCCTTGGCGGCGGTTGGCAGCCAGAGACAGTCGCCAGCAAGTAGTGCTTTGAAGAGCCCCTTTGGTTGGCCGCAACCCAACCAAATTCTTGGCCCCGCGCCTCATTCGGGCGTGGGGCTTTTTTTATCTGCACACAATGCCCAGGGTTAGGGCTGATCTTCAGAGTTGTGATTTTCCTCGACGATCACTGTGGCAGTAGTCCCGGCCCGCAGACGGTTTTTGCCGACAGAGTCGGCGTCGATCTGAATCCGTACCGGTACCCGTTGCGCCAGTTTGACCCAGGTGTAACTGGGGTTGATGTTGGCCAACAGGCGACTGCCGGGAGAGTTCTCGCGATCGGCAATAGCAAAAGCGATGCTTTGCTAAAATCTGTCTCAAGGCATAGATCATTGATACAGAAATGATTTTTCGCTTCGAGACACATGCAAGTCCATATAAGAAGGCGTCGCTGTCCACCAGTGCCAACACTGAGCCAGGGTTTGACTCACAGCCCGGCCTGACCGAAGCTGGTAACTTTGCAAAAACCTGTCAGCTCCCGGATTCCTGCATGCCTCAGTCCCGCCGCTATCTGCTCATCAGCCTCTGCGCACTGCTTGCCCTCGCCCTCGCCTGGTTTTTTCTGCGCAGCACGACGCCTGTGGTGCCGGAGGCAATTCGACGCGGCTACAGCGAAGCGCTGACCCAGGCGCGTGCGGGTCAACCGGGGGCGGCGCGGGTGCTTTACCAGCAACTGGGCCGCCCTGATCTGTCCGACAAGCGCCGCGTCTGGCTGCATGCCGAACTGCCCAATTACCCAAGCCCTCAAGCCTTGAAACTGGCGGATGCAGACCTGCAACATCCTTCCGCGGATGTGCGCATTGCGGCGATCAGAAGCATCAGCGGTTTAGTGCCCAACGGACAGCGCAGTCTATTGCTCGGCCCCTTGCTCGATGACAGCGACCAAAGTGTCCGGTTTGCGGCGGTCAACGCCTTGCTGGGGCTGTCCCCGGATGAGTTGGGGTTATATTTCGGACCCTTGGAGCAAGCCATCGACGCTTGGGAACAGGTTCTCAAGCACCAGCCGGAAAGCGCCGACACCCAGTACCAACTGGCTCGCCTGCATTTGCACAATGCCGAACTGAAGGACGCGCAGCAGGCACTGGAGCGCACGTTGCAACTGGCGCCCGGCAACCTGCCGGCCCTGGTGATGCAGATCGAAGTGCTGGACAGGCAAGGCCAAAGCGATGCCGCCCGGCAATTATTGGCGAAGCAGTTAAAGGCCCAGCCCGATTCGGCCTACCTGCAACATGCGCTGGGGCTGTGGCTGCTGCATCACGGGCAAAGTGAGTTTGCGCTGCTCGGGCTGTCCAAAGCCGTGGAGCTTGAGCCCGACAACAAGGACTATCGCTACGATCTGGCTACCACCCTGCACAGCGAGCAAGAGCTGGAAGCGGCGCAGAAACAGCTGCAGGAAATCGTCCAGCGCCACCCGGCCGATCGCAAGGCGCGGGTGCTGCTGATCAACTATTGGAAGGAAAGCGGACAGTTGCAGAACGTGCAGATCCTGTTGGCGCAGCTGGAACAGCTGAACCCCGACGATCCGGCGTTGCAGCAAGGGCTTTAGCCCTCGGCAGCGCCTAAAGGGGGGGCAACCGCCAACACGGCGTCAGGACAGCATGTCCTGCATGATCTGCTGCAACACATCCAGATCGAACGGCTTGGCCAGGATCGGCGCTTTGCGGGTGATCGGGCTGTCGGTCTCGCGGATTTCCTGCGGGTAGCCGCTGATGAAAATCACCTTGAGCTCCGGTCGCAGTTTTACAGCAGGTTCGGCGATCTGCACCCCGGAAATCCCGCCAGGCAGGCGGAAGTCGGTGATCATCATGTCCAGGTGCGGCTTGCTCGCCAGAATCGCAAAGGCCTGTTCGCCGTTTTCGGCTTGCAGCACCCGATAACCTTCACCCGACAAATAAGCCGACAACACCATCAGAATCGAAGGGTCATCTTCAACGATCAGTACCACATCTTGTGCATCTTCACTCATGGAAAGCCTTTGCTCGGTCAATAGCTGCTGATACGACCATGGGGTCACTCAGAGGTTGCGTTCATCGGGCTGTTTTCCTGAAGCGGCAGACAAACGCGAAACAAGGCGCCTTCGCCAATCCGGCTCTCGACGGTGATGGAGCCACCGTGAGCGGCGACAATCTGCTGCGAAATAAACAACCCCAGGCCAAGCCCCGCCACAACAGCCTTGGCGGACACCCTTTCGAACTGCTGAAAAATACGCTGCTGATTCTCTTCACTGATCCCGATACCGCGATCCTGAACCTCAACCCGCGCTTGCCCGCCGTGATTGTACACGCGTACGTCGATCGGACTCTTGCCGCCATAGCGCAAGGCATTGGTCAGCAGATTGGAAATCACTTGTTCGATGCGGAATTCGTCCCAGTCGCCCACCACGGGCCGGTCGGCGGCCAGGGTGACCGATGACTCTGCGGCCTCGACCTGCGGTGCGAAGTTTTGCAAGAGACTCTGCACCAGTTGCACCAGGTCGAACCGGCTGGAGCGGATCGACAGCTTGCCGGTGCGGATCCGTGACACATCGAGCATGTCTTCGATCAGGCGGATCAGGCTTTTGATCTGGCGCTCGTCGCGGTCGACCATGGCGTGCATCTTGTCCAGGGTAAACGCCGCCGCGTTATCCCGGGCCAGGTGCATTTTGCGTAATTGGGTCTCGAGGATCAGGCCATTGAGCGGTGTACGGACTTCGTGGGCAACGATGGACATGAAGTCATCGCGCATGCGCACCGCTTGCTCCAACTCACTGCGGGTGTTCTGCAACTGCTCGAGCAGCGCCTCCTGCTCACGGCGACTTTGCTCCAGGGCTTCGACCTGCTGCTTCATCGCCTTGCTCTGGCGATACAGGTCGACGAAGACATTGACTTTGCTCTTGACCGCGTGAACATCCAGCGGCTTGTAGAGGAAGTCCACCGCACCGCTTTCGTAGCCCTTGAACGCGTAATTGAGCTCGCGGCCGGCGGCACTGACGAACACAATCGGGATGTGCTTGGTTTTTTCCGTGCCGCGCATCAGTTCAGCCAGTTCGAAACCGCTCATGCCGGGCATCTGCACATCGAGAATGGCCATCGCGAATTCATGCTGCAACAACAGCGACAAGGCCTCATCGGCGGACAAGGCCTTGTAGACGATGAGGTCCTCACGCTTGATCAACGCCTCGAGCGCCAGCAGATTCCCCGGCAGGTCGTCGACGATCAGCAATTTGGCCTGGATGTTACTTGGCATGCGATTCATTCCAGTTCGACAGGCAGACGACCGAAGTACCCATCACGATAGCCTCTACCCAAGGAAAATCCGCTGCACTGTTCATGATTTACGGTAGATCCGTTCTAATTTGACCAACGGTTCAAACTGATTGCCGTAGGCCGAAAAATCCAGGGTTTCCTTACTGCCCAGCGCCAGAAAGCCCCGATGACACAGGGATTCGTAAAACAAGCCGAACGCACGATTCTGAAGATTTTTATTGAAATAAATCAATACATTACGACACGAAATTAATTGAGTTTCCGAGAATACGCTGTCGGTGGCAAGGCTGTGATCGGCGAAGGTCACGTTGTCGCACAGGCTCTTGTCGAAAATGGCGTAGCCATAGGCTGCGGTGTAGTAATCGGCGAACGAACGCCGACCACCGGCCTGCTGGTAGTTGTGAGTGTAGGCCCGGACATTCTCCATGGAGAAAATCCCCTGCCTGGCTTTATCCAGCGAGCGCGGGTTGATGTCGGTGGCATAGAGGATGGTACGGTCCAGCAGGCCTTCTTCGCGCAGCAGAATCGCCATCGAATAGACCTCTTCACCGGTGCTGCAACCGGCAATCCAGACCTTGATCGACGGCCAGGTCTTGAGCAGTGGCACCACTTCCTGGCGTAGGGCCAGAAAGTGCGAAGGGTCACGAAACATTTCGCTGACCGGTATCGTCAGCAACTGCAGCAGTTGCATGAACGCGCCCGGATCGTGCACCACCTTCTCTTGCAATGCCGAGATGGTAGTGCACTCGAACTGACTCAAGGCGTGAATGACCCGGCGCTTGATCGACGCGCCGGAGTAATCGCGAAAATCGTAGCTGTACTTGAGGTAGATCGCCTCGATCAACAAGCGCAATTCGATCTCGGTATTGCGCTCCACTAGAGGCGTTCCATCTTCGGTAACCACACACGAATCAACGAGAACAGGCGATCCAGGTCGATGGGTTTGGCCAGGTAGTCGTTGGAGCCGGCCTGCAAGCAGCGCGCCTGATCGTCCTTCATGGCCTTGGCCGTCACCGCAATGATCGGCAGCTTGCGCCAGCGCGGGTCCTTGCGGATTTCCACGGTGGCTTCGAAACCATCCATATGCGGCATCATCACGTCCATCAGCACCAGGTCGATGTCCTCGACTTCATTCAGTTTTTCAATCGCTTCACGACCGTTACGACCAATGACCACCACGGCCCCCTTGTGCTCCAGCGCACTGGTGAGGGCAAAGATGTTGCGTACGTCGTCGTCCACCAGCAACACTTTGCGCCCCTCAAAGACGTTGTCGCGGCTGCGGGCGGTCTTGAGCATCGTCTGGCGCTCATGGGACAACCCGGATTCGACCTTGTGCAGAAAGAGGGTCACTTCATCCAGCAACCGCTCGGGCGAACGCGCGCCCTTGATGATGATCGAGCGCGAGTACTTGCGCAGTTCCGCCTCTTCATCCCGGGTCAGGTTACGTCCGGTATAGACGATCACTGGCGGGAACGAGCAGATATCCTCGGTGGACATGCGTTTGAGCAAGTCGTTGCCGAGCATGTCCGGCAGCTTTAGGTCGATGATCATGCAGTCGAACATCGTGGTGCGCAGCAAGTCGAGTGCATCCTGCGCCAGGCCGACGGCAGTGATTTGGATGTCTTCGTCGCCGATCAGTCGGGCGATGCTGTCACGCTGCAGATCGTCGTCTTCGACCAGCAATATGCGTTTGACCTCCTGGGTCAGCTTGGCTTCGAGGCGAGAAAACACCTCCTTGAGTTCCTCACGGGTGGTCGGTTTGACTACATAACCGATGGCGCCCATGTGCATGGCGGCCTCGACGCGATCCTCGACCGAGATCACGTGCACGGGAATGTGCCGGGTTTCAGCGTGCTCTTTAAGGCGCTGCAATACCGTGAGCCCGGAATGATCCGGCAGGCGCATGTCCAGCAGGATTGCATCGGGAATAAATTGCCTGGCCAGATCGTAGCCTTCGTCGGCGCCATGGGCCACCAGGCACTGATAACCCAGTTCATGGGCCAGATCGTAGAGGATGCGCGCAAAGTCTGGCTCATCTTCCACCACCAGGATGCAGCGAGTGGCAAATGGCGCCTTGTGGCGATCATCGTCAAAACGCGCAATTTCGACGTCGACGATCAACGGTACAGGCGTGGCAACCACGGTGGCTTTCGGCGCGGCAACCGGCATGATGTTCACCGTCTCGACCGGCGCGTTACCCGGTTCGACGTAGCGTTGCGGCAAGACCAGGGTGAACACGCTGCCCTGCCCAGGTGTGCTGATCAGGCTGATGGAGCCGCCCAACAACCTGGCCAGATCACGAGAAATCGACAACCCCAGGCCGGTGCCGCCGTAACGACGGTTAGTGCTGCCATCAGCCTGATGAAAGGCTTCGAAAATGCTTTGCTGCTGATCCGGCGCAATGCCGATCCCGGAATCGCGGACGATAAATGCAATGCCCTCGCCAGGCTGAGCAGCGACGCTCAGGCTGACGCTGCCCTTTTCGGTGAACTTCACCGCGTTGGACAGCAGGTTCTTGATCACTTGCTCCAGGCGCTGGCGGTCGGTGAACAACATCAGCGGCGCATCGGCCTGCAATCGGACCTCGAAATCCAGTTTCTTGTCCGCGGCCAACGGCTCGAACATCCCTCGCAGCCCCTCCACCAGACGCTCGACGCTGGTGTTCTCCGGCCGCACTTCAAGCTTGCCGGCCTCGACCTTGGAAATGTCGAGAATGTCGTTGATCAGGTTGAGCAGATCGTTGCCGGCACAGTAGATCGACTCGGCGAACCTGACTTGTTCGGCGCTGAGGTTTTGCTGCGGATTTTCCGCCAACAGTTTGGCCAGAATCAACGAACTGTTCAGCGGCGTGCGCAGCTCGTGGGACATATTGGCGAGGAATTCGGACTTGTACTTGCTGGAACGCTGCAGCTCTTCGGCGCGGGCTTCGAGCTCAAGCTGGGCCTGATTCAGTTCGGTGTTCTTCAGGTCCATGGCGTCGCGTTGCTCGGCCAGGATCTGTGCCTGTTCGGCGAGTCGTTCGTTGGTTTGCTCCAGCTCGACCTGCTGGGTTTCCAGGTGCACCTGGGACTCCTTGAGAATCCGCGACTGCGCTTCCAGCTCTTCATTGGCGGTCTTGAGTTCTTCCTGCTGAACCTGCAGCTCTTCGTTGAGTTGCTGGGTTTCGGCCAATACGTCCTGCAAACGCTGGCGATAGCGCGCCGCTTCGATCGAGGTACCGATGTTGCCGGCAATCAGCTCGAGCAATTCGACGTCGCGATCCGTCAGCGGCCGCAGGAATCCCAGCTCGATCACCCCGTTGACCCGATCGTCGTCGCTGGTCGGCACCACCAATACGCTATGGGGCAGGCCTTCGCCGAGACCGGAGCTGACCTTGAAGTAATCACTGGGGACTGGATCCAGACGGATCAAGCGCGCCTGTTGCGCCACTTGCCCGACAATGCCTTCGCCACTGTAAACCTGCTGTTCAAGTGCTTCCTGCTCCCGGGAAAAACCGTAAGACGCAATGCGCTTCAAGCCCCCCTGTTCCTCTCGGACATAGATCGCCGCGACAGCACTGCCCAGATAGTGCGCGCAGAACTGCAGAATATTGCGTCCCAACAGATTGAGCGATAACTGCCCCAGGACTTGCCCGGCCAGTTCGGTCTGGCCGCTGCGCAGCCAGGCTTGCTGTTCCAGACGCCGGGCGCTGGCCTGTTGCGCGGCGAGGTTGGCACTGTAGCTGCGGGACAGGTTGAGCAGATCCCGGCGGCCAATGTAGGCCAGCAACCCGCTGATACCGGCGACGAACAATAGATAAAGGGCGATGCTCCAGATCGTGGTGCTGCGCACTTCCTCGCTGCGCGCGGCACGCAACTGCTGCTCCATGTCGATCACGTCTTCGAATTGCTTGCGGATCTCATCGGTCAGCCGCTTGCCGCGCCCGGCCTTGATGGCGCTGCGGTAGTCGCCGCTGGCGCGCTGCAAATCGATCATCGATTGCGCAAAATTGACCCATTCCCCCTGCAAGGCCTGGAGTCGGTGCAGGCGATCAGTCTGGACCGGGTTGTCGGCGGTCAGTTCGAGCAAGGTATTAAGGGCGACCGCAATGCGCGGCTTGGCCGTCTCGTAGGGCTCAAGGAAATGTTCGTCGCCACTGAGCAGAAAACCGCGCATTCCGGTTTCCAGATCAACGGTCAGCTTGATCGCCTCATTGGCATTATTGATCACCCGGTCGGAGTGCTGGACCCATTGGATCACCGACAGCAAATAGGTGATCAGCAAGACGAAGAACACCGCGCTAATGGCGCCGACAGCCAACGGCAGGCTGACGTTGCGGCTCAGGAGTTTACGGAATCGTTGCTCATCAACCGAAGACGCAGAGATCATGGGCAAGCCTTGTCGAGCTGCTGTAAGTCATCGAGTCTGCCCCAAAACGGCCGTGGCGATCCAATTTTCTGACATGTTTTTCGGCAAAATCCTGCATTTGACTGCTCTGGCGCAAAAGAGCAGTTATTCTGTGCGGTTCTTGTGCGGCTATTGTTTTTGTAGCGCTTCGGGAAGCCACTGCGAAATCAACCTGTGAGAGCCCCACTATGTCCACCAACGCCTCCACCATTCTAGTCGTCGAAGACGACGCCATCGTGCGCATGCTGATCGTCGATGTGCTGGAGGAACTCGAATTCCGGGTGCTTGAAGCCGATGGCCATGAACGTGCGCTGGAGTTCATCAATGATGAGGATCAGGACATCGACCTGCTGATGACCGATGTGGGGCTGCCGGTCATGGACGGTCGGGAATTGGCCAGGCAGGCGCGCATGTTGCGTCCCGAGTTGCCGATTCTGTTTGCCAGCGGCTATGCCGAAGACATCGACGTGCCTGGGGACACTCAGGTGATCGGCAAACCGTTTTCAATTGATCAATTGCGCGACAAGGTGAAGAACATCATTGGCAATTAATCAAGGGCTCCACGGGTAGCATGGCGATGTCACGCGGTTTCTGACCAAGTGCCGGGAAGTACACAGGTCAGGCTATGGTTTAATGTCGCCCCCTCGTTTCTCCCCGGCCGTACGCCTGCATCAAGGAAATTCCGTTCATGAGTCAACCCCGCGCAACTTCTGTTCTGGTCATCGGTTATGTCTGGCCGGAACCGCGTTCTTCAGCGGCCAGCGGGCATGTGATGCAAATCCTCGAAACGTTCTTGCAGCAAGGCTGGGACATTACCTTCAGCAGCCCGGCCGGCCCCGGCGAGCACAAAGCGGACCTCACCGAGCTGGGTATTCGCGAGGTGCCGATCGAACTCAACAACAGCAGTTTCGACACTTTCGTCAGCGAGCTGGCGCCGGACATCGTGTTGTTCGACCAATTCATGATGGAAGAACAGTTCGGCTGGCGCGTGGAAAAGCACTGCCCGAACGCCCTGCGGGTATTGGAAACCTCGGACCTGCAAAGCCTGCGGCATGCACGGCATCACCGCCTCAAGGAACGACTCAAGAGCAGTGACGACGCGAACGATTTCACTCAACTGTTCGCTCCCGCCCTGCGTGAGGAATTCGAGCTGATGGCGGACACGGATCTGGCCAGACGCGAGATCGCCGCACTGTATCGTTGCGACGTGAACCTGATGATCTCCGAAGTCGAAATCGAGTTGCTTGTGGAGCAGTTCAACATGCCACGTGGCGTGCTGCACTGGTGTCCGTTGATGGTCGATCCGCCTGTGGCGCCACCCAAGCCCTTCGAGGACAGGGCGCACTTTCTGAGCATCGGCAATTTCCGCCATGCGCCGAACTGGGATGCGGTGCTATGGATGAAAACAACGCTCTGGCCGCTGATCCGCGCGCAGCTTCCGACAGCACAACTGCATATTTATGGTGCTTACACCCCACCCAAAGCCACCGCCTTGCACAATGCCGCGCAAGGTTTCCATGTGATGAACTGGGCAGAGGATGCATTGCAGGTCATGTCCGATGCCCGCCTCTGTCTGGCTCCCCTGCGCTTCGGTGCGGGCATCAAGGGCAAACTGGTTGACGCGATGCTGTGTGGCACACCGAGCATCACCACCCCGATCGGTGCCGAAGCCATGCATGGAGGACTTGCTTGGCCGGGCGCCATTGCCTGCACCGCGCAGGCCTTGGCCGATCATGCCGTTCAGCTCTACCAGGACGAGGCACTCTGGACAGCGTCTCAGGCCCAAGGGGAAAGGTTACTCGCACAGCGTTATCAGCGTGCGACCCATGGCGCAGCCCTTATCGATAAATTGAATGAACACCGACAATATTTGCCACAACTAAGACGAAATAATTTTACGGGCAGCATGTTGCGCCACCACACTCTGAAGAGCACGCAATACATGGCTCAATGGATCGAAGAAAAGAACCGAGCCCGATAAATTAATTATTTGCCCCAACAGAAAATCAAACTTTAACAACTTGCATTAATCGCAATATTGGCAACTTTCAAAACACCCCGTATAAACATCCTGCAAGCGCCGCTCTAATATAATCAATACAAGTGGCGCTCATCTTTTCTAATCAATGCAGGATTCACCATGAGCAATCAAACAAATTACTACAACCCTCGATGGATGTCCGCCACGCCTGCCATCGACACATTATCGCTCTGCGAGCTGACGCTGCCGGGCACCCATAACGCGGGCAGTGACTGGCAAGCGTCCTATCCATTTTTCGGCCCGCCGCCCCATTGGCTGGCCTGTCAGCACGACAGGTTCTATAGCCAATTACGCCACGGTTCCAGGGCGCTCGATATACGACTGACTTACGTGCCGGAGGCGCAGGGCCCTAATAAGTTCCAAGTGCATCACAACGGTCATCGAAACTCGCGCACCGTTGGAACTCTTATCACCGACGTAAACGAGTTCCTGCAGGAGAATCCCGATGAGTTCATCATTTTGGACTTTCACAGTCTGGAGGGTAAAAATTTCGACTTCGACTTATTCAACAAACTGATCATTCAATTTTTGGGTCACTGCCTGATCCCGAGTAACAACGTTTCCCTGAGTCTGAATCAGCTGAAGCAAATCAGCGCGAAACAAAGGGTACTGGCTGCCGCTCCGCAAGGATGGGGGCTTGATCGCAACCTGTTTCTCTCGCAAATAAGGCATAAGTGGTCGGGTAACGGAATCACCGATGCCACCGAGTTGCGCCAATTCATTGGAGAGGTCATGCACAGCCCTCCAGGCAATTGGGCACCCTGGTCGTTGTCTGCCACCAGTTACACAGCACTGGGCGGCCCCGTCGACATTCATGACGAACTCAACGCGTGGTTCGACCCGGACAAAAGTGACTGGGCGCTGAAGTGCAACATTATCAACGTCGACTTCATGGAAGAGTCGAAGATCGTGGACTACTGCCGAACCGCCAACCTGATGAAGGCCCGCCAACGCAACCGTTGAGCCGCGATGCGCGCTGGCGCATCAGGCGGGGAAAGAGGCATGATTCGGGGCGATTACAGTAAAAGCGCCCTGCCATGACCCGAACAGCCCGCGTCACCGACCCCTCTTACGAATTGATGGACGACCACAACGGGTTGTCCATCATCTATCGCCAGCACGGCTTCCCCTGCCCTCTGGTGCGCTGGCATTTCCATAAGGAATACGAACTGCACCTGATCGTCGCCAGCGCCGGCAAGGTATTCATCGGTGACTACATCGGCAACTTTTACCCGGAAACGCTGTTCCTCACCGGGCCCAACCTTCCGCACAACTGGATCAGCCAGGTGGCCGAAGACGAAGTGGTGGAAAAGCGCGACATGCTGGTCAACTTCACCGATGAACTGTTTGAAAGCGGTCATCAGGTGTTCGCCGAACTCAAGACGCTCGTGCCCTTGCTGGAGCGCGCGCAGTACGGCATCGAGTTTCGTTGCAAACGGACTATCCGCCAGGCCATGACCTTGATGCAGCGCATTGCCGACTCCCAGGGCGTGACACGCCTCGGGCATTTTTTCATTCTGCTGGAATTGCTGGCGACGTCCGATGACTATCAGTTGCTGTCCGGTGCCACCACGCCGCAATTGGCCGATGAGCACAACATCGATCGAACCAACCGGGCGGTGGATTACATCTTTGCCCATTACGCCCGGGACCTGCCGCTGGAAGAAGTCGCCGAGCACTTGGGTCTGACGCCGACCTACTTCAGCCGAGTGTTCAAACAGGCCACCGGGCGCTGCTTCATCGAATTCGTCAATCGCCTGCGCATCAGCAAATCCTGCGAGCTGCTGGCCGATGGCGACAAACCGGTGACCGATGTGTGTTTCGAGTCGGGCTTCAACAATATTTCCAACTTCAACCGGCGTTTCCAGCAGCTCAAGGGTATGACGCCGACGCACTATCGGCGGTTGGTGGTGCAGCGTTTGACTGAGCAGAATCAGCACTGACTTTTCCTGATCCACGAATCCTTGTAGCAGCTGCCGAAGGCTGCGTTCGACTGCGCAGCAGTCGCAAATCCGATCAATCCAACCCTTCTGAGTCGTCGCATACTGGAGCCCGGCGAGGGCTTCGCCCTCGAACGCAGCCTGGCGGCAGCTGCTGCAGGGCGACATGCAGCGAAACCAGCCCCCTGACCTACTAGTGCAAAAAAGTATCGATCACAGTGCGATGGATGATTTGTCAGCCCGTCAATTGAAGGCTGTAATCAGCGCACATTCTTCCCTCCGCAGGAAGACACAAAAACAATAACTGTCCTTCTGTAACCCCACCGGGTGCAGAAAAGGAGTGCACGATGCAACCTTCGGTAAAAGCTCTGCTTGCCCTCACCTGCATGACCCTCAGCAGCGTCAGCCTCGGCGCCCAGACCCTGACCATCGCCACCGTCAACAACAGCGACATGATCCGCATGCAAAAGCTCTCGAAAACCTTCGAGGCCGAGCATCCGGACATCAAGCTCAATTGGGTGGTGCTCGAAGAAAACGTTCTGCGCCAACGCCTGACCACCGATATCGCCACCCAGGGCGGGCAGTTCGATGTATTGACCATCGGCATGTACGAAGCCGCACTCTGGGGCGCCAAGGGTTGGCTGGAACCGATGAAGGACTTGCCGGCCAGCTACGCCCTCGACGACGTCTTCCCTTCGGTGCGTGAAGGCCTGTCGGTCAAGGGCTCGCTCTATGCCCTGCCGTTCTACGCTGAAAGCTCCATCACCTATTACCGCACCGACCTGTTCAAGGATGCCGGGCTGACCATGCCCGAGCGCCCGACCTGGGGACAGATCGGCGAATTCGCCAGCAGACTCACCGATAAGGATAAAGAACAGTACGGCATCTGCCTGCGCGGAAAGGCCGGCTGGGGCGAAAACATGGCGCTGATCACCACCGTCGCCAACGCCTATGGCGCGCGCTGGTTCGATGAGAAATGGCGGCCGGAATTCACCGGGGCCGAGTGGAAAAACGCGCTGAACTTCTACGTCGACACCATGAAGAAATCCGGCCCACCGGGCGCCTCAAGCAACGGCTTCAACGAAAACCTGGCGCTGTTCAATAGCGGCAAGTGTGCGATCTGGGTCGATGCCAGTGTTGCGGGTTCTTTCGTGACCGACAAATCCCAAAGCAAAGTCAGCGATCACGTCGGCTTTACCTACGCGCCACACGAAACCACGGACAAAGGTTCGGCCTGGTTGTATTCCTGGGCGCTGGCGATTCCGACCAGTTCCAAGGCCAAGGACGCGGCGAAAACCTTCAGCGCCTGGGCCACGTCCAGGGAATACGGTGCTTTGGTCGCGGAAAAGGACGGCATCGCCAACGTACCGCCAGGCACGCGCGCCTCAACCTACACCGAGGCCTACATGAATGCCGCGCCGTTCGCCAAGGTGACGCTGGAATCGCTGAAAGCCGCGGACCCGAGCAATCCGAGCGCCAAACCGGTGCCCTACATCGGCATCCAGTTAGTGACCATTCCCGAGTTCCAGGCCGTGGGCACCCAGGTCGGCAAGCTGTTTTCGGCGGCGCTGATCGGCCAGACCACGGTCGACCAGGCCCTGACCGCCGCCCAGTCAACCACCGAACGAGAGATGAAGCGCGCCGGTTATCCCAAATAACCCCGCTCCTGCGGTTGATCTTCATTTGCCTGTTCTCAATCGGTTCTGATCGCCATGAATACTTCAACCACTGTCAAAGCTCACATGGACATCCCCCAACCGGTGCGTAAAAGCCGGTTGACCAACCCCGGCTGGTTTCTGGTCAGCCCCTCGGTGGCATTGTTGCTGCTGTGGATGATCGTGCCGCTGGGCATGACCCTGTACTTTTCAATGATCCGCTACAACCTGCTCTACCCCGGTGAAAACGAATTCGTGGGGCTGGAGAACTTCAGCTACTTTCTGAGCGATTCGGGTTTCTTGCCCGGTGCCACCAATACCCTGTTGCTGGTGGGCAGCGTGTTGCTGATCAGTGTGGTGTTCGGCGTGTTGATCAGCGCGTTGCTGGAGGCCAGTGAGTTTCTCGGGCGCGGCATCGTGCGGGTCATGCTGATCTCGCCGTTCTTCATCATGCCCACCGTTGGCGCGCTGATCTGGAAGAACCTGATCTTTCACCCGGTCTCGGGGATTCTCGCTGCCATCTGGAAGCTGTTCGGCGCGCAGCCGGTGGACTGGCTCGCCCACTACCCGCTGCTGTCGATCATCATCATTGTGTCCTGGCAATGGCTGCCCTTCGCGATCCTGATCCTGATGACCGCCATGCAGTCCCTGGACCAGGAACAGAAAGAAGCCGCACGCCTGGACGGAGCCGGGCCGATCGCGATCTTCTGGCACCTGACCTTGCCGCACCTGGCTCGGCCGATTGCGGTGGTGGTGATGATCGAAACCATCTTCCTGCTGTCGGTGTTCGCCGAAATCTTCACCACCACCAACGGCGGCCCCGGCTACGCCTCGACCAACCTCGCCTACCTGATCTACAACCAGGCGCTGGTGCAGTTCGACGTCGGCATGGCCTCCGCCGGCGGTTTGATCGCAGTGCTGATTGCCAACATCGCGGCCATCGTGCTGGTGCGCATGATCGGCAAAAACCTGACAGACAAAGCCTGAGGCCTGCGCCATGACTCTTCAACAATCCCGCCGCCTGCAAAGCCTGCTGCTCGGCACTTTGGCCTGGGCCATCGCGATCGTGATTTTCTTCCCGATCTTCTGGATGGTGCTGACCAGTTTCAAAACCGAAATCGACGCGTTCGCCACACCGCCGCAGTTCATCTTCACACCGACGCTGGAGAACTACCTGCACATCAACGAGCGCAGCGATTACTTCAGCTTCGCCTGGAACTCGGTGGTGATTTCCTTCAGCGCCACGGCCCTGTGCCTGCTGATCGCGGTGCCGGCGGCCTACTCCATGGCGTTCTACGAAACCCAGCGCACCAAAGGCACGCTGCTGTGGATGCTCTCGACCAAAATGCTGCCGCCGGTGGGCGTGCTGATGCCGATCTACCTGTTGGCCAAGAGCTTTGGCCTGCTGGATACGCGGATCGCGCTGATCGTGATTTACACGCTGATCAACCTGCCGATCGTGGTCTGGATGGTTTACACCTACTTCAAAGACATCCCCAAGGACATCCTCGAAGCCGCACGCCTGGACGGCGCGACCCTGGGGCAGGAAATGCTTCGGGTGCTGCTGCCGATCGCCAAGGGCGGCCTGGCTTCCACGGTGTTGCTGTCGCTGATCCTGTGCTGGAACGAAGCGTTCTGGTCGCTGAACCTGACCTCGTCGCAGGCCGCGCCACTGACCGCACTGATTGCCTCGTACTCAAGCCCCGAAGGCCTGTTCTGGGCCAAGTTGTCGGCGGTGTCGACCCTGGCCTGTGCGCCGATCCTGATCTTCGGCTGGATCAGCCAGAAACAATTGGTCCGCGGTCTGTCGTTTGGTGCCGTGAAATAGCCCTCAAGAATAAGCACAAAAGGAGCGCCATCATGGCCAACCTGAAAATCAAGAATCTGCAAAAAGGCTTCGAAGGTTTTTCCATCATCAAGGGCATCGACCTGGAAGTGAACGACCGTGAATTCGTGGTGTTCGTCGGCCCGTCGGGCTGCGGCAAATCCACCCTGCTGCGGCTGATCGCCGGCCTGGAAGAAGTCAGCGGTGGCACCCTCGAACTCGATGGCCGCGACATCACCGAAGTCAGCCCCGCCAAGCGCGACCTGGCGATGGTGTTCCAGACCTACGCCCTGTACCCGCACATGAGCGTGCGCAAAAACATGTCGTTTGCCCTCGACCTGGCCGGCGTGGCGAAAGCCGAAGTCGAGAAGAAAGTCGGCGAAGCGGCGCGCATCCTTGAACTCGGGCCCATGCTCGAACGTAAACCGAAGCAATTGTCCGGCGGTCAGCGTCAGCGCGTGGCCATCGGCCGGGCCATCGTGCGCAACCCGAAAATCTTCCTGTTCGACGAACCGCTGTCCAACCTCGACGCCGCCCTGCGGGTGCAGATGCGCCTGGAACTGTTGCGCCTGCACAAAGAACTGCAAGCCACCATGATCTACGTGACCCACGATCAGGTCGAAGCGATGACCATGGCCGACAAAGTCGTCGTGCTCAATGGCGGCAAGATCGAGCAAGTCGGTTCGCCACTGGACCTGTATCACCAACCGGCCAACCTGTTTGTCGCAGGTTTTCTCGGCACCCCGAAAATGGGTTTCCTCAAGGGCAAGGTCACCCGCGTCGAAAGCCAAGGCTGCGAAGTGCTGCTCGACGCCGGCACCCGCATCCGCCTGCCACTGAGCGGTGCCAACCTGAGCGTCGGCGGCGCGGTGACCCTGGGGATTCGCCCGGAACACCTGGAGCTGGCGCAACCCGGCGACTGCACCCTGCAAGTCACCGCCGATGTCAGCGAACGTTTGGGCAGCGACACCTTCTGCCACGTCCTGACGTCGTCCGGCGAAGCGCTGACCATGCGGGTTCGCGGCGATCTGGCGAGCCGTTATGGCGAAACCCTGAGCCTGCACCTGGACGCCGAACACTGCCATTTATTCGGTGCCGACGGCGTGGCGCTGACCCGCCCACTGCGCGCCGCCGCCTGATTTCAGAGAGCATGCGATGAAACTGAATAGACCCAACCTCAACCGCCTCGCCCCCGAGGTGGCCCTGCCCGCCTACACCCTGAGCGACACCCGCCAGGGCATCGCGCACATTGGCGTCGGCGGTTTCCACCGCGCACATCAGGCGTACTACACCGACGCTTTGATGAACACCGGCGAAGCACTGGACTGGGCCATCTGCGGGGTTGGCTTGCGCGCCGAAGACCGTCGTGCCCGGGACGATCTCAAAGAACAGGACTACCTGTTCACCTTGTTTGAACTCGGCGATACCGACGACACCGAAGTACGAGTCATCGGCGCGATCCGCGACATGCTGCTGGCCGAAGACGGCGCCGAGGCGCTGATCGATAAACTGGCCAGCCCCGAGATCCGCATCGTCTCGTTGACCATCACCGAGGGCGGCTACTGCATCGACGACAGCAACGGCGAGTTCATGGCGCATCTGCCGCAGATCCAGCACGACCTGACCAATCCGAACGCGCCGAAAACCGTGTTCGGTTTCCTCTGCGCCGCGCTGGCCAAACGTCGCGCCGCCGGTACACCCGCATTCACACTGATGTCCTGCGATAACCTGCCGCACAACGGCGCCGTCACCCGTAAAGCGCTGCTGGCGTTCGCTGCCCTGCGCGATGCCGATCTGCGGGACTGGATCGAGCGTAATGTCAGCTTCCCCAACGCCATGGTCGACCGCATCACACCGATGACCAGCACCGGGCATCGCCTGCAACTGCACGACAAACACCGCATCGACGACACCTGGCCGGTGGTCTGCGAGCC
This sequence comes from Pseudomonas frederiksbergensis, assembly GCF_017114915.1. Classification (GTDB taxonomy): domain Bacteria; phylum Pseudomonadota; class Gammaproteobacteria; order Pseudomonadales; family Pseudomonadaceae; genus Aquipseudomonas; species Aquipseudomonas frederiksbergensis_I. The sequence goes on from NZ_JAAUOE010000009.1 coordinate 121,961, forward strand.
GTTTGTGCAGTGGGTGCTGGAGGACAAATTCGTCAACGGTCGCCCGGCCTGGGAAAAGGTCGGCGTGCAGTTCACCGATGACGTCACGCCTTACGAAGAGATGAAGATCAAACTGCTCAATGGCAGTCATCTGGCCCTGACTTATCTGGGGTTTTTGAAGGGTTATCGCTTCGTTCACGAAACCATGAACGACCCGCTGTTCGTGCGCTACATGCGCGCCTACATGGACCTGGACGTGACGCCGCAACTGGCGCCGGTGCCGGGGATCGATCTGACCGAGTACAAAAACACCCTGGTGGCGCGCTTCTCCAATCAGGCGATTGCCGATCAGCTGGAGCGGGTGTGTTCGGACGGTTCGTCGAAGTTTCCGAAGTTCATCGTGCCGACGATCAGCCGCTTGATTGCCGATGGCCGCGAAACCAAGCGCGCGGCGCTGGTAGTGGCGGCGTGGGCGCTGTACCTCAAAGGCGTGGATGAGAATGGCCACACCTACTCGATTCCCGATCCGCGGGCGGCGTTCTGTCAGGCGCTGGTGGCCGATGATGCGTTGATCACCCAGCGGCTGCTGGAGGTTGAAGAGATTTTCGGCACGGCGATCCCGCGTTCGCCAGAGTTCATCGCGGCGTTCGAGTGGTGCTGCAACAGCTTGCGGGAAGTTGGCGTGACGCAGACGCTGGAACGGGTTTTGGCCGTCTGATCGTTCCCACGCTCGGCGTGGGAATGCAGCCCGGGACGCTCCGCGTCCCCTCCAGAAGCGGACGCAGAGCGTCCATTGAGGCATTCCCACGCAGAGCGTGGGAACGATCTTCGGTAGGGAGTTTCCATGGCAAACCAACAACTGTTCCTCGGCATCGACTGCGGCACCCAAGGCACCAAAGCCGTCATCCTCGACGCGCACAGCGGTCAGCTCCTCGGTCAGGGTGCCGCCGCCCATAGCCTGATCAGCGGCGCCAATGGTCGTCGCGAACAAGACACGTCGCAGTGGCTGGAAGCACTCACCTCGGCGACTCGTCACGCACTGCTCGCAGCCAATGTCGACGGTCAAAACATCCTCGGCATCGGCGTCTCCGGCCAACAGCACGGCCTGGTGCTGCTCGACGAGCATGGCCAGGTACTGCGCCCGGCCAAGCTCTGGTGCGACACCGAATCCACGCCGCAGAACGACCGTTTGCTCGCCCACCTGGGCGGTGAAAAGGGCTCGCTGGAACGCCTTGGCGTAGTGATCGCGCCGGGCTACACCGTGTCCAAACTGCTCTGGAGCAAAGAGCAACACCCGGAGGTGTTCACCCGGATCGCCCGCATTCTGTTGCCCCATGACTACCTCAACTATTGGCTCACCGGTCGCAGTTGCAGCGAGTACGGCGATGCCTCGGGCACCGGCTATTTCAACGTGCGCACTCGCCAATGGGACTTGCAGCTGTTGCGCGACATCGACCCCAGCGGGCGCCTGCAAGCCGCGCTCCCGAAGCTGATCGATGCCCACCAACCGGTCGGCACGATCCTGCCGGGCATCGCCGAACATCTGGGCATCAACCCCGGAGCACTGGTCTCCAGCGGTGGCGGCGACAACATGATGGGCGCGATCGGCACCGGCAATATAAAGCCCGGCGCGATCACCATGAGCCTCGGTTCCTCGGGGACGGTCTACGCCTATGCCGAGCAACCGAACATCAGCCCCGATGTCTCGGTCGCCACGTTCTGCTCCTCCAGCGGTGGCTGGCTGCCGCTGATCTGCACCATGAACCTGACCAACGCCACCGGCGCGATTCGCGAGTTGTTCGAACTCGATATCGATGAGTTCAACGCCTTGGTCGAGCGAGCGCCTATCGGTGCCGAAGGCATGTGCATGTTGCCGTTCCTCAATGGCGAACGCGTTCCCGCCCTGCCCCATGCCAGCGGCAGCCTGCTGGGATTGACGATGAGCAACCTGACCCGGGCCAATCTGTGCCGCGCCGTGGTGGAAGGCACCACCTTCGGTTTGCGTTACGGGCTGGACCTGCTGCGCCGCAATGGCTTACAAAGCCACAGCATCTGCCTGACCGGCGGCGGCTCGAAGAGCCCGGTGTGGCGGCAGATCGTCGCCGACATCATGAACACCCCGGTGATTTGTACCGAACACAGCGAAGCCGCGGCCCTCGGCGCAGCGATTCAGGCGGCGTGGTGCACGTCCCGGGCAAACGGCCACGAAGACAGCCTGGCGGACTTGTGCGAGCGCTGCGTGCAGCTCGATCCGGCCAGTGAAACCTTGCCGATTGCAGAAAATGTATTGGCCTTTCAACAGGCCTACGAACGTTATCAACAACATGTCGCAACCCTTTAAAGAGCGAACAACTATGTATCTGGTGTGTGGTGAAGCGCTGTTCGATTTCTTCAGCGAGGATGATGCCAGCGGCCTGGCGTCCAAAGTGAATTTCAAGGCCATTGCCGGCGGCTCGCCGTTCAACGTGGCGGTGGGTTTGCGCCGCTTGGGCGTGGATGCGGCGCTGTTTGCCGGACTGTCGACCGATTACCTCGGCCGGCGTTTGCAGCAGGTGCTGCAGGATGAAGGCGTGCGCCCGGACTACCTCGTGGACTTTGCCGCGCCGACCACGCTGGCGATGGTGGCGGTCGGTGCCAATGGTTCGCCCCATTACAGCTTTCGTGGCGAAGGCTGCGCTGACCGGCAATTGAAACTGGAGCACCTGCCAGAACTGGGGCCTGAAGTGCGCGGCTTGCACATCGGCTCGTTCTCGCTGGTGGTGCAGCCGGTTGCCGATACTTTACTGGCACTGGTACAGCGCGAAAGCGGAAAACGCCTGATCAGCCTCGACCCGAACGTGCGCCTGAACCCCGAGCCGAACATCGAATTGTGGCGTTCGCGGATCGCCACCCTGGTGGAGCTTGCCGACCTGATCAAAGTCAGCGACGAAGACTTGAGCCTGTTGTACCCCGAGCAGGATCCGCAGCGCGTGATCGAAGGCTGGCTGGAGCATCGCTGTCAGCTGGTGTTCCTGACCCGTGGCGGTCAGGGGGCGACGGTGTTCAGTCGCGCTCATGGCACATGGTCGGTACCGGCTTGTTCGGTGAAGATTGCCGACACCGTGGGGGCCGGTGATACCTTCCAGGCGGCGCTGATTACCTGGTTGACCGAGCAGCAGATGGATTCGGTTGAGGGTGTGCAGCGGTTGAGCCGTGAGCAGATCGACGGAATGCTCAGGTTTGCGGTGAGCGCCGCGGCGTTGACCTGCAGCAAGACCGGGCCGGATTTACCGTATCGGCAGCAGTTAGAGTTGCGCTGAATGTGAGGAGCTCTTCGCGGGCAAGCCCGCGAAGGCGATCTAATGGGCCATTTAATCCTGCGCCATCCGCCCTTGCTTTTTCATGACGAACGGCATTCACCCAGTTAACCATCACTTAACTCCACGGTCCAAACTTTACTAGGACCGCACGCCTTCAGCACCCTCTGACGCCCAGTGCGGCAGGTTCGACGCTCTTGCGTCGAACTGTCTTCCCTCTGCACTGGAGACCCATCATGAACATGCGGACATTACTGATCACCACCGCCCTTACCTGCTCGGCGTTCGCCGGTTTCGCTCAGGCTAATGAGACGGCGTCCTCCCAGGCCGTGCCTTACCACTATGGAATGCAGCTGCATGTGGGCAAGGTCATTTCCATGACCGAACCTTCAACGCTGGAGTGCAAAGTGATCACGGCTTCCATGAAGTACATCGATAGCGCCTCGGGCAAGCCAGCGGAAATTACGTACCTGAAATTTTCTGACGCGTGCCGTTATGAGAACTGACAGATGATTTTGATAGGCGCTTGACGGTAGGCCTGGGGGATTCTGAGGCTGTGCTTTGACGTCCCACGGGTTTATCGTTGGCTGTTTCGGCCTGGCGACGCTGGGCTTCGGCGAATGGCTCAATGGCCATGCCGGGCCGGGTATTTTGCTGGCGATTGTTGTCGAACTGGCGCTGGGCCTGGGGTTTATCCAGACCCGGCGCGTGTCGCTCGAACTGGGTGAAACGGCCGGCTAATGGGCTTTTGATTTTGGACTGAACACCTGACTGTGCGTGTTGTGCTCAAGGTCGGTGCGTAGCTCGGCGATCAGATGATTGATCTCCCGACACCCATTGAGGCGATGGGCGTCTATGCCGGTGACGCACAGGTCGAGATGGTCAGTCTCGCCGTCCGAATACACCTTGACGGTCATCGACAGGTCCGGCGACAGCGTGCATTGGCAGCGTTTCGGGAGAAAACTGCTTTCAACGATATTGCGTAGCTCCAAGGCAGAAAGAAACATGACCACCCTCTCGGTATTGTGAGATTGCCAATCAAAAATCAATGTCGGTCGGAGCTCAGACCGCCCGTTCTTTTTTGTCCTTGCGGGCTTCATCGTTCCAACGTCCGACCGTTTTCTTGTTTCAACGCCGACTCAGTAAACATCGTGGTCAGCTCAAGACAGCTTCAGCATAAAACATGCCCAGAATTTCGCCCTGCGGCTCGTCGGCTAATCAAGGGGTTAGTGGAGATGGCAACACTTCGCGTCAGGCAAAATGCAAGAAAGGACTGTTTTCGATACCTGCATTTTGCAACCCATCTCTGACGGCGGATTTGCATTGACCGAGGACGGCAGTGAAAATGCGGCCCATCCATTCAGTATCCGCTGACCCCACACACACGCAAGGAGGCATCATGGGTACTTTGCCCTTTAACACGACCGTCGGGCTGATAGTTGCCGTTCTATCGTCCGTAGCACAGGCCGCGACACTCGAAGACGTCGCGCCGTATCCCAAACCGGAGAGTGGCTTTACCCGCCAGGTCATCCACCTCGCCCCGCAAACACAGGAAGACGGCTATCAAGTCGAGATCCTGGCCGGCAAAACCCTGACCGTCGACTGCAACCGTCAGCGTCAGGGCGGCATGCTTGAGGAAAAGAACCTCGAGGGCTGGGGCTACCCGTTTTACCGGCTGGAAAAAGTCACCGGCCCGATGAGTACCTTGATGGCCTGCCCCGACGGCAAACGCAAAAAGGACTTCGTGCCGATAGTCGGTGACGGTTTCAGGCTGCGCTACAACAGCAAATTACCGATCGTGCTCTACGTGCCCAAGGACGTCGAAGTGCGCTACCGGATCTGGTCGGCGTCGAGCCGTATCGAGAAGGCCGTTCAGGAATAACCGGTCCTCCCTCACGCCGACGCGCCGCTCAACGCGGCGCGCTCGGCCACATGGCGCAAACTGTCGAAATTGATATTCGCGCCGGAGTCGATGGCCACCAGGGTCTGACCCCGTGCGCCGGTTTGCGCCACGTACCGCTTGATCCCGGCCACGGCCAAGGCGCCGGAAGGTTCGGTGATCGAGCGGGTATCGTCGTAGATATTCTTGATCGCGGCACAGAGTTCGTCGTTGCCGACAGTCAGCACTTCATCGACGCAAAACCGGCAGACCTCGAAACCATGGGCGCCAATCTGCGCGACGGCCACGCCATCGGCGAAAGTGCCGACGGTTGGCAGGACAACCCGTTCGCCGGCCTGTAAGGCCGCCTGCAAACAGGCGGAATGTTCCGACTCGACGCCGATGATGCGCACTTCCGGGCGCAGGTATTTGACGTACGCGGCGATACCGGCGATCAAGCCACCGCCGCCCACCGGCACGAAGATCGCATCCAGCGGCCCTTGGTGCTGGCGAAGGATTTCCATGGCGACGGTGCCCTGCCCGGCGATCACGTCGGGATCGTCGAAGGGTGAGACAAAGGTGCGGCCGGTTTGCTGCGCCAGGTTCAGCGCGTATTCCAGGGCAAATGGAAAACTCTCGCCGTGCAGCACTGCCTCGGCTCCCCGGCTGCGCACACCCAGGACCTTCAGTTCCGGCGTCGTGCCGGGCATGACGATGGTGGCGGCAATCCCCAGCTCACGGGCCGCCAGCGCCACGCCTTGGGCATGATTGCCCGCCGAAGCCGTGATCACGCCACGGGCCTTCTGTTCGTCGCCGAGGTGCACCAACTTGTTATAGGCGCCGCGAATCTTGAAGGAAAACGTCGGTTGCAAGTCTTCACGCTTGAGCAGGATCTGATTGCCCAACGCCTCGGACAAGGCTGGCGCCGCTTGCAACGGTGTGCGCATGGCGAGTTCGTACACCGGCGCGGCGAGGATCTTTTTCACGTAATGCTCAAGCAAGCTCTGCTGGGCGGGGGTGCTGCTCATGGTCGTCTCCTGACTTTGATCGGAGCCCAAGAGACAGAAAGTAAAAACCCGCCTCTAGGGCGGGTTGGGTGCTGCAGTCGTGAGCTAGCCCGCCAAATAAGGAATGGCGGTAATAATGCTTGGCCGGCAACGCAATACGGTGGAAGTCATGGCTGGAAGTTAGCCGGGCGCTGATGGCAAGTCAATGGCCAATTTTCAACTTCCGCTGTAGGCTAGCGAACCTGCTCATCGTCCCAAGGAAGGAAACCATGAAGTCTGTCGCCCTTCCCCTCATTGCCCTGATCGCGTTCGCCGGCTACAGCAAGGCCACCTAAAAAAATGAAAATATTATTCATCGCTTCGCTAGGGATTTTATCGCTCATTCAAACAGCACTATCCTTTGCCGATAATGCCAATGGGAAAGATCTCTATTCACAGAGATGTGCCATGTGCCATGGAACAGATATCAAGGGAACAGGACCACTGGCTAATAAAAGCAATCCTCCTACGCCTGACCTTACAACATCCGCCTTCAAAAAACGCCTAAATGAATATCCGGGCGTTATTGTGTCATCGATAATACTTCGACCAAATGGAGACTTGATTCCAAGAACATTGAAAGAGAATGGTGTAACGCTATCGACACACGCTTGGAGCATTAAGGATCTGCGCGATTTAAATCAATACATGAGTAGTGTAATTTCAAAAAATCGATGATTTTTAGATGAGAGCGGGCACAGAAATCCAAGAGCCATTTCAGGGTTGATTACAAACAAATTATTCAGCGAAGAGCTGATGAGACATTAGACATGATCAGTGGCTCTCGCTGAATTTTCTTCAAACTCTATAATTTATAGGGATAAACTCAAGCGGACAAAAGTTGCAATCGTTGGCGCTGGCCCAGCTGGATTAAGGTGTCGATCAAGCCGATGGCTTCAGCGCTGGAGTGTCATTCGACCGCTTGCAGCGCACCGTGGGTCAGTGGAAAGCTCTTGATCATCGGCCGCTCACCACGCCTGGCCGCGGCGTTTGAGTTCCAGCCGCCGCACGAACTCTTCCAGAACCAGCGTATACAGATCGTCCTGCAAGTAAGCGTCTTCGATACCAGCGTCCATGTTGGGGTTGTCGTTGACTTCGATCACCACCACTTTGTCGCCGGACTGTTTGAGGTCGACACCGTAGAGCCCATCGCCGATGAGATTCGCGGTTTTCACCGCCAGTTCAACCACCGCTCGGGGCGCTTCGTGAACCGCCAGGGTGCGGCATTCGCCGTTGATGTCCCGGCCTTTGGCTTTGTGGTTGTAGATCTGCCAATGCCCCTTGGACATGAAGTACTGGCAGGCAAAGATCGGTTTGCGGTTGAGTACGCCAATGCGCCAGTCGTACTCGGTGTAGAAAAATTCCTGGGCCAACAGCAACACCGAGTGCTCGAACAGTTCGGCGGTGGCCTTGAGTAAGGCTTGCTGGCTTTCGACCTTGATGACGCCCCTTGAGAAACAACCGTCAGGGATCTTCAGCACCAAGGGAAATCCGAGACGCTCGCCTACCCGCTCAAAGTCTTCCGGTCGCTCCTTGTAGAGGATTTCAGTGGCTGGCATGCCCAGTTGATGGCTTTTGAGCAAGTCAGTCAGGTACACCTTGTTGGTACAGCGCAGGATCGAGGCCGGGTCGTCCATCACCACCAGCCCCTCACTCTCGGCCTTTTTTGCGAAACGGTAAGTATGGTTGTCGACGCTTGTCGTCTCGCGGATCAGCAGCCCGTCGTATTCGGCGATTCGGGCGTAGTCCTTGCGCTCGATCAACTCGACATCGATACCCAGTGTCTTGCCGACCCTGACAAAGTTGTCCAGAGCCTTGGGGTTGGAGGGCGGCAATGCTTCTTGCGGGTCGTGCAGAATGGCCAGGTCATAACGGGCCAGACGCCGGGAACGTGGCAGGCGCCAGATTTTGCGACTGAAACTGTCCAGTGCGTTAGCGAACTGATCTTCCTGATCCTCACGTAACTTATGCAGCCCCCCGGACTTTACACCGTCGATGTGCCAGCCGTTAGTTCTACGAAACTCAACTAACAATATCGGACTAGGAAAAACCTCGAACAACTGTCGAGCCAATTCCTGCAATGGCTCTATAGAGGTCTGACCGAAGTACAGAGTCAGGGTAAAACCTTCGGTATCACTGTAAAGATGATGACTTAAGGCCTTTTCCAAGGTTTTATCCAAATCATCCAGAGCCAGGCCATACAGGGATTTTCGGGTCAGTTCGCTGATGGTCCGTACCGACGGAATCACCTTGTGCCCCCGCGCCTCGGCCAGCAGCGAGCAGTAATAACCATGCCCGAGGTACTTGTAGCTGCGGCACAGGTTGATCACCTGGACCCGTTTGCCCTGCTCGTTATCGCGGGTCTGTTCGAGGTACTCCTGGGCGGTGACGATGTCTTCACTGGGGAAGTAGGACGCCCAGTCTTCCTTGCGTTCGACAATGATCATCAACGGACTGGAAGTTCTGTTTGACGCTTTTAAATAGTTTGCAGAAGTTATTGCTGTCGGCAATGTTTGTTCGGATACTTCGCGCCAATGACCTTGTACCGCTGACATAGTGATTGATCCGTTGGAGAACAAGACCTTTCCTATTAAGCACGAACTTTTTCGAAAGTCCCGTTTCGTTACGCAACTTTTACGGTGGTCATATGAATCCTGTTTTTCGCCTGGCGATCGTTGAAGACCTGCCGGCACTGCTGGCACTCGAACAGCAATGTTTCACCACGGATCGGCTCAACCGGCGCAGTTTTCGATGGATGATCAACCGGGCTCACGGGCAACTGCTGGTGGTCCAATGCGGCGAGCAATTGGTCGGGTATGCGCTGGTACTGTTTCACCGGCGCACTTCACGGGCGCGTCTGTACTCGATTGCGATCGCCGTCGATGCTCGTGGCAGTGGGCTGGGCCAGCAGTTGCTCAAACGTGTCGAGGCCTGCGCCCTTGAGCACGGCTGCGCCTACCTGCGACTTGAGGTGCGCATCGACAATCCGATGGCAATTGCTCTGTACGAACGCAACGGTTACCGGCGTTTCGCACTGTTTCATGACTATTACCAGGACCATACCGACGCGCTGCGACTGGAAAAACCCGTCATTGCGGTTACTTCAACCCAACCTTGTACAACACGCCATCGTCCTCATCGGTCAACACATACAAATACCCATCCGGCCCCTGCCGCACATCGCGAATCCGTTGGTTGAGCTCACCCAACAACCGCTCTTCGTGAACGACCTTGTCACCCTCCAATTGCAGACGGATCAGCTCCTGACTCACCAGCGCCCCGATAAACACGCTGTGCTGCCAGGCCTTGAAACGATCGCTGTCGTAGAACGCCATGCCGCTGAGGCCCGGAGACTTTTCCCAGACATGGTGCGGGCCCATGGTGCCTTCGGCGGTCTGGCCCCTGGCTTCCGGAATTGGCAGGCCGGAATAGTTGATGCCGTGGGTTGCCACCGGCCAGCCGTAGTTCTTGCCACGCTCGATGATGTTGACCTCGTCACCGCCCCGGGGGCCGTGCTCGTTTTCCCAGAGTGTGCCGCTCCAGGGGTTGAGCGCCGCGCCTTGCGGGTTGCGATGGCCGTAAGACCAGATTTCCGGGCGAACGCCTTTTTGCCCGACGAAGGGGTTGTCCTTCGGCACCTTGCCGTCCGGATAGATCCGCACGACCTTGCCTTGCAGCTTGTCGAGGTCCTGCGCCGTGGGTCGGTCGTTGTTCTCGCCCAAGGTGATGAACAGATAACCGTCGCGGTCGAACACCAGCCGCGAGCCGAAGTGATTGCCGACCGAGAGTTTGGGCGTCTGGCGCAAGATCACGTTGAAATCCTTGATGGCGGACAGGTCTTCCGACAACCGTCCGCGACCGACCGCCGTACCGGCCTTGCCACCCTCACCGCCGCCTTCGGCATATGACAGATAGACCATGCGGTCTTGCTTGAAGTCGGGCGACAACACCACATCGAGCAATCCGCCCTGCCCCGTGGCCCAGACCTGAGGCACGCCGCTAAGCGGATTCGAGAGTTTGCCGTCGGCGCTGACCAGCCGCAGGTTGCCGGGACGTTCGGTCACCAGCATCCCCTGGCGGTCGGGTAGAAACGCCAGCGCCCAGGGATGTTCCAGACCTTCAATGATCGGCGTGACTTCAAGCGTGCCCTCCTCACTTTTCAGTGCTTGGGCGGGCGCCGCGAAAACGGGCGCGGTGGCGGTAATCAGGGCGCTGGCACAGAGTGTGGCGAGGAGCGTTTTACGCAACATGCACGATTCCTTTTGTCGTCAACATGGCTGGCAAGACTTCTGTTCTGCCGTTCAACGGTTGCTGGTGTCTGCGTCTCGATGAGGTGGATTGGGTATGAATTTCGGTGGGCTGGCCGGAACCGACCGATCCTGCGGGTAGCGGTTGCCGATACCGCGGTTATCGAGGGTTGGCGGTCGAGGCACGGGGACCGTGTTCGGCCCGCGGATCACCGGGATGCCGGGTTGCGTACCTTGCATGCTGTTGGGATTGGCCCGGTGGATCGGGCTGTTGTAAGGATTGTCATGGGTGCTGCCCGGCAGGTTCTGGGCCAGCAGCAAGGGTGAGGACCGCAGCCCGGCGTCTGCCAGAGCCAAGTGGCTCAACACGCCACTCAATGCCAATGCGATGACGCTGAGCCCATATCGGTTCATGGAGACCTCTCTAAAAGAGCGTGCGACGCTTCATGGATGAATAGAGCCACGCTACGCCCGGGGGTCGGATTTGTTAACCAAAACCTCTTTCAGAAGATGTAACACGACTTGACTGCACCGCCGATCCGCCTGCAGAACCGGGACCGCGGCCGACTGAAACTTTTGCCCTTGGCCACAGGTCACCTGAACATCAATCGACTGACGAGAACACGGCCATGACACGGGCAATCTGGAAAGGCGCAATCAGCTTCGGTCTGGTGCATATCCCCGTGGTGCTGGTCTCGGCAACGTCTTCGCGCGGGATCGATTTCAACTGGCTCGACAGCCGCAGCATGGACCCGGTGGGCTACAAGCGCGTCAACAAGGTCACCGGCAAGGAAATCACCCAGGAGCACATCGTCAAAGGAGTCGAATACGAAAAGGGGCGTTACGTGGTGCTCAGCGAAGAAGAGATTCGCTCGGCCCACCCACTGTCGACTCAAACCATCGACATTTTTGCCTTTGTCGACAGTCAGCAGATCCCCCTGCAAAACATCGACACACCCTATTACCTGGCGCCGGACAAACGCGGCGGCAAGGTCTATGCGCTGTTGCGCGAAACCCTCAGTAAAACCGACAAGGTCGCCCTTGCCCGCGTGGTTTTGCATACCCGCCAGCACTTGGCAGCCCTCATGCCGCTGGAGTCAGCCATGGTTCTGGTGTTGCTGCGCTGGCCCGCCGAAGTGCGCAGCCTGGATCAACTGGAGCTGGGCAGTGAAGTGACCAAACCGGATCTGGCCAAAGGCGAACTGGAGATGGCCAAACGGCTGGTGGAGGACATGAGCGCCGACTGGACGCCTGAGGAGTACCGCGACAGCTTCGAAGACAAGATCATGGCGCTGGTTGAGCAGAAGGCGAATGAAGGCAAGATCGAAATCGTCGAAACCGCTACCGGCGAAGAGGAACGCAAGACGGCGGATGTCATCGACCTGACCGAACTGCTCAAACGCAGCCTCGGTGCCAGGAACGCGGGTAAAACCACTGCAAAAGCCAAAACCACCGCAGACAAAAAAACCACAAAGCATTCTCGTGGCTGACCGGTCACTGGAGTGCCCGTAGTTATGCGTTGAAAATACCGGCCTCTTCGCGGGCAAGCCCGCTCACACCTCTGCTCTGTGTTGTTCACAGGAGCTATGTAGGAGTGGGCTTACCCGCGAAGGCGTCATGCGCCACAACGCAAAACTCAGATAAAAACAAAAATCGCCAACAACCCACCCAAAATCGCCCACTTCTCCAGGTAGTAGAGGGTACGGTTACGCTTCTTGAGTGCTTTGCCGCGCAGGCGAATCTTGTAGATTCTGGCGAACAAACGGTTGATACCACCAGTCTTGTCACCGGCATCATTCGGTGCCCCGGCCGCCGCCATCACCGTACGGCTGAACCAGCGGTTGAACGCCGCTGCCCAGCGATACTTCATCGGCCGCTCGACGTCGCAGAACAGGATGATGCGGTTCTGCCCGGTCGTGTTTTCGGCGTAATGAATGAAGGTTTCATCGAACATCACCGCTTCGCCGTCGCGCCAGTGATAGTTCTGGCCGTCGACGTTGATGTAGCAACCGGCATCGTTCGGCGTTTCCAGCCCCAGGTGATAACGGTACGAACCGGCATACGGATCGCGGTGCCGGACCAGTTTGGAACCCGGTGGCAACTCGGCGAACATCGCCGCCTTGATCGAACCAATGCTTTGCACCAGTTCAGTGGTACGCGGGCAGAGCTTGGCGGCCGACGGGTGACTGTCGCCGTACCACTTGAGGTAGAAACGCTTCCAGCCACTTTTGAAAAACGAATTGAACCCGACGTCGTCGTACTGATTCGAGCGCTTGATCTCACCGGCCTTGAGCAGGTTCTGGCCTTCGGCGCGAATTTCTTCCCAATGAGCCTGCAAAGGGCTCAAGTCAGGAAAGTCCGCCGAATCGAGGTAAGGCCGGTTGGGGATTTTAGAGAACAGATAAAGGAAGCAATTGATCGGCGCCAGAAACGTCGAATGGTCGCTCAATTGGCGACCGAGTTTGTGGCGCACTTTGCCGCGCAAGTGAACATAGGCGATGGAGAAGACATAAATAGCGGCAATGATAAGTTTCACGGAAATCGTCACACGTCAGAAGTGAAGATACTGCGTCCCGATGGCGCGTTCTTGAGCCATGCCAACCTTCGGCACTGATGCGAAAGATGGCATTTTAGCCACACTTTGTAACCAATGGTTAAGCTTCAACTGTAAAAGTGTGTCCACTCATACCTGATCGGTTTCATCCTCATGGATCGCCCTGAAACGATTGTCTAAGCTCAAGGTTAAGCTTGAGGGCTCAGCCATGTGCGGACGACTTTCACAGTATCGAGGTATTCACGACTTCGTCGCGGCGCTGAGCATGCCCAACGCCCTGGTCAACAATGCCGGTGATCAACCCTTCGAGCTCTACAACGCCGCGCCGACGACTCCGCTCGCCCTCTTCCACCAGGAAGGCGACGTGCTGCACGCCGACAGGGTGCGCTGGGGCTGGCGACCGCATTGGTCCCAGGAACACCCCATGCCGATCAATGCCAGGGTCGAGAAAGTCTCCCACGGCCCTTTCTTCAAGACGATATGGCCGCATCGGGCAATTGTTGCCATCGACAACTGGTTTGAATGGGTTTACGAGGGCGGTCCGAAGAAACAGCCTTACCTTATCCGTCGCAAGGATCGCGCGCCGATTCTGTGCGCAGCGATTGGTCAGTATCCAAGGTACGAACATGAGCCGGACGAACATGACGGCTTCGTGATCATCACCGCCGACAGCAAGGGCGGCATGGTGGATATTCACGATCGGCAGCCAGTGACGCTATGCCCCGAGCTGGCCCGGGAATGGCTGGATCCGGCCACGCCGAAAGAGCGCGCCGAACAGATGATGCTGCAGCAGGGCGAGCCGACCGAGGCATTCGAATGGTTCAAGGTTGATCAAGCCGTGGGCAATGTGCACAACGATGGCCCCGAACTGATCGAGCCCGTCTGAAAAGCGACTTGTTCCGCTTCCTGGCTATCGTGCTGGTAGTTTTGTCATAAACAATCAACAACATGCACCAAGATAACGGCGTGACACCATTCGTCGCCTATCAACAAGAGGCACGCAATACGTGACCATGACTGGCTTACGGTTTGCAGATGCCGGTCGTAGCAACCGCAGAGCGACGTAATTCTGACGCGGCGGCAATCCAATTAACGCTTAAGGACTCCAGCAATATGCTTGGTCAGTCACCGGGAGATGTAACGTGTCAACTCTCAACGAAATCGCAGCGAACCACGCGAGAATGGCTAAGGCAAAGGAACAAGCGTCGACCGGGTTGAGTGAACGACACCTTCAAATAGTGGGAAGTTTCGAAATCCCGGCCATTGATGAACAACAGCACATTCCACTGCACCTGATCACTGGCGTACAGGACAACCACCTCGGGCAGGCAACGGGCTATTTACTCTGAGTCTCGACGGGTCAGCCGCCGGTTTGTCGCACGGCGGCTCCGTGGGAGCTGCCGAAGGCTGCGATCTTTTGAAAAGGTGCCCACCCTGACCAACTGCTGGCCATTCAGTAATCCATCTGAAACACACCTGGCCGGGCAAGCGGTGCTGACTTTACCCAGAGCTTCGCCCGGTGTCCCGAACACAACGCTGAACAAAAATAACATTGGAACGCAATCAAGGAGCCCCCAACGTTTCTCTGCCCCTCAGGGCGGGCCAACCCCTTGGCAATTCGAGTGGCAATGGTCGTGCCCTTCCCCTTTCGCTCCCTGCTGCGCCTCCTTCACGCTCACGCCTGATCCATAGCCTCGACCACTCCCTGATCCTCACCCAGAAACCCGCCGCTTTGATGCTGCCACAGCCGCGCATAGACGCCGTTGTTTCCGAGCAATTCGGTGTGGGTGCCCTGTTCGATGATGCGTCCGTCGTCCATGACGATGAGCCGGTCCATGGCCGCAATGGTGGACAGCCGATGGGCGATGGCGATCACGGTCTTGCCCTGCATCATTTCATCGAGGCTTTCCTGTATGGCCGCTTCGACTTCCGAGTCCAGCGCGCTGGTGGCCTCGTCAAGAAGCAGGATCGGGGCGTTCTTGAGCATCACCCGGGCAATTGCGACGCGTTGGCGCTGGCCGCCCGACAGCTTGATGCCGCGCTCCCCAACAAGGGTGTCGTAACCGGTATGGCCTTGCCGGTCGCTCAGTCGACTGATGAACTCATCGGCCTGGGCATTGGCCGCGGCGCTGCGGATTTGCGCGTCGGTCGCATCGGGGCGACCGTAGGCGATGTTGTCGCGAATGGAACGGTGCAGCAGGGAGGTATCCTGCGTAACCATGCCGATGGCACCGCGCAGGCTGTCTTGCGTCACGTGTGCGATGTTTTGGCCGTCGATGCGAATCTCCCCGCTGTCGACGTCATAGAAGCGCAGCAGCAAGTTGATCAGCGTGGATTTGCCGGCGCCAGAGCGCCCTACCAGGCCGATTTTTTCGCCCGGACGAATGTTCAGGCTCAGGCCATCGAGCACCTGGCGTTCGCCACTGTAGTTGAAGCTCACCTTATCGAAGGTGACCGCGCCGCCGGAGGTCACCAGCACGCCCGCGTTCGGCGCATCCTGCACCTTGGGGCCGCGGGTCAGGGTCGCCATGCCATCCTGCACGGTGCCGATGCTCTCGAACAGCGAGGTCATTTGCCACATGATCCAGTGCGACATGCCATTGATACGCAACGCCATGGCGGTGATTGCCGCCACGGCGCCTGCGCCGACCTCACCCTGGTGCCAGAGCCACAGGGCATAACCCCCTGCTGCCATGATCAACGCCACCACCAACGCCTGGTTGACAATCTCGAACTGGCTGACCAGGCGCATCTGGCGAAAGCCGGTTTGCTTGAAATCCTCCATCGCCGCACGCGCGAAGTGCGCTTCACGATTGGAGTGGGAGAACAGCTTCACCGTCGTGATGTTGGTGTAGGCGTCTGAGATACGCCCGGTCATCATCGACCGCGCATTGGCCTGTTCCTGGCCGACTTTCCCCAGGCGGGGCACGAAGTACCACATGGCCAGCCCGAACAACACGACCCAGGCAACGAAAGGCAGCATCAGTTTCAGAGCGAAGCCGCCGGCCAATGCGATGATCGCGATGAAATACACCCCGATCCCGGGTGCGATCTCGATAAGGGTGAATAGCATGTCGCGCACCGCTAGCGCCGTCTGCATCACCTTGGTCGTGACCCGGCCGGAAAACTCATCGGAAAAAAACGAAAGGCTTTGCCGTAGCATCAGGCGGTGGAAATCCCAGCGCAACCGCAACGGCAAGTTAATCGCTAATATCTGATGCTGCACCATGGTGCGCAGCGCCACCAGCCCGACACTGGTCACCATGACGATGCCCATACCCCACAACACGCGACTTTCCTGCGCAGCCGCTTCACCGCCTGCCTGCCAGGTCGAGAGCAGGTCCACGACCTGCCCGAGGAAGGAAAACAGCCAGGCTTCGTAAATCGACACACCGGCACTGAGCAGCGCAAACGCAAGGATGTAACCGCGGGCGCCCCGCGTACAAGCCCACAGGAAGCGAGCCAGACCGTCGGGTGGCGGTGGTACCTCGTCAGGAGGAAAGGGGTCGAGCCTTCGTTCAAACGCACGAAGCATGGTGTTCTCCAAAACGATCAAGTTGAGGAGATTCTGCCATTGAACGGTTGCTTTGAGGGTTTTGCGAAGTGGAGGTATGGCGCTGCTAGCAGGTTGCTCCAAGGCTTGGTTTGCCGGGTGCGGGGCACTCATACGTTGTCGGAGACTCGCGATTGGACGCGCTCGTTGGTCGCCCACGGCTTTGAGAAGATTTTTTTCCTCAACGGCCACGGCGGTAACATCGCCTCAATTGAGGCCGCATTCTCGGAGCTCCACGCCGAGACAAGTTTCTCTCGGCGCCCGGCAGGATTTGCGTTGAAGTTGTGCAACTGGTGGGATCTTGAGGGCGTTGGCGCGCTGGCAAACAGACAATTCCCAACGGGCCACGGTATTCACGGCCAGATACTTGCGTTTCATCGGTGCTCTCCCCTTCAGGCCATCAGAGATGATCGGCGTCGATCACCGCCTGAGCGAAGGCTTGCGGGGCCTCTTGCGGCAGGTTGTGGCCGATACCGCCATTGATCAAGCGATACTCATATTTGCCGGTGAAGCGCTTGGCATAGGCTTCGGCAGGTGGATGCGGCGCACCGTTGGCATCGCCCTCAAGGGTGATGGTTGGCACGCTGATGGACGGGAACGCCGCCAGCTTCTTCTCAAGCCCGTCGTATCTGGATTCGCCCTTGATCAGGCCCAGGCGCCAGCGATAGTTGAAGATGGATACGGCGACGTGATCGGGATTTTGCAAAGCGGCGGCGCTTCGGTCATAGGTCGCGTCGTCGAAATTCCACTTCGGCGAGGCCAGTTTCCAGATCAGCTTGGCGAAGTCGTGGGTGTTTTTTTCGTAGCCCAGACGGCCACGCTCTGTCGCAAAGTAGAACTGATACCACCACTGCAACTCGGCGGCAGGCGGCAGCGGTGTCTTGCCTGCCTCCTGGCTGCCGATCAGGTAGCCACTTACCGCAACCAGCGCCTTCACTCGCTCCGGCCATAGGGCCGCGACGATGTCGGCTGTGCGCGCGCCCCAGTCATAACCGCCGAGCACGGCCTGCTTGATTTTCAGTGCGTCCATGAAGTCGATCAGATCGCTTGCAAGCGCAGCGGGCTGGCCGTTGCGCACAGTCTTGGCCGAAAGGAAACGCGTATCGCCATAACCGCGCGCATACGGAATCAGCACTCGATAGCCCTTCTGCGCCAGCGCCGGCGCCACGTCGGTGTAACTGTGAATATCGTACGGCCAGCCGTGCAGCAGAATGACCACCGGCCCATCGGCAGGGCCGACTTCGGCATAGGAGACATCCAGCAGACCGGCCTTGACATGCCTCAACGGGCCGAACGAAGTGTTACTTCCCGGTGTAATGGTGCCGATGGTGCTGGCAGGCACATCAGCGGCGCTCGCCGGCGACGAGGCAACACTCAGAGCGCCCAGCTGCATCAATGCGATCGCCAGAACAGAGGGCGCGAGCAAACGCCGATGCCGCGGTGTGGATGTGTGGTTCAACAGGGTCGTGTCCATGGTGAGTCTCCCTTGCGAACGGCTGGTTAGCAGTTCCGAGTGTCGGAATCGATTGGAAAGGTTTACCGGGTGGCCTGAGCGCCCGCGTTTTTTGCGGCCGTACGCAACGGCCGGAATGCCTCGCGCAATTCTTCACTGAACAATTGAGGCTGTTCCCAGGCGGCGAAGTGGCCGCCCTTGTTGACTTCGCTGAAGTAGGACAACGATGGATAGGCACCCAACTCTGGCGGTACGGTCGCCGGCATGTTCAGATGAATGCCTAGTAAACCGGGAGGTGCCAGGCGACCCAATGCGTCCGAGATCACCGAACCATGATCGCCGCCCTGGGATACGTAATGGCTATAGCCCAAGCGCTTCATCAGCACATCCCAAGCTTTCGCCACCCGGTCAGGCCCCCAGCCCAATTCGGTGGGTTTGCCGGAAAAACCATGGCCGGGAATCGACGCAATCACGACGTCGAAAGAGTCTTCTGCACGCCCGCCGTAAGCGGTCGGATCGGTCAGCGGGCCGATGGTTTTAAGGAATTCGAATTGTGAACCAGGCCAGCCGTGGGTGAGTATCAGCGGCATGGCGTTGGGATTGCGCGAGCGCACATGGATGAACTGGATGTCGACGCCATCGATAGTGGTGATAAATTCTGGCAAAGCGTTGAGCTTCGCCTCTGCCTTGCGCCAGTCGTAACCGTTGCCCCAGTACTTCACCAACTCCTGCGCCTGCGCCCGTTGCACACCTTGGGAAACATCGTTGACGGTTTCCTTATCAGGCCAGCGGGTGTCTGCGATGCGTTTGCGCAGGTCGGTCAGGCGCGCTTCATCAACGTGAATACGGTATGGGCGAATGGCCTCCGATTTAGCTGATGCAACGCTGGCGGATGAAGCCAGGCAACGGTGCCAGGCCGAAACGGACGAAACCGCAAGCATGATAAATCTCCTTTTTTGTAAGTGGCCTATAGGCGCAGCGATCGTTGCCGACGCTGATCACCGGCCGTAGCGCACACTTGGCCACGGTCAGTTGCGACTATTGGGCTCACGCAGGCTTGATCAAACCACCGTGCTGCCGCCGGGACGATGACACGATGGTGTCGGTCGATACTTAGGTATGACTTGCGGAAAAATGCCGCAGTGACGGTGGCCTGCTCTGGTGAAGCGATGCCCAGGTTCTACCCGTTCATGACGATATCTCCGGACGTTGAGTGATCCTGTGAGGCAGCCTGTGCTGTCTCGACGGAGCTCATTTGACGTCGGTCAGGTATCCCGGATATGTCACCAACGGCCCATCAATGAAACAGTCCGTATCAGCGTGCGGCCTGGATACACAGAGATACACTTGGTGTCAGAAAGGTCAGCGGGCATCCGCCTTTCTTGCCGGTCGCCAGCTATTGGTCACGTGCTGGACGGTGATTGCGCAGTGTCGGGATTAAGTAGCTGGCGTCTGAATTGCCTGGGGGGCTGGCCATGCATCGGGAGAAATACAGCCGTGGAATCCACTGTTCCTGGAATGGAGCGTCAAGTGGTTTCCCACCTACAGCCAGAAGGATGGTAACTCGCCGTGGCAGTTTAATCGGGCAATCACCAACCAGATCGGCGTCTCTGCCAGTGCCTGTTGTTCGTTTGTCATTCCCTGCCCCTTAAGGACCAGCCCTGAAAGCACTGGCGATGTCTTATCGGCCACCGTACAACTGCCGTCATACTTATGCGACAATATGCTTAATGTCCAACATGAACCCCGCCTTCATCGCTCAGCAACTTGGCCACAGCGTCCAAATGTTGCTGACGACGTATGCGCGTTGGCTCAACTCAAGCTCAGACTGGGCGGAGCTGGAAAAGCTCCAGATTGGTATCAAATCGGTATCAGGCAAAAACGACCAGCTCTAACCCATTGATAGGTAAGGTAATTGATTTCCACAGCTAACATCACGATGCAGTTCGGCGCCAAGCCGCTATTCGAAAACGTTTCGGTCAAGTTCGGTGCGGGCAACCGCTACGGCCTGATCGGCGCCAACGGTTGCGGCAAGTCGACTTTCATGAAAATCCTCGGTGGCGACCTCGAGCCGTCCGGTGGCCAGGTCATGCTCGAGCCGAATGTGCGTCTGGGTAAATTGCGCCAGGACCAGTTCGCCTACGAAGAATTCACCGTGATCGACACCGTGATCATGGGCCACGAAGAGCTGTGGAAGGTCAAGGCCGAGCGCGACCGCATCTACTCGCTGCCGGAAATGACCGAAGAAGACGGCATGGCCGTGGCCGAGCTGGAAACCGAATTCGCCGAGATGGACGGCTACACCGCCGAATCCCGTGCCGGCGAGCTGTTGCTGGGCCTGGGTATCGGCATCGAGCAGCACTTCGGCCCGATGAGTGAAGTGTCGCCGGGCTGGAAACTGCGCGTGTTGCTGGCGCAGGCGCTGTTCTCCGATCCGGAAGTGCTGTTGCTCGACGAACCGACCAACCACTTGGACATCAACACCATCCGCTGGCTGGAAAACGTACTGACCCAGCGCTCCAGCCTGATGATCATCATTTCCCACGACCGTCACTTCCTCAACAGCGTGTGCACCCACATGGCTGACCTGGACTACGGCGAGCTGCGTCTGTTCCCGGGCAACTACGACGAGTACATGACCGCGGCGACCCAGTCCCGCGAGCAACTGCTGTCGGACAACGCCAAGAAGAAAGCGCAGATCTCGGAACTGCAATCGTTCGTCAGCCGTTTCTCGGCCAACGCCTCGAAAGCCAAGCAGGCGACTTCCCGCGCCAAACAGATCGACAAGATCCAGTTGGCCGAAGTCAAACCTTCGAGCCGTGTCAGCCCGTTCATTCGCTTCGAGCAGACCAAAAAACTGCACCGTCAGGCGGTTACCGTTGAGCGCATGGCCAAAGGCTTCGACGGCAAGACCCTGTTCAAGGACTTCAGCTTCACCGTTGAAGCCGGCGAGCGCGTGGCGATCATCGGCCCGAACGGCATCGGCAAGACCACCCTGCTGCGCACCCTGGTCAACGAACTGACGCCGGACGCCGGCAGCGTGAAATGGACCGACGCCGCGGAACTGGGCTACTACGCCCAGGACCACGCTCACGACTTCGAAGACGATTGCAACCTGTTCGACTGGATGGGCCAGTGGACCCAGGGCGGCGAACAACTGGTTCGCGGCACCCTCGGCCGCATGCTGTTCTCCAACGACGAAATCCTCAAGTCGGTCAAGGTCATCTCCGGTGGTGAGCAAGGGCGCATGCTGTTCGGCAAGCTGATCCTGCAAAAGCCGAACGTGCTGGTGATGGACGAACCGACCAACCACTTGGACATGGAATCCATCGAAGCGCTGAACCTGGCGCTGGAGAACTACCCGGGCACGCTGATCTTCGTCAGCCACGACCGTGAGTTCGTATCGTCCCTGGCCACCCGCATCATCGAGTTGAGCGCCGATGGCGTGATCGACTTCAGCGGCACCTATGATGACTACCTGCGTAGTCAGGGTGTGTTGATGTAAAACAGCTACACGCTACACGTGAAAAGCCCTGTCCTGGTGACAGGGCTTTTTGCATTTCAGATTGATCGTTCCCACGCGTGGGAACGATCATCCATTGCATCATTGGTCAGTATTGATTTATTGATCCGCGGTTTGCATGCCGGCGCGGGTGGGTTTGCCCAGTGCATGGGAGAAGAAACGTCCGGCTTCGGAGATCAGGTTGCGGTGAATGTCCTTGCGGTCGACGCCGTCGGCATCGGTGCATAGCGCCGGCATGGTGGCGATCTGTTCTTCGTTGCACGGCGCCAGGAACACGAAGTGCCCTGCCCCGGCCAGTAATTTGAAGTCCGGGGCGGTTGGCAGTTTGCGCGCCAGGGCTGCGGCGTTTTTGTCGAACGCCACCAGTTTGTCGCCATCGCCGCTGTAGAGAAGCACCGGCACATGCACGTCGGCCAGGGTATGACGACCGAACTTCAGACTCAGCGGCGCCATCAGCAATAAGGCATGCACCCGCGGGTCTGCTACAGGTTGCAAGTCATCGCGGTCGACGATCAGTTCGCCTTGTGTGTTGCAGGCATCGTGGTCGTCCGGGCGCTCCTGGCAATAACGGCGCAGACGGTCCAGGTCCGGGGTGGCCCCGGACAGGATCAACGCGGTTTCGCCGCCCGCCGAATAGCCGATCACTCCAACTTGCTGGGCATTGACGAACGGCGCGAGCATGCGGTCGCCCAAGGTCGCGGTTATGGCTTCGGAAATCTGGATCGGCCGCCCGTAAAGGTTGCTCAAGGTGCCGAGACGGCTGTGGTCTTTGGAGTTGTCGCCGGGATGGATCACCGCCACCACCACAAACCCTTTGCGCGCCAGCGAGGTGGCCAGATCGTGCAAGGCCAGCGGGGTTCCGGTGTTGCCATGGGACAGCATCAGCATCGGGAAACGGCCGATGGCGACTTTGGTGTCTTCACCGGCTTCGACGGTGTAACCCTCAAGCGTGCTGGAATGTTCCCTCTCACTGGACGGGTAAAAGGCGATGGCGCGCATCGGCTGCAAGTCCAGCGGATCGAGGAACGTCATCTCATGGAAACCGACGCTCCAGCGAGGATACGGCGCAGGCGCGGCGTGCACTGAATTCAGGCTGCCGAACAGGCAAATCAGCAGCATTGCACAAAGACGCACCATGGGATGCCCCACCTTGTTACCTGAGCGCAGAGGTTAACCCTCGACAGCATAATCCGGGCCAGAAACCAAAAACTCCGTACCTGGCCATCACGATGACCAGAATACAGAGTTTCAGGGGTATTGCCTGCGCTGTTTGACGTCTTTACGCAAGCCTTACGCGGCGGCGAACAATTGCTCGCTGATCTGCGCCTGAGCGTCGCTCATGGCTTTGGTGCGCACTTCATCACCGTAGGCCAGGCCATGGGCGCGGACGAACTCGATGTCGGTGATGCCGAGGAAACCGAACAGCACCTTCAAATAGTCTTCGTGAGCAGTGCCGGTCGGTTGGCCTGCGTGCAAACCGCCAGCCGTCGAAACGATCACCACTTTCTTGCCGCCGCACAGGCCTTCAGGGCCGGCTTCGGTGTAGCGGAAAGTCTGGCCGGCCACGGCGATGCGGTCGATCCAGGCCTTGAGTTGGGTCGGAATGGTGAAGTTGTACATCGGCGCAGCAATCACGACGGCATCGGCGGCGAGGAATTCGGCCAGGGCCTGGGCGCTCAAATCGGCTTCATGCTGTTGCGCGGCGTTGCGCAGTTCAGCGGCGGTGCCGGCGGCAACCAGGGTGTTGGCGGAAAAATGGCTGATGGCATCAGCGGCCAGGTCGCGGTAAGTCACCACAACGCCGGGCTCGGCGGCTTGCCAGGCCTTGACGACTTCGCCGCTCAACTGACGGGAAGCCGAGTTGTCACCCAGAATGCTCGAATCGATATGCAGTAATTTCATGTGGGATCTCCAAGGTGAGGATCGCCACCCGGCGATCTGATGGAAACAATCCTACCGACGAAACCAATAGCTGATTAGTCGGCAACAATGCGATAGTTCGTCCCACTGATAGAACAGTCGAGTGAAATCATGCAAGACCTCAACGATCTCTACTACTTCGCCAAGGTGGTCGACGCCGGCGGCTTCGCGGCGGCCGGGCGTTTACTGGGGATTCCCAAGTCACGGTTGTCGCGACGCATCGCCGAACTGGAAGAGCGCCTGGGCGCGCGCCTGCTGCAACGCACCACCCGCCAACTCAACCTGACCGCCGTCGGCGAGCGTTACCTGCGCCATTGTCAGGCGATGCTGCTGGAGGCCGAGATGGCCGACGAAGCGGTGGCCAGCATGTCCAGCGAGCCCCGGGGACGGCTGCGGGTGTCCTGCCCCGTCGGGTTGGCCCACCAAATGCTGCCGGGGGTGATCAGTGACTTTCTGGGGAAATTCCCGCAGGTTCAACTGGAGATGATGCTGCTCAACCGTCGGGTAGATCTGGTGACCGAGGGCGTTGATGTCGCCTTGAGAGTGCGGGATCTGGGTGATGAGGATCCCTTGCTGGTCATCCGCCGTTTACGTCAGGCGCAGACCGTCATGGTCGCCAGTCCGGCGTTTCTTCGTGAGCGGCAGATCAAGACCCCGGACGACTTGAAAAACGTGCCGATACTGGGTGCCCTGGAAGCCGATCGCCTGGTGCATCTGCGCATGCTCGACCAGTATGGCAAGGTCTGTGACATGACGTTCGAGGCCCGATTGGGGATCGATGACTTTATCGTGCGCAAGGCTTGTACCCTGTCCGGGCTGGGTTTTACCGTGCTGCCGATGATGTATTGCGAGCAGGAACTGGAAGACGGCTCACTGGTGCAGTTGCTGCCCGACTGGTCGTTGCCGGGCGGCTGGCTGCAAGCGGTCTACCCTCATCGACGCGGGGTGATGCCGGCGGTGCGCGCCTGGATCGACCATTTGATCGAATCATTCAATGTGTGTGGGGACCGACTGTTATGAAGGCAAGGCCAATGAGCGAAGAGGACGTCGCGCAATTCTGCCTGGCGTTGCCCGGCGCGCGGGAGGACTACAAGTGGGGTGGCGTGCGGGTGTTCTCGATTGCCGGGAACAAGATGTTCGCCTTGCAAAACCTGCGGGGCCAGTCCCTGGCCTTCAAGGTCGACAAGGACCTGTTCCTGGGCCATTGCGACCGACCGGGCATTCACCCGGCGCCGTATCTGGCCCGGGCGCAGTGGATCATCATGGACACGCCCTACCCGCTGGGCACCGAAGAGCTGCAAGGCTTGCTGCAACGCTCCCATCAACTGGTGGTGAGTAAGTTGCCCAAGCGCACGCAAGTCGGCTTGCTGCTTTGAATTAAAACAACGCGAACAGATGAGCGCCCAGAAACAGCTGGTCGATCCAGAACACCTGATGCATCAACACGATGAGCCAGAACACCAGTTGAAACGAAACCTTGCGGGTCTTGTGCCGAAACACTTGCTGGGCCAGCAAGGCCCCCGGCCAACCGCCCGCCAGTTCCACCGCGTGCAAGACGTTCTCCGGCGTGCGCCAGCTGTCGGCGCGGGCCTTGTGCTTGTCGCTCCAGTACAGGAAAAACGCCAGCACGCTGACGATGCCGTAGGCCGCCAGGGGAATCAGGGACACCCCGCGCAGCCACAGCGACACCGAGCCAAACAACGGCACTGCGCACAGCGCCGCGAACACCATCAGTTTGAGCCTGGGGTTCTGAATCGCGCGCCCAGGGTTGTTGCGTGCGGCGCAATTGTTCATGACTTGACCGCGGTCCAGTCGACCCAGCCGAACTGCCAGGTGGCCAGGATCACCAGACCGAACGCAATGCGATACCAGGCGAATGTCGCGTAGCTGTGGCTGGCAATGAACAGGAGCAAGCCGCGAACGGCGATCATCGCAAAGATAAACGCGGTGATGAAGCCAATGGCGAACACCGGGAAATCAGCCGGTACAAACAGATCGCGGTATTTGTAGCCCGAGTACACCGCTGCACCGACCATGGTCGGCATCGCGAGGAAGAACGAAAACTCGGTGGCCGTCTTGCGCGACAAGCCGAACAGCAAGCCGCCAATGATGGTGGAGCCGGAACGCGAGGTTCCGGGGATCATCGCCAGGCACTGGGCGAAACCGACTTTCAGGGCATCTTTCCAGGTGATGTCGTCGACGCTTTCAGCATGCACTTCATGCTGACGGCGTTCGGCCCATAACATGACGACCCCGCCCACGACCAATGCGGTGGCCACGGTAATCGGGTTGAACAGATACTCGTGAATCAGATCCGCGAAGATCACCCCCAACACCACCGCCGGCAGGAAAGCGATCAGCAGGTTCGCAGTGAAACGTCGAGCGCTAGGCTGCGTCGGCAAGCCGATGACCACGTCGAAGATCTTGCGGCGAAACTGCCAGACCACCGCCAGGATCGCACCGAGCTGAATGATGATATTGAAGGCCATGGCCCGCTCGCCCCCAAAGTTGAGCAAGTCCGCCACGATGATCTGGTGCCCGGTACTGGAAATGGGCAAGAACTCCGTCAGCCCTTCTACAACGCCTAAAATCAATGCCTGAAAGGCTGTCCAAAAATCCATCAATCCCCCAAGAAGCCATGCCCCCAAGGCATGCCCCGTTAATAATTGGTAGAGCGTTAACCGCGATCAGCGTCCGCTGAATCCCCGCGCGCACAAGATCCACACAAAACCGTAAAAATTCCGTGAAAAATTGACTTGGACTCAGGTTTTTCCGTGCGGGGCCGAAATCCTATCAGACACGCCCCATTTGCGCTGCCGCGTAATACGACCTGAGTCGGATAGGCCCGGTCGGCAACGTGTGGTTGGATGCTGGCGATCGTTTATGACAAGAACAAGAAACCGGAGTAACCGCCTTATGAACAGCTTGCGCAGTGTGTCGATCAGCCGACGCTTGTGGCTTATCTTGATCGTGGCCGTGGTGATGCTGTTGACGTTGGGCGTGATGATGCTCAAGCAGATCCACGACGACCTCTATCAGGCCAAGGTCCAGAAGACCCAGCACGTGGTGCAGACCGCCAGTGGCATCCTGGCCTACTACCACAGCCTGGAAACCGCCGGCACCCTCCCCCGCGCCGCCGCGCAACAGCAGGCACTGACCGCCGTGCGCGGTTTGCGCTACGACCAGAATGACTACTTCTGGATCAACGACCTGACCCCCGTCATGGTCATGCACCCGACCAATCCGAAACTGGAAGGCCAGAACCTCTCGACGATCCGCGACCCGGACGGTTTCGCGCTGTTCAACGAAATGGTCGCCATCGCCAAGGCCAAGGGCGCCGGCATGGTCGACTACCGCTGGCCGAAACCGGGCGCCAGTGCACCGGTGGAGAAAACCTCCTACGTCAAACTGTTCGAGCCCTGGGGCTGGGTCATCGGTTCGGGCGTGTACATCGATGACATGCAGGCCGAGTTTTATGCGCAGGTCTGGAAGGCCTCTTTCGTGGGGCTGGTGATTGCCCTGATCATGGCGCTGCTGGTGATCATGATTGCCCGCAGCATCGTGCGCCCGCTGCAGGAAACCGTGAACGCCATGGCCAACATCGCCAGCGGTGAAAGCGACCTGACCCGCAGCCTCGATACCCACGGCCAGGACGAAGTCACGCAACTGGCCCGGCACTTCAATGCCTTTACCGCGAAACTGCGCCTGGTCATCAGTCAGTTGCAAGTGTCTGCCGGCGCGCTGGGCCAGTCTTCCAGTGAACTGGGCAACGATGCCGCGCAAGCCCAGCAACGCAGCCAACAGCAGTCCCAACAGATGGAACTGGTGGCGACCGCGATCAACGAAGTGACCTACGGCGTGCAGGACGTCGCGAAAAACGCCGAGCACGCGGCCAGCGAAATGCGCGATGCCGAGTCTCAGGCGCAACAGGGGCAGATCAATATCGATGGCAGCCTGCAGCAGATCGACAAGCTGTCTTCGACCATCGATCAAGCCGTCGACGTGATTCGTACGCTGGCTGACGAAAGCACGCAAATCGGCAGTGTCCTGGAGGTGATTCGCTCCATCGCCGAGCAAACCAACCTGCTGGCTCTCAACGCTGCCATCGAGGCCGCCCGGGCCGGCGAGCAAGGTCGAGGGTTTGCGGTGGTCGCCGATGAAGTACGCCTGCTGGCCCAGCGCACCCAGAAGTCGACGGCAGAAATCCAGTCGATGATCGAACGCCTGCAAAGCCATTCCGAAGCGGCGGTCAAGGTGATTGGCGACAGCAGCCGTGCCTCGCAATTGACCATCGAACAGGCCGGCCTGGCCGGGGCCAGCCTGAATGCCATCGGCCAGGCCTTGCGTAATCTCAACGGGTTGAATGCCTCGATAGCCAGCGCGACGTTGCAGCAGGCGCATGTGGTCGAAGACATCAATCAGAACGTCACCCAGGCCGCCGGGTTGTCCCACAGCACGGCATTGGCGGCCGAACAGTCGAGCGTGGCCAGCGTTCACCTCAAGGAATTGAGCGAGCAGTTGAACGGACTGCTCAAGCAGTTTCGGGTCTAATCACTTGTAGCAGCTGGCGCAGCCTGCGTTCGGCTGCGCAGCAGTCGTAAAATCAGGCGACGCGGTGTTCCAGACAGACCGCGTGCGCAGAATTTACGACGGCTTCGCCGCCGAACGCAGCCTCGCGGGCTCGGCAGCTGCTACACCGGACCGCGCAAGCCGGTTCTACTTGGCAGCGCCTGCCGCTACAATCCGCCACCTCTTCGTCTTCCCCAAGGAACCTCCATGTCCGGGCTTGAACTGTTTGCCGCCGCCCTCGGCGTGATTGCCGTCTGGTTGACGGTCAGACAGAACCCCTGGTGCTGGCCGATCGGCCTGGTCATGGTGCTGCTGTATAGCTGGATCTTTTTCGAGGTAAAGCTGTATTCGGACATGTTGCTGCAAGTGATCTACGCCGCGTTGCAGCTCTACGGCTGGTGGCAGTGGACCCATGCGGGGCTGACTCATGGCGGGCGGCAGGTCAGCCTGCTCGATGGCCAATCCACCGCGCTCGGCCTGGCCGTCGGCGCGCTCGGCAGTCTGCTGCTGGGGGCTGCGATGGCGAATTGGACCGATGCCGCTCAGCCCTGGCTCGATGCGGCGTTGACCGGTTTCAGCCTGGTCGCACAGTTATGGATGGCGCAAAAACGTCTGCAATGCTGGCCGCTGTGGATCGCGCTGGATGTGATCTTCGTCGGCCTGTTCATCTACAAAGCGCTGTACCTGACCGCCGGCCTCTATGGGGTATTCGCCCTGCTGGCTGTGCAAGGCTGGCGAACGTGGCGCGCCGACCCGGCGTTGCGCACATGAAAGTGCTGGTGCTCACAGGCCCCGAATCCAGCGGCAAGAGCTGGCTGGCCGCCGAACTGCAGCAGCAATTGGGTGGTGTTCTGGTGGGCGAATACGTGCGCTGGTTCATTGAGCAGGAGGCGCGCGACACCCGCCTGGCCGATATTCCCGAGATCGCCCGCGGTCAACTCCAATGGGAAGACGACGCCCGCGCCCTTCAGCCTCCGTTGCTGATTCTCGACACGCACTTGCTGAGCAACATGCTCTGGAGCCAGACCCTGTTTGGCGATTGTCCGGCCTGGCTCGAACAGGCGTTGCTGACTCGGCACTATGACTTGCACTTGCTGCTGTCCCCTGAACTCGTCGACTGGACCGATGACGGTCAGCGCTGTCAGCCGGAACTGGATGAACGCCGGGGCTTTTTCAATGCGACCCGAGCGTGGCTGGAGCAGCATCGGCAGCCATTTCAAGTGATTCAAGGCAACTGGGCAGAACGCAGGGATCAGGCATTGCAGGCCGTCACGCTGCTACTCGGGTGCTGATGACATCCCCTGTAGGAGCGGGCTTGCCCGCGAAGACGGCGGCACAGTCAACATTGATTTTGCTTGATACACCGCTTTCGCGGGCAAGCCCGCTCCTACAGTTGCGGTATTTTTGCAAATGCGTCCGTTTCTGAAACATACCTCTGCTCTCCAACGACCTGTTTCAGCGTCGTTCATCGTTCTGTCATGCCATATGTTAAAGCACTGACACACCACAGCACGAAGCATGGATCCAGAGCATTGCGCCCCCTTTCTCCCGTTGCAGCCCCAGGCGCTTGTCTCAGCCCTGAAACAGCGAACCATCGATCCGCTTTCCTTGATCGATAACTCTTTGAATAGAAACAATTATCTAAAAGCGGCACAGCTTTCGCTCTCTCCTTCTCAACGCTGACCAGGACCAGCCCACACAAAGAAGGAATTGCCACCGTGGGGAAATTCGATAACAGCATCTACAGCCTCCTGCTGATTGGATGCACACTGGGTTCAAGTGTCTGCCTGCCGGTACAGGCTGACAACGGCATCATCATTATCAAACGTGATGTCCAACCACGCATCGCAACCCGTGCGCCGGTGGCTCCCGACCCCAGCCCCACGATCGCCAATGCCAACCCGTCCAAACAAGTCCTCAAACAAACGAACGAGTTGAGCGACGGCGACTTTGCCGGCGTCGCCACTGGTGCAGGCATCTCCGGCATAGTCACTCAAAACACCAACAACCTGGGCGGCAATATCACCCACCAGACCCAGCTTTCCAACCTCCCTGCTGGACGGTCGGGAAACTCGGGCAACGGTATTGCCAACATGGTCAATTCAAACATCCAGCAAGGCCTGGGTGCTCTGAAAGTCGTAACGGGAGACCGTTAAGATGAATCGTACGCTGCTGATGATCGCCATGGTTTGCAGTGCATCGACCTTTGCCCAATCTCCCGTCATCGATAACGCCGACATCGACGGTTCGGGCATGCAGCATCAAGGCAACCTCTCGGTCAACCAGGCTGCGGGCGATCAGCAGCAACAGGCCAACGCCCGGGCCATTGCCATTGGCAACAACGCCAGTGCTACCACACAGATTCGCCAACGGCTGCGTACGCAGGTCGACCCCAGGATCGATGCTCGATCCAGCATTCAAGGCGACTCCTTCAGCCACGGCAGCGGCGTGCTGGGCGTCAACCAGAGCGCGGGCGCCAGCAACCAGCAAGCCAATGCCCTGCGGATCAGCATCGGTACACAGCCGCAAAGTATCGACGACAGCGTCCTCATGCAGCAGAACGTGACGCTGATCACCAACTCCGATCCAACTGACTCTGCACCAGGCTATCGCCAGATCGCTACCAGCGATCAGGCCTTCACCGGTAGCCGTGGGGTGATCCAGTTGAATCAGAGCGCCGGGGTGGGAAACCGAACGGCCAACACCCTGAGCGTACGGGTCACGGACTGACCCAAACAGGTACAGGTAGAAACAACACTTAACCTAAAATAAGTACGGAGAATCACCATGAAACCTTCGATGGCTCTCAAGCCTCTGGTTTTCGCAATTGCTGCGGTCATGGCTGTTGCTGTACAAGCGAACGATTGGCGTGACAATGGCCACCACCATGGCCATCACAACAACCATCAACCCCCTCCTCCAACAAAGATCCCTGTCTATGCGACTGCCAATGCCTGGGATAACCAGAGCAGTACCGGCAACCGCATCCGTAACGAAGGGACCATCAACGAAGCCGAGATGAGCAGTTCCGCCACAGGCGCCAGCGGCAACGTCGGTGTCAACGTGGCTGCCGGTAATGGCAACCAACAAGACAACGCGTCCGCCATCGCAAACGCTGCCTCAGACTCCAGTCTCGATAACAGCTTCGTGTTCGGCACCGCCACAGCCACCGCCGACGTCACGCAATACAGCAACAACAACAGGGTCAACAACTTCGGCAGCACAGCCTCTGCCGTGATGGGCGGATCGGGTAATGGCGGCAGCGGTAATATGGGTATCAACATTGCTGGTGGCGACCTTAACCAGCAGAAAAATACCATGGCCATTGCCAACACCCATGCCCCGCTCGGTAACGCCACAGCCACCGCCTCTGCCGATCAACAAGGGCCTGGCCTGGTCGTGAATAACTACGCCGATCGGACGACCCGCCTGGATACGATAACCGTTACCAGAACGGCCAGCGGTAGTTTCTCTCGCGATAAATCTTCCGATTTGAGCGTTGATAGAAGCGCTTCTTCGAGCTTTGATGTGAGTGGTTCCAGGAGCTCTGAGGCCAGTGGTTCCAAGAGTGTTGATGCGAGCGGCTCCAGGAGCTCGGATTGGAGTTCTACCAGAAGTGCGTCTTTGAACGTTGCCGTGGACGCTGCTGCGAATGCCACCAGGACCGTTACTCGGGATGATGGCCGTCGCGAACGCACCCGCACCGATACTTTCGACGCATCGCTTACCGCTTCGATCGACGCATCCCTCGACGCATCGCGCGATAGATCTAGCGATTCCTCGTTCGAAAGATCGTTCGATAAATCGTGGGAGAAATCGTCCGCCTCCTCGTTCGAAAAATCGGGCAGTAAAGAGTCCGAATCTTCGTTCGACAAATCGAAAACGTTCAGTGAGAGCAGTTCTTTCGATTTGAGCAACACCTATTCCTATCAAGTGCTGACTCCAACCGGCTGGGCAAACCCTGTGACCAACACGGCGATCCTGAGCGGTTCGGTCAATGGTGGCAGTGGCAACCTGGGCGTCAACGTGGCTGCCGGTGTGGGTAACCAACAAAGCAACTCGCTGGCCATTTCCAACAGTTCGTTCTAATGGCTGTCTCTTGAGGCCCCCTTACGGGGGCCTGTTTCAACACAACCAGAAGGCGTCCTGACATGCGCATTATCGCCTTGGCATTGTTACTTTACGTGGCCAGTGTGAGCGAGGCCGCACAAATGCCGCTTTCCGTCCTGCCGGGCGGCGCGGTGGTATATAAGCCGATCCAGAGCATGCACGAGCGTAAATTTGCCGACCTGGTGCAACAGAAAACCGACTTCAGTTGCGGCGCGGCTGCGCTGGCGACCATATTGCGCCAGGCCTACTGGCTGGACGTGAATGAAGAACAGATCATCGAAGGCATGCTGGCACATTCCGATCAAGATCTTGTCCGTGTCCAGGGCTTCTCCATGCTCGACATGAAGCGTTATGTGGAAAGTATCGGCATGCGGGCCCGTGGCTACCGGGTAGCGCCGCAAACGTTGAGCGACATCAGAATTCCGGTTGTGGTGCTGCTGGATATCCGTGGCTACAAACATTTTGTGGTCATGCAAAGAGTCCACAAGGGCTGGGTCTATATCGGAGATCCGGTACTCGGTCATAAACGCTACAACGTCGACGACTTCGTAAAAGGCTGGAACGGCATCATCTTTGCCGTGATCGGTCAGGGCTACGACAAAAGCAATGCGTTGCTCGAGCCACCCATGCCTCTGACCGCCAAGAACCGCATCAACACCTTCACCCCGGTGCGAGATGCAGAGTTGATGGATTTCGGATTCATCCAAAGCGACTTCTTCTAATGACGAGGAGCACGACGCTCCGGGAGCATTCAATGAAGACTGCAATCTGGCTAGCCGTGGTTTGCCTGGCCGCCAGCCTGCCAACCCAGGCACAGACGTTCAAACCCATTGAACTGAAGGATCAGGAATTGGCGACCCTGCGAGGCCGCTATGTCATGCCGGGACGGATCATCAGTTTCGGCATTGTCATGACCAGCACTTGGCAAAATGCCAACGGTGAAGTGATCGGGGCAACGTCCTCGATGCACATTCAACAATCGACCATCACGCCACAGTTCTATGTGTCGATGATCGACGAAAAAGGTAATGGCTCAGCGCGTTCGCAAGGCACCGGTACCGTCACTGGCGGTAGCGGCCTCAACAGCACCGAAGGCGTCACTCAAGTCGTGCGGGCTGCCGGCGACAATAACTCGGCCTACAACAACGTTGAAATCAATGTCACAAAGGCTAGCCAAGCGCCAGCAACGCAACAGCAGGGCCAGGCACTGGCCGCAGGCTCGACGTTGGTCAGCGCCAATGGCGCGGGCTCGCTGAGCGTTTCCTCGACCGGTACGGGTGTGCAACTCAACATCGTGGGCAAAAACAATCAGGGCAGTACCGTACAACGCCTGGGCGAGGGTGGGCTGATGCAGAACACGACTTTGCTCGGCGGTGGCAACCAGGTCCGCAACCTCACATCCCTCAATGTCGTGCTGCGTGACAACGCGACAGCCGGTTCGCTGAACGGCAACCTGGACCCGCTCAAAGGTCTTCGCACTCTCGGATTCTGATCTACGCTCAGTCTCACCCGATGTAGTCAGAAGGGACGGATATCCCATGCACCGTTCGTTGACGTTCAGCGCTATCGTTTGTTTGAGTAGCCTGGCCCCGGCCACATTGCTATACGCAGCACCAGACCCTCAGGTCGAAGCACTAAAAAAAGAACTCATGGAGCTGAAACAGCGTTACGAAGCACAACAGAACGCGCTGATGGTACTCGAGCAACGCATTCGCCAAGTCGAAGCAACACCTGCGACACCTGCTCCCAAACGCCTGACCAAATCCCCCGCCGAAACGCCTGGGAGTGGCCAGACGGTGGCCGCCGGTGCGCCGGGAACCACAGGCAGTTCATATGGCCAATCGCTCAAGGATGATTCGGCGCCTGCGCAAAGCGTTTCCAACCTGTATGACGAAGCCAGCGGCTTCTTCGGTGGCGGCAAGTTCAGCGTCGAAACCGGCCTGACCTACACGCACTACGATACCCGTGCATTGGTACTCAACGGCTTCCTGGCACTGGACTCGATTTTCCTCGGTAACATCAACCTCGACCGTATCAAGGCGGATAACTGGACCCTGGACCTGACCGCCCGCTACAACGTGGCACAACGTTGGCAGTTCGACATTAACGTCCCCGTGGTTTACCGCGAATCAACGTATTCCTCCGGTGGCGCCGGTGGCGCAGGCCCGGTGACATCGGACGCCACCGTTACCCGCGACCCGACCATCGGCGATGTGAACTTTGGCGTTGCTTACAAGTTTCTGGATGAGTCGGCCAATCTGCCCGACGCGGTCTTTACACTGCGCCTCAAGGCGCCGACCGGTAAGGACCCTTACGGCATCAAGCTGGTCAATGACCCGAACAACGATAACCTCTCGGTACCCGAGGACTTGCCTACCGGCAATGGTGTCTGGGCAATCACCCCGGGCATCTCGCTGGTCAAGAGCTACGACCCGGCCGTGCTGTTCGGCAGCCTGGCCTACACCTACAACATGCAAGACTCTTTCAGCGACATCAGCCCTCAGGCCAACTCCAAGGTGTCCGGGGACGTGAAACTGGGGGATTCCTGGCAGATCGGCGCCGGCATTGCATTCGCCTTGAACGAGAAGATGAGTATGTCGTTCTCGTTCACCGATCAGTTCGCCCGCAAGAGCAAGATCAAGCCCGACGGTGGCGATTGGCAATCGATTTCCAACAGCGATTACAACTCGGCCAACTTCAACATCGGCATGACCCTGGCAGCAACCGAAAACCTGACGATCGTTCCCAACCTGGCCATCGGCCTGACCGACGACTCGCCAGACTTTTCCTTCAGCCTGAAATTCCCGTACTACTTCTAACCGTATCACCCCAATGGAAAAGGCCCGCTGCGATTTAACTCGCAGCGGGCCTTTTCGTTTACCCGCCCTAGCGGATTTGATGCTTGTGCAGCAATCGGTAAAAAGTCGGCCGCGACACGCCCAGGACGCGGGCGGCGACGCTCAGGTTGTCGCTGTGCCGGTTTAACACATCGCACAGCGCCTGGCGTTCGGCGCGGGTCTTGTAGTCTTCAAGGGTGCCCATCGGCGTGGCGAAGGCGTGTTGACTGAGCAACCCCAGGTCTCGCGCCTCGATCTGCCGCCCTTCGGCCAGTACCAGCCCACGGCGTACCCGGTTGGCCAGCTCGCGGACATTACCTGGCCAGTCGTGCTTGCCCATGGCAATCAGCGCATCCTCGCTGAAGCTGCGAGGACGACGGCCGGTTTCATGGCTGTAGAAATGGGAAAAGTGGTTGGCCAGCATCGAGATATCGCCATGGCGCTCACGCAGTGGCGCGGTGACCACTTGCAGAACGTTCAGGCGATAGTACAAATCTTCGCGAAAGCGTTTCTTCTCAATGGCTTCCTCCAGGTCGACGTGCGTCGCCGCCAATACCCGCACATCCACCGCAATAGGCTGTTGGCCGCCGACCCGCTCGATATGTTTTTCCTGCAGGAAACGCAGCAGATTGGCCTGCAGTTCCAGAGGGAGATCACCGACCTCATCGAGAAAAAGGGTTCCGCCGTTGGCCGCTTCTATCCGCCCGACCTTGCGCTGATGGGCGCCCGTAAAGGCCCCCTTCTCATGACCGAACAATTCGGACTGGATCAAGTGTTCGGGAATCGCGCCGCAGTTGATCGCCACGAACGGTTTGCTGTGACGCTGGGATTGTTGATGCAGGGTGCGGGCAACCAGTTCTTTGCCGGTGCCGCTTTCGCCGCGGATCAGCACCGGAGATTCGGTGGGCGCCAATTTGCTGAGCAATTTGCGCAGTTCGCGAATCGGTTTGCTGTCGCCGAGCAACTCGTGTTCAGGCTGATCGATATGAACCGTGCCCTGGCCGCGCAGGCGTGCCATGCCGAACGCTCGGCCGAGCGTGACCTGAACCCGTGAGACATCGAACGGCAAGGTATGGAAGTCAAAAAACCATTCACAGACAAAATCCCCGACATTCTGCAATCGCAGGACTTCCTGATTGAGCACCGCGATCCACTCGGTGCCGCTACGGGTGATCAGTTCCTTGACGGCTTCCGGGCGTTCCAGATGAAATGGCTGCAAGCGCAACAGACCGACGTCGCAGGTTCGTTCGGTGGCGTTTTCCAGGCTGCAGCTGTCAACATCCCAACCCACAGTGCGTAAACCCGGCAGTAAACGATGGCAGTCGTCGCAAGGATCCACTACTAAAAGACGTCGTAAGGCAGGCGCTTCGATCATGACTGTTCCTTGGCGCCAAATTTTAGGAAATATTATTAAAAACAGTCATTTGGCGGTCTTCGGTGTAACACTAGCAAGATTTTGACGCCAGCTTGTATCGATTGCTTATAGGGACATTGACTGATTAGTTATAAGAAACCACTTGATGAGTTGCCTAACGAGTTGAACCTTTCATTCAGCTTTCAGTAACTGCCTGAATCGCTGGCCAATCAAAGAAAGTTGAAATTTCTTTTGTTTGGGTGTGACCCAACCCCCGGTTGCGGACATCAGTACAAGTAACCAGCCGAACGGTAAGCCCAACCGACGGCACATCACTTGATTGGGCATACAGAGAGAAGATCCCATGAACGCCCCGCTCCGTATCAACGAAGCTCTTTTGATTGCCGACCGCGCATTCCAACCCTTTCAATGCGTGGCCTGGGCCCCACAAGACGGTAATGGCGAGCTCAGCCTGACTATCATCGATCGCACTAACACTCGCATCAGCCGCAAACAAATTCCAAGCAGCGCCTATTCCGATCCGGAGCAACTTGCACACGTGCTGGAACAAGCCCGCGCCGAGTTGAGCGAGGAAGGTTACACACTGCAATCGTGGTCCATGCCGCATTAATCTTTTTCGCGGATTACCGCCCGGTGATCCGCGCCCCCCTTCTCCTTAGTTGACGGTTTTCTACGGTCAGCCGCACGACGCCAAGCACCTTTTTCAACTTCTATTGCGCCAGATTACTTGGCAGGCTTGGCAGTGGTTCGAAAAGACACTGTTCTGGCACAAAACGCCCCTCCTTCCGAGCGTAATGGCAGTTGCACATCATCGCATTCAGGGATTGAATATTGTGCTCAGGCAGTCATTCTCCGGGCACCCGGACAAGGACGACTGGCAAGGAGATGCGTGCATGTCACTCCAGAGTGCTTTTGCAATTGCGGCAAACGCCAATAATGCCGGGCAACTCGATACCCATTTCGCGGGCACCGGCAAGACTCAAGTGTATTTCGCCGACAGTCTCTCCAGCAGGGTCAATGGCGTCGCCATTGACCACACCGGCCGGATACTGGTGGCAGCCAAGGTCGGCACGCCAGGTGGCAGCCGCTTTGGCTTGGCCCGCCTGCTTGAAGACGGTTCGGCGGATCTGGCATTCGGCAAACGGGGCAGCGTCATCGGGCAGTTCGCCCACGGCCACGAAGCCATGGCGGGCACGGTGCGGGTGCTGGCCAACGGGCACATTCTGGTGGCCGGCCTGCACTATGAAAATGCTCACCGTACGCTGCCCGCCCTGGCGATGTTTGATCCGCAAGGCTGCCCGGTCCAGGGTTTTGGCGACCATGGACGCTGCGTGGTGCGCCTGCCGGGTAATCTTTCCCAAGGCGCTCGCGACGCCTGGTTACCGCTGGGTGTACCGGGGAGCGAGGCCTGTGATATCTGCGTGCAGGACGACGGTCGGATCCTGCTGGTGGCCAATCATCATTTCGAACGGGCCGATCACGTCGGCATGCTGATACGGATCAACGCCGACGGTTCGCTGGACAGCACCTTCAATGGTCGCGGTTTTGTCATGGTCCGGCACTTGCTGATGAACTCCAGGCTCAACAGCCTGACGGTGCAACGCGATGGCCAAATCCTGGTGGGCGGATCGATCAACTCTCCCGAGGAAGGTTTGCTGGCGCGTTATCACACCGATGGCCAGCTGGATGACGGTTTCTCAATGGATGGGTTCATGACCTTCAAGGTCCGGGGCCACAGTGCCCAGGTCTGCCAGATCGTCCAGCACGAAAATGGTGATTTGCATTGCTTTGGCAGCAGTCGAGACCCAATGCACTGCCTCGCCTTGAAAGTTCACAGCAATGGCCGACCGGACACCCGCTGCAAGGGTGGTCAGCCACAACTGCTGAAAATTGGTTACAGCGGCTGCCAGTGGACTGCCGCCCAGGCACAGCCGGACGGCCGTGTGCTGACCGTCGGCGCGACGGTCGGCGGAATTAACGCCGATTTCCTACTCGCCCGGTATTTACCCGGCGGATCGCTGGATCGCAGCTTCGCCAATGGCATGGGCTGGGTTCGCACGTGCCTGAGTCGCGGTCCGGACACCGCCACTTCATTGGCTGTGCAAGCCGACGGTTGTATCGTCGTAGGCGGCTATTCACTGGACGGAAACTGCCGCGCAGTTGTCGCGCGTTATTATCACTAGCCTGTACTTGATCTTCCCTTCCGCTTACGGCAAGTTGCGCGCTTCTTAATACAAGGAGTAGCCGATGTCCGGCTCAATGGCCCAGGCCTTCGCACACAATTTTCTTGGGCATTCACCCCGCTGGTACAAAGCAAGCATTATCGGATTCCTGATGCTCAACGCACTGGTGTTGTGGACGATCGGTCCAGTGGCGGCTGGCTGGTTGTTGGTGCTGGAGTTCATCTTCACCCTGGCCATGGCACTCAAGTGTTACCCGCTGATGCCCGGCGGCTTGCTGCTGGTCGAAGCGCTGCTGCTGAAAATGACCACGCCCCAGGCGCTTTATGACGAGCTGGTGCACAACTTCCCGGTGATCCTGCTGCTGATGTTCATGGTGGCGGGCATCTATTTCATGAAAGACCTGCTGTTATTTCTGTTCTCGCGCCTGCTGCTGGGGGTTCGCTCCAAGGCGCTGCTGGCGTTGATGTTCTGTTTCCTGTCTGCGTTTCTGTCGGCGTTTCTCGATGCATTGACCGTGACCGCAGTGATCATCAGTGCGGCCGTGGGGTTTTATTCGGTGTATCACCGCGTCGCCTCGGGCAACGACCCGCGTCAGGACAGCTCATTCGGTGATGACCAGCACTTGCCGGCATTGCACCATGCCGACCTCGAACAATTCCGCGCTTTCCTGCGCAGCCTGCTGATGCATGGCGCGGTCGGCACGGCGTTGGGCGGTGTTTGCACGCTGGTCGGCGAGCCGCAGAACCTGTTGATCGGCCATGAGATGGGCTGGCACTTCGCCGAGTTCTTCCTGAAGATCGCCCCGGTGTCGTTGCCCGTACTGGCAGCGGGTCTGGTGACCTGCGTGCTGCTGGAGAAACTGCGCTGGTTCGGCTATGGCACGTTGCTGCCGGACAACGTGCGTGCGGTGCTGGCCAACTACGCCGCCGAAGACAACGCCGAGCGTACTTCGCGTCAGCGCGCTGCGTTGTTGGTTCAAGGGGCAGCGGCGCTGATCCTGATTGTCGCGCTGGCGTTTCACATTGCCGAAGTCGGACTGATCGGTTTGATGGTGATCGTGCTGATTACCTCATTCACCGGCATCACCGATGAACACCGCCTCGGCACGGCCTTCAAGGACGCCATGCCGTTCACTTCGCTGCTGGTGGTGTTTTTCGCCGTGGTGGCGGTGATTCAGGATCAGCAACTGTTCAGGCCGCTGATCCAGTGGGTGCTGGCGCTGCCGGCCGACCAACAGCCGGGCATGTTATTTATTGCCAATGGCCTGCTCTCAGCCATCAGCGACAACGTGTTCGTGGCGACCATTTACATCACCGAAGTGAAACAGGCATTCATCTCCGGCCAGATGAGCCGCGAACACTTTGAAACCCTGGCCATTGCGATCAATACCGGCACCAATCTGCCGAGCGTGGCGACGCCCAATGGTCAGGCGGCGTTCCTGTTCTTGCTGACCTCGGCGATTGCCCCGTTGATTCGTCTGTCGTACGGGCGGATGGTGTGGATGGCGCTGCCATACACCGTGGTGATGGGAGGGCTTGGCTGGTACGCCGTAAGCTATTGGCTTTGAGGTGGCAGGTCTGACGCCTTCGCGGGCAAGCCTCGCTCCTACGGAATGTGTAAAACCTGTAGGAGCGAGGCTTGCCCGCGAAGAACGATAACGCGGTTCAGACTGAACTCAGGATGTATCGCTCGATCGCCTGGGCCGCGCCATCTTCGGTGTTGGCCCCGGTCACCAGGTCGGCCTGACACTTCACCGCCTCTTCCGCCTGCCCCATGGCGATCGACAACCCGGCACGATGAAACATTGCCGGGTCATTGCCGCCGTCGCCCATCGCGGCGGTGTGTTCCAGCGACACGCCAAGAAACTCGGCCAGTGTCGCCAGGGCTGCCCCCTTGTTGGCCTGCATCGCAGTCACGTCCAGATAGACCGGTTGCGAACGCGACACCTGCGCTTGGCCTTCGACCTTGGCCAGCAACCGCGCTTCCAGCTCGATCAACAATTCGGTGTTGTTGCTGGCGGCGACGATCTTGTCGATGTGTGCCAGGCAAGGCTCAAAACTCTCGACCGCCACCGGCGGATACCCCAGGCCATGCTGCTCTCGCGGGACCATCGGGCCGTACGGATCCTTCAATAGCCAGTCACCACCGCTGAACACCCAGACTTCAATGTCCGGCTGATCGGTAAACAGCGCCAGCGCCGTCAGCGCCGCAGTTGCCGGCAAATAATGCGCGACCAGCAAACTGCCGTCCGGGTTGACGATCGTGCCGCCATTGAACGCCGCCGTTGGCAGATCGACGCCCAGAGCTTGGATCTGCTGCAACATGGCTTTGGGCGGACGCCCGGTGGCCAGGCTGAAGAGCACGCCAGCCTCGCGCAAGGCGCCGACCGCTTCAATCGTGCGCTGACTGAGACTGTGATCGGGCAACAACAAGGTGCCGTCCATATCACTGAGCAGAAAACGGATGGGCTGTTGCGTGACGTCACTCATCCGAGGCTGTGCCAGACGCGACCGTCGCGGGTCAGCAGCTCGTCAGCGGTCTGTGGCCCGTCTTCGCCGGCCGCATAGCTCTGCACGGTTGCGTCCTGCTGCCAGGCGTCGAGGAACGGCTGCACGGCGCGCCAGCCGTTCTCGATGTTGTCGGCCCGCTGGAACAGCGTCTGATCGCCGGTCAGGCAATCGTAGATCAAGGTTTCGTAGCCGGTGGACGGCTGCATTTCAAAGAAATCCTTGTAGGCAAAGCCCAGCTCGATATTGGCCATGTTCAACGCCGGCCCCGGCCGCTTGGCCAGCAGGTCGAACCACATGCCTTCGTTGGGCTGGATCTGGATCCGCAGATAGGTCGGCTGCAACTCCTCGACCTCGGTATCGCGGAATTGCGCATACGGCGCCGGCTTGAAGCAAATGACGATCTCGGTGTCGCGCACGCTCATGCGCTTGCCAGTACGCAGGTAGAACGGCACGCCGACCCAGCGCCAGTTGTCGATCATCACTTTGAGCGCGACATAGGTTTCGGTGGTGCTGTCGGGCGCCACGTTGGTTTCCTGGCGATAACCGGGCAGTGGATTGCCATCGATCTCCCCGGCGGTGTATTGGCCCCGCACCGAGTTGGCGCGCGCCTCTTCGGTTGACCAGGGGCGAATCGCGCCAATGACTTTGGCCTTCTCGCCGCGTACCGCGTCGGCGCCAAAAGCAGCCGGTGGTTCCATGGCCACCATCGCCAACAATTGGAACAGGTGATTGGGCACCATGTCCCGCAGGGCGCCGGTGACCTCATAAAAACTGCCACGGGTTTCCACGCCGACGGTTTCGGCGGCGGTGATTTGTACGTGGTCGATGTAATGGTTGTTCCAGAAGGCTTCGAACAGGCTGTTGGAGAACCGGCTGACCAGAATGTTCTGCACGGTTTCCTTGCCCAGATAGTGATCGATCCGGTAGATCTGCTTTTCCGTCATCACTTTGAGCAAGCACGCGTTCAAGGCTTCGGCGGTGTACAGATCGGAGCCGAAAGGTTTTTCGATCACCACCCTTCTGAAGGCTTCAGGGGTTTCTTGCAGCAATCCGGCAGCGCCGAGACGCCGCACCACTTCGCTGAAAAAGCGCGGTGCGGTGGCCAGGTAGAAAACGGCGTTGCCGGTGCCGCTGGCGGTGATTTTCGCCGCCAGCGCTTCATAGGTGCGTTCATCCAGGAAGTCGCCCTGGACATAGCTGATGTGTTTGGCCAGTGTGGCCCACAACACCGGATCAAGGGCGTGATCGCCCTTGCCGACCTTGGCCGCCACTTCCGCCCGAATGAAATCTTCGAGTTTTTTGGCGAAGGCCTCGTCGCTGATGGCGTTGTGATCGACGCCGATGATCCGCAGTCCATTCCCCAGCAAACCGTCACGACTCAGGTTGTACAGCGCCGGCATCAGCAGGCGCTTGACCAGATCGCCATGGGCGCCGAACAGAAACAGCGTGGTGGGCGGCGCGGGTTCTGCCTTGGATTTCCTGCGGATCACATGGGTCATTTTTTCGGAGTCTCCACGTGGCCGCCGAAGCCGAAGCGCTGGGCCGAGAGAATCTTGTCGCCAAAGGTGCCTTGCCCACGCGAACGGTAGCGGGAGAACAGCGAGTTCGACAGCACCGGTACGGGCACCGATTGTTCCATGGCGGCTTCGATGGTCCAGCGACCTTCACCGCTGTCAGCCACCGACCCGGAGTAACCGTCGAGTTTCGGGTCGCTGGCCAGGGCGTCGGCGGTCAGGTCGAGCAGCCAGGACGAGACCACGCTGCCACGACGCCAGACTTCGGCGATGTCGGCCACGTTCAGATCGAAGCGCTGATCCTCTGGCAGGCTTTCGCTGGCCTTGGTCTTGAGGATGTCGAAGCCTTCGGCGAAGGCCTGCATCATGCCGTACTCGATGCCGTTATGGATCATCTTCACAAAGTGCCCGGCGCCTGCGGGGCCGGCGTGGATGTAACCGCGCTCGGCGCGATCGTCGTCGGACCGGCGATCCTTGGTGCGCGGGATGTCGCCCAGGCCCGGGGCCAGGGTTTCGAACAGCGGGTCGAGACGCTTAACAGTCTCGGCATCGCCGCCGATCATCATGCAATAGCCACGTTCCAGGCCCCAGACGCCGCCAGAGGTGCCTACGTCAATGTAATGCAGGCCTTTTTCCGACAGGGTCTTGGCCCGGCGGATGTCATCCTTATAGAAGGTGTTGCCGCCGTCGATGATGGTATCGCCCGCTTCAAGCAAGGTACTCAGGGTGTCGATGGTGTCTTCGGTCGGTGCGCCGGCGGGCAGCATGACCCACACCGCGCGTGGCTTGGCCAGGCCAGCGACCAGGGCTGGCAAGTCGGAGACACCGGTGGCGCCTTCTTCAACCAGGGTGTCGACAAAGGCGGTATTGCGGTCGTAAACAACGGTGGTATGCCCGTTGAGCATCAGGCGCCGCGCAATATTACCGCCCATGCGGCCCAGTCCAATAATCCCGAGTTGCATGTGCTGATGCTCCCTACTACAAATAAAGTGTGTCAAAGGTTATAGCCCAACGCGACTCATGAGGGTTAGTCCAGAGCGGCGGGATGAAGTTTCCGGGCATTGTGCCCGATCCAGACTGATAACGTCGGCAATCGTGCCGAAGACACAACGACCATGAAAAATAAAAAAGTTCCCTTCAGGGGTAAAAGAAATCAAAATTGGCGCCGATAGTAAGTGAGCACCCCGATTTCGGGAGCCGACTTACAGTTGATACCGCCATTTGCGAGGTGAGCAATGGGCACCGTACACACAGCACTGCCAGCACAAACCCTTTACGTCACGATCCGTCGCGACGAACTGCGCCAATTGAAAGACGAGCGTGACCAGTTGAAGCGGGAAGTCGCGCAATTGCGCCTGCTGACCCAAGGCAATCAGGTTCAGCCCTTGCCCGTCACCCAACGCACTCCCCACGCCTGACATCCTCATTTGTATCGGAAACGGCCGCCGCTGTTTCCGACTCGCTGCAACCCTGCCAGCCTTGGCAACTCACAAAGTTTTCACATCGGCTTGTTGATACTCCGGTTCATTGTGGCCGCTCGGTATCCGCGCGGCGTCCGTTCGTCTGCGACAGGGAACGTGCCGACGGCCGAAGTAATCATCAGGCTGGAGTGCTGAATGGCTTTGTTTAAACGCAGCAAAACGTCTGCGACAGGTTTTGATTGGGCAGGATTTCTCTGGTTATTTCTGTTCTTCTGGTATTTTTCGGGCATCACCCAACTGCTGATTCAACTGACGGGCACTTCCGGTTTTACCGGTTTCCGCCAGGCCTTTGTAATGAGCGCCGTCTGGCTCGCGCCGATGCTACTGTTCCCCAGACAAACCCGTGTGATGGCCGCACTGATCGGCGTGGTGCTGTGGGCCTGTTCGATGGCCAGCCTGGGATATTTCTTCATTTATCAGCAGGAATTTTCCCAGAGCGTCATCTTCATCATGTTCGAATCGAACGTGTCTGAAGCCGGCGAGTACATGACCCAGTATTTTGCCTGGTGGATGGTGCTGGCCTTTCTCGCGCACACTGCTTTCGCATATTTCCTGTGGACCCGCTTGCGCCCGGTACACCTGCCGCGTGGCCAGGCGCTGGTCGCGGCGACGGCGATTCTGCTGGCCGTGGTCGGTTACCCATTGATCAAGCAGACCGCACGCACCGGCAGCCTGGCCGGTGGCTTCGAGAAATTCGAAACCCGCATCGAGCCCGCGGTGCCTTGGCAGATGGCCGTGGCCTATCACCGTTACCTCGACACCCTGGCCGGCATGCAAGACATGCTCGACAGCGCCAGTAAGATCCCGCCGCTGAAG
Organism: Pseudomonas frederiksbergensis; assembly: GCF_017114915.1. Taxonomy (GTDB): domain Bacteria; phylum Pseudomonadota; class Gammaproteobacteria; order Pseudomonadales; family Pseudomonadaceae; genus Aquipseudomonas; species Aquipseudomonas frederiksbergensis_I. Next base: position 166,806 of record NZ_JAAUOE010000009.1, read on the forward strand.
AACCTCACCGATTCGATGGCCAATCAGCCGGCGACCCTGGTGCTGGTGATCGGCGAGTCCACCAACCGTCAGCGCATGAGCCTGTACGGCTACCCTCGGGAAACCACCCCGGAACTGGACAAGCTCAAGGACCAACTGGCGGTTTTCGATAACGTGATTACGCCACGCCCCTACACCATCGAAGCGTTGCAGCAGGTGCTGACCTTCGCCGATGAAGAAAACCCGGACCTCTACCTGACGACGCCGTCATTGGTCAGCATGATGAAACAGGCCGGTTACAAGACTTTCTGGATCACCAACCAGCAGACCATGACCAAGCGCAACACCATGCTCACGACCTTCTCCGAGCAGGCCGACGAGCAGGTGTACCTGAACAACAACCGCAACCAGAACGCCGCCCAGTACGATGGCGATGTGATCGAACCGTTCAACAAGGCACTGGCCGATACGGCGCCACGCAAGCTGATCGTCGTGCATTTGCTCGGCACGCACATGAGCTACCAGTACCGTTACCCGCCGACGTTCAACAAGTTCACCGACCGCAAAGGGGTGCCGGATGGCGTGCGTGACGATCAGGTGCCAACGTACAACAGCTATGACAACGCGGTGTTGTACAACGACTTCGTGGTCTCGAGCCTGATCAAGGACTACGCCAGGACTGATCCGAACGGCTTCCTGCTGTACCTCTCCGACCACGGCGAAGACGTCTTCGACTCCTCGGGCCACAACACCCTGGGCCGCAACGAGAACAAGCCGACCGCGCCGATGTACACCATTCCGTTCATGGCCTGGGCTTCGCCGAAATGGCGCGAAACCCATGACTGGAGTTTTGCCGAGGATCTTGGACGGCCATACAGCAGTTCTCAGCTGATTCATACTTGGGCGGATCTGGCCGGCCTGAGCTTCGATGAACTGGACCGCAGCAAAAGCCTGGTCAGCGACAGCTTCAAGCCTCGGCCATTGATGATCGGCAACCCTTATGAGCGTCAGCAACGGCCGCTGATCGACTTCAGCCTGATGAAACCCAAGGGTGCGCCCGTCACTCCGGCAGTCGTTCAACAGTAGGAGCGGGCTTGCCCGCGAAGGCGTCGGCCCAGTCAACATTGATGTTGCCTGACACACCGCTTTCGCGGGCAAGCCCGCTCCTACAGGGATTGCGCAGGGAGGATTAAAGCGCCTTGGTCCAGAACAGCATCCGACCGTGCGCCGGGTCGAACATGCCAGGCGAAAAGCCGAATTTGCCATAAGACGCCTGAGCCACTGAATTGCCTTCCAATACTTCCAGGGTGATTTTGCAGCAACCGCGCTGACGTGCGATGTCCTCGACTTTGCGCAGCATTTTCTGGCTCAGTCCCAACCCGCGAAACTTCGCTACCACCGACACATCGTGCACGTTGACCAGCGGCCGGCAGGCAAAGGTCGAAAAGCCTTCGAAGCAATTGACCAGCCCCGCCGGCTCGCCGCCGACAAATGCCAGAACGCTGAAAGCATGGGGACGTTTGGCCAGTTCCCTTGGCAGTTGTTGCAACACATCGGCGGGTAAAGGGTGACCGACACCCATCGGGTCTTCAGCGTAGTGGTTCAACACCAGGCCAATCGCCTCGGCATGTATCGGGTTCGAGTAGCTGGCCTGAAGCACAAGAATTTCTGCGGATTCCATTTCCACCCTCAATCACACAAGTTGCCCCAGTTCGCCTCATGCGCACTGAAAAGGTCCAGCGACATTAGCGCGAGCGCCGGGGTGTCGACAACCTCCCGGACATCAAGCCTCGGCAAAACGTTTCAGTTGCATCTCCCGCAAACGGCTGAGGGTGCGGCGAAACGGGAATTGCAGATAGCCCTCGGTGTACAACGCTTCCATTGGCACCTGCGCTTCGAGGTACAGCGGCACCTTGCGGTCGTAGCATTCGTCCACCAGGGCGATGAACCGGCGCACGCCATCGTCATGCACCGACAACTGCGGCAACTCGCGATCCCCCGCCACCACCCGTTCGACACCGTCTTCAGTGCCGCGGGCAATGCGCCCTTCGCGTTTTTGCGCGCTGAGGTTGGGCACCTCGCTCAACAGAATCGCGCTGAAGGTATCGCACAGGGCCATGAAGTCCATGGCGGCCAAAGGCTGCTCGCAAAGCTCGGTGTAACGGCACCAGAGCACGGTTTGACTGGCTCGCATGACATTGACCGAACGGTAACCGACGGTGACCGGGTCGCTGGACAGCGACTGGCCGACGGTCAAGGCCTTGAACACTTCGCTGAGGGCATCGGGCTGACCCGGTACATTCACCCAGTAACGCTGCAGACCGGCGCCAGGGTGCAGGCGATGATCCTCCCCGCCATCCACCGCAATCACCTGCATGTGCTGCTTGATCGCGGCAATGGCCGGCACGAACCGGTCGCGGTTGAAGCCATCGGCGTACAGCTGATCCGGCGGCTGATTGGAAGTGCATACCACCACCACGCCCTGCTCGAACATCACCTGAAACAAACGCCCGAGGATGATCGCGTCACCGATGTCGTTGACGAACAGTTCATCGAAACACAGCACCCGCACTTCCTGGCTCAACTCGCGGGCCAGCGCCCTCAAGGGGTCGGCGGTGCCGGTCAATTGAAAGGAACGCTGATGCACCCAGCCCATGAAGTGATGGAAGTGCTGGCGCCGGGCGGGGACGCGCAGGGTTTGGTAGAACTGATCCATCAACCAGGTCTTGCCGCGCCCGACCGGGCCCCAGAGGTACACGCCGATGATGGGCGTGCGGCCCTCATGCAAGGCTTCGTGGCATTTTTGCAGCGCCCACACGGCGTGTTCCTGGGCTTCGTCCTGGACGAAGCCCTTCTGTTCGATGGCGTGTTGCCAGGCGCTTAAGGGAGAGTCGACATTCATGCGCGGCAGTATGCCACGTCCCCTACAAGGAGATATCCAGGCGGGCAATCTTGCCCTGCTCATTGAGGCGGAACATGTAACGCAACTCCAGCGGGCTACCGGGAAACGTACCGGAGATCAGGTTATGCACCAGCACTTTGCCGGTACGCTGCTGGACGTCGAGCACCTCGACCCGGGGCTGGTAACGCTGCGCGGTGTCTTGCATCCATTGGGCGATGGCTTGGGTGCCGACCTGATGCTGGCCCTCATCGAACACGTTGGCATCCTCAGCGAAAAAACTGGCGACCCTCGAGGTGTCGCGAGCATTGGCGGCAGCAATGTAGGCGGCGATGGCGGGGGCCAGTGAAGAGGCTGGATTGGACATGTTACGGCTCCTTTTGGTTGGTTCTGGAGCCATGCTAAAGCAAGCCAGTGTCAGTTCTTGTCAGGAGTGAAGCGCCCGGCTTCGTCCAGTTGCATCTGCTTGCGCCAGGTGCGCAACAGGTCGCTGCGCCGCCCCGGATAGTGTTCGCCCTGCTCGCTGGCAGCCGAGATCCGGTCGGTGCGAAACGTGCGAAAGGCACTGCGTAACTCGCACCAGGCGACGATGATCCGCACTTCATTGAGAAACCCCAGGGCCAGTGGCCAGATCAGCCGCTGACTGGGCACCTGGTTGGCATCCGCGTAATCAATGTGCAGCTTGGCCTGACCGCGAATGGCCTGGCGAAACACATTCAACGGCACGACATTTTGCGGATAGCCATACCCCGGCGGCCCCGGCAACACCGTCGGGTTGCGCAAGGCGTCCTGGGCCGCCGGGTCGAGTACCGCGGCGATTTTTGCCAGGGCGTCGGCCGCGGCTTTGCTCAGGACCTCATCGCCACGCTGATCCACGTAGCGCAACCCGAGCACGATGGCTTCGGTTTCATCGGCATTGAGCATCAAGGGCGGCAGAAACAGGCCGCTGCGCAACACATAGCCGATCCCCGCCTCGCCAAAGATTGGCGCGCCGAGCGCGGTGAGTTCAGCAATGTCGCGGTACAGCGTGCGCTCGGAAACTTCCAGCTCGCTGGCCAATACCGCGGCAGTCACCGGACGACTTTTGCCCCGCAGCACTTGTAACAAGGTCAGTAAACGGCTGGTTCGCGACACGGTCGGCAGGCTCCTTTCTGGAAGTCGCCGGAGCTTAGCAGAGGTTACTGTCAGAAATTGGCAGTAGTGACCCCACCATTGCCCTGTGGGGGCGAGCAGACTCGCTCACACAATTGGAAACGCGTTAGCGATCGACCTTGTGTTTAGCCGCATACAAACACAGCATCTCCATGGCCAATGTCGCCGCGGCCAGTGAGGTAATGTCCGCGCTGTCGTAGGCCGGTGCCACTTCCACCACGTCCATCCCCACCAGGTTGATCCCGCGCAAACCGCCAAGAATTTCCAGCGCCTGCACCGTGCTCAAGCCACCGCACACCGGCGTCCCGGTGCCGGGCGCGAAAGCCGGGTCGAGGCAGTCGATATCGAAAGTCAGATACACCGGGTGACCGCCGACCCGCGCACGAATCGCCTCGACGATCGCCTCACACCCTTGCCGGTGCACCTGCCGCGCATCCAGCACCTGAAAACCCTGATGATCGTCATTGGTGGTGCGCAAGCCGATCTGCACCGAGCGCGACGGATCCACCAACCCTTCCTTGGCCGCGTGCCAGAACATCGTGCCGTGATCGACGCGCTTGCCCTCTTCATCCGGCCAGGTGTCGCTGTGAGCGTCAAAGTGAATCAGCGACAACGGGCCATGCTGACGGGCATGGGCCTTGAGCAGCGGGTAACTGATGAAGTGATCGCCGCCGAATGTCAGCATCGCGCAACCATTATTCAGGATGCGCTCGGCGTGGGCTTCGATGCTGTCCGGCACCGACTGCGGCGTGCCGTAATCGAAGGCGCAATCGCCGTAGTCAATCACCGCCAAGTGATCAAACGGGTCGAAGGTCCACGGCCAATGGCGCTCCCAGGCGATCCCGGTGGATGCCGCCCGAATGCCGCGCGGCCCGAAACGCGCGCCGGGGCGGTTGCTGGTGGCGGTGTCGAACGGCACACCGCTGACCACCACGTCGACGCCACGCAAGTCGCGGCTGTAGCGACGACGCATGAAACTGGTGATACCGGCGTAGGTGCTTTCGGCGGCAGTTCCGTAAAGACTGTCGCGGGTCATGGCCTGATCGTTCTGTGCAGGGACGTCCATGGTGTGTTCCTTATTATTGGTTTATTGGCGGCTACGGAAAGTGGTCCACAGGCGGGTGCGCTGACGCATGTCCTTAAGGCTCATGCTGCGGTCGGCGTACAGCCGCGCACGCACCTCGCTCTGCGGGTAGATATCGGGATCGCTGCGCACCGCCTCATCCACCAATGGCGTCGCCGCCTGATTGGCTGTGGCGAAGAACAGCGTATTGGTCAACGCGGCGACGGATTCGGGGCGCAACATGAACTCGATGAAGGCCCGGGCAGCTTCGGGGTGTGGCGCGTCCTTGGGGATCGCCAGGTTGTCCTGCCACACCAGCGTGCCCTCCTTCGGAATCCGGTACGCGACCTCGAATGGCTTGTTGGCCTTGCGCGCCTGATCGGCGGCCATGCTCGCGTCGCCGTTGTAGGTCAGTGCCAGGCAGACGCTGCCATTGGCCAGATCGTTGATCTGCCGTCCGGTGGCGACGTACAGTACCGAGGGCTGTAGCTGACGCAACAGGGTGTCGGCGGCTGTCAGATCAGCCTTGTCGGTGCTGTAGGGATCTTTACCCAGGTAATGCAGCGCCAGGCCGATCACTTCTTGCGGCGAATCGAGAATCGCGATGCCGCAGTCTTTCAGTTTGCTGGCGTATTCGGGCTTGAACAGCAGGTCCAGGCTGTTGAGCGGTACGTTGGGCAAACGTTGTTTTACCGCTTCGACGTTCATCCCAAGCCCAAGCGTGCCCCAGGTATAGGGCACGCCATAACGGTTACCGGGGTCTACCGCCGCGAGTTTCTCCAGCATGTCCGGGTCAAGGTTGGCGTACCCCTTGAGGCCATCGTGAGGAATCTCCTTCAGCGCGCCCGCCGCCAGCCCACGCGCCAGAACACTGGACGACGGCACCACCACGTCGTAACCGCTGCCGCCGGTGAGCAGTTTGGTTTCCAGGACTTCCGGCGTGTCGAACGTGTCGTAGCGCACGTGGATACCGGTTTCCTTTTCGAACCGTTGCAAGGTGTCGGGCGCCACGTAATCGGCCCAACTGTAGAGATTGAGGACTTTTTCCTCAGCCTGGGCCGGCACGGCCATGGCGAGGAACAGCGCGGGTAAACACAGCTTGAAGAACGGAGCCATGACGAACACCTGACCGGAGGAAGTGGTTGCAGGATGCGTCGTCGGTTACATTGGAAAAATACCAGGTTAGTTATCCTGACTTTATTGCGGAGTAATGTTTGATGCTCGGTCAACTCCACGATCTGGACCTGCACCTGCTGCGCCTGTTTGTCAGCGTGGTGGAATGCGGGGGCTTCAGCGCCGCCCAGGGTGACCTGGGATTGAGCCAGTCGAGCATCAGCCAGCAGATGGCCAAGCTCGAAACCCGGCTCGGTTATCGCCTGTGCAGTCGCGGCAAGAGCGGATTCAAGATCACCCCCAAAGGCGAACAATTGCTCCTTGCCATTCGCGCCTTGTTCGAATCGATCGAAACGTTCCGCCATCAATCCAACGGCGTGGCCGGACGCTTGATCGGCGAAGTGCGCCTGGGTTTGTCCGAAGCGCTTGATCAGTCGGTGCTGCAACGGGTGGCCGGGGCGATCCGGCGCTTTCGCGAACGGGACGAGTCGGTGCGCATCGAGTTGATCAGCGCGATGCCCGGCGAAATGGAGCGGCTGTTGTTGCAACAACGGCTGGACCTGGCGATCGGCTATTTCTCTCAGGCACAGAGTGCTTTTGATTACCGTGAGCTGTTCACGGAAACCCAGCACCTGTACTGCGCCTCCGGGCATCCGCTGTTCACCGATGACGCACCCGACGATCAAGCGCTCCAGGCCTGCGACCGGGTCGATCATCCCTATCGCTTCCTGCGCAGCGACGAGCCGTTTCGGGGGAAGCTGTGTTCGGCGCGGTCCGAACAGGTCGAAGGCACCCTCGCCTTCATACTGTCCGGCAAGCACGTGGGCTACTTGCCCAACCACTTCGCCCGCAGCTGGGAGGACAAAGGGTTGCTGCGTGTCGTGCGCCAAGGTGACATGAGTTTCGAGGTGGCGTTCCACCTGGCCCGCCATCGCGCGCAGGTGCCGGGGGATGCGCAGAAGGCGTTTGAAGAGGATCTGCTCGCGGCGTTTGTTTGAATAGCAGGGGCTCGCCACACTGCCCGCGTTGCACAACATCTTCGAATCACCGATCACCGTCGGTGCGTTGTGCGCTATCGTGCTCAATATCTTCCTGCCCGAAGAGTTCATCGAGCTGGAAGAAGACGAGTTCGATCCGGAAGCCTCGGTGCTTCAGGTGATGCAGAACCCGGATGTTGCGGCCAAGGGTGAACCCGCGTCGCCTGTGGCTGTCGCACAGTTGAACCGTCCGTAATGCTCGAAGGCCGAGCCATGAACGGTTCGGCCTTTTTCTTTACGAGAGCCTGTCCATGCGCAGATTGCTTGCCCTGTTCGTTTCCCTCCTGCTGCTCTCCCTCAGCGCCTGCGCCCTGTTCCCCAGTCACGACCCACTGAACATCCATGTGGTCGGTGTCGAGCCACTGCCCAGCCAGGAACTGGAAGTGCGTTTTGCCATAAAACTGCGCGTGCAAAACCCCAATGAAACCGCGATCAACTACAACGGCGTGGCGCTGGACCTGGAAGTCAACGGCCGAGCCCTCGCCTCCGGTGTCAGCGATCAGTCGGGTTCGATTCCGCGTTTCTCTGAAGCGGTGATCGTGGTGCCTGTGAGCATTTCGGCGTTCACGGTGCTGCGTCAGACCCTCGGGCTGAGTCAGACACAGACCCTGGACAATCTGCCCTACGTGCTTCGGGGCAAATTGGCGGGCGGCGCGTTCGGCACGATGCGTTTCGTCGATCGCGGCAAGCTCAGCCTGCCGGGTTCGACCTCCGTCATCTGGTAACGCCCCCTAGGAAACGGGGTCGATCACCTGCGTCACACAATGTTTGAGCCCTTCTATGTGCCAGTTGGCCCACAGTCGGGTTTTGCCGTTGCTGCCTTCATCCGGCTCTATCGCCAGCCAGTTTCGAGCGGCGATCAGGTAACGCCCCCTGGCGCCAATGGGCAACATGGTGCCGGTGATGGCGTAATCGATCTGTTCCTGGTTGCCACCGATGGATTCCAGAAAGTGCACCGCCAGCACCGGTGGCGAAGGATGCACGACACCTGTGGAAATCAATTGGTAGATTTTCCCGGCCCCATCGCTGCCATGGCGCGGCAACTTCGATTCGATCACGCAGACCCCGGCCACATGAACATCGCCGGACACCAGCGTGACTTTGCATGATTGGGCTTTGGCAAAATCCAGCAGCCGCATGATCAACCGCCGGCGTTCGTCTCGGTGAGGCAGGCTTCGCCAGTGATCGCGCAAATCGTCCTCGAGTTCCTGTTGCCCCGACACCAGGTCCAGCGCCTTTTCGGCCGCCTGCAAATCAAGGTAACCCACGGGAATACTCGACATCAGCAGCAGGTGCTTGTGCGCCCTGACTTTGCCCAGCCAGGCATAAATCGCATCCCAACTGACGGGCGAAATGACCCGGGTTTGCTGAGCCCGTGGCGTCGTCAAATCGGGCGTGCGTTCGCTGCGCAGATCGGGAACCAGCAAGGCCAGTTCGCCCAGGCCGGTGAACCCCAGATGAAAGCCGTCAGCGGTGCCGGGAATTGCGCACGGGTGGGTGTCCGCCGACGGTTTGAGGTGAGGATGAGTCTGGATCAGTTGCTGCTGGAAAATCCTGAAATAGCGTTTGGCCGTGGCAAACAGCCCCTGGAACACCGGGCTTGAATGCAATATTTCATCGTAAGACCCCCAGCCATCGATGATGTCGTGGTCATCCCACATCATCACCGTCGGGATGGCGCCGAACACCTTGGCTATCTCGGGCTGTTTCCAGCGTTCCAGGTAGAGCCTGGCGAAAAACTTGTCCAGGTCGGCTTCGATCACTTTGGTGTAGACCGCCTTCTGACGGTCGGCGAAGGGTTTGGCGAACCATGTTTTCATGGACACCACACTGCTGCGCATGTCGTCGCTGTAAACCTGATCGCCGCCCATCAACAGCAGATGATAGGGCTCGCCCTGGTGGGCGCCCCACATGTGCTCCCAACGTTCGTTGTTCCTGTCCACCTTCTCCATCTCCCTGGGGTCGGAGAAGCCGTTGCACGATACATAGGCGATGCGCGGCGACTGGCCCTCGGCCGGAACGACGAAGTTGGCCTGCGCGCTGTCTATCGTGACCGTGTAAGCGGTGGCGACGGCCTGGTCTTGCAGCGCTTTGAAATCGACGCGCCAGACGCGGGACTGAGGCTTGAGCAACGGGACGTCGGCGATGGCCAAGGGTGTGGTGGCGGTCACACCCTTGGGTACTTTTACCGTGGGAGATGCCCCGCCCAAGGGTAAAACCACCAGGGCGGACACGTGATAGGCATTACTGTGGATGCCACGAAACTGCAGGATCGGGCCGAGTGACAAACTCATGGGCAGTCCATCCATTGACGGGGGGAAACGCATACAGACTAGACGACAATCACACCCCCCACGGTTCAGGCGTTGAACCGCACGCCCGGTCTGGCCCGTTCATCCACCGTCAATTCAAACACGTCCGGACGCGCATAGTGCCCGACCACGTCGTAGTCGTAACGGGCGCGGATCAGGTCATCGGTGTCGATTTCGGCGGTCAGCAACCCCGCCTCGCCACGCAGCGGCCCGGCGAGAATGTCGCCCATGGGTCCGACAATCACGCTGCCGCCGGCAATCAACGGACGCTCCGCCGGCCAGTTGGCGATATCCACGCCCAAGGCTTGCGGCGAGTCCTGGACCTGACAGGCGCTGACCACAAAGCAGCGTCCTTCATGGGCGATGTGGCGCATGCTGACCTGCCACATCTCGCGCTCGTCCACGGTCGGCGCGCACCAGACCTCCACGCCTTTGGCATACATCGCGGTGCGCAGCAACGGCATCATGTTTTCCCAGCACACCACCGCGCCGATCCGCCCGACCTGGCTGTCGATCACCGGCAAGGTCGAGCCATCACCCTTGCCCCAAATCAATCGCTCGGTGCCGGTGGGCATCAGTTTGCGGTGTTTGCCCACCAGCCCGGCCTGGGGGTCGAAATACAACGCGGTGCAGTACAAGGTGCTGCCCGCCCGCTCGATCACGCCGATCACCAGGTTGGCGCCGGTGCGCGAGGACAATCCGGCCAAGGCGTCAGTCTCGGCACCGGGCACGTCGATGGCGTTGGCGAAATATCGCGCAAACGCTTCACGACCTTCCGGCAGTCGATAACCCAGTTGCGTGCCAAAGCCCTCGCCTTTGGGGTAGCCGCCGAGCAACGCCTCGGGCATGACCACCAGCGCCGCGCCGGATTCGATAATGGCGCTTTCCCAGGAAAGGATTTGCTCGAGGGTATCGGCCTTGCCGCCGGGCAAGGCGCCGATTTGCAGGGCAGCAACGATTGACTTGGGCATCGCGGTGACTCCGTCAGTAATGAAGTGTTGCTCATTCTGCGGCGCCACTGGATCATGAATAAAGCCAGACTCACTGCTAAATGATATGAACCAAATGAATATCGCCACCGTCGATCTCAACCTGCTCAAAGTCTTCGAAGCCCTGCACGAGGAATCCAGCGCCAGCCGCGCCGCGCTGCGTCTTGGCGTGACGCAATCGGCGGTCAGCGCGGCGTTGCGCCGGTTGCGAGAGGTGTATGGCGATCAGTTGTTCGTGCGCACCGGCCGAGGTCTTGCACCGACGCTCAAGGCCAATCAGTTGAAACCGGTGGTCAGCGATGCGCTGAATAAATGCCGGCAAAGCCTGGCGATGGTCGATCCGGCCGCCCATCATTACGACGGGCGTTCGGTGACGGTGGGTTTGTCGGATGATTTTGAAATCGCCTATGGGCGACGATTGATCGAAGAGATCGCTCACCGTGCGCCGAAACTGCGGCTGATCTTTCGCCAGACCCATAGCCAGATCGTGGCCCGGGACTTGATGGAGCGCAGCATCGACCTGGCGATCACCGCAGGCGGGTTTACCGAGCGTTTGCTCAGCCGTCAGGTGTTGGGTGAAGGGGGTTATCTGTGCCTGGTGGATCCCCTCAGCCTGACCGAGGGGCAGCAGACCCTCAGCCTTGAGGCGTTCGTCACCCGCGAACACATTCTGGTGTCTTCGGGCGGTTTTATCGGGATTACCGATGAAGGCTTGGCGGCGTTGGGACTGAGTCGGCGGGTATGCGCATCGACTACGCACTTTGCGGCGTTGCCGCATCTGCTCAAGGGCAGTCAGGCGGTGGCGACCATTCCGGCCCATGCGGCGCAAAGCATCGCCGCGCTCAGCGCACTGGCGTTGCTGCCCTGCCCTTTGGCGCTGCCGCGTTACCCGATCGAACTGGGCTGGCGCACCAGTACGCAGCTCGATCCGGTGGTATTAAAAGTGCGCGAGGCCATTGTCGCGATTTTTTCCAGGCAGGCGCTTATTTAGCGGCGGCCATCAGGCGATTGACTTCACTGCGCACCATGTTCGCGAATTCCGGCGGTGACATGCCGTCGAGTTCGGAACGCACCCATTCAGCCCATTTGCCTTTGCGCTTGGCGCGCTCACCGAACAACCGTGCGGCTTCGCCCTTGGCTTTGCCCAGGTTGTTTTGCCAGAGTTCGAACAGACGGGATTTTTCATCTT
>NZ_JAAUOE010000090.1 GCF_017114915.1 Pseudomonas frederiksbergensis
TTCACAGGGCTTAATCCACAGAAAAGGGCTGACCGGACAAATCCCGGGCACGGAAAATCCGCCCGACCAGAAAAATCTGCTCGGGAGCGCAGGGCTATTTCAGAAGAAGAGGAGCAGACAGGCCAGAACGGCCTGTCTGTGAGTAACGAGGAGGACTATTTGCCGATGCAGAAGCTGGAAAAGATCCTTCCCAGCAGGTCATCGGAGCTGAATGCACCGGTGATTTCGCCCAAAGACTGCTGGGCTTGCCGTAAATCTTCGGCCAGCAGTTCACCGGCACCCGCTAACGTCAGCTGCGCGCGGCCGTGTTCGAGGNCACCCGCTAACGTCAGCTGCGCGCGGCCGTGTTCGAGGGACGCACTCGCGTGACGCAGTGCCTCCAGGTGACGCCTGCGAGCACTGAAGCTGCTTTCAGAGGTCTGCTCGTAACCCATGCAGGCCTTGAGATGCTCGCGCAACAACTCCAGGCCTTCGCCAGCGGACCTGGCACTGAGGCTGATCGTGACGTGGCCATCGTCACTGACTTCCAAGGCAATCGCTTCGCCCGTCAGGTCTGCCTTGTTACGAATCAGCGTCACTTTTGCCGGATCCGGGCGGGTTTCCAGGAATTCCGGCCATAAGGCAAATGGATCAAGTGCCTCGGGAGCCGTGGCATCGACCACCAGCAATACCCGATCCGCTTCGCCGATGGCTTTCAATGCCCGTTCGACGCCGATTTTTTCCACCTGATCATCGGTATCTCGCAACCCGGCAGTGTCGACCACGTGCAATGGCATGCCATCGATGTGGATATGTTCGCGAAGAATGTCCCGGGTCGTGCCGGCAATCTCGGTCACGATCGCGGCTTCACGTCCGGCCAATGCATTCAGCAGGCTGGATTTGCCGGCATTCGGCCGACCGGCGATGACGACCGTCATGCCGTCACGCAGCAAAGCTCCCTGCCCGGCTTCCCGAAGCACTGTGGATAATTCGTCGCGCACTTTGTCGAGCATGCTCAGTACGTGGCCATCGGCAAGGAAGTCGATTTCTTCTTCGGGGAAGTCGATGGCCGCTTCGACATAGATACGCAGGCCTATCAGTTGCTCGGTGAGGTTATGCACACGCAGGGAAAACGCACCTTGCAACGAACGCAGGGCATTTCGCGCCGCCTGGGCAGAACTCGCCTCGATCAGGTCGGCAATGGCTTCGGCCTGAGCGAGGTCGAGTTTGTCGTTGAGGAAGGCGCGTTCACTGAATTCCCCTGGTCGAGCCAGACGACAGCCCAGCTCCAGGCAACGCTTGAGCAGCATATCCAGAACGATCGGACCACCGTGGCCCTGCAGCTCAAGCACATCTTCGCCGGTGAACGAATTCGGGCCCGGGAAATACAGCGCGATGCCTTCGTCCAGCACCTCTTGGTTCGCACTGAGGAACGGGCCGTAATGGGCAAACCGCGGTTTCAGTTCGCGACCGCTAATGGCTTTGGCCGCCACACTTGCCAGCGGCCCGGAAATACGGACGATGCCCACACCGCCGCGACCTTGAGCGGTGGCGACAGCAGCAATGGTTTCACGAGGAACGCTCATAAACCGGTATCCAGACAAAAGTGACAGATAGCAAAACGCCCCACTAGGGGGCGTTTTGAGTGGTTATCCACAGTGTAAATCAGGCAGTTGCTTTGGTAGCTGCTTCGATCTTACGCGTGATGTACCACTGTTGTGCGATGGACAGCACGTTGTTCACAACCCAGTACAGCACCAGACCGGCCGGGAACCACAGGAAGAAGAAGGTGAAGATGATTGGCATCAACTTCATCACCTTGGCCTGCATCGGATCCGGAGGCGTCGGGTTCAACTGCTGCTGGATGAACATGGTTGCGCCCATGATGATCGGCAGAATGAAGAACGGATCCTTGATCGACAGGTCAGTAATCCACAGCATGAATGGCGCCTGGCGCATTTCCACGCTTTCCAGCAGAACCCAGTACAGCGAAAGGAAAACCGGCATCTGCACCAGGATTGGCAAGCAGCCACCCAGTGGATTGATCTTTTCTTTCTTGTACAGCTCCATCATGGCTTGCGACATTTTCTGCCGGTCTTCGCCATGTTGCTCTTTCAGCGCGGCCAGTTTGGGTGCCACTGCACGCATGCGCGCCATGGATTTGTAGCTGGCAGCCGACAGCGGGAAGAAGATCCCCTTGATCAGCATGGTCAGGAAGATGATCGACCAGCCCCAGTTACCGACCAGCGCGTGGATATGTTGCAGCAGCCAGAAGATTGGCTGGGCAATGAACCACAGAATGCCGTAGTCGACGGTCAGTTCCAGACCTGGGGACAACTCTTTCAGGACAGCCTGGCTTTTTGGACCTGCGTACAGCACGGCGCTGGTTTCAGCCTTGGCACCTGGCGCAGCGGTCAGCGAAGGGCCGGTGTAGCCGATGATGTAGTTGCCTTTGCTGTCTTTACGAGTCTGGACGATATTGTTTTCGCCCTTGACCGGAATCCATGCAGTCACGAAGTAATGCTGCAACCAGGCAACCCAACCACCGGTGACGGTTTCTTTCAGCTGAGCCTTGTCCATGTCGCTCATCGACACTTTCTTGTACGGCTCGTTACTTGTCCACAGGGCGGCGCCCAGGTAAGTCGCGGTGCCGGTGGCAGTGCTGGAAGAAGGATCGGAGCTGGCATCGCGCTTCAGTTGCGCGAACATTGCACCGGACCAGGGCTGAGCGCTCTGGTTGTCGATCAGGTAGGAAACGGTTACGTCATACAGGCCACGTTTCAGGGTGAAACGCTTGATGTAGTTGACGCCGTCCTTGCTGAACTTGAGGTCCACGACCAATTGGTCCTGACCGTCAGCCAGTTGATAAATCTTCTTCTCGGAGGAGTAAACCGGACGACCGGCAGGACTTGCATCCGGACCGTTGGTGCCGATCAGGCCGCTCTGAGCCAGATAAGTCCGCTCATTGCCGTTATCGAACAGCTGGAATGGAATTTCCGGATGATCCTGGCGACGTGGATACAACGGCAGCGTCAACTGGGCAACATCGCCACCTTGTGGATCGATCGCCAGGTTGAGCACATCCGTTTTGATCTGGATGAGGTCTTTGCTTGCAGCCACTGGCGTTTCAGCAGGTGCTGTTGTACTGGCATCGCTTGCGGCGCGCGGGATGTCATCACTGACGGAAGCATTATTGCCAGTCGCCGAATCCGGTAGGCCCGGTGCGGTAGTACTGGAAGCAACATTCTGAGTCGGCAGGGCAGCCTGGCCATAGTCCTGGTTCCATTTAAGAACCATAACGTAGGACACGATTGCCAGGGCGACGATCAGGATCGTGCGTTTGATATCCATGATTACTCGGCCATCGAAGAAGAACGGGAGGTAGGGATAGGTGGAACCGGGTCATAACCACCGGGATTCCACGGATGACAGCGACCTAAACGACGAAAGGTCAGCCAGCCACCGCGCAGAAGGCCATGATTTTCTATGGCTTCTAACGCGTAGCAGGAACAACTGGGGTAGAAACGACAGTGACTGGCCATCAGGGGACTAATGGCATAGCGATAAAACTGGATCGGAACGAGTGCCAGTTTACGCATCGGGACTGTCTACCCCTACAGTTTCGGTTTTGACTGCTGGTACCGGCTTGCTGCGTGCCAGACGCTTCCAGAGTTTGCCGAAATGCTGAATCAATTCGGGGTTT
>NZ_JAAUOE010000091.1 GCF_017114915.1 Pseudomonas frederiksbergensis
ATCGTTCCCACGCGGAGCGTGGGAACGATCATCTTCAACAACAAAAAGCCCCACCAGGCTCAACACCTGGCAGGGCTTCGATGACTCCGAATGCTACTTACGCAACATTCATGGTCTTGTGCGTATCAATCAAATGCTGCACCACACCCGGATCGGCCAGGGTGGAGATATCGCCCAACCCGTCGTATTCCGCCGTAGCAATCTTGCGCAGAATCCGGCGCATGATCTTGCCCGAACGGGTTTTCGGCAGGCCCGGCGCCCACTGAATGACGTCCGGCGAGGCAATCGGGCCGATCTCTTTACGCACCCAGTTCTTCAGCTCCAGGCGCAGTTGCTCGCTCGTCTCTTCGCCGGCATTCAACGTGACGTAGACATAAATGCCCTGCCCCTTGATGTCATGCGGCACACCGACCACCGCCGCTTCGGCGACTTTAGGGTGAGCGACCATCGCGCTTTCGATCTCGGCGGTGCCCATGCGGTGCCCGGAAACGTTGAGCACGTCATCCACACGACCGGTGATCCAGTAGTAACCGTCCTCATCACGACGGGCACCGTCACCGGTGAAGTACATGCCACGGAAGGTCTTGAAGTAGGTGTCGACGAAGCGATCATGGTCGCCATACAGCGTGCGCGCCTGGCCTGGCCACGAATCGAGAATCACCAGGTTGCCCTCGGCAACGCCCTCGATGATGTTACCCAGGTTATCCACCAGCGCCGGCACCACGCCGAAGAACGGCCGCGCCGCGGAGCCAGGCTTGAGGCCATGCGCACCCGGCAACGGGCTCATCATGTTGCCGCCGGTTTCGGTCTGCCACCAGGTGTCGACGATCGGGCAACGGGATTGGCCGACATTCTTGTAGTACCAATCCCACGCTTCCGGGTTGATCGGCTCACCGACCGAACCCAGCAGACGCAGGCTGCTGCCGTCAGCGCCCTCAACAGCGGCGGTGCCCGACGCCATCATCGCGCGGATTGCGGTCGGCGCGGTGTAGAGAATGTTGACCTTGTGCTTGTCGACGATCTTCGACACCCGGGTGATGTCCGGATAGTTCGGCACGCCTTCGAACAGCAGCGTGGTCGCGCCGTTGGCCAGCGGGCCGTAGACGATATAAGAATGGCCGGTGACCCAGCCGACGTCGGCGGTGCACCAGTAGATTTCGCCCGGGCGGTAGTCGAACACCCGCTCATGGGTCATTGCCGCGTACAGCAAATAACCGCCAGTGGTGTGCTGCACGCCCTTCGGCTTGCCAGTGGAGCCGGAGGTATAAAGGATGAACAGCGCTTCTTCGGCGCCCATCTCTTTCGGCGCACAGACGGTGCCCGCCACTTTCATCAGGTCTTCGTACCAGATGTCGCGATGCTGGTTCCACTTGATGTCGCCGCCGGTGCGCTTGCACACGATGACTTTCTGGATGCTGTGGGTTTCCGGGTTGGTCAGCGCGTCGTCGACGTTGGACTTGAGCGAGATCTTCTTGCCGGCACGAATGCCTTCGTCGGCGGTGATCACCACTTTCGAGCGGCAGTCGATGATGCGACCGGCCAGGGCTTCCGGCGAGAAACCGCCGAACACCACCGAGTGAATCGCGCCGATCCGGGCACAGGCCAGCATGGCGACCACGGCTTCGGGGATCATCGGCATATAGATCGTCACCACGTCGCCGCGATGCACATCCTGGCCGCGCAAGGCGTTGGCGAACTTGCAGACTTGTTCGTGCAGCTCGCGGTAGGTGATGTTGCGGCTTTCGGCAGGGTCATCCCCTTCCCAAATAATCGCGATTTGATCACCGCGCTCGGCCAGATGACGGTCGAGGCAGTTGTAGGAAACGTTCAGCGTACCGTCGGCGAACCATTTGATGTCGACATGGTGATCGTCGAAGGACGTCTGCTTCACCGTGGTGAAAGGCTTGATCCAGTCGAGGCGCTTGGCTTGTTCGCGCCAGAAGCCGTCCGGGTTGACGACCGACTGCTGGTACATGGCCTTATAGGTGGCCTCGTCAGTCAGCGTATTGGCTGCTACCTCGGGACGAACGGGATACAAAGAAGCCGCACTCATCTTTCTTACCTCGGTGGAATAGTTGTTTTTGTATGGCCCAGTTGTAGCCGGGGCGGGCCTATAGAACCATTCGACGATGGTAGTAACAAGCCCCTACAAAATGTGGCTATACCGCGACGAGGCGCTCAAACCCGGCTATTCCGGGGCTTCGTAGGAGCCGCCGGAGGCTGCGATCTTTTGATCTTCGGCATTTTTAGTCGAATGATCGCAATCTTCGGCAGATTCTGCGCAGTAGATACCGGGCGAACTCTTGGGGATTGTTACCAAATCTGCCAAAGGTGTTTATCAAAAGCACGGCTATATGCACGCCACCCCCAGGCCTAAAATCAGCCTCGCCAACACGGCAACGTGATTAACCCAGTTGCAGCCCCCACGAAGGCAGTTAATCCAAATCCCATTATTAAAGCTCCACACGCAATCCCAAAAAGATTGCGTGACCCCATTCGACCTCAGAAAGGTAAATTTGAAATGAAAGCTTTATTGGTTCTGGCCCTCAGCAGTCTGTGCGCAACCGCCATGGCGGATGAGGTCCCGACTGATGTTGCACAGCAACAACCCGCCATTGAGGAATACACCAACTCCACCCACCTGGACATCGCCAAAGTCATATCGATGAGCGAAATCCCGAATGTCTGCGAAGTGGTTCCGGCCAAAATGGTGTACGACGACTCCAAAGGCCAGCGGCATATTCTGCGCTACAGCGTCATGGGTAACGGCTGTTCTAACGGCTGATCCGCCCCACTCTTATTTATCAAGGCTCAACCCACCCGCCCACTTTAAAGGCAGGTGAAGCGCCGAGCATCACATCGACAAATACGATTGCTTTAAGCATTTATTTGCGCTTTTTAATCAAATTAGTTGGCGTAGGATGAATTCCACACCCAAGGCACACAACGCCAACGAACCTGGAGCCACTACCATGAAAACCAAACTGATCCTCGCCCTGACCCTCTCCGTCCTGGCCGCCAACACCTTCGCCGCCGACGGCTACGACCGCACTGGTTCGGCTGCTTTCAACGACGCAGCTGTCGCTTCTGACGGTTACGACCACACCGGTTCGGCGTCTTTCGCTTCTGATGGTTTTGATCGCACTGGCGCAGCCAAGGTTGCTGCTGATGGTTCTGATCACACTGGCGCAGCCAAAGTCGCTGCCGACGGTTCTGACCACGTAGGTGCAGCTCGTTTCAGCTGAAAACTAAACGCGACCTCACAGCCCGACTTCGGTCGGGCTTAGTTGTGTCTGAAGTGGTCAAAAATCGACCAAAACCACTACATATAGTAAAAAACGCCGTTTTTGGTTGTTTTTTGAGCAACACGTTTCAAGAACATTTTCAGCCAAAAACTGCACACAATCCCGCCCACAAAAACGCTCCCCCTCCCCTGAAAGCCCCGCCCCACCTGGCTTGCAACACAACAACAGACCACATCAACGCAAACACCCAGCCTTCACCGTCAAAAACCAGCCAAAAAAGACAAAAAAAAAAACTTCCTCCGCCAAA
>NZ_JAAUOE010000092.1 GCF_017114915.1 Pseudomonas frederiksbergensis
CCCCTCCCAAGTAGTCTGAAACTCCCAGCCCGCTTGGGAGTATCGGCCGATGTGCAATCCCCGCCCCCTTGCCATAGTTGCGGAAAAAGGTCAACGGTCAGGCCTCGATGACCGCAATTGCTCTGGAGAACGTCATGGCTATTCGCGAGCAAAACTCATCGCTAACGGGCGATACGGCCACAACTTTGATTACCACCAGCGGTCTGATCGTCGTGGCCACCGGCGAGGACGTTTCGCTGGACGAAACGGCCGGGCTGCAGAACGCCACCGCCACGCCAAGCCCCGCAGGAGACGCTGACGACAACGACATTCTGGTGGCATCCCTGCCCTCGGCCTTCGCTACCCGTTTGACCGCACTGGGTGCAGGTACCGCAACGGGTGCGGCCTTGAGTGGCTACACCGGTGCCGCGGGCAACACGGGCAGCAATGCGTTCACCCTCACCGCTGACCCCGGAGCAATCATTACCGATGTCAGCTTCGTCGACAGCACTGGCGCACCGCTCAATGGCCTGGACAGCGGACTGGATACCCTCGATGGCACCAGCATCCTTCTCTATACCGATACGAACAACAACATCGTTGTGGGCCGAGCCGGGAGCGCAACCGGCGCGATCGTGTTCGCGGGCTATATCGAAGAAACCGGATCACCGGTCTCAGGCGGCAAGATCTGGACCGTGGAATTCCAACCGCTCAAGCATCCAGATACGACGAACCCCGATGATTCGCTCAATCTGCTGAACAAGGTTTTCATCGGCGCCAGCCAGGACGTGGATTTCACCCTGGATGGCGCGCCGTCGGGCCAGCAGTTGTTCCTGATGTTCACCACCGAAGGCGCGACGGCTGATGTGAACGGCCGGATTCCCGGTGTCTCGATCATCGTCACCGGCAAGAATCCGCTGAATCAGTCGGCAAGCAACGATGCCATCACCAGCGCCGACACGGTCAACAGCAGCCAGGGCGGGAGCGGCGACACGACCCTGGGTACCAACAACCAGGCGATCACCGAACAGGAAGGCCTGCGCTTCAGCTTCGTCACCGGTTCCAGGGCGGACGTCACAATCCCCAACCTGAGCCCGGGCGAAGCGGGTGTCGAAGCGAACATCGACTTCACCCAGTACTTCGGCACCCGCTCCGCGACCTTCAAGGTCGTGCAGGAGACGGGCGGCACAACGGCGAAGATCCTGCTCACCGCCTTCAAGAACGCCGACAACGTCAACGGGTCGCAGAGCGGCGTCAACTTCGTCGACAGCTACGCCGACGACGCCACCGAAAAAGTCGCGATCACCAACGGCAGTGTCACCGTGAAGACGTTCGCGGGCGCCACCGTCAGCGGCGTCGTCATCACCTACAACGCCGACGGCACGGTGCTGATCACCGGCGTTCCGACCGACTCGCAGATCACCTACGGCACGGCGACCGACCACAACCGCGTGCTGATCGAGAACGCCGGGTTGCTGACCGACAAGAACGGCGACAAGACGCACGCCGACTTTGACATCGGTGGCTTCGAGGTGCTGCAGACCAGCACGGCAACCGCCGAAATCGGCTCCAAGATGATCTTCGATGACGACGGGCCGAGCGCGGACGTGGCCGATGGCGGTGGCGCGGTGACGATCGACGAAACGGCCGGCAACCAGGATAACGACAGCGACGCGGCGGCGGTTCTGGCGTTGTTCGACACGGAAGTGGCGAACAAGGGCACAGACTTGAATCCAACCGAGTTCGCGATCAGCACCACACCTTTGGCCACCACGACGCTCAGCAGTTTTGGCCAGGATGCCGCGGGCGGGACGAAAGTGCTGTCGCTGGCGATTGTCGGCGGTAACGGCACCGACTCGCTGCTCGACACCACCGATGGCAAGAACATCTTGCTGTTCAAGGAAGGCGATCTGATTGTCGGTCGCTATAACGTGAACAATGACCCGGTCACCGGTGCCGATCCGGCGGCGTTCGCGATTGCGTTGCAGCAGGACGGCAACGTGGCGGTGGCGCAGTATGTCTCGCTCACGCACGGCACCCCCGGCGACGGGACGACCCCGCCTGGCAGCTACGACGAATCGGTCGATCTGACCGGCCTGGTCAACGCGGTGGTGACGGTGACCGATGGCGACGGCGACACCAGCACTGACAGCGTCGGCATCGGCGACGACATCAACTTCGACGACGACGGACCGAGCGCGGACGTGGCCGATGGCGGCGGCGTGGTGACCATCGACGAAACGGCCGGCAACCAGGATAACGACAGCGACGCACCGGCGGTTTCGGCGCTGTTCGCCGCAGTGGCGAACAAGGGCACGGACTTGAATCCAACCGAGTTCGCGATCAGCACCACGCCTTTGGCCACCACGGCACTCAGCAGCTTTGGCCAGGATCAGGAGAATGGGACGAAAGTGCTGTCGCTGGCGATTGTGGGCGGTAACGGCACCGACTCGCTGCTCAACACCACTGATGGCAAGGACATCAAGCTGTTCAAGGAAGGCGACCTGATTGTCGGCCGCTATGACGTGGCCAATGGCACGGTAACGATAGACGATCCAGCGGCGTTCGCGATTGCGCTGCAGCAGGACGGCAACGTGGCGGTGGCGCAGTATGTCTCGCTCACCCACCCCACCGCCGGCAGCACGCCGGCGGACCATGACGACCGGGTCGACCTGGCCGGCCTGGTCAACGCGGTGGTGACGGTGACCGACGGCGACGGCGACACCAGCACTGACAGCGTCGGCATCGGCGACGACATCAACTTCGACGACGACGGACCGGCGGTGTCGGCCAACAACACGGTGTTGCTCGACGACGATGCGCTCGCGGGTAATCCTGGAGGCACGGGCGACGATACAGATGCGGCTAACACGAGCGGCACTCTGGGCCAC
>NZ_JAAUOE010000093.1 GCF_017114915.1 Pseudomonas frederiksbergensis
TCTGTAAATACAAGTTGGGGATCTTTGCTTGGAGTAAATGCTTGGATGGTAATAGCGACCTTTTCAGGGAGCCAGACATCGTCTTGATCGGAAAACATAAAATATTCATTTTTAACGTGTTTAAGGAGCAATGCGAATGATTTTGCTGAGCCTTGATTCCCAAAATCATCATGAATATATTTTATTCTACTATCTTTTTGTGAGTATACGCTAATTAAGCTCATCGTATTGTCGGTCGAACCATCATCTCTGATGAGCAACTCCCAATTCTTATATGATTGATTCAATATCGAATCAAGTTGCTCCACAAGAAAATCTTCACCATTATAAGTTGACATCAAAATTGTTACTGCTGGCTCGTTAGTTTCAAAGTTGAGTTTCACTTAATTCACCACTTGTAAAATTGAATTTGGCATAAAGACAAAGAGCCCTGGACTATTCAGGCTTAACTCTAAAAAACAAATAGAACAACACATACGAAACTGATGATGTCATTATAAATAAGTAAGGATTTGTCATTCCAGAAACCAACCACAATCCATACAGTATTATTAGATACAAAGCCTCCTTGCTCTTCACTGCGCCAGCTCTAAGCGTTAAGGCGGAAGCTGGGATAATTAATATTAACCCTATAGCAAGCACCAGTAACCCAACAACACCTAACTGCATGAGCAGTGCTGCCCACTGGACTTCGTAGAGATAAGGCTGATAAGGGCTTCTTATAAATGTTTGAATATAGCCGCCAAGCCCATTACCAAATACGATATGATTCTGAGCCTCTGTTATTAGCAAAGCAGCCTGCTGATTTTTCATATCAATAGATGTTGAGTCCTGCGACCGTATATTTATGATTTCATTTAGCCAATCTATATTTAAAATCAAAACATATGCACAGGTAAATAAAAACGCAGAAACAGAGGCGATTTTTATATTCCCCTTCACTATTATTATGTAGCCAACCAAAATGTATGCATTGAGAATCCATATATACCTAGTAAACCCAAGCGATGTCGAAACCATTGCGATGATGATATATAAATAAGTAAACTTATACGAAAAGATCTTATGATCCGAAAACAACAAAACGAAAGATGCGACAAAAGGTATTATGATGTCATTTCCGAATGAAATCCTGGCAATTGCTGCATCTTCTGACCAGAAACTTACAACCGAAGATCCTATAAAATCGCGTATGAGTGCCTGAAGCGCTCGAACGTTGATAAAACCAAATACAGTAGAAAAAATAAGCAACGTTTTAAAAACGCTATATACGAAAGAGGCGTAGACGATTGCTTTAAAAAGCTCCTTCAAACTTATAGTTTTTGACCT
This sequence comes from Pseudomonas frederiksbergensis, assembly GCF_017114915.1. GTDB lineage: Bacteria > Pseudomonadota > Gammaproteobacteria > Pseudomonadales > Pseudomonadaceae > Aquipseudomonas > Aquipseudomonas frederiksbergensis_I. The sequence goes on from NZ_JAAUOE010000093.1 coordinate 1,330, forward strand.
GACAGCGATCAGCATAAAAAACACTGAAAGCAAAAAACCAAAGTAAGAGAAAAGCGCACGACTGTGATATTCATTATAATTAGTTACAGCTATTGAGCTTAAAAAAGCTGTCAACAGTATCGTGATCCAAACCACTAACCAGATTAATAGGTTTTTCGTGGCTTTGTTGGTTGCTCCTTTTATAGTGATTTTGTAGCAAAGATATAAAACTGCAAAAGCAAAAGACCCAATCTTTATTGGTAGGAAGCTTGAAGCGGGCAATACGATCAATGCATACAAATAAAAATGTATTGGTGAAATCTGACTCCTGATCAAGCTCAACAAATTATTCATTTTTTATATATCAATATTATTAATACGTTGAGTTAGGTATTGAAATACGGGTTTTATATTTTTTTTAAGCCAGCAATTCTTTATCATATCTAAAATCGTGAATTTCTTTTGAATTAGTCGGATTTTTGATTGAAGTAAATACGTTGATTTTTTGTCATAATGCTTTTTATTCCTTTGAAATAATGCGTCAAGCGCCGTACTAAATGTCATATTCCGAGACACTCTATTCGTGTCCAGATCATCGTGATGCATGATGTAAAGTGAGTGGGATACCCTAAAGCCTTGGCCGTACTGCTTGGATAATCGGAGCCACGTGTCCCAATCTTGAAGTCTCTTAACGCTAGTATCAAAACCTCCTATTGACTTCAAATATTCGGTTTTAGTGAAAATTTGATTTGATGCAATATTATCAAGTAAAAGATCATCAGGTTTTACTATCCTGNAATATTATCAAGTAAAAGATCATCAGGTTTTACTATCCTGGAGCCCCCTTTATAATATTTGTTGCGTTTCCCACTTGCGTACTGATCAGTATGATTGCTGCAAATAAACGCATATTCGGACTTCCAATGTTGTAGCAACATTGAAATTCTATTCGGATGAAACTCGTCGTCATCATCCAAGCCTGTGACAAACTCTCCTCTTGCAGAAAATATACCGAGATTTCGAGCGCTGCATGCTCCTTTGGGAGTGTCATTTCGTTTGTATAGAACGCTAGGAGAATCTAGTATTAATTGCCGCATATACTCTTGGGTGCCATCAGTCGAACCGTCATCGCATATAATGATTTCTATATACGGATAATCTTGATTTAGAACAGAGTTAATCGCTCGTTGCAATTTGTTAAGTCGATTGTGTGTAGAAATATATACAGAGACCAACGGCAAAACCGCCTTATTCATTCATACTCCTCCAGCGACTATACTATTAAGTAGGCTTCGGACTTCAACAGCTCGCCCCCCCCTACTTTAAAATTTATTACATTTACTTTCAAGTTATTGCGATTTTATCAGTTAAATATGGCAGATATCGTCGTATCTATGCGCATTCTATTTTGCTCAACAGCGTTTTCAAAATTCAACTGGGTTTGTTTACTATTGGCTATGGACTCTCTTAATTTTTTTGTGCATTGGTCAGTATCTTCAAGACTATTGACGATGCACGCATCAATTTTGTTATCTGCGAACAGATTGGCGATTTTTTTAT
>NZ_JAAUOE010000094.1 GCF_017114915.1 Pseudomonas frederiksbergensis
TGTAATACCAAGAGAAATCTGGAAAAAAAATTAAATTATTTATACGAATATCTTTTCCAAATTTCAGCGAGTGACTATCTCTTACGCCATATACACGATAGGCGAAAGATTGAATTGACTCAGATATCGCATTAGCTTTATCAAATGGCCCAATTGAGAAGCCCAACCGTATTATCTTGCACCCCACCAAGCGCAAAATAAATAATTTAGAAGATTTTACTATTGTACCAATGGAGGATTTCATCCCTTTTCTAGAAATATCCCCAGGAGGTAACAATAAATATGTCTCACTTCTTCTTTTAACAGCCTCGAAAAATATCGAAGCGAATAAACTAGAATTACTGGACGAAGCTAATGTGTCGTTCCCGCCGGTAATTTCGTCGACAAACCAGCGCGGAGTATCATTATCGTTAACGATAATTTCCCCGTATTTACGAACTAAATCTAGTGCTACCTTATTGATCAATAGATCTCCGGTATTCTCTATCTGGCCGGCAGGCTCAAAATATATTTTCTTTAATTTCATAAGTCATTAACTCAATTGTCGACGTATTGTATTGATTACGGTGATGGATGCACCAATATAATGAAGAGAAAGCACCACGCTATATAGCGCGATGGCTTCTTTCGGAGTAAATCTAAAATATGCCGAAACAGCAAAAACAGACCCGGTCAGTAGCAGTCGCACGAAATTGATGATGAGCAATTTTTTCTGTTGTTTAAATACGTTGAGAGCGTTGGATATGGGATTTGCAACAAACTGACTCAATAAGTATATGGAGAGGAGGCTAGAGTAAACACCGGCCTCTTTCCATTGCGCTCCAAAGAACAATGAGAAAATCAACGGACCTAAAACAGCTAAAATTATTGTAGGTAAAATACCCAGCAAGATTAGTTTTTTTGCTAAAAATTTCGTTAGTTTTAGAATCTCTAGATTATTTTTTCTACCTATTTTCGAAATTTCTGCGTAGTACGCTTGGCCTGTAGTTTGCGCGATAAGGGCCACAGGTAGAGCTAAAGCCATTAGGGCTAGTCCAAGTTGCCCGGCAACCTCCGCCCCATACATTGACGACATAAATAAAGCAGGAGCTTGCATTGACAGTGTAAGTAAAATTTGGGAGGGCAGCCTGAATGCAGGAAACTCTGAAAAATACCGCATAGCAAACAATACATTTTGTCTTGTTATGCGCTTGCCACTTAACACTCTAATATCCGCATAAGTGCTTTTAGCAAGTGAATAGCTTCCACCTACTTGATTTAGTATATGACCAATTAAAAGCCCAACTTTTCCTACACCCAATAGTGCTAGTAGAATCTTAGAAAGAGCGCCCGATAATGCTTGGTTAACATTAGTTTTTGCGATGGATTTGAAGTTTTTATTTCGAATCGCCCAGTTACACAACGCCTCGTAGACTCCGGTGCCCAAGAAGCCAAAAATCAAGAGAAACCAAAAGGGTGTTAGCTGTGACACGGACAAAAAGCTAAAAATAGAATCTGAGTAAAAAAATAGTATAAGTGATGCTGCGAAAGAAATGAGCAACAGGCTTGAGATACTTATAATTAACAAGCAAAGTGCAATCTCGCTCCTTTTAGGAAGAGGAATTGCTGCGGCATATCGAAATGATCCAAATGGGGATAATATCAATATGATTGATGCAAATAGAGTATATACTCCAAATTGCTCTGGCGTGTAAAGTCTCGTTATGATTGGAATACTAACCAAGCTGATAACTTTTGCTGCGCTACTTCCACTAGCTAGAATTAGTATATTTTTTAGTATATTTTGATTCTCTCCTTCTCTTGGGTGAAGCTTTGATGCTATTTTTCTTAACATGCTCTTGATTGGATTTTTCAATTTAAATAATTCAAGTTTGGAGGGAGAAGCTTGCTTCTCCCAGGTTCATTCGGCTATCGGCCTATACCATAATATTGCCATTCATCAGCCTTTAGTTGCTCCGGTGAGTATTGATTTCGACCGTCAAAAATAACCGGAGATTTTAAAAGCTTCTTTAAAGCCTTGAAATCGGGTCTACGAAATGGCTTCCATTCTGTGACGAGCACTAGCGCATCAGCATCAATAGCAGCTTCATATTGAGCTTCTGAAAACTCCAACAACCCATCGGTTTCATAATTATGAGGGAATTCGGCTCTGGCAGCCTCGATGGCGACTGGATCGAAGGCTTTGACTTTAGCACCAGCCTTAGTTAACTTTTCAATAAGAGATATGCTTGGGGCTTCCCGCATGTCATCTGTACCAGGCTTGAACGATAAGCCCCATACTGCAAAAGTTCTACCTTTTAGCTCATGACCAAAATGATCGGTTATTTTTTCAAATAAACGATGTTTTTGAGCTTCATTACGATCCTCCACCGCCTGTAGTACTTTAGGTTCAAAATCATTTTGATGGGCCATATTAATGAGCGCTTTTACATCTTTTGGAAAACAAGATCCCCCATATCCACACCCAGCATAAATGAAGTGATAACCAATACGGCTATCTGCTCCGATACCCAGCCTGACACTTTCAACATCTACATCTAATTTTTCACAGAGATTCGCTATTTCGTTCATAAACGAAATCTTTGTTGCTAACATCGCATTTGCGGCATATTTAGTCATTTCCGCAGCTCGAACGCTCATGAACAGTATTCTTGGATGATTCCTAACAAAAGGCGCATAGAGTTCAGTCATTAACTCTTTAGCGAAACTCGTATCTGCTCCAATGATGATTCTGTCGGGATGCATGAAGTCGTTGACTGCAGCTCCTTCTTT
>NZ_JAAUOE010000095.1 GCF_017114915.1 Pseudomonas frederiksbergensis
ACATTATTCTTGTCTGGGAATCACCCATGTCCTGCCTAGGGGAGATTTTTACTAAGGCACGCATCATTTATCAGATGCCCGGCTTTTTCTCCCGCGCACCATTTGCCAATCTCGTAGCATTTGACGCCGGCCTTCTAGGCGACAGCACGACTCCTGCCAACCGGTCTGTCAGCCCGGTAGAAATGGAAGCCCTCGAAAACCTGAGAAATCACGAAGCTCGGTTCCTGAGTTCTGTTGCTCCAACGCAAGTGGCAATCAACGACCTGAAACAACGCTTTCGCAACGTGATCTTGTTGCCATTGCAGATTGACGGCTACTTCATGATCGACTCCGTATTGGGGCGGCGCAGCCAGTTCGATGTACTAGTAGACATCATGAATCGCATACCGGCTAACCAGGCTTTGGTAGTGACAAACTATTGGTCCGGCCAGACGCGAAGTGCAGTCCTGACTGAGCACAACATTAGCTATTTGCGCTCGCGATTTCCGAACTTCGCCTATTTCGAAAACTTCGACAAAATCCCGTCGGTATCGCAGTTGCTGGTCCCGGAAATGGACGGGGTTATTACCATTTCCTCCTCTCTCGGCTATCAGGCAGCGTTCTGGCAAAAACCTTTGCTGACACTTGGCGCCAGCCACATCACCCCATTCGCTACCACCAACGACTGGAGCGACTTTTTCGCACAGGTCACCGCTGGCGAGCCGATCGTGCGTGATGATTTGATCATTTTAACCATCAGCTCACGACACCTGCCCGCGCAGATGCTTGCAGAGGATGGCAAGGGTTATGCCAGCTGGCTTCAACAAGTCGCCGCACGTCCTGTCGGCGACTTCCCTCGCTGGGCTGATGACGAGCCAGTTGCAGAAACTCTCTTGGAACTGCGGCGCGAACCTGAATACCTGAAGCAGCTGGGCTACTTCAACCAAGTTCGCGAAGAGTCCTCGATGGACCACTGCCGGGAACTCTCACAGCAGATTTTGCGGCACCCCATCATTTCGTTCGATGTGTTCGATACGCTGTTGTATCGCCCGTTCAAATCCCCTTCAGACATGTTTGAGTTCATGTCGGAGGAAGTTCGCCAGATTTGTAATCTGCCATCTCTGGATTTCCGTGCAACCAGACGCGCCGCAGAAAAAGCCGCCTTCGAAGCTGCTATCGCCCGTGGTGATGGCGAAACCCGGATCGATGAAATTTATCAGGCGTTTGCAGAACAAACTGGCGTAGGTCAGGAATTGGCAGAGCGCGTTCAGCAGCTGGAAATGCGGATGGAAATGGACCTCCTTTACCCAAGGCTGTCCGGTTTCAAGGCATTCAACGAAGCCCGAAGCCTGGGCAAGCGCATCATCATTATTTCCGATATGTATCTGCCCCGCGACTGCCTCGAAGCCATCCTGAAAAAGAATGGTTATGAAGGCTATGACCGCTTCTACGTATCGTCTGAAGCACGTGTCAAGAAACACAACGGCAGACTGTTCGATCACGTCCTTGAAGATCTCGATGTAGATCCGAAGACGATTCTACACGTCGGGGATAACGTCGCTGCCGACGTAGTGCGTGCCAAAGAACGCGGCATCAAACCCTTCCACTTGGTCAAGGCATCGGAAGTGTTCGCCGAGTGCGACAGCTTTACGATTCCCTGGTCTCGCGATGAAGAACGCCATTCTCTCGATTGGAAGATGATTCTTGCGGTCGCGGGCAACCGATTCCATGACAACCCTTACCTGCCACATCGACGCGGAACACTGTTCTGCGGCGACCCTCTGCGCCTGGGTTACTACGGCCAGGGTCCGATGCTCCTGGGCTACACCAAGTGGCTAATGGAAAAAGCCATCCGCGACGGCGTAAAGCGTCTTTACTTCTTGTCTCGCGACGGCTTGATCATGAAGGAAGCATACGACCGGATAGCACAAAATTATCCTGACGCACCAAGCAGTCACTATCTGCTCTGCTCGCGCAGAGCTGTGAACCTGGCCAAGGTACGTGATGAACATGGCGTCATGGACCTCTTGCATGTGGACTATGCACGCACGACTATTCAGCACCTGCTCTCTTCTCGTTTTGGTGTTTATCCGGCAAACGTACCTGCCGATATCCTCGCCAAACATAACCTGACACTCGAATCGATCGTCACCAACAAACACCTGGAGATTCTTAAGCCGCTGTTCCTTGACCTCCTGCCGCTGATAGTTAGCGCCGCAAGCAAGGAGCGCGCTAACTACCTCGAATACCTCCAAGGTACGGGCCTGCTCGATGATGGCGAGGTTGCATTGGTGGATATCGGCTACGCCGGCACCATGCAGGAATCTCTGTACCTGCTGACTGATCGCCAAAAGCTGTTCGGCGGTTATTACCTGATGACCTTCCGCCAGGCGCTGAAACGCGTAGACGCCTATGGCATGCCGATCAAAGGCTATCTGGGTGAGTTCGTGGATCGTCATGACACCCACCACCCCTTCTGCCGCAACGTGCCACTCTACGAAACACTCTTCAGCAGTGTGGATACGTCCTTTGTTCGCATGGATAGAGACTGGAATGGCCGCCTGACACCAATCTTCATGGACCGCCTTGCCGGCGAAGCGAAACGTGAGG
>NZ_JAAUOE010000096.1 GCF_017114915.1 Pseudomonas frederiksbergensis
AATGTCAGAAACACTCATCCCATCGGCTAACGAATCAGTGAATTGGAGTTTGCCTTCTTTGTAGTTTCTAACTACGATTTCTTCCAAACCGGGTTCGTATATAGGAATAATTCCATTTTTTAGTCTTTCGACTTTTATCTTGTTTACGTCAACGCAGACTACTGTGTGCCCCATCTCTGCAAAGCATGCGCCAGTGACCAGTCCTACATAACCGGTTCCAATTACTGTTATGTTCATTCATATCTCCAGTTAGCGCGGGGAAAGTTCGAAACTTTCTAGCGACCCTATTGATGTACGTGCTTATGAAATGCTGCTTACATTTCCTATTTCATTTTTGTAGACAGCTTTTTAACGGTATTTCTTCGATAAAAAATACTTGTGATTCGCCATCTATATTTATATTCCCCCAGAACCAATATACGGGAGAATCATAAAAAACCCTTTGCTCAAACTCACTCGTGCAAATTTATGGCTTATAAACAATTTCAGGTCTTGCCACCCCAAGCTATATTGAACCTACAAANATATTCCCCCAGAACCAATATACGGGAGAATCATAAAAAACCCTTTGCTCAAACTCACTCGTGCAAATTTATGGCTTATAAACAATTTCAGGTCTTGCCACCCCAAGCTATATTGAACCTACAATTAAAACGAACACGCTACCGCCCCAGGATTTTTCGTCATCTTCCTCAGGACGTAGTGTCTCTATGAAATATCGGTTTGATCATGCCTATTGGCCAATGATCCGGTGCAGCAATAACAATAAGAATTCAAGAACAATAGCTACGCGTCAAAATCTGAACTTATGACGCGATCTGCTCAATACTCAGTTTTTGTCGGAGGCATAGGCATAGTTGTAATAACCATAATCACTGTAGCCATATTTATTGGACGCCTTTCTTTCCACGCCGTTAAAAATCGCACCTTTAATGGCAACGCCATTCTGGGAGAACCGGCGGACCGTCAACTCGATTTCTTTCGCCGGGTTCAGGCCATAGCGCGTAACAATCAGATTGGTCCCGGACTGACGTCCGACGATCGCCGCGTCTGTCACCGCCAATAGCGGCGGTGTATCGAGGATCACCAGATCGTATTGCTGACTCGCCTGCTCCAATAGCGCGCTGAAGTTGGCGTGCATCAGTAATTCGGAAGGATTGGGCGGGATTTGACCTCGACTGACAAAATCGAAGTTGTCGATTCCGGTCTTATGGATAGCGGTGGCCACATCGCAGCGCCGGGCCAGGATATCGGAAAGCCCATTGTCTGCAGAAGTACCTAGCACTTTGTGCAGATAGCCCTTGCGCATGTCGACGTCGATCAACAATACCCGTAACCCGGTTTGCGCTATCACCACCGCGAGGTTGACCGATACGAACGTTTTACCTACTTGAGGACTAGGCCCGGAAATCATCAGGCGGTTATTGTCGGCCTCATGCATGGCGAAATGCAGACTGGTACGCAAACTGCGCAATGCCTCAATTGCCAAATCGGTGGGATGGCTGACGGCCAGCAACGTAGTACCTGCCCCGGAGCGCCCTCGTCCGCGGGAGACTTTGTCTTCTTCGGTTTTCTGCAGAGTGCTGTAAGGAATCGACGCGTAGACCGGCAACCCAAGTTGCTCGATGGCTTCCGGGCTTTCCAATCCCCGGTTCAGCGCCTTGCGTACCAGCACCAGGGCCACCGCCAGGAAGCCGCCAAGAATTGTGGCGATCAGTACAATCAAGGCTTTTTTCGGTTTGACCGGCTTGAAAAAATTGACGTCCGCAGTGTCGATCAGACGCACGTTACCGACCGTCCCCGCGCGCATCACATCCAGCTCCTGAGACTTGTTCAGCAACTGGGTATAAATGGCCGTACCGACTTCTACATCCCGGGTAAGGTTCAGCAATTCTTGCTGGGTGGAGGGAAGGCCCTCCACCTTGGACGCCAGACTTTTCTGCTTGCTGCTCAACTCACCGATCTGGGTCAATAATGCGCGATAGGCGGGATGTTGCCGGGTGAACTTGCGGTCCATTTCGGCTTGTTGCAGCTTCAACTCGGAGATGCTGGTATCGAGCCCGACAATCTGATCGAGAATGGCTTTGGTTTCGAGCGTGATGTCCACGGACTTGCTGCGCGTCTGGTATTCATTCAAGGCATTCCCGGCTTTCTCCAGGTCCTTCTTGACCACCGGAAGTTGCTCTTTGAGAAACGCCAGGCTCTGCGCTGCCTCAGCAGAAGTGCGTTCTACGTTTTGCCGAACATAAATAGCGGCGATTTCATTGAGTGTTTTAATGGCCTGATTCGGATCTGTGCTTTCCAGCGCCAACCCGATAATGCCCGACTCTTTTCCTCGCTCGGTTACCTCCAAATCCTCTTGGTAGTCGAGGATGCTGGTTAGGCGAGAATTGCGGATGATTTTGAAACGGGTCCCCGGATTGGCATGCATTTCCTCTATCTGAACCGCAAGGCCATTTTGTTCGAATAGTTGTCCCGTCTGGCTGGC
>NZ_JAAUOE010000097.1 GCF_017114915.1 Pseudomonas frederiksbergensis
GGCATGTCGGTGCAGTTGCCGGTGAGGGCCATGAAGCGGTTTTCGGGATGAGGAACTATTTTTTCGTAGGGAGGATCTGGGGTTAGCGTCGTCATTTGCAATTTCCATGAGTATGAATATGAGCTGCCAACGCACCCTCCTACAGGTTTGGGTGGCAGCCATGCGCAGGAGTAGGAGTACCGAGCACTCATGAACCTCGGCCACGCCGAAGCGTGTCCCGCGCACAGCCGCCGCGAACGATCTTACGGGCACGAATTAAGCGCCGCAATCAGACGACAAAGCTGTTGCACCATGAGAGAGGGCTCCTACACCCTGCCACCACTTCCGCGGTGACAGCGAAAGACTATCCCTATACCCCATCGTCCACCAGTTCACGAAAACCGCCACAACTTGAAGGAAACGTCCGAAGACCTTGCCCAGCAATTTCGCAGTTATCCCGAGAGATTTAAACAACGCCTAGCCTGTAGTACTTGCAATCAATGCGCTGAGAGTCCGTCGCTTTAGTTCATAAAGGGAACGGATATATTATTTCAGAAATTTTTCACCTCATCAGAAGGCCACATCAATCCGACCCACCGTTACCTTTACGTACTTCTCATTGAGATATGGAAATTCGTAGTGAATCTCTTGATCCGGAAAATCAACAAAGGATCGGAAAACACTTCCATCCAAATACCCATAAAGAACGCACGAAAACCCGCCGCCGATCATCTCGACTGGCGCACTCGCTTCTTGTGCCACGACAACAAAATCATGATCGGGTAAGACCAGGTCGAATTCCACTTCATATTGTTTTCCCACTTCAATTTTGAAAGGACAGTAGCTCGCAAAGCATTTAACAATCACACCGTTGACAAGCAACACAACCGCCTCCTCGACGACTTCGTCGATTTCGACCACTAACACTTCGTATTTTTTAGTCATTCACAGATTAGTTTTTCCGCCGTATAACCACTGGCTACTGCGCCCTAATTGATCCGATAAAGAGAACAGATTTATTTATCCCGCCCGCAACCCCCTTTGCCACATCACACATTAAATTTGTATCTTCAAAAAAACATAACCCCAAAAAATTCACCATCGAGCCTTATTTTTGAAGTACAACCTCGACATAGAACCGCACGCCCTTTCAACCTTCCCAAGCTTAATATACTCATCGAAATCGGTCTCTAATACGCTTTGACTCTTATACTTAGGATGTAGACCTGGAACCTCACTTGCATACATGTAAAGTCTCCACACATCAAACCCATCAACCCTTTCATCGGGTCCATAATCAAAGTCAATGCAAACCTCCGGAAATTCCACCCTACAACCGACACCATGCAATTCGTAATTAATACTGCCTGTAATTCTACCTCGCTGTGGAATCTCATTTGCTCGCCAAAGCCTAAGAATACACCTTCTACCAAATTTCTCCTCAAGCAAGCTTGTAGCTCTGTCGACCTGATTCAAAAAATCGTTAATTAAACACTCTAGATCTTTATTCTTCATCTTCTCGGCCTCATCAATCTGTCATGCCCTACGCTATCAGCGGATTCCATCACTTCATCCAAGGTATTAAAAGCACCGTGATGACCAACGAGATCTTTTATCAATACGATGGTAACTTTGTGAATTCGTCTGACCGCAGAGGCTCTATGATGCCCATCGTGGCTTTCGGAGCAATATCCGAGCAGATCCTGGCGAACAGATAACTATTGGTTTATTGATCCTTATTGATGGCATTTTGCGCAGCCATCATTTCCTTTATTAGTAGCTGAGTGGTTTTGGCCTTTGCAAAAAAGAGCGGCGCACCCCAGTCAAAGTCTTTGATAGCTCTAATTTGAAATGAGCCTGTAATGTCGAACGAGGGATACCAGCCGATATCTAATAAAAATGCACCCGCATACTCCACTTGCAGCATGTCTTCTTTAAGCAAGTCGATTTGATCGACAGGATCAATATTTTTCAGAGGGGAAAGATCATCGTAAACGATTTTTCCTTTGATGAATGTGAGGTCAATCACTTCCTCAGTCTCCTAAATTCGCTCTCCGAAATCGGATGTCCGTGAATTGTTCTGGCGCTTAGTTCTATACGTATCCAGCGACTTGGTTTTCCTTCGCTTGCACCGATGACGGTCTCGTACTCTTTGATTTTCCAAGGTTTGCCATTGGTTGCGGGGACGCCACTTTCATAAGCTTCTCGTTCCATCTGCTCAATGCTGATTCCTTGCATGTACTTGGCGGGGCCTGATTTGGTTGAGTTTATCGTTTCTTTCCAGGTCATGTTTTTTGACGGGCTGTGTTTGTAACCATGTGGTGTCCAGTCGACGCTTTCCGGGAATGGAAGTTTTGGCTCCCCTTCATCAACCCTAGCCTTACCCGCCGGATCTTCATCCCCAAACGACGGCTTCCCACACCCATCCGCCCCCGGACAATCACTCAACCCCAGCGGATCAACCCA
>NZ_JAAUOE010000098.1 GCF_017114915.1 Pseudomonas frederiksbergensis
AGCAAACGCCGGCTTTCCGGCGATACTTGCACCCAGTAACCCGCATATTCAGGGAGATCCTTCGGCAAGGACTGAAATTTGATATCCATGCCACTCAATCGACGCTCGATTGCCTGAGCGACTTCCTGCCGGGCAGAACCACCTAGATAGAGACAACCACTGTCCGCCTGTGTGGATTTTCCCTTGTCTCGGGCCGTATCAGTCGCTTCGCTCAACAAACGAATATCCTGCTGTGCACCCCGATACAAACTCAAGGGGGTTACATCCTTCGCACGAAGAGGGGCCTCCTGTTGGTGCCAGACGTAATAGAACACATTGAGAACAAGCAGCAGCAGGAACAACCAACGCATAAAAACCTCAAGACAAGGGACACGCCATAGCCAAACCTACAAATACCAGGTCTGGAACCACCCTGGCCCCAGGCACAATCTCGGAGACCAGATCAGCATCCCCCCCAGTGAGGAACACAGCGAAATCTTCCCCCCAGTAGCTGCGCGCCAACTCTAGCTGAGTCAGGACAAAGCCTCTCAACATCAGCAAGCAACCTCGCTCCACTGCCTCTACGGTTGTACGTCCAGGAACAAGACTTTCCAAAGCGCGCTCGGCAGCAAGATCTCCATAGCGAATTCTACGGGTATGAGTACGCAACTGGTTACGCATCAATGGCATTCCAGGACAGATAAACCCCCCGAGATGCTCACCATCCCTAGCGACAAGATCAGCGGTAACAGCAGTACCAAAGTCGAGCACCAGACAAGCACCTGAAGCCAGATGAAATCCCCCGAGCATCGCAAGCCAGCGATCAAGCCCTAGGCGCTCGAACTCCTCATAGCCATTACGAACCCCGGACATTTCGCGAGCCGGCGCCGCGCATACCACGGACACGCCGAAAGCCTCTGTCAGCAGAGCGATCAATGCGCCGGTTTCCTCGGAGGTCCTGACGCTGACCAACCGACAATGCTTGAGAGTGAGCCCTCTAAGCCCCTTCAAGCTCTCCAGCAGTGCGAGATCCGAATCAACGACACCCTCACCCACCACCCGTCGCACATCCGCGTCAAGCACACGCCACTTGATGAAACTGTTTCCGCAATCGAGCTCAAGAATCATCACGCAACCTCAGGCTGAGCTCACCACCGCTAAAGACTTTTTCCACACCATTCACCTTCAAACGCAAGGCACCCTGACTATCAATCCCCAGGACCTCCCCATCTATCTGGTTAACACCGGCAATCAACGACACCGCCCGCCCCTGCCATAGATGATTTTGCTCCCACTCTGCCTGGATCGCTGGAAATCCGCCGGTCTGATGGCGACTCAAGTAGGCCTGAAGCATCAACCCCAACGCCGCAACCAGATGATTGCGATCAATCGTCCTACCGGATTCGAGCCGCAAGGATGTCCACTGCTGGTCAACCTCGTCGGTCATCTGCATGTTCACATTGATTCCGACACCAATCACTACGTGGCACACATCCGCAGGATCTCCCACTAGCTCAAGCAATATTCCAGCAATTTTTTTCTGACCGACCAGAACATCATTGGGCCACTTCAACCCCACTCCTGAGACACCAAGCTCTCGCAAAGCCTGCATTACGGCAAGCCCGACAACAAGACTCAATCCTTCCAGCTGCCGCATTCCACCCTCAATGCGCAACACCAGGCTGTAATAGATGTTTTCTGCGAACGGGCTCACCCACTTGCGTCCACGCCGTCCGCGACCGGCCGTCTGCCGCTCAGCGAGCACCAAAAATGGCGCGGCCTGGCCACGCTCGATAGCGCGCAAGGCTTCAGCGTTGGTAGAGTCAATTGAGTCGAAGACTAGAATGGGCCACTCGCAGGAAGGCGCACGCGCGCATATCTCGACAGGATCAAGCAACGTCAATGGTGCAGATAGTTGATAGCCGCGACCGCGCACTTTATGAATGGACAAACCGAGTTCAGCCTCCAAATGTTGAAGCTGCTTCCATACAGCGCTACGACTGACGCCCAAGGCAACACCCAGGGCCTGTCCCGAATGGAATCGGCCATCCTTAAGAAGCTTTAACAACGTCAACATGCAAGTCTCGCCTCACAATGAGGCCCGCATGATAGCCATGCCCCGAGCGGTTGCATAGAAACCCTGCAAGTCAGACTTTCCTGCGGGCAAAACAAAACCCCTACC
>NZ_JAAUOE010000099.1 GCF_017114915.1 Pseudomonas frederiksbergensis
CCCTCCCAAGTAGTCTGAAACTCCCAGCCCGTCTGGGAGTATCGGCCGATGTGCAATCCCTGGCGCATAGCCATAGTTGCGATCAAAGGTCACCGGTCAGGCCTCGATGACCGGAATTTTTCGGGAGTAGATCATGGCTATCACCATCACCGGAACAATGATCATCGACGAGACGTCGGGTAAGCAGAACGCGACGGCCGGGGGCAGCGACACCACAGGCAACGACGTTAAAGATGGTCTGGGCTTCCAAACCACCGGCGTTGCTGCATTCGACACGCTTTTGAATGCCGTGGTGGTGCAGAATCTCACTGGGGTCAACGTCACCGTAGCCGTGAGCAACGGCACCAACGCCGACCTTGATGGCAGTCCCATGCTCAGCGGTTTCGGGGTCGATGTCACCGATCTGGCCTTCACCAATGCCACGGGTGGTCCGCTGCTTGGGGAATTGGCACTGTCTGCGCCTGGCGTCCCCCTGCTGACCGTCGACGGCACGCAAATTTACCTCTACAGCTATACGGGCCTCGACCTGGGCATTGATGAGAACAACGTCGTGTTCGGCCGCAAGGCCAATGCCGACGGCACGGCAAACGACACCGGCGACATCGTCTTCGCCGCGTACCTGCAACCCACGGACGCTTCCGGTGCCGCCCAGAGCTCCGATCTGAACGCCGTGGGCTCCAAGGTCTGGATGGTGCAGTACGAGGAAATCGAGCACCCGATTACCACCAACCCCGACGACGCCTTGAGCGTCTACAACCTCAATGTCTCGGTCAGCAATCGCAGCGACTTCTCGTTGGCAGGCGCACCTTCAGGCCAGAACCTGTTCCTGATGTACGGCGATGGAACCCCCAGCGCGGCTGACGCGGTGATCATCGTCACCGGCAAGGACCCAATCAACCAGTCCAGCGATACCTCCGCCATCACCGACGGCGACACCGTCAACACCGGCCAGGGCGGCGGCCCCACCACTCTGGGCACCAACAGCCAGCAAGTCGTGGAAGGCACCGGCTTGTACTTCACCTTCGCGAAAGGCGCGAACCCGGACTACACCGTCAACGCTGACCATTCGGCGACCTCGGTTGGATTCCTGGACCAGAACGAAGCGGACGTGGAGGCCAACATCGACTTCGACGAGCTCTACGGCACCAATGGGGCCAGTTTTTCCGTTGTGCAATCGTCTTCGGGCGATAAATCCACGCTGCAGATCAGCGCCTCCACAACGGCTTTTCATCCAGGTACTGCTTTCATCGACAACCTGCACGCCAACACGCTGGTGGAAGTCAACAAGGTCACCATCACCACCCAGCCCAGTGGGCACGGCAAGAATGCGGTTCCAGGTGAGACCCTGGTGTTTGACAAGACCAGTATTGGAACGACCCCCACCACGCTGAGCGGCATCACGGTCACGTTCGGCAGCGACAAGACCGTGGTGATCCAAGGCCTGGAAGCCAACGACCTGATCGCCTACAACACCAACGGCCTACACAACCGGGCGCTGATCGACAACATCGGTTCGGCCGACACCAACTTCGACGCCCCCTTCGACATTGGTGGCTTCAGGCTGGTCAATTCCAATACCACACCGAATCAGTTCTCGGAGCTGACGTTCCACGATGACGGGCCGACGGCGCAGATCGCGCGCACGGCCGACAACCTGGTACTGGACGAATCGCTGGGCGTGGACGCGAACGACGCCAACGCCGAGGACGACGACGTACCGCCTGGTACCGACCCGTTCGCGGGCACCTACGGCGCGCCGATCGGTGCGGTCGCGGGGGTGAATCTGGCCGACACGACGACGTCTACCGGGACCGATACCGTGGGCGCGACGACGGCGGTGACGCTGTCCATCGTCAACGGCAACGGATCGGATTCGGGCCTTGATACAACCGACGGCACGCAGATCAATCTGTGGAAGGAAACCAACGGCGATGTCACGGGGCGCACGGGCAATGCCAGCGCCACGGTGATCTTCGCGATC